>NZ_RAPZ01000012.1 GCF_003610375.1 Sphingomonas sp. PP-CC-1A-547
TTTGTATTTTCGTCGCCTACCAATTCCTCAAACCGGCGCACTCGCGGCGGCGGAGAGTGGTCTGCGCCTGTTGACTCAGGCCGCGATAGAGAAGCGGTCGCTACGCCACATCGCCCCCCCCGGCGAAGGCCGGGGTCCAATTGGAGAGGTCGCAGTAACTACGCACTGCCCGCCGTTATGGGCGTCCCCCAATTGGGCCCCGGCCTTCGCCGGGGTGGTGGTGGGTTGGCGACTTCTGCGCGCCTCGTGAGCGACGGAAGATTTGTTCTCCCGCGAAGGCGGGAGTCCAGTCTGGGCCCCCGCCTTTGCGGGGGAACAGTCTCTTCGGTGAGGTCAGTCGACCCAGTCGAGGCCCATGTCGCGGTAGACTTCGCGGTCTTCGTCCCAGCCGGGTTTTACCTTTACGTGCAGGTACAGGTGGACGGGCTTGCCGGTGATCGAGGAGAGTTCGATGCGCGAGCGGGCGCCGATTTCCTTGATGCGGACGCCGCCCTTGCCGAGCACGATCGCGCGCTGGGTGGGGCGTTCGACGAGGATCTGCTGGTGGATTTCCAACGAGCCGTCCTGGCGCTCGATATACTGTTCGGTCTCGATCGTGCTCGCATAGGGGAGCTCGGCGTGGAGCTGGAGATAGAGCTGCTCGCGCGTGACTTCGGACGCCAGTGCGCGCTCGGTCGAGTCGGATACCTGGTCTTCGGGATAGTGCCACGGACCTTCTGGCATCGCCTTGGCGAGCTCCGTCTTGAAGTGGGCGAGGCCGTCGCCAGTGCCGGCGCTGATGAAGAACGTCTCGGCGAACGGCAGCAGCGCGTTCAGTTTCTCGGCGTGGATCAGCAACTTGGTCTTGTCGGCGAGATCGACCTTGTTGAGGATCAGCCAGATCGGCTCGGTGCGGCCTACCAGCGACTCGACGATGGTCGTGACCTTGCCGCCGATCCCGCCCTTTGCGTCGACCACCAGCGCGATGATGTCGGAGCCTTCCGCACCGCCCCAGGCGGCGGCGACCATCGCGCGGTCGAAGCGGCGCTTGGGCTCGAAGATGCCGGGGGTGTCGACGAGCAGGATCTGCGTGTCGCCTTCGATCGAGACGCCCATGAGCTTCGCGCGCGTCGTCTGCGCCTTCGGGCTGACGATGGCGACCTTCTGGCCGACGAGCGCGTTGACGAGCGTCGACTTACCCGCATTCGGCGCGCCGACGATGGCGACTAGGCCGCAATGCTTGGGGGTGGAGATTTCAGGCGTGGTAGGTTCGGTCACTTAGGCTCTTTTCGGCATCGGGATATTCGGGGACGGTCATACAGACAAAACGCCCTCGCGTCATTCCCGCCAAACTGCGGCCTCACTCGCCAGCGCGTCGGGCGCAGTCCGAGAAGGAGAAATGGTTCACGCGGAGGCGCGGAGCCGCGGAGATGGTGTGCATGGGGCTTGCGTCATCTGCAATTATGCACCGCCGATTATCTCGGAGGCGTTCGGGGCAAGTCCGGAGTTCCAATCGCACCGCCTCCGCGGCTCCGCGTCTCCGCGTGAACCAACCTTCTTAGCCGAGCTTCTCGAGCAGCGCCTTGGCCGCGGCCGTTTCGGCTTCCTGTTTGCTGGAGCCGGTCGCGGTCGCTTCGGCTAGCTTGCCGACTGACACCAGCATCGTGAATTTCGGGGCGTGGCCGGGGCCGGTGCGTTCGACGATGGTGTATTCGGGGGGCTTGCGGTTGTGGGCGGCGGCCCATTCCTGGAGGGCGGACTTGGGGTGTTGCGGGGCTTTTGCGCCGGCTTGGACGCGATCACCCCAGGCGCCGCGGACGAAGGCGCGGGCGGCATCGAGGCCGGCTTCCTGGTACCAGGCGCCGATCAGCGCCTCCATCACGTCGCCGAGCACGTTGTCGCTGTCGCTCGCGCCGTCGTCGCGGGCCTGTTTGCCGAGCTTGAGGTGCGCGCGGACGCCGAGTTCGCGCGCGACGTCGGCGCAGACGGGGCCGGTGACGAGTGCGTTGAGGCGTTTCGACAGCGAGCCCTCGGGGTCGGTCGCGAACAGTTCATAAAGCCATTCGGCGATGATCAGGCCGAGCACGCGGTCGCCGAGGAACTCGAGACGCTCGTAGTTCGCCGCGGCCTGGCTGCCGTGCGTCAGCGCGCGCTCATAGGGGGCGAGGTTGGTCGGTGCGCGGCCGAAGAGCGTCTTCAGCCAGCCGGCGAGGTCGCTCAAAAGCCTTCCCCGATACGGCTCCAGCGCGCGGCACTGACCCACGTCCAGGGCTTCAGCCATTCGGCGTCGCCGTCGGTCGAGAAGAAGTTGACGACCGCCTTGCCCTCGACGTTCTCGAGCGGGACGTAGCCCATGCCTTGCGGTGCGGGGAACCGGCTGTCGCCGCTGTCGTCGCGGTTGTCGCCCATCACGAAAATGTGGCCGGCGGGGATCGTATAGAGCCCGGTGTCGTCGCGATCGGGGAGTTCGGCCTGGTCGAGGACTTCGTAGCTGCGGCCGCCCGGGAGCGTTTCGCGGAAGCGCGGGTAGCGGCAGATCTGGACGTTCGCGACGACGTCGACGTACGGCGCGCCGCATTTCTCGGCGTTGAAGTTCTCGGTCAGCGGGATCGTGAAGTCGGCGATGCGGAGCTTCGGGATCGCCTTGCCGTTGAGGTATACGGTGCCCTGGCGCATCTGGACGGTCTCGCCGGGGAGGCCGATGACGCGCTTGATGACGTCGTGGTCGAGCACTTCGGGTGCGCGGAAGACGACGACGTCGCCGCGGGTCGGCGTGCTGCCGAAGATGCGGCCGGGGATCAGCGGGATGCCCGCGGGGAGCGACCAGCGCGAATAGCCGTAGTTCCACTTCGAGACGAAGAGATAGTCGCCGATCAGCAGCCGGGGCAGCATCGATTCGGACGGAATGCTGAACGGCGCGAAGATGAAGCTGCGCAGGATCAGCACGACCACCGCCAGCTTCAGGAGAAAGCGGAAGGTCTCGCTCGTTTCCGAACGTACGGGTTTGGTCTTCACGTCATTTGCCATCCGCGCGGGTTTGCTCAACCTGCGCCTATCGTCAAGCGTGTGCGGGATACGTGTCACCGAAAGAGCGTTGTCGCGGTCTCGCGCTTGCAGCATGACCGGCGCGCACGTCTATTCGGAGAAGTAGCATGACCGCCGACTGGTCCAAGATCGAAGCCCTGCCCGCCACCAAGCTGACCGACCTGTTCGCAGCGGACTCGGAGCGCCTCTCGAAGCTAAGCCTCGACGTCGCGGGGATCCACTTCGACTGGTCGAAGACGCACCTGACGACGGACATGGTGACCGCGTTCGAGGAGATGGCGAAGGCGCAGGACCTGGCCGGCAAGCGTCAGGCGCTGTTCTCGGGCGAGGTCGTCAACGTCACCGAGGGCCGCGCGGTCGAACACACCGCCGAGCGCGGCGAGGGCAAGCCCGAGAGCGTCGCGATCGCGCAGGCGAGCCACCAGCGGATGCGGACGCTGATCGATGCGATCGAGGCCGAGGCGCTGGGTCCGGTGCGGCATATCCTGCACGTCGGGATCGGTGGATCGGCGCTGGGGCCGCAGTTGCTGGTCGATGCGCTGGGGCGTGACGACAAAAGGTACGACGTGGCGATCGTCGCCAATGTCGACGGCGTCGCGCTGGAGGACGTGTTCGCGAAGTTCGATCCGGCGGCGACGTTGCTGGTGGTCGCGTCGAAGACTTTTACGACGACCGAGACGCTGATGAACGCCGAAAGCGTGCTGCAGTGGATGACCGAGCATAATGTCGAGGATCCGTATGGCCGCGTGATCGCGCTGACCGCGTCGCCCGAAAAGGCGATGGAATGGGGCGTCGACGAGACGCGCATCCTGCCGTTCGCGGAGAGCGTCGGTGGGCGCTATTCGCTGTGGTCGACGATCGGGTTCCCCGCGGCGATCGCGCTGGGTTGGGACCGGTTCGAGGAGCTGCTCGAAGGTGCGGCTGAGATGGATCGGCATTTCCGGCTTTCGGCTCTGCATGAGAACGCGCCGGCGCTCGCGGCGTTCGCCGACCTGTATTACACGCAGATCCGCCATGCCGAGACGCGCGCGCCGTTCGCGTATGACGAGCGGTTGCGGTTGCTGCCGAGCTATCTCCAGCAGTTGGAGATGGAGTCGAACGGCAAGTCTGTGACGGTCGACGGTCAGCCGCTCGGGCGGCCGTCGGCGGCGATCACTTGGGGTGGCGTCGGTACGGAGGCGCAGCATGCGGTGTTCCAGTTGCTTCACCAGGGTACGCATCTCGTGCCGGTCGAGTTCATCGCGGTGATCGAGCCGGGCGATACGTTGCCCGAGGAGCATCACCGGGCGCTGTTGCTGAATGCGTTCGCGCAGGGTGCGGCGTTGATGGCGGGCAAGCAGGTCGAGGATCCGGCGCGGAGCTATTCGGGCGATCGGCCGTCTTCGACGTTGCTGCTCGACGATCTGGATGCGCGCACGCTGGGCGCGCTGATCGCGTTTTATGAGCACCGGGTGTTCGTGAATGGCGTCCTGCTGGGGATCAACTCGTTCGATCAGTTCGGGGTCGAGCTGGGGAAGGAAATGGCGAAGGCGGCTGAGAAGGGCGGGCAGACGTTCGATCCTTCGACGGACGACCTGATCAAGCGCGCGTTCGGGTAATTCCGAGAGGAAACCTCTTTCTTGTTCCCCCGCGGAGGCGGGGGCCCAGGATACCAGCCACAGCGCTTGTGACCCTGGGCTCCCGCCTTCGCGGGAGAACTAGAGGCGCGGGAGAACTGGAGAGGCTGAGGCGTTACATCCTCATGCCTCTACTCCTTGCCATCGCGCTCGCAGCCTCACCCACCGTCGCGCAGATGAAGTGGGAGCGGCGGATATTGATCGTGTCCGCCCCAGCCGCTGATGATCCCGCACTCGCCGAGCAACGCCGCGTTCTCGCCGCGTGGAAGAGCAGCGCCGCCGCCCGCGATCTCACCGTTGTCGAAATCGTTGGAGACACGGTCCGGGGCGCGGGCGACCCAGCAGCAGCGCTCCGCCGCAAATATCACCTCCCTGTCGCCTTCACCGCGATCCTGATCGGCAAGGACGGTGGCGAGAAACTGCGTAGTGCCAAGCCCTTCCCCGCCGCCGCGCTGGAGGCGACGATCGATGCGATGCCGATGCGCAAGGCTGGGCAGCGATAGGCTTAGACGATCAGCGTGATCGCCGCGCCGGGGTTGCCGCCTCGCGCCCCCTGCCCCAGATGGCATGCAAGCCGCTCACCAGCGGCACGCGACCTACGAGGACTGCCCGTGACCGAGACCAAATCCGCGACCGATACCCCATTCGACTATGACCTGTTCGTCATCGGCGCAGGCTCGGGCGGGACGCGTGCGTCGCGCGTTGCCGCGGCGCACGGTGCACGCGTTGCGGTCGCGGAGGAATACCGTGTCGGCGGCACCTGCGTGATCCGTGGCTGCGTGCCGAAGAAGCTGCTGATCTACGGCGCGCATTTTGCCGAGGATCTGAAGGACGCCAAGCGTTTCGGCTGGCAGGTGCCCGACGATTGCGCGTTCAGTTGGCCGACGCTGCGCGACAACGTGATGGAGGAGGTCGACCGGATCAACGGCGCCTACACGACCACGCTGCAGAACAATCACGTCGACATCATCCACCAGCGCGCGGTCGTCTCCGGGCCGAATGAAGTCACGCTCGCCGATGGCACCACGAAGACCGCCGCGAAGATCCTGATCGCGGTCGGCGCGCATCCGCTGGTGCCCGAATTCCCCGGTGCCGAGCACGGCATCACGTCGAACGAGGTGTTCCACCTCGACGATGTGCCGAAGCGCGTGCTGATTGCCGGTGCGGGGTATATCGCCAACGAGTTCGCTGGGATCTTCCACCAGTTCGGATCGCACGTGACGCTGGTCAACCGGACCGACGTGATCCTGCGCGGCTATGACGAATCGATCCGCGATCGCCTGCTTCAGATCTCGATGAGCAAGGGCATCGACTTCCGCTTCAACGCTGCGTTCGAGAGCATCGAGAAGGATTCGGACGGCTGCCTGACGGTCAAGATGAGCGGCCACGAGCCGATCGTCGTCGATCTCGTGATGTTCGCGACGGGACGCCTGCCCAATACCAAGGGCCTCGGGCTCGACACCGCGGGCGTCGAGATGGACGCGGCGGGCGCCGTGGTCGTCGACGAGGATAATCGGTCGAGCTGCGGCTCGATCTTCGCGGTCGGCGACGTCACCAACCGGATCCAGTTGACCCCGGTCGCGATCCGCGAGGGGCAGGCGTTTGCCGACACCTTCTATGGCAACAAGCCGACGCGGGTCGATTATGCCAACGTACCCGCCGCGGTGTTCAGCCATCCGCCGATGGCGGGCGTCGGCATGACGGAGTCGCAGGCGCGGGAAGCACTCGGCTCGGTAAGGGTGTATTCGAGCGACTTCCGGCCGATGAAGAACGTGCTGGCGGGCCGCAACGAGCGCTCGCTGTACAAGATGATCTGCGACGGCGAGACCGACCGGGTTGTGGGGATTCATATGATCGGGCCGGACTGTCCGGAGATCCTGCAATCGGCTGCGGTGGCGGTGAAGGCCGGGCTTACCAAGGCCGATTTCGACGCGACGGTCGCGCTGCATCCGACGATGGCGGAAGAGCTTGTCTTGATGAAGTGAGGGGCAGGTTGCGCTTCGAGCTTGTTCTACCGCGAAGGTGGTAGCCCAGACTGGGCCCCCGCCTTCGCGGGGGAACATGTTTTCAGGTGCCCGTGAAATTACCCGGACGGCGTTCGCTGACCGCCCGGACGCCTTCCGCAAAGTCGTTGGTTTTCTGCAACCAGGCCTGTTCGGCGAGTTCGTGATCGGTCTGTGACTGGACCAGCGCGAACAAGTCTCCGCGCATCGTCTTGCGTGTAGACCCCACGGCTAGCGGTGCTCCGGCCGCGATCTCCCTTGCGAGCGACAGCGCTTCAGCACGCAACTGGTCCGCGGGTACCACCGCGTCCGCCAGCCCCCAGGCCTCCGCCTGCTCGGCGCGGATACGACGCGCGGTCAGGGTCATGAGCAGCGCGCGCTGGCGTCCGATCACGCGCTCCAGCACCGCGGAGATCCCGAAGCCGGGGTGGAAGCCGATCTGGACGAAATTGGCGACGAACTTCGCCTCGGGCGAGGCCACGCGAAAATCGGCGACGAGCGCGAGGCCGAGCCCTGCCCCGACCGCTGCACCCTGGATCGCGGCGACGACCGGCGTCTCGACTGCGAACAGCTTGGCGGCGGCGACGTAGAACGGGTTGCGCTCGCCTTCCGTCCGGTCCGCGGCGACCGGATTGGCGTTGACGAGGTCCGCGCCCGCACAGAACACCTTGCCCTCGGATTGCAGCACGATCGCGCGCACGTCGCGGTCGGCATCCGCGGCGGCGAACGCAGCCCCGATCGCCTCGATCAGCGCGAGATCGGCAAAGTTGTGCGGCGGCCGCGCGAACGTGACGATCGCGACATGCGCGTCGCGGGTGACGTCGACGCCGGAAAAACCCAAGGGATCATTGGTCATCTTCAGCCTCATTACTGTCGAACGCGGCTAATATGGGGCGCAAACATGGATTGTGGCGATTATGACACGGACCGTCGCCGAATCCACGCCCGACGTCTTCCAGCCATTGGCAGAGTTCGAGAAGCGAGCGTAGAGCCTCGATCCCGGCAGCGCGACAAAGATCATGGCGCCGGGGCCGTCTTCATCGGGAGCGGCAACCGGAGAGGTCCAGGGCATGGGGTCGCGACCGTCGCGAGCAGCAGCATTCGGCACTGCCATCGGCAGGACAGCCCCGATTGTGCCCAGCCATTTGCCGATCCCGTCCAACACAGGGGACTATTCGACATGAAGACCATGATGGTCGCGGCGCTGCGCGCTGCGCTGGTGACGACGACGATCCTCGGTTCGGCAGTCGCCCTGCCGACCACCGCGACCGCGCAGACGACGACTGCCGCGATCCGCGGACAGGTCCGCGATGCGGCGGGCGCGGCGGTGGCCGGCGCTACCGTAGTGGCGGTGAATACCAGCACCAACCAGACCTTCCGCGCCACGAGCAGCGCGAACGGCAGCTACATCCTCAACGGCCTGCGCCCGGCGCCCTACACGATCACGGTCACCGGACCGAACGGCGACGTCTCGGTGCAACGGATCTCGGTGGGCGTCGGACAGTCGGCGACGCTCGACGCCGTCCTGGCCGCACCCGCGCCAGCGTCCACCACGCAGACGGACACGACCACCGGCGGTGCTGCCAATGACGGTGGCGACATTGTCGTCACCGCCGGACGCCTGGTCGAGACGAAGACCTCCGAAGTCGCGACCAACGTCAGCCAGAACCAGATCCGCATCCTGCCGCAGGGTGATCGCAACTTCCTGACCTTCGCCGCGCTGGCCCCCGGCGTTCGCTACAACGACAGCGAGACCAATAAGGGCATCGTCGCCGGTGCCTCGCCCGCAAGCCAAGTCAACGTGTTCATCGACGGTACCAGCCTGAAGAGCCAGACGCTCGGCGGGATCGCCGGCCAGACCGACAGCCGGGGCAATCCGTTCGGCCAGCTCGCGGTCGGGGAGTTCCGCGTGCTGACGCAGAACTACAAGGCGGAATACGAGCAGGCCGGGTCGGCCATCGTCACGGCGATCACCAAGTCGGGCACCAACGACTTCCACGGCGAGATGTTCGGCCAATATACCGATCGCAGCCTGACCGCGGCCAACATCCTCGATCAGCGTGCCGATCGCGGCAAGCCGAAGTTCGAACGCAAGCAATACGGCATCTCGCTGGGTGGCCCGATCATCAAGGACAAGCTGTTCTTCTTCGGCGCGTACGAAGGCAACGACCAGAACCGTGCATCGAGCGTGACGGTCGGCCAGCGCACACCGGAAAACCTTGCCCGGTTCGGCCAGTATGAAGGCACCTATGTCAGCCCGTATCGCGGCGATTTCTACTTCGGCAAGCTGACCTTCACCCCCGACGAGCGCCAGGTGTTCGACCTGTCGTTCAGCCGCCGCCAGGAGACCGACGTCTCGGGCTTCGGCGCCAATTTCGGCTCCGCCAACATCGCGTATTCGGCGGCGGTCAACAAGATCAACAAGACCGACACCTATACCTATAAATGGACGTACACCGGCGACAGCTTTGTCAACGAAGCTAACCTGACGTATCTCGATGCGGTATATAATCCTTCCTCGCTGAACCCCGACGATCCAAGCTTCGAATATCAGGGCGTCATCACCTTTGGCGGCAAGGATTCGACGCAGCGGATCAGCCAGCAGAGCTATGTCCTGCGCGACGACCTGACGTATAACGGATTGCAGAACCACGCGATCAAGGGTGGCCTGCGGTTCGCATTCCAGGATTACGATTTCACCAAGAACTTCTTCGTCCAGCCGCGCTACTTCTTCCAGAACGACGCGACCAAGGGACTCGATTTCAGCTTCCCGGCGCAGGCGCAGCTTGGTGTCGGCAACCCGCGGATCATCGCCTCCAATTCGCAGCTGGGCGCGTACATTCAGGACGATTGGGACGTCACCGACAAGCTACAGATCAACATCGGCCTGCGCTGGGACTACGAGAGCAACCTGTTCAACAACAAATATCGCACCCCCGCAGCGGCGGTCGCGACGTTGAACGCCCTTCCGAGGACCGAGTATTTCGACCCGGCGAACTACATCACCGACGGCAGCGACCGCCCGACCCGCAAGGACATGTTCCAGCCGCGCATCGGCTTCAGCTACGACGTGAACGACGACCAGCGCACCGTGATCTTCGGCGGATATGGCAAATATTACGATCGCAACGTGTTCAACAACACGCTCGACGAGCAATTCCGCCTGCAATACGCGACCGGCGTCTTCAATTTCTCGCGCGATGGGCAGCCGCGCGACGGGAACCCGACCGTCCGGTGGGATCCACAGTATCTGACCCGCGACGGCCTGCTGGCCTTACGCGCTACCGCACAGACCGGCCTGCCCGACCTGTTCGCGGTCAAGAACAACGCCAAGGCGCCGTCCACCGATCAGTTCAGCTTCGGCGTGCGCCAGAAGTTCGGCGTGTTCCGCGCGTCGGTGACCGGCTCGTACGTTCGCGGCCAGAACGGCTACACGCACCTGTTCGCGACGCGCAACGCAGATGGATCATGCTGCGACACGACGATCCCGCGGGCGAACGGCTTCGGCAACGTCCTGATTGGTTATGATGGCCTGCGGACGCGCTACAAGGCGCTGCTCGTGACGATCGACAAGGATTATACCGTCGCGTCGGGCTGGGGCTTCAATCTCGCCTATACGCTGTCGAAGGCCGAGCAGGACGGCGGAGACCTGTTCAGCCTCGATAAGCCGACGCCGGACCAATATGGCTGGCGGCCGATCGCCGACCAAGACGAGCGCCACCGGATCGTCCTGTCGGGCATCGCCGACCTGCCGCTGGGCTTCCAGTTCTCGACATTGACGACGCTCGGCACCGGCACCGCGTTCCAGTTGCAGGACCAGTCGGCCGGGACCAGCGTCAACCAGCAGGTCATCCGGTCGCTGTACCGGCCGAAGAACTGCCTGGGCAGCGTGTTCGCGTTCTGCGAGGTCAATTTGACGCTGCAGAACAACATCAAGGTGTTCAACACGCATAATATCAACGTCGCGGTCGACCTGCTCAACGCGTTCAACAACAAGAACTACGGCGGCTATTCCGGGTATCTGGGCGTCGGGCAGGCCTATTCGTTCGACCGCACCACCAACGCGCCAACCAACCTCCTGACCCTCCCGCGGCGGATCCAGTTCAGGGTTGGTTACAGGTTCTGATGCGTTAAGGACGGGCGACCCTTCCAGTCGCCCGCCTGACCTCATGGTCGTGGCGTACCCTGATCAGGAGTTCGGATGCTCGATCGACGGCAGTTTCTCGGCACCGGGGCAATCTCGCTCGGTGGACTTACCGCGGGATGCACATCGGTCGGGCGGCCGCTGGTCAAGGCGATCGAGAGCGTTACAGGCACGGCGCCGCCTGCACCGCCGCCGTCCGCCAACCCGCTGATCGACAATCTGCAGGAGCGTGCGTTCCTGTATTTCTGGGACACGACCGATCCGGTCACCGGGCTCGCGCTCGATCGCTGGCCGACGCCGTCCTTCTCGTCGATCGCGGCGGTCGGTTTCGCGCTAACGGCGTATCCGATCGGCGTCGTCAACGGCTGGATCACGCGCGAACAGGCGCGCAAGCGGACGCTGGCGACGATGGAGTTCTTCGCGATCGCACCGATGGGCCCCGAGTCGACCGGTAACAGCGGGTACAAGGGATTCTTCTACCACTTTCTCGGCATCACCAAGGGCCAGCGGTTCGCGCGCGCGGAACTGTCGACGATCGATACCGCGTTGCTGCTCGGCGGGATGCTGTTCGCGCAGAGCTGGTTCGACGGCGATCACCCCGAGGAGCAGCGGATCCGCGCGCTGGCCGACCAGATCTACGGCGCGGTCGACTGGACGTGGATCACGCCGCGTGCGCCGTTCCTGTCGATGGGCTGGCATCCCGAAAGCGGCTTCATCCCGAGCGACTGGAATATCTACAACGAGGGGATGCTGATGTATCTGCTCGCGCTGGGATCGCCGACGCATCCGCTGCCGCCATCGACCTGGGGGGCGCTGACCGAAAAGTTCGAGCCGTCGTGGCGCGGCGATCATCTCCATTATCCGCCGATGTTCGTGCACCAGTACAGCCACGTCTGGGTCGATTTCCGCGGCATCCGCGACGCGTATATCGCGACCAAGGGCATCGATTATTTCGAGAACAGCAAGCGCGCGACGATCGCACAGCGCGACTATGCGATCGCCAATGCGGGCGGATTCGCCGGCTACGGCCCCGACATCTGGGGACTGACCGCGTGCGACGGTCCCGGCGACTTCAAGGCGACGATTGGCGGGCGCGTGCGGGAGTTCTTCAGTTACTCCGAACGCGGGCCCGGCGCGCGCGACGACGGTACGCTCGCACCTACCGCTGCGGTCGGGTCGATCGTGTTTGCGCCGGATCTCGTCATCCCCACGATCACCGCGATGCACGATCGATACGGCAGGGGGATCTACGGCAAATACGGGTTCTTCGACGCCTTCAACCCGACGCTGACCGAGATGGGCGAACCGCTCAAGCATGGTCGGATCGTGCCCGGCGTGGGCTGGGTCGACAACGACTACCTCGGGATCGACCAGGGCCCGATCGTCGCGATGATCGAGAATTGGCGAACCGGCATGGTCTGGAACACGATGCGGCGGAACCCGCATATCCGACGCGGGCTGGACCGTGCCGGATTTACCGGGGGATGGCTCGCGCGCGTTCCTTAAGGGGTTTCGCCGCCGCGCCGGAAAGCCTAGGTCGAGTGCATACCCGATCCTCGAAAGGTTCCAGCATGCGTGAAGCCGCCATCGTCTCGACCGCCCGTACCGCTATCGGCAAGGCGTATCGTGGTGCGTTCAATGCGACCGAGGCGCCGGTGCTGGCGGGGCATGTGATGAATGCCGTCGTCGAGCGCGCGGGGATCGATCCGGCGCGGATCGACGAGGTGTTCTGGGGGGTCGGCAATCAATGGGGTACGCAGGGCGGGAACGCCGGGCGGATGGCGATCTTCGCGGGCGGGCTGCCCGAGTCGGTGCCGGCGTTCACGCTCGACCGGAAGTGCGGGTCGGGGCTGACCGCGGTGGCGCTCGCGGCGCGGACGATCATGTGCGACGAGGCGGATGTCGCGCTGGCGGGCGGGATGGAGTCGATCAGCTATACCGTGACGAAGGACGCGCCGCGGTTCGTCAATGCGAGCGTCGTGGCGAAGGAGCCCGCGGCGTATATCCCGATGATCGAGACCGCGGAGATCGTCGCGGAGAAATACGGGATCAGCCGTGAAGCGCAGGACGAGTATGCCGCGATGAGCCAGCAGCGTGCTGCCGCCGGGCTGGCGAGCGGAGCGTTCGCCGAGGAGATCGTGCCGATCACGGTGGAGAAGGCGCTGTACGACAAGCAGGGCGCGCATGCCGGGATCGAGAGCGTCACCTTGTCGCAGGACGAGGGCATTCGCGCCGGCACCACGCTGGAGGGATTGCGCGGGCTGAAGACGGTGTGGCCAGGCGGCGAGTTCTCGGGGCCGGGATCGAGCGTGACTGCGGGCAATGCGAGCCAGCTGTCGGACGGGGCATCTGCGCAACTGCTGATGGATCGCAAGACGGCCGAGGCCGAGGGCAAGGATATCCTCGGCATCTATCGCGGGTTCCAGGCGGCGGGGTGCAGCCCGGCGGAAATGGGGATCGGGCCGATTTTCGCGATTCCGAAACTGCTCGAGCGGGCAGGGTTGTCGGTTTGTGACATCGGGCTGTGGGAGCTGAACGAGGCGTTCGCGTCGCAGTGCCTGTATTGTCGCGATTTCCTCGGGATCGATCCGGAGAAGTACAACGTCAACGGCGGCGCGATCGCGGTCGGGCACCCGTTCGGGATGACGGGGTCGCGGCTGGTCGGGCATGCGCTGATCGAGGGACGCAAGCGTGGCGTGCGTTATGTCGTGGTGTCGATGTGCACCGCGGGGGGCATGGGCGCGGCGGGGTTGTTCGAGATCGTTTGACGCCGGCGCCGATGGAGGCGTGCCCTCACCCTTCCCACGGCGAAGACGTCGCGGGCCCCTTCCCTCTCCCCGATGGGAGAGGGTGTAGTTGCCAAGACATCGGCGGCGGCGCAGGTTCGCGTCTTCTCGGATAGGGATGCGGGCTATGACGACGGCATTGATCACCGGCGCATCGGCGGGGTTGGGCGAAGGTTTTGCGCGCGCGCTTGCGGCCCAGGGCAATGCGCTGATCCTGACCGCGCGTCGGGTCGATCGGTTGGAGGCACTGGCGGCCGAACTGCGTGCGGCGCACGGGGTTACGGTGCATGTCTTCGCCGCCGATCTTGCGGATCAGGCTGGTCCGGACACGCTCATTGCTGCCATCGCAGCCGCCGCGTTGCCGATCGACGTGCTGATCAACAATGCCGGGTTCGGTGCGCGGGGTGATTTCGCGGAGCTGGATAGCGCGCTGCAACTGGGCATGATCGACCTGAATTGCCGTGCGCTGGTGGCGCTGACGCATGCCGTGCTGCCGCAGATGATCGCGCGTGGATCGGGTGGAATCCTCAACCTCGCCTCGGTCGCGTCGTTCCAGCCGGGGCCGTGGATGGCGGTCTATTATGCGAGCAAGGCGTTCGTGCTGAGCTTTTCCGAGGCGCTGCACGAGGAGGTGAAGGGCAAGGGCGTGCGCGTGGCGGCGCTATGCCCCGGGCCTACGCGGACCGAGTTCGCCGATGTCGCGGGGCTCGGCGATACCGCGCTGTTCGAGCGTTTGGCGAGCGATCCGGCGGTGGTGGTGCGTGACGGGTTGGCGGCGCTGGCGGCAAACCGGGCAGTGAAGGTGTCCGGTGCGCTGAACTTCGCGATGGCCGAGGGGATACGGTTTACGCCGCGGAGTCTCGCGCGGCGGATCGCGGGGTCTTTGCAGAAGGCGCGTGGGTAAGGCGTAACCTAAACAGCGGCTCCGCTTGCCGCCCCCTCCGTCAGGCTTTGCCTGCCACCTCCCCCTGGCGGGGGAGGATTGTTTTAGCACTTCACGTGTAAGGCGTGGGCGGCCGGCGGTTAGCGGCTGACCATGCCGGTTACGGTGATCTGCCCGCCGCGATCGACGATCTCGCCTTCGATCATGCCGCTGACGAGCACGGTCGCGCCGGGTTCGACGATCAGCGTGCCGTCGATCATCCCGGCGATCTCGGCGGTGACGCCGGCCGGGACGATCGCGGTGCCCTCGAGCATGCCCTCGAATTTACCCTCGATCGTCAGGTCGCCGCGGTGCATGCCCTTCATGCTCGCTCAGTCGGCGAACAGCAGGACGGGGGTTTCGAGGTACTTCTTGAGACCCTGGACGAAGCTTGCCGCGTCCCAGCCGTCGACGACGCGGTGGTCGCAGCTGATCGACAGGTTCATGAGTTTCGCGCGGACTACCTCGTCGCCCTTGAAGATCGGGCGTTCGACGATCTTGTTGGGGCCGATGATCGCAACTTCGGGGCGGTTGATGACCGGGGTCGTGGCGATGCCGCCGAGCGGGCCGAGCGAGGTTACCGTGATCGTGCCGCCGCCCATTTCGCTGGGGGCGAGCTTGCCGGCGCGCGCGGCTTCGGCGAGGCGGGTGATCTCGGTCGCGAGTTGCCAGACGTTGCGGTCCTGTGCGTCGCGGATCACGGGGACGGTGAGCCCGGCGTCGGTCTGTGCGGCCATGCCGAGATGGATGGCGCCGTGCCGCGTGACCACGCCGGCCTCGTCGTCATAGCGCGCGTTGAGCATCGGGAAGTCGGGGATCGTCTTGCAGATCGCGACGATCATCAGCGGCAGCATGGTAAGCTTGGGCCGGCCGCCGCGGTTGGCGTTGAGGTCGGCGCGCATCGCTTCGAGCGCGGTGACGTCGATCTCGTCGACATAGGTGAAGTGCGGGATCGCGCGCTTCGACGCGGCCATGTTTTCGGCGATGCGGCGACGCATGCCGATGACCTTGATGGGCTGGTCTTCGCGGGCGCGTGAGGCGTGCGGGGGGTGGTAGCCTTCGCCGGCGCCGTAGCGGAGGTAGGCGTCGAGGTCGGCGTGGCGGACGCGGTCGGAGTCGGATTTGACCGAGGCGAGGTCGATACCGAGGTCGCGGGCGCGGGCTCGGACTGCGGGGGATGCGAGCGCGTGGGCCTTTTGCTCCGCCTCAGCAGCAGGAACGGGTTGCGCCTTCTGCTCCCTCTCCCCGGCGGGGAGAACACGTGCTTGCTGTTCCCTCTCCCCGTTGGGGAGAGGGCTGGGGTGAGGGGTCGGGGCAGTTGCCGGCGTTTCCGCCTGGGGCTGACCCTCACCCCGACCCTCTCCCCGGAGGGGAGAGGGAGTTGCCTCGACCACCTCTCCGACGCCGGGGTTCTCGGCTTCGTATTGTTCGGCGGTCTCGGCCTGTGCCGACGTCAGCGGCGCAGCGACGACCTCGTCCGCGGCGTCGACCGCGTCCGTCTCGATCACCACCAGCGCAGCGCCGATCGACACCTGGTCGCCGACTTCGCCCGCGAGTTCGACGACCACGCCGGTCACCGGCGATTCCATCTCGACGGTGGCCTTGTCGGTCATCATGTCGGCGATCGGCGAATCCTCCTCGACGCGGTCGCCGATGGCGACGTGCCATGCGACGATCTCGGCCTCGGAGATGCCTTCGCCGATGTCCGGCAGCTTGAAGGTGAAGCGGGCCATCAAAAAATTCCGTTCGTTTCGAGCGAAGTCGAGAAACTTGCGTGAGGGGTACTGGAGGCTTCTCGACTGCGCTCGAAGCGAACGGGGGTGGGTGAAGGTACCATTATGCGTCCTTCATGATCTTTTTCAGGGCTTCGCCGATGCGAACCGGCCCCGGGAAATAGGCCCATTCGAGGCTGTGCGGGTACGGCGTGTCGAACCCGGTCACGCGCTCGATCGGCGCCTCGAGATGGTAGAAACAGCGTTCCTGGACGATCGCCGAAAGCTCCGCGCCGAAGCCGCTGGTGCGAGTCGCCTCGTGGACGATCATGCAGCGACCGGTCTTCTTCACCGACGCCTCGATCGTCTCGATGTCGAGCGGGACGAGCGTGCGCAGGTCGACGATCTCGGCGTCGATCCCGGCTTCGGCGACCACGGCCGCGCAGACATGGACCATCGTGCCGTAGGCGAGGATGGTGAGCGCCTCGCCCGCGCGGATGATCTTCGCCTTGCCGAGTTCGATCTTGTAATAGCCGGTCGGGACTTCGCCGGCCGGATGCTTCGACCAGTTCTGCGACGGGCGATCCCAATAGCCGTCGAACGGGCCGTTATAGATTCGCTTGGGCTCGAAGAAGAGCGTCGGATCATTGTCCTCGATCGCGGCGATCAGCAGGCCCTTGGCGTCATACGGCGTCGACGGGATCACCGTCTTGATGCCGGACATATGGGTGAAGAGCCCCTCCGGCGACTGGCTGTGCGTCTGCCCGCCGAAGATGCCGCCGCCGAACGGGGAGCGGACCGTGATCGGCGAGGTGAACTCGCCGGCCGAGCGGTAGCGCAGGCGCGCGGCTTCGGAGACGAGCTGGTCGAGCGCGGGGTAGATGTAATCGGCGAACTGGATCTCGGGGACGGGACGCAGGCCGTACGCGCCCATGCCGACCGCGACGCCGATGATGCCGCATTCGGTGATCGGGGTGTCGAACACGCGCGTCTTGCCGTGCTTGGCCTGGAGCCCGGCGGTCGCGCGGAAGACGCCGCCGAAATAGCCGACGTCCTCGCCCATGACGATCACGTCCGGGTCGCGCTCCATCATGATGTCCATGGCGGAGTTGATCGCCTGGATCATGTTCATGCGGGTGGTGGGTTCGGCGTCCGTTGCCTCGGACTCGGGTGCTTGCGTCATGTCGCTCATGCCTTGCGATCCCATGGACGGCCGCTGGCCGTTTCCTCGTCGAGCATCTGCTGACGCTGCTCCTTCAGATGCCACGGCAGTTCCTCGAACACGCCGTCGAACAACGATTCGAGCGGCTGATGCAGGCCGTGGCCGAGGATGCCGTTCTTCTCGGCCTCCTTCTGCGCGGCCTTGACCTGCTCGGCGAGTTCCTTGTCCTGCGCGGCGTGGCGCTCCTCGTCCCATTCACCGATCGCGATGAGGTGATCCTTGAGGCGCTTGATCGGGTCGCCGAGCGGCCAGGCGTTGGGCTCGCCTTCGCTGCGATACTGGCCGGGATCGTCGGAGGTCGAATGGCCTTCCGCGCGGTAGGTGAAATGCTCGATCAGCGTCGGGCCCTGGTTGGTCCGCGCGCGTTCGGCGGCCCATTCCGTCGCTGCGTACACCGCCAGCGCGTCATTGCCGTCGACGCGGAGCCCGGCAATGCCGTAGCCGACCGCGCGCGCCGCGAACGTCGTCGCCTCCGCGCCGGCGAACCCTGAGAAGCTCGAGATCGCCCACTGGTTGTTGACGACGTTGAAGATCACCGGCGCGCGGTAGACCGCGGCGAAGGTGCACGCCGAGTGGAAGTCGCCCTCCGCGGTCGAGCCCTCACCGCACCAGGTCGCGGCGATCCGCGTGTCGCCCTTGGCGGCGGACGCCATCGCCCAGCCGACTGCCTGCGGGTATTGCGTGGTGAGGTTGCCTGAGATCGAGAAGAACCCGGCTTCCTTGACCGAATACATGATTGGCAACTGCTTACCGCCGAGCCTGTCCGCGGTGTTCGAATAGATCTGGTTCATCATGTCGACGAGGCTCCAGCCCCGTGCGATCAGCAGGCCCTGCTGGCGATACGAGGGGAAGCACATGTCCTCGTAGTCGAGCGCATAGGCCGCCGCGACTGCGACCGCCTCCTCGCCGAGCGCCTTCATGTAGAAGCTGGTCTTGCCCTGCCGCTGCGCGCGGAACATGCGCTCGTCGAACGCGCGGAGCAGCGCCATGCTGCGCAACATGCGGCGCATCACGTCAGGCGAAAGCTTGGGGTCCCAGGGGCCGACCGCGTTGCCGTCGTCATCGAGCACGCGGACCAACGTATAGGCGAGATCGATGAAGTCGGACGCCTTGTCCGCGGTGTCGGGGCGGCGTGCCTCGCCGGCGGGCGGCACGTCGACTTCGGCGAAGTCCACCGCGTCGCCGGGGCGGAACTTCGGCTCGGGGATATGCAGCGTAAGTGGCTGCAAATTGGCGCGCGGATGCTCGCTTGCCATCGTCATTCCATCTCCATGAGGCCGCTGTGACCGCGGAACACTCTTACCGAGGCTTGTTATTAAATTTCAACGCAGATTGCGAGGGGGAGTTGCGCATTCACGATGTGCCGCGCGGATTTTTCTCCCCCTCCGCAGAATTCAGCCGCCGACGGTCTGTTCGATCACGCCGAAGATCGGATGGCGCTTGTCGTCCTCCGCCCAAATCCGGACGACGTCGCCCTGCTTGAGGAACGGCGTGACGGGCTTGCCGCCCTGGATCGTTTCGATCGTCCGCACTTCGGCGAGACAGGAATAGCCGACGCCGCCCTCGGCAACCGACTTGCCGGGACCACCATCGGGGCCGCGGTTCGAGACAGTGCCCGAACCGACGATCGTTCCCGCGCCAAGCTTCCGCGTCTTGGCGGCGTGCGCGACCAGCGTACCGAAGTCGAACGTCATGTCCTCGCCGGCCTCGGCGCGACCGAGCGGCTGGCCGTTGAGGTCGACCATCAGCTTGCGGTGGAGCTTGCCGTCCTTCCACCAGTCGCCCAGCGAGTCGGGGGTGACGAAGACGGGCGAGAACGCGCTCGCCGGCTTCGACTGGAAGAAGCCGAAGCCCTTGCCGAGCTCGCCGGGGATCAGGTTGCGCAAGGACACGTCGTTGGTGAGCCCGACCAGCAGGATCGCCGCCAGCGCCTTGTCGCGACTCGCGCCGAGCGGCACGTCGCCGGTGACGACGACGACCTCGGCCTCCATGTCGCAGCCCCAGGACTCGTCAGCGAGCGGGATCGGATCGCGGGGTCCGAGGAACCCGTCCGAGCCGCCCTGGTACATCAGCGGGTCGTGCCAGAAGCTGTCGGGCATCTCCGCCGCGCGCGCCTGTCGCACGAGCGCAACATGATTCACGTAGGCCGAGCCATCCGCCCATTGATACGCCCGTGGCAGCGGCGACTCGGCATCATGCTCGTGGAAGCGGCGCATCGGGATCATCTCGTGCTCGAGATCGGTCGACAGGTTCTTCAGGTCGATGGACAGGCGATCCCAGTCGTCGAGCGCGGCCTGCAGCGTCGGCGCGATGTGGCTGGCATCGGCGTACCAGGCGAGGTCGTTGGAGACGACCACGAGCTTGCCGTCTCGTCCTCGAGTGGCGTCGGGATGCTTCAGGCTGGCCAGTTTCATGGGGCGGATCCTCTATATGTTTGTACGCATCCTACGCCCGTGACGGAGTTCAAGTCGAGCATCCAGCGTGCAGCAAACCTGATTTTGGTAAGAGCGGAGCCAATGTCGACCTGATAGGTTCGAACTTGCGTAACGGTCGAGGAAGGTGAGCATGCCCAGATACTTCTTCGATATCGACAACCATAAACACGTGAACGACGACGACGGCACGAACCTGGCGGACGACGAGGAAGCGCGCGTCCAGGCGGTAATCTTCGCGGGTGATTATCTCAGCGATCATCCGGCAATCGCGCGCGACGGCGCTCGGTTCAGCGTAGCTGTCCGGAACGAGGCGGGCAGCGTACTGCTGACGGTCACGGTGACGATCGACGAAACGAGCTAGCCGAACGGCTGGCCTCGTTTTTCGCCACGGTCCCGGCAATCGGGCGCATAAATGTCATAACATGGGTTTTGTCGGCCCGGTCAATCCTGGGATAAGGTGCGTATTGTTGCAACGCGCTATTCCAGAGAGGGTGACAGCGAGAAACGAGTGCTCCTGCACTGGATGCGGAGAGTGCACGTGGATATCTCCACCGTGACTGAGAAGGTGTTACGGAAGTTCGAATCGCGGATGGCGATGGGTGCGGACGATCGTGCGCAGATCGCAGCCTTGCCGTTCAAGGTCCGGACGATCGATGCGTCGACCTATATGCTGCGCGAGGGCCAGCGTCCGACGCGCTGCGCGTTCATTCTGGACGGCCTAGCCTATCGACAAAAGCTGACGCCCAACGGCGAACGCGAGATCGTGTCGATCCTGATGCCGGGCGAGTTCGTCGATCTGCAGAACCTGTTCCTCGATGAGTCCGATCACGACATCCAGGCGCTGACGCGGCTGACGCTGGCCGAAGTGCCGATCGCGGCATTGCGCCTTTTCATCGAGGCGTGCCCGGCGGCGGGCCAGGCGTTGTGGATCGACGCGCTGATCGAGTCGTCGATCCACCGCGAGTGGCTGTTGAATGTCGGGCGGCGCAATGCGCGGAGCCGGCTGGCGCATCTGCTATGTGAATTTTCGGTGCGGTTCCAGAAATCGACGCTCGCCGATGCGATGGCGTATGAGTTGCCGATGACGCAGGAGCAGTTGGGCGATGCGCTCGGCCTCACCCCCGTCCACGTCAATCGCGTGCTGAAATCGCTCGAGACCGACGGCCTGATCGCGCGCAAGAAGCGCCAGGTGAGCGTGATCGACTGGCCCCGCCTGCGCGATGCCGCAGAGTTCAACGAACGCTATCTGCACCTCGGTCAGATTCGGCGCTGACCCCGCCACAGTTGCAAAAAGGGACCGAAGGTTGACTTTTCGACCGTGATACGCCAAATGGCCGCTATCGAGGCGTAATGCAGCGTGATTGGACCCTAGCCGGTCTTAGCTCCGCCTCGGTCGTTTCCAACGGGCTTCCCTTTTCACGCGGGGTGTCAAAACACCACCGCCCCTCGCGCGTCCTTGTGTGGATTCGCGAGCCCGGCATCTATTTGAGAGACTATTCATGTCATTTGCAAACCTCGGCCTTGCCGAGCCGCTCGTCCGTGCGCTCGAAGCCAAGGGCTATACCGAGCCGACGCCGATCCAGGCCCAGTCGATCCCGATCCTGCTCGAAGGCGGCGATCTGCTCGGCATCGCGCAGACCGGCACCGGCAAGACCGCGGCGTTCGTGCTGCCGTCGATCCAGCGCCTGACCGAAAACCAGAAGCGCGTCCTGCCGACGCATTGCCGCATGCTGGTGCTCGCGCCGACGCGCGAACTCGCCAGCCAGATCGCCGACAGCGCCCGCGCCTACGGTCAGTTCAGCAAGATGTCGGTGACGACCGTGTTCGGCGGCACCAGCATCAACAAGAACCGCCAGGACATGAGCCGCGGCGTCGACATCCTCGTCGCCACGCCGGGCCGCCTGATCGATCTGATCGAGCAGGGCTTCGTGAACCTGTCGATGATCGAGATCCTAGTGCTCGACGAAGCCGACCAGATGATGGACCTCGGCTTCATCCATGCGCTGAAGAAGATCGTTCGCATGCTGCCGAAGAAGCGCCAGACGCTGTTCTTCTCGGCGACGATGCCGGTCGCGATCCGCGAGTTGGCCAGCCAGTTCCTGCTCGATCCGAAGACGGTGTCGGTGAAGCCTGCCGCGACGACCGCCGAGCGCGTCGACCAGTATGTCACCTTCTGCAACCAGTCGGAGAAGCAGGCGCTGCTGACGATCACGCTGGCCGATCCGGCGATCGACCGTGCGCTCGTGTTCACGCGCACCAAGCATGGCGCCGACCGCGTCGTGAAGCTGCTGGCCGGCAACGGCATCGCCTCGAACGCGATCCACGGCAACAAGAGCCAGGGCCAGCGTGAGCGCGCACTCGGCGAGTTCAAGCAGGGCAAGGTCAAGGTCCTGATCGCGACCGACATCGCCGCACGCGGCATCGACGTCTCGGGCGTCTCGCACGTCATCAACTTCGAGCTGCCGAACGTCGCCGAGCAGTATGTCCACCGCATCGGCCGTACCGCGCGTGCGGGCGCGAGCGGCATCGCCGTCGCGTTCTGCGCGGATGACGAGAAGGCGTACCTGCGCGACATCGAGCGGATCACCCGCCAGAAGGTCCAGGTCAGGTCACTGCCGGACGATTTCGTCAACCTGTCGAACCAGATCAAGCAGACGCGCGTGAAGACGATGGGTGCGGACCCCGAGGTCCGGATCGACCGTCCGCGCGATCCGGCACGTCCGCGCGCGACGCATTCGCCGCGGGCGACCGGGACGACTGGTCGCAACTATGCGGGTGCTAGCCGTGGTGGCCAGGGTGGCGGCGGTCAGGGTGGCGGCGGTCGTCCGCAGGGCGGTGGTCGTCCCGGTGGTCAGGGCGGCGGTGGCCGTCCGGCCGGCGGCGGTGGTGGCCGTGGTCCGAGCCGCGGCGCGGGTCCGAGCTCGGCACGCTAAGGAGCATTCGTTCGCCTCGCGGGTTTGGTGTAGACCGGTCCCGCGAGGAGAATACTCATGGACGTTTCCACTACACCTGTCGCCGAACGCGTCGCACGCGTGCTGGCGGGACAGCGGATCAGCGCGAACGCCGGCGGCGATGCCGAGTCGGCGTCGCGGTTGATCGATGCGGCGTGGGCGGATTATCTGCCCGACGCGCTGGCGGTGCTGAAGACGTTACGCGAGCCTGACAAGGCGATGGCGGCGGCGGGCGATCTTGCGGTCTGGGAGGCTATGATCCTTGCGGGGATCAAGGGCGCCAAGCCGGTGACGGTGGTCCTCTAAACTTGTTTCCCCGCGAAGGCGGGGACCCAGTCTGGGCACCCGCCTTCGCGGGTGAACAAAATGGGGGCGACGTACCCGGCCCATATACACCACCCCGGCGAAGGCCGGGGCCCAGTTGGCAAGGCCGGTGTAACGAAGCGCTTCGCTCCGTTACCATCGTTACCCAATTGGCCCCCGGCCTTCGCCGGGGTGGTGTTTTGGTTAGCGTCGATGGCTTAAATCAGCTGATCGTCGTCAGCCATTCCGCTTCGTCCGCGCGCTCCGTGCGCAACGCATTGGCAGGTGCCCTCTTGTCCTCGTAGCCGATCGCCATGCCGCAAAAGAGCATGCGGTCTTCGGGCAGATCCAAGACCCTCCCGACCGTTTCCGGATACATCGCCCAGCATTCTTGCGGGCAGGTGGCGAGGCCGGCGTCTACCGCGAGCAGCATCAGGTTTTGTAGGTACATGCCGAGGTCCGACCATTGCGGCGGGCCCATGCGGCGATCGACCGTGCAGAAATACGCGGCGGGTGCGCCGAAAAACTGAAAGTTTTGGGCGAACCACTCTCGGCGGGCGGGCTTGTCGTCGCGGGGGATGCCGAGGTGGGCGTACATCGCTTCGCCGACGGCGTAGCGGCGGTCTCGGTAGGGGGCAACGAGGTCGCGAGGGTAGACGTCGTAGGCTGGGGTTTCGGCTTCGCCGGTGGCGAGTTTTTCGGCCATCGTCGCCTTGAGGCGGGTCATCGAGTCGCCTTGGACGATGGCGATGTGCCAGGGTTGGAGGTTGCCGCCGGTTGCGGCTCGGGATGCTTTTACGGCTAGGTCGTGGAGCAGGGTCGGGTCGACGGGGGCGTCAAGGAAGCCTCGGACGGAGCGGCGAGCGGCGATGGCTTCGGTCACGTCCATGGTGTTCTCCTAAACACCCCCCACTCCGTTCGCCCTGAGCGAAGTCGAAGGGCATGAGACTCAGGTGCTTCGACTTCGCTCAGCACGAACGGGGGGTGGCGCCCCCCCCGCCTTACCTCAGAGCACGAACCGGCTGAGGTCGGTGTTGCGGGCGATTTCCTTGAGCTGGCTGTCGACGTACGCGCCGTCGATGACGAGGTTCGAGCCGCCGCGGTCTTCGGCGTTGTAGCTCACCTCCTCCAGCAGCTTTTCCATCACCGTCTGCAGACGCCGCGCGCCGATGTTTTCGATCTCGGAGTTCACCTCGGCGGCGATGCGCGCGATTGCGGCGATGCCGTCTTCGGTGAACTCGATGCCGACGCCTTCTGTGGCGATCAGCGCCTTGTATTGCAGCGGCAGCGACGCCTTCGTGTCGGACAGGATCGCGACGAAATCAGCTTCGGTGAGGCCCTTCAGTTCGACGCGGATCGGCAGGCGGCCCTGGAGTTCGGGGAGCAGGTCGCTCGGCTTGGCGACGTGGAACGCGCCCGAGGCGATGAAGAGGATGTGGTCGGTCTTCATAGGCCCGTACTTGGTCGCGACGGTGGTACCTTCGATCAACGGCAGCAGGTCGCGCTGGACGCCTTCGCGGCTGATCGAGCCGCCGCGACCGTCCGAGACTGCGATCTTGTCGATTTCGTCGAGGAAGACGATGCCGTTGGCTTCCGCGTCGGCCAAGGCTGCACGGCTGACCTCGTCCTGGTCGAGGCGCTTGTCGGCCTCTTCCTCGACGAGCTTATCCCATGCCGCATGGACGGTGAGCTTGCGACGCTTGAGCTGCTGCCCGCCGCCGAACGACTTCATCATCTCGCCGAGATTGATCATCTGCGGCGCGCCGCCGGGGATCTCGAACGGCGTGGTCGGCGCCTGCTCGACTTCGATCTCGACTTCGGCGGAGTTCAGATGACCGTCGAGGAAGCGCTGCTTGAAGCTTTCGCGCGTCGCGGTGCTCGAATCCTTGCCGACAAGTGCGTCGAGCAAACGCCCCATCGCTGCCTCTTCGGCCTTGTCCTTGACGGCTATACGACGCCGTTCCTTTTCGAGGCGGATGGCTTCCTCGACGAGGTCGCGGGCGATCTGCTCGACGTCGCGGCCGACATAGCCGACTTCGGTAAACTTGGTCGCCTCGACCTTCACGAACGGCGCGTCGGCGAGCTTGGCCAGACGGCGGCTGATCTCGGTCTTGCCGCAGCCGGTCGGTCCGATCATCAGGATGTTCTTGGGCGTGACCTCGTCGCGAAGATCTTCGCTGAGCTGCTGACGGCGCCAGCGGTTGCGCATCGCGACCGCGACCGCGCGTTTCGCGGCGGCCTGGCCGATGATGTGGGCGTCGAGCGCGGCGACGATGGCCTTGGGGGTGAGCTGGTCGTTCATTTGTTTACCTTCTCCCCTCCCGCTCGGGAGGGGTCGGGGGAGGGCGTGGCCGCAGCGAAAGGCGTGGGTGGGGTGTATTTCAGCCCCTCCCCTAACCCCTCCCGCAAGCGGGAGGGGGATTACGTAGTCGAGTCCATCGTTTCGACCGTGAGGCGGTCGTTGGTGTAGACGCAGAGCTCGGACGCGATGCCCATTGCCTTGCGGCAGAGGACTTCGGCGTCGGTCTCGTATTCTACCAGCGCTCGGGCGGCGGCGAGCGCGTAGTTGCCGCCGGAGCCGATCGCGGCGACGCCGTTTTCCGGCTCCAACACGTCGCCGTTGCCGGTGAGGATCAGCGTCACGTCCTCGTCGGCGACGATCATCATCGCTTCGAGGTTGCGGAGGAACTTGTCGGTGCGCCAGTCCTTGGCGAGTTCGACCGCGGCGCGCAGCAGCTGGCCCTGGTGTGCTTCGAGCTTGCGTTCGAGGCGTTCGAACAAGGTGAACGCGTCCGCGGTGGCGCCGGCGAATCCGCCGATGACGCTGCCGTCGCCTAGGCGGCGGACCTTGCGCGCGTTGGGTTTCATGACGGTCTGGCCCATCGAGACCTGGCCGTCGCCGATCACGACGACCTTGCCGCCGCGGCGGACCGAGAGGATCGTGGTGCCGTGCCATGTCGGCATGGCGTGGGGGTCGTTGCTCATAGGCGCGATGTAGGGTTTGGTTTTGGGGGTGCAACGCCCCTGCCGCCTCCCATCCCCCCTCTCCCATCATCCGTCATCCCCGCGCAGGCGGGGATCCAGACCCTCGGACCTCACCCGTTCATCACTGAAGTCAGCCAGTATGGGTTCCCGCCTCCGCGGGAATGACGAAGGAGGCTTGGGTGGTTACCGCCCCTTCCCCCATTCCCGCGCCACCGTGTAGCCGAGATAGCCGGTGCCGAAGAGCGCGTAGAGGGGTTCGGGGATCGCGTTGAGATACGCTGCCATGCCGGCCGCTATTGCCTGCGCCGTCTGCGGGCGGACGGCGGCGATCAGGCCTGCGGGGATCGCGCCGAGCAGCAATGTGTACATCACGTAGAGGAACGTCGGGCGGGCTCGGGTAATCCAGGGGTCTGGTGCTGGATCAAGGGGTTGCGGGGTCATTGGCTGTCTCCGGGAATTTGGAAGTGCACAAAGTTCACACGCTGGGAGCGTTTTCGCAGGGGCCTCAGACGCGGTTCGCGAGCCAGCCGTAGAGGAAGGCTTCGTTCGCCGGGCGCGTCTCGGCGAGGGCGACGTAGCGTTCGCCCTGGAGCGCCTCGATCGCCTTCAGGAGCACGGTTTCGCCGCCGGGTTTGCGGCGGGCTAGGAAGGCGTCGAGTGCGGTCAGGGTCGCGGGGCCGATGCGGCCGTCGAGGATCATGTCGGGGTAGTCGGTGGCGCCGCGGTTGAGCGCGTTGAGGGCGCGCTGGAGGAAGGTGGCGGCGACCGCGGGGCCCATGTTGATGCCGGTGTCGAAGAGTTCTTCGGCGATTTTCGGGGCTCGGGGGGCGATCTGGTCGAAGGCCGGGCGGGTCCAGTAGAGGCGGTGGTAGATGGTTTCCGCCTGGTCGCGGGGGAAATTGCGCATGTCTCCGGGGTAGCCGTTGGTGCGGGCTACGCTTTCCGTGATGCCGTAGCGGGTGGGGCCGCCTCGGTCTGCGGGGTGGTTGGAGTAGCCGCCTTCGCGGTCGATGACGGCGTCGATTAGGTGGTCGATGGTCATGGCTGACTCCCGGTTTTGTTGGGGGCGAGCGAACCATATTGGTTCGTTGTAGGACAGGGGAATTTGGCTCGTCGCACTCGGCCTTTCTTTCTCCCCTCCCTGGAAGGGAGGGGTTGGGGGTGGGTTGGCCTGCTTGGGTTGCGACAGGTTTGTATGCGGAAGCCGACCCACCCCCGGCCCCTCCCTTCCAGGGAGGGGGGCGAGAAGTGCTTTTCATCCTCTGCACCACCCCGGCGGAGGCCGGGGTCCAATTGGGGGACGGTGCTGACGGAGGACGGCGCTTCGTTATGTCCGACGTTCCAATTGGGCCCCGGCCTTCGCCGGGGTGGTGCTGTGCTGGGATGGTGCTGTGGTGTGGGGTACCGGGTCGCGACCTTGCCCCCCGCCCCACCCAAACCGACGCTACGTCCGCGCGGGGTTGGCGGATCGGTGCGCCTAAGGCTATGCGCTGCCTTGAACATTCGCCGCGGGCTCTGTCTGCGCGCCCACCCGGTCGCCGCCGCGGCCGACAGGTTAGGAAGACCATGGAAGACGATTTCCGCAAAGCCGCGCTCGATTATCACCGCTATCCCAAGCCCGGTAAGCTCTCGGTCGAGGCGACCAAGCGGATGGCGACGCAGCGCGATCTCGCGCTCGCTTACTCGCCGGGCGTGGCCGCTGCGTGCGAGGAAATCGCCGCGGATCCGGACAAGGCGCGGGATTACACCGCGCGGGGCAACCTGGTTGCGGTCATCACCAACGGCACCGCGGTGCTCGGGCTCGGCGCGATCGGTGCGCTGGCGTCGAAGCCGGTGATGGAGGGCAAGGCGGTGCTCTTCAAGAAGTTCGCCGGGATCGACTGCTTCGATATCGAGATCGACCAGCTCGATCCGCAGGCGTTCATCGAGGCGGTCCGCGTGCTCGAGCCGACGTTCGGCGGGATCAATCTCGAGGACATCAAGGCGCCGGAATGCTTCGAGATCGAGACGAAGCTGCGCGAGCTGATGAACATCCCGGTGTTCCATGACGACCAGCACGGTACCGCGATCGTGTGTGCCGCCGCGGTGCGCAACGTGCTGGAACTGCGCGGCAAGCGGCTCGACCAGATGAAGCTGGTGACGTCGGGCGCAGGCGCGGCGGCGCTGGCGACGGTCGACCTGCTGGTGTCGATGGGGCTCAATCCCGAGAACGTCACGCTGACCGATATCGCGGGCGTGGTGCATAAGGATCGCGGCGACGTGATGCCGCCGAACATGGCGCGGTACGCCCGCACGACCAACGCGCGGACCCTGCCGGACGTGCTGGAGGGGGCGGACATCTTCCTCGGGCTGTCGGCGCCGCGCGTGCTGAAGCAGGAATGGCTGCATCTGCTCGCGCCCGATCCGCTGATCCTCGCGCTGGCGAATCCGGAGCCCGAGATCCAGCCGGCGCTGGTCCACGCGACCCGGCCCGACGCGATCATCGCCACTGGCCGCTCGGATTTTCCGAACCAGGTCAACAACGTGCTGTGCTTCCCGTTCATCTTCCGCGGGGCGCTCGACGTCGGCGCGACCGAGATCAACGAGGCGATGAAGGTCGCGGCGGTCGATGCGATCGCAGCCCTGGCGCGTGCGACGGCTTCGGACGTGGTCGTCACCGCTTACGGCGGCGCAACGCCGGTGTTCGGGCCGACCTACATCATCCCCAAGCCGTTCGATCCGCGGCTGATCCTTCACGTCGCGCCGGCAGTGGCGAAGGCGGCGATGGACTCGGGCGTGGCGACGCGGCCGATCGAGGATTTCGACGCGTACCTGCGTGACCTCGAAGTGTTCGTGTATCGTTCGGGCCAGCTGATGCGGCCGATCTTCGCGCGCGCCAAGCAGGCGGGGCGCTCGATCGCCTATGGCGAGGGCGAGGACGACCGCACGCTGCGCGCGGTGCAGACGGTGATCGACGAGGGGATAGGGCGGCCGGTGCTGATCGGGCGGCGCGAGGTGATCGCCGAGAAGATCCAGTCGAGCGGATTGCGGATGGCGATCGGCACCGATGTCGAGGTGCTCGATCCGGGTACGGACCGCGAAGTGTTCGATCCTCTGCTCGCCGGGTACAATGCGCTGGTCGGCCGTCGCGGATCGCCGCCCGACAGTGCCGAGCGCGCGCTGCGGACTCGGCCGAGCGTGGCGGCGGCGATGCTGCTGCGCGAGGGGCGCGTCGATGCGGCCTTGTGTGGTGGCATCGGCGACTGGTGGACGCAGATGACCTACGTCATGCCGCTGATCCCGCGGATGCCCGGCGTTTCGCGCCTATATGCGATGTCGGCGGTGATCCTGCGCACCGGCAGTCTTTTCTTCTGCGATACGCATGTGACGGTCGATCCGACTGCCGAGCAGATCGCCGAGATGACGTTGCTGGCGGCCGAGGCGGTGCGCGCGTTCGCGATCGAACCGAAGGCGGCGTTGCTGTCGCATTCGAGCTTCGGTGCGTCGCGGTCGCCGTCGGCGCAGAAGATGCGCGCGGGGCATGCATTGCTGAAGGCGGCGGCGCCCGAGTTCGAGTTCGATGGCGAGATGCACGGCGATGCGGCGCTGTCGGAGGCGCTGCGGCGGCGGTTGGTCGCGGACAGCCCGCTTACGGGCTCGGCGAACTTGCTGGTGATGCCGAACATCGATGCGGCGAACATCGCGGTGTCGCTGCTGTCGGCGTCGACCGAGTCGCTGCCGCTGGGGCCGATGCTGCTGGGGCTCGCCAAGCCGTTGCAGATGATGGTGCCTAGCGTGACCGCGCGGGGGATCGTTAACTTGAGCGCGGTAGCCGTGGGTCATGCGGCGACGGTGAGCGAGACGGCGTAAACCTTCTCCTTCTGCCCCCCTCCCTGGCAGGGAGGGGTTGGGGGTGGGTCGGTTTCCGCATGTTCGGACCGGTGGGGCTCAAACCGGCCTACCCACCCCCAGCCCCTCCCTTTCAGGGAGGGGAGCGCGGTTGTGGGAGGGGCGAGCGTCGCGCAAGAACCAACGGCAAGACTGCTCCCTGAGCAGCGCCGCGTCTTTTCATCGATGTAAGAAAATGGTCGGAGCGACAGGATTCGAACCTGCGACCCCCACACCCCCAGTGTGGTGCGCTACCAGGCTGCGCTACGCTCCGACCGAACGGGCCGCATAGCAGCCCGAGCCGCGCGCTCTACGCAGGGTCGGCGTGCGATGCAAGTCGCAACGCCGCTTGCCCGCAAGAATTGCCTCAGTCCCCCATTAGCGTGCGCCAGAAGCTGCCGTCATACGACTTCACGCTGACCTGCTCGATGGTGTACGCGCGCAGGGCGCGACCGAAGGCCTTCTGGTGTTCGGCCTGGCCGTGCGCGGCGATCGCCTCGGGACTCGCCCAGCGTTCGGAGATCCGGATCAGGTCGGGATCGACCAGGTCGAGTGCGAGATTGTAGAACTCGCAGCCGTCTTCCTTGGCGCAGGCGGCCATGTGCGCGATCAGCGTGTCGGCGATCTTCGCGCCTTCGCCTGCGGCCAGCTTGATATGTCCCATCACCAGAATCATCGCATCTCTCCTGTTTCGCGCCGGTTTCGTCGCAACTTCATCGTGGTCTCTACACGAACCGTCCGCGCCTGCGTCAGTTGCACGGGACACCAAGCGATGATAGCGGGCGGACCAATGCGACCGGCCGCGCGGCGCGCGAACCGAGCCACCCTTCACAGATACGGAACTCCATGTTCATCTCACCAGCATACGCCCAGGCCGCAGACGGCGCCGCCACGACGGCGGGAGGCGGGATCGCCTCGTTCCTGAGCCTCGCGCCGCTCTTCCTCGTGTTCGTCGTGTTCTATTTCCTGATGATCCGTCCGCAGCAAAAGCGCATGAAGGCGCTGCAGGCTTCGGTCGCGGCGGTGAAGAAGAACGACAGCGTCGTGACCTCGGGCGGGATCCTGGGCAAGGTGACCAAGGTCGAGGATAATGTCGTCGAGGTCGAGATCGCGCCGAATGTCCGCGTGCGCGTCGTCAAGGCGACGTTGACCGACATCACCAGCCCCAACACGAAGCCGGCGAACGACTGATGCTCGACTTCCCGCGCTGGAAAATCGGGTCGATCATCGGGTTGCTGGCGGCATTGTGCCTGCTGGCGATCCCGAGCTTCCTCCCCGAGAGCACCACGAGCCAATGGGGGCGGATTCCGCATCCGCACATCAACCTCGGGCTCGATCTCGCCGGCGGCAGCTATCTGCTGCTCGAGGCGGATACCGCCGACCTCGCCGCGACGCGGATCGAGGCGATGCGCGACAGCGTCGCGGGGACGATGCGCAACGGGACGCCGCGGATCGAGATCGGCGACATTTCGACGCGGGGCGGCCAGCTGACGTTTCTGCTGCGTGATCCGAGCCAGGTCGACGCGGCGCGCGAGCGCCTGCTGGCGATCACCGGCGGCGGCGCCGGGATGAGCGGCCAGCGCGAATGGGACATCAACGTCGTCGACACGAGCCGGTTCGTGCTCAAGCCGACCCAGGCCGGACTGACCCAGGCGGTCGACACCGCGATGAAGGACGCGACCGAAGTCGTCCGTCGTCGTATCGACGCGCTCGGCACCAAGGAGCCGACGATCGTTCGCCAGGGCGCGACGCGGATCGTGGTGCAGGTGCCGGGGCTGAAGAACCCGCAGGCGCTGAAGGAGCTGATCGGCAAGACCGCCAAGCTCGAGTTCAAGCTGGTCGACGAGACTGCGAACCCGGCCGATCTGGTCAAGGGGATCGCCCCGGTCGGCAGCCAGGTGCTGCCGTATCCGGGCAATCCGCGCGGCGTGCCGTTCATCGCGGTCAAGCGATCGGTGATCATCTCGGGCGACCAACTCGCCGATGCACGCCAGGAGTTCGAGTCGCAGACCAACGCAGCCCAGGTGGCGATCACGTTCGACGCAGTCGGCGGCCGTCGCTTCGCCAAGGTGACGACCGAGAACACCAACAAGCCGTTCGCGATCATCCTCGACAATTCGGTGATCTCCGCACCCAACATCAACGAGCCGATCCTCGGCGGTCGTGCGTCGATCTCGGGCAACTTCACCGTCGAGTCGGCGAACGCGCTGGCGATCTCGCTGCGGTCGGGCAAGCTCCCGGTCAATTTGAAGACGATCGCCGAGAGCACCGTCAGCCCCGATCTCGGCAAGGACTCGATCCGCGCCGGCGTGCTGGCGTCGATCGTCGCCGCGCTGCTCGTGATCGTGTTCATGTTCGTCACCTATGGCCGGTTCGGCCTGTATGCGAACCTCGCGGTGGTCATCAACATCCTGGTCATCGTCGCCGTCATGGCGATGTTGAACGCGACGCTGACGCTGCCCGGTATCGCCGGGTTCGTGCTGACGATCGGTACCGCGGTGGATGCCAACGTGCTGATCAACGAGCGTATTCGCGAGGAGCGGCGACGCGGGCGTAGCGTCGTCCAGTCGGTCGAGCTCGGCTACAAGGAAGCATCGCGGACGATCTTCGAGGCCAACGTGACGCACGCCATCACCGGCGTGATCATGCTGCTGCTCGGCTCGGGCCCGGTGAAGGGCTTCGCGGTCGTGCTGCTGATCGGGATCTGCACGTCGGTGTTCACCGCCGTCACGTTCACGCGGATGATGGTCGCGCTGTGGCTGCGGAAGAACCGCCCCACCACGATCAATATTTGAGGCGGGAGATAACCATGCGCCTGCTGAAACTCGTACCCGACAACACGAACCTCAAGTTCGTCTCGCTCCGCAAATGGGCGTTCGGGCTGACCCTGCTGCTGTCCCTGCTCGCGGTCGGGCTGGTCGTGACGAAGGGCCTCAACATGGGCGTCGACTTCGTCGGCGGCGTCCTGATCGAGGAAAAGTTCGCGACCCCGCCGTCGATCGACGCGGTCCGCACCGAAGTCGACCGGCTCGGCGTCGGCGAAGCCTCGATCCAGTCGTTCAGCGATCCCAAGACGCTGTCGATCCGCCTGCCCGTCCCCGCCGGTGACGAAGGCGCGACCAACCGCCTCGTCAAGAAGGTGTCGGACGACCTCGCCGTGAAGTTCCCCGGCGCGACGTTCTCGAAGTACGACACGATCTCGGGCAAGGTCTCGGACGAGCTGATCAGCAAGGGTTTACTCGCGGTCGGCCTCGCGATCCTCGGCATCGCGCTGTTCGCGGTGGTCCGGTTCGAGTGGCAGTTCGGCGTGTCGACCGTCGTCGCGATCGTCCACGATCTGTTGATGACGCTAGGCTTCTTCGCGCTGACGCAATTCGAGTTCGACCTGAACATCGTCGCGGCGGTGCTGACGATCATCTCGTACTCGATCAACGACAAGATCGTGATCGACGACCGTATCCGCGAGAATATGCGCCGGTACCGGAAGATGGACATGCGCGAGATCATCGACCTGTCGGTGAACGAGACGCTGCCGCGTACCGTGATGACGTCGGTGACGATCCTGCTCGCACTGGTCGCGATGCTGGTGCTCGGCGGCCACGTGCTGCGCGGGTTCACCGCGGCGATGATCCTGGGTATCGTCGTGGGCACGTATTCGTCGATCTACGTGTCGTCGTCGCTGCTGATCACGCTGGGGCTGCGGGCCGATCCTGCGCCGCGCAAGGGCGGCGTGCAGGACGGTGCCGAGCGGGTTGGTCCGAAGGTCGAGCGTTGATCACGTCATGAGAATGGACCGCGAGAAGACCGATGGGCCGATGATCTCGGCGATCGGTCGGGCTGGGTTCAAGGTCGATGACGGCTATTACACGGCGCTGTCTATCAGTCCCGAACGTGCGGATGGCTGGGAGCCGCCGGCGTTCGAGGCGCTGGGCGAGGCGGACGTGGCGGCGTTGCTGGCGCTCGATCCGCCGCCGGAGTTCCTGTTGTTGGGGACCGGTTCCGCGCTGCGTCAGCCGCCGCTTGCGTTCAAGCGGGCGGTCGAGGCACGGGGGTTCGGGATCGAGGCTATGGATAGCCGAGCTGCCGCTCGGGCTTGGGCGGTTCTGCGCGGTGAGGGTCGCTGGATCGTGGCAGCGCTGTACCCGCTCGAGGGGTGATCTGAGACTGCTGATCCTCCCCCGCCAGGGGGAGGTGGCTGGCGCTTGCCAGACGGAGGGGGAGGAAAGGGCAACAGTCGTTGCGAGTTCCTCCCCCTCCGTCACCTTCGGTGCCACCTCCCCCTGGCGGGGGAGGATTCTAGATTCGGTGATTCGCGGCTAGCGTCGCCAAATGCTCGTAGAGCGCGGCGGTGTTGGCTTCCCAGGTGAAGCTGGCGACTGTGGCGCGCGTCGCTTGGGGCGGCGGCGGATCGGCCAGTAGGGCGCCGATCGCGGCGGCGAAGGCGAGCGGGTCGCCGATCGTGACGCGGCCTGCTTCTGGCGATGTCACCACGTCATGTGCGCCGCCGGCGTCGGTGATGACGATCGGGGTACCGCAGGCGAGCGACTCGACCCAGGCGTTGGCGAGGCCTTCGGACTCGGAGGCAAGCGCGCTGACATCGGCAGCGGCAATCAGCTTCGGGATTTCGGCGTGCGGTACGGCGCTCAGCATGCGAACGCGGTTGGCTATGCCGAGTCGTGAGATCTGCGCTTCCAGTGTCGATCGCGCGGGGCCCTGCCCTGCGATCAGGAGCGTGACGCCGGGGAGCGCGGCGACCGCGTCGATGACGATGTCGTGGCCCTTGCGCGAGATCAGCGCGCCAACCGAGACGACTAGCGGGCCCGCTACGCCGAGGGCTGCCTTGGCGGCCGCGCGGTCGACGGGGTGAAAGCGGTCCTGGTCGACGCCGGTATGGTGGACGCGGATGCGGTCGGCGGGCAAGCCCATCGCGACCATGTCGGCCTTCATCGCGGCACTGACCGCGAGCATGCCCGTTGCGTTGCGGCCCGCGTCGCGGACCTGGGCGGCGGTGGCGGGCGCGTTGCCCCAGATGTGGATGTCGGACCCGCGCGCCTTGATCGAGACGGGGACGCCGTAGCGCTTGCCGAGCGCGACCGCGGCGGGGCCGTCGGGGAAGAAGAACGAGGCGTCGATGACATCGAACGCGAAGTCTTCGCGGATCGTGTCGAGGACGGGGATGAGCGCGCGCTGCAACGCTGCGACGTGGTGGCGGCCCTGGAGGAACGGGCGGACGGTGAAGCGCGGGCGGTGGAGGTCGATGCCCTTCCACTGCTCGTGCGTTGGGAGCGTGGCGAGGGTTGCGTAGTGACCGAGGTGGCGGAGCGGGCCGGGGGGGAGGCCTATCGGTGCTACCGCTTGCAGCGAGACGTCGGGATGCGCGGCGAGGCCGAGCGTCTGGCGTTCGACGAAGACGCCGAAATTGGGGCGGGTCGCATCCGGGAACAGGGTGGAGAGGGTTAGGATGCGGAGCATGGTCTGGGGGTTACAGGGGGCGGGTTAATGTGGGGTGAGTTTGGGGGGTGTATCCTCAATTGCCACCCCGGCGGAGGCCGGGGCCCAATTGGGGGGCGTTGCTAACGAAGGACAGCCCGCCGTTATTGCCACCTTTCCAATTGGGCCCAGGCCTTCGCCGGGGTGGTGGTGGTTGGGGTGGCGTTTGCCCTTGATTACCTTGTTTCCCCGCGAAGGCGGGGACCCAGACTGGGCTCCCGCCTTCGCGGGAGAACAAGGAGGTGCGAGCAACTAAGGCAGCGGCGTCGTGCCCTCAGATCCGCTTTGCGAGCGGATACGCAAACAGCACATCGGCATCCGCACTCGTCGAGACCGTCTCGCTGCCGGTCATCGTCGCGCATTCGCCGGCCTTGAACGCGACGCCGGCGACATCGCCCGAGCCGGTGATCGGGATCACCCAGCCGGTCGTGCCTTCGGGCAGGTTGACGACGTGGTCGCCGCCCTTCCAGCGCTCGAGCACGAACTTGGGGCCCTCGACCATGATCGTGCGGCCGGTCTCGACTTCGATCGGCGGCGCGACGGGGACGTAGGGCGTGGGGTCGGCGACCTCGATGCCGTCCTTGAGGTGAAGCTCGCGGTCGCTGCCGTAATCGTAGAGGCGGTAGGTGGTCTCGGAGTTCTGCTGGACCTCGATCACCGTCAGGCCGCCGCCGATCGCGTGGATCGTGTCCGACGCGCAATACATGAAGTCGCCCGGCTTGACCGGCTTCCAGTCGAGCTTGTCCTCGATCGTGCCGTCGATCGCCGACTGCCGGAGGTCGTCCTTCGAGATCGGCTGCTTCGTGCCGACCGCGATCGTCGAGGTCGGCTCGGCGGCGAGGACCGTCCAGCACTCGTCCTTGCCGCGTGGCAGGCCGCGGGCGTGCGCCTGTTCGTCGTTGGGATGAACCTGGACCGAGAGTTTCTCGCTGGTGAACAGGTATTTGATCAGCAGGTCGGGGGTGGTGTTGCCGGGCTCCTGGAACCAGACTTCGCCGATCGGCGGCGTACCGGGGGCGGCATCCTCGAACCCGGGCCAGAGCGTGTCGCGACCCCAGGGCTTCTCGACGCGGTGGGTGTGCAGCAGGGTGGCAGGCATGGGATATCCTCGACTGGAATGACGGGTCGGCAACGCACGACTATTGCCGTGTGATCCGGGCCGCGAAAAGCCCTTCATTGCCCGGCCCATCGACGCCGTGAATTGGGCTTGGAGCGGGGTGGCGAAAGGGATTGTTCGCAAAGCCCCGCATACGCTAAGGACAACGCCGATGCGTATCACCCAGTCTCGTGCCCTCGCGGTCACGCTCATCGCCGCGCTTGCGCTCCCCATTGCCGGTTGTGCGGGTGGCCGCGCCGCCAAGGGCGACCTGCCCTATGTCGCGCGCGACGTGGGGACGCTGTACTCGACCGCCAAGGCGCGGCTCGACCAGGGGCGCTACAAGGAGGCGGCACAGCTGTTCGACGAGGTCGAGCGCCAGCACCCCTATTCGATCTGGGCGCGTCGTGCGCAGATCATGTCGGCGTTCAGCTATTACCTCGCCAAGGACTACACTGCGTCGATCAGCTCGGCGCAGCGCTTCCTGGCGGTGCATCCGGGTAACCGCGACGCGCCCTACGCCTATTACCTGATCGCGCTCGGCTATTACGAGCAGATCACCGACGTGACGCGCGACCAGAAGATCACGCGGCAGGCGCTCGATTCGCTCGGCGAGCTGATGCGCCGCTATCCGAACACGCGCTATGCGTCGGATGCGCGGCTGAAGATCGACCTGGTCAACGACCATCTCGCCGGCAAGGAGATGGAGATCGGGCGTTTCTACGAGACGCGCGGCCAGTGGCTCGCAGCGAACGGCCGGTTCCGCACCGTGATCGACAAGTTCCAGCAGACCACGCACACGCCAGAGGCGCTGATGCGGCTGACCGAGACGTATCTGCAGCTCGGCGTGCCGATCGAGGCCGAGAAGGCCGCCGCGGTGCTGGGTCGCAACTATCCGGGCACCGACTGGTATGATCACGCCTACAAGCTGATGCAGGACCATCCGGTGAAGCCGATCGCACCGCTGGCACCGGGCGAGCCAGTCGTGCCGACGGGAACCGCAGGCACGCCGGGTACCGGGGCGCTGGAGCTTCCCAAGGCGAACGGCAACACCGGTGGTACGGGCGCGGGTAGCGTTTCCAGCCCCGCACCCGTCGGTCCGGGCAGCGCGACGCGGACCGGTCCCGGCAACTGATCGCGGAATACGCCGTGAGAACCCGGGCGTGAGAACAATGGGGGATCAACTTCGCGTGCGAATCGTCTAAGACGCGCGGGATGCTGACCGATCTTTCCATTCGCGACGTGGTGCTCATCGAGGCGCTGGATCTGGGATTCGGCGAAGGGTTAGGCGTGCTGACCGGTGAGACCGGCGCGGGCAAGTCGATCCTGCTGGATGCGCTGGGGCTGGCGCTGGGCGGACGTGGCGACAGCGGGCTGGTCCGGCACGGCGCGGCGCAGGCGGTGGTGACCGCGACGTTCGATGCCCCTGCGCCCGAATCGCCGCTGGCGATTTTGTTCGACGAGAACGGGCTGGAGATCGAGCACGGCGAGCCGTTGATCGTGAAGCGGATCGTCAAGGCGGACGGCGGCAGTCGCGGCTTCGTCAACGACCAGCCAGCGTCGGCGGGGCTGCTGCGCGAGATGGCGCCGCATCTGGTCGAGATCCACGGGCAGCATGACGAGCGCGGGCTGCTGAATGCGCGCGGGCATCGGGCGCTGCTCGACATCTTCGGGCGGACCGAGCCGGGAGCTACGGGCAAGGCTTATGCTGGGTTTCGTACAGCGGAGGCTGAACTGGCTGCCGCCCGTGCGGATATCGAGACGGCGGCGCGCGATCGCGAGTGGCTGGAGCATACGGTTGCCGAACTGACCGCGCTGGCGCCAGTCGCGGGCGAAGAAGAGACGCTGGCGGATACGCGACGGTCGATGCAGCGTGCGGAGAAGATCGCGGACGATCTCGCGGCGATCGACGATTTTCTCGAGGGCAAGGACGGCGGGATGGCGAAGCTGCGCCAGGCCGCGCGTGTGCTCGAGCGGATCGCGGAGGATCATGTTGCACTGGGCAATGCGCTGGCGGCGGTCGATCGCGCGGTGATCGAGGCATCGGTGGCGGAGGAAAGCCTGCGCGATGCGCGGGCCGAGATGGCGTATGATCCGCGCGCGCTGGAAGATGACGAGGCGCGGTTGTTCGAGCTTCGGGCGATGGCGCGCAAGCACCGCGTGCAGCCGGATGATCTGGCGGCGCTGGCGGACGAGATGCGCGCGCGACTGGAGCGGCTCGATGCGGGCGAGGGCGGGATCGCGAAGATCGAGGCGCGCGTAGCGGCGGCGCGGAAGGCGTTCGATACGACTTCGGATGCTTTGACGAAGCGGCGGCTGGCGGCGGCGAAGCGCCTCGACGTGGCGGTTGCTGGCGAGTTGGCGCCGTTGAAGCTGGACGCGGCGCGGTTCCAGACGGTGGTGGCGCCGCTGGGTGAAGAGGGCTGGTCGGCGGCGGGCAAGGACCGCGTCGAGTTCGAGATCTCGACCAACCCGGGGGCGCCGTTCGCGGCGCTCACCAAGATCGCATCTGGCGGCGAGTTGTCGCGCTTCATCCTTGCGCTGAAGGTCGCGTTGGCGGAAGAGGGCGGCGCGTCGACGATGGTGTTCGACGAGATCGATCGCGGCGTCGGCGGCGCGGTGGCGAGCGCGATCGGCGAGCGACTCGCGCGACTGGCGCTGAGCACGCAGCTGCTGGTGGTGACGCACAGCCCGCAGGTCGCGGCGCGGGGGGCGAAGCATCTGTTGATCGCCAAGAGCAGTGACGGCACGGTCACGCGGACGGGGGTGCGGGCCTTGAGCGAGGACGAGCGTCGGGAAGAGATCGCACGGATGCTGTCGGGTGCGCAGATTACCGATGAAGCGCGGGCTCAGGCGGAGCGATTGCTCGAGCGGGCTTAACGCGCTCAGGTTCAGATGGATTTACCACCGGTCCTGTTCCCCCGCGAAGGCGGGGGCCCAGGATACCACCCACAGCGTCCTTGACCCTGGGCTCCCGCGTTCGCGGGAGAACAAGTTCGGGGTTATGGCATCGCCTGCCGCGGGTGACCCAAGTGGATCTTCAGCACTGGCACGACGATGTAATCACCGCCGACTTTGCGCAGGCCGTGCAGCGCCCGGCTGCCGAAATCGCCGTCTTCGTGAATCACCGCGCGGACCGGCGCCTGTTCGGTGTGGATCATGTCGTCGAGCCCGGCGGCACTCGCGTCGGATCGCGGCCATAGCGGTTGCTGCACGCGGTCGTCCGCGGACGAATCGTCGTTCCAGTCGTATCCGATCGCCGGGGCCGGCTTAGGGGAGACGTGAGCCTGCTGGGCGGCGATGGGGGCGGCGAAGACGATGGCGATCATCATAGCTGGTATTTTCATCGCACCCCCGATTCTAACCCCGACGAAGGCCGGGACCGAGTTGGCAAAGTTTAGTTCGTGAACATGTTGCTCCCTTACAACGACCTTGCCAACTGGGCCCCGGCCTTCGCCGGGGTGATGGGCGAATTCAGGACGCGCCGGTGCCGCCGTTCGCGCCGAAGAAGCTGCCGGTGGTGTAGCTATCGCTCGGGTCCGCCAGCGCAACGTAGAGACCCGCCAGTTCGGCCGGCTGGCCGGCGCGACCGAGCGGCGTATCCTGGCCGAACTCACCCATCTTGCCCGGCAATTGCCCGCCCGCGACCTGCAACGGCGTCCAGATCGGGCCCGGCCCTACCGCGTTGACGCGGATGCCCTGCTTGGCGAGTTGCTTCGCCAGCGCCTTGGTGAAGATCAGGATCGCGCCCTTGGTCGAGGCATAGTCGAGCAGCTCCTTCTCCGGGCTGACCGAATTGACCGACGCGGTGTTGATGATCGAGGCGCCTGGCTTCATCAGCGGGATCGCCGCCTTGCACAGGTGGAACATCGCGTAGACGTTGGTCTTCATGGTGCGATCGAACTGCTCGAAACTGATCTCGGCGATCGAGTCCTTCGACTGCTGGTAGGCCGCGTTGTTGACGAGGATGTCGAGCCCGCCGAGTTCGCGATTGGCGCGCGCGATCAGGTCGTTGCAGAATTTCGCATCGGTCAGGTCGCCGGGAATGAGGACGACTTTACGGCCTTCCGCGCGGAGCAGCTTGGCGACGTCCTGTGCGTCGGGTTCCTCGGTCGGGTAATAGTTGATCGCGACGTCGGCGCCTTCGCGCGAGAACGCGATCACCGCCGCGCGGCCGATCCCCGAATCTCCGCCGGTGACGAGTGCCTTGTGACCGGCCAGTCGCCCGGACCCGCGGTAGCTGGCCTCGCCGCAATCGGGGACAGGGTGCATGTTGCGCTGGAGTGCGGGCCATTTCTGGCGCTGTTCGGGGAAGGGTTGCGAGGGATATCTGGTCTTCGGATCGGCGAGTGGCGCGGCACCTTGCGCGAAGGCGGGTGCGGCGGCGGCGGCGAGGCCGGTGACGGCGGCGCCCTTGAAGAGGTCTCGACGGCTGGTGTCTGTCATGATCATGTTTCCCTGAAAATGCCTTGGGATGTCAGCGCGCAAGTCGGGCGAATGTTCACGCCATGTTGATCGAGGTCTTGTCGAAAGGTGGCACCCTCCCCTAACCCGGCACGATGCCCGACCTTCCCGCGACCGAGACCGAAGCCGCCGCCGAGCTGGAGACGCTCGCCGCGCAGATCGCGTATCATAACGCGCGCTATCACACCGACGACGCGCCCGAGATCAGCGATGCCGAGTATGATGCGCTGGTGCGGCGCAATGCCGTGATCGAGGCGGCGTTTCCGGCGGCGGTGCGGAGCGATTCGCCGAGCCGGACGGTGGGTGCGGCACCGGCCGGGCATCTGGCGAAGGTCGCGCATGCCAAGGCGATGATGAGCCTCGACAATGCGTTCGCGGACGAGGAGGTCGAGGAGTTCGTCGCGCGCGTGCGCCGGTTCCTGAAGCTGGCGGACGACGCGCCGGTGGCGCTGACCGCGGAGCCGAAGATCGACGGGTTGTCGTGTTCGCTGCGGTATGAGGATGGGCGGCTGGTCCAGGCCCTTACGCGCGGCGATGGCCAGGTCGGCGAGGACGTGACGGCCAACGTCCGCACGATAAGCGACATCCCCCAGACCTTGTTCCCCCGCGAAGGCGGGGGCCCAGACTGGGCCCCCGCCTTCGCGGGGGAACATAGTGAGGAAGGCATCCCCGCGATTTTCGAGGTGCGCGGAGAAGTGTATATGGCGAAGGACGACTTCGCCGCCTTGAACGCGCGCCTGCTCGCCGAGGCCGAGGAGAGCGGCAAGGACGCGCGGCAGTTCGCCAATCCGCGCAACGCCGCCGCCGGATCGCTGCGCCAGAAGGATGCAAGCGTCACCGCGAGCCGGACGCTCCGGTTCCTCGCACACGGTTGGGGCGAGGCAAGCGTCGTGCCCGGCGAGACACAGGCCGAGGTCGTCGACACATTGCGCGGCTGGGGCTTCCCGATCGCCGACGGGTTCGCGCGGGTCGAAGGAACGGCCGCGGCGCTCGACGTATATCGAAAGATCGAAGCCGGGCGCGCCGACCTGCCGTTCGACATCGACGGCGTGGTCTACAAGGTCGACCGGCTCGATTGGCAGGCGCGGCTGGGTCAGGTCGCGAAGGCACCGCGCTGGGCGATCGCGCACAAATTCCCCGCCGAGCGCGCGCAGACATTGCTCGAAAAGATCGACATCCAGGTCGGGCGGACCGGCGCGATGACCCCGGTCGCGCGGCTCTCGCCCGTTACCGTCGGCGGCGTCGTCGTGACCAACGCGACGCTGCACAATGCCGACGAGATCGAGCGACTCGGCGTGCGGCCCGGCGACCGCGTGCTTGTCCAGCGCGCCGGCGACGTGATCCCGCAGATCGTCGAGAACCTGACCCCCGACGCCGAGCGCGAGGCGTATGTCTTCCCGCATGTTTGCCCCGAATGCGGGTCCGCCGCCGAGCGCGAGGAAGGCGAGGTCGTCTATCGCTGCACCGGCGGGCTGATCTGCCCGGCGCAGCGTGTCGAGCGGCTGATCCACTTCGCGTCGCGCCACGCGTTCGACATCGGCGGGCTCGGCCAGACGCTGATCGAGGCGTTCTTCCGCGACGGGCTGATCGAGTCGCCCGCCGACATCTTCCGCCTAACCGAGGAGCAGCTCGCCGCGCGCAAGAAGGACGGGCGCGTGTGGGCGGCCAAGGTCATCGCGGCGATCGAGACCAAGCGGACGATCCCGCTCGACCGGTTCCTGTTCTCGCTCGGCATCCGCCACGTCGGCGAGATTACCGCGCGCGACCTTGCGCGACGCTACGTGTCGGCGCGCGCGCTTGGGTCCGTGCTGCGGCATGCGGTCTTCCTGCGCGGCCAGATCGAACCGGTGATCGGCGAACCCGAGCGGAAATTCGTGCTCCGCCGCGACAAGCTGCTGGTCGGCGCGATCGAGACTGCGGGGATCGGGCCAGAGGTGGCGAGCGCACTCGTCGGCTTCTGCGCCGAGCCGCATAATCGCCGGGTCGTGTTCGACCTGTTGCGCGAGGTGAAACCCGCTGACGTCGTCCACGAGACCCGCGAGTCGCCGGTGACGGGCCAGATCTTGGTGTTCACCGGCAGCCTCGAAACGCTGAGCCGCGACGAGGCGAAGGCGCAGGCGGAAGCGCTCGGCGCCCGCGTCGCCGCGTCGGTGTCGAGCAAGACGGGTCTCGTCATCGCCGGCCCCGGCGCAGGATCGAAGCTCAAGAAAGCCACCGACCTCGGCATCCGCGTGATCACCGAAGCCGAATGGGCGGAGATCGTCGCCGCCAGCTGAGGCACGGACCACACTCTCCGCATTGGTTCCAACTGCCCCGAAAGGGTTCGATTCCGTTGCTTTTTTGCAACGCACCATGACCGAGTGTGTCTGTGACACTTCCCGACTCGCCAATGTCACAGAACCGAAATATCCGGCGTGCAGGGGCGCGGCAGGCCGAACGAAAAGTCGCGGATCTCGAGCAGAAGCTCAAAGGGGAACTTCAATGCGTAACAACCTATTCCTGGGTGCGGCAGCGATTGCGCTGATCGCCCCGATGACTGCGTCCGCGCAGGAAACCACCTCCTCGATCCGCGGCACTGTGACCGCGAATGGCGCGCCGGTTAACGGCGCGACTGTCGAGATCACCAGCCCCTCGACCGGATCGCGCTCGACCGCGACCACCGACACATCGGGCACGTTCAACGTCAACGGCCTGCGTCCCGGCGGCCCCTACACCGTCGCCGTCGCAGCAGCCGGCTATGGCAGCAAGCAGGTCACCGACGTCAACATCACCGTCGCACAGGCGTTCGATCTGCCGATCGATCTGGCCACCGACGCTGCTGGTGGCGCCGACGAGATCGTCGTGACCGCCGCCAGCCTGCCCAATGCGCGGTCTATCTCGCAGGGGCCGACGACCGTCCTCAACGCGCGCCAGATCGCCAACATCGCTTCGGTCAACCGCGACATCCGCGATCTCGAGCGTCGCGATCCGTTCGCCCGCCTCGACGACAGCCCCTCGGGCGGCCGTTCGGTGTCGTTCGCCGGCCAGAACGCGCGCTATAACCGCTTCACCGTCGACGGCGTGTCGGTCAGCGACAATTTCGGCCTGAACAGCGATGGCTTGCCCAGCCGCCGTTCGCCGATCCCGCTCGACGCGATCGGCCAGTTCCAGGCACAGGTCGCACCGTATGACGTGCGACAGGGCAACTTCCAGGGCGGCGCGATCAACATCGTGCTGAAGTCGGGCACCAACGACTTCCACGGCACCGGCTTCTACTCGCAGTCGCGCGACGAGTTCGTCGGCAAGCGCACCAAGGACCTGCGCGTCAGCGTCCCCAACTTCAAGACCGAGAACTACGGCGCCGAGCTGTCGGGCCCGATCATCAAGGACAAGCTGTTCTTCATGGTCGCCGGCGAGCGCCTTCGCGGCGGCCGTCCGATCGCCGAGGGTCCGACCGACAACAACGCCGGCACCAGCATTCTGGGCATCAGCCAGGCGCAGGTCGACCAGATCAGCGCGATCGCGAAGTCGGTCTACAATTACGACACCGGCGGCGTGCTGCGTAACCTCGGCGACAAGGACGACCGCGTCGTCGCCAAGATCGACGCGAACATCACCGACAAGCAGCGTCTGTCGCTGACCTACACCTACGCCAACGACGCCATCAACCTGCTGCAGAACACCTTCCCGACCGCACCGACCGGTCTGGGCCTGGCGTCGAACGCCTATATCCAGGGCAACCGCCTGCACACCGGCGTCGCGCAGCTGAACTCGGAATGGTCGGACAGCTTCTCGACCGAAGTCCGCGGCTTCTACAAGAACTACACGCGTATCCAGGATCCGTTGCTCGGCCGTGGTTTCGCGCAGTTCCGTGTTTGCACCAACCCGACGAGCACGGCCGCGACAGCGGGCCTGACCGTCTCGCCGACCGCCTGCGAGAACAACGCCGGCACCGTGTCGTTCGGTCCTGACAGCTCGCGCCAGACCAACGAACTGCGCACCGAGACATGGGGCGGCCTGGTCCAGGCGCGCCTGACCATGAACGACCATGACGTTCGCGTTTTCACGGAAGTATCGAGCGTATCGATCTTCAACTCGTTCCTGCAGAACAGCGCGGGCAGCTATTATTTCGACTCGATCGCGGACCTCCAGAACCGCAATGCGGGGTCGTTTGCGTACGGCAACGCGATCGTGGGCAATAACGGCCTGGCCGCACTCGATCCCAATGCCGCCGCAGCACAGTTCGGCTACCAGAGCTACACGTTCGGCGTGATGGACTCGTGGAAGGTTACGCCAACGCTGAACGTCAGCTTCGGCGCACGCTACGACCTGTATGCGATGGACGACAATCCGCCGCTCAGCGCTGCCTTCGCCAGCCGTTATGCGAACGGTGCGATCGTCAACGGCCAGCGCATCAACATCAACAACAACAGCGCGAACATCTCCGGGTTCGACCTGTTCCAGCCGCGCGCCGGCTTCGACTGGAAGCCATCGCAGCGTATCAGCATCCGCGGCGGCGGCGGCGTCTTCGGCGGCGGCACCCCCGACGTCTATGTGTCGAACAGCTTCTCGAACACCGGCGTGCTGACCAACTCGTTCAACGTCAGCCGCACGGCGACCGGGTTCAACGGCTTCCCAGCCGGCACCCCGGCTGCCACGCAGGCAGCTACCGCCTCGGCCCTTCTGACCGGCGTTACCGGTACGTCGGTTCCAGCCGCGGCCAACACGTTCCTGACGGGTGGTTCGGTTCCGGCCAACTCGACGGTCAATGCGCTCGACCCGAACTTCAAGATCCCGTCGCAGTGGCGCGCCACGCTGACGGGCGAGTATAGTGCAAACCTCGGCCCGCTCGGCGACAACTGGGTATTCGGTGCCGATCTGCTGTACTCGAAGGTTCGCAACCAGGTGTATTTCACCGACATCCGTTCGGTGCCGATCGCCGGTTCGCTCACCCCAGACGGCCGCCAGCGCTACCAGAACCTGATCGATGGCGGTGCGACGAGCACCAACACCAACACCGACATCCTACTGACCAACACGAACAAGGGCCGCGCCTACATCGCGGTCGCGCGTCTCGACAAGGCATGGGATTCGGGGCTGAGCATCAATGGCAGCTTCACGTACCAGGACGTCAAGGACGCAGCGCCGGCCACGTCGTCGACCGCGGGTTCGAACTATTCGAACGGTGCGTTCGTCGATCCCAACAACGTTGCCTATGGCATCTCGAACGACCAGGTTAAGTACTTCTTCAAGTACGGCGTGAACTACGACCACGCCTTCTTCGGGGACTACAAGACCACGTTCGCGCTGTTCGGCGAATCGCGGATCGGTCATCCGTTCAGTTACACGTTCCAGGATTTCGGCAACAACGGCAGCGGCCGCGCGTCGGTATTCGGTACCACGGGCGTCAGCTCGAACTCGACCACAGGCGGCAACCGTTACCTGATGTACGTGCCGACACTGGACGATGCGAAGGTTTCGTACAGCAGCGCCGCAGTCCGCGATGCGGTCAACGCGTTCATCGACTCGTCGGGTCTCGGCAAGTATCGTGGCAAGACTGCGCCGCGCAACGGCTTCAACTCGAAGTGGTTCACGCGTCTCGACCTTCATGTCGCGCAGGAAATTCCGACCTTCGTCGGCGGCTCGCGCGTCACGCTGTTCGCGGACATCGAGAACTTCACGAACTTCCTCAACAAGAACTGGGGCCAGCAGCGCGAGTACGTCTTCCCGTACAACACGCCGGTTGTCCGCGTGCAGTGCCTGCAGACCGCGGTGCCGACCGGTATCGCGCCAGGTGCGGCCAATCCTGCCGGTGGCACCTATGGCGCCGTGGCGACCAATGCCGGACAGGCTTGCGCACAGTATCGCTACTCGCCAGTCGGCGGCAGCGCGAACTTCACGCCGCAGCCTGACCAGGTGTACGTGAACCAGTCGCTCTACTCGATCCGTATCGGTGCGCGCTTCACGTTCTAAAGCGCGTCCGACCTGATCGGTCGAATTGGCCGCCGCTTCCCTCGGGATGCGGCGGTCTTTTTCGTTTTGCGGCCTCGCGCTCGGCCAGACCGTTCGGCTTTTGCGTGTGCCTTGCGCGGCGTGTAAGACGGTGGGCCAATGGCTAATTCTTCCGTCCCGCCCCCCGGCTCGTCCGCCTTGAACTCCACGCGGCGCCTGCCCTTTACCGCGCGACCGTTTTTCGAGAACAAGGCGCGGGCGTTCTGGATCCTGCAGGCGGTCGGGTGGAGCGGGTACCTGCTGCTGCGCGGGGTGGTGTCGATCTCGAACGGGCTGTCGCTCGACGGGGTGATCCCGGTGATCGTCGAGGCGATCGTCGGTTACTGCATCACGCTGCTGCTCTCGACGATGTACGGGCAGTATCGCCAGATGAACCGGCTGGTCGGCATCTTCCTGACGATCGCGACGCTCGCCGCCGCGACGTTCCTGTACGCGGTGCTCGACGCGTTCACCTTCTCGTTCATCGCGACCGCGACGCCGGGGGTGACTCTCACGCGGCTGCTGGGGTCGGTGTACGTCACGTTCACGGTGCTGTTTGGGTGGTCGGCGCTGTATTTCGGGATCAATTTCTACCTGATCGTCGAGCAGCAGATCGACCAGATGGAGCATCTCGAGAACCAGGCGTCGTCGGCGCAGCTGGCGATGCTGCGGTACCAGCTCAACCCGCATTTCCTGTTCAACACGTTGAACTCGATCTCGACTTTGGTGCTGCTCAAGCAGACCGAGCGGGCGAACGCGATGCTCAGCCGGCTGTCGTCGTTCCTGCGCTATACGCTGGCGAACGAGCCGACCGCGCACGTCACCGTCGCGCAGGAGGTGGACCAGCTGAAGCTGTATCTGGAGATCGAGAAGATGCGCTTCGAGGATCGGATGCGGCCCAAGTTCGACATCGATCCGCGTGCCGAACGGGCACGACTGCCGTCGCTGCTGCTGCAACCGCTCGTCGAAAACGCGATCAAATACGCCGTCACGCCGCAGGAGGAAGGCGCCGAAATCTGCGTCGAAGTGCGGCTCGCCGGGGAACGCGTGCAGATCGCCGTATCCGATACCGGTCCGGGCTTGATCGAGGGCCGGATCGGTTCAAGCCAATCCACAGGCGTGGGGCTCGCTAATATTAGAGACAGGTTGGCTCAGGCATATGGGCCCGACCACCGTTTCGAAACCCGCTCCACGCCCGCTGGCGGCTTCTCGGTCGAGATCGAGATTCCGTATCAGCTTGAAGACGTGAACAGAGAGGCCGCATGACCATCCGTACCATTCTCGTCGACGACGAGCCGCTGGCGATCCAGGGGCTGGAACTCCGACTCCAGGCCCATGAAGACGTCGAGATCATCGAAAAATGCTCGAACGGCCGCGAGGCGATTCGCGCGATCAAGACGCACAAGCCCGACCTGGTCTTCCTCGACATCCAGATGCCGGGGTTCGACGGGTTCTCCGTCGTGCAGGGCCTGATGGAGGTCGAGCCGCCGCTGTTCGTGTTCGTCACCGCCTATTCGGACCATGCTCTGCGCGCGTTCGAGGCGCAGGCGGTCGATTACCTGATGAAGCCGGTCGAGGAATCGCGGCTGGCCGATACGATCGAGCGGGTTCGGCAGCGTCTGTCCGAAAAGCGCGGGGTCGAGGAAGTCGATCGGTTGCGCGAAGTGCTGGCCGATGTTGCGCCGGATGCGGCGGCGGACATGCCGGATGGGGACGCCGTGTCGGCGAACCGGTTCGAGAAGCTCATCAACATCAAGGATCGCGGGCAGATCTTCCGCGTCGATGTCGATACGATCGAGCGGATCGATGCGGCCGGCGATTACATGTGCATCTATACCGGCGATAATACGCTGATCTTGCGCGAGACTATGAAGGATCTGGAGAAGCGGCTCGATCCCCGGCGGTTCCAGCGGGTGCATCGGTCAACGATCGTGAACCTCGATTTGGTGAAGCAGGTTAAGCCGCATACCAATGGCGAGTGTTTCCTGGTGTTGAATTCTGGTGCGAGCGTGAAGGTTTCGCGGTCTTATCGTGATGTGGTGGCGCGGTTCGTTCATTGAGTTCGAGCCGGTCGTCCTAGCCGCGTCCCCGTCATCCTGACGAACGTCAGGATCCAGAGTCATTGAGGGCAACGCTTGTTACCCTGGATCCCGACTTTCGTCAGGATGACGGACGCGGGGGGTGTGGTCGGGGCGAGCTTTCGGGAGCGTGCTCTTCCACGTCCGTCCTTGCCGATCGAGGTCCCGACTTTCGTCGGGATGACGGGGGTGCGTTCCCTTAGCGGGCGCTTCCCCCGTTTCTCGTGGCCATTAACCAGTCCCTAAACCCCGCGGCCTAGAGCGGGGGGATGAAGACGTCGGGTTACGGCCTTTATCCGCATGTGCTGATCAGCCTGCCCGCTTTGGTGATGGCGACGTCGTGCGTGCCGGCGGATCGGCCGGCGACGATCGCTCGGGTGCAGCCGGAGCGGAACTCGCGCGCCTTGCTGAGCCGGATGGCGTTGCATGTGCCCGACGACATTTCGGCGAAGATCGCGACGGCCGCGCCTGATGCGCCGTTTGCGGCTGCGGCGCCGTTCGTTGCTCCGCCGTTTCTGACTTCGAACTCCGTTGATGATGCTAGCCGTGCAGCCGACTGCCTGACTGCGGCGGTGTATTACGAGGCGCGGTCGCAGTCGGAGGATGGGCAGCGGGCGGTGGCGCAGGTTGTCTTGAACCGGGTGCGCGACCGGGCCTTTCCAAACAGTGTTTGCGGAGTCGTGTACCAGGGGGCCGAGCGGCGGACCGGGTGCCAGTTCAGCTTTACGTGCGACGGCTCGATGAGCCGGGCGCGCGAGCCGGGGGCTTGGGATCGCGCGCGCGCGGTGGCGAGCGCGGCGCTGGGTGGGAGCGTGTACGCGCCGGTTGGGGCGGCGACGTCGTTTCACACGACGAGCATCCTGCCTTGGTGGGCGTCGAGCCTGGCGCGGATTACGACCGTTGGGGCGCATGTGTTCTATCGTTGGCAGGGGGCGTTGGAGCGGGCTCTGACGTTTCGGCAGGCTTATGCTGGGGTCGAGCCTGGGGTTCGGGGTGGTGGTTTCGCGAGCGGTGGTGGCGTGGCGGCGGTTGCGGCGCAGGTTGCTGGGGTTTCGGTGCATTATGGTAATCGGGACGACGTTGCGGACTCGGATGCGGAGCCGGCCGATGCGCTGCATGGGGTGACGGTGCACCGGGGGGTACCGCGCTCTGGCTCGACGATGGCGGGTGCGGCGGTTGTGCAGACGCGGTTGGTTTCGGGGGTGCGGGTTCACGTTGGTGGGAGCGCAGCGTTACTTGGCGGCGGCGCGAGTTCGGACGCGGTCGTCTCGGACGAGACCTAGCCTCGACGTTGCACCACCCCGGCGGAGGCCGGGGCCCAATTGGAAAGGTGGTCGTAACGGAGCACCGTCCATCGTTACCGACGTTCCCCAATTGGGCCCCGGCCTTCGCCGGGGTGGTAGTACATTGCGCGAACTGCCTCTTCTTATTCCCCCGCGGAGGCGGGGATCAAGGGTCTCGGGCGGTGGCGTTTGTGATCCTGGGCCCCCGCCTTCGCGGGGGAACTAGCCCCGCTCGATCGAAGGCTTCAGCTCCCGGAACGCCCAAACCCCAACCCTCGCAAAACCATGCTGCATCTGCTAACGGGACGCGCATGCTGAACCTGAACAATATCACGGTGCGCCTGGGCGGACGCGTTATCCTCGATGGCGCCACGGCCGCGTTGCCGCCGGGCTCGCGCGTCGGGCTGATCGGGCGCAATGGCGCGGGCAAGTCGACGATGGTGCGCGTGATCGCAGGGCAGCTCGAGCCCGACGACGGGTCGGCCGACATGCCCAAGGGCGCGCGGATCGGGTATCTCGCGCAGGAAGCGCCGCACGGCGTGAAAACTCCGTTCGAGACCGTACTCGAAGCCGATCTGGAACGCGCCGCGCTGATGATCGAAAGCGAGACGAGCGAGGATCCCGACCGGCTGGGCGACGTGTATGAGCGGCTGATCGCGATCGACGCCTACACCGCGCCCGCGCGCGCCGCGCAGATCCTGCTCGGCCTCGGGTTCGACGAGGACATGCAGGCGCGCACGCTCGACAGCTTCTCGGGCGGCTGGAAGATGCGCGTCGCGCTCGCCGCTTTGCTGTTCTCGCAGCCGGACCTGCTGCTGCTCGACGAGCCTTCGAACCATCTCGATCTCGAGGCGGTGATGTGGCTCGAGGACTTCCTCAAGGGCTACAAGGCGACGATCGTGGTGGTCAGCCACGAGCGCGATTTTCTCAATAACGTGGTCGATCACATCCTGCATCTGCAGGGCGGCAAGATCACGCTGTATCCGGGCGGCTATGACGCGTTCGAGCGGCAGCGTGCCGAGCGGCTCGCGCAGATCGAAGCGGCGCGCGCCAACCAGGCGGTGCAGCGCGAGAAGCTGCAGGAATATATCGCCAAGAATTCGGCTCGCGCTTCTACGGCCAAGCAGGCGCAGTCGCGGCAGAAGATGCTGTCGAAGATGCAGCCGATCGCCGAGAGCTACAACGATCCGACGCTGTCGTTCGGCTTCCCCAACCCGACCGAACTGCGGCCGCCGTTGATCACGCTCGACATGGCGACGGTGGGCTATGCCGATGTGCCGATCCTGAAGCGGCTCAACATGCGGCTCGATCCCGATGACCGGGTCGCGCTGCTCGGGCGCAACGGCAACGGCAAGACCACGCTCGCGCGGCTGCTGGCGGCGCAGCTGACGCCGATGGACGGCGAGATGTCGTCGTCGGGCAAGATGAAGGTGGGGTATTTCACCCAGTATCAGGTCGAGGAACTCGATCCGACCGACTCGCCGATCGAGCATATGTCGCATCTGATGAAGGGCGCGACGCCGGCCGCGGTGCGCGCGCAATTGGGGCGGTTCGGCTTCTCGGGCGACAAGGCGACGACTCGGGTCGGCAAGCTGTCGGGTGGTGAGCGCGCTCGTCTGGCGCTGGCGCTGATCACGCGCGATGCGCCGCATCTGCTGATCCTCGATGAGCCTACCAACCATCTGGACGTCGATGCGCGCGAGGCTCTGGTCCAGGCGCTCAACGCCTATACCGGCGCGGTGGTGCTGGTCAGCCATGACCGGCATATGCTGGAACTGACCGCGGACCGGCTGGTGCTGGTCGACGACGGGACGGCGAAGGAATTCGATGGCAGCCTCGACGACTACATCGCGTTCGTCCTGAAGGGCGATGGCGGCAAGGGCGACGCTGCGTCGAAGGCGGACAAGAAGGCGGGGAAGAAGGCTGCGGCCGAGGCGAAGAGCAACGACGCGGCGTTGCGGAAGGCTTTGCGCGAGATCGAGGAGCAGACCGCGAAGTTCACCAAGGAGCGGAATGCTCTGGACCGCGCGATGGTCGATCCGGCGAACGCGGAGCCGCGGTTCTCGCGGATGTCGATGGGGGATCTGAGCAAGCGTCGCGCGGAAGTGCATGCGAAGCTCGAGGCTAGCGAAGCGAAGTGGCTCGAGGCTAGCGAGGCACTGGAGGGCGTGGAGGCTTAGCCCTCTCCTTACGCCCCTCCCTGGAAGGGAGGGGTTGGGGGTGGGTCGGCCTGTTGGCGGGCTCGGGTGGATCCCAAGCAGCCTACCCACCCCCGGCCCCTCCCTTTCAGGGAGGGGGGAAGATTACGATCAGCCCTCGTCGGTGTCCGCGCCGGCTGCCGGCCGCTCGAACCAAGCCTCGACCGGCCCGACCAGCTTCAGTGTCAGAGCGTTGCCGTTGCGGTCGACCTTCTTGCCGAGCGCGACTCGGATCCAGCCTTCCGAGATGCAATATTCCTCGACGTCGTGGCGGACCTTGTCCTTGAAGCGGATGCCGATGCCGCGTTCGAGCAGGTCCTGCTGGAAGAACGGGCTGCGCTGATTGATCGACAGGCGATCAGGCGGCGTGTCGCCGGTGGCGGGGGGCGTGTCGCCGGTTGCGGCCGGGGTGGCGGCGGCTTCGGTCTCGGGGGTGTTGGGCGTATCGGTCATGGTCGCGCGTCTAGCGGCAAGCACCGGGCGCGCGCCAGAAAAAAGGCACTGGACGCGAAAGAGGCGCCGGCATTGCTCCCGACGCCTCTCCGCGACCTCATTATCGGATCAGCTGCAGACCTGCACCGATACCCGGTCACCGTAATAGGGATCGACGCGCCACTCGTTCCAGCACCGCGGGCGGTAATCCTCGCGGTAGTAGGTGCGGACCGGCGGGCTGTAATACGCCACCGGTGGCTGCGCGTAATAGCCGCCATTGTAGTAACCGCGGTCGTAGTAGCGGTTGCGGTTGTTGCTGCTGGCGATCGCCGCGCCCACGCCGAGGCCGAGGATGCCACCGAGTACCGCTGCGCCGGCTGCATTGCCACCGCCACGATGGCCGTGCCAGCCGCCGCCGTAGCCGCGCCCATAACCGCCGCGTCCCCAACGCTGCGCGTCGGCTGGAGCTACTGCCGTCAGAGCCGTTGCGGCGAGTGCTACGCCGAGGCCTGCTTTCTTGAAAAATCCGTTCATCTCTTCCGAACTCCGTTACTAGTTACGCCCGGTCCGCTTGGGACAAACGCATAAGTGTCCGACCGTGTTTCAGGATTTAGGCGATTCGGTCTGAACTGTGTCGGAACGGGCTGTTAACCCACGGTATAGCTGGCGGATGTGGTCCCGTGCAGGGACACGGGCGGCGGTGCGCTTGCTGGGCATTGTTTACGAATATCGGATAGTGTGCGGCGATGCGCAGGATGATGACGACGCGAGCGATCGCCTTTGCCGTGCTCGGCGGGAGTGCGGTGCTGATCGGTGGGCTGGCCTTGTCCGGGTCGCCGGTGAAGGTGCGGGCGGTCGAGGCTGCACGCGTGGCCAAGGCTCCCGTTGCTACGCCGGTTGCTAAGGTGCCGCCGAAGCCGGTTGCCGTCGCTGCCGAGGAACCGGTCGACGCGTATGTCGTGAAGCGGGTGCTGAACGTGCCGGAGCCTTTGCGGCACGGGGCGTATTATTGGGATACCGAGGGCGTACCCGAGGGGCCGATCGTGATCACGGTCGACCTGATGGCACAGACCTTGTCGATCTTTCGCAGCGGGTACGAGATCGGGACGGCGGCGGTGATCTATGGCGCGGACGAGAAGCCTACTCCGCTTGGCGTGTTCAAGATCACGCAGAAGGACGCGCATCATGTGTCGAACCTGTACGGGGCGCCGATGCCGTACATGATGCGGCTGACTAACGATGGGGTTTCGATCCACGGCAGCGCGCTGATGGATGGCAAGTACGCGACGCATGGGTGCGTTGGGGTGCCGACTGCTTTTGCGAAGCTGATCTTCGAGCAGGTTAAGCTGGGGGATCGGGTTATCGTTACGAGTGGGGAGATGTTGGCGCGAGGTGGGCGGATTACTGCTGCTTGAGGGTGGGGCGGTAGTGGGCGGTAGCGCTACGTGCCCTCACCTTTCGCCGCCTTTGGCGTCTCTTCCTCTCCCCGCGGGAGAGGAATTTGGGAACGCCTTCATATCCTGAAAATAGCCACCACCCCGGCGAAGGCCGGGGTCTAGTTGGGGGACGTCGCTAACGAAGGTCAGCGCCGCGTTACTGCGACCTTTCCACCTGGGCCCCGGCCTTCGCCGGGGAGGTGTACCGTTTTGAGTCCTTAACGCTCGCGTTGCCGTCAGCGTGAATCCCGCCCCCGGGCTTTCTCGCACAAAGAAAAAGGCCGGAGGTTTCCCCCCGGCCCTTCTTCATTTCCTAGCCAGCGCGACACGGCAAAGCCGCGTCGTCGGACCTCGCTTGAGCGAGGCCGGCCGAGCGCCTGAGGCTTAGCCGGCTTCGCCTTTGCTGGCCTCAGGCGCTCTGCTTAGCGCGGCTAGCGCGCTTGCGCTCGTTCGCATCCAGGAAGCGCTTGCGCAGGCGGATCGACTTTGGCGTGACTTCGACCATCTCGTCGTCGTCGATGTACGCGATCGCCTGCTCCAGCGTCGCGCGCTTCGGCGGGGACAGGCGGACTTGGTCGTCCTTGCCGCCGCTCGCGCGGAAGTTGGTCAGCGCCTTGGTCTTCATCGGGTTGACCTCGAGGTCGTCCGGCTTGGCGTTCTCGCCGACGATCATGCCCTCATAGAGTGCCTCGCCGTGGCCCACGAACAAGATGCCGCGCTCTTCGAGCGGACCCAGTGCGTAGTTGTTCGCTTCGCCCGAACCGTTCGAGATCAGCACGCCGTTCTTACGGCCTTCGATCGCGCCCTTGTGCGGACCGTACTTCTCGAACAGCCGGTTCATGATCCCCGTGCCGCGCGTGTCGGACAGGAATTCGCCATGATAGCCGATCATCCCGCGCGACGGCGCCGAGAAGGTGATGCGGGTCTTGCCGCCGGTCGACGGACGCATGTCGGTCAGCTCGGCCTTACGCGTGTTCATCTTCTCGACGACGGTACCCGAATGCTCCTCGTCGACGTCGATGATGACGGTCTCGTACGGCTCGGTCTTCTTGCCGTTCTCGTCCTCGCCGAACAGCACGCGCGGACGCGAGATGCCCAGCTCGAAGCCCTCACGGCGCATCGTCTCGATCAGCACGCCCAGCTGAAGCTCGCCGCGACCGGCGACTTCGAAGCTGTCCTTGTCGGCCGCCTCGGTCACCTTAACGGCGACGTTCGACTCGGCTTCGCGGAACAGGCGCTCGCGGATCATGCGCGACGTCACCTTGCTGCCCTCGCGGCCCGCCATCGGCGAATCGTTCACGGCAAAACGCATCGACAGCGTGGGGGGATCGATCGGCTGCGCGTGCAGCGGCTCGGTCACCGTGATGTCGGCGATCGTGTCGGCAACCGTGGCGACCGAGAGACCTGCCAGCGAGATGATGTCGCCGGCCTTGGCTTCGTCGACGGGAACCCGCTCGAGACCACGGAACGACATGATCTTCGACGCACGGCCGGTCTCGATGATCTTGCCGTCGTTATCGAGCGCGTGGATCGCCTGGTTGGTCTTCACGGTACCCGAATTGACGCGGCCCGTGAGGACGCGACCGAGGAACGGATCGCGGTCGAGCAGCGTGACGAGGAAGGTGAACGGCACGCCGGCGACTTCCACGGCGGGCGGCGGCACGTGCTTCACGATCGTCTCGAACATCGGGATCAGCGTGCCTTCGCGCGCGTCCATGTCGGTCGAGGCATAGCCGTTGCGGCCCGATGCGTAGAGCACGGGGAAGTCGAGCTGGTCGTCGTTCGCATCGAGCGACACGAACAGGTCGAACACTTCGTCGAGCACTTCCTGGATGCGCGCGTCGTTGCGATCGACCTTGTTGACGACGACGATCGGCTTCAGGCCAAGCGCGAGCGCCTTGCCGGTGACGAACTTGGTCTGCGGCATCGCGCCTTCCGACGAATCGACCAGCAGGACGACGCCGTCGACCATCGACAGGATGCGCTCGACTTCGCCGCCGAAATCGGCGTGGCCGGGCGTGTCGACGATGTTGATGCGGATGCTCTCGGACTCGCCGGGAGGGGTCCAGTCGACCGAGGTCGGCTTGGCGAGAATGGTGATGCCACGCTCTTTTTCGAGGTCGTTCGAATCCATTGCGCGCTCTTCGACGCGCTGGTTGTCGCGGAAGGTGCCGGACTGGCGGAAGAGCTGGTCGACCAGCGTCGTCTTGCCGTGATCGACGTGCGCAATGATCGCCACGTTGCGGAGGCTCATGAATGTATTCTCTTGAAACGAGGAACGGGGTTGGCGCGCGCCATAGCGTAATTGTTGCGCCGCGGGAAGATGCAGCGGGATTTCGTCGCCTTTAGAGGGAACCTCCGCGGAGCTTGTATGTTCCGGCGGCGAGAATAGCACGAGGATCGCGGACCGCCAGCATTGCCCTCAGCGCGGCGTGCTTGTCGGGCGCGGCGGCGTAGTAGCGCTGCCAGATCCGCAGGCCCATCCAATAGCCGAGTTCGGGTGGCCAGCCGGCGGGCGGCGTGGAGTAGTTGCCGATCCAGCGCGCATAGGCCTTGGCTTCGGGCGAGCCTTCCTCGGGGTCGTCCTTGTCGGTGAGGCGGCGGGTGAGCGCGATGTCAGCCTGCATCTGGTGCCAGAGTTCGGCCTCGCGCGGGGTGGCCCAGGCGGCGCGGGCGGCGTCGGGCTCCTCGCCGGTGACGAGTTGCGCGATGAAGTCCGCCGCGCCTTCGACCAGGATCGCGGTGAGCAGGGGGTCGCGGGCGAGCGTCATGCCGGCGTCCTGCTGGAACGAATGCACCGTCTCGTGGGCGAAGAAATGGCGGAGCGTCTGGCGGAGTTTCTCGGGCGTCGGCGACAGGCGGCACAGCACTTCGAGCCCGAGCACCTGTGCGCCGGGCTTGGCGGTGCCGCCGGACGTGTTCGCGCCGAAGACTATATAGACTTGTGGGAGCTTCACGTCGGGGAGTGCGCCGTGGAGACCGAGATAGATCGCGCGGAGATCGGCGGTGGCGGCCTTGGCGGCGGGGAGGCAGGTCTTGATCGCCTGCGCGTAGCGGGTGGGGTTGGTGGCGATGGCGCGCGCTAGCGTATCCGCGTCGACGATCCGGCCGGGGGTGAAGACGCCAATCCCGAAACTGCCCTTGTCGAGATACTCGCGTTTGAGTTGCGCGGCGGTGGGTTTGCCCTTGGTCTTGGCGAAGAGCGCGGCGAAGCGGTCGGCGTCTTCGGTGTGGATCGTTGCGGTGAGTGGGTCGGCTGGTGGGGGACGATTCGTCGCTGCCGCGGGGAGGAGGGCGAGCGCGAGGATCAGCGGGCGGAGCATGGTGAGCAGCGTATCGCGTGTTTGCCGGGGCGCCAGAGCGGATATTGCAATCCTCCCCCGCCAGGGGGAGGTGTCGCCGAAGGGGACGGAGGGGGAGGACACGAATCCGGCGTGGTCGCTTGCCGCCCCCTCCGTCAGGCTACGCCTGCCACCTCCCCCTTGCGGGGGAGGATCGTTAGGTGGCGGCGACCTGCAACGCTCCACCTTCTATTCTACCCACCCCGGCGGAGGCCGGGGCCCAGTTGAAAAGGTGGCAATAACGAGGTGCCGCCATCCGTTAGCAACGTCCCCCAACTGGGCCCCGGCCTTCGCCGGGGGGGTGGCCTAGGTTAACGGAACGCTCTGGAAAGTCGGAAGGCTCAGAACCCCTCCAGCACGATTTTCCCCTTGGCCGTATGGCTCTCGATCCGCTCATGCGCCTTCCGCAAATTCGCCGCGTCGATCCGCCCGAAATTCTCCGCGAGCGTCGTCCGGATCGTCCCCGCATCCACCAGCCGCGCGACCTCGTCGAGCAACACCCCCTGCTCGCCCATGTCCGCGGTCTGGAACAGCGAGCGCGTGTACATCAGCTCCCAGTGCACCGAGATCGACTTCTGCTTGAGCGGGACGATGTCGAGCGTCTTCGGATCGTCGATCAGCGCCAGCCGGCCCTGCGGCGCCAGCAGCTCGCCGATCTCGGCGATGTGTTCGTCGGTATGCGTCGTGGAGAACACGAACCCCGGCGTTCCCAGCCCGAGCGCCTCGACCTGCGCGGCGAGCGGCTTACGGTGGTCGATCACATGATGCGCGCCGAGCTCCTCGACCCAGCCACGCGTCTCGTCGCGCGAGGCGGTGGCGATCACGGTCAGGTCGGTGAGCTGCCGCGCGAGCTGGATCGTGATCGAGCCGACCCCGCCTGCCCCGCCGATGATCAGAATCGCGTTCGCCGCACCGGGAACGGGTTTGCGCACATCGAGCCGGTCGAACAGCGTCTCCCACGCGGTGACCGAGGTCAGCGGCAGCGCCGCCGCCTGCGCCCAGTCGAGCGACGTCGGCTTGTGGCCGACGATACGCTCGTCGACGAGGTGATACTCCGAATTGGTACCCGGCCGGTCGATCGCGCCTGCGTAGAACACGTCATCGCCGATTTTGAACCCGGTCACGTCCGGACCGATCGCGACGACGACGCCCGATGCGTCCCAGCCGAGCACCTGCGGCTTGCCGTCGGGATCTTCGCGACGCTGGCGGATCTTGGTGTCGACCGGGTTGACCGACACCGCCTTCACTTCGACCAGCAGGTCGCGGCCGGTCGCCTCGGGCTTGGGGAGATCGAATTCGACGAGCGACTGCGGATCGTCGATCGGGAGCGACTTGGTATAGCCGATGGCGCGCATGCTGGAACTCCTGTGATGTCACCGACAAGCTGTCCACGCGGCCGCCCGGTTTCAAGGAGAACTGTTGGCAAGCCTGAGTGTATTATCTATATACGCCACTTGAACGCGGGGCGGGTTGCAGCCACGATGCCCCACCGAACGGAGACACGAGCATGGCGACGACCCCGAACACGCTGACGGAAGAGCCGGGCCTGGTGCTGACCCCGCCCGATCCGGTGCCCACGGTCGCGGCCGCGAAGGCATCCGGCCTCGTGCCCGTCGATGCCGGCGTGAAATCGCAGCTGGAGGAGCGCGTGTCGGGCTTCGTCACCGATCTCGTCGCGCAGGACGTCAATTCGCCCGAATTCGGCAAGCGCGTCGACGCGATCACTGCGATGGGCGCGAAGGAAATCCGCGACGCCGCCGGCCAGTCGAACCGCTTCCTCGATCGCCCGGTCAAGGCGATGGATCAGGAGACCGGCGTCGGCAAGGACCTGGCCGAGCTGCGCCGGGTCGTCGAGGATCTCGATCCCGGCAAGAAGGGCAACCTCACCGCGCCGCAGAAGCTGTTCGGGATCATCCCGTTCGGTGGCAAGATGCGCAATTATTTCGACGGCTATAAGTCGTCGCAGACGCACATCGCGCAGATCCTGAAGAGCCTCGGTTCGGGCAAGGACGAGTTGCTGATGGACAATGCCGCGATCGATACCGAGCGCGCGAACCTGTGGGCGGCGATGGGGCGGCTTGAGCAGATGATCCATCTGTCGAAGACGATGGACGCCAAGCTGGAGGACGTCGCCAACGACCTCGACCACAGCGATCCCGCCAAGGCGAAGGCGATCCGCGAGACCGCGCTGTTCTACACGCGCCAGCGCACGCAGGACCTGCTGACGCAGATGGCGGTCACCGTGCAGGGCTATCTCGCGCTCGACCTGGTCAAGAAGAACAATGTCGAGCTGGTGAAGGGCGTAGATCGCGCCTCGACCACGACCGTGTCCGCGCTGCGCACCGCGGTGACGGTGGCGCAGGCGCTGACCAACCAGAAGCTGGTGCTGGAGCAGATCACCGCGCTCAACACGACCACCGCGAACATCATCGATTCGACCGGCAAGCTGCTCAAATCGCAGACCGCGCAGATCCATGAGCAGGCGGCGTCGGCGACGATCCCGCTGGAGACGCTGCAGCGCGCGTTTCAGAATATCTACGACACGATGGACGCGATCGACGTGTTCAAGCTGAAGGCGCTCGATTCGATGAAGGTCACCGTCGGCGCGCTGTCGAACGAGGTCGACAAGTCGCGTGGCTATATCGCGCGGGCTGAAGGGGCGACGCAGGGGCAACTTGGCGGACCGTCCGCCAGCCCGTTCAAGCTGGAGGCGATGTAACCCTCGTGAGCGAAGTCGACGACGCCATCGCCAGCGCCCGCGCCTCCTGGTCGCGCATTTCCGACGACCGGACGGGCACCGTCATCGCACGCTCGCCATCGCGGGGGCGGGCACGGCAGACGCAGGCGATCGGCAAGCGACTGACCCGGATCGCGGTCGCTGACGTCGCGATCCTGATCGCGGCGATGGTGATCGGCTGGATCGTGCCGCTCGGGATCGGCGGCGCGATGCTGGTGATGGCGCTGCTGGTCGCGGCCACGGTGTTGTTCGCGGTCTGGCCGGCGGAACGCGCACCCACACCCGAGCGGCTCGCGGCAGTCGACATCCGTGCCCTCCCCGCGCAGACCGAACGCTGGCTCGAAGCACAGCGCCCCGCCCTCCCCGCACCCGCGATGACGCTGGTCGACCGGATCGGCCTGCGCCTCGAAACACTGACCCCGCAACTCGCGACGCTCGACGCGAACACGCAGGAAGCGGTCGATGTGCGGAAGCTGATCGGTGAGCAGCTCCCCGCCTTCGTCAAGGATTACGAGAAGGTGCCGGCGTCGCTCCGCACCACCCCGCGCAACGGCCGCACGCCCGACGCCGAACTGGTCGACGGCCTGAAGCTGATCGAACAGGAAATCGGCGAAATGACCGCCCGCCTCGCGCAGAGCGACCTCGACAACCTGTCGACCCGCGGCCGCTTCCTGGAGATGAAATACAAGGATTGAGGCGGTGAAGCGCACGCGGCTCAGCGTCTGCCGCAGGAAGGCACGCTTCGTCTCCGAAGCCGACGCGCTCGTCGTGGCGCAGACCGGACGCGTACCGCTCAGGGCCTATCGGTGCGACCGCTGCCTACAGTTCCACCTGACCAGTCGAACGAAGGGCAAGCGCATGCTCGGGTAGCTGGCAATTCGCGGATCGAGCGGTGTTTCAATGAGAAGCGCTCGTCTGGCTTGCAGCGACCTCGACAATCTCACGACGCGCGCGTTTCGGAAATAAGATCGAATACGAGAAAGACGGCGCGCAGTAGCGCAAGCGCGTGCCATGAACTGCAATCAGACCCGATGAATTTAGACTTTGATCGTTGATCCGAATCATGCACGATGTCGCCGGATAGATCCGGAGGCTGGACCATGATCGGGTTGCTTTTCGTGCTGGCGATGCAGGCTGCTACACCCGACATCATCGTGTCGGGCAAACGTCTGGACGAAGCATACCAGGTCTGCGTCGAGCAAGGCTGCCCGCCGCTTCGCGATGCGCAGGTCTCGATCGCGTTTGCCGAACAGCAATTCCGCCAAGGCGCCTATCAGCGGGCCAGGCGGACACTCGCTGCCGCGGTTGCGCGCAACAAGCAAAATGCCGCGATCGCGCCAAAGCCGGTTGCGGCGCTATATGAAGCCTATGCGACGGTGTCGCTGCACGACGGCGAAATGGATGTCTTCAAGAAAGCGGTAGGTGGCCAAGTTCGCACGCTGCGCGAGAATTTACCGCGCGACGATCCCGCGGTGACTGCCGCCGCGTTCGCCACCGGCGACATGTGGCTGGCACTGCGCGACGGACGCACGGCCGAGCTTTCCTATCGCGCGGTCGAACGGCAGGCGCTTGCCGACGGCAACGCGACGTTGGCGATGCTGGCGACATTGCGTCGCGCCGAACTGGCCAACGCGCGGAACGATCCCGCCGGGGCCGCCCGCCTTCTCGCCGAAGCCGAGGCAAGACCCGCCGCGACCGACCCCGCGCTTCGATCGGTGTCGCGGGTGGTCCGCTTGCGACTGGCAGCGCAACGTGCCGATGATGGTCAAGTCGACCGGTTGGTGCGGGAGATCGGCCACGACACGACGACCCGACCGGTGCTGATCTGGGGCCCTCCCTATGAACCAACGGCAGAGGCGGCGGCACGGGACGCCGCCGCCAAATTCGACCTCAGGAACCCGGTGCCGGCCAGCTCGTCCGATGTCGGCTCGATCCAGTGGGTCGATATCGGGTTCTGGATCAAGCCCGATGGCAAGACCGACGATGCCGAGATCCTACGCGGATCGCGGTCGACGGGGTGGGCGGGGTATCTGGTCAAGCAGGTATCCGCGCGCCGCTATACGGGTACGGACGGAGCGGCGGGCGCGCGCGGCGTCTACAGGGTCGAGCGGTTCTCGCTGCGCGGCACGTATCAAACGCCTACCGGCAGTCTGATCAATAGACGGGCCGGCCCCGGCGAACTGGAGGTGCTCGACCTGACGCTGCCGGATACGACGATAACGGCAAGTCGCTGACCGGCACTAGCCGTTGATCGCGCGGGCCCGGTCCGCCAGGCGCTGGACTGCCGATGCATGTATTCCCGGCGTCGAGACAAGTACGCCGAACGCCTGCGGGCGCGGCTTGTTGAACACCAGCGGTGCACCGAGTGCATCGGTCACCACCGCACCCGCTTCGCTCGCGACGAGGATAGCGGCGGCGATGTCCCATTCGTTGCCCCAGCGCAGCGTGGCGACGAGGTCGGCTTCGTTGGCGGCTACCATGGCTATGCGCAGGGCGATCGAGTTGGGTTTGTGGACCATGACGAGGTCTCGGTCGGCTTTGGGGAGGGCGTCGACGGGCGTGCGGCTGCCGGGGAAGTCGGTGCGGTTGCCGGCTTTCAGCGTGACGCCGTTGCGGGTAGCGCCCTGCCCTATGACCGCGTGCCAGCGTTCGTCGCGGGAGGGGGCTTCGAGGATGCCGATCACGGGCTTGCCGCGGTCGACCAGCGCGACCGAGACGCACCAGCCGGGACGGGCGCGGATATAGTCTCGCGTTCCGTCGATCGGGTCGACCACCCAGAGCAGGTCGTGGGCGAGGCGGTCGGCGTTGTCGGCGGTTTCTTCGGACAGCCAGCCGGCCTCGGGGAGCAAAGTCGACAGGCGCGCCTTGAGCATCCGGTCGATTGCGATGTCGAGTTCGCAGACCGGGCTGCCGGGGGTCTTTTCCCAGCGCTGGAAATCAGTGTCGAAGCGGTCGAGCGCCATCGCGCCAGCCTCCGCGGCGATACTCGCGACGGCGTCAGCCATCGCGCGCAGCCACTCAGGGGACCGCTCGGGCGCGCGCCGCCGGTCAGCCACTCGCCACCGTCATGCCCTCCACGCGCAGCGTCGGCACGTTGACGCCGTAGCGGAATTCGAGGTCGTTGGCGGGGGTCATCGCGAGGAACATGTCCTTGACGTTGCCGGCGATCGTGAACTCGGCGACCGGCGTGGTGATCTGGCCGTTCTCGATGCGGAAGCCGGCGGCGCCACGGCTGTAATCGCCGGTCACGCCGTTCGCCCCGCCGCCCATCAATTCGGTGACGTAGACGCCCGACTCAATGTCCGCGATGAGCGTTTCGAGCGGCACATGGCCCGGCTCCATGAAGACGTTGCTGGTCGATACGCCGGGGCCGCCGCCGACACCGCGCGCGGCATGGCCGGTAGGTTCGAGGCCGAGTTGCCGCGCCGAGGCGGAGTCGAGCAGCCAGCGTTCGAGCATGCCGTCCTCGATGATGTCGCTTGGCGAGACAGGCAGGCCTTCGCCGTCGAATGGGCGCGAGCGCAGGCCGTGCGGGCGGTGCGGATCGTCGCGGATCGTGATGCCGTGCGCGAAGACCTGGCTGCCGAGCGAATCGAGCAGGAAGCTAGTCTTCCGCGTGATCGCCTGGCCGGAGATCGCGCCGAGCATGTGGCCGACCAGCGATCCGCCGACGCGGCGGTCGTAGACGATCGTCGTGGCGCCGCTGACGAGGCGACCGGGGTTGAGGCGCGCGACGGCTTGTTCGCCGGCGCGGCGGCCGATCGCTTCGGGCGATTCGAGATGCGCGCGGAGGCGGGCGCTGCTGTGCGCGTAATCGCGCTGCATGCCGCCGCCCTCGCCCGCGAGCACGCTGGCCGACACGCCATAGCCGGTCGCGGCGTAGGCGCCGGCGAAACCGTGGCTGGTGGCCAATGCCCAGACGCTGCGCGAGGCGCTGGCGCCGCCGCCTTCGCTGTTCGAAACGCCGGGGACCGCTCGGGCGGCGTCTTCGGCTTCGAGCGCTGCATCGCGGAGTTGCTCGGGGCTGGCTTCGCCGCCGTCGTCGAGGCCTAGCATTGGGGTGATGCCGTGGAGGAGGCGGTCGGCGGGGGCCAGGCCGGCCCAAGGATCTTCCGGCGCCTCGCGTGCCATCGCCACCGCGCGTTCGACCAACGCGTCCATCGCCGCGGCCGAGAGGTCGGAGGTGGAGACGCTGGCGGAACGCTGGCCGACGAACACGCGCAGGCCGAGATCCTCGCTTTCGGAGCGGCCGATATCCTCGAGCTTGCCGAGGCGCATCGACACGTCGAGCGCGGCATCGGCGGCGAAGACCGCGTCGGCGGCGTCGGCACCCGCCGCCCTCGCGCGCTGGACGATGTCGTGGGCGCGGTCGCGGGCTTGGTCTGGGGTCAGCATATCAGCGAGTTAGGGATGCAGGCTCGTGCCGACAACCACGCAGGCGAGGAACATGAGCAGTCCGGCGAAACGGTTCGCGCGGAAGCGAGCGAGTGCGGCGGTGCCGGCGCCTTCGTGCGTGTCGGGTTTGAGCGTGACGACCTGCCATGCAAGGTGGAGTGCGACGGGAACGAGCGCGGCGATCGCGAGCGGGTCGGGGCGGACTTGCCAGAACGCTGCGGCCCATAACGCGACAGCAGCGACGTAGAAGATGCCGACGCCGGCCTTTACGTGGCTGCCCATGCGGAGCGCGGAAGAGCGGATGCCGATCATCGCATCGTCCTCACGGTCCTGCAGCGCGTAGATCGTGTCGTAGCCGATCACCCACGCGATCGAGCCGGCGTAGAGCAGCCACATCGGCGTATCGAGCGCCCCCGCGATATCGCTCCAGCCGACCAGCAGTGCCCAGGAGAAGACGATGCCGAGCCACGCCTGCGGCCACCAGGTGATGCGCTTCATGAACGGATAGGCGGCGACGGGGGCGAGGCTGGTGAGGGCGACGATCGCGGCGAAGAAGGTGAGTTGCAGGAGGACCGCAAAGCCGATCAGGCAGAGCGCGACGAGCCAGATCCAGGCGAGCTTGATCGAAACGAGTCCGCTCGGGATCGGCCGGGCGCGGGTGCGGGCGACCTGCGCGTCGAGGTCGCGGTCGACGATGTCGTTGAACACGCAGCCTGCGCCGCGCATCGCGATGCTGCCGAGGAGGAGCCAGAGGATCAGGTCCCAGCGCTGCACCGCGCCACCGGCGAGCGCGACTCCCCAGGCGCCTGGCCAGAACAGCAGCCACCAGCCGATCGGCCTGTCGAAGCGGGCGAGGAGCGCGAGGCCGCGGAGCGTCGGCGGGAGGCGACCGACCAAGCCCTTATGTTCGCTGTCGGGGACGATTTCAGCGTGGCTCGGCTTGGTCTGCATGATGGGGGGCGTAGGAAGACGGGGTTTGGCGCGCAAGCCTTTGCCGGGTACCGGTGGGGCGTGACGCGTTCGGACCCTCTCGCATGATCGGCCTTTCGGTCGCGGTCGGCCGCTTCGTCGAGGCGTTGTTCTGGGGGATTTTCCGGGTCGCAGGGGCGGTCGCGGGGGTGTTGATCCTTGGGGTTGTGGTCCTGGTTGTGGCTTGGGTGATCGCGCGAAAAATGTGGGCGCGGCGGAGACGCTGAACTGAGTTTTTGCGTGGGCCGGAAGCGCTAATCTTCTCCCCTCCCTGGAAGGGAGGGGTCGGGGGTGGGTCGGCTGCTTGGCGGACGTGCCGGCAATTCCGAGCCAACCCACCCCCAGCCCCTCCCTTCCAGGGAGGGGAGCGAGAAGTGCCATCCTCCCCGGCACGGGGAGGGGACCGTTCGCCATCGGCGACGGGTGGAGGGGGATCGCCGCGAGCGCTTCGCTGGCGGAGGGCGAGGCACGCGCCCCAACCCTTGTGGAAGACGCTGAACGCTAGCGTGACGCCTGTGGAAGCCCCCCCTCCACCAGCTTCGCTGGTCCCCCTCCCCGTGCCGGGGAGGATTTGCTAGAGCGACGCTTATGCCTGCAACTCCTGCCTGGCCGCCGCAATCCACGCCGCGCCTGTTCATCGATACGCCGCTCGCGGCCGGTCCGCTTCACGTCGACGGGTCGGCGGCGCATTATCTCGCAGGCGTAATGCGGATGAAGATCGGCGATCCGGTCAAGCTGTTCGACGACCGGACCGGCGAATGGCTCGGCGTCGCTTCGAGCGTCGGCAAGCGCGACTTGATGCTCGACGTCACCGAATTGCTGCGCCCGCGCGAAGATGTGCCCGATCTGTGGCTGTGTGCCGCGCCGCTCAAGAAGGGTCGGGTCGACTGGATGGCGGAAAAGGCGTGCGAGCTCGGCGTCGCTAGGCTGCAGCCGGTGGTCACCCGGCGAACGATCGTCGACAAGCCCAATACCGAGCGGCTGCGCACGCAGATGATCGAGGCGGCCGAGCAATGCGGGCGCACCGCGCTGCCCGAGGTCGCCGAACCGGTGAAGCTCGCCGCGCTGCTCCGCGACTGGCCCGTTGATCGCGCGCTGTTCTTTGCCGACGAGACCGGCGGCGTGCCGGCGCTGGAGGCGATGCGGTCGCGGCCGGGACCAGCGGCGATCCTGATCGGGCCCGAGGGCGGCTTCGATGCCGATGAACGCGAGGCGATTCGCGCGCATCCGAACGCGGTCGGCATCGGGCTGGGGCCGCGGATTCTTCGCGCCGAAACCGCGGCAGGGGCGGCCGTTGCCTTGTGGATGGCAGCGGCGGGAGATTGGCGCGGCGAATGATCGATACGACATTGCTACCGATTGGTCCGAATCCCCTCTAGCACCCTCGTTCATCGACGCGTAAGGCGCGGCGATGACGACGATTCCCGCTCCGAAAAAGACCAGCCCGACGATCGAGTCGCGCGACCAGTTGATCGCCAGCTTCGCGGGCGGCGAAAAGCCAAAGGATGCGTGGCGGATCGGCACCGAGCACGAGAAGTTCGTCTATGCGAACGGCGATCACCATGCGCCGTCCTATGACGAACCAAGCGGCATCCGCGCGTTGCTTGGCGAGCTGGAGCAATATGGCTGGAAGCCGGTCATGGAGGGCGGAAACGCCATCGCCATGTCGGGGCCCGACGGCAGCATCAGCCTGGAGCCCGCGGGCCAGTTCGAACTGTCGGGCGCGCCGCTCGACAGTTTGCACGAGACCTGCGCCGAGACCGGCCGCCATCTGGAACAGGTGAAGGCGGCGGGTGAAAAGCTCGGCATCGGCTTCCTTGGACTCGGCATGTGGCCGGACAAGACGCGCGCCGAACTACCTACGATGCCCAAGGGGCGCTATGCGATCATGTTGCGGCACATGCCGCGCGTCGGCAGCATGGGGCTCGACATGATGCTGCGGACCTGCACGATTCAGGTGAACCTGGATTACGCGTCCGAGGCGGACATGGTGAAGAAATTCCGCGTCGGGCTGGCGCTCCAGCCGCTGGCGACCGCGCTGTTCGCGAACTCGCCGTTCACCGAGGGCAAGCCCAACGGCATGCTGTCGTATCGCAGCCATATCTGGTCCGACACCGATCCGCATCGCACGGGCATGCTGCCGTTCGTGTTCGAGGATGGCTTCGGCTATGAGCGCTACGCCGAGTATGCGCTCGATGTGCCGATGTACTTCGTCTACCGCGAGGGCAAGTATATCGACGCCGCCGGCCTCTCGTTCCGCGATTTCCTGAAGGGCGAATTGTCGGTGCTGCCGGGCGAGAAGCCTACGCTCGACGACTGGACCGATCATCTGTCGACCGCCTTCCCCGAGGTCCGGCTGAAGACGTTCCTCGAGATGCGCGGCGCCGATGGGGGGCCGTGGAACCGGATCTGCGCGCTGCCGGCCTTGTGGGTCGGGCTGTTGTACGATCAGGGTGCGCTCGATGCGGCGTGGGACCTGGTCAAGGACTGGACGATCGACGAGCGCCAGGCGTTGCGCGATGCGGTGCCGAAGCTCGGGCTGAACGCGCCGATCGCAGGCGGTGGCACGCTGCGCGACATTGCGGGCGACGTGCTCGACATCGCCGGGGCCGGACTGTCGGCACGCGCGCGGTTCAACCGCGCGGGCGACAACGAGACCGGCTTCCTCGATCCGCTGCGCGAGATCGTCCGGAGCGGCAAGGTGCCCGCCGAAGTGTTGCTGGACCGCTATAACGGCATCTGGGGTGGCGACGTGTCGAAGGTGTACGACGAAGCCAGCTTCTGACTGCTCCCCTCCCGTTTACGGGAGGGGCCGGGGAAGGGCTTGGCCGCGGATGTCGTGCTACAGGCGTAGAACAGCCCCTCCCCTAACCCCTCCCGCAAGCGCGGGGGGGGGGATCAGCCGCGCAGCTTCGCGAACAACCGCGGCACCAGCCCGTTTCGCGACATCCAGTCGAAATAAACGCGATAGTCCGGGTCGAGCTTCAGATGCCGCTCCTCGGTCTTCGCGCGCCAGTAATACACGCCGCTGACCGCCGCCATCAGCAGCGTCGCACGCGCCGCATCGACCATGCTGCCGAGCGTCAGCACCGGGATCGTCGAAATCCACCAGAACAGGTTCTTCGACAGATACGCCGGATGCCGCGACACCGCGTACGGGCCATGCGTCAGGATCCCCCGGTTGGTGAGGTTCGAGAAGCGGAAGCCGAACGCCATCGTCGCCCAGGCGTAGATCGCGGTCAGCCCGACCAGCACCGTGCCGATCAGCGCGAGCAGGATCGGATGCCCCTGGAACCAGTACGCCCAGTCCGACGTGCCCGGATGATAATCGAGCGGGCCGCCTGTCGTCATCAGGATGAACGGCGGATAGCACATCAGCGCGGGCATCCAGGCTGCGGCGAACGGATTGGCGCTGCGGATGTGTGAATCGAGCAGGCGGAACGTGAGTAGATAGCCGACCGTCGCGAACGCCACGTCGATCAGGAACATCAACGTCACCAGCCAGCCCGACAGCGCGACCGGATCACGCAACACCGACGCGACGTCGCCGCGGACGAAATTGCCGAAGCCCGGCGGGACGATCGCGAGCATGAAGGCGAGGAAGAACGTCTTCACCCCCCATGTGCGCAAATGGCCATAGATCACCTCGCGGTCGACGCCCGCCTGCCCGGTCAGCCACGCGCCAAGGTGCCAGGCGCCGTCGCGCGGCTCGACGAGATAGCGGTCGATCCAAAGGACATAGGGAACCGACGCGACGAACAGGATCGGTGCGGCATTGGTGAAGCACCACATCGCAAACGCGAAATTGCCTTCCCAATAAAATCGCCCGGCACCGTAGATCACCGCGATCCCCGCCCACGTCGCCCACAGCCCGGCGAGCTTCGTCAGGCTCAGGTCCAGCGTTTCGCGCCAGAGCCTGGCGGCCGACCAGTCGATCCCGGTACTGGGATTGCGATGAACCTTGTCGACCAGCAACGACCAGACGATCATCGGCAGTCCGCAGGCGCCGACGTTGACGAGCGCGGAATATGGCCCGTCCATGCCGTAATGTCGCGCGACCCCGATCCAGACAAGCACCCCGACGAGTCCCGACAGACCCGCGCCGTGACTGACCGCCGACTGCGGGCGAGGGTCGGTCTCGGCCGTACCGGCAAGCTGAGCGTCGTGATCCATGGCAGTGATCCGTAGCGCGGATTGGTAAGCAAGCCATGAAGCATGTTTGGCCGCCCAGTCCGAAGCAAGGTCATCCCCGTCGATTTGGGATGATCGGCAATGGCAGCATCGGATCCGAAATCAGAGAACGGAGCGCTCGGGGCGAGCCGGATGGGAGATGAAATATCCCCAGGTGGCGGAATAACGCGGGGCGTCTGGGCTCGTCGTTGCCTGTGGATCACGAGCGCGAATGTTCTATTTCGGGACCTGGATGACCGCGAATTTAATCGCGGGCGTCCCGTCGGGCGTTACGTTGCGATCAAGGAGATCGCGATGTTTCAGAGACTTATCGGACGTGCCAAATGCATGATCGGCATACATCGTCGGTCTCGCAGACACACCGTCTTCAAGGGTCGCGGCGCGGATACCAGCATCTGCCGCTACTGCAAGACGTCGATGCGGAGTACGCCGGCGGGCTGGGTCGTCGAACACTCGAGCTGAACCGATCGTCTGAATGCGAGGCGGTGCCACAGCTTCTGTGGTACTCGTCGCGCTATCGCCCGTTTGGTGGTGCGATGAACGGACTAAAGCCCGGTCTGACAGCGCGTCGTCGTCAGTGACGCCACAATTCGTATATGTTGAGGCTGACCTCGAACGCGATCAGCCCGATTACGGCAAGCTCGAGCCGCAACGAGCGCTTGTCCTGGACCAGGTCGAGCAGCCATTCGGCAGCGTCGCCGATCACCTCAAGCTTGCGTTCCATGGCGCGTGCGCGGTCGCCCAGTTCGAACTCGGCTTCGAGACGCCCGTAAAGCCGGTCGAGTTCGGGATGATCCCAGAGCAGGTCCGGCTTCTCGGAGATTTGCGCCCGGCCGACGACGCGGTGCTGCGCCGCAAGAACGTCACCGATGCTCTGCATGACGCGTCGGATCGGCATCACCGCACGACCGTGGATGCGCAGTTCGTTGATGAGCGGCTCCACGCGATCGAACGCTTCGGCAATACGGCCTTCATCCCGCGCGAGGACGACGCTCCGGGCGACGACGGTGGCCGTCAGCAACAAGCGTTCCCGTGACGCCTCCCTCAATCGTATGTGTCCGTCTGCACTGACCGTTTCCTCGCGGTCCGCGGAAATCTCGATCCAGGCGGTTTCGGTTTCGGGCGTGGCCAGCGGATCGATGATGTGCTCGGACAGGGTTTCGATGAACCGACGCTCGGTTTCGACCGCCGCCCCGATCAGCACCAGGACACCGTAGCGAAAGACGAACGCGGCCCCGACCCCCGACAGGTTGAGGGTTTCGGGCTCCGCAAAGTCCTGCAAATTGCGGGTATCGATACGCGTACCCAGCAGAAGGGCTCGCACGTCGCCCCTGGCGGGTTCGCCAGGCAGGGGTGCACCCAGCACCTCCCTGATCCCGACGCTTACCGTTCGCAGCGATCCGCCCTCAACCATGTCGCGTCACAACCATGGGACCGGCCTTATCAGTTTCAGACACATCGTCTCGCGACCGATTTAGCGGCTGGCGAGCTACACGTAGCGTCACACGATTGTTGCCAGGCATGCAATCGATGAAAAGGACCGAGGCGACGCCAGTCCATTGCCTGCATCGGCAGAGCCGTGCCAACACCATGCGATGTATCGCGCTTCACCCCTGGCAGTTTTGCCGCTGTTGCTGGTTGCCGCCCCCGCCTGGGCACAGCAACAGGATACGCAGGCGTGGGAGCAGCTCAACGTGGTCGTTCCCATCGCACCAAAATTGCGGGTAACGCTGGAAGAGATTGCGCGGACCAGCGACCGCCAGGACGGGATCTACACCACCGAATTCGGTGCGCTCCTCGGCTGGCAGTTGGCCAAGGGCGTCGAACTCGGATTCGGATACCGCCATGTCGGCTTTCACAGTCGCAACCTCGCGCCGGACGAGGACCGGCTCCGCCAGCAGATCGTGGTCACCAGCGGGCGCTTCGCCGGGCGATTGCGACTCGACGAACGCTTCAACCCCGACGGTAGCGAGATCGGCTTCCGGATCCGGCCGTTGCTGCGGTACAATTTGCCGCTCGGACCCAAGCGATTGGCCTTGTTCGTCAGCCACGAGAGCTTTTTCCTGCCGAACAGTACGACCTGGGGCCAGCGCGCCGGGTATGAGCGGATGCGCAACATCGTCGGGCTGGCCTTCCCGATCGGCAAGGCGGTGACGGCCGATGTCGGCTATCTCAACCAGTACCGGTTCGGGCGCGGTGGCGCACGCGCCCAGATGGACAATGCGCTGAACCTGCAGCTTACCTTGAACCTGGGGACACTTGGCGTGGCAGGCCTTCACGACTGAAGTCCTCGCGTTGGAATCCGGATTCCGAACTCCAATTGCCGCGTCCTTGTCGAAGCCCTGCCTCCGAACGTTAACCCCTGTGTATCGGGACACCACTTGCGCGCGATCCGCTTAGACGCAACGATAGGTCATGTCGTTCCTGCTCTCGCTCCTGCTTCTCCAGGCCGCCGCCCCCCAGACGCCGCCGCTTACGCCCGCGGTCAAGACCGCCCCGTCCATGTCGAAATGGCCGGCACGCGACGCGCAGTTCACGGTCCGCCGCTTTCGCTTCCGCTCGGGCGAGACCCTGCCGGAACTGCGCCTCAACTATACGATGCTGGGGCAGCCGCACTGGAATGCGCGGGGTGAAATCGACAACGCGGTGATGGTCCTGCACGGTACGGGTGGAACAGGCCGCCAGTTCCTCAGCCCGCAGTTCGCCGACGAACTCTACGGCCCTGGTCAGCCGCTGGACATCACGCGCTACTGGATCATCCTTCCCGACGGGATCGGGCACGGCAAATCCTCGAAACCGTCCGACGGGCTGCACATGCGGTTCCCGCACTATGATTACGACGACATGGTCGAGGCGCAGTACCGGCTGCTCCACGACGGCCTGGGCATCCGCCGCATGCGGCTGATCATGGGAACGTCGATGGGCTGCATGCACAGTCTGATCTGGGGCGAGACGCACCCCGAATTCGCCCGCGCGCTCATGCCGCTCGCTTGCGAGCCTGTCGAGATCGCGGGGCTGAACCGCATGTGGCGCAAGCTCGCGATCGACGGGATCAAGGCCGATCCGGCCTGGGCAGGCGGCGAGTACCGGACGCCACCGGTGCAGGGCCTGCGCACCGCCGCCAGCCTGCTGTTCGTCGCTGGTGGTGCGCCGCTCTTCTTCCAGAAACAATATCCCGGGCGCGATGCCGCCGAGGCCTTTGCCGAGCAACGGGTCGCAGCGTCGATCGACGGGACGGATGCCAATGACCTCGTGTATCAACTCGATGCCTCGCGGACCTATGCGCCCCGGTCGCGGCTGGAGGCGATCACCGCGCCGACGACCTGGATCAACTCGGCCGACGATTTCATCAACCCACGCAATCTCGATTACCCGCAACGCGCCGTTGCCCGCATGAAAAGCGCGCGATTTCGCATGATTCCGGAGAGCACCGACACGCGCGGCCACGGCACCCACACTGCGGCCCGGTTCTGGAAGCAGGATCTGGCCGACCTGCTGCAACGCACCGAATAGATCTCGGAGGACGCAGAGACAAAAATTGCGTAGTTCAGTCGTGCGTTATCGCCTGCGTGGCAATCGAGCCGTCAGACGCAAGATGGGAAATGACATGCGATTTGTTCAGATCGAGATCTTGCCGCAGGGCAAGGCGCTGGTAGATATCGACAAGCTGACCCACGCGGTACCCGAGGGCGATGGATCACGCCTGTTCCTTGGCGCGCAGCACATCGACGTGCCGCATTCGCTCGCCGAACTCGAGAACGTCCTGGCTGGTCGCGAGCGAACCGACGATGGCGCGAACAGCACGGCGGGGTTCGGCGTCCGGTAGGCTAACGCGACGGCGCGCGCTGGTGCAGATTCGATCTGCCGGCGCGGTCGTCATCGGTCGCATTGCGACCAGATGGCTGCGCGTCAGGCCGGCGCCAAACGCATCAGGCCTCGTCGGTGGAGATTGGCTTCCTCGCCGCCATCTGGACCGGCTTGCCGATGACGGGACGGCCAGATGGCCAACGCCGCGCGATGCAGCGGTCCTTGGCAATCCGGGCTACGCTGACGGTATCGCCCTGGTTGCCGCCAAGGACGTGATACGCGGTTGGGTCTTCGCCGACATAGAACCCGACATGACCACCACCCGGACGCTCGAACACCAGCACCGCACCGGGCGCCAACCGCTCCGGCCGCAGCGCCGATCCCCATGTCGACCATGACGTTGCGCGCACCGCGATAGCGACCGGCTCGATACCGTCTTCCTGAAGGCAATAGGCAACGAACACCCCACACCACGGGACGCTGTCGGCGTTGTAAACCATCCCGAGGACCTTCGTCCCCAGCCGCTTCGCCCAACCCAAGATCGTCGCGCTGTTGGCCGATCCGGCAGCTTCCTTCGTGCCCAGCTTCGCGCGCGCGGCTTTCAACCATTTGGGCTCCGTCACCATGACTCACTCGGCCTCATAGCTGAAATCCGGGAACGCCCGTGGTTGCGCTTGAATACAGGCACTACAGCATACCCTTAACGGTCGGCAGCATCGCCGCGACCACCGCTGCGATCGCCGCAGCGTTGGGATGCACCCGATCCGCCAGTACCATCTCGGAATGTCCCAACACGCCGGGCGGAAAGAATGGCCAGACGGTCGCGCCATGCTCGGCAGCCAACCCCGCGTGGATGCCCAGATACGCCGCGGCGCGGTCACGGATGAACGCCGGGGGGTCGACGGTGGTCAGCAACACGGGAATGCCACAGCTACCCAGGCTCAGCAGAATCTGCTCGAGGTTCGCCCGCGTACGCGCCACCGGAATCTGCCGCAGGACATCGTTCGGTCCCACCTGAACGATCGCGAGTACGGGCCGCTGGTCGAGCGAGGACAGCAAGCGGGGCAGGCGCCGCAGCACGTCGGCAGTGGTATCGCCCGACACCCCGGCGTTCACCACGCGGGCGCCGGGACATGCCGTCTGCAGCGATGCCTGCAATCGTGCGGGAAAACTATCGGCAGCCTGCAGGCCGTAACCGGCAATCAGGCTGTCACCTATTGCCAGGATCAAGGGTCGGTCGGTCGTCATGCGTTGCCGCGAGATAGTCCACGTTCGACGCATTGTAAGACGTTCAGGTAAGACGCCCGGGTCCGGCGTCACCCCGCTATCGCGCCGAACCTTTGACGCTGGTGCTCGTTCCTACGTGATGACAGACGAACGGACGTTGCGGCACTCATGAGCGTATTCTTCACGGCCGACACGCATTTCGGCGACCATCGCACGATCAACATCTCGCGACGACCGTTTGCCAACACCGCCGAAATGGATGCGGCGTTGGTCGAGCGCTGGAACGCGGTCGTCGGCCCCGATGACGTGGTGTGGCACCTGGGCGACGTGGCACGTCGCCCGACGGATGTCGCCGAACTGCTCGCCCGACTGAACGGGAGCAAGCACCTGCTGCGTGGCAATAACGATCCGGATGCGACGCTGGCGGCGCACGGGTGGACGAGCGTCGGCGACTATGCGGAAATCGAGCTGGATGGCCGACAGCTCGTTCTCTGTCATTATCCGTTCCGAAGTTGGAATGGGCAGCACCGTGGTGCGCTGAACCTGCACGGGCACAGCCACGGCCGGCTGAAACCGATGCCGCGCCAGTTCGACGTCGGCGTCGATGGCCACGACTTCGCACCGATCCTGCTCGACAGCCTGATCGAAGCGCGCTGATACACGTGCATCCGACGTCCCGTCGCTCCGGGAGCCGGCCTTAGCGCGCGCGATCAGGCGCGCATTGCCGTCACGAAGGCCTGGAACGCGGCGGTGGGCTGGCGTCGGCTGGGATAATAGAGATGGTTCGGCGCCAGCGTGGGTGCCCAGCCGGTGAGCACCTCGACCAGCGTGCCGTCGGCCAGCTGTAGCGCAGCATGCGGCAGCGGCAGGCAGGTTACGCCTAGCCCCGACACCGCGGCGTCGCGCATCACGTCGATGTCGTTGGTCGTGAAGTCGCCGCGGACCGATCGTTCCAACGTCCGGCCATCCCGTTCGAATTCCCAGCGGTGGACCACGCCGGACGACGTGTACCTGTAACACAGGCAACGATGCGCCGAGAGATCGTCGGGATCGACCGGTGGGGCACGCCCGGCGAGATAGGACGGTGCTGCAACGAAGACGAGCGGCACCGGCGCGCTGATCCGGACCGATATCATGTCGGCTTGCAAGCTCTGCGCGTGACGGACTCCGCAATCGAAGCGGTCCGCGACGATGTCGACGAACCCGTCGTTGACCACCAGTTCGACGGCGATGTCGGGATAGGCCTGCGCAAAGTCGGCCAGCCGCGGCAGGATGGCGTAGATGGCGGCAACCCGGTGCGCGCTGACGCGAATCCGTCCCGCCGGCCGTTCGCGGGCATTGTCGAGATCGGCCAGCGCGCTCGCGACCGAGGCGATCGCCGGCCTCAACCGTGCCAGCAGTTCCTCGCCTGCGGGTGTCGGCGCCAGCGACCGGGTGGTGCGATCGAGCAGTCGAACGCCCAGTTTCGTCTCCAGCGATCGCATCGCGTGGCTGAGCGCGGAGGCGGACAACCCCAGGCGCGTCGCCGCCCGTGCGAAACTGCCAGCCTCGACGATTGTCTCGAACACCGCGAGACCGGACCAGAGATCGCGATCCATTCGTGAACATCCTTCAGCAACCCATGCGCCGCAGACGATCTAATCCTCGGGCGGTCCGGCGTCCATCTGGAGGCGACACAGTGCAGGATGCCATCATGAACCTCGACACCTACCGTCCGCTCGGCCGCTCCGGCTTGCTCGTCAGCCCGCTGGCGCTCGGCACGATGACCTTCGGCACGCCGCGATGGGGGCTGGACGAGCGCGGCAGCCGCGCGGTGTTCGATCGCTACACCGATCTCGGCGGCAATTTCGTGGATACCGCCGACGTCTATGCGGGGGGCCGATCCGAAGAGATGGTCGGCGCGTTCGTCGCCGCGCAATCGTCGCGCGACCGGATCGTCATCGCGACGAAATCCGGGTTCGCTACCGGCCGTGGCTATCATGCGGGCGGCAATGGCGCACGCCACATTATGGCGTCGGTCGAGGGTTCGCTCCGCCGGCTCAAGACGGATTTCATCGACCTGTACTGGGTGCATGTCTGGGACGGCGTCACCCCCGCCGAAGAATTGCTGCGGACGATGACCGCGCTCGTCGCAGCGGGCAAGATCCGCTATTGGGGCATATCCAATACGCCTGCGTGGTATGTCGCCGAACTCGCCACCCTGGCCCGCGTCCAGGGTCATCCGGCGCCGATCGGCCTGCAATATTTCTACTCGCTGGTCGAGCGTGGGGTCGAGGCCGAGCACCTGCCGCTCGCGCGGTCGGCGGGCATGGGCCTCGTTCCCTGGAGCCCCCTCGCCTATGGCTTGCTGACCGGCAAGTACGACCGCGCCACCGTCGAGGCGGGACCGAAGCGGGCGGGTGGCGTCCCCAACCAGGCCGGGCCGGACGATACCGCGCGGCCCGCGGACGACAAGCGGCTCGACGGCGACAATCCCTTCGGCGGCACGCTGTTCACCGAACGCAACTGGCAGATCCTCGAAATACTCAAGCGCATCGCGGGCGAGGTCGGCGAAACGCCGGCACGCGTCGCGCTGTCCTGGGTGGTCGGGCAGCCGGGGGTCGCATCGACGTTGATGGGCGTGAGCCGGCCCGAACAAGTGACCGACAATGTCGCCGCACTCGGCCTTCGCCTGCCGCCGGAACACCGTGCCGCGCTCGATGCGGTGAGCGGCGGCAACCTGCCGTTCCTTTACGGCCTGTTCCAACCTGCCGTGCGCAACCAGGTCGTCTTCGGTGGCGGAGACGTTCGAAGCTGACGCTTCATCCTCAAGCCGGCAACGTGGGACGAAATCTGCGCTGGTCCGGCTCCAATCGACAATCTTCGCGTTTGAGGATGTCCGGTCCGTTGCACGCTTGAGTGTTGCACGCCGGCACGGGGGTATCATGCGGATTGGGATCATCGGCGCGGGGATGGCGGGCCTGTCTTGTGCGCATGCGCTATGCGGCATGGGTCATCACCCCGTCCTGTTCGACAAGGGCCGCGGGCCCGGCGGCAGGATGTCGACGCGCCGGATCGACACGCCGCTGGGCGAGGCTGCGTTCGATCACGGCGCGCAATATCTCACGGCGCGCGATCCCGCCTTCGTCGCGCAGGTCGATCGTTGGGCGCAGGCGGGCCACGTCGCGCGCTGGTCGCCTGCTGGCCCGGATGCCTGGGTCGGGACGCCGACGATGAATGCGCCGGTCCGCGCGATGGCGGGCGACCTGGATGTTCGATGGAATACGGCGATCGACAGCGTCTCGCATGACGGCGACTGGCGGATCGGCGACGAACGGTTCGATGCGGCGATCGTCGCGGTACCTGCAGAACAGGTCGCGCCCCTGATCGCGGCGCATGACAATGCGCTCGCCGATGCGGCCCGCTCCGCGGTGTCCGATCCGTGTTGGACCGTCATGGCGGCGTTCGATGGTCCGGTGCCGCTCGAATACGACCGGGTGACGAATTTGGGAGCGATCGGGTCCGCCGTCCGCAACTCGGCCAAGCCCGGGCGGACCGGACCGGAGGCGTGGGTACTTCAGGCCAGTGCCGACTGGTCGCGCGCGCATCTCGAAGATACGCCGGAGATAGTCGAACAGGCATTGCTCGCAGCATTCGCGGACCACATCGGCGCCGCGTCGCCTGCTATCATCGCGACCAGCGCCCATCGCTGGCGGTATGCGAAGACCAACGCGCTGGACCGCGGTGCGTTCTGGAACGCGGACATCCAACTGGGCGCATGCGGCGACTGGCTCCTCGGACCCCGGATCGAGGCCGCTTGGCTATCCGGGCAGCGGCTTGCGTCGCTCATTGGTCCGACCGGATCAACTGCCGCTGAAGGAGACTGAGACCTACCTTGCGCCCTTCCCCGCCTGAATCATGTCGATCTGTGCGGGCTGAAGAAGCCGACCGAAATTGCGACACTGCCGCCACTATCGGGGTTCACGAATTACGGCCTGTGATCTTTACCTCGGTATGCCGGGTATTGGATCCGGGCCGCCGCAGCTATGCCGCAACCGCAGATTGGTCACATGCGCTAGCGCCACGAGGATGCCGCCAGTCACCGTGACGGCAATTTCGACGCCGCCTTCCCGCAGTACGAAGGCTCCTATCGTCATCAGACCCAGCCCGGCGGCGCCAAGGAACAGCGGCCACGACGCCGCGTGACGCGCGCGTCCGCCGACCAGTGCGATCACCGCCATTGGTGCCGCGAACAGCAGCACCCAGCGGTGGAAGCTCTCGGGTATGACGATGAACGCGGACACCGTCGGCACTGCCGCCAACAGGAGCGGCAGCGCGAGGCAGTGAACCATGCACGCCGCCGATCCCGCCATGGCTACACGATCGAGCCAATCCATTCCGCACGTCCGCATCGTTCTCATCTTGCCACAACCACTATCACCATCGTAATGATATATAATATCATAACATATGGGGTTGGTCGATGGTGCAAGATGCAAAGCCGCTGTTACCCGTGACGGTCCTGTCCGGGTTCCTGGGTGCCGGAAAGACGACGCTCCTCAATCACATCCTCGCCAACCGGGAAGGCCGGCGCGTAGCGGTGATCGTCAACGACATGTCGGAGGTGAACATCGACGCCGACCTGGTACGCAGCGGCGATACGGCCTTGTCGCGCGGCGAGGACACGCTGGTCGAGATGACCAATGGCTGCATCTGCTGCACGCTGCGCGAGGACCTGCTGGTCGAAGTGCGCGCGCTGGCCGATGCCGGGCGGTTCGACTGCCTGGTGATCGAAAGCACCGGTATCTCAGAGCCGCTGCCGGTCGCCGCGACCTTCTCGTTCGAGGACGAGCAGGGCGACAGCCTGTCGGACGTCGCGCGGCTCGACACGATGGTGACGGTGGTCGACGCCGCCAATCTGCTCCGCGACTATGCCAGCACCGACTTCCTCGCCGACCGAGGCGAGGCGCTCGGCGACGACGATCGCCGCAGCCTAGTCGGGCTGCTCGTCGAGCAGATCGAGTTTGCGGACGTGATCGTCATCACCAAGACCGATCTCGTCGACGCCACGCAATTGGCAACCGTCCGCAAGCTGGTGGCGTCGCTCAACGCCGATGCCCGCATCGTCGAGGCACGCCACGGACACGTACCGCTCGACTCGGTGATCGAGACCGGGCTGTTCGACGACGAGAAGGCGGAACTGCATCCGCTCTGGGCCAAGGAACTCTACGGCCATGCCGATCATCGTCCCGAGAGCGAGGAATACGGCGTCGAGAGCTTCGTCTACCGCGCTCGCGCGCCATTCGACCCGGTCAAGTTCCACGCCTTCGCACGCGGCGGCTGGCCGGGCGTGGTCCGCGCGAAGGGGCATTTCTGGCTGGCGACCCGTCCAGACTGGTGCGGCGAACTTGCGCAGGCCGGAGCGCAGTCGGCGACGGAGGCGCTGGGCCGCTGGTGGGCGTGCGTACCGGAAACGAAGCGCCCGAGCGGCGAAGCGTGGGACCGGATGGTCGCGGCGAAATGGTCGCCGATCTGGGGCGACCGACGGCAGGAACTGGTCTTCATCGGCATCGACATGGACGAGGCCGAGATCAGGCGTCGCCTCGATGCGTGCCTCGTCCCCGCAGCCGCGTTCACGCCCCGGCTGTGGGAGGAGCTGCCCGATCCGTTCCCCGCCTGGGGCGTGCGGGAGATGGCCTGATGAACGGAGCATCGATACTCGCCGGGTGCCACTCGCACGTTCACCGCGCGCGGACCGTCGAGGCTTTCGCGGCGATCCTCGACCCCGACGTCAATCTCGCAATCTGGGAGCGCCCTTCGATGCCGTCGGTCGGATCGCTGGACGGTTTCAGCACGATCCAGATCACGGCAACGGTCGATCGCGCGCATGCCGCACTGATCGATGCGTTCGCGCAGCAGCCGCCCGCCGCCTGGCATGCGGACATCGCCGCGGACATCGCTGCATTGGCTCAGTCCTTCGCGGCGATCATGAACCTGTCGCACGTCGTGATCCGGCTGGAGCGCGTGGTGGGCGACGCCTGCAAACGCTGGCATGCGGATTACGTGTCCGTCCGGCTGATCTGCACCTATCGCGGGTCGGGGACGCAGTGGATCGAACGATCGGTAGAGACCGCCGATGCGCCGGCTGTCGAGACATCGCGATCGCTCGCTCCCGGCGCGGTCGGCCTGTTCAAGGGCCGTATCCTCGCCGGCGAACAGGCGATCGTCCACCGTTCGCCGCCGATCGCGGGTACCGGCGAGGAGCGGTTGCTGCTCGTGATCGACGGTCCGCCGCCAGCGGAGACCGCTGCGCTGTGGGAGCGGGCGATGCAACGTGACTGACATATTCGCGGCCCATCATCGTCACGCGATCGGTGGGCGCTTTCTCACGACTCCCATGATCCAAGCCATCAGGATGCCGACCGCATGACTCGTTTGCCGCTTATCCTCGCCGTCACGCTGGCTGGCCTCGGTGCCGTCGCCGGTGCGCAGCAGGTACTCGGGCCGTCGGGGTATCTAAAGCCGGACGCGTTCGATGTGTTGGCCATCCTGCCGCCTGCGCCGAAGTCGACCGATCCTCGCGGTCTCGCCGACCGCGCGATCTTCAAGGCGACGCGGGCTTTGCAGGGCAGTCCGCGCTGGGCGATGGCCACCAGCGACGTGAAGTCCGCGCCCGTCGACCTGTTCCGCGACTTCAGTTGCGCCATGGGGATCGCGATGACGCCTGAAAATGCGCCGCGGACCGCCGCGCTGCTGCGGCGCGCCATGTTCGACACTGGGCGCCAGACCGGCATCGCCAAGACCTTCTACAAGCGGCAGCGGCCGTTCCTGATCGACCGCGGACCGATCTGCCAGCCCGCGGCCGAAGTTGCGGACAGCTATGATTATCCGTCGGGCCATACGACCGCCGGCTGGACGATGGCGACGGTGCTCGCGCAAATCGCGCCCGATCGTGCAACCGCGCTTCTCGCGCGCGGTCGGGCGTACGGCGAAAGCCGGATCGTGTGCGGCGTCCACAATGCCAGCGCGGTCGATGCGGGGCGACTGTCGGCCTCGTCCACGCTGACCGCCATGCAGGGCGATCCGGCCTTCACCACCGATCTCGCCGCAGCCAGACAGGAAATCGCGGCGCTCCGACAGCCCGGCGGCGCGGCGAAACCCGATACCGCCCAGTGTACACGCGAAGCGGCACTCGTCGCCCAGCCCCTCTACTGACGAGACACTCATGACCGACACGACCGGCTCGCGCCTGCTGCTCAATCGTCGCACCATGATCGGTGCCACTGCCGCGATGATCGGCGCCCCTGCGATCCTGCGTGCGCAGCAGCTGTTTTCCGCCTACCCGTTTCGCCTCGGCATCGCGGCGGGCGATCCGGCTGCGGACGGCTTCGTCATCTGGACCCGGCTCGCCCCCGATCCGCTGGCCGAGCATGGCGGCATGCCGATGCAGCCGGTCGAGGTGGAGTGGCAGGTCGCGATCGATCCGCGCTTTGCGACCCCGGTGGCCGGCGGCAAAGCGCTGGCGCGTCCCGAACTCGCGCACTCGGTCCATGTCGAAGTTGCCGGACTGCTACCCGATCGGCCGTATTGGTATCGGTTCACGGTCGGCAACGAGCGTTCGACCGCGGGATGCGCGCGCACCCTGCCGATCGCCGGCGCGTCGCTCGACCGGCTGCGTTTCGCGGTCGCCGGCTGCCAGAACTACGAAGACGGGCTGTATACCGCCTATCGTCACCTGGCGGCTGAGGAGCCGGCGTTCGTCTTCCACTATGGCGACTATATCTACGAAGGCCGGAGCGCGCCGATGCCGGTCGGCTATGACGGCAAGCCGCGCACCTTCGTCCGCGAGCATGCCGGGCAAAAGCTGTTCGACCTCGCTGATTATCGCCGCCGCTACGCCCAGTACAAGACCGACCCCGACTTGCAGGCCGCGCATGCCGCAGCCGCATGGTTCGTGACATTCGACGATCACGAGATCGAGAACAACTGGGTGGGCGAGATCGACCAGGAGAAGGACCCGCCCGAAGTGTTCGCGCTGCGCCGGGCCGCCGCGTTCCAGGCCTATTACGAGCACATGCCGCTGCGCCGCTCGGCCTTCCCGGGCCCCGCCGGCATGCAGATCTATCGCCGGGCGACGATCGGCAATCTGCTCGACCTGCATCTGCTCGACACCCGGCAGTTCCGGACCGACCAGCCGTGCGACGACGGCTTCAAGACCCGCTGTGCCGGTTGGGCCGACCCCGCCGCCCAGGTGATGGGACGGACCCAGGAGGCATGGCTCGCCACCGCCCTGAAGCAGAAGAAGGCTCGCTGGAACGCGCTGGCGCAACAGGTGATGATGATGCCGCTCGACCGGCGGACCGGCGACGAACCCGCACCGATCCGCAACATGGACAGCTGGGGCGGCTACGACGCCCCGCGCGAACGCGTGCTGAAGATGGTCGAGGGGCTCGGCAACATGGTCGTGCTGACCGGCGACGAGCATCAGAATTATGCAGGCGTCCTGCGTACCGAAGGCGGCCAGGGGGATGCCGTCGCGGTCGAGTTCGTCGGCACGTCGATCACCTCGGGCGGCGACGGCGCGGACCGGCGGGTTGGCGAGGCTCGTATCCGCACCCGCAACCCGTTCCTCGCCTGGACCAACGACCGGCGCGGATATCTGCTGTGCGATGTGAATGCCGACCAGTGGAAGACCGAATTCCGCACCGTCGATACCGTCACGCGGCCCGACGGCGTGATCAAGACGTCCGGTACGGCGATCGTCGAGCACGGTCGTGCCGCCGTGACGATGACCTGAGCGCACCTCGATAGGATAACCTGAACCTCGGCCCGCGGCGCCGACTGGGGCAAAGATGTCGCGGTGTCCGGCAAAAACGCATCGGGCTTAACCCCGCCTATTGCCGCGCGTTACAGCGGTGTTACCGATTGGCGACGGATCCGGGTCACACGGATCGACGCAGGAGGATGTTCGAAACCCAAGGGGGGACCATCCATGATTCGCTTGCCCGTTCGTACGTCTGCCATCGCCCGCCTGCTCGCCGCCAGCGCACCGCTGCTCGTTTTCGCCGTGCCCGCCATCGCACAGGAACAAGTGCCGGCTGCACAAGCCGTGAGCGATCCGGCGAGCGACCAAGGCGTCGGTGAGATCGTCGTCACCGCGACCCGCCGCCGGGAATCGTCGAAGGACGTACCGCTCGCGGTCACCGCTATCAGCGGCGAGAAGCTCGACGTGCTCAATTCGAGCGGCCTCGACATTCGCTTCCTCGCCGGCCGCACGCCGAGCCTCCAGGTCGAGTCGTCGTTCGGTCGCACCTTCCCGCGCTTCTACATTCGCGGCCTCGGCAACACCGATTTCGATCCGAACGCCGCGCAGCCGGTGTCGGTCGTCTATGACGACGTCGCACTCGAAAACCCGATGCTGAAGTCGTTCCCGGTCTTCGATCTGCAGAGCGTCGAAGTGCTGCGCGGGCCGCAGGGTACGTTGTTCGGGCGCAACACGCCCGCGGGCGTCGTGAAGATCGATTCTGCCAAGCCGAACCCGGACAAGGTCTCGGGCTATGCGACCGGATCCTGGGCGACCTACAACACGATCAACGGCGAGGCGGCGATCAACCTGCCGATCGGCAACGGCTTCGCCTTCCGCGCGTCGGGCATCATCCAGTCGCGCGACGATTGGGTTAAGAACGACTCCACGACGGGCAATGCGGATCGCAAGCTCGAAGGCTATCGCGACGTCGCCGGCCGCTTCCAGCTCGGCTATACCAGCAGCGACTTCAACGCCTTGCTCAACGTCCATGTCCGCGACCTGACGGGCTCACCGCGCATCTTCCGCGCCGGGCTGTTCAAGCCGGGGACCAACGACTTCAACGCCGGCTTCGACCCCAAGCACGTCACGCTCGACGGTTACACCAGCCAGAGCCTGACGCAGTGGGGTACCAACCTCCGCCTCGACTATCACCTCGACGGCATCGGGACGTTCTACTCGGTCACCGGATACGAGCAGGCCAAGGTCGAGAGCACCGGCGATGTCGACGGCGGCAACAACTACACGTTCCTCGGCGGCACGATCGGCGCGATCGGCGTCGGACTGTTCCCGTCGAACACCGGCGGCCTCACCAAGCCCAAGGAGTTCAGCCAGGAGCTTCGGTATGCCAGCGAGGACATGAACGGCATCCGCCTCCAGGGCGGTCTGTATTATTTCCACCAGACGCTGCGGTATCACCAGTACGACTATGCGTTCGGCGGTACCGGTTCGCGCGCGACCGACCTCGACCAGGACATCTACCACGACAACCGCAACGAGAATTACGGCGCCTTCGCCTCGATCGAGGCCAAGCCCGTCGACCTGCTGACGTTGCGCGCGGGCGTCCGCTATTCGCACGACTATCGCAACGACCTCGTCACCGCGCCGATCCCCGGCACCGGGATCAGCGACACGCTGCCGGCGCGTGCGATCGTCCGTGGCTCGAACGTGACCTGGGATGCGAGCGCGACCTACGAACTGACGCCCGCGATCAACGTCTATTCGCGGCTCGCGACCGGCTATCAGGGCCCCGCGATCCAGGACCGCGTGACCTTTGGCAGCGTCCAGAGCACCGCGCCGAAGCAGACGACCTTCTCGGGTGAGAGCGGCTTCAAGGGCACGCTGCTCGACCGGAAAGTGAACTTCTCGCTCGACGCCTATTGGTACAGCACCAAAGACCTGCAGATCACCGCGGTCGGCGGCAGCAGCAATTCGGCACGCCTGATCAGCGCGAACAAGGCGATCGGCTACGGCGTCGAGGGCGAATTCGAGGCGCGGCCGCTCCCCGAACTGACGCTGACCGCGAGCGGCAGCTACAACTTTACCGAGATCCGCGATCGGAACATCGGGGTGGGGGTGTGCGCGACCTGCACCGTGCTCGATCCGATCGTCAACGGGTTCGCGGTGATCGACGGTAACGATCTTCCCCAGGCGCCGCGCTGGATCGCCAACTGGACCGCACGCTACGGCATCCCGCTCGCCAACGGGGGCGAGGTCTACGCGTACACCGACTGGGTCTATCGCAGCCGCATCAACTTTTTCCTGTACGAAGCGGCCGAGTTCACCGGCAAGTCTTCGCTCGAAGGCGGCCTCAAGGTCGGCTATAAATCGCCCCAGGGGTATGAGGTCGGCGCGTTCGTCCGCAACATCACCAACCAGTATCGCAGCATCAGCGCGATCGACTTCAACAACCTCACGGGCATGATCAACGAACCGCGGATCATCGGCGGTCAGTTCAAGGTCGCATTTTGAGATAAGACGCCGGACTGGGCGCCTTACGGGCGATTTCGATGCACAAGCGAGCCAGGGCACCGTCGCCTGACGTAACACTACGGTGGGCCGGTGCTTTGCCTCGCGGAGCGCTCCGGAGCGTGCTGCGCTGAGCAAGCCGGTGATCGTCGCATAGGGCCCAGTAGCGGGCGCTTCGGAGTGGTTTCCGGTTCCTAGGTTTTTCATCCGCCTCGTGAGTTGGGAATGGCAGCATGACAGCTGTCACCATCTCCACTGGGATGGGTTCAGGAGGGCGGGAGGTTCGGGGGCCGATTTGCCGCGCCGAGCGATCTGAGCCCCGTCGAGACGGTGTTCGAATTCCTCCTGTTCTTTGTTTTCACGCAGGTAGCCGAGCGGTAGACAGTCGCCATGAGCCCGCCCCCTGCGACCGACCTGCGTGACCGATATGCCGACCAGGAAGCGAAGCTAACCCTTCTTCGGACGGTGCTGGCCAGCGAGATGGGTGGCCAATTCGGACCTCGCAAGGATGTCTTGTTTTCAGCCATCCAGACATCGCAGATGCCGATGATCCTCACCGATCCGCATCAGCCGGATAACCCGATCATCTTCGCCAATCGTGCCTTTGCGTCACTGTCGGGCTACTCGGCCGACGAACTGATCGGCAAGAACTGCCGCTTTCTGCAGGGTACCGACACGGATCCGGAGAATGTCGCCAGGTTACGCGACGCCATAGCCGCGCGCGAACCGATCGCGGTCGACATCGTCAATTACCGGCGAGACGGGTCTGAGTTCATCAACGAGCTGTACGTAAGCCCCGTCAACGATCCGGACGGAAACCTGCTGTATTTCTTCGGCAGTCAGGTCGACGTCACGGCCTTCAGGTCGGCAAGCCAGCAGCTACTGTTGAGCGGTGAGAAATATCGCTCGATCTTCGAGGCCATTGATGAGGGCTTCTGCGTCATCGAATTCATCGACGGCCCGCACGGTCCGTTGAGCGATTATGTCCATCTCGAAGCCAATGAGGCCTACGCACGCAATGCAGGAATCACCGACGTCGTGGGTCGGAACGTTCGCGATCTATTTCCGGACGAGGCGGATAGCTGGGTCGCCGTCTTTGGCGAGGTGCTGCGGACTGGCGAGCCGGCTCGCTTCGAACGCGAACTTGACGCTACCGGGCGCCATCTGGAACTGTCGGCTTTCCGCATCGAGCCTGCCGGCAACAACCAGGTCGCCGTCCTGTTCAAGGACGTCACCGCGCGCCGCCAGACGGAGAACGAACTCCGTGAATTGACCATACGCCTCGACGCGCTGGTCCGATCATCGACCGAGGTCCGCTATCTCATCAACGCGGACTGGACCGAGCTGGCAGAATTGTCCGGCGGCGGCTTCCTGGCGGATACGCCCGCCGCAAACGCCAACTGGCTCAACGACTATGTCCCGCCGGAAGGCCGGGATGCCGTGCGGGCCGAGTTCGAGCGTGCGATCGAGGCTCGCGATACATACAGGATCGAACATCCGGTCTACCTGGCCGACGGATCGCTCGGATGGGCCCAGGTTCAGGCCGTGCCGCTGTTCGACGATCATGGTGAAATCACCCATTGGTACGGCGCGGCATCCGACATCACCGACCGTCGCAAGGCGGAAGCCGAGCTTCATGAACTGGCAATCGAACTCAGCCATCTCAACGGCACACTCGAAGCGCAGGTTGCCGAGCGTACAGCCGAACGCGACCGCGTATGGCGTCTGTCGCGCGACATGTTGGGCGTTGCCGATACGCAAGGACGCTGGACGAGCATCAACCCGGCATGGTCGCGTATCCTTGGCTGGAGCGAGGACATGTTCATCGGACGGACGTCCGAGTGGCTCGAGCATCCCGACGATCATGAAAAGACTCGCGCCGAGATAGCGCGGCTCGCGGCCGGCCTGGAGACTGCGGCGTTCGAGAACCGCTTCCGGCACCGGGACGGGACCTATCTTTGGCTATCCTGGACCGCGGCGCCGGAGAACGGTCTCCTCTATTGCGCGGGGCGTGATGTCACCGCCGAAAAGGAGCGTCAGATCGAGCTCGACGCGGCGCAGGATCAGCTTCGCCAAGCGCAGAAGGTCGAGGCGGTGGGGCACCTAACGGGCGGCGTGGCGCATGACTTCAACAACCTCCTCACCGTCATCCGTGGGTCGGTCGATCTTCTGCGCCGGCCCAACCTGACGGACGAACGCCGCGAACGCTACATTCAGGCGATCGCGGAGACCGCTGATCGCGCGGCCAAATTGACGAACCAGCTGCTCGCCTTCGCGCGACGCCAGGCCCTGCTGCCCGAATCCTTCGACGCCCAGGAAAGCGTTCGGGTGCTGGCGGACATGGTGCGAACGCTTGCCGGTTCGCTCATAGAGGTCGCGTTGGAGTCGGCGTTCTGCCCCTGCCATATCCACGCCGATCGCAACCAGTTTGACACCGCGATCATCAACATGGCGGTAAACGCGCGCGATGCGATGAATGGCGACGGGCGTCTTACCATCCGTGTCGAGTCGGTCGACGGCATGCCGTCCGTGCGGTCGCACCCAGCCGTTGCCGGTGACTTCATCGCGATCTCGCTCACCGATACGGGCGAAGGCATTTCCGCCGATCGTATCGATCATATCTTCGAGCCGTTCTTCACGACCAAGGATGTCGGGAAAGGAACCGGGCTTGGGCTCAGCCAGGTGTTCGGCTTTGCCAAGCAATCGGGCGGCGAGGTCATGGTCGAAAGCGAGGTCGGCACCGGCACGACCTTCACGCTGTACCTGCCGCGCATGATGGGAGAGCAGACCGCGATCGTTCGCGACGACACCCCCCGGCAGGTCGCGTCGGGTGATGGCGCCTGCATTCTCGTCGTCGAAGACAACCCACAGGTTGGCGAATTTGCCCGGTCGGCCTTGGCCGAACTCGGCTACACCACGGTGCTGGCCAAGGACGCCGCCCATGCGCTCGGCGAACTGGAAGCCGCGGCCGACCGGTTCGACGCCGTCTTCTCCGATGTCGTCATGCCCGGAATGTCAGGCATCGAATTGGGTCAGGCGATACGGATCCGATATCCCGGCCTGCCGGTGGTACTGACCAGCGGATACAGCAACGTGCTCGCGCAGGACAGCAGCCACGGGTTCGAACTGATCCATAAGCCCTACTCGATCGACCAGTTATCGAGTGTGCTACACCGGGTCATCGCGATGCGGTGATGCGATCATCTGACGGGGACTTGCACCGAGCGGGACGTGGACTTGCCTGTCTCGTTGCTACCGACAGTGCGCCGTACTGCCGATATTCACCACCGCATTGAGTCATATATTGGACAAGAGGTTCGGATAGCAGGCAAAAATCTGCGCGTTGCCTGTCGTTAGAGAGGTGGTAGTGGACCACTGGCGCACCTCCCAAGACAGAAACCGGACCATTGGCAAACCTCGACGAGTTCAACGATTCCGAGCAGCACCGGCTGGCGGCGTTGGCGTGCTACGGCGTGATGGACTCGCCACGCGAACGATCGTTCGACGAACTGGCGGCGCTAACTGCCAAGCTCTGCGATGCCCCCATTGCCGTCGTGAACCTGGTCGGGGACGGCCGGCAGTTCTTCAAGGCGGAAGTCGGCCTCGGCGTGCGCGAGACGCCGCTCGAAAGTTCGTTCTGCGTCAAGGCGCTGCTGGAAGACGATCTCCTCGTCGTTCCCGACCTGACCAAGGATCGCCGGTTCGACTGCAATCCCCTGGTCACCGGGGCCCCGCACATCCGTGCCTATGCCGGCGCGTTGCTCAAGACCGCGGACGGACTGGCGATCGGGACGCTCTGCGTCCTGGATCACCGAGCGCGGGAATTTACCGAACTCCAGCAGGAGACTCTGCTCGTCCTGGCGCGGCAGGTCATGGCACAGCTCGATCTGCGGCGCACCGTCGCGGACCGTGATCGCCGTTACGACGAGCTTCAGGTCAGCCGGGAGCAATTGACCCACAGCGACGCGCGCTATCGTACGCTGTTCATCGAATCCGGGTTCTGCATCGTCGAGGTCGACCTTGGCGATGCAACAGCACCGATCGACTACCGCGTCATCGAGGCGAACCCGGCCTTCTATCGCCAGACCGGCTTCGTCGAGGCGGTCCGGGGCCGTTGGTTGCGCGACGCGGTCCCCGATCTGGAGGAGCATTTCTACGAGATCTACGGACGGGTCGCGCGGACCGGCGAACCGGTTCGCTTCGAGGAGGGCTCCGCGACGCTCGGTCGCTGGTTCGACGTCTACGCCTTTCGCGTTGGCGATGCGACGGATCGTCGGGTCGCGATCCTGTTCAACGACATCTCCGCCCGCCGTGCGGCGGAGGAGGCATTGCGCGACCTCAACGAAACGCTCGAGGATCAGATCGACAAGCGAACCGCCGAACGCGATCGGATGTGGGATACCTCGCCCGACCTGATGCTGATCATCGATTTCGACGGCGTCTTCCGTCGGGTGAATCCTGCGTGGGCGACGGTGCTTGGCTATAAGCACGACGAGCTGGTCGGACGTCATGTCAACGAGTTCGTCCTTCCAGACGATCATCAGGACACGGTCGACGCCTATCAGGCCGCGAAGGCTGGCGAGCAGCCCCATATCCAGAACCGCTATCGCCACAAGGACGGCTCGTTCCGATGGATCGCGTGGGTTGCCGCGCCCGCCGGCGACCTGACCTATGCGACGGGTCGGGATATCACCGCGGAGAAAGCGCGCGAGGCGGAACTCGCGCATACCCAGGATCAACTTCGCCAGGCGCAGAAGATGGAGGCGGTCGGGCAGCTTACCGGCGGGCTCGCGCATGATTTCAACAATCTGCTGACCGGCATGATGGGCAATCTCGAGTTGCTCCAGATGCGTGTCGCACGCGGGCGGCTCGACGATCTCGACCGCTTCGTGCTGGCGGCGCAGGGCGCAGGACGGCGCGCGGCATCGCTGACACAGCGCCTGCTGGCGTTCTCGCGACGCCAGACGCTCGATCCGAAGCCCACCGAGGTGAACCGGTTGATCGCCGGCATGGAAGATCTGCTCCGCCGGACGGTCGGGCCCGCGATCGATATTGAGGTCGTCGGTGCGGGCGGCCTCTGGCCTGCGTGCATCGATGCGGGCCAGTTGGAAAACGCTCTCCTCAACCTCAGCATCAATGCCCGCGACGCCATGCCCGACGGTGGGCGGCTGACGATCGAGACCGCCAACAAATGGCTCGACGATCGCTCGGGCCGCGAACGCGATCTGCCGCCCGGCCAATATCTGTCGATCTGCGTCACCGACACCGGCACCGGGATGAGTGCGGAAACCATCGAACGCGCGTTCGAACCGTTCTTCACGACCAAGCCGCTCGGCGAGGGTACTGGTCTGGGCTTGTCGATGATCTACGGCTTTGCCCGCCAGTCCGAGGGCCAGGTCCGGATCTATTCCGAGCTGGGAATCGGAACGACGATCTGCATCTACCTGCCGCGCCACCACGGCGATGCCGGTCTGCCTGAGCAGGAAGCCGCGATCGCTACCGCGACGACTGTGGGCAGAGGAACCGTTTTGGTCGTCGACGACGAAGCGACCATCCGTCATCTGATCGACGAGGTTCTTAGCGAAGCGGGCTACACCGTGATCGGTGCGGGCGATGGTGCAGCCGGGCTCAAGATGCTGCAGGCAGGCACCCAGGTCGAACTCCTCATCACCGACGTTGGGCTGCCCAACGGCATGAACGGACGCCAGGTCGCCGATGCCGCGCGATCGTTGCGGCCGGGTCTGAAGGTGCTCTTCATCACCGGCTATGCCGAGAACGCCGCGGTCGGAAACGGCCATCTCGAACCCGGCATGGAGCTGTTGACGAAGCCGTTCACGCTGGAAGCGCTGACGGCCAAGGTCGCCGGGATGATGAAAGACGCCGCACGCTCTAGCTAGGATCGTGCGGGCATGCCGCTATCGTCCGGCTGCGATCGCGCGTGCCACCTCACCGACGTCGCTCGCAACCAGCGTCGGCTGCGGAATGCCGTCCAGGACGAGGGGCGCGTTCACGCCGCGCGTGACCAAGGCGGCCTTCCATCCGAACGCCTGTGCACCGATCGTGTCCCATGTGTGTGCCGCGATCAGCCAGGTCGTGTCCGGTGTTGCCGCCATGGTATCCTGTACCAGTTGGTACGTTGCCGGCGTCGGCTTGAAGCGCTGCACGGTATCGACCGTAAACCGCTGGTCGAACATCGACCCCAGACCGGCCCGGTCGAGCACATCGGGCCCGGCACTTTTCGGCGAGTTGGTAAGCGTGACGATCGAGAACCCCGCGTCTTTCAACATGGCCAGACCGGCAGCGACATCGGCATGTACCGGCATATCCGTCATCAGCGCACCAAGCTGACGCACATGATCGTCCGTCACCGCAACGCCGTGGATCTGGCCAAGCATGCGCAAGACACCGCCGCCCAGCTTGCCGAACGGGACGTAAGGCCCGGCCAGCGACAGCGCCTCCGAATACAGGATTAGCTGCGCAAACCATTCCCGCATTCGGCCAGGGGCTGCGAAAATGTCGGCGAAGAGAGGCTCGAGAATGTTTATATCGAGCAACGTCTCATTGACGTCGAATACGATCAAAGGTCGATCGGTCATTTTGCGTCGGTCCCTGGGAAAACAATTCAGCATGCACCCTCACCCAACGATCGTCGGACGTGTCCCGATCCATGATCCACGGTCGATCGACATCGCAACATCCTGATCTTGTGGCACAATCTGCAAAGTTCGGTGTTAGACCCCTGCGTGTCGAATGCATCGACCCGCCCGTTCAACGCCGAACACAGGAACTGCTATGTCGGGCAAGGTCGTCATCGTCACGGGGGCATCGCAAGGGTTGGGAGAAGGCATCGCCCGCGGCTACCGCGAGCGCGGCTGGCGCGTCGTCGGCGTGTCGCGCAGCATCGCCCCCGCGGACGAGCCCGATTGGCTCACCGTGGCAGGCGACGTCGGTGATCCGGCGGCTGCGGAAGCGGTAGCGGCCCGAACACTCGACCGGTTCGGCAGGATCGACACGCTGGTCAACAATGCCGGCGTATTCATCGGCGAGGCGTTCACCGACTATTCCGATGAGCAGTATCGACAGATTCTCGCGACCAACCTCGATGGCTTCTTCCACATGACGCGGCACGCGCTGCCTGCGATGGTGCGCAATGGCGGCGGTCACGTCGTCCAGATCGTTACGACGCTTGCCGAGCACGCCAATGCAGAGTTTCCTTCGGTCCTCGCCTCGCTGACCAAAGGTGGCCTTGCCGCTGCAACGCGCAGCCTGGCGATCGAATATGCCGCGCGCGGTATCCGCGCGAACGCGATTTCGCCCGGGATCATGGAGACGCCGATGCATCCAGCCGAGACGCGTGCCAAGCTCGGCAAATATCACCCGCTTGGCCGAATGGGCACCGTCGCCGACGTGGTGCAGGCCATTCTCTACCTGGAGGACGCCAAGTTCGTGACTGGTGAAATCCTGCACGTGGACGGTGGGCAGGTTGCGGGCCACTAGGACGCCGGCAAGAGACCGTCAGGTTGCCGCTAGCTAGCACGACGCCCGCGATCCTCGACGAGGTGGCTCGGATCAAGATCATCGCGGATCGTCACGGTGTGAGCATGAAGGCCGCCGGTCTCCGGTTTCCGCTGGCGAACCCGGCGGTGGCGGCCGTCATTCCCGGTGCCAGCCAGCCGAGCAGGCTCGCCGAGGATCGGGCAGCTCCCCGAGATCATACCCCGCGCATTCTCGCAGGACGTTAGTCATGCTGGTCTGGTCGATCCTGGCTAGGACGTGGCGTCGCGCGCATCAGATCCGATCAGATCGCCTCGAACGCCAGCGTCACCGTGAAGCTCGAATACGCATCCGCCGCGCCCGGCGTAGCTGCGCGGTGCCGCACGAGCATCAGGTACCGCCCGGCATCGGACGGGGTCAGCGTCACCTTGCCGGCCTTGTCGCTGTTCACAGTCGCGACCTGCTTGCGTCCGTCATAGAACCCCGCCTCGCGGAACAGCGTCACGGGTTCGCCGGCGAGCGGCTTGCCCTCGTACAGGATTTCGAACGTGGCCGCTGAACCCGGCGCATAGCTGCTCGGATCGCCGAGCGGGTGGATTTCCAGCGCTTTGCCGCGCGCCGCCAGCGCACCCGAGGCGCCGGGCTTGCCGCGCACCACATAGGCGTCGGCCAGCGTCGTGCTGCGCACGTCGACTGACGTCGCGCCGGGCGGAGGCGTCTTGCCTTCGCCGACGATCGTCCAGGCCTCGCCGATCCGGTACATCTTGCTCAGACGGCCGATCCGCTGCCCCGACGACAGCCGGTACACGCCGTCCGCCGGTAGCACGGCCTCGACGATCGCCTGGTCCGTGGTCAGCGTCGGTGCGGCCAGCTTGGCGGTCTTTCCATCGGGCCCGGTGATCTCGAACGGCGCGTCCTTCATCGCAATCTCAGGCCGGAAGGCGTCTTCGGTGAACGATGCTTGGAGCGTGACGCGATCACGTCCCGCCGCGTCGAATACGCTCGGCAGCACATACGGCATATGCGCCGCCGACGGCCCCGACACGAGGGCAAGTGCGGTAGCGATAGCAGGAGCCAGAGCCCCGGTCGCTCGCGCCGTCCGCCAATTTCCCCTGGTCTTCGTCATCACGATGCTCCTTTTCGATGGCACTTGATAACGAGAATGATTCTCACTAGCAAGCCGGCAGACCGTGGGGACAACGAACATGACATTGACCAAATTACTGGCGGGCATCTCGCCGATCGCCCTGATGATCGGCGCCGCCGGCCCTGCCGCTGCAGAGCCCGCTCTCGCAGAAGCTGCGCCTGCTTCGGCGGCCGACAAGCCGACTGCCACCGCGCCTGCCGCCGATCCGGAGGGCCAGGACCAGGTCATCACCGTCACCGCGACGCGCACCGAAAAGGCGGTGGAGGACGTGCCCGCGACCGTGTCGGTGATCGACGCGAAGACGATCGAGGATCGCTTCATCTCCGACATCAAGGATCTGGTGCGCTACGAGCCCGGCGTCACCGTCCGCCGCGCGCCGTCGCGCTTCACCGCCGCCGGATCCTCGACCGGGCGCGACCGCGACAGTGGGTTCAACATCCGCGGGCTCGAGGGCAACCGCGTGCTGATCACCGTCGACGGCGTCCGCGTCCCCGACGCGTTCAGCTTCGGCGCGCAATCGGTCGGTCGCGGCGATTACGTCGATCTCGACCTGCTCAAGTCGGTCGAGATTTTGCGCGGCCCCGCCTCCGCGCTCTACGGCAGCGACGGCGTCGCGGGCGCGGTCAGCTTCATTACCAAGGACCCACGCGATTTCCTGACCGATGGCAAGCTGGTCGGCGGCGGACTGCGCTCCAGCTATGATTCCTCGGACGACAGCTGGACCAACGGCTTCGTGGTCGCGGGCAAGACCGGCGATATCGAGGCGATGGTCGCCTATACCCGCCGCGACGGGCACGAAACCGAGACCAAGGGCAGCAACGACACCGCAACCACCGATCGCACGACGGCAAACCCGCAGGACATCGAGTCCAACGCGCTGCTCGGCCGCCTCGTCTGGGCACCCAACGATGCCAGCCGGTTGCGCCTCACCTATGAGCATTTCTCGTCGGTGGTCGACACCGACGTGCTCAGCGCGATCGCCAAGCCCCCGCTCGCGGCGACATCGGTGATCGGGCTCACCGCGCACGACACGACCGAGCGCAACCGCGGCACGCTCGACTATCGCTACATCGGCGCCCCCCTGATCGGCGGCATCGTCAGCGGTATCCGCGCCGCCGGCTATTACCAGAAGAGCCTCACGCTCCAGGCCGCGGCGGAGAACCGCAACACCGCTGCCGATCGCACGCGCATCAACCGCTTCGACAACGAAGTGTACGGCGGCACGCTGCAGCTCGAAAGCCGCGCCGCGACCGGGCCGTTGACGCACCTGTTCGCCTATGGCGCCGACTACTCGCACACCCGCCAGACGGGTGTGCGAGACGGCACCGTCGCGCCTGCGGGCGAAGTCTATCCGACCCGTGCCTTCCCGACGACCGACTACACGCTGGTCGGCGTGTTCGCGCAGGACGAGATTGCCATCGCCGATGGGCTGCTCACGCTGTTCCCGTCGATCCGCTACGATCACTACAAGCTGAACCCACAGAACGATCCGCTGTTCACGACCTTCGTACCGCGCGAGCAGAGCGGATCGAAGGTTACGCCGCGGATCGGCGCCGTCGCCAAGCTGACCGAGGGTGTCCGGCTGTTCGCCAACTACGCACAAGGCTTCAAGCCGCCTGAGCCGAACCAGATCAACAACGGCTTTGCCAATCTCACGCAGAATTACCGCTCGGTCCCCAATCCCGACCTCAAGCCCGAGACGAGCAACAGCGTCGAGGGCGGCATCCGGTTGAGCGGCACGGGCTGGTCGCTGAGTGGAACCGCGTTCAGCAGCCGCTTCCGCAACTTCATCGATCAGGTCCAGGTCAGCGGCGCCTTCACCGCGGCCGACCCGGCGGTGTACCAGTATATCAACCGCGGCCGCGTCAAGATCGAGGGACTGGAAGCCCGCGGCGAGGCGCGCCTGCCGATCGGGGTCGGCGTCCGCGGCGCGGCGTCCTACGCCAAGGGCACGATGCGGACGACCGGCGTCGCCGGCACGCAGCCGCTCGACAGCATCGAGCCCGTCAAGGTCGTCGCAGGCTTGTTCTACCAACCCGACGCCGGACCGTTCCGCGCCGAGGTCATCGCCACGCACTCCGCGGGCAAGAAGGTCGGCGATACCAACAACAGCTGCAACACCGCGGCCACCAGTTGCTTCACGCCGTCGGGGTTCTGGATCCTCGACGCCACCGCGTCGCTACGCGTGTTGGATCATGCGACGCTGCGCGCGGGGATCTTCAACATCACCGACAAGAAGTATTTCTGGTGGAGCGACGTCCGCGGACTGACCTCGACCTCGGTCGTCCGCGACGCCTATTCGCAACCCGGCCGCAACGCCGGGCTCTCCTTCTCGCTCAACCTGTGAGGCCTTTGATGTTCCGCTCCCTTCTCCTCGCGACCGGGCTGACGCTGGCCACTCTCCCCGTCGCGCCGACGATCGCTTTCGCGCAAACGCAGGCCGTCTACGGCGACCAGGCGCGCGATCACGCGTCGATCATGGCGATGGCCGGCACCTTCAAAGTGACGTTCGACATGCGCGAGACGACGCCGCTGGTCGCGGGCTACACGCCCTACCCGGCCAAGCTCAGCGGCGGGCACGAGGTCGTCCGCGCAATCGTTGACACGCCCGACCACGTCGTGCTCCAGCATCTGCTGGTCGTCACCGACGGCAACGCCAAGACGATGGTGATCAAGCACTGGCGACAGGACTGGACGTGGCAGCCGTCGACCGTGCTCGTCTACACCGCGGCAGGCCGCTGGACACTCAGGCCGCTTGCGGAAGCCGAACGACGCGGCGCGTGGTCGCAGACGGTGTGGCAGACCGACGATTCCCCGCGCTATGGCGGGATCGGTCGCTGGCGCTACGACGACGGCGCGACCCGCTGGACCAGTGACGAGACCCGCCGCCCGCTCGCGCGCCGCGACGCGACCCGGAACCCACCCTATGATCACTATATCGGCAGCAACCGTCACGTCCTGACCCCCGCCGGCTGGGTGCACGAGCAGGACAATGCCAAGATCGGCATGAAGGACGGCAAGCCCGCCACCTACGTCCACGAATACGTCATCAACACCTACACCCCAGCGACCGACTTCGCGGTGGTGGCGGCGGACGCGTATTGGGCGAAGACGAAGGACTATTGGGCTGCGGTCCGCACCCACTGGGACAGCGCAATCGCGAAGCGCTCGGGCGTGCATGTTGCAGAGGACGCCTCGAACGGATCGGCTACGGGTCACCAGTTGATGCTGCTCGCCGATGATATCGCCGCAGGCGACACCGCTCAGGAATCCGGAAAGGCGGAGGCCGAAGCATTGGTAAAGCGCGAGACCGGGACATAATCCAGGCTTCCACGACACCGGAGCGTCTGCCAACGCCTACGACGCCCCTCAGGCGGCCATTCGCAGCCTGTATCCAGCGCTCCAACTTCGCACTCACCGATGATATATCGGCATGCCAACGTGACGGGCCGACCACGTTGGCACACCGACATATCAGTCGGCTGTCATCACGGACAGCAGGTCATCCACGTCTCCCACGGCAAACGCCGAATACTCGTCGCCGATCGCGTAGGGCAGCAAGATGCGGCGATCCCGGATCAGCGCACCGCAGCTATAGGTCACGTTCGGCACATAGCCCCCGCGTTGTTCCGCGCTGGGAAACAGCAACGGCGACGCCGTGCGGGCGAGCACCTTCGACGGATCGTCCTTGTCGAGCAGGCAGGCACCGATGCAATATCCCCGGACCATGCCGACGCCGTGCGTGAACACCAGCCAGCCCTCGTCGATCTCGATCGGCGATCCGCAATTGCCCAGCTGCACGAACTCCCAGGGGTATTTCGGCGCCATGATCGGCGCTCCGGTCTCCCACGTGTAGAGATCATCCGATCGCAGCAGCCAGATATTCTCGCTGTCCTGGCGGCCCAGCATTACGAACTGGTTGTTGATCCGTCGCGGGAACAGCGCCATTCCCTTGTAGCCGGTCATGGCGCCGGCAAGCGCCCTCATCTCGACCCGGCGCAGGTCGACCCCGCGCAGGATTTCCTGACGCGCGTCCTTGCCGTCGAACGCGGTGTACGTGCCGATGACGCTGCGGACCCCGTCGTGATCGGTGAAGTTGACCAGCCGCAGATCCTCGATGCCCTGTCGCTGGCTCGGCAAGACCGGGAAGATGACGGTCTCGGACGCATCCCGGCTGTCTTCGCAGAGCAGGCGGACCCACCCGTTATCCTGCCGCTCGATGCGCGGCGGGACACCGTGTGCGCTGGCCGGATCGATCACCAGCCGATCGCCCGGTCCCCACTCGCCGGTGCGGAACGTGATCGACGAGATATGACCCTCGCCGATGCCTCGCAGCGACATGACGAAGCGAACCGCGCCCGGCACGGACGGCTCTTCATCCGTCAGTGAAACGATGCTGGGGTTGAAGAGCGCGGCGGACTCGAACGCGTATTCCTGGCTGAAATAGGCGCCGATGATCAGCCGTTCGTCCTCGTTGAAGTCGCCGTCCCCTATATCCTGCCGTACCTCATCGAAACGACGCAGCAGGACCTGCTCGGCGTTGCGATGGCGCTCGCGCATGGGGGTCAGCAGCAGGTCGCGCATCCTTTGGCGCATCGTATCGTCCAGCGCCTGGACGCGGTCCACGACGACCTGGCTGCGTGGCGGGCGGTCCGCCTCGAACGCTTTCGGATAGCCGAAGTTGAACGGCCGGATCACGGTGCGCGACGGATCGGGCTTTAACTCGACGTCCAGCGTCGTGAAGACATCGGCAGCGTTCATCGGCATCGGCATCGGCCCTTCAGTCATGCTCGCGAGAGGACGCTCGCGGGCATAGCTGAGGTAACGATGCCGAGCCGCACCCGATCCCAGGCGGGCATGCATAAGCTGACCTTCGCCGCTTCCCGCTGATTCAAGACGCCTTCGGCACGCCGGCTGTCGACCCGCGAGCCAGTGCTATCATCGCGCCTTTACGAACCGTAGCGTGAACCGGTCGCTCTCGCCGATCGCCGCATATTTGGCGTGATCGACGTCCTTCAATCGATAGCTCGGCGGCAGCGTCCAGACGCCTTCCGGATGATCGTGGGTATCCTTGGGGTTGGCGTTGATCCGCGATTCTGCTGCAAGCGCGAAGCCGGCCTCCTGCGCCAGCCGAACGACCGTCGATCGCTTTATGTAGCCGCTCGTCTTCTCGCGCGCCGTGTCCATTTCCTCCGGCAGGCGATGATCGACGACGCCGAGCACACCGCCCGGCTTGAGCGCCGTATAGAACGCCTTGAACACGCGGCCCGCGACGGCGGGGTCGTCCTGCATCAAGAGGTTGTGGACGTTGCGGAACGTCAGGAGCACATCCGCGCTTCCCGCCGGGATCGAGGACGCTCCGGTCTTGAAGTCGATCGTCGCGACCTGCGTCACGCCGTACTCCGCGGTCTTCGCGGCAAAGGCGCTGCGGGTGCGCTCAGCCTGCGTGATCGGCACCAGCGCGACATAGTGCCCCCGACCCTTCACCAGCGGCGCGAGGATCTCGGCATACCAGCCGCCCGCCGGCAGGAATTCGACGATCGTCTGCGTCGGCTTGACGCCGAAAAAGGCCAAAGTCTGCGCCGGGTGACGATAGCGATCGCGCGCACGGTTCGCCGGCGTCCGCGTCGGCGATGCGACCACGGCAGCGATGTCCTTCGAGGGGGCGACGGATTGTGCCCCCACCCCGGTAGCGCCAAACGCGACGATACAGGTCAAGGCGGCGAGCAGTCGGTTCATAGCGTTACACTCCCTGAGCGATTCTTCCGCGACAATGCCCCGCACGAGCCGATCACACAATCTCAAGAGCCTTTGCCCGGGACACCCTGCATCGCCCAACGCCTTTTGTAAGCGACATTTTTAATGGCAGATCCAAGCTGTGGTTATCACTTTAACGTCCCCCGTACTGGGCGGCCCGGATGGCTGGTGGGCATGCCAACTGCGGACATTCGATAAGCAGACGCAAACGTACCGCTCGTCCCACAGCCATGCGAAACCGACAGAAAACCGCCGCTAATCAAGCCCGGAGGCCGGGAGCGAACGGGAAAAACAAGGGTGGTGGCGGAGCGGGTGGGATTCGAACCCACGATACGCTTTTGACGTATACTCACTTTCCAGGCGAGCGCCTTCGACCACTCGGCCACCGCTCCGCATTGCTCTGGAAGCGGGTCTGCTAGTGCGGGTTTCGCGCGCGCGCAAGCGATTGCGTGCGGGGACGGCCTCGGGCAGTCTGCGGGGATGTTGAATCTTCTTCTCGCTGCCATGCTTGCGCAGGCCGTTCCGGCCGCCGCGACGCTCCCGTCCGATCCGGTTGCGGCGGACTGGGTTGCGGTGCCGGACGACGAACTGGTGGTGTTCACGCTGGCCAATGGGCACCGGTTCACGGTGCGGCTCGCGCCTCGCTATGCGCCGGTGCACGTCGCGAACATACGCAAGTTGGCGCGGGCGCATTGGTGGGATGCGGGGACGAGCGTGTACCGGGTGCAGGACAATTACGTCGCGCAATGGGGTGATGCGACGGAGAAGAAGGCGCTGGTCGGGGGTGTGGTCGCGAATCCACCGGCGGAATATTCGCATGCCGGGTCGACGACGGTGGCGCGGCTTTCGCAGCGCGATCCTTATGCGGAATGGGCGGGGTATAGTCGCGACGGGTGGCCGCTCGCGGGCAATGGCGCGACCGAGTGGGTGCCGCATTGCTATGGCATGGTCGGCGTCGCGCGCGATCTGGCGCCGAGCACGGGGAGCGGCGCCGAGCTTTATGCCGTCATCGGGCATTCGCCGCGTGCGCTGGATCGGAACATCGCGGTGGTCGGACGGGTGATCGACGGCGTCGAGTGGCTGTCGTCCCTGCCGCGCGGGACGGGGGATTTGGGGTTCTACAAGACCGAGGGGGAGCGTAGCCCGATCGTGTCCGCACGCCTCGCAAGCGAACTGCCCGCCGCTGAGCGACCGCATTTCGAATATCGCGCGGCGGACAATCCGCGGTTCGCGGCGTGGATCGCCTCGCGGGAGAACCGGGCGGGGCCGTTCTTTACCGTGCCTGCCGGGGGTGCCGACATCTGTGCCGCGCTGCCCCCGGTGCGTAAAGCGCCTTAGCGGATGACGGGCGGCTTGCCGAACAGGCCGGCATTATAGTCCTCGATCGCGCGGACGATCTCTTCGCGGGTGTTCATGACGAAGGGGCCGTGGGAGACGACGGGTTCACCGATCGGGTCGGCGTGGCCGTAGAGGATCGTGGCGGGGGCTTCGGTCGTGACGGTGATGGTGTCGCCCTCGTTGCCAAACGTGGCGAGGTGGTGCGGCTTGATCTGCGTGCCGTTGGCCGTGGGGGCGCCGGCGACGACGTAGAAGAAGACCGCGCGGCCGGTTGGGGCTGGCAGGTCGAGCTTGGCGCCGGCTTCGAGTTCGATCGTCATCATCGCGACGTCGGTCAGGGATTCGATCGGGCCGCGCTGGTCTCCGAAGCTGCCGGAGATCAGGTTCACGGTGCCACCCTCGACCAGGATCGCGGGAATGTCCTCGCGCTGGAGGCCGGTATAGGCGGGCTTGGTCATCTTGAGCCGGCCGGGGAGATTGACCCAGAGTTGCAGGATCTCGAGCGGGCCGCCGTCGCGCTTGAACGATGCTGGTGAGATTTCCGCGTGGATCAGGCCCGAGCCGGCCGTCATCCACTGGACGCCGCCGGCGCGGATGACGCTCTCGTGGCCACCGCTGTCGAGATGCGCCATCTCGCCCTCGATGATGAAGCTGACCGTCTCGAACCCGCGGTGCGGGTGCGGGCCGAACGGGAGGCCGCTGTTGCCGGGGCGGTAGGTCTGCGGGCCGTGATGGTTGAGGAACAGGAACGGATCGACCTGTGTCAGGCCGGGGGCGGGTAGCGGGCGTCGTGTCACCAGGTCGGCGATATCGTCGCGCTGGGCGGGATACTGGTTGAGGACGTGGCGCATGTCAGGATGCCTCGCGGTCGGCGGTGGTGGGCCGCGCGATGTCGGCGAGCAGGTCGTCGATGCCCCCGACGAGGAAGTCGAGCGTGCGCTGGTCGGTCAGGCGACCATCGGCGATCTTCTCGTGGACCGCGCCGACGACGGCTTGTGGGCGCAACACGGTGCGCGCGCCGATCGAGGCCAGCGTCTCGTTCAGTTGCGCGTGCGCACGCGCGCCGCCGACGGCGCCGGGTGACGAGGTGAGCGTGAAGACCGGCTTGCCCGTGAGCGTCGCCTTGCCGTGCGGGCGCGAGGCCCAGTCGAGCGCGTTCTTCAGGACGCCGGAGATGCCGTGGTTATATTCGGGGGTGGCGATGACGATCCCGTCGGCCGCGCCGATTGCCGCGCGCAGGGCTGCGACGGCGGCGGGGGGCGTGTCGGTGTCGGCGTCCTGATCGTAGAGCGGGACGTCGTTCAGCGCGAAGACCGTCAGCGCGGCCTTGTCGGCGATAGCGTCGCCTAGCGTGGTCAGGATCGCCGTATTGTACGAGCCGCGGCGCAGGCTGCCGGAGATTGCCAGCAAAACGGGGAGGGCCATGGAAATTCCTTTAGTTGAAGCGGTAACCGGAGATCGCGGTTTGCAGGACGTGTTGGCTGTAGACCTGCTTACCGGGTTGGTCGGAGGCACCGGCGGCGACCATCAGCGGGAGGAGATGCTCTTCGCGGGGGTGCGAGAGGCGGCCGGCGGGGGCTTCGGCCCAACGGGCTAGCGCCTCCGCTCGCGCGGCTGGTTCGGCCTCGACCGCGGCGGTCAGCCATTGGTCGAAGGCTTCGGACGGCGCGGTGAAACGCGGGTCGCCGTAGCCGCGCATGTTGTGGAAGCTCATGCCCGAGCCGACGATCAGGACGCCTTCGTCGCGCAGTGGGGCGAGTGCGCGGCCGGCGGCGGCGTGCAACGTAGGGTCGAGATCGCGGTCGACCGACATCTCGACGACCGGGATGTCGGCGTCGGGGAACGCGACCTTCATCGGGATGAAGACGCCGTGATCGAGGCCGCGGGTCGGGTCGACATTGGCGGTCAGGCCGGCGCCGCGGAGCAGGTCGGCGGCGCGGGCAGCCAAGACGGGATCGCCGGGCGCGTCGTAGCGCAACTCGTAGGTATGCGCCGGGAAGCCGCCGTAATCGTAGATCAGTGGCGGTGTGGCGGCACCGGAGAAGGCGAAGCCGCGCGTTTCCCAGTGGCCGGATACGACGAGGATCGCCTTGGGCTTTTCGGGCAGCGAGGCGGCGATCGACCGGAGGTACGCGGCCATGCCGGTCCAGTTCCCGGCAGGGTCGTCCATGAAGAAGCAGGGTCCGCCCCCGTGCGGGATGAAGAGCGTGGGCTGGCGGGTAATTGTCATGATTCCGAGGTAGGCGGCGATGGCGGCGACCGGAAGGCCGCGAATGGCAACGCTGCGTTGCCGGTTGGCGCGGCGGTTACGTCCAGTAGAGGATACGGGCCTGCGGGAGTTTGGCCGCGATCTCATCCTGGAAGAAGGTGCGGAGCGCGCGCATCGTGTCGGCGTCGTAGACATATTTGACCGAGCCGAACTTGGTGCGTTTCTCGGTGCGGTTGGCCATGCTGAGGTCGAGCGACGATCCGGGATACCAGGTTTCCAGCACCGCCTTCGAGCCCGGCGTGTAGCGATGCGTGATCAGTTCGATCGTCACGTCGAGAACGTCGGCGAGCACCCTGCCCGCCTTCGCCAGCAAGTCACCATACGCCTCGCGCCAACCCTCAGCGGCGATGATCGGCGCGACCGTCAGGCCGATCTTGTAGCCCGCGTCCGCCATTCGACGTAGCGCGAGCAGGCGGGCTGCGACCGGGCTGGTGCCGCCCTCGAAGCGCGCATAGGCGGCGGGGTTGATCGAGGCGCGCATCCGGGTGCGGCCACGGTGGTCGAGCGTCAGCAATGGCTCGACGGCGTCGAACTTGGTGGTGAAGCGCAGTTGCACGTCCGCCTCCCACGCGCCGAAATGCGCGATCAGCGCGGAGAGCGATCCGGTGACGTGCTCGATGCCGAGCGGGTCGGTGTAGCAGGACGCCTCGAACGTCGTGCCTTCATGCGCGCGGGCGGTCGAGCGCGACGTGACCGTGCCTTGGCCAAGGTGCGCGGGGAGTTCGGCGAGGATCTCGGGCAGGTTCGCGTAGACGCGGGTGATCGGCGGGCCTTTGAGCGAGCCGGCGAGGTAGCAATAGCCGCAATGTGCAGGGCAGCCCTCGGCGAGGTCGATCCGCCAGTCCGCGCTGGGGGCGATCGGCTGGAGCTTGCGCTTCGAGGGTGGCGCGACGACGAGCGCGAGCGTTGCCTTGGCTTCGGCATAGGCGCGACGAGAGTCTTCGGGGAAATCGAGCTTGAGACGGTCGCTTGGCAGCGTCGTGACGGGTACGCCGAGCGCGGTTGCGCGCGCGACAATCTCGGCACCGTGCTCCCAGGTCAGTGCGGACGGAGTCGCCAGCAGGCGGCGAGGTTGCCAGAGTTTTTGCGAACGCATCGGAGGACAACGCCGGCCCTCCCCTATGCGTTGCCGCTATTTTACCGGGCGCTTCTCGAGCTTTCGCGCGAGCGTACGGCGGTGCATGCCGAGGCGGCGCGCGGTCTCCGAAATGTTGAAGTCGGTTTCGGCGAGCGTGGTGTGGATACGCTCCCATTCGAGCGTCTTGATCGAGGTCGGGCGCTCGGACAATTCGGTGTCGACGCTGCCCTCCGTACGGTCGAACGCGGCTTCGATGTCGTCGGTGTTCGAGGGTTTGACGAGATAGTGCGACGCGCCGAGCTTGATCGCCTCGACCGCGGTGGCGATGCTGGCGAAACCGGTGAGGACGACGACGAGGATCTCGGGGTCGTGCGCATGGAGCGTCTGGACGCAGACCAGGCCGGACGCGCCGCCCAGCTTCAGGTCGACGACCGCGTAGCGCGGGGTCCGCTCGGCCAGTTGCTCGACGAGTTCCTCGTGGCTGGCGGCCTGCATCACCTCGTAGCCGCGGCGTTCGAACGAGCGGCGGAGCGTACGGGCGAAGGTCTCGTCGTCCTCGACGATCGCCAGGAGTTTGGGTTCGGTCATGGCCTCGGTCATGACAGGGCGATCGCGGAGAGGGGCATGGTAATCGTGACTTCGGCGCCGCCGCCTTCGCAGTTTACCACCGACACGCCGCCACCGAGCTTGCGCATGACGTTGACGGCGAGGAACAGGCCAAGGCCGTGGCCGGGTTCGCGCTTGCTCGACTGATAGGGTTTGCCGAAGCTGGCGAGGCGTTCGTCGCTGAAGCCGGGGCCGCGGTCTCGGACGATCAGCGCGAGGTCGCCGTCGGTGCGTTCGCCGCGGAAGGCGACCCAGTGCGGCGAGGCTTCGGCGGCGTTGTCGAGCACGTTGGCGATCACCTGTTTGAGCGCGGGGTCCGACACGACCTGCGGATCGTCGCCGACTCGCGTGGTATAATCAAAATCGACCGATGGGTGCACCGCGCGCCATTCGTCGACGATCCCGTCGAGGAGCTGGTGGAGCGGCATGATCTCAGGCGCCTCGCCGCGCGCTTCGCCGGCCGAGAGCAAGATGCCGGTGACGATCGCCTTGCAGCGCTGGACCTCGGATTGCATCTCGACGATCTCGGCCTGGAGGTCGGCGTCCTGCGCGAGCGTCGGCATGCGGCGCCAGTCTGCCAGGATCACGGCGATCGATGCGAGTGGCGTGCCGAGCTCGTGCGCGGCGCCCGACGCCAGCAGACCCATGCGGACGATGTGGTCCTCCTCCGCGGCCTGCTGGCGTAGGTCGGCAAGGCGCGTGTCGCGGGCGCGCAGATTGCCGGTGATGCGCGTCATGAAGAGCATCAACAGCGTCGCGATCAGCATGAAGCAGAGCAGCGAGCCGATCGTGTAGAGCAGGAAATACTCGCCGCTGTAATCGGGGGGCAGGATCAACGGGCGGTAATAGAGCGTGAGCACGCCGAAACAGGCGGCGGTGACGGCGACGATCGCCCAGCTCGACCAGCGATCGAGCAACACGGCGCCGAGCACGACGTGGAGCAGGTAGAGCGAGATGAACGGGTTGGTCGCGCCGCCGGCGAGATACAGCTGCGTGGTAAGCAGGCCGACGTCGAACAGAAGGGCAAGCAGCAGCTGGATGTTCGCGCCCTTGCGCCAGCCGTACAGCGGCATACTCGCGAGGTTGAGGCCCACGGCGGCGGCGAGCGCGGCCATCATGGGGACGAGCGGAAGGTCGAAACCAAGGCCGAAGCGCGCGAACAGGATGGTGACGAACTGGCCGGCGACCGCGATCCAGCGGAGCGTCACGAGCTGGCGCATGTTGGCGTTGCCGGTCGCGTCGGTGCGTGCGGTCGCGAGCGCGAGCCAGCGCTGCCATCCCTGGCGTGCCGCCTCCGAGGTCATTCCGCACCCCGCCGCTTCCGCGCGTCCTGGCGGACGAACACGACGAACGCGCCGATCGTCATCGCAGCGAGCGCGAACCAAGTCAGCATGTAGACAAGGTGGTTGTTGGGGAAGGCGATGATCGTCAGGCCGCCGACCGGGGCGGCGGTGCCGGACTTGTCCGCGTCGACGAAATAGGGGGCGACGTTCGACAGGCCACGCGCGCTGGCGATCGCAGCGACATCGCGCGAATACCATTTGCCGGTGGCGGGGTCGTTATGACGCAGGAAGCCGCCGCCGGGCTCGGTGATGCGGAGATAGCCGGTGATCGTGACCGAGCCGGTGGGCTTGGTATGCGCGACGCGCTGTTCGGACGAGACGTAGCCGCGGTTGACGAGGACAGTAAAGCCCTGTGCGGTCCGCAAAGGCGTGACGACCCAATAGCCGCTGCCAAGCGCAGTGGCGGCGCGGACCAGCGTTTCGCGAGTATTGTCGAGGGTCCCGTCGAGCCGGATGCGGCGATAGGCATCCGTGGTGGCGGTAATCGCATTCCAGGAGGCTGGTCCGGGCGGGGCGACCGGCGCGGCGTGAGAGCGCGCCGCGACCTGTGCGATCAGGTTGAGCTTCCAGGTACGGCGCTCGACTTGCCAGATGCCGAGCGCCATGAACCCGGCGAACAGCAGCAGCGCGACCAGACCTGCGACATAGACGGCAGGGCCCGGTCGCATCCTCATCACATGTCCGCCGCGGCCTGCATCGGCATCATGTTCGTGTTCATGTGGTACATCACCCAGATCGATCCGCTGAGCGTGATAACGACGAGGATGATCGTGAAGATCAGCGCCATCATCGTCCAGCCGCCCTCCGACTTGCCGCTCATGTGCAGGAAGTAGATCATGTGGACGACGATCTGCGCGACCGCGAAGACCATCACGACGAGCGCGGCGGTCGAGGGATCCTTGAACGCGCCGGTCATGACTGCCCAGAACGGGATCGCGGTCAGGATGACCGAGAGGAAGAACCCCTTGAGGTAGCTGCCTCGCGTGCCGTGTGCTGCGCCATTGTCATGGTCGTGATCGGCGTGCGGATTGTTCGCCGGTGCTTGGGGATCGCTCATCGCAGGGTGCCCATCAGATAGACGAAGGTAAAGACGCCGATCCAGATGACGTCGAGGAAATGCCAGAACATGCTGAGGCACATCAGGCGGCGCTTGTTGGCAGCGATCAGGCCGTGCTTCTGGACCTGGACCATCAGCGTGACGAGCCAGATCAGGCCCATCGTGACGTGAAGGCCGTGCGTGCCGACCAGCGTGAAGAACGACGACAGGAACGCGCTGCGGGTCGGGCCCGCACCCTCATGGATGAGGTTGGCGAACTCGTACATTTCGATCGACAGGAACGCGAGGCCGAACAGGCCGGTGAAGACCAGCCACATCTGCATGACGCGCTGGCGACCTTCCTCCATCGACAGCATCGCGAAGCCGTAGGTGATCGACGAGAACAGCAGCATCGCGGTGTTCACCGCCACCAGCGGCAGCTCGAAGATTTCCTTCGGGCTGGGGCCGCCGGCATAGCTGTTGCCGAGCACGGCATAGGCCGCGAACAGCACCGCGAAGATGAGGCAATCGCTCATCAGGTACATCCAGAAGCCCAGCATCGTGCTGCTGCCTTCCGGATGTTCGTGCTCCTCGATGTCGTAGAACGAGACCTTCTCGGTCTCGTTCAGGCCATCCTTCATGGGTATTGCGGACATCGCGTCAGGCTCCCTGGGTCGCGAGCTGGCGGGTGCGCGCGTTCTCGGTGGCGATCACGTCCTCGACCGGGATGTGGAAGTCGCGCTTATAGTTGAAGGTGTGGAAGATCGTCGTCGCGAAGATGCCGACCAGCGTGAGCCCTGCGAGCCACCAGATGTACCAGATCATCGCAAACCCGAACGCCACGCTGAGGCCGGCGAGCACGACACCCGTGCCGGTGCCGCTCGGCATGTGGATCGACTTGAAGCCGGTCACAGGCCGCTCGTGCTTGCGATCCTTCATGTCGTACCAAGCGTCCAGGTCGTGGACGATCGGCGTGAACGCGAAGTTGTACTCCGGCGGCGGCGACGAGGTGGCCCACTCCAGCGTGCGACCGTTCCACGGATCGCCGCTGTGATCGGCCAGCGCTTCGCGGTTGCGAATGCTGACGAAGATCTGGAGCAGGAAGGCACCGATGCCGGCTGCGATCAGGGCTGCACCGAAGGCGGCGATGACGAACCAGATCTGCAGGTTCGGATCATCGAAATAGCGCATCCGGCGAGTCACGCCCATCAGGCCGAGCACGTAGAGCGGCATGAACGCGAAGTAGAAGCCGACCACCCAGCACCAGAACGACACCGTACCCCACTTTTTGTCCAGCTTGAAGCCGAACGCCTTCGGGAACCAGTAGTTGATGCCTGCGAACATGCCGAACAGCGTCCCGCCGATGATCACGTTATGGAAATGCGCGACCAGGAACAGCGAGTTGTGCAGCACGAAATCGGCTGGTGGGACGGCAAGGAGGACGCCGGTCATGCCGCCGATCGTGAAGGTCACCATGAAGGCGATCGTCCACATCATCGGCAGTTCGAACCGGATCCGGCCCTTGTACATCGTGAACAGCCAGTTGAAGATCTTGGCCCCGGTCGGGATCGAGATGATCATCGTGGTGATGCCGAAGAACGAGTTCACGCTCGCGCCCGACCCCATCGTGAAGAAGTGGTGCAGCCAGACGAGGTAGGCGAGGATCGTGATGACGAGCGTCGCATAGACCATCGAGCTGTAGCCGAAGAGGCGCTTGCCCGAGAAGGTCGAAGTGACTTCCGAGAAGATGCCGAATGCCGGCAGGACCAGGATGTAGACCTCGGGGTGACCCCAGATCCAGATCAGGTTGACGTACATCATCGGGTTGCCGCCCGAGTCGTTCGTGAAGAACGCGGTGCCGATGTAGCGATCGAGCGACAGCATCGCGAGAACCGCGGTCAGCACCGGGAAGGCGGCGACGATCAGGATGTTGGTGCAGAGCGACGTCCAGGTGAAGATCGGCATCTTCATCATGGTCATGCCGGGTGCGCGCATCTTGACGATGGTCGCGACCAGATTGACGCCGGACAAAAGTGTCCCGATGCCCGCGATCTGCAGTGCCCAGATATAGTAATCGACACCGACGTCGGGCGAGTAGGCCAGTCCCGAGAGGGGCGGCATCGCGAGCCAACCGGTCCGCGCGAACTCACCGATGAACAGCGACATCATGACGATCACGGCACCGGCCGTGGTCATCCAGAAGCTGAAATTGTTGAGGAACGGGAACGACACGTCGCGCGCACCGATCTGGAGCGGGACGACGTAGTTCATCAGACCCGTGACCATCGGCATCGCCACGAAGAAGATCATAATCACGCCGTGCGCGGTGAAGACCTGGTCGTAGTGATGCGCGGTCAGGTAGCCTTCGGACCCGTTGAACGCCATCGCCTGCTGCGCACGCATCATGATCGCGTCGGAGAACCCGCGCAGCAGCATGACGATCGCCAAGATCATGTACATGATCCCGATCTTCTTGTGGTCCACGCTCGTGAACCACTGGTTCCAAAGATAGCCCCAGACCTTGAAATAGGTCAGCGCGGCGACGAGCCCGAGCCCGCCGATCGCCACCATCGCGAAGGTGGCGACGACGATCGGTTCGTGCAGCGGCAGCGACTCCAGGGTCAGGCGGCCGAAGATAGTCTTCAACAGGGTGTCGTTCATGATGGTTTCTCTAGCCGTTCGCGACGGGGCGCGTGCCCGGCATGGTGGAGGGGGTCAGCATCGTGTGATTGCGGTTGGACTGCGAGCCGGGGGCGCTGTTTGCACCATCCTTTTTGATGTCAGCCGGCGCGGTCCAATGGTTGCCGCTTCCCTTTTCGTCCGCGTCCTTCATCAACGCGCCTTCGGGATGACCGGTGTCCTGCGGGCCCTTGCCGCCATTGACTCCGGGCATCGCCATGCCGGCGTGCGAGTCCCCCCCGCCTTTGCCGCCGTGCATCATCTGCGACATGCAGACCTTGCCGGGCTGGACGCACTGCTCGACGACCAGCTTGAACATGTTCGCCTCGACCGCATTGTAATAGCGGACCGGGACCTTCTCGCTCGGCTTCTCCAGCTGGAGATAGCTTGCACGATTGAGGCCGCCCCCCCGCTGCTTGACCTGGTTGATCCAGGCATCGAAGCCCGCGTCGCTGACGCCGTGGAAGCGGAAGCGCATCCCCGAGAAGCCTGCGCCGCTATAGTTGGACGAGAAGCCCTCGTAGTTGCCGGGCTTGTTGATCACCGCGTTCAGCGTCGTCTGCATGCCGGGCATCGTGTATATCATGCCGGCAAGCGCAGGGATGTAGAACGCGTTCATCACCGACGACGAAGTCATCTGGAAACGGATCGGGCGATCGACCGGCGCGGCCAGTTCGTTGACCGTGGCAATGCCGTATTCCGGATAGATGAAAAGCCACTTCCAATCGAGCGCGACGACCTGAACCTCGATCGGCTTGCCGGCGCCATTGGCGCCGTTGCCGGCCTGCTGCTTGTCGACCAGGTTGCCGACCGGCACGTTGTTCGCGAGCGTCGGCGCATCGGGCTTGATCCGGCCGAGCGGACGGTACGGATCGAGCAGATGCGTGCTGGTCCACGTCAGCGCGCCGAGCGCGATGATGATCAGCAGCGGAATGCCCCAGATCAGCAGCTCGAGGCCGACGGAGTGATCCCAGTTGGGCTCGTACTTGGCGGTCTTGTTCGACTGGCGATAGCGGAACGCGAACAGCAGCGTGAGGATGATCACCGGCACGATGATCAACAGCATCAGCCCGGTCGCGATCAGCACGAGATCGCGCTGTTGCACTGCGATATCGCCCGAAGGCGACATCACGACCCAGTTGCAGCCGCTGGTGAGCAGCGCAAGCGGCAGCACTGCCAGCCATTTTTTCGCGCGGGAAACGGTTTTCTCAACGATCATGCGGTTCCCCTACGCCTCGCTTTCGCCGCGCTACAGTGGACAATTTGTCCAATGGGCGCTGCACTGCAACATCGGCATGGCTTTATCGTCGCCCGGAGTAGCATAGATCACCCCTGCCCGCATTGGGCGCGGGAGATTGGCGCGGAATATATCTGCCCGCATCCGCCGGAACAGCGTATCATCGGGTTCGCGCCCTGAAGAGCGAGTTGAAGAATGAGTGCAAATACAGTCCCCGAGACGAGCTTCGAAGCCGATGCTCGCAGTATCCACAGCGACGGCGAGCACGTCACGCCGGGCGTGATCGCGATCGGCGTGGTGATCGGCCGCACCTCGGAATTCTTCGACTTCTTCGTGTTCGCGATCGCTTCGGTGCTGGTGTTCCCGACGCTGGTGTTTCCGTACGTCGACCGGTTGCAGGGCACGCTCTACTCGTTCGCGGTGTTCGCGCTGGCATTCTTCGCCCGGCCGATCGGCACGATCATCTTCATCGCGGTCGATCGCGCCTATGGCCGCAGCGTCAAGCTGACGATCTCGATCTTCCTGCTCGGCACCTCGACGGTCGCGATGGGGTTCATCCCCGGCTATGACCAAGTCGGCAACTGGTCGGTCGCGATCCTCGCGCTGCTGCGTATCGGCCAGGGCGTCGCGCTTGGCGGCGCGTGGGATGGTCTCGCCTCGCTACTGTCGCTGAACTCGCCGGAAAAGCATCGCGGCTGGTACGCGATGCTGCCGCAGCTGGGTGCGCCGATCGGCCTGCTGGTCGCCAGCGGTCTGTTCGCATTCTTCGTCGCTGCGTTGCCGACCGAGGATTTCTTCTCGTGGGGCTGGCGCTATCCGTTCTTCGTGGCGTTCGCGATCAACGTCGTCGCGCTGTTCGCGCGTCTTCGCCTGGTGGTGACGCCCGAGTTCGAAGAGATGTACGCCAAGCGCGAGCTCGAGCCGGCACCGGTCGTCGACACCGTGCAGTCGCAGTGGAAGGCGATCTGGCTCGGCTCGTTCGTGCCGCTCGCGAGCTTCGCGCTGTTCCACATGGTGACGGTGTTCCCGCTGTCGTGGGTCGTGCTGTTCACGCGCGAATCGGCGGGTCGTTTCCTCGTGGTCGAGGTGATCGGCGCGATCATCGGGATTGGCGCGATGCTGGTGTCGGGGCTGCTTGCGGACCGGTTCGGACGTCGCACGATGCTCGGCACGATCGCAGTGCTGATCGCGCTGTTCGCGATCGCCGCCCCGTCGCTGCTCGACGGCGGCGAGATCGGTGAGCGCCTGTTCATGGGTATCGGCTTCCTGCTGTTCGGCCTGTCGTTTGGCCAGTCATCGGGCGCGATCGCCTCGAGCCTGTCGCCGCAGCATCGCTATACGGGGTCGGCGCTGACGACCGATCTGGCGTGGCTGTTCGGTGCCGGGTTCGCTCCGTTGGCGGCACTGCTGCTGACGAGCAAGCTGGGGCTGGCGGCGAGTGGCGCGTACCTGTTCTCGGGCGCGGTGTTCACGCTGATCGCACTGGGGCTGAACAAGCAGCTCGCCAAGCGCGACATCGCGCGGTGATTGGTCGGGGCTGACGCACTTACCGAATGGCCCCTTTCCGCACCCACGAACATCACACGAACTGAAGAGTACCACCCCGGCGAAGGCCGGGGCCCAATTGGCAAGCCTGCAGTAACGGAGCGCTGCCGCTAGTTAGCACCGTCCCCCAATTGGGCCCCGGCCTTCGCCGGGGTGGTAATGGTTAGGAAGGCGCGGGCGCCCCACAAGAACCGTTCCCCCGCGAAGGCGGGGGTCCAGGAGTCACCAGCGCCACCGCCTGTAACCCTGGACTCCTGCCTTCGCAGGAGAACAGTGCTTAGCGGGTCATCACTGAAACCCGCCGGCGATCCAATCCCCAGGACACCGCCCAGATTACAAACCCGCCGAGCGCCAGCGCGGTCCCGACCCAGCCGGTCGATGGCAACCCATACCCACCCGCAATCGCCAGCCCACCCAGCCAAGGCCCAAGCGCATTGGCCGTATTGAACGCAGAATGGTTGAGCGCCGCAGCCAACGTCTGCGCCTCTTCCGCGACATCCATCAGCCGCGTCTGCAGGATCGTCGACAACCCGCCCCCGCAGCCGATCAGCACCACCACCGGCAGCATCGCCCACAGGTGCGGCGTCGCCGGCGCGTAGAGCGCAAGCGCCCCTGCCCCGAACAGCAAGGTGATCCCCGCCGCCGGCATCAGCGCCACGTCCGCAGCCTTGGCGCAGACTAAAGTCCCGATCGTCATGCCGACGCCGAACAACGCGAACGCGACCGGCGTGAATGCGGACGATACGCCCGTCACTTCGGTCAGCGTCGAGGCGAGATAGGTGTAGACGCAGAAAATCCCGCCAAACCCGACCGCGCCGATCGCCAGCGTCAGCCACACCTGCCCGTTACGCAATGCCGCGAGTTCGCCCAGCGGGCTCGCATCCTTGGCAGGCCGCAGCACCGGCGCGAACCTGAACAGCATCGCCACCGTCGCGGCTGCGATGATCGCGACGATCCCGAACCCCCAGCGCCAGCCGAACCACTGCCCGATCCCGTTCGCCAGCGGCACCCCCGCAATCGTCGCGATCGTCAGCCCGAGCATCATCCGCGATACCGCCCGCGAGCGCTTCTCGCGCGGCACCATCGACGCCGCGACCAGCGACCCGACGCCGAAATACGCGCCATGCGGCAGGCCGCTCAGGAACCGGGCGAGCAGCATCAGATGATAGGTCGGCGCCAGCGCGGACAGGCCGTTGGCGATCCCCAGAAACGTCATCAACCCGATCAGCAGCACTCGCCGCTCGATCTTCGCCGCCAGCACCGCGATCGTCGGCGCACCCACGACCACGCCCAGCGCATAGGCACTGATGACGTGCCCCGCGGTCGGCTCGTCGATCCCGAGCCCGCGCGCGAACTGCGGCAACAAGCTCATCGCCGCGAACTCGGTCGTCCCGATCGCGAACCCGCCGACGGCGAGCGCGAGCAACGCCATGCGCGTATCGACAGGTTTCATAGGGTATCGCTTTCGTAAGGCCAGAGCCGCCGCAGAATGCTGCGTCGCAGCAAATGCCTCTATCAGCCCGGGCGACGCATCTTGAACAAGGAATCCTCCGTGATCGCAAAGTAATCCGCGGGGCCGCCGCCGCGCAGGATCGGGTTCGCGCGGGCTGTCTGGTAGACACCGTCCTCCAGCATCGCGGAATCGATGTGGATCGCGACAGCCTCGCCGAGCACCAGCCACTGGTCGAGCTCGCGGCCTTCCTTCGTCTCAAGCCGGATCAGCTGCGTCAGCTTGCACTCGAACTGCGCGCGCGAAGCCGCCACGCGCGCCGGCTTGACCTTCGTCGAGGCGGCCATCTCCAGCCCTGCCAGCGCGAACTCGTCGACGTCCGCCGGCACGCTTGCCGATGTCGTGTTCATCGCCTCGCCGAGATCGCGCGTGACGAGGTTCCAGACGAACTCGCCGGTCGCCTCGATATTGGCGACGCTGTCCTTCCAGCCCATCGACGAGAAGCCGATGATCGGCGGGGTGTAGTTGAACAGGTTGAAGAAACTGTACGGCGCGAGATTGGCGACGCCGTCGGCGGACACCGTGCTGACCCAGCCGATCGGCCGCGGCGCGACGATCGCGTTCAGGGGATCGTGCGGCAGGCGATGGCCGTTCGCGGGCTCGTAAGAATGCCATTCGGTCATACATGTATTCCTGCTAGGTCACGGTCTGACTGCCTATAGCGAAGGTCGAGCATGAACGATCCCACTGCCCCGATTGTCATCAAGCGCCACCGGATGGCGACGCGCGTCTGGCACTGGGTGACGGTGGTGACGATGTTCATCATGATCGGCAGCGGCATCGGCATCCTCAAGGCGCATCCGCGGCTGTATTGGGGACGGTATGGCGCGAATTTCGATACCGCGTGGACGACGCTCGACCAATGGCCGAGCTGGCTGGTGTCGCTGCTCAACCTGCTGACCATTCCGACGAGCTATAATCTGGCGCTGTCGCGGCGCTGGCATTTGCTATTCGCGCTGGTGCTCAGCTTCGCGCTGCTCGGGTTCATGATCGTCAGCCTGGTCAACAAGCATTTCCAGCGCGATCTGCGCGTGCGTGCCGCCGAGCTTTCGCCGCGCGAAGTGGTGCATGACGTGAAGGAGCATCTCGCGTTCCGCTTTCACGATCCCAAGAAGCCGGGCGCGTACAACATCCTCCAGAAGCTCTCGTATGTCGTAACGATTTTCGTCCTGATCCCGCTGATGATCCTGACCGGGCTGACGATGTCGCCGGGGATGGATGCGGCGTGGCCGTGGCTGCTCGAAGTCTTCGGCGGGCGCCAATCGGCGCGGTCGATCCACTTCATCGCCGCCACCGGGCTGGTGCTGTTCATCATCGCGCATCTGGCGCTGGTGATCCTCGCGGGGACGTGGAACGAGGTGCGATCGATGATCACCGGGCGGTGGAAGGTCCCCGCCCACACGTCGGAGGACGTCGCATGAGCTCGCTGATCACCCGCCGCTCGCTCGTCATGGGCGCGACCATCGGTGCCGGCGCGCTGCTGGCCGGCTGCGACAAGATCGCCGCGAACCCCGAGGCGCGCAAGATCCTGTTCATGGGCGAGGACATGAACCGTGGGCTGCAGCGTGCACTGACCAACCGCAACGCGCTGGCACCCGAGTTCAGCCCGGCGCAAATGTCGCCGATCTTTCGGTCGAACGGCACGAGCAATCCGGGGACGGCGGAATATACCGCGATGGTCGCCAACAATTTTGCGGATTACCGGCTGAAGGTCGGCGGGCTGGTCGATCGGCCGCTGTCGGTCTCGCTCCCGCAACTCCGCCAGATGCCGTCGCGTGCGCAGATCACGCGCCACGATTGCGTCGAGGGCTGGAGCGCGATCGGCAAATGGCAGGGGCCGAAGCTCGGCGCGCTGCTGACCGCTGCGGGTTTGCAGAAGTCCGCGCGCTACATCGTGTTCACCTGCGCCGACTTGTTCGGCGGCGCGAACTATTACGAGTCGGTCGATCTGGTCGACGCGTTCCATCCGCAGACGATTCTTGCCTGGGCGCTCAACGATCAGGTGCTCGACGTCGCGCACGGCGCCCCCGTTCGGCTGCGCGTCGAGCGGCAACTCGGGTACAAGCACGCCAAATACGTCATGGCGATCGACGCGGTCGCCAGTCTCGCCGGGATCGGCAAGGGCAAGGGCGGCTATTGGGAAGATAACGTGGATTATGACTGGTACGCGGGGATCTGAGCCGCCCCGAGGGGTAGCGCAATTCCGTACCAGTCATTAGCTAACGCGGCATGGCCCTTTTCGATCGTTTCCTGGCGCGGCAGGTTAAAACCGGCGAACTCACGCTCATCCATGCGGACGGCACGTCCAAGCATTTCGGCAAGCCCGATGCCGCGTACAACCCGGTCACGATCCGGCTGACCCAGCCCGGCGTCGCGGGCGCGATCGTCCGTCATCCGGCGCTCGGCGCGGCGGAAGCGTTCATGGATGGGCGCCTCGTGATCGAGCGCGGCGACATTCGCGACCTAGTCAACCTGCTCAAGGGCAACAGCCCGTGGGAGCGTGGCGGCGGGCTCAATCCGTCGCTGCCGATCAAGCTGCTCGACAAGGTGGTGCACCGCGTCGACCGCGTGAACATGGCGCGCCGGTCGAAGAAAAACGTCGCGCATCATTACGATCTGTCGGACCGGCTGTACGACCTGTTCCTTGACGCGGATCGGCAATATTCCTGCGCGTACTTCACCGACGCGGGCAACAGCCTGGAGCAGGCGCAGGACGACAAGAAGGCGCACATCGCCGCCAAGCTTGCGATCCAGGCGGGGATGCGCGTGCTCGACATCGGCTGCGGCTGGGGTGGCATGGCGCTGTACCTGCACGCGAAGACCGGCGCCGAGGTGCTTGGCGTGACGCTGAGCGAGGAGCAGTTGAAGGTCGCGCGGCGGCGGGCCGAGGAGGCTGGCGTCGCCGACAAGGTGAAATTCGAGCTGATCGACTATCGCGCGCTGACCGGGAGTTTCGACCGGATCGTCTCGGTCGGGATGTTCGAGCATGTCGGCCCCGCGCACTACAAGGCGTTCTTCCGCAAGTGCCGCGACCTGCTGACCGCGGACGGCGTGATGCTGCTCCACACGATCGGCCGGATGGGTGGTCCGGGCGTTACCGACACGTTCACGACCAAGTACATCTTTCCGGGCGGGTATAATCCGGCGCTGTCGGAGATCGTGAAGGGGTATGAGGGGCTGCGGATGTTCCCGACCGATATCGAGGTGCTGCGCGTGCATTATGCGCTGACAATCGACCTCTGGTACGACCGGACGGTGGCCGCGAAGGATGCGATCGTCGCGCTGTACGACGAGCGGTTCTACCGGATGTGGACGTTCTATCTGGCGGGCGCCGCGGCGGCGTTCCGGACCGGGGGGATGGTCAATTACCAGATCCAGCTGTCGAAGAGCCGCATGACGCTGCCGCTGACGCGGGATTACATGCTCGAGGGTGAGCGGGCTTTGCGCGAGGGGTGACCTGCTCTGCCCCTGCAAGGGAGGGGCTTAACCTGCTCCCCTCCCTGGAAGGGAGGGGCTGGGGGTGGGTCGGCCGCTTGGGGTCGGCGGCGCTCGCATAACGGGCCAACCCACCCCTAACCCCTCCCTTTCAGGGAGGGGGATCGGTTGCGCTTTAGCGCGGCCCCTGCACGTCGGCCTTGGCCGCAGCTCGCTCGTCGCCGCCGATCTTGCCGTCCTTGTTCGCGTCGTACTTCGCGAAGGTCGCCGCGAGCAGCGCCTGTGCTTCGGCCTGCGTGACCTTGCCGTCCTTGTTCTTGTCTGCGCTGGTGAACCACAGGTCGGCGAGGCGTTTGGCATGCACCGGATCCGGACGGCCCGACCCTACCTTCATGTTGCCGATCCGTGCCTGCACTTCGGCGCGCGTGAGGACGCCGTCCTTGTTGGTATCCGACGCGGCGAACTCGGCCTTGAACTTGGCCGAGGCAGACGCGCGGGTTTCCTGCGCGAGCGCCGGGGTCGCAAGGCCGGCGAGGACGAGAAGGGTGAGGCTTTGGCGTAGCACGGTGGGTTAACTCCAGAGGATTTGCGGCGCGAATAGACCGGTTCGGTTGTACGCGCCATTAACGCGTGCGGTTGCATGCCGCGCCCTCAACGCATAGGGGCGCGGGCATTGGAAATTCCCAAAGGATTCTGCCCGTGACCGATCAGATCAACCGCGTCGTGCTCGCCTATTCCGGTGGCTTGGACACGAGCGTGATCCTGAAATGGCTCCAGCAGACATATAGCTGCGAAGTCGTGACCTTCACCGCCGATCTCGGCCAGGGCGAAGAGCTCGAGCCGGCGCGCGCCAAGGCCGAGATGATGGGCGTGAAGCCCGAGCACATCTTCGTCGACGATCTGCGCGAGGAGTTCGTGCGCGACTACGTGTTCCCGATGATGCGGTCGAACGCGCTGTACGAGGGGCTATACCTGCTCGGCACCTCGATCGCGCGGCCGCTGATCGCCAAGCGCCAGATCGAGATCGCCAAGATGGTCGGTGCCGACGCGGTCAGCCACGGCGCGACCGGCAAGGGCAACGACCAGGTCCGCTTCGAGCTCGGCTATTACGCGCTGTCGCCCGACATCAAGGTCATCGCGCCGTGGCGTGAGTGGGACCTGACGAGCCGCACGCGCCTGATCGAGTTCGCCGAACAGCACCAGATCCCAGTCAGCAAGGACAAGCGCGGCCAGGCGCCGTTCTCGACCGATGCGAACATGCTGCACACGTCGAGCGAAGGCCTCGTGCTCGAAAACCCGTGGGACGAGGTGCCGGACTATGTCTATTCGCGCACCGTGAACCCCGAGGACGCGCCCGATACACCAGAGTACATCACGATCGATTTCGAGCGCGGGGACGGCGTCGCGATCAATGGCGAGGGCATGAGCCCGGCTACCCTGCTGTCGACGCTCAACGAATACGGCCGTCGCCACGGTATCGGCCGGCTCGACCTCGTCGAGAACCGCTTCGTCGGCATGAAGAGCCGCGGCATGTACGAGACGCCGGGCGGCACGATCTATCACCTCGCCCATCGCGGCATCGAACAGCTGACGCTCGATCGCGGCGCCGCGCATCTGAAGGACGAGCTGGCACCGCGCTATGCCGAGCTTATCTACAACGGCTTCTGGTTCTCGCCGGAGCGCGAGATGCTCCAGGCGGCGATCGATCACAGCCAGGAGAAGGTCTCGGGCACCGTCCGCCTGAAGCTCTACAAGGGCGGCGTGTACGTGGTGGGCCGCAAGTCGCCGAACTCGCTCTATTCGGAGAAGGTCGTGACGTTCGAGGACGACCAGGGCGCCTACGACCAGCGCGATGCGGCGGGCTTCATCAAGCTGAACGCGCTGCGACTGCGGTTGCTGGGGCGGCGTGATCAATAGGCGCGACCAGTAATCCGGCACCCCCTGAACCGCGGTTGATGCCCAAGTTTGCAGAGAAGATCGTCAACTCGTCGTGCGCGCACTTGTCTAGTGCGCCCACCCGCCCCTAGGGTTCGACGATATGATTACTCAGGGGGAAAAGCTGCATTGGTGGCAGACGCGCGCATTCGTTGCCGCGGTTGCGATCGCGTCGATCATACCGCTGCTGTGGCCAGAGATCCCACCGCTGGTCGACCTGCCCGGGCATATGGGCCGGTACCGCGTCCAGCTGGCGATCGCCGACAATCCCTGGTTGAATCAATGGTATAACTTCCGCTGGCAGATGATCGGCAACCTCGGCATCGACCTGCTGATCGTGCCGCTTGCGCCGATCTTCGGGTTGCAGCTGGCGGTCAAGCTGATCGTGATGGCGATCCCGGCGCTGACAGTGACCGGGCTGCTCTGGATCGCGCGCGAGGTGCACGGGCGAATCCCCGCGACCGCGCTGTTCGCGCTGCCGCTCGCCTACAGCTATCCGTTCCAGTTCGGATTCGTGAATTTCGCGCTCGGCATGGCACTCGCGCTCAACCTGTTCGCACTGTGGCTGCGGATGGGGCGGCTCGACCGGCGGCAGCTGCGGACCATCATCTTCGTCCCCGTCTCGTGCCTGTTGTGGCTGTGCCATACGTTCGGCTGGGGCGTTCTGGGCGTGCTCGCCTTCTCCGCCGAGCTGATCCGCCAGCACGACATCCGCCGCGACAGCGATCCCAAGAGCTGGGCGCATGGCTGGTTCAAGGCGTGCATCCAGGCGGGGCTGAACTGCCTGCCGCTGGCGCTGCCGATGGTGATGATGATCGTCTGGCGCTCGGGTGATCATGTCGGCGGCAAGACGCAGGACTGGTTCAACTGGCGCTGGAAGATGAACTGGATCACGATGGTCCTGCGCGATCGCTGGATGACGTTCGACATCGCGTCGGTCACCGTGCTGTTCGTGATCCTTTTCCGCGGCGTGCGCGACCAGACCATCGAATATTCGCGCAACCTGAGCCTGTCGGCGCTGTTCCTCGCGATCGTGTATATCCTGTTGCCGCGGATCGTGTTCGGGTCCGCCTATGCCGACATGCGGCTGGCGCCGTTCATGCTCGGGATCGCGGTGATCGCGCTGCGGCCGCGGCATGGGCTGTCGTTGCGCGGCGCGGCGGTGCTTGCAGTGCTGGGCTTTGCGTTCTTCGGCGTGCGGTTGGCCGGGACGACGGTCAGCTACCTGATGTACGATCGCAGCTACGATCAGGCGATCGCGGCGATCGATACGGTACCCGAGCGATCGCGCGTCGTGTCGTTCGTCGGGCGGCGGTGTCGCGACGACTGGGCCTATTCGCGACTCGAGCATGTCCCGGCGCTGCTGCTGGAGCGGCGACTGGCGTTCACCAACGATCAATGGTCGATGGCGGGCGCGCAGTTGATGACGACGCACTATCCGGCGGCGAAGGGCTTTGCGCATGATCCATCGGAGATCGTCAGCGACATCAAGTGTCGCGGCCAGTTCTGGCGGCCGATCGGCGTCGCGCTGCAGAAATTCCCGCGCGATGCGTTCGATTACGTGTGGCTGATCCACCCGCCGAAGTTCGATTCCAGGCTGGTCCGCGACCTGACGCTGATCCGGCGTGACGGCACCAGCCTGTTGTACCGCGTCAACCGGGTTGCTGCTGCTCGCCCCGCCGGAACGGAGTAAGCTCGCCGAGATACTCCTGCTGCTCGGCGACCGCTTCGCGTTCGCGGACGAGATAGTCGGCGATCGCGCGGCGGAAGTTCGGGTCGGGGATGTAGTGGGCGGAATAGGTCGCGACCGGGGCATAGCCACGCGCGAGCTTGTGTTCGCCCTGTGCGCCGGCCTCGACCGTCTTCAAGCCCCGCGCGATGGCGGCGTCGATCGCCTGGTAATAGCAGAGTTCGAAGTGGAGGAACGGCACCTCCTCCGTCGCGCCCCAATAACGGCCGTAGAGCGTGTCGTCGCCGATCAGGTTGAGCGCACCGGCGATCGGTACGCCATCACGCTCGGCGAGGATGAGCAGTACGCGGTCGGCCATCGTCTTGCCGATCTGGTCGAAGAACGCGCGCGTGAGGTAGGGTTGGCCCCATTTGCGGCTGCCGGTGTCCTGGTAGAAGACCCAGAACGCGTCCCAGTGCTCGGGCGTGATTTCGGCGCCGACGAGGTGACGAATCGTCAGGCCTTCGACAGCGGCGGCGCGCTCCTTGCGGATAGCCTTGCGCTTGCGGCTGGCGAGGACGGCGAGGAAGTCGTCGAAGCTGACGTAGCCGTCGTTCTTCCAGTGGAACTGCGTACCCTGGCGGATCAGCCAGCCTGCGGCCTCGAACAGCGCCACTTCGTCGGGGTCGATGAAGGTGGCGTGTGCTGAGGATAGCCCGCTCTGGTCGGTGACCGCCTCCAGGGCGGCGATCAGCGCAGGGGCTTGCTCGCGGTCGCGGAGCAGCAAGCGCGGGCCGGGAACCGGGCTGAACGGCGCGGCGATCTGGAGCTTGGGGTAATATTGCCCCCCTGCCCGCTCCCACGCGTCGGCCCAGCCCTGGTCGAAGACGTATTCGCCCTGGCTGTGGCTCTTGGCGTAGGCGGGCGCGATTCCCGCGGGTTTACCGTCGGGGCCGTCGACCACCACCGGCAGCGCCTGCCAGCCGGATCGGCCGCCGACGCTCTTCGACGCTTCGAGCGCGGACAGGAAGGCGTGGCCGACGAACGGGTTGGCGGTGCCGGAGCACGCCTCCCAGTCCTCGGCCGCGATCGAGGTGACGCCTTGGGCGATGCGGGCTGTGACGGCGTTCATTGCCGACATTTGGGGTAGCGGGGTGCCGATAGCAAAGGGCGCGCCAGCTTATCTCGAAGGAAAACAGGCGCCCGTCCCATACGCCGTTCTCCCGCGAAGGCTGGAGCCTAGGACCACATGGGCTGCGCTTGGTAACCCTGGGCTCCCGCTTTCGCGGGAGAACAAGTCCGTCAGGCGGAAACTTGAACGATCGCGTCGATCTCGACAGCGGCGCCGAGCGGGAGGACAGGAACGCCGACTGCCGCGCGCGCATGCTTGCCGGCATCGCCGAACAGCGCAACCATCAAGTCCGATGCGCCATTGGCAACTTTCGCCTGGTCGGTGAAATCGCCGGTCGAGTTGACGAACACGCCGAGCTTCACGATCCGCTCGACGCGGCCGAGCGTGCCGAGCGCCGCCTTCATCTGTGCGACGAGCATCAGCCCGCAGAGCTTGGCAGCCTCTTGCGCGTCTTCGAGCGACACGCCGTCTCCAACGCGACCGGTAACCAGCGCGCCGTCCTTGAACGGCAACTGGCCCGAGATGTGAAGCATGCCGTTCGCCAGCACGGTCGGGACGTAGGATGCCACGGGTGCGGCAGCCTGCGGGAGGGTGAGGCCCAGCTCTTCGAGCTTGCGGTCGATACGATCGGTCATGGGGGAGGTATCACCACAGCGGTGGGGGATGGGTCAAGTGGGGGCTTCTGGTCCCCTCCCTGGAAGGGAGGGGCCGGGGGTGGGTCGGCTTCCGCATTGCATGGAACGGCCGCGACCAAAGCCGGCCTACCCACCCCCAACCCCTCCCTTCCAGGGAGGGGGGAATGGTGTGTTCTTGGTGAACCGAGCGACTCACGCGTTCGCCGGCAAACCCGCTTCGAACCGTGCGGCGATCCAGTCCGCCGCTTCGCGCCAGTCGTCGATCCGCGCGTGGGCCTCTGGCGCCTTCGGCACACTCACCGCCAGCGTCGGCTCAGAGACCATGTGCAACCGGTGCACCCCCGGCGCGTGCTTGGCGACCGACTCGTGATGCACCGCGAGGTCATCCACGAACACCGTCACCGGCGAGCCATATTCCTCGACCAGCCGCGATACCGGCGTACCCTTGCCGCCCTGGTTGCACTCGACCCGGTGCTCGATCCCGAACTTCGCCAGTTGCTCGATCCGCGGCTGGCGGCATTCGTCTTGGAGGTTGGTGAGGATGACGATGTCCGCCACCTGGGCCAGCCGCTCGAGCGCCTCGACCGCGTGCGGGACCAGCGTCTGGCGGTGCATCTCGCCGGGGAAGAACTCGCCAAGCATCGCCCACATATCCTCGCGCGTCGGTGGTGGACCACCATCGCGGCGCGTCATCGCGGTCGAGAAATCGCCGTGCTGGATCGCGAAGTCGATGTCGTGGCGCTCGTCGAGCCAGACGCCGAAATGCTTGACCATGTGCAGCAGCACTTCGTCGCAATCGCTGATCAGCAACGGCCTCATGCTTCAAATTCTCCCTGGTCCAGCTTGGCGTGTGCGCGGACGAGCGCCTCGGGCTTCACGCCCAGCGACTCGGCGCAGGCGATCAGGTCCGGCTCATGGTTTTCGAGGAAGCCGAGCGCCGCGGACAAAACCGCCGGGTCGCTTGCTCGCGCACGCAGGTCGCTCGGGTCGAGGCCGGTCACCGACAATAGCCGCATCGCGCGGTCGGGTTCGCCCAACGTCCATACCAAAGCGCGCAGGGCGAGCGCTTCGGCGTCTTCGTTTGAATCGCGGTCGCGCATTGCCTATCGTGCCTTCTTTCCGGATAAGGTGCGGCGGTGACAAAGAAGGTGCTCGTTGTCGAGGACAACGAACTCAACCTCAAACTATTCTGCGACCTGCTGCGCGCGCATCAGTTCGACGTCGAACCCGTGCGGGACGGTCGCGAAGCCGTTACGCGGGCGCGCGAATTCGTGCCCGACCTGATCATCATGGACATCCAGATGCCGCACGTCACCGGCTACGAGATCATTCTTGAGCTGAAGGCGGACGAGGACTTGCGCGCGATTCCCGTGATGGCGGTGACGGCGTATGCCGGGCGCGAGGACGAGGAGCGGATCCGGGCGGCGGGCGCGGACTCGTATGTGTCCAAGCCGATCAGCCTGGCGCGGTTCATGGATGCGGTGGGGGCGCTGATCTGAGGTGGGAGCGCGCGGATATCCATCTGCTCCGCCTGCCCGTTGCTTCCACCTGAAATTCGCTGCCTACCCGAACCCCACCCCCGTTCGTGCTGAGTAGAGACCGAGTAGCTTCGTCAGAAGCGTATCGAGGGCGCGTATCGAAGCATGCGTTCCGCGCGCCAACCTGTCCTTCGATACGCCCTCTCGATACGCCGCCTTCGGCGACTACTCGATGGCTACTCAGGACGAACGGGAGAGGGGGCAAACGGAAGGGGGAGGGACGAACGGAAGGGAATCACAAACGCCAAAAGCCGCGAGGGGCTACCCCGCGGCTTTTCGGATCTTCGCAATCAGACGGCGGTTCGCACCGCCGACCGGATTACTTGATCTTGGCTTCCTTGAACTCGACATGCTTGCGCACGACGGGATCGTACTTCGAGAAGGAGAGCTTCTCCGTCTTGGTACGGGGATTCTTCTTGGTGACGTAGAAGAAGCCGGTGTCAGCGGTGCTGAGCAGCTTGATCTTTACGGTGGTCGGCTTGGCCATGAGCCCAATTCCTATGGCTTGAAAATGCGAAAGCGGCGAACTGACGCCGCCGCTCCATCAGGGGCGGCGCATGGCGGACGTAGGGAGCGAAGTCAAGCTTTACCCCGTCGCTGCGCGCTAGGACCATTCATTTAACCCGCTATTCACTACCGCGAGCGCATCATATCATCAAATAAAGACAGGAGCGGGATCGTGGGGCAGGCGCTGGTTCGAATCGACGACATGATGGCGGTGAAGGCCGATCTCGCGGCGCGAATCGCGGCGATCGATGTCCGAGCGCCCTATTCCCGACCATGCGACATCGCCACCGAGATCGATGCGATCCGCGTGATCGCGCATACCAACGGCCTCAATCCCGCGGTCACGGTCGCGCACTTCGTCGATTCGGCGCTGTCACACGGCGAGCATGGCGCGCTGGTGCATGGTTGGCTGTCGATCCTGCGCGATGCGGTCGGGTGCGAGCGGCAGGACGTCCAGGCGTGCCACGCGTTCGCCGCGGCGTGTTCGGTGCGCCTTGCGGGATAATCCATGGACGCGTTGATGGCAGCGCTGGTCGCGGCGGCGCTCGCACAGGTCGGCGATCGGACGGCTTGGCTCGCGGCGATCCTGTCGGACCGGTACCGAAAGCCGGGTCTTGTGATCGCGATGGCGGCGCTGGCGTTGTTCGCGGCGAGCGGCCTGGCGGCGGCGCTCGGTGCGGTAATCGGGCCGAAGCTTGCTCCCAATGCGCAGCAACTGATGCTCGCGCTCGCACTGCTGTTGCAGGCCGGCGGATCGTTCTTTCCGGCCAAGGCACCCGAGCGGCTGGATCGCTGGAAGATCGGCGCGATCGCCACTACCGCGCTCGGCCTGTTCATCCTGGCTTTCGGCGACGGCGTTCAGTTCATCGTCCTGACGCTTGCCGCGCGGACGCCCGTCCCGGCCCTCGCGGCGATCGGCGCGACGATCGGCTCGCTGGTGGTGATCGTCCCCGCCGCGCTGATGGGCGAGGCAGCGTGGCTGAAACTGCCGCTCAAGCCGCTCCGCATCGCGATCGGCATCGTGTTCCTGATCTTCGGTATCGTCCTGGCGCTCGGCGCACTACGCTTGGTCTGACGGCCGGGAGCAAGTTTGCGTTCGGATCGTTCACGCGACGACTTTCCAACGGGAGCTAAACATGGCCGAGATCAACCTTGCCCTCGACACGCCGACCGACCTGCCGAGCAACAGCACCAAGTCGGTCGCCGACGCGCTGAATGCCGCGCTCGCCGATTGCTATGCGCTGTATCTCAAGACCAAGAATTTCCACTGGCACATGTCGGGGCCGCATTTCCGCGACTATCATTTGCTGCTCGACGACCAGTCCGCGCAGATCATCGGCGTGACCGACGCGATCGCCGAGCGCGTGCGCAAGACGGGCAACACGACTCTGCGCTCGATCGGCGACATCTCGCGCCACCAGACGATCGCGGACAACGACATGGCGTTCGTCGGCCCGACCGAGATGCTCGCCGAACTGCGCGAGGACAATCTGAAGCTCGTCGAGCAGTTCCGCATCGTCAAGGACGCTGCCGACGCCGCCAAGGACAACGCCACCAGCGGCATCGTCGATGAGTGGACCGACCATGCCGAGGAGCGTGCGTGGTTCCTGTTCGAGGCGAGCCGCAAGGCGTGATCGTTACGCCGGAGGAACAAATCGGACGTTACGCCGGTTGAGCGACCTTACCAAATAGGAGGCCGATATGTTGAAGCTCGCAATTACCTTTCTCGTCATCGGCGCAGTCCTCGCGCTGCTCGGCTTCGGCGGAATCGGCGGGGCGTTCATCGGTATTGCCAAGATCCTGTTCTTCATCGCGATCGCACTGTTCGTGATCTTCCTCGTGCTTGGCCTTCTCGCGGGCAAGGGCATTAAGAACGCGGTCGACTGACACCGATCCGCTGGATCGATCGACAACGACCGTCGTCGGAACCATCCGGCGGCGGTCGTTTCGCATCTGCATCCCTTCGGGCAGCAGGTGCGTTTACCGATGATGCACGCTTTTGCCGCCCTGCTCGATTCGCTCACCTACACACGATCGCGCAACGCCAAGTTGAAGCTGATCGCGGATTATCTGCGCGCGACGCCCGATCCGGATCGCGGCTGGGCGATGGCGGCGCTGACCGGCGATCTCGATCTCAAGGGCGTGAAGTCGGCGGTGATCCGTGGTTTGATCGAGGAGCGCGTCGATCCGGTACTGTTCCGGATGAGTCGCGATTATGTCGGCGATACCGCGGAAACGGTGGCACTGCTGTGGCCTGAGCCGACGGTTCCGGTCGATCCGACGCCGCTGTCGATCACCGATGTCGTCGAGCGGCTGGCGGCGCTGTCGCGTGCCGACGCGCCCGGTGCGCTGGCAGACATGCTCGACCGGTCGGATGCGGAGGAGCGGTTCGCGCTGTTGAAGATGGCGACTGGCGCGCTGCGGATCGGCGTGTCGGCGCGCTTGGCGAAGACCGCGCTGGCCGATGCGTTCGGGCTTGATGTCGATGCGGTCGAGGAGGTCTGGCACGGCCTCGATGCACCGTATCCGAGCCTGTTCGCCTGGGCGGAGGGCACGGGCGCGCAGCCTACGCCCGCCGACGTGCCCGTGTTTCGGCCGTTCATGCTGGCACATGGCCTCGAAGATCTCCGCGTCGATCTCGTCGACTATGCCGCCGAGTGGAAATGGGACGGCATCCGCGTGCAGATCGTCCATGTCGCGGGCGAGACACGGCTCTACAGCCGCACCGGCGACGACGTGACGGGCAGCTTCCCCGAGATCGCGGCTGCGTTCCGGACGCCGGGGACGGTCGATGGCGAACTGCTGGTGAAGGGCGAGCATCAGGGCGGGACGCTGGAGGATGGCGGCGGTGCTGCGAGCTTCAACGCGTTGCAGCAGAGGCTTGGCCGCAAGACCGTGTCGGCGAAGATGCTGGCGGACTATCCCGCGTTCGTGCGGCTGTATGATCTGCTGATCGATGGCGACGAGGATTTGCGTTCGCTACCCTGGACCGAGCGGCGCAAGCGGCTCGAGGCATTCGTGCCGCAACTCGATCCCGAGCGGTTCGATCTCAGCGTCGTGATCGAGGCGGACGACTTCACCGCGCTGGAGGCGATTCGCGCGACCTCACGCGACGCGGCGATCGAGGGCGTGATGCTGAAGCGCCGCGACTCGCCGTACGTCGGTGGGCGACGCGCCGGGCTCTGGTATAAATGGAAGCGTGATCCGCTGACCGCCGACTGCGTGATGATGTACGCGCAGCGTGGGTCGGGGCGGCGGTCGTCTTATTATTCGGACTATACCTTCGGCTGCTGGACCGAGGAGGGCGAACTGCTCCCGGTCGGGAAAGCCTATTCGGGGATTACCGACGAAGAGCTCAAAATTCTCGACAGCTTCGTCCGCAACCATACGCAGAACAGGTTCGGGCCCGTGCGCGAAGTCGAGAAGACGCTGGTGCTGGAGATCGCGTTCGATTCGCTCCACGATTCGAAGCGGCACAAATCAGGTGTGGCGATGCGTTTCCCGCGAATCGCGCGGATCCGGACGGACAAGCCTGCGGCGGAGGCAGACCGGATCGAGACTCTCAAGCGGATGATTACGTAATCCGCGCGTCATGATAGTCCGCGGCCGGGCCGGGTATTCATCCGGTCTTGGTACGAGTCAGGACGATCCAGTGAAAAGTTCGAAACACCCTCGCACGGTAGCAGCACGACGCTGGCGACGTGGCGCGTGGGTGACCGGTATCGTGTCCGCGATCGTCGTTCTGTTCGTCTACCTCGCCGGCTATTTCGACCGCGACCCGGTGCATGTGTATCCGGCGATCGGCGTCCAGGCTTCGGGACCGCCACCGATCGCAGTGGTGAACTTCTCGGGCGACATGGGGCTGCGGTTCCTGCTTGGCGCGTCGACCTCGCGCGGGCTGACCGAGCACGGCATTCCGGTGGTCGGCATCACCACACCGGCCTTGTTCGCGCATCATCGGACGCGGACGGAACTCGATGCGATCATCGCGGATGGCGTGCGGACGGCTCTGGCACGCATGGGTGCGAAGCGGATCGTGGTGATGGGGCAGTCCTATGGTGCGGATATCGTCCAGACCGGACTCGCCAACCTGCCGGCGGACTTGCGGCCACGCGTTGCCGCGATCGTGCTGATCCTACCGGGTGACACGGTGTTCTATCGCGCGGATCCGTCCAGCCTGCTCTACGATCACGGCACGCCCGACAGCATGGGCGCGACCACCGGCAACCAGCTGACCTGGGCGCCCCTCACCTGCATCTATGGGGTGGAGGAAACGGATAGCCTGTGTCCACTGCTGGCGATTCCCAACGCCCGGAAGGTTGGGATGCCGGGGGGGCATAACATCCGTCACGATGCGGATGGCCTGCTGCGCCATGTGCTGGCGACGATACGGGCGGTGGCGCCACGGGTTGTACGGCGGTTCTAGAGGAACTCACCATCTGCGAGGCGATCTTCGCCAGAGAGACGCAAATAATTGCTCCTTTTTTGTCATCCTGACGAAAGTCAGGATCTAGGGTAAAGCAGGATAGCTCTCGTGACTCTGGATCCTGACTTTCGTCAGGATGACGGGGTTCAGATGACAGCGGCTGGAGACGGCGTTCAGGAGGCGGTAGGCGGCCGTCCATGTTCTCCCGCGAAGGCGGGAGTCCAGACTGGGCTCCCGCCTTCGCGGGAGAACAAGTCGGGGTGCGGTGTCGGTGGCCCGGACTCGCTCGCCGACTATTGCGGCTTCGCGGCGATCTTTATTTCGAAGAGCGTCGGCCAGTATTTGCCCGTCACGAACAGCCGGTCGGCCTTCGCGTCCCAGGCGATGCCGTTGAGGACCGCCTCTAAATCGGTCGCGGCGACTTCGGCGACCAGCGGGCGGAGGTCGATGACCGCGGTCACCTTGCCGGACGCGGGATCGATGCGGACGAGGAAACCGGTGTGCCAGACGTTGGCGAGCAGCGCGCCGTGGACATATTCGAGCTCGTTTATGTCGCGCAACGGCCGCCCGTCGATCGTCACCGCCACGCGCTTGCGCTCGGCCAGCGTCAGCGGATCGCGGACGATGATGTCGGGGCTGCCATCGGACTGGAGCAGCGAGACGCCGTCGCTGGTCAGGCCCCAGCCTTCGCCGGTGTAGCGGTTCTGCCCCTTGAGTTTCAGCGTGCGGACGTCCCAGCGGTGCGCGATGCCGTCATGCCAGGTGAGGCTGACCAGATGGTCCTTCCACAGCGCGAGGCCTTCACCGAACTGCGCGGGGTCGATTCGCGCCTTGGCGAGGATCTTGCCGTCCTTGAGCGAGACGCGGCGGACGTCGGATTGCCGCTCCTGCCCGGTGCTCTCGTACAGCGCGCCGTCGTGCCAGAGGAGGCCTTCGGTGAACGCGGTGCGGTCGTGCGGGTAGCGCGCGACGATCGTTGCCGAGAACACCGGCACGCGGGTCGGCTCGCGCGGAGCTGCGACAGCATTCTGCCCGGCCTGCGCAGCGGACGACAGCGAAGACGATGAAACGAGAACGGCCGGTCCCGCCAAAGCGAAACCGGCCGCAATCATTATCCTACCGAACACGGTACGATCAGCGTTCTGAGTCAGACAGCTATCAGCCGCCTGCGCTCAGGTTCACTGCTGCGTACTTGCCGCGACGATCGACCTCGAGCTCGAACTCGAGCTTGTCGCCCTCGTTCAGCGTCGACATGCCGGCGCGCTCGACGGCCGAGATGTGGACGAATGCGTCAGGCTGTCCATCGTCGCGCTGGATAAAGCCGAAGCCCTTCATCGCGTTGAAGAACTTGACCGTACCAGTCGCCTTCTCGCCGGTGAGCTGACGCTGTGCGCCACCTGCACCACCGTCACGGTCGCGATCGCCACCACGGGGTGCGCCCGGGCCGGCATCACGGTCACGCGGCGGGCCGCGATCGGTGACGGCCATCGGCTCGCCATCGATCTTGAGGTCGGTTGCCGAGATACGGCCGCCGCGATCGACGAGCGTGAAGCCGAGCGGCTGACCCTCGGCGAGAGCAACCATGCCGGCCTGCTCGACGGCGCTGATGTGGACGAACACGTCCTCGCCGCCGTCATCGCGAACGACGAAGCCGAAGCCCTTCTGCGCGTTGAAGAACTTTACGACGCCCGTGCCTTCGCCGACGACCTGGGGAGGCATGCCGCGACCACCGCCGCCGCCGCCACCGCCCGAGAAGCCGCCGCCACCGCCGCCGCCGCGGTAACCACCGCCGCCGCCGCCGCTGCCGCCACCGAAGCTGCTGCCGCCGCCGTAGCTGCTGCCACCGCCGCCACCGTAGCTCGAGCCACCGCCGCCGCCATAGCTGCTACCGCCGCCGCCGCCGAACCGATCGCCGCCACCGCCAAAGCTGCTGCCGCCGCCGAACTCGTTGTCGCCGCCGCCGAAGCTGTCGCGCTTGTCGCGGCCACGCCCGCCACGGTTCCCGCGGCCACCTTTATCGAAACCCATAAGCTCTGTTCGTCTTCCCGGTTCGCCCGCAAATTTCTCAAAACCCTTGTGCCGGACGACGAACGCAGGTTTTCCAGCGCGAAACCTTTTGCGCCTTGAGGGGACCCTTAGCGCAAAATACAAGCCGTCGCGAATAGATTCTGATCCGAGGGCGCTCGATTTGGATCGATACTGGCGCAAGTGTCGCGCGCCAGCCACGACTCGTCGCATCGACGATCGCAAAGCCTTCTTGTCGCCTGATTCGGATCGGTGACGCATATAGAGGCATTGAGCGTTAAGCTTCGGGCGGCTACGGCCGGCGCATGACAGTTCATCTCCACGAAGGCGACATTCCCGCCGACCTGTTCGCGGCCGGCGCCGCGATCGCCGTCGATACCGAGACGATGGGGCTGATCACGCCCCGCGACCGGTTGTGCCTCGTCCAGCTTTCCGATGGCGGCCCCGACGAGCACCTCGTCCGATTCGCCGCAGGTGCCGGTTACGACGCACCAAACCTGAAGGCCCTGCTGGCCGATCCGGCACGCGTGAAGCTCTATCATTTCGGCCGGTTCGATATCGCCGCGGTTCAATATTATCTCGGCGTCGTCGCGGCACCGGTATATTGCACCAAGATCGCCTCGCGGCTGGTGCGGACCTACACCGATCGTCACGGCCTCAAGGAAATCGTGCGCGAACTGCTCGGCCAGGACATCTCGAAGCAGCAGCAGTCGTCGGACTGGGGCAGCCCCGAACTGTCCGAGGCGCAGAAGGATTACGCGGCGTCGGACGTGCGCTTTCTCCACCGGCTGCGGACCGAGCTCGACAAGCGATTGATTCGCGAAGGCCGGATGGAGCTCGCGCAGGCGTGCTTCGACTTCCTGCCGACTCGTGCCGCGCTCGACATCGCCGGCTGGCCCGAAATCGACATTTTCGCACACGCTTGATGGACGTTCCGCCCCCCTCACCCGTCGCCCGTCGCGTCCGTAGCGCGCGACAGGACTGGGCCGCGCCGGGCGGCAGCCACGATCGGTTCGTGGCGATCGCCCGCGTCGGCCTGCCGACCGCGATCGGCGTGCTGGCGGCGTTCCTGGTGATGGCGCCGCTGACGGCGGGCGGCGACGTGTCGTTCCTGCTCGACAAGAACAAGGTCGACGTCGCGCAGGAGCGGATGAAGACGCAGGTGGCGCGCTATCGCGGTGAGGACACGAAGGGCCAGGCGTTCACGCTCGACGCGGCCTCGGCGATCCAGAAGAGCTCGGCCGAGCCGATCGTCCAGCTCAACCAGCTCGCCGCACAGATCCAGCTGACCGACGGCCCCGCCAACATCAAGGCGAACACCGGTCGCTACGACATGGATACCGAGAAGGTGCAGCTGTTCGGCCCGCTGAACGCCACTGCGGCGGGCGGCTACGACCTGAAGACCACCAACGCGACGATCGACATGAAGGCGCGCACGCTCGAAAGCGGCGGGGCGGCGACCGGCACCGTCCAGCAGGGGACGTTCAGCGCGAACAAGCTGCGCGCGAACCTGGAAGAGCGGACCGTGACGCTCGATGGCAATGCGCGCTTGCGGATCATCCCCAGAGGGCCGAAATAGCCGCCATGCGCGCTCCCCACATCCTTGCAGCCCTGTCTGCCGTTCTGCTCTCCACGACCGCGGTCGCGCAGCAACCGCACAACTCCAACGCCCCGATCAATTTCGGTGCGGATCATATCGAGCTTCAGGACAAGGCGAACCGCGCGATCCTGTCGGGCAACGTCGCGGTCAAGCAGGCCGAGATGACGCTGAACTCGGCGCGAATGACGGTCGCCTACACCGGCCAGGTGATCGGCGGGAACCCGCAGGTGTCGCGGCTCGACGCGTCGGGCGGCGTGATCGTCAAGCGTCCCGACCAGACGGCCAGAAGCCAGTACGCGATCTACGATCTCAACCGGCGCGTCATCACGATGCTCGGTGCGGTGACGCTGACGCAGGCGGGTAACACCGTGAACGGCGGGCGCCTGACGATGAACCTCGACACCGGGCGGTCGGTGATCGACGGGTCATCGGTTGCAGGTGGCAGCGCGGGCGGATCGGCAGCAAGCGGTGGCACGGTTACGCAGACCGGCGGCCGCGTGACCGGCACCTTCTCGGTCCCCAAGCGCAACTGAGCGCGTGAGCATGTCGCGAGGGCTTCCCTCAGACGGCGCGCTCCTGCATGTTTCCTGCCAATCGTCTGCCGAGCGTTCGGCGGCACCATTCATGCCGAGTGTTCGGCGACTGATTATTGCGAGGGCCTGATCCCATGGACGCCACCACGCTGCCCCCGATCGAGGACGTCGCCCCGATTTCCGAGCCTCCGGTGAACAACGGGCTCCAGGTCGTCTCGATCGCCAAGTCGTACGACAAGCGCGTCGTTCTGACCGACGTCTCGGTGTCGGTCGGTCGTGGTGAAGTCGTCGGGCTGCTCGGGCCGAACGGCGCGGGCAAGACGACGTGCTTCTACTCGGTGATGGGCTTGGTGAAGCCGGATTCGGGCCGCATCATGCTCGACGGCGAGGACATCACGAAGCTGCCGATGTACCGGCGCGCGATCCTGGGCCTGGGCTATCTGCCGCAGGAGACGTCGATCTTTCGCGGGCTGACGATAGAGAAGAACATCCTCACCGTGCTGGAGCTGTCCGAGCCGGACAAGGCGGCGCGGCAACGCAAGCTCGACACGCTGCTGGAGGAGTTCGGTTTGACTCGGCTCCGTGCTGCACCGGCGATGGCGCTGTCGGGTGGCGAGCGGCGACGGGCGGAAATCGCCCGCGCGCTGGCGGCGGATCCGTCGATCATGCTGCTCGACGAGCCGTTCGCCGGCATCGATCCGATCTCGATCGCCGACATCCGCGATCTGGTGAAGGACCTCAAGCGCCGCGACATCGGCGTGCTGATCACCGACCACAACGTTCGCGAGACGCTGGAGATCGTCGACCGCGCCTACATCATCTACGACGGCCGGGTGCTGTTCTCCGGCTCGCCCGAGGAACTGGTCGCGGATGCGAACGTCCGGCGCCTGTATCTCGGCGAAGGCTTCTCGCTTTAACCCGATGGATACGCCCCTTTCTCCGTTCGCCCTGAGCGAAGTCGAAGGGCTGCCGCGCGAGCCGGTGCTTCGACTTCGCTCAGCACGAACGGAAGAGGTGTCATGAGCCTCGCCCCTCGCCTGGACATCCGCCAGTCGCAATCGCTGGTGATGACCCCGCAGCTCCAGCAGGCGATCAAGCTGCTGGCATTGTCGAACCTGGAGATCGAGGGATTCATCGCCGAGGAAGTCGAGCGCAACCCGTTGCTCGAAGCCAGCGCTGCCGAGGATAACGACGCACCCGACCGCGAGCCCGTCCCCGAAGTCCGCGATGAACGCGTCGCAGCCGACGAACTCGTTTCCGGCACCGGCGCAGGCGACGAACCGACGCTCGACGTCGACTACGCCACCGAAAGCCACCAGCAGGACAGCGTCGCCGACGGCGGCAGCGGGATGGACGGCGCGCTGTCGATGACCGGCGCGAGCGCGGGGGGAGCGGGCGGTGAAGACGGCCCCGATCTCGACGCGTTCGCGGATATCAGCCTCAGCCTCGCGGACCACCTGCTCGCACAGGCCGGGCCGGCGATCCCTCGCGAGGACGCCTTCATCGCTGCGCACCTGATCGACCAGATCGACGAGGCGGGATACCTGACCGTGTCGCTGCTCGACATCGCCAACCGGCTCGGCGTGCCGCTGGTGCGTGTCGAGGGGGTGCTCGCGACGATCCAGACGTTCGATCCGACCGGCGTCGGCGCGCGCGATCTTTCAGAGTGCCTCGCGTTGCAGGCGAAAGAAGCCGATCGCTACGATCCGTGCATGGCGCGGTTGATCGACAACCTCGACCTGCTTGCGCGCGGCGAACTGACGCGGTTGAAGCGGATGTGCGATGTCGACGACGAGGACATGGCCGACATGATCCGCGAACTGCGCGGTTATGATCCGAAGCCGGGGTGCCGCTATGGGGGCGAGCCGGCGCAGTCGGTGACGCCGGACCTGTTCGTGGCGCGGACCAAGGCGGGCTGGGCGATCGAGATCAACGCCTCCACGCTGCCGCGTGTGCTGGTGAATCGCAGCTATTACACCGAATTGTCGGGCGGGCAGCAGGACAAGGCGTCGAAGGCTTGGCTGTCGGATTGCCTCGCGAGCGCGAACTGGCTGGTGAAGGCGCTCGACCAGCGCCAGCGGACGATCATCAAGGTCGCGACCGAGATCGTGAAGCAGCAGGAGGCGTTCTTCCTGAAGGGCGTCGCGCATTTGCGGCCGCTGACGCTGCGCCAGGTGGCGGACGCGATCGAGATGCACGAATCGACCGTCAGCCGGGTCACGAGCAACAAATACGTGTCGTGCGCACGCGGGCTGTACGAACTGAAATACTTCTTCACGAGCGCGATCCAGTCCGCGGACGGCGGCGAGGCGGTATCGGCGCAGGCGGTGAAGTCGGCGATTCGGGCGCTGATCGATACCGAGGGTGCGAAGATCTTGTCGGATGACACGCTAGTGGAGTTACTTAACGGCAAAGGCTTCGACATCGCGCGCAGGACCGTCGCCAAGTACCGCGAAGCCTTGGGCATCGGAAGCTCCGTACAACGCCGCCGGGCCCGTACATTAGAGGGCGCCGGCTAGACTTGCCTTTCCTTGATATGGGCCTAGCGTCGGGTTTGTCATCTCGGGGGGGCCCAAAACGATGTACGACCAAGCCATACGCGACGTAGGCGCTATAGACGCTGAGCCAACGATACTTCAGGCGACGGAGCCCGATGGCGCGCCGCGTATCGCGGTTCTCGACATCCTCCGGGGGATCGCGATCCTGGGCATCTTGTTCATGAACATCAACGACATGGGCGGCTCGCTCTGGGCGATGTTCGGCGATTTTCGGAATCTTGGCTGGACCCACGCCGACCAGGTCGCGTGGTGGCTCCGCGAAGTGATCGCGAACGGCACCGCGCGCTGCATGCTCGAACTGCTGTTCGGCGCGGGGATGGTGATCCTCACCGATCGCGCCGCACTCAGCCTCGGCAAGCGAGTCGTGATGAAGCGCTATTATCTCCGCAACGTGCTGCTGCTCGGGTTCGGCGTCGTCCACCTCTTCATCCTGTTGTGGCCCGGCGACATCCTCCACAGCTATGCGATCGCCGCGTTGGCCGCGTTCCTGTTCCGGCGCATGCGCCCGCGCTGGCTGATCACGATCGGTCTGGTCGCCGCCGTCGCGCAATTCGGTGGCGCAGGATATTTCGCCTATTACCAGCCGCTCCAGGAGCGATCGCAGGTCGCTGCGGTCAACAAGGCGCTTGCGGCAGGTCGCCCCGTAACCGCGGACGATCGAAAACTGCTCGCCAAGGCCGCAACCGACGACGCCAAGCGCGCGAAGAGCAAGGCCGAAAGCCATGCGAAAATCGTCGCGGAGGACAAGGCGCGTACCGGCAGTTTCGCGACTTGGGCCGCGATGCAGTGGAGCGTCACGGTCACGCTCCAGTCGCAGGGGTTCGAGCTGATCGTCTTCTGGGAAGCCGTCAGCGTGATGCTGATCGGGGCCGCACTCTACAAGCTCGGCATCCTGCAAGGCTTGCGGTCGCGCGGATTCTACCTGCGCATGACTCTGATCGCCTATGCGGTCGCCATTCCGCTGCGCATCATTGGCGCGATCGAGCAGACGCGGTTCGACGATGCGCCGAAGACGATGTGGGCAACCGTCGAAGTCGCGCGCGAGGCGATGACGCTCGGCCATGTCGGCGCGGTATGCCTGCTGCTCGGCACGGGGTTCGGTGCCACGCTGTTGCGACCGTTCATCGCGGCCGGGCGGACCGCGCTGTCGATCTACATCCTGCAGACGATCATCTGCCTGTGGATCCTGTTCCCGCCGTTCGGCCTTGCCCTGTACGGCACGCTCGGTTGGGCCGGGCTCATGGCGACCGCGCTGGCGATCAACATCGCGCTGTTGCTGCTCGCCAACGCCTATGTGCGGCGGTTCGATATCGCCCCGGTGGAATGGGCATGGCGCTCGCTGGTGGAGGGACGCGCGCTGCCGTGGCGCAAAGCGACGTTGCCGCCCTTCTCCGGAGAATTACGCCCGGCGTGAGGTCCGAGGGCTCAGTCGTCCTCGTCCTCGAACCCCACGAGCGCAAGCGCGCGCGCCTTGACCTGGCGGGTCATGCACCAGTGGACCAGCGCATCCTCGCGGCCGTGCGTGACCCAGACTTCACGTGGTGCGATCTCGGTGAGCGTAGCGATCAGTTCGTCCCAGTCGGCGTGATCGCTGAGGATCAGCGGGAGTTCGACGTTCTTCTGGCGTGCACGGCCCCGGACACGCATCCAGCCGCTCGCCATCGCGGTGATCGGGTCGGGCAGCCGCCGCGACCAGCGATCGTTGAGTGCACCCGGCGGGCACATCACGACATGCCCCGCCATGTCCGCCTTCTTCGCATCGGCGACCGGCAGGAGTTCGCCAAGCCTCACGCCGTGCTCCGCGTACAGGTCGCAGAGACGTTGCAGCGCGCCGTGGATGTAGATCGGTGCCTCGTGGCCACGTTCGCGCAGTTCGGCGATCACGCGCTGCGCTTTGCCGAGCGCGTAGGCGCCGACGACGACGCAGCGATCGGGGTTGGCGTGCAGCGCTGCGATCAGCTTGTCGATCTCGTCGCCGGTGTCGGGGTGGCGGAACACGGGCAGGCCGAACGTCGCCTCGGTGATGAAGACGTCGCATTTGACGGGCTCGAACGGGGTGCAAGTAGGGTCGGCGCGGCGTTTGTAATCGCCCGAGACGACGATCCGTTCGCCGCGATAGTCGAGCACGATCTGTGCGGAGCCGAGGACGTGGCCGGCAGGGACGAAGCCAATGTCCACCTCTCCCATCCGGATGGTCTCACCGTACGCGACAGGGTGGCCGGCTTGCGGGCCGTAGCGCGCATCCATGATCGCGAGCGTCTCGGGTGTGGCCCAGACAGCTTCGTGGCCGCCGCGGGCGTGATCGGCGTGGCCGTGGGTGACGAGCGCCTTGGCGGTCGGGATCGAAGGGTCGATCCAGGCGTCGATCGGCTTGACGAGAATGCCGTGCGGATGCGGTTCGAGCCAGTCGCCAAGTTTTGCCATGCCAGTACTACGCGTGAACCGGGTCCGCGGTGCCAGCATTGTCTCGCGCCCAGTGTCCCGTACGATGCGCGCGCTCACCGGGGGATGTCGCATGAACGATACGTTAGAAGACTCGGTCGACCGGCGAAGCGTGCCAGCACGGGTAGGCGTCGCCGCGCTCAACCTGATCCTGCCCGGACTTGGGCTGATCCGCGTCGGAGATCGGCGCGGCGCGGCGCTGACTTTCATGGCGCAGTTCGCACTCGCCGCACTCGTGACGTTCGGGTTGGGGCACCTTCCCATCACAGGTTACGGTGTCGCGGTAGCGGCGCTGGTGCTGGTCATCGCGTTGTTCGGTGCCGTTTACGTCGTGCCGATCATGCTCACATGGCGCAAAAGCAGGCTTCGCGGCCCCAAACCTTGGTGGTCGCGCTGGTATGCGCTGGCGCTGATCGTCGTGGTCGTGCTGGGCCTTTGGGAACGCGTGCCGCCGATGATGCACCATTTCTACAAGCCGTTCTTCGCACCGTCCGACAGCATGGCGCCGACGATCGGCAGCGGTGATAAGTTCGTCGTCGACATGCGCTGGCGTGGGCCGCCGAAACGCGGCGCCGTGATCGTCTTCCAGGCGGCCGACAGCGTCCGGGTCAGTCGGATCGCGGCGATCTCGGGCGACAGGATCGCGATGCGCGCTGGCCTGCTGATCGTGAATGGGGGCGCGGTCGCGCAGCACACCGAAGGTAGGGTGATGGTCGACGATATCGAAGGCCGACATCCTGCAACGATTCTAACGGAACGCCTGCCGGGAGAGCGCTCCAGCCATCGCATACTCGACACGGATACGTCGCTGTTTGACGACACGCGCGAGGTTACTGTTCCGCCGGGCCATATCTTCGTGCTCGGCGACAATCGCGATCGATCCGCCGACAGTCGCATGCCGGTCGAGCAACAGGGCGTCGGGATGGTGCCGGTCACGGCGATCATCGGAGAGGCGATGTATATTCACTGGAGCCGCGATCACGCGAAGATCGGCAACCGCCTCGACCGCTGAATCGGGAAAAGGTGTCGGTAATCTAGCTCTTCGCTCTCTGGAAGCGAGGTTGGGGCGGGTCTGGTTCCGCTTGGTGGGGTGAGGGTGGCTCGAACGGGCCTACCCACCCCCAGCCTCTCCCTTTCAGGGGGGGAGAAGAAGGGTCAGCGTCGCCGGCCGACCTTTATCGTTGCGAGGATCGCGTCCATCTTCGCCGCGGCGACCGCCTGGGTGGGCGCAGTGCGCGGCGGCGGCGGGGCGGCCTTTGTCGTGTAGGTGATGCGGTCGATCGTGTAGCAGGCGCCGTTGATGACGCTGCGCAGATTGATCGCGCTGACCTGCTGGCTCATGCCCGCATCGCCATTGGCGTAGGCCGTCCAGCGATGGCCGCCGAGCATCCTATCGGGCAGGCGCCGGCCACTTCCCGAGTTCATCCCCTGTGTGCCGCAGGTCGCCACGACCGCCGTGCTACGGCTGAAACCGACCTGGATCATCTCGGTCACCTGGCCCTGCCCGTCGGTCGGCTTGGCGACCTGCCAGAAGCGGACGATACCGACGCCGCGGCCGACCGGCTTGCCGTCCCACATCTGTCGCCACCCGCTGTTCATCAGCGCGCGACCCGCGAAGTTGCGCGTCGGCGTGAGGTTCGAGGCATGCGAGAGCCGGACCATGCCGCCGGCGCCGAGGAACGACTTGGTCTGCGCCGTGGCGTTGGCGAAGGGAAGAAGCGCGAGTAACGGCAGCGGCAGAAGGTAACGAAAAAGCGACACCGACGGATCTTTCCTAACAGAGCTTTGACCGAATTGCCGATCGTTACGCGCGCGGTCCATAGCGGTGCGGCGCGACGCCCCCATATGACGACGATGCGTGAACAGGCCGTGAGCGACCTCCCCTCCCCCTTGGAAAACTGGTTTGCCACACGGGGTTGGCGGCCGCGGCGGCATCAACTGGAGATGCTGGCGGAAGGCCGTGCTGGGCATCATGCGCTGCTGGTCGCGGCGACCGGCGCGGGCAAGACGCTCGCCGGGTTCCTGCCGACGCTTGCCGAGCTGATCGAGGCCCCGACCACCGGACTCCACACGCTCTACGTATCGCCACTGAAGGCGCTCGCGGTCGACGTCCAGCGCAACCTGCTGACGCCGATCGACGAGATGGGGGTCGATATCCGTGTCGAGACGCGCACCGGCGATACGCCGTCGGACCGGAAAGCGCGGCAGCGGATCAAGCCGCCGCAGATCCTGCTGACGACGCCCGAATCGCTGTCGCTGCTGCTCAGCTACCCGGACAGCATCACGATGTTCGAGAACCTCCGGACGATCGTCGTCGACGAGGTGCACGCGTTCGCGACCGGCAAGCGCGGCGACCTGCTCTCGCTCTGCATGGCGCGGTTGCAAAAGATTTCGCCGGGGATGCGCCGCGTTGCGCTGTCGGCGACGGTCGCGGATGCCGACGGCTATCGCGCGTGGCTCGCGCCCGACGGCGATATCGACCAGGTCGCGATGGTCCGCGGCGAGGCGGGTGCGGAGCCCAACATCGCGATCCTGCTGCCCGAGGGTCGCGTGCCGTGGTCGGGGCATTCGGGCCGCTATGCCGCCGCGCAGGTGATGGCCGAGATCGAAGCGCACGAGACCTCGATCGTGTTCTGCAACACGCGCAGCCTGGCGGAACTGATCTTCCAGGATCTGTGGAAGGTGAATTCGGGCAATCTGCCGATCGGCGTCCATCACGGCAGCCTGGCGAAGGAAGCGCGCCGGAAGGTCGAGAACGCGATGGCAGAGGGCAAACTGCGTGCGCTGGTCGCGACGTCTAGCCTCGATCTCGGGGTCGACTGGGGCAACGTCGATTGCGTGATCCAGATGGGGGCGCCGAAGGGTTCGTCGCGGCTGTTGCAGCGGATCGGCCGCGCCAACCACCGCCTCGATGAATCCTCGCAGGCGATCGTCGTACCGGGCAACCGCTTCGAATATCTGGAGGCGCGTGCGGCGCTCGACGCGGTCGAGGCGGGTGAACTCGATGCGGATATCTTCCGCGTCGGGGCGCTAGATGTCCTCGCGCAGCACGTGATGGCGTGTGCATGCGCGGCCCCGTTCCACGAAGTTGCGTTGCTCGACGAGATCCGCTCCGCCCTCCCCTATTCCGCACTGCCGACCGAAACATTCGAGCGCGTGCTGCACTTCATCAGCGACGGCGGCTATTCGCTGAAGGCGTATGACCGGTTCAAGCGGCTGACCAAGGACGCGGACGGGACGTGGCGCGTCAGCCACCCCAAATTCATCGGCCAGCACCGGCTGAACGCGGGCATCATCGTCGAGGCGACGATGCTCAACGTACGGTTCGGCAATGGCCGCGTGCTCGGCCGCGTCGAGGAGGCGTTCGCGGCGCAGTTGAGCCACGGCGACACGTTCTTCTTCGCAGGGCTCAGCCTGGAGGTGATGAAGATCGACCTCGAGGACCTCGTCGTGCGTGCGACGTCTAAGCCTGCGCGCATCCCGACTTACGGGGGCAGCCGGATGCCGCTGTCGACCAACCTCGCCGACCGCGTCCGCGGGTTTCTCGCGCATCCCGGTGAGTGGGCGCGCTTTCCCGACGACGTCCGCGAGTGGCTGGAGATGCAGGCGTATCGATCGGTCATGCCCGAGCCCGGCCAGCTGCTGGTCGAGACGTTCCCGCGCGAGGGGCGGCATTACATGGTCGCGTACAGCTTCGAAGGCTGGAACGCGCACCAGTCGCTCGGCATGCTGATCACGCGGCGGATGGAGACGCAGGGGCTGAAACCGCTTGGCTTCGTTGCCAATGACTATGCGCTGGCGGTGTATGGGCTGGAGAAGATCGTCGATCCGGCGGCGTTGTTCTCGGCAGATATCCTCGAGCATGAGTTCGTCGAATGGGTGCAGCAATCGCATCTTTTGAAACGCGCGTTTCGCGAGGTCGCGGTGATCGGCGGGCTGGTCGAACGGCAACATCCGGGCAAGCGCAAGACCGGCAAGCAGGTGACGTTCTCGACCGACCTGATCTACGACGTGCTGCGCAAGTACGAGCCGACGCATCTGCTGCTGGAGGCGGCGTGGGCGGATGCGCGCGCGCGGATGACCGATGTCGGGCGGTTGGCGTCGCTACTCGACCGTGCCGCGGCGACGATGGTGCATGTCGACCTGGAGCGCGTGACGCCGCTCGCGGTGCCGGTGCTGACGCTGATCGGGCGCGAAAAGATCTCGACGAACAGCTCGGACGACGCGCTGCTGATCGAGGCGGAAGCGATGATCGCCGACGCGATGCGGCCGGATTGAGGGCGCCTCACCCCGCTGAAACGGCACCACCCCGGCGAAGGCCGGGGCCCAATTGGAAAGGTGGTCGTAACGGAGCACTGCCCTCCATTAGCAACGTCCCCCAATTGGGCCCCGGCCTCCGCCGGGGTGGTACGGTTTATAGCGTCGTCCGTTCCTAACAAGGACCGTTGCGTATCCACCAAATCAGGCGCAGCATTTGCAGCATGCGCAGGTGGCTAGCCCCTCTACTGCTAGTCATCGCCGCCCAAGCCAGCGCTCAGGACGCAGCATCTCGACGCCCCAATGCTGCACCTCCGCCCAGCGCAGCATCCGCAGCAGAACCAGACCCCGCCACGCTCCTGTTCGGTGACGACCAGGCCCGCATGACGGTGCCGGTCACGATCGCCGGCGCAGGACCGTTCGCGTTCGTCGTCGATACTGGCGCCCAGCGGACCGTCATCGCGCGCGAACTCGCCGCAACGCTAGGCCTGGCACCAGGCCGCATCGTCCGCGTGACCGGCATGACCGGATCGAGCGCTATCGGCACCGTCGTCATCCCCTCGCTGAAGGTCAGCGTGATCGGCAGCGCGGCGATCGAGGCGCCGGCGATCAGCGCGATCAATCTCGGCGCGCGCGGGCTGCTCGGAATCGATGCGTTGCAGGCTCACGCGGTGGGAATCGACTTCGACACCAACACGATGACCGTCACGCCCTCGCGCAAACGGCAGAGCCGCGAGCGCGCGGCCCCCGACGAGATCGTCATCCGAGCGCGCAGCCTGTTCGGGCAGCTCGTCGTCACCGACGCCTATTGCAACGGCATCCGCATCCGCGTGATCCTCGACACCGGCACCTCGGTCAGCATGGCCAACGGCGCGCTCCGCCGGAAGGTGACGCGCAAGGGACTGGGCAGCGCGGGGTCATCGCAGCCGGTGTCGCTGACCGGGGTCACCGGCGAGACCGTGGTCGCCGACTATACCACGATCGACCGCGTCACGATCGGCAGCCTGACGCTAGGCGACCTCCCCGTGGCGTTCACCGCAGTCGATGCACCGCCGTTCCGCCTGTTCGGCCTTGCCGAGCGGCCCGCGATGCTGCTCGGGATGGATGTGCTGCAGTTGTTTCGCCGCGTCGACATCGATTTCGCCAACCGCGAGGTACGGCTCACCTTGCCACGCGAGACGCGCCGTCGTGGCGAGCTGCGCCGCTGAGGTTGCGTCCGGGTGCGTTCGCTGCAACTCTCCCGCCGGAAACGAAAAAGGGGATGACGATGCGCGCGACTGGCTGGCTACTCACGGCGGCAATCCTGACGACCCCTGTGACAACGGCGCTTTCCGCACAAGCGCAGTCGCGGCCCGACCAGAAGGCGTTCCTGGGGCTCTACAAAGAGCTGGTCGAGACCAACACGACGCTGTCCGCTGGCAGTTGCACGCAGGCGGCGGCGCAGATCGGTGCGCGGTTGAAGACGGCGGGCTATGCCGATGCCGACCTCACCTATTTCTCGGTGCCCGAGCATCCCAAGGACGGCGGGCTGGTCGCGGTGCTGAAGGGATCGGACGCGTCGATCAAGCCGATGCTGCTGCTCGCGCATCTCGACGTGGTCGAGGCCAAGCGCGAGGACTGGGTGCGCGATCCGTTCAAGCTGATCGAGGAAGGCGGCTATTATTACGCGCGCGGCACCGTCGACGACAAGGCGCAGGCGGCGATCTGGTCCGACGCGATGATCCGCTTCAAGACCGGCGGCTACAAGCCGAAGCGGACGATCAAGCTGGCGCTCACCTGCGGCGAGGAGACGACATTCGCGTGGAACGGCGCGCAGTATCTGGCGAAGTCGAAGCCCGACCTGATCGCAGCGGAGTTCGCGCTGAACGAGGGCGGCGGCGGGCGGCTCGACGATAACGGCAAGCGCCAGTTGCTCGCAATCCAGGTCGGCGAGAAGGCGGCGCAGAACTACACGCTTCTTGCCACCAACCCGGGTGGGCACAGCTCGCAGCCGATACCCGAGAATGCGATCTACGAGCTCGCCGATGCGGTGAAGGCGGTGCAGGGCTACGAGTTTCCGGTGAAGTTCACGGACACGACCAAGGCGTTCTTCGCGGCGAGTGCCAAGGCGATGCCGGGCGAGATGGGGGATGCGATCACGAAGCTGCTCGCGAACCCCGCGGACAAGGCGGCGGATGCGATCGTCAGCCGCGACAAGGCGATGCATTCGACGCTGCGGACGACGTGCGTGGCGACGTTGCTGAACGCAGGTCACGCGGAGAACGCGTTGCCGCAGCGCGCGACGGCGAACATCAACTGCCGGATCTTTCCGGGTGAGACGGTGGAAGGCACGCTCGTCAAGTTGAAGGAACTGGCGGGGGCGAAGGTGACTGTGACGGCGAACCAGCCGGTGCGGCCGACTGCGATCCCGCCGACGCTCGATCCGAAGATCATGGGGCCGGTGACGAAGGTCGCTGCGAAGCACTTTCCGGGGCTGCCGATCCTGCCGTTGATGTCGACGGGGGCGACGGACGGGATCTTCTTCGAGGCGATCGGGATCCCGGTTTATGGGGCTCCGGGGGTGTTTATCGACAAAGACATGGGGGGGATTCATGGCCTCAACGAGCGCATCCGGGTGGCTTCGCTGTATGATGGCCGGGATTATCTGTTCGATCTGGTGAAGGCGTTTGCTGGGTGAGTGCCACGTCCCTCGCCCCTTCGGGGAGAGGGAAGGAGGAGCCGAAGGCGACGGAAGGGAGAGGGGCTTGGGGCTCGAGACCGAGCGTCCCAACGCCCCTCTCCCTTCCCACGGCAAGCGCCGCGGCCCCCTTCCCTCTCCCCGTAGGGGCGAGGGAGTTTAGACGTCCGGGTTATATGTTCGATCTGGTAGAGGCGTTCGCTGGGTAACGAGGCCTTCCCTCGCCCCTTCGGGGAGAGGGAGGGAGGAGCCTTAGGCGACGGAAGGGAGAGGGGCTTGGGGCTCGGGACGGTGCGTCCCAACGCCCCTCTCCCTTCCCACGGCAAGCGCCGCGGGCCCCTTCCCTCTCCCCGGAGGGGCGAGGGAGTACGTGCTAACCGTCCGCCCCGCGCTCGGCTTACACTGTGACCTGTTCGCCTAGTTCGAGCACCTTGCCGGGGGGGATCTTCAGGAAGTCGGTGGGGTCGCTGGCGTTCCTTTGCAGGAACAGGAAGATTCGGTCCTGCCAGGGCGGCATGCCCTTTTCCGCGTCGGGTTTCAGCGTGTTGCGGCCGATGAAGAACGAGGTGCGCATCGGGTCGAGCCCGAGCTGTTCGGTCTTGTTGCCGACGCCGAGATCGCGGGGCACGTCAGGGGACTCCATGAACCCGTAGGTCAGCACGACGATCGAGAAATTGTCGTCGACGCGTTCCACCTTCGCGCGCGACGCTTCGTCGACGAACGGCCGGTCGGCGGTGCGGATGCTGACGATCAGGTTGCGCTCGTGGAGCACCTTGTTGTGCTTGAGATTGTGCAGCAGCGCACCCGGGGTCGCGTGCGGGTTGCCGGTCAGGAACACCGCGGTGCCCGAGACGCGCTCGGGCGGGCGCTTCTCCAGCGCGGAAGCGAGATCGCTCAGCGGGATGCTCTGGCGCTTTTCGAACGCGCTCACGATCTTCTTGCCGCGCACCCAGGTGAAGATGATCAGCCCGATCGCGGCGGCGATGACGAGCGGTACCCAGCCGCCCTCGATCACGCGGAGAATATTCGCGCCGAAGAAGATCAGGTCGAGCGTCAGGAACGGCAAGATCGCGGCGAGCGCCAGCGGGCGCGACCAGTTCCAGCGGTGCCGGACGACGATATAGGCCAGCAAGGTGGTTACGACCATCGTGCCGGTCACCGCGATGCCGTACGCCGCCGCCATCGCCGACGACGTCTTGAACTGCACGACCAGCACCAGCACGCCGATCAGCAGCAGCCAGTTGATCGCGGGGAGATAGATCTGGCCGGCAAACACGGCTGAGGTCTGGCGGATGCGCAGGCGGGGGAGCAGACCGAGCTGAATCGCCTGCTGTGTCAGCGAGAACGCGCCCGTTATGACCGCCTGGCTGGCGATGACGGTCGCGAAGCCGGCGAGGATGATCAACGCCGGTCGCAGCGATTCGGGCGCCATCAGGAAGAACCAGTCCTGATTTACGAACGGCACGCCGCGCGCCGCCGCGTCCTCGAGCCGCGACAAGGCGAACGCGCCCTGGCCCAGGTAATTGAGCGCAAGCGCCGGGAAGACGAGGAAGAACCAGCCGATGCGGATCGGCAGCTTGCCGAAATGGCCCATGTCGGCGGTCAGCGCCTCGGCGCCGGTGACGGTCAGGAACACCGCGCCGAGCACGAACAGCCCGGTGACGCCGTGCGTGGCGAGGAACGAGATGCCGTAGGTCGGCAGGAACACGCGGACAATCGAGGGCTCGTCGGCGATGTGCCAGATGCCGAGCGCACCGATCGCCACGAACCAGAGGATGCAGACCGGGCCGAACAGCTTCGATACCTGCGCCGTACCGCGCGACTGGATCAGGAAAAGCCCGATCAGGATGGCGATCGTCAGCGCGCGGACGACGCCTTCGTTGAAAATGTGCGCCGCGCTCGGGATCGTCCGCAGGCCTTCCATCGCGGAGAGCACCGACAAGGCGGGCGTGATGATCGCATCACCGTAGAACAGCGACGCCCCCGCCGCGCCGAGCACGATCGCGATCCGCGACCGCATCCCCAGCGCGCGACGGGCGAGCGCGGCCAACGCCAGCACGCCGCCCTCGCCCTGGTTGTCGGCGCGCATCAGGAAGATGACGTATTTGACGGTGACGACGAGGAACAGCGACCAGAGCGCGAGGCTGAGCACGCCGAGGATCTCGCTGGGATCGATGCCGCCCGCCGACGTCTGGCCCAGCGCCTCGCGGAACGCGTAGAGCGGGCTGGTGCCGATATCGCCGAACACCACGCCGATCGCGCCGACGGTTAAGGCGGCGAGGGCGGGGTGCGGATGCAGATGCGCCGCCGACAGATCGCCAGGCGTTTCCGGTACAGCGGCAGTTTGGGGTGTTCCGGCGACGGACGTCATGGCGCGAAGAGCGCTCCTCCTGAGGGGACGGCGCGCTTTACGCCGATTGGGGGCATGCGCAAGTCCTGCCGGTTTCGGGCAATGGCGGGTTGATTCACCGGGCGGGCACCGGCATGGCGGGCAGATGGTTCCCTTTTCGTTCGGCGGGCATGCGCTTCTGGCGTTGGCGCAAGGCGCGCTGTTCTGGCCGGAGCGGCGTGCGCTGCTGGTCGCCGACCTGCATTTCGAGAAGGCGAGCTGGTTCGCCAAGCGCGGCCAGATGCTTCCGCCGTATGATTCGATCGCGACGCTGGCGGATCTCACTGCGCTGGTCGCCGCAACGGGCGCGCGCGAGGTCTGGTGCCTCGGCGACAGCTTTCACGACAGCGACGGCTGCGAGCGGTTGCCGCAGCGCGCGCAGGACATGCTACGGGCGATGACCGACGGGACGCGCTGGACGTGGATTACGGGCAATCACGATCCGGCGATTCTCGATCGGTGTGGCGGAGAGGTTGTGGACGAGGTGGTCGTTGACGGGCTGGTGCTGCGGCACGAGGCGGATCGGGCGGAGACGCGGCCGGAACTGTCGGGGCATTTCCATCCGAAGCTTCGGTTGCGCGTGCGGGGGAAATCGGTGGGGCGGCGGTGTTTCGTGGCGACGGCGACGAAGCTGATACTGCCGGCGTTCGGGTCGCTGACTGGCGGGCTGGACGTGGACCATCCGGAGATCGTGCGTGCGGTCGGGGTTGGGGCCGAGGCCATGGTGCCGGTGGCGGACCGGATGCTGCGGTTTCCGGTTGCTGCCTGAGGCCTGTCGCCGGGCAAGTAGATAAACCACCACCCCGGCGGAGGCCGGGGTCTAATTGCGGGCGGTTTATAACGGAGGTTCGTCCGCCGTTACTTCAACCTTTCCAATTGGGCCCCGGCCTTCGCCGGGGTGGTGGCCGTCCTAAGAAGGTCGCCCTCAGCTCGAAATCGTCGGGAACGCCGCGCGGAAGGCGGCAACCTTCGGCTTGTCCCACATGACGACATACGGATGCGTCGGGTTCCGGTCGTAGAAATTCTGGTGATACGCCTCGGCCGGATAGAACGCGCCGGTCTCAAGCTTCGTCACAATCGGCCCCGAGAACGCATGCGTGGCACCGAGTTGCGCGATGTAAGCCCGCGCGACCTGCGCCTGCGCCGGCGACTGGGGGAAGATCGCAGAGCGATAGCTGGTGCCACTGTCCGGGCCCTGCCGGTTCAACGTCGTCGGATCATGCGCGATCGAGAAATACACGCGGAGCAACGTGCCGTAGCTCACCACGCGGGGGTCGTAAGCAATCTTGATCGCTTCGGCATGCCGCGTCGTCTCGGCGGAGACCTGGTCATAGGTCGCGGTTGCCTTGGTACCGCCGGCATAACCGGTCGTGACGGCCTTCACGCCCTTCACATGCTCGAACACCGCTTCCATCGTCCAGAAGCAGCCGCCCGCTAACACCGCAGTCTGGATACCGGGCGCGGCGGGAAGGTCTGTCTTGACGGCGGGGATGACGACGGCGCGGGCGCCTTGCGCGGTGCCGGTGGCAATAAACGCACCGGCGATACCGATGGCGGCGAGCGTGGCGAGAAGCGGCTTTTTCATGCTTTGATACATGGGGTTGCCGCTCGTGTTCGCTAGGCCATCGTCGCTGTTATCAGATGGGCTGTTATCGCACGGTGGCGGAGACGCTGTGCTCGAAATGGCTGGCGAAGGTCTGGCGGGCTTCGGCGGGCTGGAGTGCGAGCAAGCCGATGGCGCCGAGGACGAAACCGCCGCTGAACTGCCAGAAGAAACTCGACTTTACGATGCTGCGCATGATGCGATCCCAATGAAACCCAGTGATGGCGCCGACCGGATAGGTCAGCGTCAGTTACGGACCGGCATGTCGTAGAGATGCCGGCCAACCACAATGTCGTTTTTAGAAACTCTCGATTAACGCGCCGTGGCCGATGCGTTCATCGTGCAGCAGGCATCGCCCGGCAGGGTTGCCGGAAGATGTCGCCGCGTGTCTCGATTGTTGCCGACGTTATTTCAGCGCGGCGCAGGCCGTCTGGATGCGCGTGCAGGCCTCGCGGAGTAGCGCGTCCGAGGTGGCGTAGCTGATCCGGAACGCCGGCGAGAGGCCGAACGCGGCGCCCTGGACAACGGCCACCTTGGCGTCGTCGAGCAGATAGCCGACCATCGCCTCGTCAGTGTCGATCAGGCGGCCGTTCGGTGTCGTCTTGCCGATCAGTTCCGCGAACGACGGGTAGACATAAAACGCGCCTTCCGGCGTCGGGCAGTGCATGCCGTCGATCTCGTTGAGCATCGACACGACCAGGTCGCGACGGCCCTGGAACGCGGTGTTGCGCTCGGCGAGGAACGACTGGTCGCCGTTCAGGGCGGCGACAGCGGCGGCTTGGGCGATCGAGCACGGGTTCGAGGTCGATTGCGACTGGAGCTTGGCCATCGCCTTGATCAGCCACGATGCGCCGGCGCCGTAACCGATCCGCCAGCCGGTCATCGCATACGCCTTCGAGCAGCCATTGACGGTCAGCGTGCGGTCGAACAGCTCTGGGCACGCCTCGGCGATGGTCGCGAACTTGAAGCCGTCATAGACGATGTGCTCGTACATATCGTCGGCGAAGATCCACACATGTGGGTGCCGCGCCAGCACCGCGCCGAGCGCCTTCAGCTCGTCGATCGTGTAGCCCGCCCCCGTCGGGTTCGACGGCGAGTTGAGGATCACCCACTTGGTCTTCGGCGTGATCGCAGCATCGAGCGCCGCGGGGTCGAGCTTGTAGCCGACCTCTGGCCCTGCCTTCACGATCACCGGCACGCCACCGGCGAACTGCACGACGTCGGGATAGCTGACCCAGTACGGCGCGGGGATGACGACCTCGTCGCCCGGATCGATCGTCGCGACCATCGCATTGAACAGGGTGTGCTTGCCGCCGACGTTCACGCTGATCTGGTCGGTGGTGTAGGTGAGGTTGTTGTCGCGCGCGAACTTCGCGACGATCGCCTGCTTCAGCTCGATCGTGCCGTCGACGTTGGTGTACTTGGTCTTGCCGTCACGGATCGCCTGGATCGCGGCTTCCTTCACGAAGTCCGGCGTGTCGAAATCGGGTTCGCCCGCGCCAAGCCCGATCACGTCGACACCTGCGCGCTTCAGTTCGAGGACGCGGCTGGTGATCGCGAGCGTCGGCGAGGGGCTGATGCGGCCGAGCGCGGCGGATGCGTGCATGGTGTAACCTTTGCGGTTGTCCGCGAACATCGCCGCGGAATTCGCGGGCGCTATACGCGCCGATCGGTCGAATTCGCAACCGTAACGATGCCGGGAATGAGCCCGCGGACCGCATTTCCGATGAAGAATCCGGCGGTCAGGTCGGCTCGGGTCAGCGGGGCCTCGATCGCGCGGCCCGATTCGAGGAGGTCGGCGCGGAGAATGCCTGGGAGCAGGCCCGAATACTGACTGGGCCGTAGCGGCGGCGTTACGAGCGCATCTCCACGCTGCACGAACAGCGACGTGAAACTGCCTTCGGTAAGGAAGCCTTCTGCGTCCTCGAACACGACCTCGAACGTCTCCGCGGCTTTCCGCGCGTCGTCGTAGAAGGCGCGGGCGCTCGTCTTGTGGCGGAGGCGGAAGTCGGTCGCGGCGACGGGGAGCGGGACAATCGCAACGGTTGCTTGCGCAGGCGAGTGCGGGAGCGGTGCTGCCTCGATCGCGATCGCGCCGGACGGGCTGAGCAACAGACGGATGCGGCGGGGTCCGCGCAACCGGAAGGTGGCAGCCTGGAGTTCGTTGCGCGCGGTGTGGCGGTCGAAGGTGAAGCCCAAGGCCTCTGCGCTCGCCTTCATCCGCGCGAGATGCGCTTCGAGGCGGGGCAGGCCCTCGTCGGGGTCGAACGCCATCGTTTCGATCAGGTCGAAGCGGCGCTGGCCGGCGGAAACGAACGCGCCCTTGGCATGGCATTCGTCCCATTCGGCGTCGCCCACGCTGTCGGCGACGATGCCCGAGCCGAGACTCATCGTCGCCGCGCCGTCCTGGATCGCCAATGTGCGGATCGCGACGTTGAATATCGCATCGCCGTTCGCGTCGAAACGTCCGATCGCGCCGGTGTAGATGCCGCGAACGCGCGCGTGCTCGACCTCGGCGATGACCTCCATCGCGCGTTGTTTCGGCGCGCCGGTGATCGAGCCGCACGGGAACAGCGCGGTCAGGACGTCGACTGCGTCGCACTCGGGCTTCAGCGTCGCAGTGACGGTCGAGGTCATCTGGTGGACGGTCGGATAGGTCTCGACGGTGAACAGGTCGGGCACCGTGACCTGGGTGGCGACGCGCGACAGGTCGTTGCGCATCAAGTCGACGATCATCAGGTTCTCGGCGCGCTGCTTGGGGTCGGCGGCGAGTGTTTCGGCGAGCGCGCGATCGGTGTCGGGCGTTTCGCCTCGCGGTGCGGTGCCCTTCATCGGGCGGCAGGTGAGGGTTTCGCCGTCGAGCGCGAAGAAGAGTTCGGGGGAGAGCGACAGGAAGCGCGTCTCGCCGGTGTCGATCAGCGCTCCGTATCCCGCCTTCGCCTGACTCCGTAGCCGGGCGTAGAGCGCGAGCGGGTCGCCGACGAACGGCACGGTGGCGGCGAAGGTGAGGTTGGCCTGGTAGATGTCGCCCGCCGCGATCAGGTCGAGCACGCGCGACAGGTTGGCGTCGTAGCTGTCGCGGTCGATCAGCGGCTCGGGCGCACCAGTCCACGCGCCGGCTGGGTCGGGGAGGAGGGCGGCAACGTCTTCGGGTGCGATCGTCCGGTACTCGGCGAACAGGCCGAACCAGAGCAGCGGGCCTTCGGTGCGGACGTCGACGGGCTTCGATGCAAGCGCGGCGCCGGCTTCGTAGGTGAGGTAGCCGGCAGCGTGCAGGCCTTCCTTGCGGGCGTAGCGAAGTACATCGAGTGCGGGGGGGATTTCGGCGAGCGTATCGGCGCGGACGATCCGGAGGGGATCGCGGTACAATCGCGCCGGGGCGCCTGCCGCGCGGGCGTCATCGAGCAACACGTAGGGCGCGGTCCACATCGACGCGACTGTTGCACGGAGCGCGAGGCAAACCGCAAGCGGCGATTGCTCCTAGGGGCGCGCTATCCTATTTCGAGGGCATGACAAATCCACCACTCCGCGCCGCCATCGTGCCCGTTACGCCGATCCAGCAGAACTGCACGATCATCTGGTGCACCGCGACGATGAAGGCGGCGGTGATCGATCCGGGCGGCGACCTGCCGCGGATCATGGCGGCGGTCGAACAGGCGGGGGTCACAGTCGAGAAGATCCTGCTGACGCACGGCCATATCGATCATGCTGGCGGTGCGAAGCGGTTGTCGAACGACCTTGGCGTGCCGATCGAGGGACCGCACGAGGCGGATCGGTTCTGGTTGCAGCGGCTCGACCAGGACGGGCCGAAATACGGGATTTCGGGGGTCAATTTCGAACCCGACCGGTGGCTGGTCGAGGGTGACACGGTGTCGGTCGGCGACCTCGTGCTCGATGTGTACGAGACGCCGGGGCATACCGAGGGGCACGTGATATTCCATCATGCGCCATCGAAGTTCGCGCAGGTGGGGGATGTGCTGTTCCAGGGGTCGGTCGGGCGATCGGACATGCCTGGGGGGAATCATGAGACACTGGTGAAGTCGATCGTCGAGAAGCTTTGGCCGCTGGGGAGCGATACGAGCTTCATTCCGGGACATGGACCGGCGAGCACGTTCGCGCATGAGCGGGCGACGAACATGTTCGTTAGTGATGGGGCTTTGGCGGAATAGCCTCGGCTTGCAACCCTAGCTGTTCCCCCGCGGAGGCGGGGGCCCAGACTCAACCAAGGGAGGTACGCTTGGCTCCTGGGCCCCCGCCTTCGCGGGGGAACAAGAAACAGAAGTACCAGCATTCAGCGGCCCCACCCCGGCGAAGGCCGGAGCCCAGTTGGGGGAAGAGGTTTGGCTGAAGTCGCGCTCCGTTATTGCCACCTTTCCAACTGGGCCCCGGCCTTCGCCGGGGTGGTTGCGAGCGTGAGGGTTGCGTTTACTTCCGCTCCCCCACCGTCTCAGCCCGCACCGACTTGAACTCCGACCCGTCGCGCCACTCGGGCCACATGCGGCTGTTCGCCAGCTTCGTGCCGATTGTCTTGAACAGGTCCACATCCTGCGCCGCGCCGCGCAGGTCCCAGTCGGCGCCCCACGCGTCACACGTCTGGTGATAGCATGTCATATAGCCGTCGAGCCAAGCCTGCCCCGCGGTCCGGCCGCCCTTGACCAAATCGGGCGCGCCGCTGATCGCCATCAGCAGCAACGTCGGCACGCCGCGCCGCGCGACCGAGAAATGGTCGGCGCGGTAGAACAGCCCGCGTTCGGGGAGCGCTTCGGGCGTCACGACGCGGCCTTGCGCCTTCGCGGCATCGCCGAGCATGTCCTCGAGGCTGTTTTGGCCGGCTCCGACCAGCATGACGTCCTTCGCGGGGCCTGCCGTCTGGAGGATGTCGAGCGTCAGATTGGCGACCGTCTTGGCGGCCGGATAGACCGGGTTTACCGCGTAGGTCTCCGAGCCCAAAAGCCCCCGCTCCTCGCCGCTCCACAGCGCGAAGACGAGGCTGCGGTCGGTGCGGGGGGCCTTGGCGAAATTGCGCGCGAGTTCGAGGACGCCCGCCACGCCGAGACCGTCGTCGTTGGCGCCGGGGCGGATGGTGCGGCCCTGCGCATCGGGCGCGCCGATCCCGTAGGCGTCCCAGTGCGCGCCGAACATCACGACCTCGTCCGCGTGCTTCGTGCCGGGAAGCTTCGCCAGCACGTTCTGGCTCACGGCGGTGTCGTGCTTGACCGGCAGATCGGTGGTGAACGCCTGCTTCAGCGCGACCGGGCGGAAGTCGCTCCGCCGCGCTGCCTTGCGCAACGCCGCCAGGTCGAGGCCGGATGCGGCGAACAACCGAGTCGCTGCGCCACCCTCGAGCCAGCCCTGGAGCATCACCCGCGATTCGGGATCTTTCCGGACGATGTCGTAATTCTCGCCGGCGGGGGCGGTGACGGTGTTCCAGCCGTACCCCGCGCCCGCCGTGTCGTGGACGATCAGCGCGCCGACCGCGCCACGCCGCGCGGCCTCCTCGTATTTGTACGTCCAGCGACCGTAATAGGTCATCCGGCGATCGCCGAACTTGCCCTTCGCATCGTCGCCAGCGACCGCCTCGAAATCGGGATCGTTGACGAGGAACACGGCCACCTTGCCCTTGAGGTCGAGCCCCTTGAAGTCGTCCCAGCCGCGCTCGGGCGCGCTGACGCCGTAGCCGACGAACACCATCGGCGCGTTGGCGATGGCGACGCGGTCGACGCCGCGGACTGTGCTGAGATACACATCGCGCCCCTGCACCAGCGCGGTGTCGCCAGCACGGACGGTACCCGAGCCCATCCGGGTGTGGACGAGCGGCACGGGTTGCGTCCAGCTGCCGTTCGGGCCGCCTGGTTGCGCCTTCATCGCCTTGAACTGTGCGATCAGCCAGGCGATCGTCTTGGTCTCACCCGGCGTTCCGGGCGCCCTGCCCTCGAACGAGTCGGAGGCGAGCGTCTTCACGTCGGCGGACAGTCGCTCGGACGAGACCTGTGCGACGGCTGGCGATGCTGCCAACAGGGTTGCCGCCCCAAGCAAGCGAAACGCGCTCATGCCTGCGACCCCGACGGCACGACCTGGAACGTCTTTGCGGACGGCACGCTGTTCGCCTGATACGCGATCGCCAGCGCCCAGCCGGCCAGCAACGCCATCAACGCCCAGGTCGCCAGCGCACCCCCGGCCCGCGGCACGCTCGACGACGTGCGGTCCATCCCGAACGCATGCGCGATTCGCGCGATCACGAACACCACGCCGGCGATCCATAGCCACAGCGTCGATCCGCCGGCCAGTTCGATCAGCCCCATCAGGATCAAGATGAACGGCGCATATTCGGTGAAGTTGGCATGCGCGCGCATCCGCGCCTGCAAGCGCTGGTTACCGTCGTCGCCGATCAGCACGCTCTCCTTCACGCGCATCGGCACGATTCGGAAGGCGAGCCACAGGTTGACGACGGCGGCAGCCGCGGCGATCGTCAGCGTTACGGGTAATATCACGGCGTTGCCCCTCGAATATCAGGTCTTTTGTCAGCCGCATGCCCTGCCACTCGAGACCAAGGGTTGCAACGTGGGGGGCGGAAGCTTGCAACGCGGGGTGAAATCGCTATAGCGCCACGCTTCGCGAGCGTCAGGCCGCATGGGTTGCTTCAGGTGGCCGGCATTCTTGTCGGTTGCCTGTGTCCCGTGTCCGGACGTACTCGGAGCCCCGACCTTTAGATTGAACAAGGTGCCGAAATGGCCGTCCCCAAAAGAAAAACCTCGCCCTCCAAGCGCGGCATGCGCCGTGGCCACGACTCGCTCACGATCGCGTCGTTCCAGGAATGTCCCAACTGTGGCGAACTGAAGCGTCCGCACAACCTGTGCGGTTCGTGCGGTCACTATAACGGTCGCGAAATCCTCTCGATCGAGGGCTGAGGCTTCCGTCCGGAACCTCCAACTTGAACGAAGGATAAGCGATGCCCGACAGCGGCTGGATCGCGGTCGATGCGATGGGTGGCGATGACGGGCTGGCAGTGATGCTCGCCGGTGTCGCCCGCGCGCGTCATCGATACGAGGGCACGCACTTCTTCCTGGTCGGTGACGAGACTGCGATTCGCGAGGGGCTGAAAGCTCATCCGAACCTGTCGCGGAACTCCGAGATCGTCCACGCACCCGAAGTCGTCGGTTCGAGCGAAAAGCCGAGCCAGGCGATCAGGCGTGCGAAGAAGACGTCGATGGGCATCGCGATCGATCTGGTCAAACAGGGTCGTGCGGCCGCTGCGGTGTCGTCGGGTAATACCGGCGCGCTGATGGCGATGGCGAAGATATCGCTGCGGATGCTGCCCGGGATCGACCGGCCGGCGCTCGCGGCGCGTCTGCCGACGCTCGGCGACACCGACATGGTGATGCTCGACCTCGGCGCGAACACCGAGTGCGATGCGCGCAACCTCGTCCAGTTCGCGATCATGGGCGCCGCCTATGCGCGCACCGCGCTCGACATCCCGCACCCCCGCGTCGCGCTGCTGAACATCGGCAGCGAGGACATGAAGGGCACGGACGAGATTCGCGATGCGGCCGCGCAACTGCGCGCGACGCCGGCCGTGGACATGCAGTTCAACGGCTTCATCGAGGGCGACCGTCTGTCTCGCGGCGAGGTCGACGTCGTCGTATGCGACGGATTCTCCGGCAATATCGCGCTGAAGACCGCCGAGGGCACCGCGCGATTCGTCGCCGACCTGCTCAAGCGCGCGTTCCGCAGTTCGGTCCGGTCGAAGCTCGGCTTCCTGATCTCGCGGCCGGCGACCGAATTGCTCCGCGATCACCTCGATCCCAACAATCACAACGGCGCGGTATTTCTGGGACTCAACGGCATCGTCGTGAAGAGCCACGGCGGCGCTACCGAGCGCGGCGTCGCGACGGCGATCGGCAATGCCGCGAAGATGGTGCGCAACGATCTGGTCCGGCGCATTGCGGACGATCTCGGCAGCGTGGAGAAGGCGGCATGATCCGGTCTGTGGTCATCGGTACCGGCTCCGCCCTGCCCGCGCGCCGCGTCTCGAACGCCGAGCTGGCGGAGCAGGTGGACACGAGCGACGAGTGGATCGTCGAGCGCACCGGCATCCGCTTCCGCCACATCGCCGGCGAAGGCGAGACTACCGCTACGCTCGCCGCCTACGCATGCCGCGCGGCTTTGACTGCGGCCGGGATCGAAGCGGAGAGCATCGACCTGATCGTGCTCGCCACCGCGACGCCCGACCAGACCTTCCCCGCCAGCGCCACCAAGGTGCAGGCTATGCTCGGCATCGACGACTGCGTCGCGTTCGACGTCGCGGCGGTCTGCTCGGGCTTCCTGTATGCGGTCCAGGTCGTCGACAGCATGATCCGCAGCGGCGTCGCCAAGCGCGCGCTGGTGATCGGCGCAGAGACGTTCAGCCGCATCCTCGACTGGGAAGACCGGACGACCTGCGTGCTGTTCGGCGACGGCGCCGGCGCGATCGTGCTGGAGGCGCAGGAGACTGCGGACGAAGGCGGTCGCGGCATCCTGACCACCAAGCTGCACGCGGACGGCCGCCACAACGAGCTTCTCTATGTCGATGGCGGCGTTTCGACGACCGGTACCGTAGGCAAGCTCCGCATGAAGGGCCGCGAGGTCTTCCGCCACGCGGTGACCAACCTCGCGTCGGTGATGACCGAGTCGCTGGCGATGGCCGGGCTCGACGCGGATCAGGTCGATTGGGTCGTACCGCATCAGGCGAACGCCCGCATCCTTGACGCGACCGCACGGAAACTTGGCCTCGCGGCGGGCAAGGTGGTCGTCACGGTCGACCAGCATGCCAACACATCGGCGGCCTCCGTGCCGCTCGCGCTGGACGTGGCCGTGCGCGATGGACGTGTCCGACAAGGACAGATCGTCGTGCTCGAGGCAATGGGCGGCGGCTTCACTTGGGGCGCGGCGGTTATCCGCTTCTAATCCCGTAGAAAGAGATCGATTCGCTTGTAGAACAAAAGTTCTTCCGGTCGCGATGCTGCTTGTGTAGAGAAGCGCCGAGACTGGGAGCTTGCGAATGACGATGACCGGTACATTGACGCGCGCCGATCTGGCCGAATCCCTCCACCGCGAGGTAGGATTGTCGCGTGCGGATTCCTCGAAGATCGTGGAACAGATTCTTTCCGAGATGTGCGGTGCGCTGTCCGAAGGCGAGAACGTCAAGATCTCGGGGTTCGGCACGTTCGTGCTCCGCGACAAGGGCGAGCGCGTCGGCCGCAACCCGAAGACGGGTATCGAGGTGCCGATCGCACCGCGCCGCGTCCTGACGTTCCGCGCGAGCCAGATGATGCGTGAGCGCATCGTCGGTGCCGACTGATCCGGTCATGCCCGATGACGCCGATACTTCCGGTGGCGATTTTACGGACGACATCGGCGTAGCGGGCGATCTCGGTTCCGACGACGACGGCAGCACATCCATAGGTGCCGTGGGTATAGCGGCGGCGGGTCCGGGCAAGGCAGGAGCTGCGTTCAGGACGATCGGCGAACTCTCGCGTGAGACCGGCCTGCCACAGCATATCCTGCGCTATTGGGAGACCCGGTTTCCGCAGCTACGACCGCTGCAGCGCGCAGGAAACCGACGCTATTACCGTGCCGAGGATGCGGTATTAGTCCGGCGCATCGATACGCTGCTCAACCGCGAAGGCTATACCGTCCGCGGCGTGCAGCAGTTGCTTGCGGCCGAAAAGACCACGCCGGTCATGACAGACACGATAGAGCCGGTGATGCCCGCGCTGCGTGCGATCCGCGCGCTCTTGGCCCAGGCGCTGGTCGAGGACGGCCGGCGCGCATAACGCGCCGTGCGTAACTGGGTATCGTAAAGGAGAGAGGGAAGGACGGCGCCCTCCCCCTCGCCGATCTCAATCCTCGCTGCCGAGCGTCTTCTTGGCGGCATCAAGCGCTGCCTTGCCGCCCTTGCGAACGGTCTTCACCGCGTCTTCCGACGCCTTTTCGACCGTCGCACCAGCCTTGCGACCAAGCCCGATCGACTTCGCCATCGCACGGCGCGCTTCCGAATAGGTCGCGGCGACCATCGGATAGTCGGACTTCAGGTTGAAGCGCTCGCGATACTGCTCCGGCGTCATGCCATTGGTCGACAGGTGACGACGCAGCGTCTTGTACTTCTTGCCGTCGAGCATCGAGATGATGTGATCGGGCGACGCAAGCGACTTGCGCACCGAAACGGCTGGCTCGGACGTCGGCTGTGCCGTTGCCTCGGGCTCCGCTTCGCCATTGCCGACCAGCTTCTCAACGGCCGAATGCATCGCGACGAGGAACGCAGGCACGTCGTCGGCAGCGGTGCGCGTATTGGGATTGGCAAGCCATGCTGCCGTCAGTTCGGCGGCAAGCTCAACGGTATTCAATGTGTCAGTCACGGTATGTCCTTGAATTGAAAATGCGCCCCTGCTGGCAGGCGCTTACTATGTTTGTATGAAATTTAACACCAGGTGTTTAACATACGTGCATCATTACATTTTGTTCATCGTCCGACATAAATATAATCGACCGAACTAATGCTGGTTGGGCAGAATCGCAGCTTTGTCATTGATCATCAGATGTCGGAGCACATCGTTATTTCTTGTGATGTGCCGAAACTGCACGCGCGACGCGATGATCTCATGTGACGTTAAACGTACTACATACTTACCTATCGGGCGCCGACGACACAGGAAGCCGCCAAACGGCTCCTGTTGCTTGCCCCCCGCCACGAATTTGCGACAGGTCGCCGGCCATTCTGCAAGCTTGGACTGCGCACGAGATTGCCGCGAGCAGTCCTCGATACGCGCCCTATCTCTATTTCGACGCGGCAACGATGCAATATAGGAGGATTGGTACGCCAACCACGATGATCATGAGGAGCAGATTCAAGTCGATGAAGTGGTTCAGCCAGCTCGACTTATTGCGAGCCTGACTATCGCTATTGTCGTCGGAATAGTCCTCGACAATTTCCAACTCAAATCGATTTGAGAAGAATCCCCTTGGTCGCATTCTAAGAAACGACCGAGAGGTACGTTCTTGGCGCTCGATATCGCCGCCCGCCCTAGGAGCACTAGCTGGATCAGCTTTCTGTTTCGACACTGTGCGGTTTCCGTTTACTCGAGATCATGGGCGCGCAAAGCACGTCCCAAAGGTCAGATCGAATAAAGCCCGAACTCGAACGGCGAACAGCCGCGAGTTCGGGCTAACCGCGTGCGGCGAGTTGGCCCGAATGGTCGAGGAAACGCTTATGTGTCGCAGGAGCGTACATGCAAGTTACATCGGAGCCGTGACCATTAATGTCAACACGCATGGGACGTGACTAAAAGGCCGCTCGACGTCAGCGGCTTGGTCTTGCTGCCAATTAAAGACGGTCGGGCAGCAAACGTGCCGCCCGACCGTCAGGGCCTCACCTTCAGGCGAGCGTCAGGCCGACATCGACGTTGCCGCGCGTGGCGTTCGAATAGGGGCAGATTTCGTGTGCGGCATCGACCAGACGCTGCGCTTCGGCGCGGTCGATGCCTGGCAACGACACGGTCAGGTCGGTGGTGATCCCGAAACCGCCAGCCGAGCGAGGGCCGATCCCGACCTTTGCGGTGACCGCGACGTCGTCGGGCAGCTTCACCTTCAACTGCTGGCCAGCGACCTTCAGTGCGCCGATGAAGCACGCGGAATAGCCGGCTGCGAACAGCTGCTCTGGGTTGCTGCCGTCGCCGCCTGCGCCGCCCAGTTCCTTCGGCGTCGAGAGCGCGACGTCGAACCGGCCGTCCTGCGACCGTGCATGGCCGTCGCGGCCGCCGGTTGCGGTGGCTTCGGTGGTGTATTTTACATCGACGGACATGCTGAAATCTCCATATTGCTTATCGCGATAACTAATTAGGTAAGAGCGGTACCGAAGTCCAGTAAGATTTGCCGCGATAAGCAATTTTATGTACGGTCGTGCGTGAAGGAGCCTGCCGTGTCCGATCCCCTGCCCCTCGACGACCAGCTCTGCTTTTCGCTGTATGCCGCGACGATCGCGATCAATCGTGCGTACAAGCCCGTGCTCGACCGGCTCGGCATCACCTATCCACAGTTTCTCGTCCTCCAGACGCTCAACGAAGCGGAGGATGGCTGTTCGATCGGCGCGATCGCCGAACGGCTCGCGCTCGAACCGAGCACGATCACGCCGTTGGCGAAACGGCTGGAGGCGGCGGGGCTGGTCACGCGCATCCGCAACCCCGCCGATGAGCGGCAGGTACGCGTGCGTCTGACCGAGACCGGCAGGGCGCGGTGGACGGAGACCGGGTGCCTCGGCCCGCTGATCGTCGAGCGATCCGGCATGACGCAGGATCGACTCGCGGCCCTGAACGTCGAGGTCGCAGCACTGCGGCGAGCACTCGCAGGGGACCGACCGGTAACGCAGTGACGCCCGTATTGCGGCTCTACGATCACCCGGTGTCCTCCAATCCGCGCGGCGAGGTGCTGGCGCTGCTGATCGACGGCGCGGCCGTGTTCGAATCGACGATCGTTCTGGAATATCTGGAGGACCGTTGGCATTCGGGGTCGCAACCGACGCGCTAGTCAGGATCGTTATGGGCTGTGCGCCCGAGTGCGAGTTCTACATCGCCTATCCACTGGAGCGCAGCGCATCGGTGAAGATGGCCGCCCTGACCCAGAGCCTCAGAGGCTCGTTCGGCGATCCGCCCTATTGGGACTTGCCGCCGAGCGATCACGACGCGCCACCTTCAGCCTAGGATCGCATTCCGGGATACGCCCGGATAGGCTGCGGCGTTTCGATCTGGCAGGGAGGCCGTGATGACGACGCTCGCCAAGCCCTTCGTAGAGCCCCGTACCCCCGCCCGCGCCACTGCCGTCCTGCCGACGGTCGCCGACCTGCCCTGGCTGGTCGGGTATGCGCTCGCGTTCCTGGCGGCACATCATATCGCCGCCGAATGGGGCGGGCGCGGTTTCTATTCGTTGCTGTATCCCGCTGCCGGCTTCCGCATCGCGCTGCTGTGGCGGCGTGGGCCGCGGTTGACCCTTGCGATCATCGTGACCGAGATCCTCGTGCAGATCGGCACCGGCGTGATCGATCCGCGGTCGGCGGGATGGCTGACCGCGCTGATCGGCGTGATCCGTCCGCCGCTGGTCTATGGCCTGATCGTGCTGCTGGTCCGGACGATGGCGGATCGTGCGCAAACGAGCATGAGCGTTGCGCCGATGCCGCTCGGCCTCGCCTCGGTCGGCGCGCCCGCCGCCGCTGCGTTGACCGCGTTGCCCTGGTCGTTGCTACGCCCCGATCTCACCGGCGTGTCCGGACTGCGCGAGACGGTGACGTCGCTGACCGGGTTCGTCGTTGGCGACCTGCTCGGCGTCCTGCTGCTGGCGCCGCCCCTGCTCTGGGTGGCGGACCTTGCGACGGGCGGCACATTGCGGCCCGGACGCCCGAGCATGGCGTCGGTCGCGGAGGCCGTGGTGATCCTGGTCGCGTCGTTCGCAATCGAGATCCTGCTCGCGCGGATCGGCCTGGGCACGCCGCATACCCCCGTCCTGCTCGCGGTCGCGTGGATCGGGCTGCGGTTCGGGCGACTGGCGAGCTGGCTGGCGATCGTCGTCGTTGCGGCGATGGTCCTGCCGCAAACCGCGATGCCGATGGACATGGGCGGGCGCCTCGCGCTGCACATGAGTCTCGCCTCGATCATGGTCGTCGGCTATCTGGCGGGCAGTTTCGCGGATGCGCAGGCCAGGGTGCGGGTCGATCTCGAACGCCGCGATCGCCTGTTGTTCCAGGCGGAGCGGCTGAAGACGCTGCGGGCGATGTCGGTGGCGGTCATCCACGAGATCAGCCAGCCACTCTCGACGCTGGCGATCGAGGCCAAGCATCTGCACGAGCTGACCGTCTCGGCCGATGTCGAGATCGCGACCACTGCGGCGCTGATCGATCGCAAGGCCGCCGCATTGTCGACGCTGGTCCGCCGGCTGCGTCGGTTCGGGGGACGGACGGTCGACGTACCGACGCCCCTGCCGCTCGCGACGTTGATCGACACCGTCGCGGCGCTGGCCCGCCCCGAGGCGAAATCGCACGGTGTCACGCTGTCGATCGACGCCGTCGCGCCCGACCTCGTCATCCTCGCGCAGGAAGTCGAACTGGCGCAGGCGATCGTCAACCTGGTGCGCAACGCGGTCCAGGCCTGCGGCAATGGCACCGTGATACTCGGCGTGACCCGCACGAACCGAGGCGTCGAGCTGGTGGTCGTGAACGGATCGCGCCCCGCCCGCCCCGAGCAGCCCGGCATGGGTGTCGGCATCCTCGTCGCCCGCGCGATCGTCGAGGCGCATGGCGGCACCCTGTCGCGCGTCACTGATACCGCCGGAAACACGCGGGCGACCATTGCCCTTCCGCTCGTTGGAGAGCCCGAATGACCGATACCGCGTGTGGCATGGTGTATGTCGTCGATGACGACCAAGACCTCGGCGCTGCGGTCGCACGGCTGCTTCGCCGTCACGGTCATGTCGCGGAACCGTTCCTGGATCCCGCCCCGTTGCTGGAGGTGTACGAGCGCGCCCCGGCGCACTGCATCGTCACCGACGTGATGATGGGCGAGATCGACGGGTTCGACTTTGCCGATCGCGTCCGCCTGCTCGACCCCGCGGTCGCGATCATCTTCATGACTGCTTGGCCAACGACCGCCAACGCGGTGGATTCGGTGCGTCGCTATGGCGGCCTCGACTATCTCGAAAAGCCGATCGACGAGGACCGGTTGCTCGCCGCCATCACCGAGGGCGTCGCCTGGTCAAAGGCGCAACGCTCGGCACTCGCACGAACTGCGGGGCTGACGCCGCGGCAGCGCCAGGTGTTCGACCTGCTGGTAAAGGGGCACAACAACCAGGCGATCGCCGCCGCGCTCGACATCAGTCCGAAGACGGTGGAGGATCACCGTGCGGCGATCGTCGCGAAGACCGGCACCAACGGCATCGCCCAGCTGATCGCGCTCGCACGGTAATCCGCGCGGTCGATCGGACCACCGGATGGGTAAGCTTGATGTGGATTCGGGCGATGCGGTCGGCGGCTGCTTGAACGTTTGCGACGGATGGTCACTCTGCACGCGCCGACCGGTCCCGATGCGCCACCCTTGGCGCTGTCGGCAATGCATGACGCGTCTCGGTATATTTCCCGGATTGGGTACGCTTCGACGCCGGGATACGCATTCTGGACGATGATCCAACCAGATCGGATGAGAATTGCGCGCTTTGAAGGAACTCTCGGTTCCCTGTCGCATGAATGTCGGCGGCAAATGGTCGAACGGATGCATTCACGACGTGTCCGACAAGGGCCTGCTCGTATCGAGCAGCGAACCGCCGATCCTCGGCACCTATGTCGATATCCGCCGCGGGACCCTCGTCATCATTGGTCGCGTGGTGTGGAACGGCGGCAGCCGCTTCGGGGTAAGGACCCAGGACCCGGTCAGCCTCGCCGCATTGTTGAGCGAACCCGTCCTAAAACATCGCCCCCCCGCCGCCGACGCCGACCGCCGCGCGATGAAGCGCGAACAGTCCGCCCGGCGGATCGTCGAGCAAACCGACCGTACCAAACGCCGCGCATCGGCATTCCAGTTCGTCTGCCTCGCGATCATCGGCGCGGGTATCGCCTGCTTCGCGGCCATGTCCTGTTACCAGGCGCTGGTGGCTCCACTCGGTACGACCGTCGACGTGCTCGCCGGCGCGGTGAGCTGACGCGCCTGCGGGAAACGACGGTTTCCGGCGCACCGTGCTGCCGAGCGACGCGAGCCGGCAGCTTCACGGGACGACGCCTTCACGCGGCTATGCGACCGAAGCCGATCGGTTGGTCCATTCGATCATCTTGGTCGTGGCGACGGCGGTTTGCGCTTCCGTGCCGACGATCCGCTCCTGCGTGGTCGTCGAGTGCAGCGACTGGACCTTCAGCATCGCCAGGATCACCACGACGTCGCCGCCTTGCACGGACAACGTGGTTTCGGAATTCGACGGCTTGATGCCGTTGCGCGCCATCGCGGTCTCGACGGTGTACGTGCCGGGCGGGACCTCGGCCATGACGAACTGGTTCATCCGGATCTGCCCCGAAGCGACGCCGCGGATGTCGATTTTCATACCGGCCATGCCACCCATGAAGCCGCGCCGCACGACATAGATCCGCGCGCTACCCGCAGCCGGCCGAAGCGTCCGCGCGTCCGCAACAAGGGCAGGCGGCGCAGTCTTGCCGACCCTGTTGCCGGACAGCGACCAGATCACGAACGCGATGGCGGCGACGAACAGCCCTCCGAAGATCACGACCGCAGCGCCGCCGGACAAGGATTGCGCCCCCGTCATACCGAATATCACGCCGAAGAATGCCGCTACCCCCGTGAGAACAAACCATTTAATATTATTCGGCCTCATACCTACTCCTCGGATATTCTACCGCGGTTCACGATTGTTCGCCGGTCTTTGCTGATTACTGTTCGTGTATTAGCGCGCTACATTGCCCGATCAAGGCCGCCGCGCTGAACGATCGAACGCTCCCGATCGGCTTTGCCCTGCCGTGCGCGGCCGGCACCAGCCGGCTGTCGCAACGGCGCCCGTCCCGCTAAAGAAGACGCCGCAATCATCGGGACGTGAGACAGACGCATGGCGCGCAAACATTTGAAACACGGTCCCTATGAAGATCCGCAAGCCGAGGAGGACGCGCCCGTCGCGGTCGTCGCGTGCTGGCTTTGCGGTCGTCCCACGGGCAAGACGATCGTCTGGCACCATCCCGTCCCCAAGAGCCGGGGCGGCCGTGACGTCGTGCCGATGCATCCGATCTGCCAGCAGACGCTGACCGCGAACTTCACCAATTCCGAGCTGCAACGCCACGGCATGGACGTCGAGGGACTGCTGGCCGACCCGGCGGTGCGCAAGTTCGTCGACTGGGTCGCGAACAAGGACCCCGATTTCACCGCGACGCTGACCAAGAAACAGCGCTGATCGCACGGCGGCGGTGCCTGCCAGCACCTCGACAGCGAGATGACGGCACACCACATTCCGGTCAACGGAGTGCCGCCATGACCAGTTACCGCAAGACCGAAGATGCCATCGCTGCGCTGACGCCCGAACAATATCGGGTGACGCAGGAGCATGCGACCGAGCGTCCCGGTTCCGGTGCGTTGCTGCACACCAAGGACGCGGGGGTCTACGTCGACATCGTCTCGGGTGAGCCGCTGTTCGCCAGCACCGACAAATACGAGTCCGGTTGTGGTTGGCCGAGCTTCACGCGGCCGATCGAACCGGCGAACGTCAAGGCCAGGCGCGACTGGTCGATGCTGATCCCGCGTACCGAAGTTCGCTCGGCGCATGGCGACAGTCACCTGGGTCACGTCTTCAAGGACGGTCCGCGAAGCCGCGGGGGCCTGCGCTACTGCATAAATTCGGCAGCGCTGCGCTTCGTCCCGCGCGGGGAGATGGCCGCGCAAGGCTATGCCGCGTATCTCGATCAGGTCGAGGAAGTCCCGGCCAGGACCGAACGCGCGGTACTCGCGGGCGGATGCTTCTGGGGGATGCAGGACCTGATCCGCGCACAGCCCGGCGTGGTCTCGACCCGCGTCGGCTATTCGGGCGGGGATATCGCCGATGCGACGTATCGCCGCCACGGCAACCATGCCGAAGCGATCGAGATCGTCTTCGATCCGGCGCGCACCGACTTCCGGACGCTGCTCGAATTCTTCTTCCAGATCCACGACCCAACGACGGTCAACCGGCAGGGCAACGATCGCGGCGCGAGCTACCGCTCCGCGATATTCTACACCGACGACGATCAGAAAAGGGTGGCGCAGGATACGATCGCCGACGTCGAGGCATCGGGCCTATGGCCGGGCAGGGTCGTGACCGAACTCTCCCCGGTCGGCGATTTCTGGGAGGCCGAGCCCGAGCACCAGGATTACCTGGAGCGCAAGCCGAACGGCTACACCTGCCATTTCGTCCGCCCGAACTGGAGACTGCCGCGCCGCGCCGAAGCGGCCTGAGCGCGGCGGGAGTATGGGTCAGCCTGCCTTGCGCTGCCAGTTGTCGCGCTCGGCGAACACGCGCGTGACCTCCGCCATGTTCTCGGTTCCCCAGGTGCACAGCGGCGCCAGCGCCTCGGCGAGGCTGCGGCCCATCGGCGTCAGCGTATAATCGACCCGGGGCGGGACCTCATGGTAATCCGTTCGCGTCAGCACGGCGTCCGCCTCCAGTTCCTTCAGTTGCTGGATCAGCATCTTGTCGCTGACGCCGCGCACCGCACGCTTAAGCTCCCCATAGCGGTTGGGCCGCTGCAACAGGAAATACAGGATCAGCGGTTTCCATTTTCCCGCGATGATCCGGAGCGTGACGTCCAGGCCGCAGGTGAAGCCGTCAGTCGGGGGTGAAATTGTCATAACCTGGTACTTACCAAAAGGTGCATACTTGTCGATAGGTATGCGGTCCGCCAGCTAAGAATCTTCGCAAACACGGAGACGACAGATGGACAGATTGAACGGCAAGACGGCGATCGTGACCGGCGGCGGCAGCGGGATCGGCCTCGCATCGGCCAAGCGCTTCATCGACGAGGGCGCGTTCGTCTACATCTTCGGGCGGCGGCAGGACGCGCTCGACGCGGCACTGATCGAGCTCGGCGAGAATGCCCGCGCGATCAGCGGTTCGGTATCCGACATGGCCGACCTGGATCGCCTGTTCGAGACAGTCCGGACGGAGCGCGGTTCGCTCGACATCCTGTTCGCCAATGCCGGTACCGGCGAGTTAGTACCGCTCGGCGAAATCACGCCGGAGCATTACGACCGGACGTTCGACGTCAACGTGAAAGGTCTGCTGTTCACGGTGCAGAAGGCATTACCGCTGATGCGGTCGGGCGGCTCGATCATCCTCACCGGGTCCAGCACGAGCGTCATGGGAACGCCGCGGTTCAGCGTCTACAGCGCGACCAAGGCGGCGATCCGCAATTTCGCGCGCAGTTGGGCGCTCGATCTGCGCGGCACCGGCATTCGCGTCAACGTACTGTCGCCGGGACCGACCAGGACCGAACTCGCGCTCGAGGTGGTCGGCGAGGATGCGATGGCGGAAATGGGTGCCGGTACCCCGATCGGCCGGATTGGCGACCCCGCCGAGATCGCCGCTGCCGCCGCCTTCCTGGCGTCCGCGGACAGCAGCTTCATGACCGGCAGCGAGATGTTCGTCGACGGCGGCGTCGCACAGATCTGAATGACGCGAGGCTGCGCCGCGAGCGGTGCAGCCTCGCCTAGTTTAGACGGAGCTTCGAAAGGGCCGAACGCGCGCGCTCGTTGCAGTTCGAGCGGACACGAGCGGCGCTTGCGGGAAATCCTGCCGCATCCTACCCCCGTGTCATCGCATCCAAAGGAACACGCGTTGTCCGTCAAACTGCTGCTTGCCGCTTTCCTGTCCGCGACCGTCTGCAGCGCCGCGGCGAGTGCGCAGGCGTTGCCGCCTCCCGTCGCGCAGCCGGGCGAGAGTGCGGACGATGCGCGGCTCAAGCGGGTGTTCTACGACAGCGACGAGGCGAGCCTGAAACGCAATCCGATCGAGGGGATCTTCCGCGGCGATTTGCGCTATGCGGACCGGCTCGGCGATTATCTGACCGATGCGTATCTGGCCGCCGAACGCGCGGCGATCGAGCATGATCTGGCCGCGCTCAAGACGATCGACCGGACGAAGCTGACCGCGACCGACCAGATCGCGTACGACGTGTTCAAGACGCGCAACGAAACCGACCTGGCCGGCTATGCCCCCGCAATCGTCAGGGTCGAGCGCGACTTGCCGATCGACCATTTCAACGGGTTCCAGACCTTCTATCCCGACCTCGCATCGGGCAAGGGCGCGGCGCCGTTCAAGACGCTCGTCGACTATGAGAACAACCTGAAGCGCAACGCGCAATATGCCGCGGTGCTCGACCGCGCGATCGGGCTGTTCCGCCAGGGCATGAAGGACAGGATCGTCCAGCCGAAGCTGGTCGTGACCAACATGATCCAGGAGTTCGACAACCTCATTGCGGAGGGCGTCGAGGGATCGACCTTCTACGGCCCGGTGAAGACCTTCCCCGCGTCAATCCCGGCGGCCGACCAGACGCGGCTGGAAGCAGCCTATGCGGCGCAGATCCGCGATGTCATCACGCCTGCGCACCAGCGGATGCGGGACTTTCTCGCCAAGACGTATTTGCCAGTTGCGCGCGAAACGGTGGGCTTGTCCGCGCTGCCCGGGGGCGATGCTTATTATGCCTATCTGATCCGCAAGAACACCACGCTGCCGATGATCGCAGAGCAGGTCCACCAGCTCGGCCTGTCCGAGGTCGCGCGGATCCTGAAGGGGATGGAGACGCAGAAGCAGGCCGTCGGGTTCAAGGGCGACCTCCCCGCGTTCTTCACCTTCCTGCGAACCGACAAGCAGTTCCAGCCGAGTTCGGTCGCGCAGCTTCGCGACGGCTATCAGGCGATCGAAAAGCGCATCTATCAGCGCATTCCCGAACAATTCTCGCTGACGCCGAAGACCGCACTGGAGATCCGACCGGTCCCAGCGTTCAAGGAAAAGGGCGCGGCCGGCGGCTCCTACGAAGGCGGTACGCCGGACGGATCGCGGCCGGGCGTGTTCTACTACAACAGCTACGACCTGCCCTCGCGCTACATGTGGGAGATGGAGACGCTGTTCCTGCACGAGGGCGTGCCGGGACATCATTTCCAGATCAGCCTCGCGCAGGAAAACACCGCGCTGCCGGCCTTCATGCGGTTCGGCGGCAATACCGCCTATGTCGAGGGCTGGGCGCTGTATGCCGAGAGCCTGTGGAAGGAACTCGGCATGGAGACCGATCCGTATCAGCGGATGGGCGGGCTGAACGACGAGATGCTCCGCGCGATGCGGCTGGTGGTCGACAGCGGCATCCATGCCAAGGGTTGGACGCGCGATCAGGCGATCGACTATATGCTCGCCAATTCGCCGATGGCGCGAACTGATGCGACTGCCGAGGTCGAACGCTACATCGCGATTCCCGGCCAGGCGCTGGCCTACAAGATCGGTCAGCTGACGATCGCGCGGACCAAGGCGAAGGCGCAGGCCGCACTCGGCGCCAAGTTCGATCCGCGTGATTTCCATGCGCAGGTGCTCGATACCGGATCGCTGCCGATGCCGGTGCTCGAACGCAAGATCGACGCCTGGATCGCTGCCGGCGGCGGGGCAGCGAAATAATCGTGCGGGCGCTACCCTGCTAGAATGGTTCGGCTGGCGCCTGGTGGGCGGTTTTACCCTGCCTCACCAAGCGCCGGTCATGAACCGCGGCGGGGACGACGCGTGAGCAGCTTGCCCGCCTAGCGCCTAGGCCTTCCGAAGCGATTTGACCGCATGATCGGCGGCGCGCGCGGTCAGGGCCATGAAGGTCAGCGACGGGTTCACGCACGAGATCGACGCCATTTGCGCGCCGTCGGTGACGTAGAGGTTCGATGCCGCGTGCGCCTGGCTCCATTCGTTGAGCACCGAGGTGCGCGGGTCTCGCCCCATGCGCGCGCCGCCCATTTCGTGGATCGCGTCGCCGGGGACGTGCTCGCTCTCCGAACTCTTGACGTTGGTGAGCCCCGCACCTTTCAGCATCGCCTCGCCCTGCGCCCGCGCATCGGTCATCATCTTCAGTTCGTTGTCGCGGAAGCGGACGTCGAAGCGGACGAGTGGCACACCGAACCGGTCGACCTTGCTGGCGTGCAGCGAAACCTTGTTGTCGGCATAGGGAAGGCATTCGCCGAACGCGCCCATGCTGAACCGCCACGGCGCATATTTGCGCATGCCCTGCTTCATCGACGCGCCGAACCCAACCGGAGCGGCGGGGTTGCGGTACGCGCTGCCCTGATAGCCATAGCCGCGCTTGAAGCCGACGCCCTCGTCGCCACCGATGTTGCGGAAGCGCGGGACGTAGACGCCACCTGGGCGGCGACCGAATTCGATGAACTCCTCCATGCCGGGGATGTCGCCTTCGATTCCGACGCGGAAGATGTGGTCCATCACATAACGCCCGAGCGTGCCGCTCTCGTCGAAATAGCTGCGGTCGCTGCCCGGTGCGCGCGAGTTGAGCAGGATTTGCGTCGAGGCGATTGCCGAAGCACAGAGGAAGACGAGATCGGCGTTGACCGTTTCCGCTTTGCCGGTCTTGGCGTCGATGTAGCGGACGCCGGTGACCATTTTGCGCGTCGCGTCGTACATGAGGTTGGTGACGACCGAGTCCGACTTGAGCGTCAGGCGGCCCGTCGCGCGCGCAGCCGGCAAGGTCACGGCCTGGGTCGAGAAATAGGCACCGAACGAGCAGCCATTGCCGCACTGGTTGCGGAACTGGCATTTCGTGCGGTTCTGGTCGGGCTTGTCCTCGGTCATGTTCGACAGCCGCGTGTTGATCAGTTTGCGGCCGGGGAACTTGGATTCGAGACCTTGCTTGAGCCATTTCTCGGCGACGTTCATCGGCATCGGCGGTTGAAATTCGCTGTCGGGGAGATAGGCGAGGTTCTCGCGCGAGCCGGACACGCCGATGTATTTCTCGACATAGCTATACCACGGCGCGACGTCGTCGTAGCGGATTGGCCAGTCGCCATCGAGGCCGTCGCGCTTGTTCGCCTCGAAGTCTTGCGGGCTCCAGCGGAAGCACCAGCGGCCCCAGATCAGCGACTTGCCGCCAACCGCGCCCGGCCGGATCCAGTAGAATTTGCTGCCCTCGTCATAAGCGTACGGATTCAGCCGGTCGTCGTTGTGGAACTCGCGGTTGCTGGGCTGGACATAGCCGTGCTTGGCGATGAAATAGTCGCTGTCCACCAATGGCTTGGGCATGATGTTGCGCGCGGGTACCTCGTAGGCGGGCTTGCCATCATAGGTGTAGCCTTCGCCGTGCTCGACCATCTTGCCGCGGTCGAGCATCAGGACGCGGAGGCCCTTTTCGGTCAATTCCTTCGCAGCGAAACCGCCGCTGACGCCCGAACCGATTACGATCGCGTCGAACCTGTTGGTCTCAGCCATGATCTTCCTCTCCTAATACTCAGAAACGCGCCTATTCAGCAGCAGCCGATCAGAACCGAAGCGCGCGCAACGTCCGGAAACTCGTGGTGATGTCGGGCAGGTACGGTGCAGGGGCCTGATCGTTCTCGACGTAGAAATGCCGGACGCCGGCGCTGCCCTTCAGCTTGAACAGCGCGGCGAAATCGACCGTCCCCGCGCCGACCGCCGCCATGCTGCGATCGGGGCGCATATCCTTGACGTGATAGGCGTAGATCCGCTGCGACAGGCGCTTGATCAGCGTCGTCAGGTTCTCGCCGGCATGCAGCGCCCAGTAGAGATCGAGTTCGAGCTTCACGAGCGCGGGGTCGGTCTCCTTCAGCAGCCGCTCGTACAGGCTGACGCCCCCTGGCTTCGTGGTGAATTCGAAATCGTGGTTGTGATAGGCGAAGCCCAGCCCGGCCTTTTTCAGGTCGGTGGCGAACCGGTTGAAGTTCGGCAGTGCCGCGGTCCAGCCCGCTTCGTTGCGATGCTCGTCGGTCATGTACGGCAGCACGACCGTGGTCGCGCCGAGCGTCTTGGCCATCGTCACCGACTGGTCGAACCGCTGGAGCAGCGCGTCGTAGCCGATATGCACCGAGGGCGCGGTCAGGCCGAGCTTGTCCATCGTCCGGCGCAGCATCGCGTGATCCATGCCCTCATAGCCGCCACCGCCGAACTCGACCTCGCGGTAGCCGATCTTCGCAACCTGCCCGAGCGTGCCGACCGGGTCTTTCGAGAAGATGTCGCGGATGGTGTAGAGTTGCAGGCCGATCGCCTTCAACTGCGCCGCGGAGGCGGTCGGCACGAACGCGAGCGCTGCGACCGCGCCGGAGCCAGCGAGCAGGTTTCTACGGCTGAGGATCATGCGGAATACACCTTGTTGACCTGAGAATAGGGGAATGCGCCGTTATACTCGCCCGGCACCGGCAGATATTCGCGCTCCTGCGTCATGCCGATCTCCGACGTGTAATAGCCGGTGACGACGAGCTGGCGGAACGCCTCGAAGAAGACGCCGCCCGACGGGATCTGGTCGTTCATCGCCAGCGTGAGCAGCGCGTCCTGCTGCGCCGCGGTCGCCTTTGCACCGGAGATTTTATAGTCCTTCAGGCTGCGCGCTTCGATCGCATCGAGCCCGGCAAGGATCGGCACGCGGTCGGCGGGTACGGCCCAGTCGGCGAGCAGCTTTTCGATATAGGCGGGTACGCCCGCGGCGATGGCGCCCGGCGTATCGGTGGTCGGCAGGACGCGTTCGCTGAGCGCGGTCATCAGCGCGCGCTGGGGGGCTGTGAAGACCGCGACACTTGGCGGGCCTTCGCTGATGACGGGGATGCCCGCCGCCGCGCCCGGTGTTGCCGCGACCCCGGCTGCGCGTGCGATCGGCGCATACAAAGCTGTGCCGAACATGGCGACGACACCGGCGAGTGCTGTTCTGCGGTCGATCATTTACCGTCCTTCTTCAGGTCCTGCGCGATCGCCGCTTCGGTCAGCGGACGGACCCAGATGTTGCGGAACGACACCGGCGAGTCGTGATCCTGGAGCTGGATCGGTGCGGCATCGGCGTGCGCGGTGTAACTGGCCACCTTGCGCCAGATCGTGGTGCCGAGCATCGCCTGGTGGTTCTGGACCAGCACGCCGTTGAGCAGCGCAGTGACATAGGCCGGGCGGAGCAGGCTGCCGTCGGTGGCAAAGCGCGGGCGCTCGAACACGATGTCGTAGGTCTGCCACTCGCCGGGACGCCGCGCCGCGTTCACCAGCGGTGGCTTCCAGCCATAGACCGCGCCGACGGTGCCATCGGCATAGGTCGGGTTCTGCGCGCCATCGAGGATCTGCAGTTCGTAGCGCTGCATGAACCAGATGCCGCTGTTGCCGCGATCCTGCGAGCTCTTGGTCGGCGGGTTGGGCGAACGAAATTCGAGGTGCATCTGCACGTCGCCAAAACTCTGCTTCGAAACGAGATTATTCTCGCCGCCGCTTTTCGCGCGCGAAGGGATCGTGAGCGCACCGTTCTCTATCGGCCATGCGATGCGGTCGGGCTTCCAGGCGTCGAGCGAACGCCCGTCGAACAGCACGACCGCGTCGGCAGGCGGACCACCGGGGGTGGCGGCCGGCGCGACCACGATCGGCGCGGGCCGGTCGGCGTCGTGGACCCGCCATTGTCCGTCGGGCAGCATCGGCGTGTCCTTGAAGCCGGGCTTATCCTGCGCCGCAACTGGCCCCGCCAGCGCCACGATGACGCTCGCCATCAACACCGTCTTCATCCCCATCCCCCTCATGCTGCGTCGATCACGCGGTAGGCGGCGATCAGGCGATCCTCGCCCGCGCGTCCGGCGATCGAATTGCCGTGTTCCATGCCGATCACGCCGGTGTAGCGTTGCGCCTTCAGCCACTTCACGATCGAGGCGAAGTTGATCTCGCCGGTCGACGGCTCGTTGCGACCCGGATTGTCGCCGAACTGGATATAGCCGATCTCGCTCCAGCAGGTGGCCAGCGTCGGGATCAGATTTCCCGACTGGATCTGCTCGTGATACAGGTCGGCAAGGATCTTCACCGCCGGACTGTTGGCCCCGCGCGCGACCGCATAGCCCTGCGAAATCGTCTGCATGTAGACGCCGGGATGGTTGGTCCGCGTGTTGAGCGGCTCCATCACCATCGCCGTGCCCGAGGACGCGACGATGTCGCCGGCGCGGCGCATCACGTCGATCACGCGCGCGGTCTGGATATCGACCGGCACCTTCGGATCCATGAAGCCGGTGACGACGGTCATCCGCGTCGCGTTCAGCCGCTTGGCGACGTCGAGCGAGGCGCGGATGTCGGCGAGGAACGCCTCGCGCTCGGCGCCGTCATTGGCACCGAGCAGCGGCCGCGACTTCGACCATTTGGGCATGCTGGCGACGAACACGCCCATCGTCATGCCGCGTTGCGCGAGCGCCTTGGCCATCTGCTCCTGCTCGGCCACGGACCGCGTTGCCGCCTCGTTGTCCTCCCAGGCGGTGAAGCCCTGGTCGGCGGCGTAGGCGATCTGCTCGATCCGACCGCCGCGACTGGCGAAGCTGCCTTCGTGTGGGGCGTAGCCGAGCGAGAACCGTGCGCCGTTCGAGTTGCGGCGTTGCCCCGCGGCCATGCCGGGTACCAGCGAGGCGGCGGCACCTGCCGCGAGCCCAGCCCCGAGCAGATTTCGGCGGGAGAGCGTCATGCGAGCAGTACCATCATTTCGAGCCCTCGGCCTTGAGATAGGCGATGATCGCCGCGCGCTTGGCCGCATCGGGCGTCGCGATCGGCATCCGCGTGCCCGGCACCTTCTTCTGGGGGGCCGCGAGATATTCGTTGAGCGTCTGCTCGTCCCAGCGCAGCTTCGACGCCTTCATCGCGGCGGAATAATTGAAGCCGGGCGTCGCGGCGGCGGCACGGCCGACCACGCCGTACAGGTTCGGGCCGATGCCGTTGCGGCCACCCTTCACGACGGTGTGACACGCGCGGCAGGCGGCGAACGCCGGGGGTGAGGTTGCGGTGGATTGCGCGGTGGTCGGCACGGATATCGTGACCGCCGCAACCGCCGCGATGCTTCCCGCGACGAAAGCCATGAGCAACTTCATTCATTCTCTCCCGGATTTACTGAAGTCCATTTCTGGTCCGATGCGGCGTTGGCGATCACCGCTTCGATGAAGCGCATCGTGCGCAGGCCATCGGTCACGCCTGGAAACCAGCGGTCGGTGCCATCGCCGCGGATCGCTGAGGCGAATGCGCGATAGAGGTTGGCGAACGCCTCGATATACCCCTCGGGATGCCCCGCCGGAGTCCGCACCAGCGTGGCGGTCGCGTCGAGCATGCCGGGGCCACCGGTTCGCACGATCTCCGCCGGACGGTCGAGCCAGCGCAGCGTCAGCGTGTTCGGCTCCATCTGCGACCAGTCGAGCCCGCCGCGTTCGCCGTGGATGCGGAGTCGCAACCCGTTCTCCTCGCCCGCCGCGACCTGGCTCGCCTTGAGCACACCGCGCGCGCCGCCCCCGAAGCGGAGCAATGCGCTGACGTCGTCGTCGAGCCGCCGGCCTTTGACATGCGTGGTGAGGTCCGCCGAGACCGACTGCACCGACAGCCCTGAGACATGCTCGGCGAGTTGAAATGCGTGCGTGCCGATGTCGCCGAGACACCCGCCGAGCCCCGCGCGGGCGGGATCGGTGCGCCATTCGGCCTGCTTGTTGCCGTCGGTATCGATCGATTGGCTGAGCCAGCCTTGTAGATATTCGACCTGGACTAGGCGGATCGCGCCGAGATCGCCGCGTTCGATCCGAGCGCGTGCCTCTTCGATCATTGGGTAGCCGCTATAGGTGAACGCCAGCGCAAAGTGGCGGCCGCTGGCCTTGGCGGCGGCGGCGATCGCTTCGGCCTCGACGACGCTCATCGCCATCGGCTTTTCGCAGAAGACGTGGAAGCCGGCGTTCAGCGCGGCGATTGCCATGGGCGCGTGGAGGTGGTTCGGCGTAACGATCGCGAGCACTTCGATCCGTTCGTCCACGGGCAATGTGCGTTCGTGCGCGATCAGTGCTTCAAGCGATGGATAGACACGCTGCGCGTCCAGTTCGAGCTGCTCGCCGGTACGCGTGTTGCGCCCGCCATCGGTGCTGAACGCACCCGCCACCAAGTCCCAATCGCCGTCGAGCGCCGCCGCCATCCGGTGGACGGCGCCGATAAAGGCCCCCTCCCCGCCGCCGGCCATACCGAGACGAAGCCGAGTCATGCCTGCTCCTCCGCCAGCCCGAGCAGCTTGCGGATCGCGGCGCGATCGACCCCGCTGGCGGCGAAGTCGTCGAACGGGTGTTCGGTCAGGCGAATGATGTGATCGCGGATGAACGGCGCGCCTTCGCGGGCGCCGTCATCGGAGCGTTTCAACGCGCACTCCCATTCGAGCACTGCCCAGCCGTCATAGCCATACTGCGCCATCTTGCTGAAGATGCCGGAGAAATCGACCTGCCCGTCACCGAGCGAGCGGAACCGGCCGGCGCGGTCGACCCAGTTCTCGTAGCCGCCATACACGCCGGTTCGCCCGTTCGGGTTGAACTCCGCATCCTTGACGTGGAAGCACGAAATCCGGTCGTGATAGCGGTCGATGAAGTCGAGATAGTCGAGCTGCTGCAACACGAAATGCGACGGATCGAACAACAGCCGCGCGCGCGGATGGTTGTCGACGGCCGTCAGGAACCGCTCCCAGGTCGCGCCGTCATGGACGTCCTCGCCCGGATGCACCTCGAACGCGCAATCGACGCCGACATCCTCGAACACGTCGAGGATCGGTGTCCAGCGACGGGCGAGTTCGGCGAACGCTTCCTCGATTAGTCCGGCGGGACGTTGCGGCCATGGATAGACGTACGGCCATGCCAGCGCGCCCGAGAACGTCGCATGCGCGGACAGGCCGAGATTGGCGCTCGCCCTCGCCGCGAGCTTGACCTGTTCGACCGCCCAAATCTGGCGCTCGGCGGGCTTGCCGTGGACTTCGGGGGGCGCGAAGCCGTCGAACAGCGTGTCGTACGCGGGGTGCACCGCGACGAGTTGTCCTTGCAGATGCGTCGACAATTCGGTGACTTCGATGCCGTGCTTTGCCAAACCACCGCGAAGATCGTCGCAATACGTCTTGCTCTCCGCCGCGAGCTTCAGGTCGATCAACTGCGCGTTGCAGGGAATCTGGACGCCGACATAGCCAAGCCCTGCCGCCCATTCCGCCAGACCGTCGAGCGTATCGAACGGTGCCTCATCTCCAAGAAACTGGGCGAGGAATATCCCGGGGCCCTTCATACCGCTCATGCTGCAGTCTTTCTGGTGTCGTCGCGGAACGTGAACTGGAACAGCAGCGCGATCACCGCCGCGGCGATCGCGGGATACCACCACATATGCTGCCAGTCGGCGATCGACGGCGATGCGGGCAATTGCGCATACAACAGCGCACCGATCTGCGATCCGAGCAGCATCCCGACGCCGTAGGTGAACAGCGTCAGCATGCCCTGTGCCTGCGCGTTCACACCCTTGGGCGTGGCGATCGTGCCGGTGTAGATCGCGCCGGCGACGAAGAAGAAATCATAGCACACGCCGTGCAGCGCGACGCCGAGATACACCGCCCAGATCGACGATCCGCCATCGCCGATCGCGAATAAGGCGTAGCGCAACGCCCATGCCGCCATCCCGACCAGCAGCAGCGGCTTCACCCCGAACCTTCGGTACAGCCACGGCATCGAGAACATGAACACGAGTTCGGACATCTGCCCGATCGCGAGCGTCCCGCCGACGTTGCTGATGCCGGTCGCGCCGACATAGGGCGACGCATAGGCGTAATACATCGCCAGCGGGATCGAGATCAGCGTCGCGCAGGTCATGAAGATCAGGAACGAGCGCTGCTTCAGCAATCCGAACGCCTCGACGCACAACACCTGCCGGAGCACGCTCTCGTCCCGCGGCGCATCCGCCGTCACGTTCGGCAGCGTGAAGCTGTAGAGCCCCAGCGCGATCGAGACGACCGCCGCAACGCGGAAGATCTCGGGGCTCGCCGATAGCCCTGCCCATCCGATGATCAGCCCGGCGGTAATCCAGCCGAGCGTGCCGAACGCGCGGACGAACGGGAACTTGTCGGTGCGCTCGCCAAAACTCTTCAGCGCGATCGTGTTCGCGAGACCGACCGTCGGCATGTAGAGAATCATGTAGCACAGCAGCAGCCAAACGAAGGTCCCGCCATTCTCCGGTGTCACCAGCGACGGCAATACGAACAACAGCACGCCGCCGACCAGGTGCAGGATCACCATCAGCATCCGCGGGCTGACATAGCGCGCCGCCGCCATGCCGAGCAGGAACGACCCGACGATCGACGCGATCGGCCCGACCGAGAACGCGTTGCCGATGAGGTTGCCGATCCCGACCGTCTGCATGACGAGGCCAAGCGTGACGGTCCAGGCGCCCCATACGAAGAACTGCATGAACATCATCGCGCTCAAGCGACCTGTCAGCAGACCACCCGACTGGGCCATGCCTGTTGGATATTGTGCAGTGTCCGCAACGGCCATTCGCCACCTCTCCGATCGCAGTTTTACTGCTTGTCGGACATGAAGCTACGGAGCCTCCAATCGAATGTAAAGGATTACATCGGATATAGATCGACAGTGCCGACGACCGGATACATGACGGCCTTATGCCGACGATCATCGAAGTGGCCGCTCTCGCAGGCGTCTCGACCGCCACGGTTTCGCGCGTTCTCAGCCGCCCCGAACAGGTGTCCGAGAAAACGCGGCGACGCGTCCTGGAGGTCGTTCGCGAGTCCGGCTACACGCCCAACGTCGCCGCGCGCAGCTTGCGGACGTTGCGCGCCGCCAAGATCCTGCTGACCGTCCCCGACATCTCCAACGCGTTCTTCGCGAGCGTCATCCGTGGCGCCGAAGAAGCCGCACGTGACGCCGGCTATTCGGTCGTGGTCGGCGACACGCGGCACGATCCGGAGGTCGAGGATCAATATGCTGACATGCTCTCGCGCCGCGAAGTCGACGGGCTGATCTTCCTAGGCCACCGCCTGCCCGCCAGCCTCGCGCCGCTGCTGGCGCGCAAAGGCACCGCCGCACCGATCGTCAACGGTTGCGAATACAGCTCCGACCTCGGCGTCCCTAGCGTCCACATCGACAACGCCGCGGCGAGCGCCGACGCGATCGAGCATTTGATCGGCCTCGGCCACCACCGCATCGGCGTGGTCACCGGCCCGGAGATCAGCCCGATCAGCCGCGACCGCCTTGCCGGCGCGATCGACGCCGCGACCCGCGCCGGCCTGCGCGATGGCCTCCACATCCGGGTCGGCGATTATTCCGCCGGCTCGGCTGTCGACCAGACCCGCGACCTGCTCGCGCACGACGTCACCGCGATCTTCTGCTTTAGCGACGAGATGGCGATGGGTGCGCTCAGCGCCATCCGCGACGCAGGGCTGTCGTGTCCGAGGGACATCTCGGTGATAGGCTTCGACGATCTCCCGCTCGCGCGTTATTTCCAGCCGCCGCTTACGACGATTGCCCAGCCAAAGGGCATGATCGGTCGCCGGACCGTCGAACTTCTGGTCGACATCCTCCGCGGCGTCGAAAGCCCTTCGCCGCAAGTCACGCTCCGCCACGAACTCGTAATACGCAACAGCACCGCGCCCCCTGCTTCGGGCCTTTGACCAGCATCGAACTCAGCGATCGGCACTTTCCGACGAAGGTTCCGACGAAGGGTCTGGCTCTACACTTGTCTCTTGCGGAGAATCGAGTTGGCGACGAACATTGGACGCGATGATCGACGAGATCGTCCACCCGCGGTAAGAGACCTGTCCTAAGCGACCCTAACCCACGAGGCACTCCGAAATTCCGAAAAGCAGCAGGCGGCATGCTTTGATACCGCGAAGCTGAACCTAGCCGCTACAGTCCGGCTGTCATTGTCCGCTATCGGTAAATGGCAGTTCGAACCAGTTTCGAAGATACCGACGATTTCTGTGAGGTGGTGCCGCTTACAGGACTCGAACCTGTGACCCCCGCATTACGAAGGCTAGTGACGCAGCCGGATTTGTCGAACGTTTACATGTGGTTATGCGCCAACACCCTGTGCCCCGGCGGCGGCACCCAGCCGCTTCCCAGTTTGGCATGAGACGGCCAAAAGGTCGCTTCCTAGCGAAAGCGCTCTGGCTTGGGAAAACCGGAAAAGTCGACCTGTGCTATACCTGCGGAGGAACACCAGGATCGTGCAATTCGCCTTTGCTCGAATTTTCTGAGCGTCGACGGGCGGTGAACCTTTCGGCCTCTACAAAATCAATCGCATCGTCCAAAGCGGGGAAGCAATGGCCTTTCCATATATACTGACCGTCAGAACGCTCTATCCCTAAGCTGACGGCATACCGCTTCCGATCAAGACTGCGGGTAGCTGCCGCTTCATCAAACGGATCCACGGCCGGAGCTGCGGGCGCGCCTCGCCTAACAAACAACAATATGACGCCGGCGATGATCATCACGCTTGAAACAATAAGTAAGTTTTGCTGATCTCTCATTAGTCCTAGGTTATTTACTCTTCCGCCGATTGACTGGACGGAGGTATCCATTAATAGGGCGTACCCCATTAAGATCGCCCCGGCGGCTAATACCACTTTTGCGAGACCATTACTCGCCGGTGCATATTCATTTGTGGCCGGAACCTTCTTCGAAGGGTAAAAATAGCCCACACAGCCACCAGCGATTAGCCCGATGATAGGGCCAACGATCGGTACAGGTATGGCAACGACCGCTCCCACTAATGCGCACCCGATAACTCGGCCAGCAGACCCCCGATTCTTTGCCACGTACTGAGACCCCTTCAATGGTTCTTATGGTTTACCGATCATAGGCACCGAGGACCAAGCCTCTTAGGCCTGCCCCGCTGATCGATTGGGCGTGAACGTATCGGATGAAGTCCTCATTTCGAGAATGCTTTAGGACTGATCGTCAGTTGATTGCCGGTCTTTGTGCCCGTGCGCTGTCCAGACCCGAGCAAACTCCATACCTGCTTGGGCGAGGGTAAAGCGGTGAAGGACTGGAAGGATGATACCGTCCCTTCGACGTCCTCCAGAGAAACCGAATATATTCCGCTTTTATTGATCTGTCCCATGATGGACGGATACACGCTGACGACACGACCTGCGTCGTACAACGCGAGCACGTAGCTGCCGGAAGCACCATCTGGTCGATACATCCCGTATTCCATGCGCGCGTCCCCGTCGCGACACCAAGTCGCACGAACGGAAGGCTCGGACTTAGCTTCTGCCTTCTTCTTGGCTGCTAGACTACTGCCCATCAGAGACATCAGCAGGTCTGCTCCATCAGGCTTGGCCAGCTTCGCTTTACCGAACGTCAGGGGTGTCGCGCATACTTTCAACGACGCGGCGGCGGGCGCTTCGGTGCCAACGGCATTAGGCCAACGAATGGCGGCGATCACCTGCTGAAGACGTACGTCTAGTTGCGCCGCCGTCAATGCCTTCGCGCTCATACGAATGCTAACGAGCCAATCACCGACCGGCATTACGGATAGCGCAGTACTCCGGTATTGACCCGCAGGAGTCGCATAGACCTGGCGCAACGAAGACGCAGTCCTCGCGCCGCCGACGGCGAAGGCGATCGGATCGGCGGTCGCGGGCGACGCGTTCTTGAAAAGGTCTCGCGCTTCGAGCGCCGTTTGCGATCGGTCGAACCAGAGACTGACGTCGGCTATCGCGGGGTGAAACAGGTAGATGGTCGCAAAGGCGCTCTTATCCGGCGTGTCATACTGCGCGGCGACGTCGTGCTCAGTCTGCGTCGTATCGGTGAGCGCGGTACGCGACATTCCAGCCAGTTGTGGCATCAGGATCAATCCTGTTTCGGCGTGCTTCCAGCCCTTGTCCGGTGGCACCGCTAAGTCCCGGGCCGATACCGGCATTGCGAGCCCCAACGCGACAGCCACCATCAACCATTTCATGCGCGCCCTCCCCCTGTAGATCGTGATCATGATCGACAGTGTCGAGGACGACAAGCACCACCTGAAGCTCGTGCGGCCTTGCGCCCTGCTCCAAGATCATGGCGGCAGGGGCAGTTGTCCCGTCTCGACATTCAGCGGCTGGTACAGCGCGCTGTAGACGTGTTCGGCAACCTCGCGTCGTGCGTCGGCCCTCAAGCGCTCCTGCGGCACCGTGAGCCCCACTAGAGCCCAGCCTGGAGCCTGCTCGATCAGGTCCGCTATACGTTCGGCGGTGATCGAGCTCGCCATCAACCGAACGTTATCGCATGGGGCTGACCGCCAGTTCTTTCTGAGGCGGGCTTGGTTCAAGTTGGAAAAGGCGAAAGGCAGCCTAACTAGCGCACGAGACTGCGGTCCGTGGACTGACTGACCGTACCCATTGGAGTTGACACGTCGGTAGTCCGCGAAGACATTCCACAGGGGTTTAGGGGGATTACATGCGTCGGTTCATCGTACTTGCTTCGCTTGGGTTCACGACCCCTATCGCGGCACAAACAATCCGTGACTCGGTCGTGCCGACCTTGGGCACTCCCGCGATCGTTTCCGTCGGCGATACGGTGTATGAGAAGAGTCACCTCACGGTACTTCCGGCCTTTGTAGTCGATCAGTCGTTTTCAGGAAAAAACGTTTTTGCGCGGGTTACGGTCTCACCTGGCGACAAGTTCGTACAGGTTTCCAGCAAATCGAATTTGAAGGCGTGCCGCTCGCCATCGGTGGATGCGTTCTTGAAGAAACTATACGACGCTTGCCTGTACGACGATAACGGCGATGGCGCCTTCGATCGATACGGCGGCAACGAAGTTCAGGGGGGTAAGAGCTTGCCGACGCCTATGCCCTATAAACCGTCTGAATTCATCAATCCGACTTCTGATGCCTTGAAGCAGACGGTCATCTTCCTTGGTTCAACCAAGGATTCGCTGCGACTGTCGTATCGAGAGTTCATCAACGACATGGCTCGACCGGCATTCACGGAGGAATACACATTCCCTCTCGGCACGACATTCCCACAAACCATCAGCTTCAAAAGCGTTAAGCTTTCAGTCACCTCCATAGATGGCGAAGGATTACACTACTCGATTGTGTCGGTTCCCGCGAATTAGGCAGACTATGAGGAGCGATTTGTGGTTGAGGATGATCGCGTCGATACCGTCAGGCGGCTGCTCTTCGATTACGTGAAGAGCCCATCTCTACGGCACATCAAAGACCCTTACATGCTGATCAAGCTAGCTCAGGATATCGTCAAGAAGCTCGATCGGGGCAACTCGCCCTGGACGAAGTGGACCGGTCCTCGCGAGCAACTCGTGGAGTCCGCCACCGCCTGCTGGATTCCGATCGGCGACCTGCAGGACCATCTGAACCGCATGGAAGGGCCGAAGCTGTCGATCAGCGACGTGGAGCAACGCCTGAAGGCCTTCGCCGATGAACGCTACAGTGAGTATCCGCGCGACGAGCTACAGGAAGGCTGCCTTGCCGTTTACAAAGCAGAGAAAGCGATGGGGACCGAAATGCCCGCCATCGTTGGCGTGTTGCGGGATCACATCGAGAAGGAGGAAGAGCGACTTAGGTTAGAACAGGACGTGCATTTCCGGCAGCTTAGGGAGGCAGAAGCGGCGGCCGCCGAGCAACGGCTTCTATCAGGCGCGGACTGCAAGTGGACGCCTCGGCAAGGGACCAAGGACGTTTTCTGTCGCGTGAACGGGCGGCTCTACAGGCTGTCGACCACGCCGGATAAACGGGTCGCACTGTATCGGTCGGAAACCCTCGAAGCCGACAAGGGAACGTTGCTCGGTCAGTACTTGAAACGCGGCGACGCGACTAAGGCCGTTGCGCAGATCGCGTATCAACCAGAGTTCCATCGCTGACCGGAGGGGTGCGTCGTATCTTGGGTGATTCTCAATACAACGGCGCCGTCATGCGGCAGCGCACCCATATTTGTCACTCAGGCCTATCGCGGTTGCAAGTTGGCGATGCCCTGCAGGCTCTGCTCCGCCTCTGTAAACAGTTGATCTGCGTGCGGCGGAATAAGCGTCCTACCGATGGCTTCCTGGAAGTCTTCGCCAGCAATGACGTAGACGCCGTTCGATACCGCATCGCCAAGCTCTGACGCTATCTCATCATGCGGAAGCGTAGTTGCCATTACCGGCAAGACACGCACGTGTGTGTGCCCGGACTTCGAAAGTTGCTCCCGCACAGCAGCGGTCCTCGCCAACAGCTTATGCATTTTGCTGTCCGCCTTGAGCGTGCCGATCGTGCACTCGACGACGATGAATTGGCCCGCGGGCGTCTCGCCAAGGATGTCTGGTCCGTCCTGCAAGACCTTCGTCCCGCCCAAATGGCAGGTATTGAAGCCCAGCATCCAGAGCAAGCTAGCAACCGCGGGTTCGACGTCACGGGCCCGTTTCCGGTCGCTGGTGGCCAGTGCCTCAGCGAGCGCCTTCAGCTCGGGATCGAACCGTTCGTATGCGGCCCGCCTCGGGTTCTGAAACAGAGATGGATCTACGATAAAGCCGCTATGGTAGGTGACATCCTCGTACCGAGCATAACAGTTGATAATCGATGCCGGCGGGACTGCGATCTCGGTCGACGCGACGTCGCGCAGCTCTTCCTCGACCCAGTTGAGGACGTCACCAGCTACCGTCATTCTTGCCGTAACCACACCCTTGTCGAGCACGCGGTAGCCGATCGAGACCTTGGACCGATCGACTCCTTTGATCGCCAATATACCGATGCTCGCGGTATCGCCCGTCACTTCGTTGCTAAGGTCGATAGCGACAACATTCGGCGCAACGGCCTCGATGATGGTCGATTGTTCGATCAGGCCGCCAAGTCCGAAGTCGGTACTGAGCTCGTTGAGGTTATCATAGGGAACGTTGGCCGAGCGTAGCGTCCAGTCCAGCACTTGGTTCTGCCAGTGATCGGACTGATCGGTACCGCGAATTTGCAGCACGCCCGTCCGCGACTGCTGCGCGAGCAATTCGGGGTGAAGTGGAATGAAGGTTGCAGCGTAGCCGCCAGTAATCTGAGCGAGGAAGGCGTATTCCCCACTTGGGGTGGCGACCTTCCCGTCCAGCGCCGCATTCACCATGTCGCCTGGAGTTAAGCCGATCGCTGACAGCAGGAACCTCTCTGCGACGATCTTCGGCGACGCGAAGTATCTCGGCGCGAGGTCTGCTCCCTCTCCGTGGAAGTTGAGGCGCGCCTTGATGATGTGTGGCTGGTCGCATCCCACTCTTGCGATATAAGTCAACGACGCGACCATCGTTGTAGGGAGTCCAGCCGTCGCTGCGGCGAACTGATCGAGGGCCCGTTCGTTGCTCATACCCTCAACTGAAGCAAACCGGCGCGCTGGTTACAAGGGACAGCGCCCCGGCCCCAATTATAAACGCAGCGCCGTTCGTCACTTGTAGCAACTTCCACCCTGTGGCTCGCAGCCTGCGATCAAGCTTGTCGATCGGGGATAGCAAATTGACCCGGCCGAACGCCGCCATCCGATTTATTACAGCGGCAAACGAAGCTGCCCCACCTCAACATCGATCCGCCGGTAAAGGGCGCTGTAAACGTGTTAGGCGACCTCCCGTCGTGCGTCTGCCCGCAACCGTTCCTGCGGCACCGTAAGACCCACGAGGGCCCCGCCGGGAGCCTGCTCGATCAGGTCCGCGATCCGTTCGGCGGTGATCGAGCTCGCCATCAACCGAACGTCATTGCGTGGGGCGACAAGCCGCGTCTCGCGAACTCCGCGTCGATCGGCGCCAGCAGGCTTTCGGGGCCGTCCCCCATGCATTGGAAGTACACCGTCTGTATTTCATCGGGCCGCAGTTCAGGCAAGATTTCCGCGATCAGATGGTGCGGCTGAGAGAGCGGTTCAGCGTCATTGCGCATTAACTCGTGTGGGTATTTATAAGAACAAATGTGGAACACTAGGCTGATAGACTCAACGCGGTACGAAAGATCGTTTGACGGCTTAGGAACATGCAAAAGCGCAAAGGCGTCCCGGTCAGCTGATCACCACCTGTGAAGGTTCTGGCGCTCCTGCATCACGCTAAACCGTCAGAATAACCACTGTGAGCTCGCAAGAGGAGGCCCCAGACGCTACACGACGACCCCGTGTTGCGATCTGGCAGCGGTAGTGACATCATGACCGCGATTTTGGGGGGAATCAATGAAGCCTTTTACGCGATCAATCATCGAGCTTTTCGACGGTAAAAAACGGTTCCTCATTCCCCTCTATCAGCGGCAATACGCATGGCGCGTGCAACCGCAATTGGAACTCCTCTGGGAAGACATTGAGCGCGCAGTTGCCCGCGTCGAAACTGACCGGGCATCGCTATCGCCGCACTTTATGGGCGCGATTGTGGTCGCCCAAATCAAAACATATGGCAAGCAAGTCCAAGCTTTCGAAATTATCGATGGCCAACAAAGGCTTACGACTTTCCAACTTTTAATAGCGGCATTTCAGGACGTCGCGAGGGGATCCGACTCGCGTTATGCCGACGAGCTTCGAAAGTATCTCCTCAACGATGGTGTTATGGAAAATCCAGAGGTCGAACGCTTCAAGCTTTGGCCGTCGTTAACAGATCGTCGCGCATTCGCCGTGATCGTCGCGCCTGAAGTGAACCTTGATCGCATCGCGTCAAAGCCAGCTGATGAGGAGGGATATGTTCGGCGCGCCACGAGCGCGTACGAATATTTTCGCGAACGGATCAGTGCCCACGTCTCACCGGATGGCATGTTTCATGAAGAGCGCTTGGAAACACTCTTTGAAGCTATGAAAGACGGGCTTGCGATCGTCTCCATTGAGCTTGAAGGGGGTGATGATCCGCAGACTATTTTTGAAACCTTAAATAGCCGAGGGGTAGATCTGACGGCGGCAGACCTCCTTCGCAATTTTATTTTTCAGCGCGCCAAGGGTCTGGGTCAGAGTAACGGTTCGCTGGTTATCGACGAGCTCTATGAGCAGCATTGGCTACCTCTTGATCGAGCTTTCTGGAGTCAAGCCGCCTCACGCGGACGGCAAACCAGATCACGCCTCGATTGGATGTTGACTGACCACCTATCTATGCATCTTGGCGACATTGTTTCGGTTGAAGTTCTTTTTGAACGGTACCGAAGATGGGTATTAAGCGATCAGCCGTTTTCATCGGTCGCCGATGAGCTTGCTTCAATTTCCGCGACAGCAGCAGTAGAGCGACGTCTTTTCGAACAAGCTGACTTCGATCCCATCGGCGATTTTGGCCGCTTTGCGGACGCGTTCGATGTATCCACCGCAATGCCACTCGTTGTATATTTGGCGACTACGGCACACATTGCCCCCGATTTGCCAAAAGCGTTGAACGCGCTCAAAAGCTATATCCTGCGCCGAGACATCTGCAATCTCGGCACGAAAAGCTACAACCGGTTTTTTGTGGGGATCGTCGATCGCTTGCGGCGCCTTTCGTCGGGGCATATTGATGCATTGATTTCGTACCTTGAGGAGCGGCAACTCGACCTTGATCGATGGCCAGCAGATGACGAGTTGCGCCGGTCCTGGCTTAATCGACCTCAATACAAAGGGCCTCGACAACCTCGACTGAGATACCTGTTTGAAGCAATCGAGCGAGCCAAGCGCACTTCGCTGAATGAAAATATCGAAATTCGATCCGCTCTGACCATTGAGCACATCATGCCCCAAGGGTGGCAAGCCGCTTGGCCTATACGAGGGTTTGGTTCGGCAGATGAAGAAGCACAGAATGACGAGTATCAGCGTGCTAGCGCCGGTCGAGATAACCTCGTCAACACGCTTGGCAATCTAACATTGCTGACACAAGCGCTAAACTCATCGGTTTCTAACGGCCCGTATTCCGTCAAGATGCCAGCTGTGCGAGCACATAGCAGTCTTGCACTTAACCGGGAGCTGGCCGATCGCGACAGCTGGGACGAGGATGCCATTTTAGAACGTGGGAACGCCTTGTTTGCGATTGCAAAACGAATCTGGACTGGGCCGACAGAGCCTCAATTTCCCGTTGGCAAAAGTCAGGATGTTACCGTCTCGGGCTTATCGCTTCATCAAGGCCTACCCCACGATGGCACTGTTTGCCGCTTTGAATACGGCGGAAGGAACTTCCAAGCTATCGTTCAGGGGGGAGCGTTGCGCGTGGAAGGAGACGACGGGCTCTATTATTCTTTCTCAGCCGCATCAAAAGGTGTGACGGGAACAAGCCGAAACGGATGGATGGACTGGCAAATCCAGGCCCCGAGTGGGGAATGGCGGATCGCAGACGACTGGCGGCGTCGGGAAGCCGAGCCAGCAAGAATAGCGCAGGATTGAACCCAATGAATGACATGACGATTGCCAAGGTGGCTACGCGCCGGGAGATTGGAGACAAACTGGATCGCCTCGCCGTCTCCGCGGACGTCAAGCTGCTGATGACGCAGCTGGCGGCTATAACTATGAAGGTCGGAGACGAAGTTGTGGAGGTCGGGCGACGCATCATGTCGTTTGTGTTTGAGACAGTGAAGCTGTTCCCGCACATCACGCTGGGCGTGGTCGTCGGCTTCACTATGTGGTGGCTCATTGGTTCCGCCGCGATCCTAGGCGCTCTGCTGGGACCGATCATCGGCCCGCTGCTCGTCGCGTTCGGCCTCGGGGTGGGTGCGATGGCTGACGTCGCGGACGGCGGTCTTCGTGCCCGGGTCGAGAAATTGGCGCGATCGTTTGATACGCCCGGCCAAGGTTGAACACATGGAAACCGACTTCGACCAGGTGATCGCTGATCCCCTTCGTCTCAAACGCAAGCTGCGCATTGGCGAGGACGCCTACAAGCTTCTTCGCACACGCAAGACGCTGAACTCACTTTGGGAGACCGGCGGCGCAGGCTGGACGGGCGTTGGCGTCGCCAAATCGACGTGGGTCGCGAGTTCGTTCTTTGCCCCCGCGGCTTCCACCGGCGTAATGGGATGGCTTGGTCTTGCGGCTCCCGCCGCCGCCGTCACCCCGATCGGATGGGTGGTTGTCGCCGGCTTGGTTGCCGGCGGTGGCTACTACGGCGTCACGCGATGGCTCGCGAGCGGCACCGACCGCTTCGTCGACACCATCCCGACTTTCATCAACACGCCGATCGACCTGCTCGGAGCAGGACTGTTCGACCTGACGGCTCCACTGGCTATGCAGGTGGCCCGCGCCGACGGTTTCGTCCACGACGCCGAACGCGAGACGATCACCGAGCACTTCGTCCGGGATTGGGGGTTTGATCCGGCTTACGTGGCGGCGGGTTTGCGGCTGATCGAGAGTCAGCCGGACGCCGGACGGGTGACTGGGCTAGCCAAAGCTTTGGCGGAATTCCAGCGAGCGAGCCCCGACTGCAATCCGCGGGCGATGCAGGACGAGTTGATGCAGTTTCTCAGGGAAGTGATCGAGGCCGACGGCGTAATCAATCCGCGTGAGGAGAGGGCGTTGGCCGCGATAGACGCGGTCTTCAAGTCGGAACGGGCTATGGTCTCGCGAGAGACTTCTCGTCGAGCACGGTCGATGGCCATTGGCGTGCGAAACACAATAGAGAAAGGAGCCGCGGCGGCGGGTGCCGCAGTCGTGGACGCGACCAAAGCGGCGGGATCGTCGTTGGAGGTAGCGGCAACCGCGGTGCGTACCACCGCTGAAGAGATGGCGAAGCGCTCCACCGCCGTCGCCGATCGGATCAAGCAAAGTCGGCATCAGGGCTAGGCCATCCACAAACGGACAGATCGCGTGCTTTCGGGTGGCGAACCCGTGGCCGGTTTGGATAAACCAGGAACGTGAGTCGGCGGCATGCGCGGGCAACTCCGCCGAACCTGCCTTCTCGCGCTCCTGGAACAGGCAAATCGAGTTTTCACGAACGTGGCTCGCACATAACCGGGCTCAGCGCGCGAGCCGAGCGCGGCAGCCCTGCATCGCCGCCGTCGCCCCCGGGGGCACAATGACTGCCCGACCAAATTGTCGCCGAGCAGCCACTTAATCAACGTGCTTCATAAGCCGTCTGAATGATGTTGCTTAGAAAGGTCGGGTCTACGTTCAAACGCGGTCGATGACGCCGTATCATGGGCCAGAGTAGCTTTGAGGTGAGTGCCCGAGCTGCCCCGTCGCTACCCATAACGGCCACTTGAAGGCCAAGCTCATCCAGATGAGCGTTAATATATTGCCCAGCGCGATATCGCCGGCCACTGTCGCCGGGGCGGCGAAGATCGTAGAGGCGTTCGAGCAGGCCCGTGTGCATGCCCGCGCCCTTGCCTATGAACATTATCTCACCGTTCAAAGTGGCCCGGTAGAGGCCCGCTTTGCCCCACAACTCTGGGTGCGGCACCGCAAAACCGCCCGGCATATCAACCCAACGATCGTAAGTTTCCAGCGACTTGCCGTCGTACAGCGCCGGTTTCAGTTGTTTGGTCTTACTCATATGAAATCCTCAATCGTCGTCACGCGAGCAAAAAAAAAAAAGGGGTTCGAATGGTTTCCCCTCTCCGCCCACCGACCGAAGTCAGCGAGCAGAGAGGGGAAGAGTTGGTTGATCAGGTCGGTTGCGCTTGCTTGGCGGCGCCCGCCTCGACGGCGGCCAGCAGCGTGTCGTTGGCGAGGTGGCTATACCGGGCGGTGCTGGCGACGTTGGCGTGACCCAAGACCTTGCCCACCGCGAACAGATCGACACCCGAGTTGACCATGAACGAGGCCGCGGAGTGTCTTAAATCGTGAATCCGCAGCCCCGGCAGTCCGGCGACGTCTCGGGCCGTCTGCCACCCGTGCTTGATCGTCGTTAGGTGTTTCGCCGGATCGCGCGGGTTCGGAAACAGAAACTCTCCCCGCGGCAAGTTATCGATGACGTCCACCGCAGCTTGCGCCAATGGGACGAAACGTGAACGCCCCGTTTTCGAGGTCGGCACAAATAGGGTGCGGCGATCGAGGTCAACGTTCGCCCACTTAGCGGACAGCAGTTCCGACACGCGCATGCCGGTGAGCAAGAGGAGGCTTACGATCGCGGCCAACTGCCGGTTGCGGGATGCCTCCGCCGCCGCGATCAATTTTGCGGCTTCGTCCGCCGTTACGTAGCGTTGGCGCGCGTTGTTCACCGGCTTTGACTGCACGGCGCGGATCGGGTTCTTATCACAGCCGGAAATTCCCCAGCGCGCCCCCAGCTCGAACGAGCGGCTGAAAATCATTTTAATCTTCAGCACGGTGGCCGGCGCGAGGCCCTCGTTCCTCTTCGCCGCCAGCCAGTGCGCCACAGACCGGCTGTCGATGTCGGTCAAGCGAACCTTGGCCCACTTCGGAATTATATGCTTTTCCATATATCCTTTAGTGGTGGTGAACGACCGTTGGTGCAGTTCAGCGTCGGCCATGTGCATTGCGGCCAGTTCGGCGTAAACCGGAACTGCTTTCGCTTCCGCCTTCCTCGCGCTGGGGTCACCGCCCATCACGACCTCGGATCGAAGCTTCTGCGCGGCTTTCTTCGCGGCGGCAAATGTAATATCCTCGAAACGCCCTATCTTGAACTGCTTTTGTCGACCGGCCTGGTCAAAGCGAAGGTAATAGCTTTTACCTCCACTAGATCTACATTCTAGTACGAAGCCAGTAACTGTATCATCATAGTAGTCCGTCTTGCGTTTTTTTGGCTCGCATTGGGCGAGTAACGCTGAAGCACTTGTCAGTGTTAATTTGGGCATGAACTGAATCCTTTGTGTTGGTGCGTCGGCGGGGAGCGGCTGAGGGCCCCGAGACGGTGGGTAGATGTTGCGGCCACGGGCCGGCGGGTCGGCGCCGTGAGCTCAGGCAAATCGCGTTCTAGTGAAGGGTGGGCGTGGTCGAGCCGAGTGGTCGGACCGCCCCGAACGCGGTTGCGCACGGGCATCGGGTCGCGACGCATGAGACCGGACACAAACCTTCAGCCAGCCGGGAACGAAGCCCCGAGGTGGAACCGGGACAACACGAAACATTCCAAGCGGTTGGCGAACGCCGGGGCGGTGGTGGGGGGAGGGGCGGCAGCGCGGGAGACTTCTGGTACACCCCGAGGCCCGGTCGACCTGTCCCAGGGGTTTTCAGAATTGCTACCCCTCCCCCCACCTACTCAGTCAAATTTTGACTTATGACCTTCCGATTTCACCGGGGGCGGTACGAGCCTATGTCGAGCGCAGCCAGCAGACCATCAATACTAAAGCCGAAATTATGCTCGACCACTTCATTCCCAGGGTAGTGAACGCCAAGAAGCTGAAGGGCCAGGCGCGCGGCATGGTCGTCACCCAGAATATCGAAATGGCCATCCGCTACTACAAGGCGATCAACCGCGAGCTGGAGAAAATGGGCTGGCCGTTTAGGGCGTTGGTGGCGTTCTCAGGCAGCAAAGAGGTTGATGGTATCGAATATACCGAAGCCGGACTGAACGGAATTTCGGACGACCGGACGCGGGAATATTTCGATGGGTACGACCGCGACGGAAAGCCGATCGTGGTGAACGGTCAGTCAATCGACAATACCTATCGCTTGCTGATCGTCGCCAACAAATATCTTACCGGGTTCGATCAGCCGAAGCTTAGTGCCATGTATATAGACAAGAAACTACAAGGGGTAATGGCGGTGCAGGCACTATCCCGCCTCAACCGATCGGCCTCCAAGCTGGCGAAGAAGACCGAGGACCTGTTCATACTAGACTTCTTCAACACCGTTGACGACATCAAGACCGCCTTCGATCCCTTCTACACCGCCACCAGCCTGTCTGAGGCTACCGACGTCAACGTGCTGCACGAACTGAAGGCCGCACTTGATGACGTTGGCGTGTACGAATGGTCCGAAGTGGAGGACTTCAACACGCGCTATTTCTCGAACGAGGATGCGCAAAGGCTGAGCGCGATTATCGACCTTGCGGCGAACCGGTTTACGAGTGAGTCGGAGCTGGAAATCGACGCCCAGATCGACTTCAAGATAAAGGCGAAGCAATTCGTGAAGATCTACGGCCAGATGGCATCGATTATGCCGTTCGAGGTGGTGGACTGGGAAAAACTGTTCTGGTTCCTAAAATTCTTGATCCCCAAGCTAAAGATCGACGACCCCACGCAAGTCTCCCTCGACGCGCTGCTGGAAGCCGTTGATCTGTCGTCATACGGGCTGGAACGAGTAAAGCTCAATCACGCCATCGGGTTGGACGCCTCGGAGACGGAGCTTGAGCCGCAGAACCCCAACCCCAGAGCATCGCACGATACGGATGAGCAAAGGGACTCACTCGACGAAATCGTGCGCAGCTTCAATGAACGGTGGTTCCAAGGTTGGAGTGCGACGCCAGAAGAGCAACGGGTCAAGTTCGTGAACATCGCCGCCAGCATTAAGGCTCACCCTGATTTTGCCGAAAAGTACGAAAACAACCCAGATCCTCATAACCGAGAATTAGCCTTCGCGAAGATGCTCAGGGAAGTGATGTTATCGCGCCGGAAGGATGAGCTTGAGCTTTACAAGCTGTTCGCAAATGATACCGCATTCAAGGCATCTTGGCAGCAAAGTTTAGAGAGAATGGTAAATAAGCCGTCGCCCGCTAATTTGTGATTCCTAGGCGTACACTTAACCCGCAGATCTCAATAGAATATGGGGCTCCGACAATTGAACGCAGTATTTTAGATCGTGGCAATTGCCAAAGACGATTTACAGGTTGGTCGGAGAGCCTCGCATTTTGGTGGTAATGAACCGCAGATCCCTTCACCCGGCGATGATCTCTATCAGGTCAACTACGGGGTACTCTTTCTGCTGGTGCAGGTCTGTGGCCCGTTCGGAAATCTTTCAAAAGGCCCGCAGACACACCCTGCCCTAAATGGGCACTGCGTAGGTCGAGCCCGCTTCCCTACCAAAGCGTCCCAAGCAGGACCCAAACGGCTGCCCAGCCAAACAACCTTCCAGCCGCAACTGCCGCCGTTCGCTTGTGGAAGTGCCATAAAGTAGGTGGTGCCGCTTACAGGACTCGAACCTGTGACCCCCGCATTACGAACGAAGCCGTTAGCCCGGACTTCTAACGTTCTTGCTTGGGAAACTCTTGGAGCCCTGCACCTGCTAGCCTGCAGAAATCCGTTCTTCAACGCGGACTGCACCGGAAACGCACCGGAGGCGAAACCATCGACATCGAGCCCCGCAATCTCGGCGCCCGCGCCGTTCGATTGCCTGCCATCGACTTCCTCCGGGAGCCGACACGATGTCGAATTCACTGCTCACTGCCACTTCCCGCCGCGCTCCTTCCAGCACGGGCAACATCGCCCGCTCGTTTAGCGAAGTGACCACCGGCATCCGCGACCGCGCGCGATCAAACTCTCCAGTGCGCCGCAACAGCCACAACGCCGGCGGGTCCGAGGCGTCCCTCTGGCGTACACATAACACGTTTCCCAAGACCGAACATAACGCGCGGATGCGCGCAGCCGAGGCGTTCGAGCATGAGACCAAGCTACCGGGCAAGCGCAACGGTGCGCTGGGCGCGATCGGCCTTGAAGTGCTGCGGTGCCTGCTTCGCCTGCGCGGTCGTAAGGACGGCCGGCTTGATCCGACCTATCAGTGGATTGCGGACAAGATACATCGCTCGCGGAGTGCCGTTGGTGAGGCGCTCGATCGACTCAAGGCGTGCGGATTTCTCAATTGGATCCGCCGCTGCATACCGATCGAGAATGCCGAGCCTAACGAGCAACAGAGCGAGCAGATCTCCAACGCCTTCATCCTGCTGCAGCCGCCCACGGTGCGCGAGTGCGTGCGCCGCATGCTCCGTAAGCCGAGCGAGTTTGTCCGCGTTGTTGCCGAGAAGCTCGCGCTCCAGAAGAAGCTGGACACCGCGACGGTCGACGACGTCATCGCCGAGGTCCAGAGTCCCGAGCTGCGCGCCATCCTTGCCCGCGTCCGCGCTTTTGTTCATAGTGCAAATCCGCCGAGCGGTCACACAGAGGCCCTGTAAGATCTAAGAATAGACGGAACGCCTATGGCGTGCGCAGTTTGATGCGCCACCAAGCCTCCGAGGCCTCCCACCCAACGGGTTCAGCATCCGGCGACCGCGGTTGAGCGCGCCGGCTACAGCCGGCACGTGCATCCGGACGGGATGCGCAACTTCGGTGCCGATTATAAAAGGCGTTTTGCACAGACGAGGGTGAACACTGCCCGACCGCTTGGCAGATTCAAAACCCGCATATTGCCTCAAATATGATCGATTTACATTTGAGGTGATCGCAAATGTCTGCCAGCACCGGTCGAGCGCCGGCTGTCGCCAACGCGTTGAATTCCGGGGGGGGGCATTACGTGCGTTTCAGAAGCTTGCTAATTGAGTCTTGGAGACAATTTGATAGGGTTTCCATAGAGTTTGATCAGCGTGTTACGATAATAACCGGGGCAAATGGCGCCGGTAAAAGTACGCTGCTTCGAATATTGTCTCAACATTTTGGATGGCCGCACTCCCTTTTAGGGACACCCAAAATACAGAAAGATGGGGCTCTAGGCTACTCGTACCTGCGCTCATATCAGACGAAACGTGCAGATCCAGTTATGCTCTTCGGCTTATCTGATCGGATCGGTGAACTTACCTACAGTACGGGGTCCGTGACTCCTGTACTGATTCCTCAGTCTGGTGGTGTAATTTACAACGTCGCATTTCCGTATCAACAGACCGTTGATGGCCTTTTTATTGGTTCGCATCGCCCAGTACAGGGCTATCAAGTCGTTTCGAGTATACCGACGACTTCGCTCGGCGCCCAGCAGGCGTACCAGCAATACTATCAAGAATCACTTAATCGTTTTAACAATGGGTACACTCAGTATAGCCCAACCTATCGGATGAAAGAGGCTATTATTTCGATGGCGACTTTCGGGCCAGGCAATCGAAATGTAACGGGAAATCCCGAAACCGACCGGGTTTATTCAGATTTTGAAAAGGTACTAAGACTCGTTCTTCCTGAAAGCTTAGGATTTCAGAGGCTGACAGTGCGAATACCTGATGTAGTCCTCGAAACAACGTCCGGTGAGTTTGTTTTGGACTCAGCTTCTGGTGGCATTATGTCACTGGTTGATTTGGCGTGGCAGGTTTTTCTGTACTCGCAGGGCAAGCAAGAGTATACCGTAATACTTGATGAGCCAGAAAATCACCTACATCCGTCAATGCAACGAAGTATTATACAAAGCTTAGTATCAGCTTTCCCTGAGGCCCAATTTGTAGTGGCAACACATAGTCCATTTGTTGTCTCGTCTGTTAAATCTGCGAAGGTTTACGTTTTGCAGTACGGAACCCAAGTGGGAAGCGGCGAGCGTACCGTTAGTTCGGTACATCTAGATCACTTTAACCGGTCGGGTACCGCAAGCGACATTCTAAGAGATGCTCTCGGAGTGCCGGTTACTATGCCAATGTGGGCAGAGGATGAGCTTCGACGGATCACATCAGATTTGTCGGTGGAAAGCCTTACCGACCAAGGCATAGCAGCTTTACGTTTAAGGCTCCAGGAGGCGGGGCTGGACGAGTTCTATCCAGAAGCTCTGAGCCAGATTGCGCGACAGATATGATCCCGCTGGCGAAGACCGCTGAACCACTGGTCCTCGTAAATAACGGCGTAGCCTGGACCAAAGTTCTGACTGACAAACTTTCGATTGGTGAAAAGCCTACTGATGCGGAAAAGTCGAAATACCGCCACCCTGACATCAAATCCGCTCTAGTTCTTGAGACAAGCAACAAATGTGCTTATTGCGAGAGCAAACTTCAGCACATACATCACGGTGATGTTGAGCATATCTTCCCAAAATCATTGGAGCTATCAAAGATATTGTTATGGGATAATCTCACTCTAGCATGTGAGGTTTGCAACCAAAACAAGTCGAATCTGGACCCTAACGCTAATCTCATCATTGATCCCTACACTACAAATCCACGGAACCATCTGATTTTTCAGGGCTCATTTGTCTTTGCACTCGGCACTGCTACAGGCCAATCGACTGTAGCAATTCTTGATTTAGGACGGCCAGCGCTTATTGAGGAGCGCGGTGAGAGGCTCAAGTACCTGATGGGCATCTTCGAAAATGTCCTCCGAACTGATTTGCCCCTAGCCGCCCGTCGAGCAATCTATAAAAATTTAGTTCAACGAGAGGCGACGCCAGACAAAGCTTTTAGCGCGATGGCAGAGGACGTTATCACGGCAATGATAGCTCATGTGCCAAAGGCCGTACGAAACGGAATTCGTTAGGGGCATGAACCGAAAATAATGAAGTCCGTCCTGAAATCACAGCCGACTTTACCGGAATCATGAACGATCAAGTATGACGGCCGCAACAGCTAAACGGTGTACCCGTCCTGATCTGACTGACCTGCATTGCTTGGGGCGGGCAAGGCGGGTGCGCCTGTGCCACCGATGGCGTTACGGCATTGTTCGGAGAAGATGGGTAACGCCTCTAATTTAAAAGCCAAATGCGCACCAAATTGCACCCCGACGAGGCGGCCTCCGATCATGATGCAGCCCAAGACTTCGCCTGCCTCTTCAACGGTTCTCAAGTGCACCTTTTGCGACACGAAAAGACCGCGGGCGAGGCGGGGGGAAAAGCGTGTTTCTCGGGGTGGCAGGTTCGGGGGGCGGCGGGGCCGGCCTCGTCGATTTTGTAATTTTCTTTCGCGTAATTTTATTGCGTTGACCAGCCCTACCCTGCGCTTGGCGTTCCCTTTCTGTTCCGCTATAGCATCGGCATGGAACACGCACCCGAGTCGATGCGCCACGGCGCACAGCCCTTCAGCCAGACGCACAACCTGATCGCTGAAATCTTGCCCGACATCCGCCCCTGTGAGATGCAGACGATTTACTTCCAAGCAATGGAGGATGGGCCGCAGACGTTGCTCGCGCCGATAGAGGCGGAGTTCGCCCGTCGTGGCCTGTCGCCGTACGCGACCTACTCAACCGACTACCGCTGATGGGTGGCATGATCACCGCGGAGCGGATCGCTTCGCTGATCGAGAATGCCCCGGCGTGGGCGCTGATCGGCCTCGCCGCGCCGGGGGAAAGTCTGCGTGCGGCTGCCCAGCTCGAAGTCGCGCAGCATGTGTACGGCGGTCTATTCCAGCCGACGAATGTCGAAGCGACACAGATCCCTTTGCCTTGGTGACCTATGGGCAACGCGCGCTTCAGGACGCTGGGCGACTTTGCCAAACATGACGCGAATGTCGGTGCTGTCTGTGGCCATTGCGGACGCAAAGGCGTCGTACTTCGAGACGTTCTCGCCCGGTGGTGCTTTCTCAAGCGGGTGAACAGTGTGATCGAGAACATACCGCGATACCTGCGCTGTTCGAAATGCGGAGGCCGGCCGGACAGGATCGTGCCTACGCCACTGCCACCATCCTTTCCGTTATACGGTCGGGACGAACGGCACTGGAAGCGGTTCGAGCGAAGGCTACGAGGCTAGACTGAATACAAACACATTCCCTTTGGACATGTCAGTCGAGGAATTGTAGCGTAATCAAATGGGAAGACTCCTTAAGATTTTGGCATCGACCCTCGGTGGTTTCGGTGCGCTTTTGATCGCTGCCGCCCAAACCAAGCCTGAAGATGCTTTATCAAACGGAGCGGGATGGGCGAAGCTGATCGGGGCAGATCAATTAGTTGAGCTGTTGTCCCGCCCTTATGCCGATCGGGTAATGACCGGCATTGGGGCATGTCTACTTATAGTAACGTTAGTCGCTTGGGTATCAAAACGACCTGCGAAGCAACCTGCCGTCATCGAAGCAGCACCTCCACCGAACACACTGTTATCAACGCATGACGAAATTTTCAAAGACCCCATTGATAAGATTCGGCAAAAGCGAGCAGCGCGACACGTTGAAGAAGAAAACGAGATTGCTCGAAATTGGGCAACAAGGGAGGCTGCTGGAAATCGATTGAAGGACTGGTCCCAGCGACTTGCGAACATAGAAGGGAGCTGGGAGCGATATACTCAAGCTGGTTTACCCGCCGAATATAGTGAACGGTATTGGGAGATATGGCGTGACGACCGTGTGATGGGCAGAGAGGTTTTACCGAGAATAACCGTCGATCTGTCGTATGACGAATATGCTCATCTGGTGGAGGGCAAGCCCCCGCTACAGCGGGCCGGTATCAAACGAACATACCAAAGCTATCAAACCGCCAAACGATCTTTAGAAGCTGGTATAGCGAAGACAAAATCCCAACTAGACCATGCAAGTGAGGCTATTGAGCGCGGGGGGATTTTGGGTCTTAACCGACAATCTGATATTACACAGAGCCACTCCGGTTCTGGGAACAACATTATCAACAGAGGGGGGGATGTGTGAGCGAAAAAATAATTCAAAATCATTCCGGCAGCGGGCACAACATAAGCGCCGAAACGGTCTATTTTGGACGTCCCCAATTCGAAATGACCGAAGATGTCATGCGTGACGTTTTGCAACAGGTGGAGGGCGTCAATGACCTCACTATCCAACCAGTTGGAAGCAACAGATCCGGCGACATGGTACTTAAGCTAATGACCTTTCTCAGGTCAAACGCCGTAAACATTAAGTTGGAGGGAGGTGCACGGTATTTGACCCCACCGCTTGAAAGGCCGATAGAACTGCGTGGCGGACATCGTCTTTTCGTTGATTCTTCGAAATAACGAGCGCTGATGCGCCCGCTCCGATCGCGTGGTGGTTGGATGGTACCAGCCTAACAGCGGTTGAATTCGTTAGCCGGGTGAGGGGCGGCGAGAGGCCGCCCCGGCCGTCATCGTAAGTCGAAGTTCGAGATAATCAGCTCAGCGGCCTTCACGCCCGCGCCTACGCCGACTGTGTAGGTCGTATCAGCCTCGATCATGTAAAACGCGGCGAAAGTCGCGCGCGCACCAGGCGTATCGTTGATCGACAGCAGGAACTTGCCCTTGATGTCGGCGAGCTGCGCCGCGAGCTGGCCGAAGTCGTCGCGGCCGAACACGTCCTGGCCGTAGTCCTTCTCGCATCCCCAGTAGGGTGGATCGAGATAGAACAACATGCCGGCGCGATCGTACCGGCGGATGAACTGGGAATAGCCGAGCTGCTCGATCATAACTCCTGCGAGCCGTTCGTGGATGTCGGCAAGCATTGGCTCAAGCTTCGCGACGTTGAACCGTGCGCCGGTCGTCGTGCTGACGCCGAACGAGCGGCCTGCGACCCGACCGCCGAATGCCAGTCGCTGGAGATAGAGAAAGCGGCATGCGCGTTCGAGATCGGTCAGCGTCTCGGCCGGTGTAGCCTTCAGCCGCTCGAACTCCGCGCGGCTGGCCACACGGAACCGCAGCATGTCGATCATGTAGGGATAGTGCCGTTGCAGCACGCGGAAGAACGTCGCGACGTCGCCCGACACGTCGTTGATGACCTCGACCTTCGGTCGCGATCGGCGGCGGAGGAAGACGCCGCCCATCCCCACGAAGGGCTCGGCATAGCCGTCATGGTCGACGCGCTCGATCATCGCGACCAGGCGCGATGCCAGATTACGCTTGCCGCCAATATATCCCGCCGCGGGTGCGACGGGACGAATAAGATTTAGAGTGTTCACTTTACGTTCTCGCGTCATAAGTGCCGCACCCCGCGAATCGTGGGGTGCGGGACGGCCGGTGGCCGATGGTCGTGGCGAGAGTGATCCTCGTCGGTTTGCCGGGCTCCACCCCGGCATCCCCCGCTCGGCTATGCCGGACGTGAAAGCTTAGCTGGCTGGTGCTGGCACCCGCCGCGGCGCGAAGGCGACGGCTTCGACGCCCACCGCCTCGTTGATGTCCAACAGGCGTGCCTGGATCGGTTCGATCTCCAGCTCGAAAAACATATCGACCGCTTCGCTGGGCTTGCCGAGCGTCGAGCCCTGCGCCGGCACAATGCCCAGCAGCACAGGGGGCGTGCGGTGCGCCGCCAGTACGTCGTCGCGCGTCGCGTTCTTGATCCCCATGAACTCGTCGTTCGCGCCGACCTGGGCGATCGGCAGTATCTTGATCCCGCCATCCTTGCCGCCAGGCTGGTGGACGAAGAGGTTGCGGAAGTTACCCGGCCCCTTTGACCGCTTCAGCGCGTCGCGGATCGCATTGACGTCGCCATCGGAGAATTCACCGGTCGCATGTAAAATGAAACCGGCATGACTACCATTCAGATAGTATTTGCGGCGAAACAGGGTGGCGGCTTCATTGAGCAACGCGGATTGTAGCGCAGAGATATACTCCGGCACGCCATAAATCTCTTGGTTGATGTCGGGCTGCATGATCTGGATAACGCTGCCGGGTCGAAACTCGAATTCCGTCGCTAGGTTTTCCACGAAGAAATACCGGCCCTCTTCGATCCCGCGGCGTGTGAATTTAGCCAGGGAATGATCGAGGCGCATGAGTCCGCCTAGGACACTGCGGCGCTGCTCGACGAAGCCGAAGCCGAACACCAGATAATCAAACACCAGCTTTTCGAACGCGCCGCGCGACAGCCACGGCGTCGGCGTGAACGACCGCACCAGCAAATTGCGCTTCAGCAGGATGGCCGAGCTATGATGCGGGCTCGCGCGAAACGATCGGGCCAGGCCATCGACGCTGATCGGCGGTTCGAACCATCGACCGTTATGAGGGCATTCGAGCATATCGAGGATCTCGCGCCGGCTGTTGACCGGCTCGGGATCCCCAAACGAAAACGCCGCTACCGACGTCAACTTCTCCGGCGTCGTGACGATCGCGCCGGCTCGGCCGGCCTCGTGACGGCCCATGCGGCGTGCCTTGCCCATTATAGAATCTCCATAGTCGACTTGGGCGCTTCGCGGCCGTCGAGCGGTTCGTTGTTAAGGACGTGCATGATCGACCAGGCGAGATCCGCGTGGCCGTCGTCGCCGCCCCGGCCGGCCTTGAACGTGACGTTCCGGCCGCTGGTGGTCAGCGTTTTCTTGATCGAGACGAAGGACGAGACGACATCGAGCCAGCTCGCATCGAACGTCATGCGCCCGCGCGAGATCACGTTCTGCGCCTTCATGATCATCATCGCCTTCACCTCGAGCGAATATTCGATCTTGGTGACGCCCTTGATCCCGGCATCGGGTTTGGCGAGCAGCTGGTAGACGCCGGCGCCGACGCCCGACGCGTCGATGCCAAGGAACGTGCAATTGTACCGCGACAGCATACCCTTCACGAAGGTGGCCTGCTGTTCGAAGTCGAGACCGCGCAGCGGGTGGCGTTCGAGCAGGCGGAAAGCGCCGCCCTGGACGAGCGGCGGTGCCATGATCGACAGCGACGCATTATCGCCGTTCTCACTGTTCTGCGGATCATAGCCGGCCCACACGGGGCGCTCACCGTACGGGCGTGCGGCCTCCGGATTGAAGTCGGTCCAGTCCTCCATAGAGTCGCAGCCGCATTTAATCAGGTCGTTGAACCGGAACGCGGACAGGCTGTCGTCGACGAAGTCGCAGTCGAACAGGTTGGCAAACTCGTCTGGCGCATAAGCGACCAATCTACAAGCCACTTCCCGCCCGCCAAGTGCAACGCCAGCGGCGCACCCGAATCGGTGTCGAGGAACTGGCGAAGATGTTCGCCTACCTGTTGCGCCACAGCCTCGCGACGCTCGTCCGTAACAATGGCGCGAAGAAGTGGGACCTGGAGGGCTTCATGGGCCACCGCGACGGAAGCCAGACCGAGGTCTACGCGATTGGCGAATTCCCCACCGTCGTGCGCGCCCTGAATCGCATCATCGCCAAGATCGAGAAGCTTGCTCCGGGCTCAACGCACCGGAACCCTACCGGAGTCGGCGTCGCCGAAAACTCGGCGGGAGTGATAAAAATGTGAGTTAAATCAACCACTTGTCGATGGTGCCGCTTACAGGACTCGAACCTGTGACCCCCGCATTACGAATGCGATGCTCTACCAGCTGAGCTAAAGCGGCCCGACGACGGATGTATCCGGTCGAGGGGGCGGCAACTACCAGCGGTTTTGCGGGCTGACAAGCGGTTTGCGAGTTTACTCTGTGTTTACCAAGAGCAGTGCACAAGTGCGGTAACGATACGGGGATCTTTGGGCATGACGACGGCGCGCAGCGTAGAGGATGGACGCGCGGCGGACGCGGATAGCGTGACGCTAGCGCGGGATGCGTTAACGACGCCTGCACATACCGGCGCGTCCGATTCGACCGATGCGGGCGTCAACGACGTGATGTTCGATCTTGGCGGCGATGAACGGCGGATGCACGTGCGCGCCTACAACCATTGGGTGTCGCTGCTGAAGGATCGGCCCTACCCGTCGATCGCCGATCTCGAGCCCGAGACGATCACCGATTTCGGGCCGCACAGCGTGCTGCTCGATTTCAGTCAGGGCATGGGCGATCCGAAGATCGCGTATCTCGGACGGGCACTGCGCGAGGAGTGCGGGCTCGAGGGGCCGATCGCGACGATCGCGGACGTCCCGAGCCGGTCGCTGCTGTCGCGGTTGACCGATCATTACCTGCAGATCATCGCCAATCGCGCTCCAATCGGCTTCGAGGCGGAGTTCGTCAGCAGCCGGGGGCGGACGACGCTGTACCGCGGGATCCTGATGCCGTTCGCGTCGGGTGGGGTGACGATCGACTTCATCTACGGCGTGATCAACTGGAAGGAGCTCGCGGACGCGGATCTTCAGGCGACGCTGTCTGCCGAGCTGGATGCCGCCGTGCATGCGTCTCCGCACGGCTCGGGCGCGACCGCGCAGGTCTGGGCGGATGGGCCGAGCGGTGGCTTCGATATCATGCCTGCCGAGCCGACGCCTGCGGCCATGCAGGAGCTGGTGTTGGATGACCCCTTGCCCGCCGACTATGTGCTTGTCGGGCGGCTTGGCGAGCAACTGGCGATGGCGCGGGAGAGCGCGGCGCAGGTCCGTGCGGCCGAAGCGCGTAGTCGTGCGGCGCTGCACCGGACGCTAAGTCGGGCGCATGATCTTGCGGTGTCGGCCGTGCAGGACGACGATGATTTCAGCGCGATACTCTCTGCTGCCTGCATGCCGGGTGGGACGGACGCGATGACGCAGATCGTCGCGCTTGTGTTTGGCGCAAATTTCGAGGCAGCGCGGTTGGAGACATTCGCGACGGTGCTGCGACACGCCCAGCGGCATCAGGTGCCGACAGGTGGTTTCGCGAGCTTTCTCGGCGGGTTCGACGGTGATCTGGCCGCAATTGCAGTGGCCGAGCGGTCTGAATTCTAGGTGCGCCGCAGCATAACCCTTCGCACCTGCCACAAGGGTTGAGATAGGCGAATAGCGGGCGCATAGGCCCTGACCTATGGCGAACCAATCGTTGAACACGCTCACCGAGACCCTTGCGGGCCGGTTGACCGAACGGGCCCTTCCGGGCGAACTGAGGGACTTCGGGGCAAGCGAGGTCGCGCAGGCCGCGGCGTTCGTTGCCGCGACTGCCGCACACCGCGACGACGGTGCGCCGGCAATCGCGATCGAGCCGATCAGTGGCGACGACACGCGGCGGCGAATGCGTCTTGCGATCGTCAACGACGACATGCCGTTCCTGGTCGATTCGATCGCAGCGGCGATCGGCGCGCAGGACATTGCGGTCGACCGGATCATCCACCCCGTCGTCCGCACGACTCGCGCGCCCGACGGCACGCTGCATGCTATCGACGCCGATGGCCAGGGTGCAGGCCGCCCCGAATCGATGATCTATCTGGAGATGGAGCGCGCCGATGCGCGTGACCGTCGTGGGCTGATTGAGGACCTCACTGCGGTGCTGGCCGACGTCCGTGCGGCGGTAACCGACTGGCGCGCGATGCAGGCGGCGCTCGACGACGATATTGCGATGCTGCCCGAGGGCGAAGGTGCTGCGCTGCTGCAGTGGTTCCTGAACGGGCATCTGACGCTGCTCGGGCATCAGATCTGGCATCGTGACGGGAGCGGTCACGCCGCGCTCGGTATCGCGCGCAACGAACATCGCGTGCCGATCCTTGCCGAGGCCTCGCGCGCACTCGCGATCGAATGGTTCGAGGCGGGCAACGATGCACCGTTGCTGCTGAAGTCGAATCTTATCTCGACCGTGCACCGTGCGGTGCCGCTCGACCTCGTCGTGGTGCCGGTGATGGAGGGCGCGACGGTCGCCGGGCTGTCGATCTATAGCGGGCTTTGGACCAGCGCTGCGCTCGCCGCGATGCCGCGCGACGTGCCGGTGTTGCGCACGCGACTTGCGGCGATGAAGGCGAAGTTCGGCTTCGATCCGCGCGGTCATGCCGGCAAGGCGTTGACGCATGCCTTCACCGCGCTCCCGCACGACTTGGTCATAGCGTTCGCGCCCGATGCGCTGGAGGATCTGGCGCTGACCGCAATGAGCATCGCGGATCGGCCGCGACCTGCGCTCGTGCTGGTGGAGTCTGCGCTCGGGCGGCATTTGTTCGGCTTCGTCTGGTTGCCGCGCGACGACGTCACTACCAGCCGCCGCGTCGCTATCGGCGACATGCTGGCCGAGGCAGCGAATGCGAGCGTGCTCAACTGGTCGATCGCGCTGGAGGACGGCGAGGTTGCGATGATCCGCTACACGCTCGATCTGCGCGGCGATGGCCGGATGCCCGACGTCGCGCCGCTCGCGCTCCGGTTGCAGCGGATGGTGCGCGGCTGGGTGTCGGACGTCGAGGCCGCCTTGGTCGAGACGTTGCCGCCGCCGCGTGCCGCGCGGCTTGCGCTGAAATGGGCGGCGGCGTTCCCGCAGAATTATCGCAACCTCAGCACGCCTGCGGAGGCTGCCGAGGATATCCAGCGGATCGCCGCGCTGGCCGATACGGACGCGCGTGGCGTGCGCCTCGTCCCGGGTGAGGCCGGTGCCGATCCACAGCTGAAGATATACAAGCTGGGTGGCGCCCTCCCCCTGTCGGACGCCGTACCGGTGCTGGAGAATTTCGGCTTCCGCGTGATCGGCGAACTGCCGACGCGGTTGCGCGACGACAGCGTGCCGTTCGTGCATGACTTCGTGCTGGAGGCGAACGACGCGGCGCAGCAGAGCGACGCGCCCGTGCTCGAAGGCGCGATCGCGGCGGTGCTGGAGGGCGCGGCCGAGAATGATGCGTTCAACCGGCTGATCGTCGAACTCGGGATGCGCCCCGAGGCGATCGTGCTGTTCCGCGCGTGGTTCCGGTATCTGCGTCAGGCCGGGCTTCCGTACGGGCTGACCACCGTAGTCGATGCGCTGCGGCGTGCGCCGAAGGTCGCGGCCGCCCTGATCGCGCGGTTCACCGCGGTCCACCATCCAGATCATCCCGGCAATGCGATCGAGGCGGATCAGGCGATCGAAGCCGGGCTCGACGCGGTCACCGCGATCGACGACGACCGTATCCTGCGCGCGTATCGCAACCTGATCGCGGCGACACTGCGGACCAACGCGTTCACGCCGGCCGCGTCGGAAGCGCTCGCGTTCAAGCTCGACAGCCATCTGATTCCCGGCCTGCCCGCCCCCGTGCCGTGGCGCGAAGTCTGGGTGTATTCGCCGCGCGTCGAAGGCATCCACCTCCGCGCCGGCCCGGTCGCACGTGGCGGCCTGCGCTGGTCCGATCGTCGGGACGACTTCCGCACCGAGATCCTCGGGCTGATGAAGGCGCAGCGCGTCAAGAACGCGGTGATCGTGCCGACCGGCGCGAAGGGCGGCTTCTATCCGAAGCAGCTCCCCGCCCCGTCGAACCGCGACGCATGGCTCGCCGAGGGTACCGAGAGCTACCGGATCTTCATCCGCACCTTGCTGTCGATCACCGACAACATCGTCGAGGGCAAGGTCGTCCATCCGGACGGCGTGACGATCCTCGACGGCGAGGACCCATATTTCGTCGTCGCCGCCGATAAGGGCACCGCAACGTTCAGCGACGTGGCGAACGCGCTCGCGCTCGAACGCGGCTACTGGTTAGGCGACGCGTTCGCGAGCGGTGGCTCGGTTGGGTACGACCACAAGGCGATGGGGATCACCGCCAAGGGCGCATGGCTCAGCGTCCAGCGGCACTTCGCCGAACGTGGCCTCGACGTGCAGAGCGAGAGCATCACCGTCGTCGGCTGCGGCGACATGTCGGGCGACGTGTTCGGCAACGGCATGCTGTTGTCGAAGACGTTGAAGGTGATCGCGGCGTTCGATCACCGCCACATCTTCCTCGACCCCGATCCCGATCCGGCGACCAGCTGGGACGAGCGCAACCGGATGTTCGCGCTGCCGCGGTCGAGCTGGGCGGACTACGACGCCAGCCTGATCTCGAAGGGCGGCGGCGTGTTCGCGCGCACCGCCAAGGTCGTGAAGCTGTCGCCCGAGGTGCAGGCTGCGCTCGGCGTAACGGCGAGCGAAATGGAGCCGGGCGCGCTGATCTCGGCGATCCTCAAGGCGCCCGCCGACCTGCTCTGGTTCGGCGGCATCGGCACCTATGTGAAGGCCGCTTCCGAGGCGAACGTCGCGGTCGGCGATCCGGCCAACGACCGCCTGCGCGTCAATGCCGAGGATCTGCGCGTGATCGCGATCGGTGAGGGTGCGAATTTGGGCGTCACGCAGGCGGCGCGTATCGCGTTCTCCGCGCGGGGCGGGCGGATCAACACCGACTTCATCGACAATTCGGCGGGCGTCGACTGCTCGGATAACGAGGTCAACATCAAGATCGCGCTCAACCGCGAGATGATCGAGGGGCGGCTGGAGTACGAGGACCGCAACACGTTGCTCGCCAGCATGACCGACGACGTCGCGCATCTGGTGCTGGAGGACAACCGTCTCCAGACGCTGGCGCTGTCGATCGCCGAGGCCGACGGTGCGGTGGCCGTGCCGAGCTATGTGCGCGTGATCGAGATCTTCGAGGGCGGCGGCAGGCTCGATCGTGCGGTCGAGGGGCTGGCGTCGAACGACATCCTGCTGCGTCGAGGCCAGGATGGGCTGGGCCTCACGCGGCCTGAGCTGGCGGTGCTGCTGGCGACGGCCAAGCTCGGGTTGCAAGATGCGATCGAGCATAGCGACATCGCCAAGGACGACGCACTCAAGCCCGACCTGCATGCTGCCTTCCCGGCAGCGATGCGCGAACGGTTCGCGACGGCGATCGACGAGCATCGGCTGCGGCCGGAGATCGTCGCGACCAAGCTCGCCAACCGGATCGTCAACCGATTGGGCATTCTCTACCCGTTCGAACTGGCGGAAGAGGAAGGCGCGGCGATGGGCGATATCGCGGCGATGTTCGTCGTCGCCGAGCGCCTGTTCGACCTGCCCGCGTTGTGGGCGGAGATCGAGACCGCGGTGATGCCCGAGGCGGCACGGATCGCGCTGTTCGACGAGGTCGCGGTCGCGACCCGCTCACAGATCGCCGACCTGTTGCGCGTGTCGGCGCCGGGCGCCGTGCCAGGCGAAGTCCTCGCGCGGCTGGCGAAGGGGATCACGCAGCTCGACAGCCAGACCGCGGCGCTGCTGCTCGAAGAGGCGAGCGCGCAGAGCAGCCGTATTGCGGGGCAACTCGAAGCGGTCGGCGCGCCGGGCGATCTGGTGCGGAAGGTCGTTCGCCTGTTCGAGATGGACGGCGCGGTCGGGCTGGCGGATCTCGGCGAGCGGATGGCGCTCGACGAGGCGGTGGTGACGCGGGCCTTCACGCATCTCGGGCAGGCGCTGGGGCTCGACTGGGCGCAGGCGAATGCGGCGCGGATCAGTCCGACCGATCCTTGGGAGCGGTTGCTGGTTGCCGGGCTGGCGCGCGATTTCCAGCAATTGCGGCTGGAGTTCCTCGCGCGGTGCGGTGCGCAGGATCCGCAGGGTGCGGTCGAGAAGTGGCTGCTGACGAACGCCACGCGGGTGGCGCAGTTCAAGGCGGTTATCGACCGTGCGCGCCATGCGGCAGTGCCGAACGCGGCGATGCTGGCGCAGATCGCCGGTCAGGCGCGGGTGTTGCTGGGGCGGTGACTTCGAAACCCCTCTCCCCGCCGGGGGGAGGGAGGGGCCCGCGTGCTCTTGCGCGTGGGAGGGTGAGGGAATGAGGCTCGGGACGCGAGTCCCCACCACCCCTCACCCTCCCGTCGCCGAGAGGCTCCTCCTTCCCTCTCCCCGAAGGGGCAAGGGGCGAGTCACGTCCGTCGCGCCGCCAGTTCCGCCTTCCACTTCCGCGCGCGCCACCACATGATCACCCCGGTCACGGCCAGTACCGCGGGCAATATCCCGCCCAGGAAGATGATCACCTGCCACAGCGCACCCATGTCGGTGCCATCGTGGATCCGTCGCATCCACGGCGCCACGCCGCCCTGAGGCCGCGCCGGTGCCGCGGTCGCGCCGCCGGTGTCGTCCGCCACCTTCACCCCGATCGGCGCGCCGCCGTTCTGGCCCCTGCCCTGAAACGTCACCGTCCAGTCCGCGCTGAGGTCGGTCGGCCACGTGACGCTCCGTAACGGTGCATTATCGACGATGCCGCGGGCCTTGCCGATCGCCACCGCCAGTGGCTGCGCGGGCGACGCCAGCGGTTTTGCGCGCATCATCGCGCCGCGGTCGGGCCCCCCTCTCGGCCGCGACGTCTCGCCGGTGAGCTTCCCGAAAAACTGCGGGAATGAGATCCACGCGCCGGTCAGCGACAGCACGAACAGCGGCAACGCGATCCAGAACCCGAACAGATGATGCAGGTTGGTCTCGACGTCGCGGTGTCGCCGGAACCGGAACCCGCGCGTCCACTTCCCGACCGTCGGCCACCACAGCCACAGCCCGGTAAAGCACGACACCATCATCGCCACGCCGATCCAGCCGACGATCGAACGCCCGATGCCGGATAGTTGCAGGCTTCCATGCAGGACGTGGAGGAACCGCACGAGCCCGCCGTTCGACGGCGACACCTCCAGCACGCGCGCGGTCGGTGGATCGAGATACACCATCGTCCGCTGGGGAGGCCCTGGCCGGGTCGGCGCGCTGGCTGAACTGGCCGCAACGACCACCGGACCGCCGTCGTCGGGCATCGTCAAATTCGCGATCTGCTCGCCATTCCTCAGTACCGCGCGTGCCGCGGCGACATAGCTGTCCGGCCCAACCACGGTCTTGCCCGAGACTGCATAGCGCGCCGGATCGACGATCCGGTCGAGCGCGTCATGCCAGACCAAGGCCGCACCGCTGAGCGACAGCGGGATGATCAGGATCGCCAGCACCAGCCCGATCCACTTGTGGACCTGGAACCACGCGCGCCGCATCGCCAGCTTGTTCATTATCTACTCCCTGTGTGGGGAGCGTGGCATGGCGAGTGCGCGCAAGTCCATCCACACACACCCGTCATCCTGACGAAAGTCAGGACCCAGGCTCACGCGCGGTGCACTGCTTTGCTCTGGGTCCTGACTTTCGTCAGAATGACGGGGCGGGATTACGCGTCGGCCCAGCGGCGCAGGAGATTGTGGTACACGCCCGTCAGCCGCACCGTGGCCGGATCGCCCTGCCCTTGTGCCGCCGCGACCGCCTGCACGCCTTGGTCGAGATCGAACAGGATCCGCCGGGCGCCGTCGTCACGCACCATCGACTGGAGCCAGAAGAACGACGCAGTACGCACCCCGCGCGTGACCGGCGTCACCCGGTGCAGGCTGGAAGCGGGGTAGAGAACCATATGCCCGGCCGGTAGCTTGACCGATTGTGGCCCGAACTGGTCCTCGATCACCAGCTCGCCGCCGTCATAGGTCGCGGGGTCGTCGAGGAAGAGCGTTGCGGACAGGTCGCTGCGGATGCGAAAATCGGTGCCGCGCTTCATCCGGATCGCGTTGTCGACGTGCAGCCCGAAATCCTGTCCGCCGGTGTAGCGGTTGAACAGCGGCGGGAACACTTTAAGCGGGAGCGCCGCCGCGACGAACAGCGCGGACCTGCCGAGCGCATCGAGGACCATCCCGCCAGCCTCGCGCGCGGCGACCGAGTCCTCGGGCAATTGCTCGTTGCGCTTGGCGAGCGCGCTCTGTGGCCCCGACGTCGCGTTGCCGTCGATCCACTCGGCGTGATCGATCAGCGTGCGGACACGGGCGACGCCAGCAGCATCGAGGACATCAGGGATCGCGATCAACATGGCGTCACTCTAGAATGCGGCGGCGATACCGGCAAACTGCCCGCGTCGCCGCCGAGCCTCACAGGCTGTAGAACAGCGTCAGCCGCACCGAACGCGCCTCGCCCGGCGTCGCCCAGCCATTGTTGCGGATGCCGGTGTAGTATTTTTCGTTGGTGAAGTTCTGCACGTTGAGCTGCGCGGTCAGGCCGTTGCCGACGGTGTACGACAGGAACGCGCGGTGCGTTAGGTAGTCCGCCGAGTCGAAGACGGGAGTCACCACGGTCGTCGGCGCGAGTGGGGTGGCCAGCGCGCTGTTGTTGAGCGCGAACGCCCCCTGATAGGTCAGGCCGTAGCCGAGCTGGAGGCCGAACGGCAGCGTGTAGGTAGTGAACAGGCTGCCCGAATGCTTCGGTGTGTTGGTGAGCTCCTGCCCCGCCTGCGTATCAAGGATCGCGGCCGAGTTGCCGCATGGGTTGGTCGTCGTCGTGGTCGTGCCGACGGTCGTACGGACCGGACCCGGATTGGCGAGACAGAAGTTCGAGACGCTCTGGATGACCTTCGCCTTCAGATACGTGTAGTTGGCGAAGATCGAGAACGCGTGCGAGATGCTGCCGCTGGCGCCCAGCGCGATGCCGTCGACGCGCGAACGGCCGTCGTTGACGCCCAGCGTCGTGACGATCGGGTCGTTCGTGGCGACACGGTAGTTGGTACGCTCGTTGCGGAACACCGCCGCCGTCAGCTGCAGCTTGCGCGAGAACAGGTCCGCCTTCGCGCCGAATTCGTAGTTCACCGCCTTTTCCGGCTTCACGTCGCATGGGTCGAGCTGGCCCGCGGGTGCGTTGATCAACGTACCACAGCCGAGCCGGACGGTCGCCGACGTCGGCGTGGTCGCGTTGCCGTACGACGCGTACAGGCTGACGGTCTCGATCGGCTTAAAGTTAATGCCGCCGCGGTACGAGAACAGCGTTTCGTCGCTCGTCTGGTTCAGGCCGCGTGCATAGGTGCCGAGCGTCGCGTCGGGCACGACCGAGAAGGTATCGGCGCGGAAACGGCCCTTGGCATGCTCGTAGCGCAGGCCAAAATTGACCTCGATCTGCGGGATCACCTTGATCGTATCGAAAGCGTAGACCGCCGCATTGCTCGTCGTGCCCTCCGACCGGCCGGCCTGGATGAAGTTGAACGGGCCGGTGTAGTCGGTGTTCGGGTTGGCGAGGTTGATCGGCGGCTGGGCGACCGTTGCGCCGGCCGCGGTACGCAACGTGTTGCCCGTGACGATCGTGTAATCCTCCTGCGAGACCGACGCGCCGAGAACCAGCGTATGCTCGAGTCCCGCGGTATCGAAGACCGAACGGAGATCGGTCTGGTTATAGAGGATCTGGTTTTCCTGGTTTCGGACGAAACCGCGAGGGCCGCTCGGGTAATAGGAACCGGGTATGTTCTGACCCGGAGCGGTTGCCGTCGGGGCGGGACAGGCCGCCGGCGTCGTCGCGACGTTGGTCAGCGGCTGGGGCTGGAACCCGGTCGACAGGCAGAACACACCTTGCGGGGCGCTCGTCAACGAGTCCTGCTGGACGCGCTGCCACCGGCTCAGGTTGCGGATCAAGACCTTGTCGGAGAAGCTGTGGCTGACCGTCGCGGTGGCCTGGTCGACGGTGATGTCCTGCTTGTCGAGATTCCGGATGCCGTAATAGGCGGAGTTGTCAGCACCCGGCAGCGGCCCGTTGTTCACCGCATTGCGGAAGTACGGCACGCCGTAGACGGGGACGTTCTCGTCCTCCTGATGCAGATATTGCAGCGTCAGGCTGGTCGGGCCCTCGACGCCGACGATCAGCGACGGCGCGACCGCCCAACGCTTGTTGTTCTCGACGTCGCGGCCGGGAATGTCGTTCTTGTGCGCGACCGCATTCAGACGGACCGCGACGAGGTCACTGACGCGGACGTTCGAGTCGAGTGTCGTGCGATAATAATCGTCGGTGCCGACGCCGCCGGACACGACCGTCAACGTTTCCGCCTGCGGGCGCTTGGTGATGAGGTTGATCGTGCCGCCGACCGATCCGCCACCGCCGAACACGCTGTTCGCGCCATTATAGACCTCGACCTGTTGCAGGTTGAACGTCTCGCTGCGGCTATACTGCGCGCTGTCGCGGACGCCGTCGATCGTGATGTCGTTATTGGCGGAATAGCCACGCAGGTTGATGCTGTCGCCGTAGCCGCCGCCGCCTTCGCCCGCACCGAAGGTGATGCCGGGGATCGTCTGCAGCACATCGCGCAAGGTGAGCAGGTTCTGCTTGCGGATCGTCTGGTCGCCGATGATGGTGACCGTCTGCGTGGTGTCGAGCAGGCTGCGCGTCGCCTTCGGGCTCTCCAGCGTGGTCGCGGGAACGGTCTTGCCGTTGACGACGATTTCGTTGCGGTTGAGCTGCTTTTCCTGGTCGTCGGCCGCGTGGACCTTTGCCGATTCAGCTGGGCGGTCGGCAGCGTAGGCTGGTGCGCTGGCAATGAACCCTACGCACGAAAGCGCAAGAAATGCAGGCGCGACGGACGAACGCGACGAAGGACCAGACATGCGAAACCCCTTATTGTTGCGGGTTCGCTATTGAGAGTCGTTTTCACTGTCAACGCTATTGCGACTAATTCTCATGAATCGTTCGAGAACAGCCATGATCTCAAGGCGCTAGCGAGATTGGGGGGATCGTCAGCCAAGATGCGTATCGCGTCGATTTCTGCGACCAGCGCAGACAAGGGCAACGCGAGGCGCGCCGCAGAAGCCTCCAGCGCTTGCCAGAAGATGGGTTCGAGGCTGATGGACGTCTGGTGGCCTGCAATGGTGATCGAGCGTTTGACGGGTCCGTGGAACCCGCCCGCGGGCGCCGTAATGCCGCCGCCCGCGATCACCGGCGGATCATTCGGTATCGAACAGCGAGGCCAACTGCTCGATAATCGTGCCGCCAAGCTGTTCGACGTCCATGATCGTGACGGCGCGCGCGTAATAGCGGGTGACGTCGTGGCCGATGCCGATCGCGACCAGCTCGACCGGCGACTTGCTCTCGATCCAGCCGATCACCTGGCGCAGATGGCGCTCCAGATACGAGCCGGAATTCACCGAGAGCGTCGAATCGTCGACCGGTGCGCCGTCGCTGATCACCATCAGGATGCGACGCTCTTCAGGCCGCGCGACCAGCCGCGCGTGCGCCCACATCAGCGCCTCGCCGTCGATATTCTCCTTCAGCAACCCCTCGCGCATCATCAGCCCGAGTGAGTTGCGCGCGCGGCGCCACGGCTCGTCGGCGCGCTTGTAGACGATGTGGCGAATGTCGTTGAGCCGACCCGGCTGCGGCGGACGCCCGGCGGCGAGCCAGGTCTCGCGGCTCTGCCCGCCCTTCCAGGCGCGCGTTGTGAAGCCGAGGATCTCGGTCTTCACACCGCAGCGCTCCAGCGTGCGGGCGAGAATATCCGCGCTGATCGCCGCGATCGAGATCGGGCGGCCGCGCATCGAGCCGGAATTGTCGATCAGCAACGTCACGACGGTGTCGCGGAAATCGGTCTCGCGCTCGGCCTTGTAGCTCAGCGACAGCGTCGGGTTGACGATCACGCGCGCCAGCCGCGCGGCGTCGAGGATGCCCTCCTCCTGGTCGAAATCCCACGACCGCGACTGCTGCGCCATCAATCGCCGCTGAAGCCGGTTGGCAAGCTTCGATACGGTCGATTGCAGATGCACGAGCTGCTGGTCGAGATAGCCGCGCAACCGCGCCAGTTCGTCGGCGTCGCACAGCTCGGTGGCGGCGATCACCTCGTCGAACTGCGTCGTCCACGGCTTGTAGTCGAACGCGCCGCCCATGTCCGCGAACGGACGGTTCGGGCGGACCGGCTGCATGCCTTCCTCGCCGTCGTCACCGGGCTCGCCGTCGATGTCGTCCATCGATTCGTCGCTCTGCTCCTGGCCGTCGCTTTCCTCGTTCTGCTGCTCCGACTGTTCGCCGCGCGCCTCGACTTCGCCCTGGCCGTCCTCGCCCTGGTCGTCGCCTTCGTCGCCCTCGTCCTGCTGCTGTTCGTCGGTGCCCTCGTCCTCGGAGCCGCCTTCGTCGCTTTCTTCTGGGACCTGATCGCCTTCGACCAGTTCGAGTTCCTGCAGCATTTTCCGCGCAAGGCCCTGGAACGCCTTCTGGTCGTCGAGCGCATAGGCGAGCGCGTCGAGATCGGTCTTGCTCTCGATCCACTCGCGGACCAGCGCGAGACCGGGTGCGGCGATCGCGGGCGATTCCTGCCCGGTCAGCCGCTCGCGCACCATCAGGCCGAGCGCGGTTGACAGCGGCACCTCGTCGCGATTGCGCGCGCGTGTGATGGGGTCTGCACGCAAACGAACGTCGAGCGCCCGTTCAAGGTTCTCGGTAATCCCCGCATAACCGCGCGACCCAAGCGCCTCGACCCGTGCGGTTTCGACCGAATCAAACACGGCGCGCGCAACCGCCTCGACCGGCGCCGCACGGTTGTGCAGCGCGATGTCGTGATGCTTCAATCGCAGCGCGAAACCGTCCGCGAACCCACGCGCCTCGGCGACCTGCTCGAGCGGCAGGGCACGCGCGGGCATCGGCACCTTGATGTGCTTGCCGCTCTGAGTCGGCGCGTCCGCGGTGAAGGCGAGTTCGACCTCCGGCTCCTCCGAAATCGCACGCGCGGTGCCGGCAAGAACCGCCTTGAAGCGATCGAGAGGGGTTTCGTTGGCCAAAGGTTTAGGCCTTGCCCACCACGCTCTCAGGCAAGTCCTTGCCGAACACGCGCTGGTAATATTCGGCGACCAGCGGCCGTTCCGCCTCGTCGCACTTGTTGAGGAACGACAGGCGGAACGCGAAGCCGACATCGCCGAAGATCAGCGCGTTCTGTGCCCAGGTGATCACCGTGCGCGGGCTCATCACGGTCGAGATGTCGCCGTTGACGAAACCCTTGCGCGTCATGTCGGCAACGCGGACCATGTTCTCGACGGTCTTCTTACCCTCGGGCTTGTCGTATTCGCCGGACTTGGCGAGCACGATCTGCGCCTCGACCTTGGCGGGCAGATAGTTGAGCGTGACGACGATGTTCCAGCGGTCCATCTGGCCCTGGTTGATCTGCTGCGTGCCGTGATACAGCCCGCTCGTGTCGCCGAGGCCGACCGTGTTGGCGGTCGCGAACAGGCGGAACCATGGGTTCGGGCGGATCACGCGGTTCTGGTCGAGCAGCGTCAGCTTGCCCTCAGTCTCCAGCACGCGCTGGATCACGAACATCACGTCGGGGCGGCCCGCGTCATATTCGTCGAACACTAGCGCGGTCGGGGTCTGCAACGCCCAGGGCAGCAGGCCTTCGCGGAACTCGGTGATCTGCTGGCCGTCCTTCAGCACGATCGCATCGCGCCCGATCAGGTCGATACGGCTGATATGCGCGTCGAGGTTGATGCGGATGCAAGGCCATTTCAGGCGCGCCGCAACCTGCTCGATATGCGTAGACTTGCCGGTGCCATGATAGCCCTGGACCATCACGCGACGGTTATGCGCAAAGCCCGCCAGCACGGCGAGCGTCGTGTCGGCATCGAAGACGTACGCCGGATCGAGATCGGGCACGCGCTCGTCGGCTTCGGAAAACGCGGGCACTTCCATGTCAGAATCGATCCCGAACATCTCTCGCACCTTCACCATGCGGTCAGGTGCGTCGAGGATCGTGGTCTCGCGGCTGTCGGGCTGGGTATTCGGGATATCGGTCATGTTGGCCTCGTGTTCCCGGTAGCTCTAGGCCAAGCGCGGGCAGTTACTCAACCGCCGCTGTACGATTGGTCGGGCGATTGACCGGAAGAGTTAGACGAACCGCTCGCCAGCCGTGCGGTTCCGGCTGGCGGGTCGTGAAATATCGATCAGAGTAAGTATGGATCACATTCCCGCTTCGTCAGGCAAACGCGGTCGCGCCTTTCAGGTGCTGGTAGGCCGCGATCACCTTCTGCAATTCCGCTTCGTGCGCCCGGTCGCCGCCGTTGCGATCGGGGTGATAGCGGCGGACGAGTTCGCTGTAGCGTTTGCGCAGCGCCGTCCGGTCGGTGTCCGTGCCGAGCCCGAGCACGCGCAACGAGCGCCGCTCGCCGTCGGACAGCACGCGGCCGTCCTTGCGCGCCGCCGCCATCCGCTCACCAAAGCGCGCGCCGATCGCGTCGATCGGATCGGCGAAGTCCGCCCATTTCGGCGGCGTATCGCCGCCGCCGTGCGCGAAAGCGCGCGTCTCGCGTTCCCAGCCCGCCAACGGGCGCTGCGCGTAGTGGATCTCGTCCGCGGTCATGCCGTCGAAGAAATTATACCCCGAATTGAATGCGCGGACATGCTCGAGGCAGAACCAGCGGAACTGCGGCGGGCCGCCGTCGCTCGGTCCTTCGAGCGGGGGCGCACGAAATTCGCCAGGCTCCTGGCAGTCGCGCCACATGCAGACGCGACCCGTCCCTTCCACGCGGCCGTGAAACCTTGGACTGGGGCGCTCTTTCCGCTCTTTTCGATCCTCGTCCGCCACCGGCTCCCCGCGCTTCCAAAACGGGCTATATAGGGAGCATGACAGACCTCGCCACCGGCTCCGTACAGGACCAGATCACCACCCGCCTCACCGCGACCCTCGCCCCGACGCACCTGACCGTCGTCAACGAGAGCGGGCTCCACGCCGGCCACATGGGCGACGACGGCACCGGCGAGACGCATTTCCGCGTCGAGGTGGAAACGTCGGCGTTCGAAGGGCTTAATCGCGTCGCGCGCCAACGCCTCGTGAACCAGGCGCTCGCCGAACTGTTGAGCACGAAGATTCACGCGCTCGCCATCAAGGCCCGCGCGCCCGGGGAAAGCTGATGTCCTACAAGCTCTGGTACTGGCCCTCCATCCAAGGGCGTGGCGAGTTCGTCCGGCTTGCACTCGAAGGCGCCGAGATCGCCTACGAGGATTGCGCGCGCAGCGTAGGCGAAGAGGGTTTGCTCGCCGATCGCACCGGCCGTACGCCGTTCGCACCGCCCTATCTCGAACTCGACGGCCTGGTGATCGCGCAGGTCGCCAACATCCTGATGTATCTCGGCGAGCGTCACGGTCTTGCGCCGTCGAACATGGCGGACCGGCTGTGGCTCAACCAGCTCCAGCTGACGATCGCCGACCTCGTCGCGGAGGTCCACAACGTCCACCATCCGGTCGCGATGATGGACTATTACGACGACCAGAAGCCCGAGGCTGCACGTGCCGCAAAGCAGTTCCGCGAGGCGCGGATGCCGAAGTATCTCGGCCATTTCGAGGATGCCGCGCAGGCCAACACCGGCGACTGGCTGATCGATCACAAGTGGACCTACGCCGATACGTCGCTGTTCCAGGTGATAGAGGGGCTGCGCTACATGTTCCCGAAGCGGATGAAGACGCTAGAACCCGATTACCCGAACCTGGTCCGCATCCACGATCAGGTCGCCGAACTGCCCGGCATCAAGGCCTATCTGAAGAGCGACCGCCGCCTCGCCTTCAACACCGACGGCATCTTCCGCGCTTATCCAGAGCTGGATTCGGCATGAGGCTTGGCAGCGTCCTACTCAGCACCTCGCCAACCAGCACCTCCCTGGCGAAGGCCGGGGTCCAGTTGGGAAACAGGGGTAACGACGGGCTGCCCTCCGCCATATCGACCTTTCCAACTGGGCCCCGGCCTTCGCCGGGGTGGTGCTGGCTGTGAGAACCCCACGCCCAGCCGCGCGCATCCTGCTCGTCGACGGCCAAGACCGCGTCCTGATGTTCCGCTTCACGCCGACCGATCGCCCCCCGCTCTGGTGCACGCCCGGCGGCGCAGTCGATCCCGGCGAGAGCTACGCCGCCGCTGCTCGCCGCGAACTCTGGGAGGAAGTCGGCCTCGACATCGACTGCGGCCCCGAAGTCGCGCGCCGCGTCGTCGACTTCCGCACCTTCGAGGGCGTCGAGGTCACCGCCGACGAACGCTATTTCCGGATCGACGTCGACACCTGCGACGTGAAGGCGGGCAACCTCACCGAACAGGAGAAGCAACTGCTCGTCGGTCACCGCTGGTTTTCCCGAAACGACATCGCGGGCTTCCACGAAACGCTCTATCCAGCAGACTTGGTCGAGCTTCTCGACGCCACGGAACCTGCCAAGGGATAACGCCATGCTCGATGATTTCGTCCTTCAGACCATCCTGCCGTCGACGCACGATCTCGGCGGGTTCAAGGTCCATCGCACGCTGCCGAACAAGGAGCGGACGATGGTCGGCCCGTTCCTGTTCTTCGACCAGATGGGCCCGGCGCATCTCGACATCGGCCAGGGCATCGACGTGCGCCCGCACCCGCATATCAACCTGTCGACGGTTACCTATCTGTTCGACGGTGCGATCGACCACCGCGATTCGCTCGGCACGCAGGCGCGAATCGAGCCCGGCGCGGTCAACCTGATGACCGCGGGCCACGGCATCGTCCATTCCGAACGCTCGCCCGGCGACGAGCGTGCCGAGGGCCCCAACCTGTCGGGCATCCAGACCTGGCTGGCGATGCCCGAGGCGGTCGAGGAGATCGATCCCGCGTTCGAGCACGTCACCAAGGCGCAACTGCCGACGATCGAGGCGCACGGCGCACGCTCGCGGATCATCATGGGCAGCCTGTGGGGCCAGACCGCGCCGACGACGACCTATTCGGGGACGATCTACGCCGACATCGCGCTCGATCCTGGCGCGAGCGTGCCGATCGACGCGGCGGCGGAGGAGCGCGCGATCTATCTTGCGATGGGCGAGGCGACGCTGGAAGGCGTGACGCTGGAGCCGCAGGTGCTGTACGTGCTCCGGCCCGGTATCGCGGCGACGCTGCGGTCTGCGACTGGCGGTCGCGCGATGCTGTGCGGCGGCGATGCGTTCACGACGCCGCGCCATGTGTGGTGGAACTTCGTCAGCTCGAACCGGGATCGTATCGAACAGGCCAAGCGCGACTGGAATGCGGGCAACTTCCCGAAAGTGCCCGGCGATGAAAAGGAGTGGATCGAAATCCCCGCGATCCCAAAGACGGTCAGCTATCCGTAACTCCTCCCCTCCCGTTTACGGGAGGGGGTAGGGGGTGGGCACGTGCTATCGCCGCCCGCTCCGTTTGAAACTGGCCGCGAGCCCACCCCCGGCCCCTCCCGCGTGCGGGAGGGGAGATACGTCTTCTGCTCCCCTCCCGCTTGCGGGAGGGGTCGGGGGAGGGCATGCTCCAAGGGCAGCGCGACGGGCAGGCCCTCCCCTACCCCCTCCCGCCAGCGGGAGGGGAACGATGACACTGAAACGCATCCCATTATCCCCCGGAGTCGACCTGGACGTCGCGATCAGCGGAGACCCCACGAACCCGCCCGTCATTCTCCTCCACGGCTTCCCCGAATCGCACCGCACCTGGCGCGCCATCGCCCCGGACCTCGCCCGCGACCATTACGTGATCGCCCCCGACCAGCGCGGCTTCGCGCGCTCCTCCAAACCCGAGGGCGTCGACAGCTACACCCCCGACAAGATCGTCGCAGACCTGATCGCGCTCGCCGATCACCTGGAGATCGACCGCTTCACACTGGTCGGCCACGACTGGGGCGGCGCGGTCGCGTGGATGGCCGCGCTGCGCCACCCCGAGCGCATCGGCAGGCTCGTCATCATCAACGCCCCCCACCCGCTCGTCTTCCAGCGCACCATGTTCGACGACCTCGAACAACGCGCCGCCAGCCAGTATATCCGCGCCTTCCGCAACCCCGATCTCGAAAAGCATATCGAGTCGATCGGGCTCGAAACCTTCTTCGACACCAGTTTTTCGAAGCACGCCGATCTCGCTGCGATGGCCGAGGACAAGGCCGCCTATCTCGATGAATGGGGCCAGCCCGGCGCGATCACCGGCATGCTCAACTGGTACCGCGCGAGCGCGATCGTCGTTCCCGAAATGGACGAGACGCCGCCCCGCCCCGCCTTCCTCGATGCACCGTTCCCGCCGACCAGGATGCCGGTGCTGGTGATCTGGGGAATGCAGGACAGCGCGCTGCTCCCGAGCCAGCTCGACCTAGCCGATTACGTGCCCGACCTGACGATCGAAAAGATCGATGCGGGGCATTTCGTGCCGTGGCAGAAGCCCGACGCTGTGATCGCCGCGATGCGCCGCTGGGGTGTCTGAGCACTCTTCCAATCCTCCCCCGCAAGGGGGAGGTGGCGCCGAGGGCGTCGGAGGGGGAGGACGCGGAACAGAGGTTGCCCTAACCGCCCCCTCCGTCTGGCAAGCGCCAGCCACCTCCCCCTGGCGGGGGAGGATCAAGACATTGCCGCTGATCCGTATTCGACCGTGCCTTCGCCACCTGTCTGAATCCTGACCAGCGCATTCTGTGATCGTTCAGCGGCGCTGGAGCAAAAGCCCGTCCATGCCGTTGATCCGGCGTCGATACAGGAGAGCAATCATGCGTAAAATGATCCTTGCGGCCGTAGCCGCCGCCACCCTCGTCCCCACCTTCGCGACCGCGCAGAGCTATGGCGAAGTCCGCCGCGACCAGCGCGAGATCCGCGAGAGCCGTCGCGACCTCGATCGCGCCCGCCGTTACGGTGACCGCGGCGACGTCCGCGAAGCCCGCCAGGAACTGCGCGAGGATCGCCGCGAGGCGCGCGAGGACTGGCGCGACTATCGCCGTACGCACGGCAACCTCTATCGCCGCCCGGCCTATGCCGGCCCGCGCGGCTATCGCTATCGCCCGGTGAGCGTCGGCTACCGGTTCGCGCCCGAATATTACGGCCGCAACTATTGGGTGAACGACTACCAGACCTATCGCCTGTCGCGCCCGGCCTACGGCTATCAGCGCTGGGTCCGCTACGGCCGCGACGTCGTCCTCGTCGACACGCGCAACGGCCGCGTCGCACAGGTCAACAACGGCTTCTTCTACTAAGACCTTCTACCAAGTTTGGGCGGCCCGGGAGCGATCCCGGGCCGCTCGCGTATCCGACGCCTCAGTCCTTCTCGTAGGCGCCACGTCGCATGACGTAGTCCCGCGTCTCGTACGGCGCCGAGAGCCCTTCGACCCAGGCGCCATGCGCATGTGTCAGCGCGACCAGTTCCATCGGCCGTTCGCCCGGCCAGCCGCGTACGCGGACCTCGTGGCGGTGCAGATCGCGGTTCGGCTCCATCATCACCCAGCCGAGCGGTCGCTCCACCGTCGCGCGCGCGCCCGCTGCGTCCATCGCGACCCGGATCCGCTCGCGGGAGGTCGCGGGCAGATACTGCCACACCACCGAATGCATCAGCACGCGCGTAACGCCGTCGGGCTGCGGTTCGGCCAACCGAGCCTCGACCCAGTCCGCCGCATCGCCTTCCGCCAGATCGACGCCGCCGTCGCGCACCATCGTAATCGCCGCAGCCAGCCGCGCCTGCCGCTCGACCGCGTCGACCCAGACATACGCCTCGAGCCGCGCCGCTGCGGCCGGATCGGCGACGTCGACCGGGTGGATATCGACGCCGCGTGTCGACTCGATCTCGACCGGAGCGCCTGGCGGCGGTGTACCCCGCCATTCGGGGTGGATGGTCACAGGCGACGCCGATGGCCCGACATCCACACCGCCAAGGTCGAACCGATAGCGATCGATCAGCAGATTGAGTCCCGCGCTCGAGCCGATCTCCAGCACCTCGAACCGCGGCCCGTACCGCTCGGCCAGATGCAATATGCCGGTCATCATCCCGGCGGACCGCGCCGCCTCGTTGGTCTGCGGCGGTCCGTCGAGCCACGGCAGCAACGCCGCATCCTGTGCGACGAGCGTTGCCTTTAGTATCGCGACGATCCGCGCCGGGTCGGTTTCTACGCCGGCGAATACGGCAGCAAGCTCCGGATCGACGCCCGCGCGATGCAGCGCGTGCAGTCCACCCACCAGCCGTAACGCCAAGGCATCCGCGACCGGCTCGCCCGACCAGTCGAGCACCCGCCGCCCCGTCTCGCTGTCTCGATCGAGCGCGTCCGCCAGCGCGCCGCAAACCCGCGCCGTGATCGGCGCGTCCATCGCGGCGCAATACCCCGCCTGGATTCCGAACGCGGAGCAACTTGCCATTACATTTGCCATACGCACGTTGTTGCACCCGCCATGCCCCCCCCGTAAAGCCCGGCGCGTGCCAGAGTCCCAGATCATCATCGCCGTCCCCAAGGGACGTATCCTCGCCGAGGCCCTGCCTTTGCTCGCGCGCGCCGGGGTGCATCCCGAAGCGTCGTTCTCGGACGAAAATTCGCGTGCGTTGCGCTTTGCGACCAACGATCCTGCGATTTCGCTGATCCGGGTGCGCGCGTTCGACGTCGCTACCTTCGTCGCGCACGGGGCGGCGCAATTCGGCATCGTCGGGTCGGACGTGATCGCGGAGTTCGGGTATTCGGAACTGTACGCACCGGTCGATCTGGGCATCGGCCATTGCCGGCTGTCAGTCGCCGAGCCTGCCGAGATGGCGGCGCGGGACGATCCGCGCGGCTGGAGCCATGTTCGGGTCGCGACCAAATATCCGCATGTTACCGCGGCGCATTTTGCCAGCCGTGGCGTGCAGGCGGAGTGCGTGAAGCTCAATGGCGCGATGGAGTTGGCGCCGACCTTGGGATTGGCGCCGCGGATCGTCGATCTCGTTTCGTCGGGGCGGACGTTGCTGGAAAACGGACTGGTCGAGGTCGAGACGATCATGGAGGTCACCAGCCGCCTGGTGGTCAACCGCGCCGCGATGAAGACGCGTGCCCGGGTGGTGCCGCTGGTCGAGGCTTTCCGTCGCGCGGTCGATGCGCAGGAGATGGCAGCATGAGCGCGCTGTTCTGCTCCCCTTCCCGCATGCGGGAAGAGGTCGGGGGTTGGGCTCGCGCTATCCTCAGCCGTAATGCCCGCGGTGAGCGCGTGCCCACCCCCAGCCCCTCCCGCTCGCGGGAGGGGGGCAAGTGATCCGCCTCTCTACCTCGGATGCGGACTTTGCAACGCGCTTCACCGTGCTGGTCGAGGACCGTCGCGAGTCCGATGCAGGCGTCACGCAGGACGTCGCCGCGATCATCGCGGCCGTCCGCCGCGACGGTGAAACCGCGATCCGCGACCTGACGCAGAAGCACGACCGCCACGACCTCGAAACCACCGGCTGGAAGATCGACGCTGCCGACTGCGAGGCCGCGTTCAAGGCGCTTGATCCGGACCTGCGCACCGCGCTCGAACTCGCCGCGACCCGCATCCGCGCGTATCACGAGAAACAGCGTCCACTCGACAGCGACTCGGTCGACTCCGCGGGTGTGAGGCTCGGCGCGCGCTGGCTCCCAGTTGACGCCGCTGGCATCTACGTCCCCGGTGGACGTGCCGCCTACCCTTCGTCGCTGCTAATGAATGCGATCCCCGCCAAGGTTGCGGGCGTCGGCCGTCTCGCGATGGTCACGCCGACTCCGGACGGCCAGATCAATCCGCTGGTCCTTGCCGCCGCGCACCTCGCCGGCGTCGATGAAGTGTGGCGCGTCGGTGGCGCGCAGGCTGTCGCCGCGCTTGCGTACGGCGCGGGCCGGGTCAAGCCGGTCGACGTCATCACCGGCCCCGGCAACGCCTGGGTCGCCGAGGCCAAGCGCCAGGTCTACGGCGTCGTCGGCATCGACATGGTCGCGGGTCCCTCGGAAATCGTCGTCGTGGCGGACGCGCTCAACGATCCCGAATGGACCGCCGCCGACCTGCTCAGCCAGGCCGAGCACGATGTGACCACGCAGTCGATCCTGTTCACGGACGATGCCGCGTTTGCCGACAAGGTCGCGGATGCCGTCGACCGCCAGTTGCGCGAGCTGGCTACGGAGGCGGTCGCGCGCGTTGCTTGGGAAACCAATGGGGCGATCGTGGTCGTCGACACGCTGGCGGACGCGATCCCGCTGGTCGACCGCCTTGCCGCCGAGCATCTCCAGCTGGCGATCCCCGATCCGCAGGAATTTTTCGACCGTATCCGCCATGCGGGTTCTGTATTCCTTGGCCGCTACACGCCTGAGGCGATCGGCGATTACGTCGCGGGGCCGAACCACGTCCTCCCGACGGGCCGTCGGGCGCGGTTTGCCTCTGGGTTGTCGGTGCTCGACTTCATGAAACGCACCAGTTTCCTTGCTCTGGACGAAGCCGCCTTGCGCGAACTCGGGCCTGCCACCGTCGCCCTCGCGAATGCCGAGGGCCTTCCCGCACACGCAAAATCAGTGGCTTTGCGGCTGCGGCTCAACAGTTAGTTTGGTTCACGCGGAGGCGCGGAGACGCGGAGGTATCGACCTCGCCGCGTAGCGGCCCTTCAATCACTAGCGGATGAGGAGATCGAAGCGGCTGCGCCGCACGCAACAGCTCCGCGCCTCCGCGTGAACAAACCTTCTTGCCGTTCCGTTCGAAACGCAAAGGGCTGACACACACGCGCCCCGCGCCTACAGGCAACCGCTTATGACTCGAACCGCCCCCCGCACCAAGGCGCGTGCCGCCGCTCGCCTCGCCGCCGTCCAAGCCACGTACCAGCACGAGATGGAGGGCACCGCGATGCCCGTCCTGCTCAACGAATTCCACCAGCACCGACTCGGCGCGACGATCGAAGACGTCGAATATGCCGAGGCCGACGTCGATTTCTTCGACGACCTGGTGTCCGGGGCCAACGCGCGCGCCGGCGAGATCGACGTGCTGATCGAGGGCAAGTTGGCCAAGGGCTGGACGCTCGCCCGCCTCGACAAGCCGATGAAGGCGATCATCCGCGTCGGGACCTATGAGTTGCTCGCGCGCCAGGACGTGCCGGTCGCGGCCGTGATCAGCGAATATGTCGACGTCGCGCACGCGTTCTACGACAAGCGCGAGTCGGGCTTCGTGAATGGGTTGCTCGACGGCATCGCGAAAGAGGTGCGGGCGTAATCTCCCTCTCCCCGAAGGGGAGAGGGAGCAGTTGGTGCCCCTCTTCCCGAAGGGGAGAGGGAGCAGTTGGTGCCCCTCTCCCCGGAGGGGAGAGGGAGCTAAGAATGACCGAAGCCGAGTTCATTGCGGCCTTACGCGAACTCCCGCTGCATCCTGCCGCGCGTAGCCTCAATGACGACACTGCGCTGCTCGACGCCGGCCCGCTCGTCGTCACCACCGACACGCTTGTCGAAGGCGTCCATTTCCTCCCGACCGATCCCGCGCAGGACGTCGCGTGGAAGCTGGTCGCGACCAACCTCTCCGACCTTGCCGCCAAAGGTGCGAAACCGGAAGGCATCCTCCTCAACTACCCGCTGGGCGACGACGCGTGGGATCGCGCGTTTCTCGAGGGGCTCGCCGACGTCCTGGCGACGTTCGACACGCGCATCATCGGCGGCGACACCGTCACGCTTCCCGCGAACGCCCCTCGCGTCCTGACCGTCACCGCGTTCGGGAGCGATGCCGCAGCGCCCGCCCGTAGCGGCGCACGTGAAGGCGACGCGCTCTACGTCACCGGCACGATTGGCGATGCGGGCGCGGGGCTCGCTATCGCGCTTGCAAAACAAGGCCCGGCCGAGCTCCTCGCTGCCTATCGCCGTCCGCAGCCGCGGCTCGCCGACGGGCGCATCCTGGCCCCGCATGTCCGTGCGATGATGGATGTGTCCGATGGCCTGCTGATCGACGCGTCCCGCATGGCGCGCGCCAGCGGCCTAGCCGTCACGATTGACCTCGCTCGGGTTCCGCTTTCCTGCGCCTATCGCACCTTCTCAGGCGACCGCCTCGCCGCAGCCACGGCGGGAGACGACTACCAACTCCTCTTCGCGGCGCCCGAAGAGTTCGTCACCGACGCCACCCGCATCGGCGCGTTCTCGAGCGGCTCAGGCCTTACCCTGCACGACGCGGGTGTACCCGTCCTGCTGCCGCCAAGTCTCGGCTACGAACACCGTCCGCGCGGATAGCTTGCGCAATGCCCCTGCACTGATAGGTTCCTTACATCGGGACTCGGCAAAGCCGGGACCGGAGAGGACCTGAAAAGAGGGATAGCGCCGTATGACGACCGTCTATTTGGCCATGATCTGCGGCGTGATCGCCGTCCTATATGGTTTCGTCACCAGTCGACAGGTGCTTGCCGCCTCCCCCGGCAACGAGAAGATGCAAGACATCGCCGCCGCCATCCAGGAAGGCGCGAAGGCGTATCTCGGACGGCAATACACCACGATCGCGATCGTCGGCGTGATCGTCGCGGCGATCCTTCTCTTCACGCTCGGCTATATCTCGACGGTCGGCTTCGTCATCGGCGCGCTGCTGTCGGGCGTCGCCGGCTATGTCGGCATGAACATCTCGGTCCGCGCCAACGTGCGCACTGCGGAAGCCGCGCGGACGTCGCTGCAGGCCGGGTTGACGATGGCGTTCCGATCGGGCGCGGTCACCGGCATGCTCGTGGCGGGTCTCGGCCTGCTCGCGATCAGCGCGTTCTTCTGGTACCTTACCGGCCCTGCAGGCCATGCCCCCAACGACCGGATCATCGTCGAGGCGCTGACCGCGCTCGCGTTCGGCGCGTCGCTGATCTCGATTTTCGCGCGATTGGGCGGCGGCATCTTCACCAAGGCGGCGGACGTCGGCGCGGATCTCGTCGGCAAGGTCGAGGCGGGCATCCCCGAGGACGACCCCCGCAACCCCGCCGTCATCGCGGACAACGTCGGCGACAATGTCGGCGATTGCGCGGGCATGGCGGCGGATCTGTTCGAGACCTACGTCGTCACCTTGGGTGTGACGATGATCTCGATCGCGCTGCTGATCCAGGCGAGCGGCGCCGAGCTGATGCGGCTGATGACGCTCCCGCTGCTCGTCGGCGGCGTGTGCATCGTCACCTCGATCATCGGTACGTACATGGTGCGGCTCGGTGGGGGCAGCATCATGGGGGCGCTGTACAAGGGCTTCTTCACCTCGACGATCCTGTCGATCCCGGCGATCTATCTCGCGACGCAGTACGTGCTCGGCGACCTCCACCGCGTGATCGGTGGCGCGGGGTTCCTCGATCCCGCGAGCGACGATCTCACGACGCAGGCCGCACCGTCGCTGACGCAGAGCTTCACCGGCATGGACCTGTTCTGGTCGATGATGATCGGGCTCGTCGTGACTGGGCTGATCGTGTGGATCACCGAATACTACACCGGCACCAACCACCGCCCGGTCCAGTCGATCGCGAAGGCATCCGAGACCGGCCACGGTACCAACGTCATCCAGGGCCTCGCGATCAGCCTCGAATCCACCGCGCTGCCGACGCTGGTCATCGTCGTCGCGGTGATCGTCGCGTACCAGCTGGCCGGGATCATCGGCATTGCGTTTGCGGCAACGGCGATGCTCGCGCAGGCCGGCATGGTCGTCGCGCTCGACGCCTACGGCCCGGTCACCGACAACGCAGGCGGGATCGCCGAGATGGCCGGGCTGCCCGACGACGTCCGGCAGAGGACCGATGCGCTCGACGCGGTCGGTAACACTACCAAGGCGGTCACCAAGGGCTATGCGATCGGCTCGGCCGGGCTCGCCGCGCTGGTGCTGTTCGGCGCCTACACTACCGATCTTGCTACGTACTTCCCCGACGTCACGGTCGATTTCAGCCTCAGCAACCCGTACGTCATCGTCGGCCTGCTGCTCGGCGCGCTGCTCCCGTACCTGTTCGGCGCGTTCGGCATGACCGCCGTCGGTCGCGCAGCCGGTGCGGTCGTCGAGGAGGTCCGCGAGCAGTTCCGCAACAATCCCGGCATCATGCTGGGCACGAGCCGCCCTGATTACGCACGGACGGTTGATCTCGTCACCAAGGCGGCAATCCGCGAGATGATCGTCCCGTCACTTCTTCCGGTCCTGAGCCCTCTCGCGGTGTATTTCATCATCACCGCAGTCGCGGGCCAGGCCGCCGGCTTCGCGTCGCTCGGCGCGATGTTGCTGGGCGTGATCGTCTCCGGGCTGTTCGTCGCGATCTCGATGACGAGCGGTGGCGGCGCGTGGGACAACGCCAAGAAATACATCGAGGACGGCCATCACGGCGGCAAGGGGTCCGAAGCGCACAAGGCCGCGATCACCGGCGACACCGTCGGCGATCCGTACAAGGATACTGCCGGCCCTGCGGTGAACCCGATGATCAAGATCACCAACATCGTCGCACTGCTGCTGCTCGCAGCTCTGGCCGGCGGCGGCGTGGGGTGAACTGAACTGGATCGCCGATCGGTCAGCTACGCTGGCCGCTCTGCGATCCATTCACTGCCCGGTGCTTCAATGTTTGCCATCCATTCCCGCGCGATAACAAGGCAGTGCGCCGCGCGCGCAATTTTCGCTCAGTCCGATCGACCTCGGCGCTGCACTGATCCGCTGCAGCCTCCTCTTGTGCCGGCTACCGAACGCGATACTCTGCGTAAACGGTCGTTGGGGAATGGCCGGGGGGGACTGATGATGACGTGGCGTATGGGTCTGCTGGCCGGTGCAATGATACCGGCGATCGCGGCGGCACAGACCGCGCCACCGCCGGCCGCCACGCCGAAGGCGAACGCCACGCTCTCGGACCGGGTGCCGGTCGAAACCTTTGCCAAACTGCCCGGCATCGCCAATCCGAAGCTATCGCCCGACGGCAGACGTATCGCCGCGAAGATGGCGATCGACGGCGTCCAGGTGCTGGTCGTCGCGCCGCTGTTTCCCGGTGGCAAGCTCACCGCAATCAAGGTCGGGGCGACGGTCGACATCAACTGGTGGCGCTGGGTTGGTGACGACTGGCTCGCGGTCGGCATCGGATCGCAGGACATGCTGTACGGCGAGGAGATCTACGTCACGCGCACGCTGGGCGTCAAAGCCGACATGACCAAAATCAACCGAATCGACTGGAAGAATTCGGGTGTCCGCGCGGACGAAATCCTGTGGGCGGCGCGCGACGGCACACCGCGTGTCCTGCTGTCGCGCCAGACCGGGATCGAAAGCGAAAGCCAATGGTATCCCTCGGTCTCCGAGGTGGATCTGTCGACCGGCAAGACCAAGACCGTCGCCGGCAGCCAGACGAACGTCTTTGACTGGTATGCCGATGGAGCAGGCGTCGTCCGGATGGGCTATCGGTACGAGGACGACACCCGCAAGGGCTCGCTTCTGTATCGCAGCGCCAATCGCGATCCGTTCAAGGTCATCGCATCGGCCCGCGGCAAGCAGGATATCGTCATCCCGCTGACGTTCCGCGCCGACGGCACGGCCATCGCGACGGACGATTCGGGCGGTCGCGACGAAGTGTTCGAGGTGTCGCTGCCCGATCTGAAGCTCGGCAAGAAGCTGTACGGCGCGGACGGCTACGACGTCGATGGCGTGGTCGAGAACGCGACTGGCGACGACATCGACGGTATCACCGTCACCGATCGCTTCGGCCATACCGTCTGGCTGAACCCCAAGCTGAAGGAAATCCAGGACTCGGTCGACAAGGCGGTCGGCGAGCGACGCGCGCGCATCGTGTCCTGGGATCGCACCCGGTCGAAGTTCCTGGTACAGGTCGGCTCGCCGTCGCAGGCGGGCGCGCTGTATTTCTACGACCCCGCGAACGGATCGATGCAGCGCTATTCCTGGCAGAACAACGATCTTAAGGCGCGGACGCTGTCGCCGGTATCGACGATCCGGTACAAGGCGCGCGACGGCGTCGAGATCGAGGCGCTGCTGACCCTGCCGCGAGGACACAGCCCGAAGAACCTGCCGCTGATCGTATTGCCGCATGGCGGCCCGTTCGCACGCGATTCGGAAGATTGGGACTGGTGGACTCAGTATCTGGCGGAAACCGGCTATGCCGTCGTCCAGCCCAATTACCGTGGATCATCGGGGTATGGCACCAGTTTCGCCAAGCTCGGCGAGGGGCAATGGGGCCTGAAGATGCAGGACGATCTCGACGATGCGATCACGCATCTGGCCAAGCAGGGCATCGCCGATCCGAAACGCGTCTGCATGGCGGGGGCGTCCTATGGCGGCTATGCGGCGATGCGCGCTGTGCAGCGGAACGGCACCGGCGACGCGGCGCTCTATCGGTGCGCGATCTCTTATGCCGGCGTGTCCGATCTGCAGGCGATGCAGCGCTATGACGGCAAGTTCCTGTACGGAAAGACTCGCGGCGACTGGCTGAAGAAGCAGGCGCCCGATTATCGCAGCGTCTCGCCGCGCTTTGGTGCGCAGACCTTCTCGATCCCCATCCTGATGCTGCACGGCAAGGAGGACAAGCGCGTGCCCGTGAAGCAATCGCGGATGATGGCAGCGGCACTCAAAGAGGCGGGCAAGCCGTTCGAGTATGTCGAACAACCGCTCGGCGATCATCATTTCACGCGTGGCGAGGACAGACTCGAGTTCCTGAAGGCAATGGGTGCATTCCTGACGAAGTATAATCCAGCATAACGCACGGATACTGCCCGCCAAAACTCCATAACGGAGCATATACGCCGACTGTGGATGCATCTTGTTTGGACGAACGCAGTTTTGTCTCCGCATCATCACCGAATGAGCAACCGTCCCGAGAATCACCTCTTCTACGGCGACAACCTCGCCGTCCTTCGCAAGGAGATCGCCGACGAGAGTGTCGACCTGATCTATCTGGACCCGCCGTTCAATTCGAACGCGAACTACGGCATCCTGTTCAAGGAACCCGACGGCAAGTCCTCCAACGCGCAGATCGAGGCGTTCGAAGACACCTGGCACTGGAACGAGACCGCCGAGGACGCCTTCGACCAAGTCGCGCGGAGCGGCAGCACCAAGGCGTTCGACCTGTTGAACGCGATGCGCGGGTTCCTCGGCGACAACGACATGATGGCGTATCTGGCGATGATGGCGGTCCGCCTGCTCGAGTTGCACCGCGTGCTGAAGCCGACCGGCAGCCTGTATCTCCACTGCGATCCGACCACGAGCCATTACCTAAAGCTCCTGCTCGACGCGATCTTCGGCAAGCGGCACTTCCAGAACGAGATTATTTGAAGCTATCGACGGTGGCCATCGATCTCGCATCGGTTCCAGCGGATGCACGACTGCCTGCTATTCTATACCAAGAGCGAGACAGGCAATCTGTTCAACACGCTCACTGGGCCGCAATCGCCGAGTTCGCTCAAGCGATGGAAAGGCGCGATGCAGAAGGTCACATTCATGCCCGACGGCACGCGGAATCCTACCCGGGAATCGGGTATCTCGCTGGGCGTCGCGATGAACGACGTCTGGGAGATCCCAATTATCGCGCCGGTCTCGAAGGAACGGCTCGGCTATCCGACGCAGAAGCCGGTAGCGCTGCTGGAGCGCATCATCGCCGCCTCGTCGAACGAGGGCGACGTGGTGCTCGACCCGTTCTGCGGCTGCGGCACGGCCGTGCACGCCGCGGAAAAGCTCAAGCGGCAATGGATCGGAATCGACGTCACGCATCTTGCCATTTCGCTGATCGAAAAGCGGATGAAGGACGCGTTTCCCGCCGTCACGTTCACCGTCGAGGGAACGCCGAAGGATCTCGCCTCCGCCTATGATCTGGCGTTGCGCGACAAATACCAGTTCCAGTGGTGGGCCGTCTCGATGGTCGACGCACTGCCGTACGGCGGCAGGAAGAAGGGCGCGGATGGCGGGATCGACGGGCTGATCTATTTCAACGACCATGACCAGGCGTCGGGCAAGATGGTGACGCACCGCGCGATCGTGTCGGTGAAGGGCGGCCTCAATCCCGACACTGCGATGGTCGAAACGCTCGCCGCGACGATCGCGCGCGAGAAGGCGCCGATCGGCATCTTGATCATGAATGCCAAGTCAACGCGCGAGATGGAGCGCCGTGCCGCTGCGGTCGGGATCTACCGCGCGGGTGTCGACGAGGCGTTCCCCAAGCTCCAGATCCTGACGCTCGCCGATCTGTTCCAGGGCAAGCGGCCACGCATCCCCAATGTCGACCGTGCCGCGTTCCGGCGCGCTGCGCGGGAAGCGACCGCACTCCAGCCGAGCTTGCTATGAGCCGCATGCCGCCGTCCGCTCGTCATTCCGCGGAGGCGGGAACCCGGACTGGCTAGCCTCGCGATAGATCGTGGACCGTAGAGGATATGGGCCCCCGTCTCCGCGGGGATGACTGAGCGGTAGCGGGACGGCAGAAGCGACGAGATCGGACGCCCTTGTTTCCACCGCGCGGAACGCCGATATCTCGTTCACGCGCGGGTATGGGCATCAGGCCTGTGACCGTGCGTCGGCCGTGCTTTCCTTTTTCGCGAACCTGCGGTAAGGGCGCTCGTCCCGAAATTCCCCCAATTCAGAGATTATATTTGGCCAAGGAAGAACTGCTCGAGATGCGCGGCCGCGTGGTGGAACTCCTCCCCAACGCGATGTTCCGGGTTCAGCTCGAAAACGACCACGAGATTCTCGGTCATACCGCCGGCAAGATGCGCAAGAACCGCATCCGCGTGCTGGTCGGCGACGAGGTGCTGTGCGAACTCACGCCGTACGATCTGACCAAGGGTCGCATCACCTACCGCTTCAAGTAAAGCGCCACGCGCCGTTCGCGCGGCGCGTAGCCCAAAGATCGAGGCACCAATGCTGGTCCTAGCCTCTTCCTCGCCCCGCCGCCGCGACCTGCTCGCGCGGCTCGGCGTCGTGCCGTCGCGCGTGGAATCCCCCGACATCGACGAGAACCCGCGCAAGGCTGAACCGCCCCGCGCCTATGCACTGCGCCTCGCCGTCGAAAAGGCCAGCGCCGTTGCGCGTGCCGAGGGTGAGATCGTGCTAGCCGGCGACACGACGATCGCGCTGGGCAGCCGTATCCTGCCGCCCGCCGACACGATCAAAATCCAGCGCGATCTGCTTGGCAAGCTATCGGGTCGACGTCACCATTGCCTGTCCGCGGTCTGCGTGATCGACGCGGCCGGCAAGGTGCGGACACGGATCGCCGACACGATCGTCGCGTTCAAGCCGCTCTCGCCTGCCGAGATCGACGATTATCTCGCGTGCGGCGAAGGTCTCTGCAAGGCCGGCGGCTATGCGATCCAGGGCCGCGCGGAGGCGTTCGTTCGCTTCCTGTCGGGGAGCCATTCAGGCGTTGTCGGTTTGCCCCTGTTCGAGACGCGGGCGCTGTTGAAGACCGCTGGCGTCGCACTTGCCTGATACGGGGCCTGCATGGCTCTACGAGGCCGGTATCGGCGAAGCGCGCGCCGCGCTGGTGGACGATGATCAGATTGTCGAAGCTGCGATCGAACTCGACACTGAGGCGCTGAAGGTCGGCCTCATCGCACGTGCGCGGCTCGTCGAACTGCTGCCGGGCCGCCGCGGTCGCGTCACGCTCGACGGCGGCGAGGCGCTGATCAACCACCTCCCCCCCGGCATCACGCAGGGCGCCAGCCTTACCGTCGAGATCGTCCGAGAAGCCCTCCCCGAAGCGGGTCGTGCGAAGCTCGCCAAGGCCGTCCCCAGCTACCTGCCGCCCTGCCCCGCCCCGACGCTGTACGAGCGCCTCGTGGTGACCGGCCTACCTGTCCTGAGCCCCCGCTCCCACGAAACTGACGCGCTGGAAGCGGCGGGCTGGTCCGAACTGCTCGACGAAGCAGTGAGTGGCGAGATCGTATTTCCACTCGGCGCGCTCCGCCTGTCACCGACGCCGGCGATGACGCTGTTCGACGTCGACGGCGCACCGCCGCTGGACACGCTCGCGATCGCCGCCGCGCATGCCGTGGCGCGGGCGATACGCCGACACGGCATCGGCGGCTCGATCGGGATCGATTTCCCGACCATCGGCGGCAAGGCGCAACGCAATGCCGTCGCCGCCGCGATCGACGAATCGTTGCCACAGCCGTTCGAGCGGACCGCGATGAACGGGTTTGGGTTCCTGCAGATCGTCCGGCCCCGCCCGCGCGCGTCGATCCCTGAGATCCTCCGCGCTGATCCGGTAGGTGCAACGGCCCGCGCGACACTCCGCACGCTCGAACGCACCCCGCCGACCGCCTCGCGCCGTCATACCCTGCCCGCAACCGTCCACGCGCGCCTCATGGCGCGTCCCGCGTGGCTGGCGGAACTCTCGCGCCGCACGGGCGTCGTCCACGAACTGGAGAGCGCCTAATGCCTATCAAATGCCCGATCTGCGACCAGCCCGCGGTGCCCGAATACAAGCCGTTCTGCTCGAGCCGGCACCGCGACCGCGACCTGTTGCAGTGGCTCGGCGAAGGCTATCGCATTCCCGGCCGCGCAATCTCGCAAACGGGGCTGGACAGCGCCGAAGACCCCGACTAAACGCGCCCTTCCGATCGCAAGGTCGGACGCTTCTCCGGTCCCCGACCGGACGTGCCCGGATAGCTCAGTTGGTAGAGCATGCGACTGAAAATCGCAGTGTCGGCGGTTCGACCCCGTCTCCGGGCACCATTTTCTCACCTGATGATCAGCGCTGCGGTCTTGCTCTCGGAGGCACGCATAATGCTGCCCAAAATCCGTTCGTGCTGAGCGAAGTCGAAGCACTTTCGCTTGGGGCACACCCTTCGACTTCGCTCAGGGCGAACGGAGGGAGTCTCGAACGGAATTGGGGGGTATCCCTCTGATGGGGAGCCTTTAGCGGCGGATCCGGGTGACGTGACCCATCTTACGCCCAGGCCGCGCTGTGCCCTTGCCGTACAGGTGGAGATGCGCGCCGGGCTCGGCGAGCAGCTCCGCCCAGCGGTCCGAATCGTCGCCGATCAGGTTTTCCATCGTCGCCTCACGCCCGGTCAGCGTCGTCGCGCCAAGCGGCAGGCCGCAGATCGCACGGATGTGGTTTTCGAATTGCGAGCATTCGGCGCCTTCGATCGTCCAATGGCCGGAATTGTGTACGCGGGGGGCCATCTCGTTGAAGACCGAGCCGTCGGCGCCGACGAAGAACTCGCAGGCCAGCACGCCGACATAGTCGAGTTCGGCAGCGATTCGTTCGGCTAGGGCGGCGGCTTCGTCGGCCTGGGCCAGTACCTCGGCGGGTGCGGGCACCGTGGAATGCCGGAGGATCGCATCGCGGTGGACGTTGAGCGGCGGGTCGTAGCGCGCGATGCTGCCGTCGAGGCCGCGGGCGATCAGGATCGAGAACTCGTGCTCGAACGGTACGAAGGCTTCGAGCACCGCGGGACCGCCGATCGTGTCCCAGGCGGCCTGCGCGCCTTCGGGCGTGTCGATCTTGACCTGCCCCTTGCCGTCATAGCCGAAGCGGGCGGTCTTGAGGATGGCGGGGGTGCCGATCGCTTTCAGGCCCGCCTCCAGGCTATCGAGGCTGTCGACCGCGGCCCAGAGCGCCGGACGGCCGCCGACGCTCTCCACGAAGCGTTTTTCGCCGATCCGTTCCTGTGCGACGCGGAGCGCGCGGGGGCTCGGGTGAACGGGGACGCGGTCTGCGAGCCATTCCACGGGCTCGACCGCGATGTTCTCGAACTCGTAGGTGATGACGTCGCAGGCGTCGGCGAAGTCGGCGAGGACGATGCGGTTGTGATAGTCGGCGCGCGTCATGGTCGAGGCGGACTGCGCGGCGACGCTCTCCTGGTCGGGCGCGAGGACGTGCGTGTGATAACCGAGCTGTGCCGCGGCGGTCGCGAGCATGCGGCCGAGCTGGCCTCCGCCGAGGATGCCGATGGTCGATCCGGGGGGAAGCGGCGTCATGTCAGCGTCTTTCAGGCTATCGTCTTCAAGCGGGGTCGGTGGCGACGGCGTCGGTCTGTGCGGCGCGCCAGGCTTTGAGGCGTTCGGCGAGCGCGTCGTCGGAGGTGGCGAGGATCGCGGCGGCGAGCAGGCCGGCGTTGATCGCGCCGGGCTTGCCTATGGCCAGCGTGCCGACCGGGATGCCGCCGGGCATCTGGACGATCGAGAGCAGGCTATCCATGCCCTTGAGCGCCTTCGATTCGACGGGGACACCAAGCACCGGGAGATGCGTCATCGAGGCGGCCATGCCGGGGAGATGCGCCGCGCCGCCTGCACCGGCGATCACCACCTTGAGGCCGCGGTCGGCGGCAGTCGTCGCATAGTCGTAGAGGCGTTGGGGCGTGCGATGCGCGGAGACGACCTTGGTCTCGTAGGCGACGTCGAGCGCATCGAGCGTCTCGGCGGCGTGGCGCATCGTCTCCCAATCGGAGGTGCTGCCCATGATGATGCCGACTAGAGCCACGATCGCCCCCTGGTTCAAGGAGCGCCGTGCCTAGCGACGTGGGGGGGCTAGGGCAATGTTGTTGGTGCACTGCTCCCCTCCCTGGAAGGGAGGGGTTGGGGGTGGGTTGGCTACTTGGCAACCACGACGTCCGCCAACCGGCCGCCCCACCCCCGGCCCCTCCCTTCCAGGGAGGGGGAAGTAGAGGCGCGGTGTCAGCGCTCGCTGAGGTAGTAGCGGTCCGTGGCGTTCAGGTCGGCGTCGAGTTCGTAGACGATCGGCTGGCCGGTCGGGATCTCGAGGCTGGTGATCTCGTCGTCGGGGATGTTCGAGAGGTGCTTGACCAGCGCGCGGAGCGAGTTGCCGTGCGCGGAGATCAGGATGCGCTGGCCGTCCTTGAGCGCGGGGGCGATGCGCTCGTCCCAATAGGGGAGGACGCGCGCGATGGTGTCCTTGAGGCTCTCGGTCTTGGGGATGGCGATGCCATCGTAGCGCCGGTCCTTGGACAGGTCGAATTCGCTACCGTCGTCGAGCACGGGCGGCGGGACGTCGAAGCTGCGGCGCCAGATGTGAACCTGCGCGTCGCCGTGCTTGGCCGCGGTCTCGGCCTTGTCGAGGCCGGTGAGGCCACCATAGTGACGCTCGTTGAGACGCCAGTCCTTCTCGACCGGGAGCCAGAGGCGGCCCATCGCCTCCAGCGCGATGTTGAGCGTCTTGATCGCACGGGTCTGAAGGCTGACGAAGGTCTGGTCGAAGTCGAGGCCCTTGGCGGCCATCAGCTCGCCTGCGGCCTTGGCCTCGGCCTCACCCTTGGCGGTCATGTCGACGTCCCACCAGCCGGTGAAGCGGTTCTCGAGGTTCCAGGTGGACTGGCCGTGGCGGATCAGGACTAGTGTCGGCATTCGGGCTCCTGCGATGGCGGGACTGAACGGAAGGGTTCAAAGGTTAGGATAAGGTTAGGCCAACGCACGGTCCGCAGCGCTTGAACCCAAGCCTCCAAACCGTGCCAAGCCGTTGTTATCGGGTCAGATTTCGTCGATCATGCCGGCGAGTGTCTCAAGCATCGCATGCGCGAGCTGTTTCGAGCGCTCGGGCGACCAGCCGAATTCGGGATCGGCATTGGCGTCGTGATCCTTGAACGGCATCTCCAGCGTCATCGACACCGCGCCGAAGCGCTCGGCGAGCTGGTTGGTCGACATCGACAGGTTCGCGGTCCCAGGTGCGGACTTGGGATAGCCCTTCTCGGTCTGGAAATCGGGCGTGTGCGCCGCGAGCCGACGGCCGTACTCGTAGAATTTCTCGCCGTGCGCGTCGGTCCAGGACGGGATGCCTTCGAAGCCGGCGATGAAGTTCGCCGGGATCGCCTCGTCGCCGTGGATGTCCATCGCGACGTCGACGCCGGTCAGGTCCATCGCGTTGCGCACGCACAGGACTTCGGGGCTCTTCTCCGGCGTCGGCGTGTGCCATTCGCGGTTGAGGTTCACCCCGACCGCATTGGTGCGCAGATGACCCCGGCGCGTGCCGTCCGGGTTCATGTTGGGGACGACGTTGAAGGTCGCCTTCGCCAGCAGGTCCGCCGTGATCGGGTCGGCCGAATCGGTCAGCCGCTCCAGCGCGCCTTCCATCCACCATTCGGTCATCGATTCGCCCGGATGCTGGCGCCCATAGATCCAGACCTGCTTCGGGCCCGAGCCGATCGTGAAGCAGTCGATCGCCTGCCCGTCGAGCGACTGGCCGAGTTCGCGGTGCACGACACCCGGCAGCAACGCGGTGCGCGCCACCAGAGCCTCGTGCATCTCCATCGTGTACGGCGCGAAATACGCGAACCAGGCGAGATCCGTGTCGGCGGTGAAGTCGAATTCGAGCACGCCATTGTCATAGCGCGTCTCGATCATCCGCCACGCCTGGTGATCGGTGCTGGCGCGCGTCTTGTAGCCGGGCCAGCCGAACGGATAGGCCGACTTGCCCGCATTCAGGATGCGGTAGGTCAGCGTGCGGCCGGCCGCGCCCGCCACGCGGAAGTAGAACCACTGGAAGAAATCGGACTGGAAATCGGTGACGATCTCCAGATCGATTCGGTCCCCCTCGATGACGACAACACGGATGTTGCCGCCATCGAAGGCTGCGTTGACGGTGACGGGGTTCATGGTCTGTGCGTTCATTTCACCTGGATAGTGCGACCGGACTCGCCGGGGAACCCCATGAACAATGCGCGGGCGAGCTTGTCGGCCTGGATATCGGTCCGGGCGTCCTCCTTGCGAGCGTCGGCGAATGACTGCGCGCGACCTTCCCAGACGGGCGACTGGTCGGCGGTGCGCTTGATCGTGACCGACAGTTCGGAGACGAGGATCGCGGTGCTGCCGCCGCCGCCGATCGGGAAGCCGACGCCACCACCGAGCCCGACGCCACCGCCGCCACCACGACGACCACCGCCGCCGCTGAAGCCGCCGCCACCGATGCCGATGCTGATCGGCGACTGCTTGGGTGGCCCTGCCTGCGTGGTGCGGGTGAAGCCGACGGTCGCCACCAGCAGCGGCTTGGCGCCGGGTGCGGGGACGCTGTAGCCGGCCTGGAGCAGCTGGCCCTGTACGGCGGCGGCATAGGTCTTGAACTCGATGCTGGCCGGGCCGCCGGCGGTCAGCGGCTGGACGGCGATGGTGCCGCGGTCGATCGGCTCGCCGAGGTGATAGCGCAGCACTTCCGTGGGCGGCAGCGACGGGCCGGTCGCACACGCGGTGAGGGATGCGCTTGCCAGCGCCAGGACCAGGATCGAACGAACCGCCATCGGGACTTCCTTAGAATGTTGCGCTATAGTAACGCTCCGACCAGCCGAGTGGGTTCCCGGATGGTAGGAGCGTGTCCGTTGCTTGACTTGGACACACCCCGCCATTAGGCGATCCCGTCTTTCCGCACACCTAGATTTGAAAAGAAGCGAATCGATCATGAAGATCCGCAATTCCCTGAAGTCGCTCAAGGATCGTCACCGCGATAACCGCGTGATCCGTCGTCGTGGCCGTACCTACGTCATCAACAAGACCAACCGTCGCTTTAAGGCACGCCAGGGCTAAAGCCCTGATAACGGCCGTCATCTTCGACGTCGGTCGTGTCCTTTACGACTGGGATCCCCGGATCCTGTACGAGCGCCTGATTGATGACGATCGGGCGCTCGACGCGTTCCTGCGCGACGTCGTGACGATCGATTGGCACTTCCAGCACGATGCTGGCCGCGACTTCGCCGACACCTCGGCGGAGCTGGCCGCGTTGCATCCGCAGCATGCCGACTTGATCGCCGCCTGGGGGCCGCGATTCAACGAGAGCATCGGTGCGCGAATCGCCGGGATGCAGGAGATCGTCGAGGAGCTCGACGCGGCCGGCGTACCGCTGTTCGCGATCACGAACTTCAGCCACGAGTTCTGGCCACCCTTTCGCGCGCGTGAAGCACAGCTGTTCGACCGGTTCCGCGACGTGGTCGTATCGGGCGAGGAGAAGATGGTGAAGCCGGATGCGGCGATCTATCGGCTCGCGCTGGAGCGATTCGGGTTGGCGGCGGAGGAGGCCGTGTTCGTCGACGACAATGCGGCGAACGTGGCGGCGGCGCGGGCTTTGGGAATCGAATCGGTGCTTTTTACCGATGCGGCGGATTTTCGCGCGCGATTGGTTAAGCTTGGGCTCCCGATCGCGGCTTAGCCGTTACCCGGCCAAAGTTTGTTTCCCCGCGAAGGCGGGGACCCAGTCTGGGCTCCCGCCTTCGCGGGAGAACAAGGAAGGGATTACTGCCCTCCCCTATCGGCATCACTGCTCGAGCGAAATCGACTGGCGCAGATTCGCCACCGCCGTCTCCTGATCCGGGACCGGTGCTTCCGGGGCCATCCCACCCTCGAAATCGTCCGTCACCGTCACGGTCGTTCCCAGCGTCGTCACCCCGAACAACTGCTTGGCAAAGCCGAGCGGGACGCGGATGCAGCCGTGCGATGCGGGGAAGCCAGGGTTGCGCCCCGCGTGGATCGCGATGCCGTCCCAGGTCAGCCGCTGCATGAACGGCATCGACGCATCGTCGTACAGGCTCGACTTGTGGACGGCGTTCTTCTGCAGGATCGGATAGGTGCCGACCGGCGTGTCCTTGCCGTCCTTGCCACTGGAGATCGTTGTCGCCGCGATCATCGTCGACCCGCGATAGACGAACGCGCGCTGCTCCTGCAGGCTGACGACGATGCTGACGGGCTCGCTGGAGCCATTGTCCTTCCAGACGAACTGGTTGGGCGAGAGTTCGGTTGCGGCCTGTTCGATCGGCATCGCAGCGATGGCGGCAGCCGATGCGGCCTGCGCGGGATTTGCGCCCGCAAGGATCGCAAAGGTCAGCCCCATTGCCATGAAAGACCGCGCCATCCCGTTCGCCATCTTGCCCATCGTCGCGTCCGTCCTCGAATCCCGATATTTTCGCCCAACGCGCGATTCTCGAAAACGTGCCGTCGGACGATTGAGTCGACGAACCGACCCCAAGCCGGGGTAGTTCGAGGGAACGGACCCACAACCAATGGAAATGGTTGCAGAATATTCACGGAAAATCGGCTATACGGGTTCCCAAGAAACGGGGCAATTTCGGGAAAATCGATGCACGACGAGCAAGGTCTTGTGCGCGAACGACGCGCGCTTCTGAAGAATGGTTTGGTATTGGCGGGGGCTTTGGTGGTGCCGGGGGCAGTGTCGGCGACGACGCGTCTCGGACGTCCGCTGACCGCACGTGATTTGAAGCCGATGACGCAGCCACCGCTGCCGCGCACCACGGTCGCACTGACCTCGCCCAAGGTGGTTCGTCCAGATCTGCTGCGCCAGGCGATGGCGTCGCTCAGCCGTCACGGCAGCCGCATCCAGCATCATGACCGCATCGCGATCGCCGATTTCGCGGCACCGTCGGGCAAGCCGCGGTTCCACTTCGTCGACCTCGCCAGCGGGCGCAGCACGTCGTTGCTGGTCGCGCACGGCAGTGGTTCGGATCCGGCGCATACCGGCTATCTCGAGCGCTTCTCGAACCGCTTCGGCTCGAACGCCTCGTCCGAGGGCGCTTTCGTCACGGACGATTATTATGTCGGCAAGCATGGGCGTTCGCAGCGCCTGATCGGTCTCGATCCGACCAACGACAACGCGCTCGATCGTGCGATCGTCGTGCATTCAGCATGGTACGCGAACAAGGACATGATCGAGAGCCACGGCATGCTCGGTCGCAGCCAGGGGTGCTTCGCCGTTGGCGAGCGCGATCTGGACCAAGTGTTCGCGCGGCTCGGTGCCGGTCGGATGATCTACGCCGCCAAGGTCTGAAATACCGGCCCGGACCGCGCTACTCCGCGGTCTGGGCCATGCGGCTCTGCTGCATTCTCCGGCGGGCGCGTCTGACGCCGCCGATGAGCCCCGACCACAACAGCGCTTCGACTCCGGCATAGCCGAGCCCGAGATGATCGGGGCGCACCGCCAGCACGTCTTGCAGGCTGACCGTCCCAGCGCGTAGCCCTGCCCGGCCGATATCGCCCCAGCGTCGTGCGGTCTCCCAGCGGATCAGGCGAATGTCATGCGCGGAACAGTCGTGCGTCGCCAGAAAGTCCGCCTGGATGACGCTCAGCGCACTGCCCAGGGTCGCCAGTGCGGCGCGATCGGGCACGGGGCGCTTGGCCATGTTGTGCAGCGTGATCAGCCTCGCGATTCGCTCCGCGCGATCGTCGAACAACCGGGCATAGCGTTCGGTCAGGACGCGGACCGACGCCGCCTCCATCGTATCGACGAACCGCTTCGAGACACCGCCGGGGTGGACGCGGTACAGCACCAGCGCCTCGTCAAGCCGCGCGATCGCGCCGAAATGCTGGATCCGCTGGTACAGGTCGAAATCCTCGGCATACAGGAGCTCCGGCCGGGTCACCGGGTCGAGCTGTCGCGCCACCTCCGTCCGCATCATCGTCGACGACCAGACCAGGGGGTTCTCGATACAGGTCAGCCATGCGACCAGCGCGGGCGTGGTCGTCGGCGCGTAGCTCGACGGACCGACCACGCCGGACGTCAGGAGTTCGGCGGCGGTGCCCAGCAAGACGGTGTTTGGATGCGCGTCGAGATACGCGACCTGACGGGCGAAGCGATCGGGGCGGCAGATGTCGTCATGGTCGAGCGCGGCGATGTAGCGGCCGCGCGCCTCCGCAAACCCGCGGTTGCGCGCGAGCACCGGGCCGCCGTTCTTCGCCATCTGGACCAGTCGGACGCGGGGATCTGGCCAAGCGTGCACCACCTTGCGCGTGTCGTCGGTCGAGCAGTCGTCGACGACGATCACCTCGAAATCGGTGAACGTCTGTGCTTGCAGGCTGGCGAGCGTCTCCTCGATCAACCCGGCGCCATTATACGCCGCCATGACCACGGTGACGACGGGGCTAACGGCGGGGCTCACGACGGGATCAGCCGTTCGATCGTCCGACGTCACGCTGCTGCCAGTGCCTTCGATGCCATCACCTGATCGATTATCATCAACCCCACGTCGTTCTGCCAGAGCCATAAGCCATTGGCTTGCCCGGAGAAACTGGATTCGCCACCGAGAGCGCCCCAAGGCACGAAGCCGGCGGCCAGGCCGAGCCCGTACAAGCCCGGGATCGGTGCGCCCTGATCGTCGACGATCCGGCAGTGGCGGTCGACCATCGGCTTTCCGTCATGGGCGGCCAGCGGTATCCGTGCGCCGTCGCGGTCGGCGAGCGGCATCGCGATCGGTCGATAGCCCAGCGCCGCGATGACGAGGTCGGCTTCCGCGATTGCCGCCCGTGCGCCCGCATCGTCGTCGCCCGTGATCCGGTGTAGCGCGACGCGGGGATCGGGCACGCGGCCGTCTATACCGAGCATCCGCAGCACGAGGTCGCGCGCCTCGAGACGGAAGCCGGCGAGGCGGTAGACGAACCCCGACACCGGACAGATGTCGTTGGGGCCGAAATCGGTGAACCCCTCGGCATGCGCGGCCTCGACCGAATGGTAGAAGGGGCGCAGCGGCTTGCGGTGCAGCAACGTGATCGCCCCTGCCCCCAACGGCAACGGCGGCTGGCTCTTGAGCAACAGCGAGATCGTGGTCAGCGCGCTGGTCGAACCGCCGATCACCGCGATCTTCGGGGCGCGCTTGCCGGTCAGGATATCGGCGACCTTCTCGAACCCGCCGGTCGTCAGCACGTCGTCGGACTGGAGCAGGCGCCCGCTCGCCAGCTCGATCAGGCCGGCCCCCGCGACCTGCTGCGTGGCGAGCCGGTCGAGCGGCTGGTGACCGCCGGTCGCGACGACGATGTTGCGCGCGAGCTGCTCGAAGACATGGCCATCGGCGAGGCGGCGGACCTGTACGCTCCACAGGCCTTCGCCGACGCGTTTCGCACCTAGTGCCTCGTGCCCGGTCAGCACGACGCCGCCATTGCCGCGAACGATATCGGTCAGCCGGTCGCCGGTCGCGCGCAACAGCGGCCCGACCTCGGTCAGCGGCACGCCCAGCGCGCTCTCATGTGCCGCGACCGCACGTCCGGCGGGATGATCGACCAGCCGCGCGAGCTCGGGATGCACGTTGCCTCGGACCGCGGTCAGGAAGGTCTGCGCGGTCGAATCCGACGTGATCGCATAACGCCCGAGCCGCCCGCCGCCGATCGCGTTGCCGCGCTCGATCACCATCAGCCCGGACGCGACGAGATCGGGGAGCAGGCCGCGCTTTGTAGCCGAGGTGAGCATCGCCGTCCCCGCGGGGCCGCCGCCGATCACGATGACCGAGGCGATCTTGCCGTTGGCACCGCGCACCGACGCACGCCGGTCGAGCGGCCGGACGATCGCGGCGCAGGCGTTCGCGAGCGCTTCGGCAGCGCGCCGCGCGTCGGCGACCGACATCGCATCGGTGATCGGCAGCGACAGCATCCGCCCGGCGATCTTGTCGGCGACCGGGGTGGGCTCGATCATCGCGGTCGCCTGGAACCAGGGCTGTTCGCCGAGGTGCGGGCTGAAATAGCGGCCGCAGCCGACTCCATCCGCCTCGATCGCTTCGACGATCGCGTCGCGGTGATGCGCGATGTGCTCGGGAAGCAGTACCGGCATGAACTGCATCGAGCGGCGCCGGCCCGACACCGCCTGGAACTGGAAGTCGGGGAGCGTGGCGCGGTAGGTTTCCTCCAGCACGGCGCGGTGGTTTGCGATTGCGTCGATCTCGGCCAGCTTGGTCTGCGCCATGATCGCGGTGATCTCGGGCAGCTTGGCGTTGATGCCCGGCAAAGTCGCGTTGCGGCTGCCTTCGAACCCAAAATTTCCCATCGAGCGCAACGTCGCGATCAAGTCGCCGTCGCCGCTGTGGATCAGACCGCCCTCGCCCACCGCGAACGTCTTTGTCGCGTGCATCGAATGGACCACCGCGAACGGCGCGCGCGCACCGAAGCCGAGCCCTGCACCGTCGAGCGTGCCGAGCGACGAGGCCGCGTCGATCACGATTCCAACGCCGTAGCGGCGCTGGAAATGGACGTAGCGGTCGAGGTCGATCGCGTTGCCGAACGTTGCGTACGGCACGACCACGCCGATCCGCTCGCCGTGGCGCTGGAGCAGCCGCTCCTCCTCGAGCGCGCACGCACCCCAATCGTTTGCGTCGATGTCGCATACCAGCGGCGTCAGCCCCGCCCATGCCGCCGCCTGCGCGGTCGCGGCGAAGGTGAGCGCGGGCATCAGCGCAAGCGTGCCCTGCTTTGGGTTCAGCCCGCCGGTACGCATCCCCGATGCGTGGCGGATCGCGAGCATCAGCCCGAGCGTGGCATTGCCGACCGCAAGGCTGGCACCGTGGCCGCCGAAGAGCTTATCGGTGACGCCAGCCTCGAACGCGCGAACCTCGGGGCCGTTGTTGCTGAACACGCCCGACGCCTCGACACGGCGCAATGCATCGAGGTGCTCGCTCAGCCGCGGCGGGTTCGGCGCGATCAGGGGGAGGCGTTTCATCGGCGATCCGGTCTGTTGTGCCGCAGACCTATGATCCACGGCCTCCTAAGAACCAGTAAAGCTGCCACATTTCGACCGATGCCGGGCGATGTTTTCCTTACATCATCCCGGCACGTGTCCGGGATGATGCAAGACTAATCAACGTATTAGCGGAAGGCTGATGTAGCTTTCGTCGGGTCCGGCGACCGTCACCTTCTGCGTCGCCTTCACGTAATCCTTCGGTTGCGCGAAGAAGATGTTCGGGACGAAGGTCTGCGGATTGCGATCGTAGAGCGGGAACCAGCTCGACTGGACCTGCACCATGATCTTGTGGCCGGGCAGGAAGACGTGGTTAGTGGTCGGCAGCGCGAACTTGTATTTCAGGGGCACGTTCGCGGCGATCGGCTTGGCCACGGCCAGGCTCTCACGATAGCGGCCGCGGAAGATGTCCATCGCGACCGACAGTTGATAGCCGGCCATCGCCTTGTCGCCGGAATAAACGTCCGGATACACGTCGATCAGCTTCACCACCCAGTCGCTGTCGGTGCCGCTGGTCGAGGCGGTCAGGTTCACCTCCGGCACGCCTGCGATCGTGGTCGGCGTGGTGAGCGCATTGGTGGTGAAGGTCAGCACGTCGGGACGGCCGGAGACGGCGCGCTGATCGTCGACCAGCCATTGTTTCCACGTCGATCCGCTCGCATAGGTCGGCAGCGTCGGGCGCACGCGGTAGCTGACGGGTGCGGCGGGGTCGGAGATATAGTCCGCGGTCGTCGCCGCGCCGCCAGCCGCCTGGAAGCCGAGCGCGCCACCGGGCTTGAGGTATAGCGGCGTGCCAGCCGCGGATGCGGTCGGCCACTTGTCGAGCCTCTGCCATTCGTTGCGACCCGACTGAAACATCGTCACCGGGGCGACGTCCATCGCCGGCTGGTCGCTCTTCAGGTAATGCGCGAGGAACGGCGCGAGGACGTGCCAGCGCCACCATTTGGCGGTGTCGGCATCCCATTTGATCGCGCCGAGCGCGCTGCCGTCGCGCACTTCCTGCCCGTGATACCAGGGGCCCATCGACAGGTAGACCATGTCGTTGGCGGTGTCCTTGGGCTCCAGCGCGCGATAGACCGCGGGCGCACCGTAGATGTCCTCCTGATCCCACAACCCGCCGACGATCAGCGTCGGTACCTTGAGTGGCTGGCCGGCAAGCACGGTGTCCATCGCCTGGGTCGACCAGAACGAGTCGTACGCAGGATGCTGCGTGATCTTGCGCCAAAAGCCGAGCTGTTCGAGGCCCTGCGCCTTGCCGATTGCGCCCGCGGAACCGCCCTTCAGGTAATAGTCGTAATCGTCGGCGGTGTCGGTGATCCAGGGTGTGCCGGCATCCTTGGTCGCTTCCTGACCGAGGACGTAGGGCATCATGCCCTCGCGGAACGCGCCGTTGTGGAACCAGTCGTCGCCACGCCAGCCATCGACCATCGGGTTCATCGGCACCGAGACCTTCAGCGCCGGATGCGGATTGATCAGCGCCATCAGCGGCAGGAAGCCGTCATAGCTGATCCCGCTGATCCCTACGCGGCCGTTCGATTCGGGGACGTGCTTCACCAGCCAGTCGATCGTGTCGTAGGTGTCGGTCGAATCGTCGGTCTTGGTCGGGTTCTGCGGCGTACCGGCGCGCGCCGGGTTCATCATGTAGATGCCCTGCGATCCGTGCATCCCGCGGACGTCCTGGATCACGCGGATATAGCGTGCCGCGGCGATCACGTCGCCCGCGCCGTCGCCGTGTTCGAGGATGCCGGCATAGGTGCCGCTGTCGACCTTGGTCTGGCCGTCGGCGTCGTAGGGCGTGCGCGTCATCAGGATGCCCGCGTCCTTCGCGCCCTTCGGCACGATGATGACGGTATGGAGCTTCACTCCGTCGCGCATCGGGATCTCGACGACTTTCCGCACATAATCGTAGCCGACGTCGCGCGGTGCTATCTTGGCGGGGCGTTCGTCGTAATTCTGTGCGGTCGCGGGGGTGGTTGCGGTAGCCAGCGCGGCAATCGCGCAAGCGGCAAACAGACGGGTCGTCGATTTCATTTTCTTCTTCCTTCCCTCCCGGACTGAAAAAGAAAAAGGCCCGCCTTTCCATGTGGAAAGACGAGCCCCTCTCGTAGCAATTCAGGCGATCAGGCCGTCCGCGTGCCGGTCAGCGGGAAGCTGCCGAAGGCGCCGGCCGCGACGCTGCCCTTGAGGACGTCGTCCTCGACGGTCGCCTTGCAGTCGAGCGTCATCGGCATCGGCACGGTCATGCTCTGCTTCCAGGTGATCGTGTCGCCATCGACGTCACCGGTGACGTCCATGCCGCCCATCGCGCCCGACACCGCACCGGTGAAGGTGCTACCGGCGCTGTTGACGGTCAGCGTCATCTTCTGGTCGCCCAGCGGCGACTTGACCACGCAATCCCAGCTGCCATCGACGTTTGCCATTGCTCTCTCTCCTGAAATTATTTGGCGCCGGCAACCGACGCCGCGGGAATGACCTCGACCGGGAGGCCGATGCTGTCAAGCTGCGGGCGCACCGTCTTCGCATCGCCGACCACGACCCAGATCGTCTTCTTCGGGTCGAGCGCCTGCTGGATCGCGGTGTTGAGTTGCGGCAGGTTAAGACCCTGGTATCGCTGCGTGATCGTCGCGTAGTAATTGTCGGGACGCTTGAGCAGATCGTTCTGCTGCATCGCGCCCAGCACCGCGTCCGATGTCTCGAAATTACCCGAAAGCGAGCGGATCGCGCCGTTGATCGCCCGATCGAACTCCGCCTGGGTCATCGGCTCCTTGCCGAGGAACGCACCGATATCGGTCCGCAGTGCAGCGATCGACGGGCCGGTCTGGTCCGCCTGAACGGGCGCCGACAGGATGTACGGCGCGGCGTTCTCCGACTGCTGGAAGCGACCCGAGACGCCGTAGGACCAGTGCTTGCTCTCGCGCAGGTCCATGTTGACGCGGCCGAGGAAGCTGCCGCCGAGCGCATCGTTCGCGGTCGCGATCGGCAACAGGTCCTGCGTGCCCTTCAATCCGGTCGGTACGCCCGCGATGATCAGCGACTGCGGGCTGTCCGGCCGGTCGATCAGCACGATCTTCGGCGCGGACGGCGTCACGGTCGCCGGGAACGCCTTGACGCCCGCCGCCCCCGTCGGCCGCCATGTTCCGAAGCGCGCGTCGAGCGTCGCCTTCACCTCGGCGAGCGGACGATCGCTGACGACGAAGATCTTCGCCTTGTCCGGCCGCAGCCACGCCTGCTGGAACGCGACCAGATCGGCGCGGGTCAGCGCCGCGACCGCCTTGGGATCACCACTGCCCTGCGCCTTGGCATAGGGCGAGGTCGGCCCGAGCAGCTTCGGCAGGACGCGAGTCGCCAACCCCTGCGGGCTGGTCAGTTCCTGCGCGATCTGCGCGAGTTGCTGGTTCTTGACGCGCGCGACCTCGGCATCGGCGAAGGCCGGGTTCTGCGCGATATCGGCGAACAGGTCGACCGCGGGCGCGAGGTTCGCGCTCGGCACCTGCAACGACAGGAAGGTCCGGTCGTTCGACGCGCCCGAACCAATCTCCGCGCCAAGACGCTCCTTGGCTTCGGCGAGCGCGACCGAATCGCGGGTCGGCGTTCCTTCGTCCATCATCGACAGCGTCAACTTCTGCGTACCGAGCTTGGTCGGCACGTCCGCCGCCACGCCTGCATCGAAGCTCAGTACCGCCTGCGTCACCGGCACCGCGGTGCGCTGCGCGTAGACCACCTCGATACCGTTCGACAGGCGGGTGCGCTCGACGGCCGGGAAGCTCAGGCCGGCAACCGTGCCGACGCCGGGCAGCGGCCCGCGCGTGCCCTTAGGCGGCGCCTCGGGTGCGGGCACCACGTCGACCTTGGGCGGCACGACCGCGTTGGCGTACGCATCGCGCGCGCCGGGTACGACGGTGAGCGAATAGGCGGGACGCGACAGCCACTTCGCCGCAGCGGCCTTCACGCTCGCGGGCGTCTCGGCGGCCAGCTGCAACAGCTGTTTCTTGTAATAGCCCGGATCGTTCGAATAGAGCGCGCCTTCGGCCAGCGTGACCGCCTTGCCGCCGAACCCGCCGACGGACTCGAGCCCCTCCATCGTGCGCGATGCGGTCGTCGTGGCGACGCGGCTGACCTCATCGGCGGTGGGGCCGTTCTTGAGGAAGTCGGTGAGGATCTCGTCGATCCGCTTCGACACCAGCGCAGGGTCGACGCCCTCGCGGACGATCGCCTCGATCTGGAACATGCCGAGCTGGCTGAAGCTGTTGTTCGACGCGGAGATGCGCGTGACCAGCTTCTCCTTCTTGACCAGCGCGGTATCGAACCGGCTGCTCGCCAGACCTCCGAGCACGCCCGCCGCGACGCTGAGCGCGGTGCCGTCCTTGTCGTTGAGGCCGGGGACCACCCAGTTGCGGCTGATCATCACCGCGGCGACACGGTCCTTGATCGTCTCGGCGACGGGCGACGGCAGGGTCGGGATCGGTGCGGGCGGGACGATACTCTCGGCGCCCTTCGGGATGCCGCCGAAATACTTCTCGGCGAGGCGCTTGCCGGTCGCCGCATCGACGTCGCCGGCGAGCACCAGCACCGCGTTGTTCGGGCCGTAATGATCCTTGAACCAGTCCTTCACCGTCTGCAGCGAGGCGGCGTCGAGATCGGCCATCGAGCCGATCGTGGTGTGGCCGTAAGGGTGCGTCGCGGGGAACAGCCCCTCGGTGATCTTGTATTCGGTCAGGCCATAGGGCTGGTTGTCGCCCTGGCGCTTTTCGTTCTGGACGACGCCGCGCTGCTCGTCGAGCACGCCCTGCGTGATCGCGCCGGTGAGATAGCCCATCCGGTCGGATTCGAGGAACAGCGCGCGGTCGAGCGCCGCGGTCGGCACCGTCTCGAAATAATTGGTGCGGTCGTAATAGGTGGTGCCGTTGAAGTCGGTCGCGCCGACCTGCTTCAAGGGCTCGAAGAAATCGCCCGGTGCGTTCTCGGAGCCGTTGAACATCAGATGCTCGAACAGATGTGCGAAGCCGGTCTTGCCCTTGGGTTCGAACTTCGAGCCCACATTATACCAGACGGACACGGCCACCACCGGCGCCTTGCGATCGGTGTGCACGACGACGCGCAGGCCGTTCTTCAGCGTGAACTGCTGGTAGGGGATATCGACCGACTTCACGAGCTCTGCGACCGGCGCAGGCTTTGCCGCAGGAGTTGCTGTGCGCTGGCCCTGACCGAATGCGGGCGAGACGAGAGCAATTGCGGCGACGCCGGCAAGCGCGGTCATTTTCAAAGCCATATGCGAACATTACCCCGTGTTTCAGAATGATATCGTCGCAGCATAGCCACGCTTTGTCGCCGGGCAACAGATAGATACGTCGAGTTTCGAGGCGATCCTCGTTGGTACGCCGGGACGTCTCACAGGTATTGCCACCACCAGCCGGTATGCGTCCGTTTGAACCGTCCGAACCACCGGCACGCGAACCAGCACGGCACGGCGGCGGCGGCGGCAACGAGCCAGATCGACGCGACGTTGGGGACGCTGACCAGCCCCTTGGTCGCGCCGCCCGTCACCGCACCGGTCAGGTGGTTCACGCCGTGGAGGAGATAGAGGTGCAGGATGTAGAAGAACAACGGCGCCGACCCGAACACCACCAGCACGCCGTTCAACCGCACAGATGTGCGCTCGAACGCCGCCAGAAGCAGCAGGCCGATGCCGAGCGTCAGCAGGATGAAGTCCGCGGACGGCGGATATTTGGTGAGGTTGAGAACGCTCATGACCGTTGCGAGCGGCGTTGCGCCCGCCTGCCACGGCAGTGGTTCGCCGTAGCCGTTGATCGCCCGCAGCACCGCGAACAGCGCGAGCGCCGCAGCGCCGGTCACCACCAGGCGACGGCGACGAACGTCCTGGTCGACTTGCCGCGCGAACCACGGCCCGATCGACCAGCCGAGTGCGATGACGCCGATCCAGGGCAGCAACGGATAGGACGTCCGCGCCCGCGCGCCGAACGGCAAGTCGATGAACCCGCGGTCGTGCAGCATGCTCCACGCGACATAGCCCGGCTGGTCGGGCGTGAAGGTGATCGGATCGAGCAGATTGTGGCCCAGCACGATCGCCAGCCCGAGGACGAGCACGGCGATGCGCGGAAGATGGACCAACGCCGCCAGGGCGATCATCGCCAGCCCGATCACCCAGATCACCTGGAGATAGACGATTGCGGGGGTGGGATCGAACGACCAGGCGAAATTGACGACCGTCACTTCGAGCGCGACGAGGAACAGCCCGCGCTTCAACAGGAACGACGACGCCGCTGTCCTGCCGCCGCCAGCATCTCCGCCGCGCGAGTCCGCGTACAACGATGCCGCGAGCCCGGTCAGCAACACGAAGACGGGCGCGCACAGGTGCGCCGTGAGCCGCGTGAAGAACAGGGTCGGCGGCGTCGCGGGCAGCGCCATCGGGTCGCTCACTTGCATAGGGTAATAGAAGAGTTCGCGGGTGTGATCGACGAGCATCAGCAGCATGACGAACCCGCGCAGCGCATCGACCGAGACGATCCGCGACCGCTTGGACGGCGCGCCCGTCGGAGCTTCCACATGGGTATCGGACGCCGCGGCCGGCGTTCCGGCGACGTTGGGTATCGGACTTAAAACGGTTGACAAGATCGAAGCACCTCCGCCAATCGCGATGTTACATCATCACAGAGAAGGCAACATTTTTTGTCGACGCGTCCACGATCGATCGCCTTCGCGAGCATTTTTCTGCTGCTCGCCTGTCCCGTTCCTGCCGAGGCGCAGGACAAGACCGACCGCGAGCCGGAGCGCGAGGAACGACAGGTCGATGACGAGGCCGAGACGATCGTGGTTCTCGGCACGCGCAGCACGCGGGCGGATCGCACCCTGTCGTCGGACCTCGCCACCGAACGCATGTCGCAATCCAGCCGCTCGCTCGAGCGCGACCTGCTCACCGCGGCGGGGACGTACCGGCTCGGCGATGCGCTCGAACTCGTCAGCGGGGTTAGCAACCAGAACAACCGCGGCGGCTTCCTCGACAATTTCGCGATCCGCGGGTTTCTCGGCACGCCCGACGGCGGCGCCGAATATTATGTCGATGGGTTCCTCGCCAATCGTGGCCTCGCGCCCCCGCGCGATCCGGCGACGACCGAGCGGATCGAAGTGTTGAAGGGCCCGGCCGGCGCGCTGTTCGGCGACATCGATCCGGGCGGCCGCGTCAACATCGTCAGCAAGACGCCGCGCTTCACACCCAGCGCGACCGCGACCTTCACCTATGGCTCGTTCGACACGCGCCGGGTCGAAATCGACGCGACGGGTCCGCTGTCCGACACGATCGCGGCGCGGATCGTCGTCGCCACCGAGGACAGCGATGGCTGGCGCGAATTCGTGCCGTTGCGTCGCCGCGTCGTCGCGCCCTCGCTGACCTGGGCGCCACGCGATGGCCTTCGGCTGACCTATGTCGGCGAGATCACGCGGTTCGACGCGCCGTTCGACCGCGGCATCCCGGCGATCGGCGGTGACGCCAATGCGTTGCCCCGGTCGCGCTTCTACGGCGAGCCCGGCGACGGGACGACGCGGTTTCGCAACCAGCGACACCAGCTGACCGGCGAGGCCCGGCTCGACGACCGCATCTCGCTTAACGGTGGCGTGGCCTGGCGGACGGGATCGCTGCGCGGGTTCTCGTCCGACCAGTCGCGGCTCGTCGGCGGCCAGACGCTGTGGCGCCAGCGACGTGCGCGCGACTACACCGTCGACGATCTGTCCGCGCGGCTGGAACTGACCGGACGGTTCGGCGCGCACCGTGCCAGCGTCGGCGTGAAGGGCTATACGCTCGACTATCACGAGGGGCTGTTGCGGCGGAACCCGACCGCGGCCAACCCGTATGCGATCGACGTGTTCGCGCCGGTCTATGGCGGGCAGGCGCTGCCGCTGGCGCCGTTCACGGACAATGACGAGACGCGGCGGTCCGCCACGCTGTATGCGCAGGACATGTGGGACGTGACCGATCGGTTCACGCTGACCGGCGGCGTCCGCTTCGACGCGTATCGCCAGCAGATCCGCAACAACCGTACCGGCGTGGTCGGACGCACGGTCGACGAGCCGGTGAACTTCCGGCTGGGCGGCCGATATGCGCTGAGCGACGTGTTCGCAGTCCATGCGAACTGGGGCGAGAGCTTCCTGCTCAACTCGGGCACGGGGCGCGACAACCAGGGCTTCGCACCCGAACGCGGCAAGGGATACGAGATCGGCGCCACCGCCGCCTTGCCGGGCGTCGACGTCGCCGTGACGTATTTCGACATCGCCAAGCGCGACATCCTGACCAACGACCCGGTCGATCCGAACTTCCTCGCGCCGGTCGGCAAGCTGTCGAGCAAGGGGATCGAGTTCGATGCGTCGGTGCGCCTGGCGAAACGCTGGCAGGTCGTCGCCAACTATGCGTGGACGCGCGCGCGAACAGACGACAGCATTTTCGCGACCGACCGCGTGTTGAACGTGCCCGAACATGCCGCGACGCTGTTCGCGATCGGACGCTTCCTCGACGACGAGGGGCGTGGGCCCTCGATCAGCGCTGGCGCCAGCTACATAGGCAAGCGGGCGGGCGCGATCGACACAAGCGGGCTCGTCCTGCCCGACTATGTGAAGGCCAAGGCGGCGGTCGAATACGCGGTCTCGCGGCGCCTGTCGGTGCGCGCCGAGGCCGACAATCTGTTCGACGCCCGGTTCGCGCAGAGTTCGTACAGCCCGGTGTGGATCTTCCCGGGGGCGCCGCGGACGGTGCGGCTGTCGGTTCGCTTGAGCCAGTGATTCGCGGCGACCTCGGTCCCCGTTAGAAGAACAGTTTGCGGATGCTGAGGCGGACGGTGCGGCCGAGCGGGTCGAGATAGTCGGGCTGGTAGGTGTTGGGAACAACGCCCGTCGCGTCGGTGACGCGCTGGCGGGTGTTGAAGACGTTGTCGACCGACAGGCTGACGCGCATGCCGCGCAGCCATGGATGCGCCTTCACCCATTCGAGGCGCTGGCCGAGATCGGCGAACAGGCGGGCGTTGGCGGTGGCGAGGCCGCCGAAGTTGAGCGTCTCGGGCGCGGCGATCGTGCCGCCGTTGACGCGCGTGCCGGTCGCGTAGTTGGCGGATATGCGCGCGCCGAGGCCGTTGTTGGTGTACCCCGCCTGCGCCTCCAGTTCGTGACGCGCCTGCCCGCCGCTGTTGCCGATCGCGTCGCCGTTCAGCAGGTTCAGGCTAGGCCCGCCGTCTGCGACGAGGACGCGGTCGGTGAAGTGCCAGGTGTGGTAAACCGCGAACTGGATGCGGCCACCGGCTTGCCCGCCACGCCCGCCGAAGCCACGCCCGCCGCCTCCGCCGCCGGGACCACCAGCGCCGGGACCACCGGCACGCGCACCGTCGCCGCGCGCACCCTCACCGCGCGGTCCATCGCCGCCTGCGCCACCGGGACGACGGCCGCCGGGGGGTTGCAGGCCTTCGAACGGGTTGGGACCGGTGCCGGCACGATACGCCTCGAGTTCACGCTGGATCTTCGACTTGAGCGGTGCGGAGAAGTTGATCCCCCAGCGCAGTTCGGAGCGATCGCTGCGCGCGAAATTGATCGGCCGCCGATCGACCTGCAATAGGTTGCCACCCGCGTCGCGCTGGAAGCGATCGGGGAACGCCGCCTCGATCGCCGCGGTCGCTGCCGGGAAGGCTGCGATCGGGTTGTCGACCCGGCTCTCGACATAATTGGCGGTGATCGAGAGGTCCTTGGCGGACCAGGGCTTCAGCGTTAGCCCGACTTTCTTGACGTGATTGTTGTCCGCGACCAGCCCGGGATTGCCGCCGCTGATCGTCGTGACGGTCGCGGTCTCGCCGCGCACGTAATCGAACACGCGGACGTTGGGCGTGGTGATCGACGGGTTGCCAAGCTGCTGCGCGGTCGGCGCCTCGTCGGTGTCGGTTACGGATGCGATCACGCGCACGCCTTCGATCGGCGACCAGTTCGCGCCGTAGCCGAGTGTTTGCAGCGTGCCAAAGTCCGAGAGGTGATCCTCGGCGAGGTTGAAGTTCGCCGACAGCGTGCCGAGGAACGGCAGCACGTCCTTCGACCGGCTCGTCAGCGGCACGTCGACATTGACCTGGCCATTGACCGTGTCGCGCGACACCCGGCCCTGCGTATCGACCCCCAGAAGATTGACGGTGCGGTACGAGCGGCTTTTGAAATCGGCGGTTTCGGCACCGAGCTTGATCGTCGTCGAGACTGCGCCTGCAGGAAGCGAGAAGAGATTGCCGTTCGCGACCGCGTCGAGTTCGCCGGTGCTCTGCGTCGCATAGGCGCGGTTGCCGGGCAGTGCGCCGAAGTCGCTCGCGCTCAGGCGGCCGAACGGGTTGGCGGTCGGATCGCCAGCGCGGATGCGGGCAGCGAAAGCGCTCGCGTCGACGCCGGTCTCGGTGAAGGTCTGCGTGTCGCTGCGATCGTAATTGCCCGTCACGTTCCACCGCCACGTGCCGATATCGCCGTTGAGCGTGGTGCCGAGATGCGCGGCGATCGACGAGGTCCGCTGGGTCAACGGCAGGACGCCGTCGTCTTCGATCGCGCGATTGACGGACGTGGTGCTGCCGAACGGTGTCAGCGCGACGACGGGCAGGCCGTTGAGGCTGCGGCTGTCGGTCGATTCGAGGCGGCCGTTGATCGTCGCGCCGATATTGCCGAAGATGTTGCGCGCATAGACGCTGTTCGCGGTGAAGGTGCTGGTCGCGGACTGGAGCGTGCGGAACGGCCGCTGGTCGACGACATTGCCATCCGCGCCGAGCCCGCTGTTCGCGGTGCGCTGAGGCTGGAGGATGTCGCGCTGCGATTCGGTGAGCGGCTCGCTCGACGTGTATTCGACGTGCAGGTTGAGCCGGCGATCGCGCGCGATGTTGAGCATGTCTAGCGAGCCCTTGGGGGTGTTGCCGCCGCCCTCGGTCGCCTGCGTGTCGGCGGCCTCGGCAGTCACCGCGCGGAAGCGGCGGCGCAGGACGAAGTTCACGACTTTCTGGTCGGCGCGATAGCCGTATTTGAGCGCGACCTCCTCGGGCAGGATCTCGACGCGCTGGATCGCCTCGGTCGGGATGTCGCGAATCTCGCTGAAGCTGGAGATGCGGCGGCCGTTGAGCAGCACGACCGGCGCGCCGCCGCTGCCGCGACCGCTGGTGGTCTGCGGGCTGAGTTCGTTGAGCAGGTCGGAGACGGTGCTGACGCCGTAGGATCGAATCTCGGCCTGGCCCAGCGTCTGGTCGGGTGGGATGTCGCCGATCACCGCGCCGGGGAGTTTGCGCGAACCCGTGACGACGATCTCCTCGGATTCGGCGCCCTCGTCCTGTTCGGGCGATTGCGCGGCGGGTGCGGCGGCGGGACGCGACGGTGCCTGTTGCGCGGCCGCCATTGCGGGCATGCTCACTGCCAGAACCAGACCCAAACTGCGCATACCCGTTCCACCCCGATGATCGAGCATGCCGATTAGGCGGCAATTGTCGCAGGATTGTGCCGGTTCGGCGGTGCTTTCGTCACAAGCGCGGCTTATCGCGACATATGCGCTTCCATCTCCTCCAACGGCACGCCCTTGGTCTCGGGAAAGTATAGGAACACGGTCACGAACTGCACCGCCATCATCGCGGCGAAGAACAGGAACGGGGCGCCTGCCGACCATGCCGCAGCGATGGGGAAGACCTGCGCGATCACCGCGTTCCAGCCCCAGTGACTCGACGACCCGATGCTCGACCCGCGCGCGCGGACGTTCTGCGGGAAAACCTCCGAGATATAGACCCAGATCACCGCGCCCGAGCCGGGGGCGAAGAACATGATGAACACGATCAGCGACGGCAGCAGCAGCCAGTTGGGCAGGACTCCCAATAGCGCCAACCCGCCGACGGTCAGCGCCGCGGTCATGCCGGCCGAGCCCCACAGCAGGAGCGTTCGCCGCCCGATCCGGTCGATCAGGAGCATGCCGAGCAGCGTGAAGACCATGTTGGCGACACCGATCATCACGGCTTGCAGGTCGGGCGAAAGGCTGCCGCCGGACGCCTTGAAGATGTCGTTGAGGTAATAGAGGAACGCGTTAATGCCGCTGAACTGGTTGAACATCGCGACCAGGAAGGCGAGCGTGATCGGCTTGCGGTGGCGCGTCCAGGACAGCGACGCTTCGCCCTTCGGCGCATCGAGGTCCGCGCACGCGACGTCGGGACTCATTCCGACCAGCGCCAGCACGTCCTTCGCCTCGACGTCGCGACCCTTGGCGAGCAGCCAGCGCGGCGAATTGGGAATGCGGAACAGCAGCGCGGAGAAGACCAGCGACGGTGCCGCGACGATCCCGAGCTTCCACCGCCACTCGACATCGCCGAGATCGAGCGAACCGATGACCGCGTTCGAGACATAGGCGAGCAGGATGCCGAGGATGACCGCGAACTGGAACCCGCCGACCATTTTCCCGCGCTGTGCTGGCGGCGCCAGCTCGGCGATATAGGCGGGTGCGAGCACCGACGAGCCGCCGATCGCGATGCCGTTGATGAAGCGGAAGCCGATGAAGCTGTGCCAGTTCCACGCCAGCGCACAGCCAAGCGCGGTGACGACGTACAGGAAGGCGAGCATCCGCAGCACGTTGCGACTGCCGTAGCGATCGCCGAGCGTGCCCACGAACAGCGCACCGATCAGCGTACCCCAGAGCGCGGACGAGACGGTGAAGCCTAGCCACGCCTCGCTCAGCGCGAACTTCGCCTTCAGTGCGCCGGTGACGCCGGCAATCACCGCGGTGTCGAAACCGAACAACAGGCCCGAGAGCGCGGCAGTGGCGACGCTCGCGATCAGGACGGTGCTGGGCTGGGCCGAAGGGCGAGATGCGGTGGGCGCGATCGTCATGTCCGGCACGTTTCAACAGTTTGACGGCCGCCGCAAGCGCCGCAAGGCCGCCGACACCTTCGCGATGAACCGGTTCGACGAAAACACCCATTTCAGGTCTTTGAAAGCGCGTTAACGAATCGCCGACTAGCCCGTGCACATTGACAGGCGCAAAGGGGCGAGGCGTTGCCGACCGCAGTGATGAGAATCGTGATGGCAGCTGCGGCGTCGGTGGCGGCGATCGCCGTGCCGGGGACCGCCTGGGCTGCCTGCGGTGTCGCGAAGACCTCTTCCGCCGATGTCGGTACCTTCTCGCCGGCCGCGCTCTATTCGACCGACACGGTGCCGTCGGCGATGCCCTACGTCGCGACCACCGGGTCGTTCGGCTGCGCGAACACCACGCTGCTGGCGCTGATGTCGAACGATTCGCTGGTCGCCACCGTCAAGGCGGGTACGGTCCTGACGCTGAAGTCCGGCACGTCGACCGCTACCTACCTGTTGGCGGCGGACCAAGGCGGCCAGTATCCGATCGTTCCGGGCACGCCGCGCACGCTCGTCAACGGCACCGGCTTGGCGCTGCTCAGCAACGGGCGCGCTGCCGTGCCGATCTACCTGAAGGCGCGGAGCACGACCAGCCTGGCACCCGGTGTCTATACCGGCAGTTTCGAGGTGAAGTGGGACTGGTCGTTCTGCACGCTGCTCGGGCTGGACGCGCTTGGGCTGGTGAATATTTGCTTAAACCGCGATAGCGGCAGCGCCAGCGGGACCGTCGCCGTCACCATGACCGTCGCCGAAAAGGGCGCGATCGTCTCCGTCTCGCAGCGGACCACATGGGAAGCGTCCGCATCGACCAACAACCCCAAGGCCATCCCCGGCTCGAAATTGCGGATCATGATGCGGATCGAAAACCCCGACATCGTGCCGCTCGACCTCAACACGCTCGCCGTGACGCTGCCCACCCCCGCCGGGCTGCGCATCGCGCTCGACGGGGACGGCACGGGCAACGGCCCGGTCGTGCGGGGTGACGATACCACCGGCACGACCGGGTTGCGGTTCAGCTATGTATCGCCGTCTGACGGCGGCGACGACGTCGATTTCGCCACCGGCAGCAACGTCTGGGGCTACACCCCGGTCGCCGGCGATGCGACGACGCAAGGGCTGGTCACCGCGGTAAAGTTCAATCCGAAAGGCAAGATGGCCGCCGGCACCGCCTATACGATCTCGATTCCCTATTCGGTCAAATGATCAGGCCGGCACGTCGGTAGCAGGCGAAGCAGGCATGCCGCCGACGATCTCCATCTTGGTCGCGGTCGAGCCGACTTCGATGCCCGCCTCGCGGAACTGGCGGAGCAGCGTGAACAGCAGTTCGCTGCGCATCGGATAGGCATCCCGCGGGCTCGCCACGTACGCGAAGCAGTTGAACTTGGCGCGACCGGCATCGATCGAATCGATGAACACCTTGGGCTCGGGATCGTCGAGCACCTCGTGCTTCTCCGCGAATGCCGCGAACAGCATCGTCCGCACCGCATCCAGATCCTCCTCGAGCGGCACCGAGAATTGAAGCTGGATCCGGCCGATCGGCGCTGCCAGCGTCATGTTCTGGATGGTCTTGGTGATCAGCTCCGAATTCGGGACGATCAGCGTCGAGCGGTCCGCCACCTGGATCTCGGTCGAGCGGACGTTGATCCGCTTTACGTCGCCCTCCATGTTACCGATCCGGACGAGATCGCCGATCTTCACCGGGCGCTCGGCGAGCAGGATCAGGCCTGAGACGAAGTTCTGCGTGATCGCCTGGAGGCCGAAACCGATCCCGACCGACAGCGCGCCGAGCACTACGGCAAGCTTCTCCATGCCAATCCCGAGCGCGCCGAGCGCCCACAGCACCGCGGCGATGATCCCGGCATAGCGCGCGACCATCATCACCGAATTCTGCGCGCCGGCATCCATCGCGGTGGTCGGCAGATAGCTGTTCACCAGCCAGTGCTGCAGCCCGCGCATGATCGCGAGCGCGACGAACAGCACCGCGATCGAGCGCAGCACCGCGCCCGGCGAGATCGTGACCTGGCCGATCGTCACGCCGTTCGCGACCGTCCCGAACAGCTCGAACGCCGAGCCGACGCCCGCCCCGAACGGCGCCATCACCGCGCCGACCGCGAGCAGGATCAGCAGCAGCCGCAACACCGCGGACAGCAGTACGCCGATCTGGTCGACGGTCTTGTTGTCGACCCCGAACCCGCTGTTCGCCGAACGCCCGAGACGGTTGCCGCTCGACAGCAGCGTCCGGCACGCATCGTCGGTGAACGTCATCATCAGGTACAACGACGCGCCGACGATCGCCCCCCACAGCAACCACGTCGCGACCTTCAGCGCGAAGTTCACATAGCCGATCAGCCCGGCGATCAGCGTCACGAGCAGGACCAGCCAGACCAATGTCGCGACGATCGCGAGCAGCGTGTTGCGCGCGGGCTTTGTCGGGTCGGGCAGCGCGGCGGCGCGCAACCGGCCTAGCGTCACCAGGATCGCGCCGAGCAGGACGATGTGGAGCAACGCAACGACCGCGTTGGCCGCGCTCGATGCCGGCGCGCTGATGCCGATCAGCGTGTTCGTCGCGATCAGCAGCTGGCCGAAAAAGATCAGCCCGGCGGCCATCCAGGTGTACGGGCGCAGCGCCTGCGCGGCCGGGTCGCCGATCGGCAGCAGCCGCCATGTGGACTGGCCGCGCAGCAGGAGCGCACCGCCGAGCGACGACACGAACGCGCAGAACCATGTGATCCCGACGAAGAGCGCGCCGAACCGGCTCCAGGCGGGCGATACCAGCCCGGCCCAGCGCAGCGAGGCGACGATCGCCCAGGCGGCGAGGCCGGGCAGCGCGGTGCCGATCACGACCAACCACAGCGCATAGGCCGAGCGTCGCAGGCGACCGCCGGGCGCGTGGTTGGTCGCGTAGCGCCGGCCGACGCCGTGCAGCCAGCGTCGTAGCGGCACGATCAGCACCAGCGCGGTTAGGATCCCGATCAGCAGGCCGGTGCCGGCGCGCATGTCGAACCGCGCGCCGAACTGGCGGATCTCGACATTGGCGAACCGCATCATGCGCGCGGTGTCGCGCGGCAGGTGATCGACGATCGCGGCCCATAATGTCGGCGACAGCGGCGAGCCGGTGTTTTCGGACAGTTGCTGGCCGAGTTCCTCCGCCTCGGCCGCACCGATATCGTCGATCTGCTGCTTGGCCTCGATGCCGATGAGGCGGGCGCGCTTGATCGCGGAGTCGATCGCGGACTGGCTCTGCGCGAGGAGCTTGCGTTGCTGGCGGATCTCGGGCGCTTCGACCACGCCGGGGGTGGCGGCGCCGAGCTCGGTGACGCGCGCCTGGACGAGGGCCATCTCGGGGGTGAGGGTGCGGACTGCGTCGGCGGCGGTGGTCTGCACGGTTTGCGCGCGGGTACGGAGGGCTTGCCGCGCCTTGTCGTCGCGCGCGGCGGGGGTGGCGTCGTCGATCGCCTGGAGTTCGGCGGAGGCTTGGGTGAGGCTCGCTGCGACGGTCGCGACCTTGGGCTCGTCCTGCGCGATCGCGGGGAGCGCGCTGGCTAGAAGGAGGAGCGTGGCGAGGTAACGGAAGAGGGTCATCCGGGGTGCTGTACAGCTATGGGGTCGGAAACGGGAGGGGGTGGCGTTGGGCTTGGGTCTCGGCACCGCTGCCGCTGTTTTCAGCAAGTCTCAGGACGAGCGCCTGCCCATCGCACGTCCATCCGACAAACAGATGTACTACCCCGGCGAAGGCCGGAGCCCAGATGGAAAGGTCGCTGTAACGAAGCGCTGACCTAGATCACCAGCCGCTCTCAACTGGGCTCCGGCCTTCGCCGGGGTGGGTGATTGGAACGCGGTACTGGAAATGCAGCCGCCGGCTAGACCCTACTTGTTCTCCCGCGAAGGCGGGAGCCCAGACTGGGTCCCCGCCTTCGCGGGGAAACAAGAAGTGCGGTCCGCTGCGCCATGATGGCCAGCAGGAAAGCGGCCCCTTTCCCCCTCCGTCATCCCGGCGGAGGCCGGGACCCACCGCTCCGCACATTCAATTCTATCCGGTATGCGGAACGGTGGATGCCGGAACGAGTCCGGCATGACGGGGCGGGATGGGCGTTTACTGGGGCGGAACTGGACCGCGCGTCGCTCAGTCCAGTTCGAGAATAACCTGATCCACAGCCAGGCTGTCCCCGGTCTTCGCCGCAACCGACTTCACCGTCCCCGTCTTCTCGGCGCGCAGGATGTTCTCCATCTTCATCGCCTCGACTACGGCCAGCGCCTGCCCCGCCTCGACCTTGTCGCCCGCCGCGACGTCGAGCCGCACCAGCAGCCCCGGCATCGGGCAGATCAGGAACTTCGACAGATCGGGCGCGACCTTCTCGATCAGATGCGCCGTGTACGGCGCGACGCGGGCGGGCAGCACGCGGGCAACATGGCTCGCCCCTCGCGCCGTAAGCTTGAAGCCGGCGCGGGCCTTGGCGATGCGGATCGTCAGGTGTTCGTCGCCATCGGTCCCGTGACCGTCGGCGACCACCATGCGATCGCCGGGCGTGTATTCGAGCGCCAAGTCGAGCTCTTCGCCGTCGACCATGATGCCGTCGGTCGAGACCGTCACCGCGTGGTCGATCTTGTCGATGGTCACCACCCAGTCGGCGGGCGGGCGGAGGCGCTTGCCGAGCTGGCCATCGATGCGGCGGGCGCGGTCGGCTTCTGCGGTCGCGGCGAAGGCAGCGACGGCGGCGAGCGTCTTCAGCAATTCGACGTCGGCGGGCGCTCCGTGGAAGCCCTCGGGATATTCCTCGGCGATGAAGCCGGTGGTGAGCGCGCCCGACTGGAAGCACGGGTGCTGCATGATCGCCGAGAGGAAGTCGATGTTGTTGCCCGGCCCCTCCAGCTCGAACGCATCGAGCGCAGCGATCTGCGCGGCGATCGCGCCGTCGCGGGTGGGCGCCCAGGTAATGAGCTTGGCGATCATCGGGTCGTAGAACATGCTGACCTCGCCGCCCTCGCGGACGCCATCGTCGACGCGGACTCGGGGTTCTTCTGCTCCCCCTCCCGCAAGCGGGAGGGGAGAAGCTTCGGGCGGGTTATACCGGACCAGGCGGCCGATGCTCGGCAGGAACCCGCGATACGGGTCCTCGGCATACACCCGGTTCTCGATCGACCAACCGTTGAGCTTCACGTCATCCTGCGTGAACCCGAGCGGCTCCCCCGCAGCCACCCGGATCATCAGCTCGACGAGGTCCAGCCCGGTGATCTCCTCCGTCACCGGATGCTCGACCTGGAGCCGGGTATTCATCTCGAGGAAGTAGAACCCCTCCCCCGTCGTATCCGCGCCCGAGACGATCAACTCGACCGTTCCCGCCGAATAATAGCCGACCGCCTGTGCCAGCGCGACCGCCTGCTCGCCCATGGCTTTCCGCATCTTCGGCGTGACGAACGGCGACGGCGCCTCCTCGACGACCTTCTGGTGGCGGCGCTGGATCGAGCATTCGCGCTCGTTGAGATAGACGATGTTGCCGTGCTGGTCGCCGATCAGCTGGATCTCGATGTGACGCGGGCTTTCGATGAACTTCTCGATGAACACGCGGTCGTCGCCGAAGCTGGCGAGCCCTTCCCGCTTGGTCGCCTCGAAGCCTTCGCGGACGTCCTGTTCGCTATACGCCAGCCGCATGCCCTTGCCGCCGCCGCCGGCCGATGCCTTCATCATCACCGGATAGCCGATGCCACCGGCGATCTCGACCGCGTGGTCGGTGCTGTCGATCTCGCCGAGATAGCCCGGCACGACGTTGACGCCCGCGGCCTTGGCGAGCTTCTTCGATTCGATCTTGTCGCCCATCGCGGCGATCGCGTTGGGGGGAGGCCCGACGAAAGCAATCCCGGCCTCGCCGCAGGCCAGCGCGAAACTCTCGCGTTCGGAGAGGAAGCCGTAGCCGGGGTGGATGCAGTCCGCGCCGGTTTCCTTGGCCGCGAGCAGGATCAGCTCCGCCTTGAGATAGCTCTCCGCGGCGGGTGCCGGCCCGAGCCGGACCGACTCGTCGGCCATCAGCACATGCGGCGCGCGCGCGTCGGCGTCGGAATAGACCGCGACGGTCTTGATGCCCATCGCCTTGGCGGTCCGCATGACCCGACATGCGATCTCGCCCCGATTGGCGACCAGGATTTTCTTGAACATCACTCGCCCTAATCTGTGCCGTCTTGCCGGACGCGGTCCGGGTGCGGACTGGTTATTGGTACCACATCATCGTCTTGAGTTGCTTCGTGCGAGCCTGCGTGAGGTCGGTCCGACACCCCGCCGTCGTCGGGCCCTGCGCCGAACCACCGGCATATTGCCCGCCTTCGATCACGCACTGCGTATCGCGGAACTTGAGCCACGCGCGCTGGCTCTCCAACAGCGCGGCCGCATAGCCAAACCCGCTGCCGCGCGACCCGTCCTGCGCGTCGCGCCCCTTCATATAGGCGTAGGTCCGCCTCCACTGCGCGGCCATCGCCGCATCCGCCCGCGCATAACTCGTACCGGCGGACGCGTTCATCGTCGCCTGCGACTGCATCGGCGCCGCCACGGTCATCAGGAGTGCGATCAGCAGCATGTCTTGGCCTCTCTCATCGGCTCCGCGCCGACCATCGGTTTCATCCCAAGCTTTGCCAGCAGCGTCGCATCGGCACTGTCGCCGGCGTTGCCGGTGGTCAGCAGCTTGTCGCCGGTGAAGATCGAGTTCGCGCCCGCCATGAAGCACAGCGCCTGGGTCGCCTCGGACATGCTCTCGCGCCCTGCCGACAGGCGCACCATGCTGAGCGGCATCGTGATGCGTGCGACTGCGACCGTCCGGACGAACTCGATATCGTCGATCTGCGCCATTGGCGTGCCGGCGAGCATGTCGCCGAGCGGCGTGCCCTTGACCGGGACCAGCGCGTTGACGGGCACGCTCTCGGGATGGCGCGGCAGCGTGGCGAGCGCGTGGACGAAGCCAACGCGGTCGCTGCGCGTCTCGCCCATCCCGACGATCCCGCCACAGCAGACCGAGATCCCGGCGTCACGGACGTTCGCCAGCGTCTCCAGCCGGTCGCCGAAGGTGCGCGTGGTGATGACGTTGCCGTAGTTCTCCGGCGAGGTGTCGATGTTGTGGTTGTAGTAATCGAGGCCGGCGTCGGCGAGCTGCTTGGCCTGGTCCGCGTCGAGCATGCCGAGCGTCATGCACGTCTCGAGCCCCATCGCGCGGACGCCCTCGACCATCGCCACGACCTTCGGCATGTCGCGCGGCTTCGGGTTGCGCCAGGCGGCGCCCATGCAGAAACGCTGCGATCCCGCGGCCTTGGCCTGCGCGGCGTCGGCGAGGACCGCGTCGACGTCCATCAGCTTTTCCGCCTTGAGGCCGGAGTCGGACGAGGCGGACTGCGAGCAATAGCCGCAATCCTCGGGGCAGCCGCCGGTCTTGATCGACAGCAGCGTGCAGAGCTGGACCTCGCCGATCGCGTGATGTGCGCGGTGGACGGTCTGCGCGCGGTACATGAGTTCGTCGAACGGGAGGTCGAACAGCGCGGCGATCTCGGGGCGTGTCCAGTCGGTGCGGGAAACGGGAGCATCGCGCACCAGGCTCGGAGCCACTGCATGGGCGAGCGTACGGAGGAGGGTATCGGTCATTCGGCGGCTTCCTCTTGCGGGGCCATGTTGTGGCCGAGGAGTTTCAACACGTCCTCGGCGGCCTGGATCAGGTTGGTGCCGGGGCCGAAGATCGCCTGGACCCCGGCATCGCGCAGCGCCTGATAGTCCTGTGCGGGGATAACGCCACCCGCGATCACCTTGATATCCGCGCGCCCCGCCTCGCGGAGGTAGCCGATCAGCTCGGGGATTAGCGTCTTGTGGCCGGCGGCGAGCGACGAGGCACCGACGATGTCGACGTCGTTTTCCAGCGCGAGTGCGGCGGCTTCGGCGGGGGTTTGGAACAGCGGGCCGGGTACGATCTCGAAGCCCAAGTCGCCGAACATCGACGAGACGAGGTTCGCACCGCGGTCGTGGCCGTCCTGACCCATCTTGGCGACGAGCATGCGGGGTTTGCGGCCGAGGCGGCGTTCGGTGGCTTCGACGCCGTCGGTGAGGCGGGTCCAGCGTGCGTCGTCCTCGTACGCGCCGCCGTAGATGCCGGAGACGGGGGTCGGTTGCGTGCCGTAGCGGCCGAACACGTCCTCCATCGCGGACGAGATTTCGCCGAGTGTGGCGCGGGCTCGGGCACAGTCGACGGCGAGCGCGAGGAGGTTGTCGGAGCCCTTCGCCCCTTCCCGCAACGCGTCGAGCGCAGCCCGGCACACGGCTTCGTCGCGCGTGGCCTTTACGCGGTTGATGCGTTCGATCTGGCCCGCCCTCACCGCGACGTTGTCCACGTCGAGGATCTCGATCGCGTCCTGTTCGGCGAGCTTGTACTTGTTCACGCCGACAATGACGTCCTCGCCGCGATCGACGCGCGCCTGGCGGCCGGCGGCGGCTTCCTCGATCATCGCCTTGGGCCAGCCTGCCGCGACCGCCTTCGCCATGCCGCCTTCGGACTGGATCCGCTCGATCAGGGTCCATGCGCCGTCGACCAGCGACTGCGTCAGGCTCTCGATATAATAGCTGCCGCCGAGCGGATCGACGACCTTGGTCATCCCCGTCTCTTCCTGGATCACGATCTGCGTGTTGCGCGCGATCCGGGCGGAGAAGTCGGTCGGCAGTGCGATCGCCTCGTCGAGCGCGTTGGTGTGGAGCGACTGCGTGCCGCCCAACATCGCCGCCATCGCCTCGATCGTCGTGCGCATGACGTTGTTGTACGGGTCCTGCTCGGTCAGCGAGACGCCCGACGTCTGGCAATGCGTGCGGAGCATCTTCGAGCGCTCGTCCTGCGCGCCCAATTGCGTCATCGCGCGGTGCCAGAGGACGCGGGCGGCGCGGAGCTTGGCGATCTCCATGAAGAAGTTCATGCCGATCGCGAAGAAGAACGACAGCCGCCCGGCGAACTTGTCGATGTCGAGTCCGGACGCGACGCCGTATTTCACATATTCCATGCCGTCGGCGATCGTGAAGGCGAGCTCGTGGAGCTGCGTCGCTCCCGCCTCCTGCATGTGATAGCCGCTGATCGAGATGCTGTTGAACTTGGGCATCTCGCGGCTGGTGTAGCCGAAGATGTCCGAGATGATCCGCATGCTCGGCTCGGGCGGGTAGATATAGGTGTTGCGGACCATGAACTCCTTGAGGATGTCGTTCTGGATGGTCCCGTCGAGCAGCTTCCGGTCGACGCCCTGCTCCTCGCCCGCGACGATGAAGAAGGCGAGGATCGGGATCACCGCGCCGTTCATCGTCATGCTGACCGACATCTTGTCGAGCGGGATGCCGTCGAAGAGGATCTTCATGTCCTCGACCGAATCGATCGCGACGCCCGCCTTGCCGACGTCGCCGGTGACGCGGGGGTGGTCGGAGTCGTAGCCGCGGTGCGTGGCGAGATCGAACGCGACGCTCAGCCCCTTCTGGCCGGCGGCGAGGTTGCGGCGGTAGAATGCGTTCGAGGCTTCGGCGGTGGAGAAGCCGGCGTATTGGCGGATCGTCCAGGGGCGGCCCGCGTACATCGACGCGCGGACGCCGCGGGTGAAGGGGGCGAAACCGGGGAGGCCGGGGTCGGCGGTGACGTCTTCCGCGGTGTAGAGCGGTTTGACGTCGATGCCCTCGGGGGTCGGCCAGGTGAGGTCGGCGCCCTTTACTTCCTTGGTAGCGGCGGCCTGCCAGTCGGCGAGCGTGGGGGCGGATTCGGGCTTGTCGGTCATGCGAAGAACTTCACCCCGGCGAAGGCCGGGGCCCAGTTGGAAAGGTCGAAATAACGCAGCGCAGCACCAGCCAATCGACCGTTGCCCAACTGGCCCCCGGCCTTCGCCGGGGTGGTGTTGGACGCGGAGGTCACTTGCCCGTGAACACCGGCTTGCGCTTTTCGAGGAACGCGCAGCCGCCCTCCATCGAATCCGCCGACCCCCGCGCGTCACGCTGGTTCGCCGCCTCGGCCTGCATTGCGGTCGCGTAATCCGTCTCGTACGCGGCGGTGATCGCCCGCCGCATCAACCCGAGCGCGACCGTTGGCATCGCCGCCAGCCGCTCGGCCAGCGCGAACGCCTCGGCATCGAGCGCGTCGTCCGCGACGACCTTGTGCACCATACCCCAGTCGAGCGCCTTGGCCGCCGGCACGCGCTCGCCGAGCATCATCATTTCCGTCGCCCGCGCCTTGCCGATCAACCGCGGCAGCATCCACGACGCGCCGCCGTCCGGCACCAGCCCGATGTTCACGAACGCCTGCAGGAAATACGCACTCTCGCTCGCGACGCAGAAATCGGCAGCGAGCGCGAGGCTGCAGCCGATCCCCGCAGCCGGCCCGCGCACTGCACTCACCACCGGCACCGACAAGTCGGCGATCGCCATCATCGTCGGATTGTAGCTTCCGGTCAGCGCCGCGAACGTCGCCTCGCCCGGATTGTCCGAACCAAGCGCCCCGCCGCCGACATCCGCGCCCGAACAGAATGCGCGCCCCGCGCCCGCGATCAACACCGCCCGCGCCCCATCCAGATCGCCCAGCGCCGCGCGCAGTTCCTCGAACATCGCGGGGGGCGCGGCGTTCAGCCGGTCGGGCCGGTTGAGCGTCAGCACCAGCACGTCGCCGCGCCGTTCGCTGAGGATATGCTCGTACGCGGCCATCAGATCTCTCCTAGTGCGCGCCGGTATCGCCCGGCGTCTCCATCAACTCGACCAGCATGCCGCCAAAGTCCTTCGGGTGCACGAACACGATCGGCGTGCCATGCGCGCCGATCCGCGGCTCGCCCAGCACGGTCGCGCCCTTCCCCTTCAGGTCGGCGACAGCGGCGGCGATATCGGCGACCTCGAAGCAGACATGATGCTGCCCGCCTGCCGGGTTCTTGCGCAGGAAGCCAGCGATCGGCGAACTCTCGTCATACGGCTCGATCAGCTCGATCTGCGCGTTCGGCGCATCGATGAAGCACACCTTCACTCCCTGTGCCGGCAGGTCGAACGGCTCACCGATCGCGGTCGCACCGAGCAGCAGGCGATACGTCTCGACCGACTTCGCGATCGACGGCGTCGCGACCCCGACATGGTTAAGGCGGCCCAGCGTCATTGCGCATCCTTCGATGGGGGCGGCGGCGTGGGAACGACACCGAGCGTGTAACCACATACACCGAGCACCTGCCGGATCATCGCATCACCGGTCGGTGCGATGAAATTCGCCTGCACCGCAAAGCTTGCGCCGTTGGTGGTCTCGACCCGTACCGTCTTCGATTTTACGAGAAACGTGGTCAACCTGGTGATTGCCTCGGGATCGGTGACGTAGGTGCCGGTGCCCGGAAACTGCCAGCTGTAATTGAACGCAGGCCCGCCGTCGAAGCGCACCGCGACAAGCTTGTCCGGCCCCTGCCCGAGCGGCTGCGGCTGGATGAACTGGATCGACACGATCGGCTCGGACGCAACGTCGCACTTCACGACGAACCGCGACAGACCGTCATTGCCTGTGACCGACGCAGAGATGCTGCGCACGCCCGCCTGATTGGTGCGATCTGCGAGCTTCCAGGTTGGTGCAGGTGCCGCCACGGCTGCGGCTTGAAGCAGAAGAAACGCGATCATCCCTCAATCCTCCGCTGCTGGGCCGCCGCCATTGCGGCACCTTCGATCACCCCTTCCAAGCGAGACACTCGATCGCGGAGATCACCATGCGCGCCGGCAAGACCGGCAAGTCGCCCGCCAAGCTGGGCCACGTCCCGATCAAGGCCATCGAGCTGATCCTTCAGCGTCAGGATCGTCTTGAAAACGCCGAATGCCCTTTCGCCTGCACTCACGGTCTTTCGCCCGCCAGCACCGCATCGACCACAGCGCAGGTGCGCGCGATATTCTCACGCATCGACTGGATGGACATCTTCATGTCGTCGACAGCGGCCTCGATCTCCGGTGCGAGAAACGCCAATGCCGCTTCCTCGTCGCGCGATGCCGGTGTCGCGATATACCGCGTCGTTGCTTCGCGCACGACGCGGCCGACGGACATGCCGCTGTTCGCCGCGAACGCATCGAGCGCGGCCTTATGATCGGGCGTAGTCAGAAACGTCACGCGTTCGGTCTGCATGTCACGACTCCTTCGCATGACATGATAATGTGCTTATCATCATGCAACAAGCCGCTGGATCACAGCGGGATGTTGTCATGCTTCTTCCACGGATTCTCCAGCGCCTTGCCGCGGAGCTTCCGTAGGCCGAGCGCGATGCGGCGGCGGGTCGAGTGGGGCTGGATGACCTCGTCGATAAAGCCCTTCGACGCGGCCACGAACGGGTTCGCGAACCGCGCCTCGTATTCCGCGGTGCGCTCGGCGATCTCTTCGGGCGTCTTGCCGCGGAAGATGATCTCGACCGCACCCTTCGCGCCCATCACCGCGATCTCAGCGGTCGGCCAGGCGTAGTTGAGGTCGCCGCGCAGGTGCTTCGACGCCATCACGTCGTACGCGCCGCCGTAAGCTTTGCGCGTGATGACGGTGATCTTGGGCACGGTCGCCTCGGCATAGGCGAACAGCAGTTTCGCGCCGTGCTTGATGATGCCGTTATGCTCCTGCGCGGTGCCGGGCAGGAAGCCGGGGACGTCGACGAAGGTGACGATCGGAATCTCGAACGCATCGCAGAAGCGCACGAACCGCGCCGCCTTCTTCGAGCTGTTGATGTCGAGCACGCCGGCGAGCACCATCGGCTGGTTCGCGACGAAGCCGACCGTGCGGCCCTCGATGCGGCCGAAGCCGGTGATGATGTTGGCCGCATGCGCCGGCTGAGTCTCGAAGAAATCGCCTTCGTCGACGGTCTTCCGGATCAGCTCGTGCATGTCGTAGGGCTGGTTCGCCGACGCCGGGATCAGCGTGTCGAGGCTCTCCTCGATCCGGTCCCATTCGTCCGCGGTAGGACGCTCGGGCACGCCGTCACGGTTGGACGACGGCAGGAAATCGAAGAAGTCGCGCGCGGCCAACAACGCCTCGATGTCGTTCTCGAACGCGTTGTCGGCGACCGACGTCTTGGTGGTGTGGGTCACCGCGCCGCCGAGCGCCTCCTGCGTCACGACCTCGTTGGTCACCGTCTTGACCACGTCGGGGCCGGTGACGAACATGTAGCTCGAATCTTTCACCATGAAGATGAAGTCGGTCATTGCGGGGGAATAGACCGCACCGCCTGCGCACGGTCCCATGATCAGCGAGAGCTGCGGCACGACGCCGGACGCGAGCACGTTGCGCTGGAACACCTCGGCATAGCCGCCGAGCGAGGCCACCCCCTCCTGGATGCGTGCGCCGCCGCTGTCGTTGAGGCCGATGATCGGTGCGCCGACCTTCATCGCGCTGTCCATCACCTTGCAGATCTTCTGCGCGTGACGTTCGCTCAAGGAGCCGCCGAACACGGTGAAGTCCTGGCTGAAAACGAAGACGAGGCGGCCGTTGATCGTGCCCGAGCCGGTGACCACGCCGTCGCCAGGGATCACCTGGTCCTGCATGCCGAAATCGACGCAGTTATGCTCGACGTACATGTCGAGCTCCTCGAACGATCCCTCGTCCAGCAGCACGTCAAGGCGTTCCCTTGCGGTGAGCTTACCCTTGGCGTGCTGCGCTGCGATCCGCTTGAGGCCCCCGCCGACTCTGGCGGCTTCGCGGCGGCGTTCAAGCTCTTCGATCGTGGATGACATCGTCTCTCCGTCCTGCTGATTGCCTTCACAGAGCGGGATGCGATGCGCAAATGCAATGTTGCAAACTTGCTGACGTGAGGTTTGCAAACTAGGCACGGATATGACTTTGCCCGCGCGTCGCCTCTTCGTCGGACACCGCCTGCGCGACCTGCGCCGCGTTCTTGGAATCAGCCAGGCGGCGATGGCCGCGCGGATCGGGCTGTCGGTAAGCTACCTTTCGCAGATCGAGAATGGCGACCGCCCGGTGACCGAGGGCGTGCTGATTACGCTCGCGCGCGAGTTTCCGGCGGACTGGGGGAGCATCGATGCGGCGGACGATACCGCATTGCTGATCGCGACGCTGGAGGCGGTGTCGGACACCAGTGTGGAGGCGCCGGCGCTCGACGAGACCGCGGTGCGGCGGGCGGTGAAGCACCAGCCGTTGTTGGCGCAGCGCCTCGTCGCGATGCACGATGCGTATCGGCGCGCGCAGGAGCAGTTGCGGGCGCTGGACGACCGGCTGGTGGCGGGGTCGGGGGCGCCGGGGTTGCTGCCGTGGGAGGACGTGCGCGACTGGTTTAATGCGGCGGGCAATTATGTCGATGCTCTCGACCGGCGGGCGGAAGACATCGGCGAGACTTTGGGCACGGACCGGGTTGCGGCGCTGGAGGCTCGGCTTGCCGCGCGAGGCGTGTCGGTCGCGATCTCGGGTGCGCTCGCCGCACCGTTGCGCGATTACGACGGCGCGACCCTAAGGCTCGACGGATCGCAGCCGGGCGAGACGACCTTGTTCTCGCTCGCGCACCAAGTCGCGCGGCACGAGTTCGGCGACGTCATCGGCGGGATCGTAGCAGCGTCCGAGATGGCATCGGAGACGGCGCGCGCGCTGCTGACCGCGGGGCTGACCAACTACGCGGCCGGGGCGATCGTCATGCCGTATACGCGCTTCCGCACCGAGGCACGGAGCGTCCGCCACGACATCGACCGGTTGCGGCGGATCTTCGGGACGAGTTTCGAGCAGACCTGTCACCGCCTCTCGACGTTGCAGCGCCCCGGCGCGCTCGGCATCCCGTTCTTCTTCTGCCGCGTCGATATGGCTGGGAACATCACCAAGCGTCACTCCGCCACGCGATTGCAGTTCGCGCGGTTCGGGGGAGCTTGCCCGTTGTGGATCGTCCACGAGGCGGTGGCGATCCCCGACCGAATCCTGACTCAGCTGATCGAGACGACCGACGGCATCCGCTACGTCTCGATGGCGAAGGGATTGGTGAAGCCGTCCGAGACGTACACGCGACCGGCGCGGCGCTATGCGGTGGCGCTGGGGTGCGAGGAGGCGAACGCGTCGGAGTTCATCTATGCGGATGCGCTCGGGACGGGCGGGATCGCGACGCCGATCGGGACGTCATGCCGCATCTGCCTGCGCACCGACTGCGACCAGCGCGCGTTTCCGCCGGCTGCCAGCGAGATCCGGGTCGATCCCGACCGCCGCGGCGCCGTGCCGTACGAGGTGGTTTAGCCCCTTCGGAACTCGATCGAAGCCCCACTTCGATCGCCATAAAAAAGGCCCGGTGTGTTTCCACACCGGGCTAAGGTTGTCCGCAGGAGGAACGTCGTGGGTGCGGGCTCGACTGGCCCGCTACCGATCAGTTGTAAGCGCGCTCGCCGTGCTCGCCGATGTCGAGACCCTCGTGCTCGACTTCCGGCGAGACCCGCAGACCGGTGACGGCCTTGGCGACGTAGATCGCGATCGTGGTGCCGATCGTGGCCCAGATGATCGTGACGATCACCGCCTGGAGCTGCACGAAGAGCTTGGCGCCCATCGCATAGTCCGCAGCACCAGGGCCGCCGAGCGACGGGGCGTAGACGACCGCGGTACCGATCGCGCCGATCATGCCGCCGATGCCGTGGATCCCGAAGGCATCGAGCGAGTCGTCGTAGCCGAGCATCGGCTTGAGCTTCGACACCGCCATGAAGCAGACGAGCGAGGCGATCGCGCCGAGGACGATCGCGCCGAACGGGCCGGAGTTGCCTGCGGCCGGCGTGACGGCGACGAGGCCGGCGACGATGCCCGAGCAGAAGCCCAAAGCCGAACCCTTGTGACCCGAGAGCTTCTCGGCAAGCATCCAGAACAGGGCGGCAGAGGCCGTGGCGACGAAGGTGTTCAGCATCGCAAGCGCGGCCGAACCGTTCGCCTCGAGCGCCGAGCCGGCGTTGAAGCCGAACCAGCCGACCCAGAGCAGCCCGGTGCCGATGCCGGTCATGACCAGCGAGTGCGGTGCCATCGGCTCCTTCGGATAGCCGATACGCTTGCCGAGGATCAGGGCCGCGACCAGCGCCGAGACGCCGGCGTTGATGTGGACCACGGTGCCGCCGGCGAAATCGAGTGCGCCCGCCTTGAAGAAATACCCGCTCGATGCCCACACCATGTGCGCGATCGGGAAGTAGACGATCGTTAGCCAGACCAGGCCGAACACCATCACCGCCGAGAACTTCATGCGCTCGACGACCGACCCCAGGACCAGCGCGATGGTGATCGCGGCGAAGGTCATCTGGAAGCAGATGAAGACATATTCGGGAATCTCGACGCCCGCGGTGAAGGTCGCTGCCTGCGAGGCGGGCGTGACGCCCTTCAGGAACGCCTTGTCGAAGCTGCCGATGAAGTTGCTGAGCAGCGGGTTGGTCACGTCGGGACCGAACGCCAGCGTGTAGCCCCACATCACCCAGATCAGCATCGCGAGCGCCGCGACGGCACCGATCTGAGTCATGGTCGACAGCATGTTCTTCGACCGCGTGAGGCCGCCGTAGAACAGCGCGAGGCCTGGGAGGATCATCATCAGGACGAGGATCGTCGAGGTCATCATCCAGGCGGTGTCGCCCTTGTTCACGGTCGCGACGACAGGCGCGACCACCGGTGCGGCTGCGGCCTGTGCCCAGGCGGGTGCGGCGGCGATCATCGTCGCGCCGAACCCTAGAGCCGCGACGGCGGCCTTCTTCAAATCATGCTTCATCTCGTCCCCCCTCAGAGCGCTGAATCGTCGGTTTCACCGGTGCGGATGCGTACCGCCTGGCCGACGTCGAGCACGAAGATCTTGCCGTCGCCGATGGCGCCGGTGTTCGCCGATGCCTGGATCGCCTCGACCACGCGATCGGACAGGCTGGCGGCGCAGACCACCTCGATCTTGATCTTCGGCACCATGTTGGTGCTGTATTCGGCCCCTCGATAGATCTCGGTCTGGCCCTTCTGACGGCCGAACCCCTTGACCTCGGTGACCGTCATGCCCGCCACGCCGATCGTGGTGAGCGCTTCGCGCACCTCGTCGAGCTTGAACGGCTTGATGATGGCAATGACGAGTTTCATCGCGCCCCTTCCCCTTGTTACCGGGGGCGCCTCGCAATGTGCGTGCCAATTGGGGTGTGGAGGGGTGGGTGTGCTTGCGGGGCGAGCAGCGGGGGTTTTGGGGTTAAAACTTGTGCAGTGCGGTGGAGGTGCCTGTTTTATGGGCAGTCTTGCCGCGGCGGCTGTTCTCCCGCGAAGGCGGGAGCCCAGGGTTACAAGCGATAGCGTTTGTGGTCCTGGGCCCCCGCTTTCGCGGGGGAACGGTTAGCGCAAGCGATCCGAGCATGTCGAACTCAGTGGCGGAAGTGGCGCATGCCGGTGAAGACCATTGCGAGGCCGGCTTCGTCCGCTGCGGCGATGACGTCGGCGTCGCGGATCGAGCCGCCGGGCTGGATCACTGCCGTCGCGCCGGCCTCGACCGCGGCCAGCAGGCCGTCGGCGAACGGGAAGAACGCATCCGACGCGACCGCCGAACCGATCGTGCGCGGGGTGGACCAGCCGGCCTTCTCGGCTGCGTCCTTCGCCTTCCACGCGGCGATGCGCGCGGATTCGAGGCGGTTCATCTGGCCCGCACCGATGCCTGCGGTGCTGCCGTCCTTAGCGTAGACGATTGCGTTGGACTTGGTGTGTTTGGCGACGGTCCAGGCGAAGCGGCAGTCGATCAGCTCCTGCTCGGTCGGCTGGCGCTTGGTGACGACCTTCAACTCACCCGGCGTGCCGTTGTCGCGACCCTGGACGAGCCAGCCGCCGGCGATCGACTTCGCCGTCAAGCCGAGGCGGGCGGGATCGGGGAGGTCGCCGGTGAGCAGCAGGCGGAGGTTCTTCTTGGCGGCGAACAACGCGATCGCTTCCTCGTCGGCATCGGGGGCGACGACGACTTCGGTGAAGATGCCGGTTATCTGGCGCGCGGTTTCGGCGTCGAGCGTGCGGTTGACGGCGATGATGCCGCCGAATGCCGAGACCGTGTCGCAGGCGAATGCCGCGGCATAGGCTTCGGCGAGGGTGGCGCCGGTGGCGACGCCGCAGGGGTTGGCGTGCTTGACGATCACGACGGAGGGCGCGGCGTCGCGGAATTCGGCAATCAGCTCGAGCGCGGCGTCGGCGTCGTTCAGGTTGTTGTAGCTGAGCGCCTTGCCCTGGAGCTGGCGGGCCTGGCCGATGCCGCGGACGGTGCCGGTTGCAGTGTAAAACGCGGCGGACTGGTGCGGGTTCTCGCCGTAGCGAAGCGTGTCGCCGCGCTTGAGCGTGATCGGCAGGGTGGCGGGGAATTCCTCGGCCTGGTCTACCGTGCCGAACCAGGTCGCGATCGCCGAGTCATAGGCTGCGGTGGTGGCGAAGGCCTTGGCGGCGAGCTTTTTGCGGTCGTCGAGCGTGGTGGTGCCGCCGGAGACCAGCGCATAGTCGGCGGGGTCGGTGACGATCGCGACATAGGCGTGGTTCTTGGCCGCCGAGCGCACCATGCTGGGGCCGCCGATGTCGATGTTCTCGATCACCGTGTCGCGGTCGGCGCCCTTCGCGACGGTGGCCTCGAACGGGTAGAGGTTGACGATCACGAGGTCGATCGCGCCGATCTGGTGCTCGGCCATCGAGGCGGCGTGGCCGGCGTCGTCGCGGACCGCGAGCAGGCCGCCATGGACCATCGGGTGGAGCGTCTTGACGCGGCCGTCCATCATTTCGGGGAAGCCGGTGAGTTCGCTGACGTCGCGGACTTCCAGGCCTGCTGCGCGGAGGGCGGTGGCGGTGCCGCCGGTGGAGACGAGCTCTACGCCGTTTGCGGCCAGCGCCTTGCCGAGATCGACGATCCCGGTCTTGTCGGAAACGGACAGGAGCGCGCGCTTGATCGGGATGCTGGTCATGGGAGTCTTTCGTGTTCCGGGGAGGCCACCGTGCGGCGGTGCCTTAGCGTCGGTTGGGGTTTGGGAACAGGGGGCGAGGAACGGGGGGACGCTGCTCCCCTCCCTGAAAGGGAGGGGTTGGGGGTGGGTCGGGTTCCGCATATTCGAACCGTTGGGGCTTGAGCAGGCCTACCCACCCCCGGCCCCTCCCTTCTAGGGAGGGGGAAGATTTCAGGCCTTCTTCAGCGCCCAGCTCACGCTCGCGCCGCCGGCCGCGGCTTCGCCGGTGATCATCAGTTGCTCCGTCGCGACCGGGCGGCCGTCCGCGTCGATCCACACGCTGTCCTCGACCACCAGCGCGCCGCCGCGGCAGCGGAATTGCCACAAGGCGCCGCCGGGGAGGCGGAGGATCGCGCCGAGGCCGTCCGCGGTGGGGGAGACCTGGACGCCCTCCCCTAGGTGGAAGCGGATCGCGAATAGCGACAGGCCAGTGCGGCGCTTGCGACCCTGCGGCAACAGCGCGTCCTCGCCGCGGAGTTCGCGGCCGTCGCCGGTGAGCATCAGCTGACGGCGGTGGAGGAAGCCCCAGCGGCGGACATAGCCGTCGTGGCTCGCTTCGATCCGGCTGGCGGCCTCCGATTCCTGGCGGCTGAGCTCGACCTCCCCGACGCCGCGACCAAGCGTCCCGTCGGCAAGGATCGCAGTCGAGTTGCTGTCCGCGATCGTCAGCGTGGAGTGTGCCGCCGTCGAGCGCAGGCCCTCGACCATCGCGGGCGGGAGCTGCGCGATGCCCGCCCGCGCGCCGCCGCAATTGACGACGATGCGTGCGGGGCCGTCGGAGAATTCGAACGCTAGCGTCGAGGCGCAGCCGCCTTCGACGAAGCGCGCGATCGGCGGCGGGGCGGCGTCGACAATGAGCACCGCGGTACCGGCGGCGAGGCGCTGATAGCCCCAGTCGCGCGCCTGGCGGAGCGGGCGCGTGCGGACACCGCTGGCTTCGATGACGGCTGCGACCTGCGTTTCGCTGGCGGGGCCACCACCCTGCCAGCTCGACAGGCCGCGATCGGCGTGCGCGACGCCGAGCAGCGCCGCGACCATCCGGGTCAGCGTAACCGCCACCGTCTCGGGCAGTTCGGTGCCACGCGCGGCGTAGCTTTCCTGAAGCAGCGTCAGCAACTGGATCGAATCGAGCAGCATCGCCGGGCTGCGCGAGACCGAGCCGCCATCGTCGAACAGGCCGGTGCCGAGCGCGCGGAGCAGGCCGGCCTCGCCGAACGCCTGGCGGGGCTCCCCGCCGGGGATGAGGAGCCCGGCCGCGACGACTCCGCACCATGCGGCGATGCGGGGCGCGCCGGCGGGGGCCTTGTCGCCATTGCGATCGAGGTGAAGTGCGCCCTTTGCGAGCGCGTTGAGCACTTTCGAGCGGTAGATCTGGTCGGTGGACGACAGGATCAGCGGCGCGTGCGCGGTCCACGCGAGGATGCGACGGCCCCACATGTCGGGGCGCCAGGCGATCCCGCCCTGAGTGTCGGCGTGCGCGGTCAGCCAGAGGCCCATGAGATATTCGGCGATCGGGGCGCCGCGCGCGCGGGTCGCGACGGTCGAGAGATCGCGAAGCCACGCGAAACTGTGCAGATATTCGGCGAAGGGTTTGGGAAGCGGCTTGGCAAGATCGAGCGTCTCGATATCGCGCGCTTCGCCGCGGAACGAGAGGACGCCTTCCAGCAGCATCGTGCCGCGGGGAATGTCGCCGAGGATGGGGTCGTCGGGGACCGCGATCAGCTTCAGCGGGTAGCGCCCCTTGAGGCGCAGCGTGTGGAGCGGGGTGCGCCATGTCAGGCGGTGGAAGCGCTCGGCCAGCCGATCGGCGAGCGACAGACCCTTGTCGCCGCCGAGACGGATCAGGCGGCGGCCTTCGTCGATCCCGTCGGGGGCGGGATCGGTCACGGGGTCGTGCGGTTCGTTCACCCCCGCAACGCGGCGATGTTGGCGGCGTAGTGATCGGGGCCGCCGCGGAAGACCGAGGTGCCCGCGACCAGCGCGTCGGCGCCGGCCTCGATGCAGCGCTTGGCCCACTCCGCGTCGACGCCGCCATCGACTTCGAGATCGATCGCGCGGCCGCTCTTTTCGATCATATTGCGGATCGCGCTGATCTTCTTGAGCTGGCTCGGGATGAAGCTCTGGCCGCCAAAGCCCGGGTTGACGCTCATCACCAGCACGAGGTCGACCATGTCCATGAGGTAGTCGAGCATCTTCGCCGGTGTGCCGGGGCAGATCACGACGCCGGCGCGCTTGCCGAGGCCCTTGATGTGCTGGAGCGAGCGATGGATGTGCGGCCCGGCCTCGTAATGCACGGTGATGCAGTCGGCACCGGCCTCCGCGAACGCGTCGAGATAGGCGTCGACGGGCGAGATCATCAGGTGGACGTCGAACGGCTTGGTCGTGACGCCGCGGACCGACTTCATGACCGCGGGGCCGAACGAGATGTTGGGGACGAAATGGCCGTCCATCACGTCGATGTGGATCCAGTCGGCGCCGGCTGCGTCGATGGCGCGGACTTCCTCGCCAAGCTTGGCGAAATCGGCGGAGAGGATCGAGGGGGCGATGCGGACGGGTTGCATGATTTTGTCCTAGCGCGGGATTGTCGGGGGCGGAACTCCCCGTTTGTTACTGTACGCGCTTCTTGTTTTCCTGCGCAGGCAGGAATCCAGAGTTACGGGCGGATCGCTGAGTAATCCTGGGCCCCCGCTTTCGCGGGGGAACAAGTAACTGCTCTTGCTTAGCTGCGCTTGAGGCGGGCGATGAAGAAGCCGTCGCAGCCGCCTTGGTCTGCCAGCATGCCTGGGAGGGTGCGGATGGTGCCGGTTTCCGTGGGGGTGATGCCGGCGGGGAGTTCGGACTGGTCTACCGGGGCGATCGTGTAGTCGCTGCGGGCGGACAGGAACGCGTCGAGCTGCGCTTCGCCTTCAGACGGCTCGAGCGAACAGGTGGCGTACACCAACGTGCCGCCGGGCTTTACCCAGTCCGCCGCCCTCGCGAAGATCCGCGCCTGCAACGCCGCGGTCTCGGCGATGATCGAGGGGCGGACGCGGTGGAGGACGTCGGGGTGGCGACGGAAGATGCCCGTGGCGCTGCACGGCGCGTCGATCAGGATCGCGTCGGCGGGCTCGGTCGGCGCCCATTCGAGGATGTCGGCGTTGACGACCTCGGCCTTCAGGTGCGTGCGGTAGAGGTTTTCGCGCAGGCGCTTGATCCGGCTTTGCGAATTGTCGACCGAGGTGACGGTCCAGCCGGCGCTCGCGAGTTGCAGCGTCTTGCCGCCGGGCGCCGCACAGAGATCGAGGACATGGCCCTCCCCTTTCCCAAGCAGACGCGCGGGGAGCGAGGCGGCGATGTCCTGCACCCACCAGGCGCCGTCGCCGAACCCGGCCATGTCGGGGACCGAGTCGTGGTCACCCAAACGCAGGTGACCGGGCATGAAGCTCTCGCCGCCGAGCTTCTCGCGCCAGCCTTCTGTTTCGGACGGGTCGGCGATCGTCAGGTCGAGCGGCGGCACCTGCGCGATCGCGCGGCCGGCGGCGTCGACCATCTCCTCACCCCACGCGGCTTCCCAGCGGAGTTCGACGGGGGCCGGCAGCGTCGGCACCTCGGGGAGCAGCATGTTGGCGCGGAACAGCGTGCCGAACACGCCGTGGACGAGTTTGCGCGGGCCGCCGTCGACCAGCGGCAACACGGTCGAGATCGCGGCGTGCGAAGGCGTGCCGAGGATCAGCACCTGGACCAGCGCGATCCGCAGCGCCATCCGCGCCTTCGCATCGTCGGGCAGATTGGTCTTGGTGACCGAGTCGATCATCGCGTCGAGATCGGGCAGGCGACGGAGCGTCTCTGCGGCGATGGCGTGCGCGAGGCCGCGGTCTGGGCCGTGGATGGCGCGGGTCGCTGCCGGCAAGGCGGATTCGAGCGACTCGCCGCGACGCAGTACGGCGTCGAGCAGGCGGAGCGCGGCGCGGCGCGCGGGAACGCCGAGCGGCTCGGGGGCGTGCGTGTAGTCGGGCATATGAAGGTCCTTCGCGTTCGGTTTGCCGCGCGGCGGCTGTGGCAAAGCGGCGCGACAGGGCCCATGTGGCGGTTACGACGCCAACACGCAATCCGGAGAGCCGCGATGGGCCAGCGCCCCGATCACGTTAAGCCACCTGAATATCTGGCGAAGAATACGCCGGTGCCGCAACCCGAGGCGATCGTGCCGGACAAGGATCCCGAGCCGCGCGACCCGACCCGCTATGGCGATTGGGAGCTGAAGGGCATGGCGATCGATTTCTGAGAACCGATCGCCGGAGGCCGGTCGCCTTGGGACCGTCAGTCCCTGAGGTCGGCCTTCGGGAAGAAATGCTCGACGACGCTGTTCGCCAATCGCGACGGGCGGAGCGTCTCGGCATCGAGGCAGCACCAGCTCGACTTCACCTCGGCCAGCACATCCTCGCCGCGCTTGATGATCGTCTCGTAGAACGCGCGCGCGCCCTGGACCTTCTCGAGCAGGACCGTCGCAATGACGTCGTCGTCGAGGAACGCGGGTTTGCGGTACGTGATCTCGTGCTTCAGCGCGACCCAGAGGTGCCCGGCCACCGCCTCGGCGGGCGCGAGGCGCTGCCAATGGTCGATCACTGCGGCCTGTACCCACTTCAGATAGTTCGCGTTGTTGACGTGACCCATGAAGTCGATGTCGGCCGGCTCGATGCCGATGGCGTAGGTATGGGGGAGCGCTGTGGACACGCGCTGCATATAGCATGCGAACCTGAACATAGCGATGACGGGGCGGCTTCGATACCGACAATAAACGCTATTCCTGGCGTGACGCCGGGGCCCTAGCATCCGACCTGCGCCCGCCTCTTGTGTTGCCCAAATACAACACCATCTTTCGGCCAACACCGAAACACTCCCACAGGAATTCGTCATGAACATCGACAAATTCACCGACCGCGCGAAGGGCTTCCTGCAATCCGCGCAGACCGTCGCGATCCGCATGAACCACCAGCGGATCGCCCCCGAACATCTGTTGAAGGCGCTGCTGGAGGACGAGCAGGGTATGGCGGCCGGACTAATTGCAGCCGCTGGTGGCGACGCCAAGCGTGCGACGTCCGAGACCGATCTCGCGCTGGCGAAAATCCCGGTCGTGTCGGGCTCGGGCGCGCAGACCACGCCGGGGATCGACAACGATGCGGTGCGCGTGCTCGACCAGGCCGAGCAGATCGCGAGCAAGGCGGGCGACAGCTTCGTCACCGTCGAGCGGCTGCTGGTCGCGCTCGCGCTGTCGCTCAACACCGCGGCGGGCAAGGCTTTGAAGGCCGGCGGCGTGACACCCGAGGGGCTGAACACCGCGATCAACGGTCTGCGTCAGGGCCGCAGCGCCGACACCGCGGGCGCCGAGGATCGTTACGATGCGCTCAAGAAGTTCGCGCGCGATCTCACCCAGGCTGCGCGCGACGGCAAGCTCGATCCCGTCATCGGCCGCGACGAGGAGATCCGTCGCACCATCCAGATCCTCGCGCGCCGGACCAAGAACAACCCCGCGCTGATTGGCGAACCCGGTGTCGGCAAGACCGCGATCGCCGAAGGGCTAGCCCTTCGCATCGCCAATGGCGACGTGCCCGATACGCTGAAGGACCGGCGGCTGATGTCGCTCGATCTCGGCTCGCTGATCGCGGGTGCCAAATATCGCGGCGAGTTCGAGGAGCGACTGAAGGGCGTGCTCGACGAGGTGAAAGCCGCGGAGGGCGACATCATCCTGTTCATCGACGAGATGCACCAACTGATCGGCGCGGGCAAATCCGAGGGCGCGATGGATGCGGGCAATCTGCTCAAGCCGGCGCTGGCGCGAGGCGAATTGCACTGCGTCGGCGCGACCACGCTCGATGAGTACCGCAAATATGTCGAGAAGGACCCGGCATTGCAGCGGCGGTTCCAGCCGGTGATGGTCGGTGAACCGACCGTCGAGGACACCATCTCGATCCTGCGCGGGCTGAAGGAGAAGTACGAGCTGCATCACGGCGTGCGGATCACCGACGGCGCGATCGTCGCCGCCTCGACGCTGTCGAACCGCTACATCACCGATCGCTTCCTGCCCGACAAGGCGATCGACTTGATGGACGAGGCCGCCTCGCGGATTCGCATGGAGGTGGAATCGAAGCCCGAGGCGATCGAGAATCTCGACCGGCGGATCATCCAGCTCAAGATCGAACGCGAGGCGTTGAAGCGCGAGACCGACGACGCGTCGGTCGACCGGCTCGACACGCTGGAGGGCGACCTCGTCAACCTCGAGGAGCAATCCGCCGAGCTGACGACGCGCTGGAAGGGCGAGAAGGACAAGATCAACGCCGAGGCGCGGGTCAAGGAACAGCTCGATGCTGCGCGGCTCGAACTGGAGCAGGCGCAGCGCTCGGGCGATCTCGCCAAGGCGGGCGAGCTTTCCTACGGGACGATTCCGGGGTTGCAGCGCCAGCTCGACGAGGCCGCGGGGGCGACCAAGGGCGCGATGCTGCGCGAGGAAGTGACCGCCGACGACATCGCCGGCGTCGTCAGCCGCTGGACCGGCATCCCGGTCGAGCGGATGCTGCAGGGCGAGCGCGACAAGTTGCTGGCCATGGAAGCGACGATCGGCAAGCGCGTGATCGGTCAGGCGCACGCGGTGAAGGCGGTTTCGACCGCGGTGCGCCGTGCCCGCGCGGGGCTGCAGGATCCGAACCGGCCGCTGGGCTCGTTCCTGTTCCTCGGGCCTACCGGCGTGGGCAAGACCGAGCTGACCAAGGCGCTGGCGGAGTTCCTGTTCGACGATCCCTCCGCGATGGTCCGCATCGACATGAGCGAGTTCATGGAGAAGCACGCGGTCGCGCGGCTGATCGGTGCGCCTCCGGGCTATGTCGGCTATGAGGAAGGCGGCGTGCTGACCGAGGCGGTGCGCAGGCGGCCGTACCAGGTGATCCTGTTCGACGAGGTCGAGAAGGCGCACGGCGACGTGTTCAACGTGCTGTTGCAGGTGCTCGACGACGGGCGGCTCACCGATGGCCAGGGGCGCACGGTGGATTTCAGCAACACGCTGATCATCCTGACGTCGAACCTCGGCAGCCAGTATCTGGCGAACATGGCGGAGGGCGACGACGTGTCGTCGGTCGAGCCGCAGGTGATGGAAATCGTCCGGTCGCATTTCCGGCCGGAATTCCTCAACCGGCTCGACGAGGTGATCCTGTTCCACCGTCTGGGGCAGGCGCACATGGCGCCGATCGTGGATATCCAGGTGTCGCGCGTCGACAAGCTGCTCGCCGACCGCAAGATCGTCCTCGACCTGACGGATGCCGCACGCGCGTGGCTGGGTCGCGTCGGCTATGATCCGGTGTACGGCGCGCGGCCGCTGAAGCGCGCGGTCCAGCGCTATCTGCAGGACCCGCTCGCCGACATGATCCTGCGCGGCGAGGTGAAGGACGGTTCGACCGTCAAGGTCGACGAAGGCGACGGGAAGCTGGTGCTCCAGGTCGCCTGAACGTCATCTCCGAACAAAAAAGGGGCGGCGGATCGATGATCTGCCGCCCCTTTTTCTTGGTCCCGTAGGATCGATTACATGTCGATGGTCAGACCAACGAACAGGTAGCGACCGATTGCTTCGTAGATGCCTGGGTAAGTGTTGCCGTTGCCGAACGAACCGATCGGCGAAGCCGTCGCGCTGAGGATCGGCGGCGTCTTGTCGAGGATGTTGTTGACACCCATGCGGTAGGTGAACTTGTCCGCGACCCGCACCGTTGCGGCGAGATCGAAGTAGTTCTGCGCCTTCACGCGGGCATCATTGACGAAGAACGGCGCCGCAAGATCGGCATCGCTGCTGGTACGCTCGAACTTGGTGGCCGACAGATAGCGCCAGTTACCCGACAGACCGATGCCGTTCGGCGTGGTCAGCGAGATACGAGCCTGGTGACGCCACTTGGACATCGGGTAGCCGCACTGCGCGCCGTACAGGCCCGCGCAGTCGAACTTCGCGCCGGCCTTGTCCGACGTGAACTTGTCGACGTACGTGCCGTTGAACGAAAGCCCGATCGTGCCGATGCTGTCCGAACGGTAGGTATACCCGGCCGACGTCTCGATGCCCTGGGTCAAGAGTGACCCAGCGTTGACGTTGGTATCGATGATGTAACCGCTCGTACCCTGGAACAGCGTACCGTTGGTACCGCGCTTGATCAGGCTGCAGAGCGCCTGATCACCGGTCGCAAGGCACTGTGCGATGGTCGTATCCGCGCCGATGACACCAATCCGATCCTTCAGCTTGATCCGGAAACCATCGACCGACAGGTTGAAGCCCGGCAGGAACGAAGGACGCAGGATCACGCCAGCGGTGAACGTGTCGGCCTTTTCGGGCTTCAGGTTCGGGTTGCCGCCCAGCAGGCCGTTATACTGCTCGGACTCGTTTGGCTGAACCAGACCGAACTGGTTTGCCGCGACACCGGTGAGCGCACATTGTGCAGCCGTATTGCCATTGACGAGACCATTGACGCGCGGACCAGCGCAAGGATCGGTTGCACCGTCGATCTGTACCGACTGGGTTGCGAACAGTTCCTGCGTATTCGGAGCACGGACCGCACGGTTATAGCCGCCACGGAAGCGGATATCGGAGATCGGCGCCCAGACGATCTCGCCCTTGTACGAGCTCGCCGAACCCGCCGTGCTGTAGCTCGAATAGCGGTAGCCGCCATTGACCGTCAGTTCGTTGAAGAACGGGCGATCGCTGACGAGCGGAACCTGAAGTTCGCCGAACACTTCCTTCACGTCGTAGCTGCCACGGATCGGCAACGTCGCGCCGCCCTGGCCGGCGAGATCGCCGCTCAGGAAGGCATTGTCGACTTCGAGAACGAGCGACTCCTTGCGATATTCGCCACCAACGTTCAGCGCGATGCCTTCGCTGGCGAACGGCGACTGGACGCCATATTCACCGCCCTTGAAGGTCATCGACGCGTTGACGACCTTTTCCTTGTTCTCGCCCGACTGGAAGCCTGGGGTCTGGACATAACCCAGTGCCGCCGGGGTGATGCCCGCGGAACCGAAGATGTTGAGCGGGACGCAGTTCGGATCGGTGCCGTCGACGACCGAGCGGCACACCGCCTGGCCAAGCGTGGCCGAACCCGGACGCGTGTCGGTGATCGCGTCGAGGGCGCGGGTCGTGCGCGAAACCGAGAACTCGTTGCGATACACCTGGTTGAACACGGTGCTGCCGAACTGGCCGTACGCTTCGTACGAGATGCCCTTGTCGATGTCGCCGCGTGCACCCGCAACGAAGCGATACTGGGTGTGACGGAGATCGGCCTGACGACCGCCACCCTCAACGTTGCGACGACCGATCTGGACGCTTGCCTGCTGATACTGAGTACCATCGGGGTTCGTCAGGTTGATGACGTTGCCGTTCGCATCCCGAACCAGATTGGTGTCGCGGAAGAAGGTCGCCCGCTGAGCCGCCGACAGGAACGGATTGTTGCTGTTCAGAACCGTGGTGTTGCTGAAATTACCCGATGGCGCGATCTGGGCGGTCGAGCGATCGTCCATGAACATGAATTCGGCGTAAGGCTTGAACGCCTTGCTGACTTCATAATTGGCGAGGAAGCCAGCCGTGTAGCGCTTGTCGGGACGCTGGTAGTAGTTCAGCGGGTTGGCATTGTAGAGCGTGCGCCCCGCCACGAGCTGACCTGCGGAGTTCAGCGTATAACCGGTCGGAGGACCGCCCTCTCTCGCATCGCCCAGCGTGAAGTTGGCCGGAAACGCGGTTGGCGATCCACCGCAGACATAGTCGTTACCGCCGGCGCCCGGGGTGTTCAGGCCGCACGAGCTGTAATCGCGCGAACCCTGCAGGATCGCGCCGATCTTGCGGTAGCCGCCGTAGCCGACAACATGGCCGCGACCGTCGCTGGTGCCGGCACCGACCTTGAAGTTGATGTCGAACTGCGTGCCGTCGAACGCTTGACCGCTCGGGGCGGGGTTGCCGCTCGCCGCCGACAGTGCCTGGAAGCGCTCACTGCGGTTGTTGTGGTTGTAGATACCGCCCGAGGTATCGACGCTGAAACCTTCGTAATCGGTGTCGAGCACGAAGTTGACGACGCCGCCGATGGCGTCCGAACCATAGACCGAACCCGCGCCGCCGGTAAGTACGTCGACGCGCTTCAACAGTGAGGCCGGGATCATGTTGACGTCGGCAGCGGCGCTGGCCGTGCTGCTCGACGATGGGTTGCCCGGCATCAGGCGGCGGCCGTTGACCAGCACCAGCGTGCGCGATTCACCGAGGTTGCGAAGGTTGATCGTCGCGGTACCGGTCGAACCGTTCGACACCGACGAGGTCTGCGTTGCGAACGACGACGGCAGGCTGTTGAGCACGTCCTCGATACGCGTCGCGCCGCGCAGCTTGATATCTGCAGCATTGACGACCGTTATCGGGCTCGCCGACGTCAAGTTCGGGTTCGAGATGCGCGAACCGGTGACGACGATATCGCCGCCGCCCGCGGTGCCGGCGGCTGCGGGATCCTGGCTAGGCGTGTTGGAGATCGCCGGCGTGGTCGATGCTGCACCGTCGTCACTCGTCGTGCCCTGCGGCGCGGATGCTGGGGTGGTCTGCGCGTAGACCGGCAATGCAATCACGGCACCCGCGATCATCGTCGACGCGAGCAGGCAGTCTCGAAACATATGGTTTCGCATGGTGGTCTATCCCTTTAATATCGGCGAACGTTTCCGGCCGATACGATCTATTGTGCGGTCGCCCGACCGCAGCTGGCTGCGATTTCGCAAGTCAGAGCTGCCTTGTCCAAAAGAAAAGTACAGGATCGCTGCCACTCGTCGCATTACGACAGTCATGTTACCCAATGGCCACAATTTCGGGACGATGTCGTAACGGAATGCTGCATGTGATGGACTTGCCGCTCTGGCCGGCGCTGCCTATTCCGACGCTTCTCGCTAACGATGTAGGACGCCCATGCGGATCACGATTCTGGCAATTTCGAGCTTGATGATCATGGCGCTGCATCCGGCGGCCGCGGCGTCCAAGCCGCGCAAGGCGGAGCGGTCCCCGCTGCTGGCTGCCGTTACGCAATGCCGCACCGTGACCGAGCCACTGGCGCGGCTGGCCTGCTTCGATCACTCGGTGGCGGCGCTGGATACCGCGGAAGCCGATCAAGCGGTCGTCGTCATCGACCAGCAACAAGTTCGCGAAACGCGCCGAAATCTGTTTGGGATCACGCTGCCCGATACCGGCTTGTTCGGCAACGGCAACGACCTGCCGCAGATCGAGACGACTCTCGCCGGCGCGTCGGTAGACGGCGCCGGCCGATGGAGTTTCCAACTGGCCGATGGCGCGCGATGGATCCAGACGGACGATTACACGATCGCGCGGCGTCCACGGGCAAACGATAAAGTCGTCATCAAGCGGGGAGCCTTGGGGAGTTTCAGGCTAAGCGTCGGCGGCCAGCCGGGTGTGAAGGCGAAGCGCCTGAACTGAGCGCTCGTCACCTACGGTCGCATCACACCCGCCACCAGCATCGGGTCGAGCTTGGCGTCGTGCCATCGTAGCGCCCAGTGAAGGTGGGGGCCGGTGGCGCGGCCGGTCATGCCAACGGCGCCGATCGGTTGGCCTTGGCGGACGTGATCGCCGGGTTTCACGTCGATACGGGACAGGTGCAGGAAGGCGCTGTTGAGGCCCATGCCGTGGTCGAGCATCAGGAGATTGCCCTCTAGCGTGAAGGGGTGATCGGCGGTGAGGATCACGACGCCGTCGGCGGGGGCGGTTACGATCGTGCCGGTCGGGATGGCGACGTCCGTGCCTGAATGATAGCTGCCGGGTTCGCCTTTGTAGACGCGTTGCGATCCGAACAACCCGGAGATGCGACCTGTTGCTGGCCATGCGAAGGCCTGGCGCCAGCCTTGGGCGTCGGTAGTGCGGGCGCGGGCGGCGACGATCTGGGCTAGCTCGGGCGGGCGGAGCTTGGCGAAGACCGGGTCAGGCGCGGGGAATTTGGGAAGCGTGTCGAGGCGCTCGATCCGCCAGGCCCGCGGCGCAATCGTCAGCGGCTGGGTAATGGTGCGGCCGTCGGTGAGCGTGGCCGTCAGTGTCGCCTGCGGCCCCGCGTCGCGGTCGAAACCGGCGATGAAGCGGCCGTCGGGGGATAGCGCGATCGGCTTGCCGTTCAGCGTGAGCGTGCGTGCGCCGTCGGGGGCGGTGCCGAGGATCAGGCCACCCTGGCTGAGCGTGCCGGTCCAGCGGAAGGCGGACTGGGACACGGTATTCGAGGGCGGTGCTTGCTGGGCGGCGGCACCGGATGCAGCCAGCAGGACGAGCACCGCCGCGCGGATCATCGTGGGGCCATCGCTTCGCTGGCGGCGGCGGCGGTGGCGTAAGCTTCCTGGCGCGCTACGCTCCAATAGCGCAGGTCTTCGAGCGCGATGCGGTGGCCGGTGGCGGCGCAGGCGACGTGGTCGCCGGGGCTGAGCACGCGGAAACCGTTCGCCATATAGTGCAGGCGCGCGGCGCGGTCGGAGTTGGACATCAGCATGGCGGGTCTTCTCTACAGCAGGGTCGGCTGGCGCGGCGCCGCATCGGGCGCGGGCTTTGCCTTGGGGGCAGCATAGGTTTTGGCGGCGGGGCGCTCAAGACCGGTGTCCGTCACCGCATCCACCACGCCGTCGCGGAAGTGGAGTGTCAGCGTGCCTGCGTCGCGCGCGGACTTGGCGGAGGCGAGCGTCTCGCCGCCGGGCCGCGCGGTGACTCGCGCATAGCCGCGGTCGAGGATCGCGTCGGGGTTCAGCGACTGGACGAGCCGCCACGTTGCGTCGAGCTGCGCGCGTTTCGCCTCGAGTTTGCGTTCCAGCGTGGCGGGACGGAGTGCCGCCCCCGAACGATCGAGACTGCCGCGGGCGAGGGTCAGGCGACGCTCCAGCCCGCGATCCAGACGCTGGCCAAAGTCGTCCGCGCGCTGGCGCTGCGGCCCGAGCAACTGGTCGCGCTTCGGCAACAGGCGGGCGAGCGCATCGAGCCTCTCACGTCCACGCTCGACATGCCGCCGGGCGCAACGCTCGGTACGATTGCGGTGGCTGTCGATCGTCAACCGCAGGTCGGCGAGCACCGGCACCGCGATCTCGGCCGCAGCCGTTGGTGTCGGCGCGCGCAGATCGGCGGCGAAATCGCACAAGGTGGTGTCGGTCTCATGCCCGACCGCGGAGATGATCGGGATCGTGCAGGCGGCGACCGCGCGGACGACGACCTCTTCGTTGAACGACCAGAGATCCTCGACCGAGCCACCGCCGCGCGCGACGATCACGAGGTCGGGGCGCGGCACCGGGCCGCCGGGGACGATCGCGTCGAACCCGCGCACCGCAGCGGCGATCTCGGCGGCGGAACCCTCGCCCTGCACCTTCACCGGCCAGACGATGACGTGCGTCGGGCAGCGATCCTCGAGCCGGTGGAGTATGTCGCGGATCACGGCGCCGGTGCCCGAAGTGACGACGCCGATCACCTTCGGCATGAACGGCAGGCGCTTCTTCCGCGTGCCGTCGAACAGCCCCTCGCCGGCGAGCTTCGCCTTCAGTTTCTCGAGCAGCGCCATCAAGGCGCCCGCGCCCGCCAGCTCCATGCGCTCGATGACGATCTGGTATTTCGAGCGGCCGGGATAGGTGGTGAGCTTGCCGGTGGCGATCACCTCGATGCCGTCCTGGGGGACGAAGGCGAGGCTCGACGCATTGCCCTTCCAGATGACGCCGTCGATCACCGCCTGGTCGTCCTTGAGCGACATGTAGCAATGCCCGGAGGCGACGCGTTTCCAGCCCGAGATTTCGCCGCGCAGGCGGACATGCCCGAATTCGCCCTCGACCATCCGCTTCAGCTTGAAGGCGAGTTCGCCGACCGACATGGCGAGTGCGTTGTCGCCGGCGACCGGCTCGGCTACCAGCCGCCCCATGTCGCTGGACACATCATCGGAAAAGGGATCGGGCATGAACGTCCTGCTGCTGGGCTCGGGGGGTCGCGAACATGCGCTCGCGTGGAAGCTGGTGCAATCTCGCGGCCTCGATACGCTGTATGCCGCGCCGGGCAACCCCGGCATTGCGCGTGTTGCGACGCTCGTGCCGCTCGATGCGACGGATCACGCCGCCGTGGTCGCTTTCGTGCGCGAGCATGAGGTCGGGCTGGTCGTGATCGGACCCGAGGCGCCGCTGGTCGACGGGCTGGCCGATACGTTACGCGCCGCGGACATTCCGGTGTTCGGGCCGTCGAAGGCGGCGGCGCAGTTGGAGGGGTCGAAGGGCTTCACCAAGGATCTGTGCCTGCGGGCCGGCATCGCGACCGCGGGCTATGTCCGCGTGAAGAGCCGCGATGAGGCGGATATCGCACTCGCCCGCACCTTCTCGCTGCCGGTGGTCATCAAGGCCGACGGCCTGGCGGCGGGCAAGGGCGTGGTGATCGCGTTCAGCGCTGCCGAAGCCGATGCCGCGCTAGACGCGCTGTTCGCCGACGGGGAAGCCGAGGCAGTGATCGAGGAATTCCTCGAAGGCGAGGAGGCAAGCCTCTTCGTGCTGACCGACGGCGTGTCGCTGATGCCGTTCGGCTCCGCGCAGGATCACAAGCGCGTCGGCGAGGGCGATACCGGGCCGAACACCGGCGGGATGGGCGCGTACAGCCCTGCGCTCGTGCTGACGCCGGCGCTTGAGAAGCGCGCGATCGACGAGATCGTCGCGCCGACCGTCGCTACGATGGCGGCGGAAGGCATGCCGTTCTCGGGCGTGCTGTACGCAGGGCTGATGCTGACGCCGCAGGGGCCCAAGCTGATCGAATATAATGCGCGGTTCGGCGATCCCGAGACGCAGGTGCTGATGATGCGGTTCCAGGGCGACCTGCTCGCGACGATGCTGGCGACCGCGGAGGGGCGGCTCGGTGAGATGCCCGCGGCGCAGTTCAGCAACGAGACCGCGCTGACGGTGGTGATGGCGGCGGAGGGGTATCCGGGGACACCCAAGGCGGGTGGCGCGATCGTCGGACTGGACTCCGCACGGGCTGCTGGCGGCACTGTGTTCCACGCAGGCACGCGGCTTGAGGACGGTGGGTTGGTCGCGTCCGGCGGGCGCGTTCTTGCGGTGACGGCGACCGGCGACACCGTCGCGACGGCGCAAGCGAACGCGTATCGCGCGGTCGAGGCGATCGACTTCGCGGAGGGCTTCTACCGCCGCGATATCGGCTGGCGGGAAATCGCGCGCGGGTGATGCACGCCTGATCCTCCCCCGCCAGGGTGAGGTGGTTGGCGCTTGCGAGACGGGGGGGGCGACAACCGCTGTTCCGTATCCTCCCCCTCCGTCACCTGCGGCGACACCTCCCCCTGGCGGGGGAGGATCAGACAAGTCGACCTAACCAATTAGGTCTCGCCGCCTTTCGCGCGCATCGCTACGGTATGGGAATGAACGAAACTTCCGCGACCTCCGCCTCGGGCCTGAGCCTGCTGCCCGATGGCATCGCCACGCTGACGGCGATCCACTTCACGATCATCGCCGTCGTGGCGATCCTCGTCGTGATCGGCCTGATCTGGGGCATCCGGGCCAAGCGCAGCCGCACCAAGGCCGTGCACGACGTGATCGCAAACGCGGAGGAGGCCGGCGTTCCGCCCGAGCCGGTCTCGGCAAAACCACCCGAGCCGATCGCGGCGAAACCCGAGGTCGAGCCACGCAAGGCCGAGCAATTCCAGACGCAGACGCAGACGCAGACGCCGATCGCGCCGGTTGCGCCGCCCCCGTCTGCGCCGCCCGTGCGCAGTGCGCCCGAACCTACGCCGGTCTTGCGCGACGACGATGCCCCCGAAACGCCCGATCGTCTGGCCGATGAACCGATCGCCGCCGCGTCGCCCCTGGAGGCAAGTCCGGCAACCGAAACTGCCGCACCCGCACCCGTAGCGCCACCCGAACAGGCGCCGATCGCACCGGCAGCACCGGCGCAGTCCTATGCGGACGGGCCCGTCACGCAGTTGAAAGGGCTCGGGCCGAAGGTTGCCGCACAACTCGGCGCGCTTGGCGTTTCGACGGTCGGCGAGATGGCGGCGCTGTCGGACAACGAGGCGCAGCGGATCGACGCGCAGCTCGGTAATTTCACTGGTCGGATGGGTCGCGATCGTTGGATCGAGCAGGCGCGGTTGCTGGCGGCCGGTGACAAGGCTGGCTTCGAGGCGGTGTTCGGCAAACTCTGAGCTACGCCTTCGCTCCAGACGGATTGGGACGTCGCGCGATCGGTTAACCGCGATCCGCACGCGCGGATGACGATTGGCTCTATGCTCCACGCGCGCCGACGGGCATGTCAGGCGCGTCGCATCTCGATGTAGGAGAGCGGCCGATAACAGGGCGATGAGTGCACATGCTGGTAACGATGAGCGCAATGCTGTTGACGGCTGCCCCCGTTCACGTGACGGCCGCGCCGATAGCGTTGCCCGGCGTCGGTGCGAGCGTGGCGGTGCCGGGCGCGGTAGTGTCGCCGTTCGCGGGTGACTTCGAGCCCATCGCGGCGATGGCGGTTTCGCCGCTAGCCCTGGCCGCGTCGCTTCCGGCGATCGAGATTTTCGCCCAGGGGCTGCCGACGCAGGACATTCCGCCGGTCGGTCCCGCTCCACTGGGAACTCCGCCCGCCCAGCGGACGCCCAACGACATCATCGTGACCGGCCGCAAGGAGACCGCGGGCGATCCGCTGCGCGCGGTCAACGCCGAGTCGTTCGCGGTGACGCAGAAGGTCGACGACGCGGTGATCGGCCCGGTCGCGCGGACCTACAAGAAGACCGTGCCGAGCCCCATTCGACGCGGCATCCACAATTTCCTCTACAATCTGCGCGAGCCGATCGTCTTCCTGAACTTCCTGCTGCAGTTCAAGCCGGGCAAGGCGGCGGAGACGGTCGGGCGGTTCGCGATCAACACGACGATCGGCGTGGCGGGGGTGCTCGACGTCGCCAAGAAGAAGCCGTTCCACCTGCCGCGGCGGTCGAACGGGTTCGCCAACACGCTCGGCTATTACGGCGTCAAGAACGGCCCGTTCCTGTTCCTGCCGCTGGTCGGACCGACGACGATCCGCGACCTGCTGGGAGGTGCGATCGATCGCCTGATCCTGCCGGTCGCCGTCGGCAAGCCGTTCACCAGCACGGCGTACGCCATCCCCGCGGGCATCTTGGGTGCGCTCGATCACCGGTCGGAATTCGACCAGACGCTGAAGGACCTGCACGACAACTCGCCAGATCCATATGCAGCGACGCGCGCCTTCTATCTCAACCGGCGACAGGCGGAGATCGACCACCTCCACGGGCGGGTCGAGGGCGATCCGGCGGGGATGTCGGGGCCACCGCCGAGTGTGGTGCCTTTCGTGCCGAGCGATCTGGAGCCTGGGGCCAAGCCGGTTTCGGAGGTGCCAATGGAGGCTCCGGTAGTCACGACTCCCGCGATCGATGCGAAGCCCGCTGCCGAAACCGGTCAGTAAAATAGGCGGAGCCGAACGGGCTCGTCTCTTCTTCCCCCTGCCCTTTCCGTTCGTGCTGAGTAGAGACCGAGTAGCTCCGTCAGGAGCGTATCGAGGGCTCGTATCGAAGCATGGGTTCCGTGCGCCAACCTGTTCCTTCGATACGCCGCTTCGACAAGCTCAGCAGCTACTCAGGACGAACGGATTGTGGGGTCAGCGGGCCTTCCGCAAGCGAGGCAAGCAAGCAACTTAACCCCGAGTACCTCCCCGGCGGAGGCCGGGGCCCAATTGGGGGACGTCGTAAACTAGGGTAGCGCTTCGTTACTGCGGCCTTGCCAATTGGACCCCGGCCTTCGCCGGGGTGGTGCATACGTAGAAGCGTCGGGTTCGATCTAACCCTCCGCGCGCCGCCAAGCCCTCAGACTTCGCTCACCAGCAGCTTGTCGATCCGGCGGCCGTCGAGGTCGACGATCTCGAACTTCCAGCCCTGTTCGACGAAGCTTTCGCCCTCGCCGGGAAGGTGACGGAACACCGACAGCGCGAGGCCGGCGACCGTCGCGTAGTCCCGGTCCTCGGGGAGGTCGATGCCGAGGCGGTCGGCGAGCGAGTCCGCCGCCATCGTCCCAGCCACAAGCAGAGAGCCGTCGTCGCGCACCACGACCGAAGGCGCATCGTCCGGATCCGAGTCCGACTTGAACTCGCCGGCGATCGCCGCGAGCAGGTCGGCGGGCGTGACGATGCCTTCGAAATGGCCGTATTCGTCATGGATCAGCGCCATTGGCACTTCGGCTTCGCGCAGCGCCAGCAGCGCATCCATCGCGTCGATCTGGTCGATCACCACCGGCGCCTTGCGCATCAGCGCGCGCAGGTCGATCGGCTCGCCGCGAAACAGCGCGGCGGCGATGTCGCGCGCCTGGACGACGCCCTTGACCGTATCGATCGAGCCTTCGCCGACCGGCAGGCGGGTGTGCTGCGATGCGAGCAGCGTCTCGCGGATCTCGTCGGGGCCCCAGTCGCAGTCGAGCCAGTCGATCTCGGTGCGCGGCGTCATCACTTCGCGGACCGGGCGGTCGGCGAGGCGGACGACTCCCGAGATGATCGAGCGCTCATGCTCCTCGATGATCCCCGACTTCGACGCCTCGGCGACGATCATGTGGAGCTCTTCGGCGGTGACGTGCTCTTCCGATTCGCGGTTCAGGCGAAGCGCGCGGAAGATCAGCGCGCTGGTCGAATCGAGCACCCAGACGATCGGTGCGGTGCCGATCGCGAGCCAGCGCATCACCGGCGCCATGAACGACGCGATCGCCTCGGGCGCACGCAACGCGAACTGCTTGGGGACGAGTTCGCCGATGATCAGCGACGCATAAGTGGTGAGGCCGATGACGATCGCGAACCCGGCGGTCTCCGCGGTCGAGGCTGACAGGCCCCACGCCTGCAACCGCGCGGCGGTCGGCATGCCGAGGCTGGAGCCCGAATAGGCACCCGCCAGGATGCCGATCAGCGTGATGCCGATCTGGACGGTCGAGAGGAACTTGCCTGGGTCGGCGGCGAGCACGAGTGCGGCGCGCGCGCCCTTCTTGCCCGAGCGCGCCATCGCCTCGAGCCGGGCCTTGCGCGCGGAGACGATCGCGAGTTCGCTCATCGCGAACACGCCGTTCAACGCGACGAGCGCGAGGATGATCGCAACGTCGATCCAGGGGAAGGGGGGAAGCGGTGCCATTGGCTCAGGCGCTCTTTGCAGGACAACGGTCCGCCGCACAACCGTCCTTACGCACTGGCTTGCGCATACTCGACATCGGAACGCGAAGATGGTCAGGCTCGGTTCAGTGCGCAGGCGGAACAATCGTCGCGACACCGGGTTATCGGCGGTATCGGGCGAAATGCCGTCATCCATCACGTCTCAGGGAGATTATCTATGAAAACCAAGATGTTCGCAGGTGCTGCAATCGCCGCACTGATCGCCACCAGCGGCTGCACCACCGATCCGGAGACGGGTCGCCAGACGATCTCGAAGACCGCATTGGGCGGCATCGGCGGCGCGCTGGGCGGCTATCTGCTCGGCGACGTGGTCGGTGGACGGCATGACCGGACCGAGAAGCTGCTCGGCGCGGGCATCGGTGGTCTCGCGGGTGCGGGCATCGGCGCGTACATGGACAAGCAGGAGCGCGACCTGCGCGCGCGCACTGCCGGCACCGACGTGCAGGTGATCCGCCAGGGCGACGATCTGGTGCTCAACATCCCGTCGGGCATCACCTTCGCGTATGACAGCGCCAACGTGCAGCCGCAGTTCCAGCGGACCCTGGACCAAGTCGCGGATACGCTGTCGCAGTACAACCAGACCTACATCGACGTGTACGGGCATACCGATTCGACAGGCAGCGATGCGTATAACCAGACGCTGTCGGAGCGTCGTGCGCGGTCGGTCGCGGATTATCTGGCAGGCCACGGCGTGCAGACTGCGCGTATCGGCACGCGCGGCTACGGCGAAACACAGCCGATTGCTTCGAATGATACCGATGCGGGTCGGGCTGCAAACCGTCGCGTCGAGGTGAAGATCGTGCCGATCACGCAGAACGACCTGCGCCAGTAAGCTGGGCCTATCGAGGGTATTCTCCCCCTCGCCTACCGTTCCCCCGCGAAAGCGGGGGTCCAGGAACCAAGAGCGTTACGACTGGTACCCTGGGCTCCCGCCTTCGCGGGAGAACGGAGTTAGGCGGTAACCGGACGGTTCAAAATAGACGGCCCCCATTCGGGACTTGTCCGGTCGGCGAGATCAGCACGACCTTCCCGTCCGCATCGGGAAAGCCGAGCGTCAGGACTTCGGACATCATCGGGCCGATCTGCCGCGGCGGGAAGTTGACCACCGCGGCGACCTGGCGGCCGATCAGCGTTTCCGGCGTGTAATGTTCGGTGATCTGCGCGGAGGAGCGCTTCACGCCGATCTCCGCACCAAAATCGATCCGCAGCTTGATCGCGGGCTTGCGCGCTTCGGGGAAGGGCTCGGCCTCGACGATCGTGCCGACGCGGATGTCGACCTTTTCGAAGTCGGGATAGGCGATCACCTCAGAAATCGACATTGTCGTAGTGCGCCGGGGGTGAGATCAGCTCCATCCGTTCGGACAGCAGCGGGCGGAAGCTCGGGCGGCTCTTGAAACCGCGATACCAGCGCGCGGTCTGGTCGTGGCCCTTCCAGTCGATCCCGCCGAGATAATCGGTGACGGATATCTGCGCGGCCGCCGCCAGATCGGCGAGGCTCATTGTCGCGCCGCCGAGCCAATTCCGGTGGTCGAGCAGGTAGTCCATATAATCGAGATGCCCGACCGCGGCCTTCATCGCTTCACGCAAGCCCTTCGCGTCGGGCGCGGTGCGGTGGGCGAGGCGCTTGACCATGCGCTCGTGGAGCAGCGGCCCGGTGACGTCGCGGTAGAAGTGCGTGTCGAACCACGTGACCAGCCGGCGGATCTCGGCGCGGTTGGTCGCGGTGCCGTTGATCATCGCCGCCTTCTCGACGGTTTCCTCGAAGAATTCGCAGATCGCCATCGAATCGATCAGCGGGGCGACGCCGCGCGATGCATCGACCATCACCGGAGTCTGGCCGGCGGGGTTCATATCCATGAACTCGTCGCGGCGATCCCAGGGCGATTCGCGGACCAGTTCGTAGCCGACCCCCTTCTCGCCCAGCAGCAGGCGCACCTTTCGCGAGAAGGGACACAGGGGGAATTGATAAAGCTGCCACATGCCATCCGTTTAGGCGGTGGGGGGCGGCTGTGTCACTAGCGCGGGTTGGCGCCGAGCAAGAAGATTTGGTTCACGCGGAGGTGTTGCGTTCGCTGCGGGCGAAGCTCCTTCACCACCGATCGCAATAAGAGAGATGCAGAGGGACTTTAGCTCCGCGTCTCCGCGTCTCCGCGTGAAACCTCTAACTTGCACCACCCCGGGCGGGCGCCGGGGTGGTGTGAGGGCTTGGGCTTATTCCGCCGCGACCAGTTCCGCGCTGTCGTCCAGTGGGTGCGACAGGCGCGTCAGCATTTCCTTCGGCACGATCTGCCAGAAATGGGGAGCCACGCGGTCCCAATCTTCCAGCAGGCCCTTCGACCATTTGCTGTCGGTATGGTCGGCATGATCGCGCACCAGGTCGAGCAACACGTCGGCCCAGTGGAGCGACTTCACGCGGTCCCAGGTGATGTTCTCGGGGTTGGCGCGCTTCGCGAAGACGCCGTCGGGATCGTAGACGAACGCCATCCCGCCGGTCATCCCCGCGCCGAAGTTGGCGCCGACCGCGCCGAGCACGACTGCGATGCCGTTGGTCATGTACTCGCAGCCGTTCGCGCCGCAGCCTTCGACGACCACGGTCGCGCCCGAGTTGCGGACCGCGAAACGCTCGCCCGCCTGCCCTGCCGCGAACAGCCGGCCGGAGGTTGCGCCGTAGAGCACGGTGTTGCCGATGATCGTGTTGTCCTGAGACGCGAGCGGCGAACTGACCGCCGGCCGCACGATGATCGTGCCGCCCGAGAGCCCCTTGCCGACATAGTCGTTCGAATCGCCGAACACTTCGAGCGTGATGCCCTTGCACAGGAACGCGCCGAGCGACTGCCCCGCCGACCCCCGCAGACGGATCGTAACGTGGTTGTCCGCGAGCGTCGACATCCCGAACTTCCGCGTGATCTCACTCGACAGCCGCGTGCCGACCGCGCGGTGCGTGTTGCGCACCGAATAGGTCAGCTGCATCTTCTCGCCGCGCGAGAATACCGCGGACGCATCCTTGATGATCTGCGCGTCGAGGCTGTCGGGGACTTCGTTGCGGAAGGTCGACAGGCTGAACCGGCGCTGCGAATCGTCGGCATCGACCTTCGCCAGGATCGGGTTGAGATCGAGATCGTCAAGATGCTCCGCCCCGCGGCTGACCTGACGCAGCAATTCGGTGCGGCCGATCACGTCGTCGAGGCTCTTCACGCCGAGCCGCGCGAGGATGTCGCGAACTTCCTCGGCGATGAAGGTCATCAGGTTTATCACCTTCTCGGGCGTGCCGACGAACTTCTGGCGGAGCGCGTCGTTCTGCGTGCAGATGCCGACAGGGCACGTGTTCGAATGGCATTGCCGCACCATGATGCAGCCCATCGCGACGAGGCTCAGCGTGCCGATCCCGAACTCTTCCGCGCCGAGGATCGCCGCGATGACGATATCGCGACCGGTCTTCAGCCCGCCATCGGTGCGCAGCCGCACGCGACCGCGCAGGCCGTTGAGCGTCAGCACCTGGTTGACCTCCGACAGGCCCATTTCCCACGGCGTGCCCGCATACTTGATCGAGGTTTGTGGCGACGCACCGGTGCCGCCGACATGGCCGGCGATCAGGATCACGTCGGCATGCGCCTTCGCCACGCCCGCCGCGACCGTGCCGATGCCCGCCGACGAGACGAGCTTCACGCAGACGCGGGCGCGCGGGTTGATCTGCTTCAGGTCGTAGATGAGCTGGGCCAGATCCTCGATAGAGTAGATGTCGTGGTGCGGCGGCGGCGAGATCAGCGTCACGCCGGGCGTCGCATGACGCAGCTTGGCGATGAACTCGGTGACCTTGAAGCCGGGCAGCTGGCCGCCCTCGCCGGGCTTGGCGCCCTGCGCGACCTTGACCTCGATCTCCTCGCACGCGTTCAGATACTCCGCGGTGACGCCGAACCGGCCGGACGCGACCTGCTTGATCGACGAGTTGGCGTTGTCGCCGTTCGCGTACGGCACGAAGCGCGACTTGTCCTCGCCGCCCTCGCCCGACACGGCCTTGGCGCCGATCCGGTTCATCGCGATCGCCAGCGTCTCGTGCGCCTCGGGTGACAGCGCGCCGAGCGACATGCCCGGGGTGACGAAGCGCTTGCGGATCTCGGTGATCGCCTCGACCTGGTCAACCGGAACGCCCTCCGCGGGGAAGTTGAATTGGAGCAGATCGCGCAAATACACCGGCGGCAGATCGGACACGCCGCGCGAGAATTGCAGATAGCTGGTGTAGCTGTCGGTCGCGACCGCAGTCTGGAGCAGGTGCATTAACTGCGCGGAATAGGCGTGCGTCTCGCCGGTATGGCGCTGGCGATAGAAGCCGCCGATCGGCAGCGTCGCGACGGCCGGATCGAACGCCGCTTCATGCCGGTCGGTCGCGTTGACGTGGAGCGAGGCGTAACCCTCGCCGCTGATCTTGGCGGGCATGCCGGGGAACAGGTCGTTGACCAGGCTGCGCGAGAGCCCGACGGCTTCGAAATTGTAGCCGCCGCGGTAGGACGAGATGACCGCGATGCCCATCTTCGACATGATCTTGAGCAACCCCTCCTCAACCGCGACGCGGTGGCGGCGGAGGCATTCGGCGAGGTCGAGATCGCCGAACAGCCCGCGCGACTGGCGATCGACGATCGCGGCTTCGGCGAGATACGCGTTCACGGTGGTCGCGCCGACCCCGATCAGCACGGCGTAATAATGCGTGTCGAGGCACTCGGCCGAGCGAACGTTGATCGACGCGTAGGACCGCAGGCCACGGCGGACGAGGTGCGTGTGGACCGCCGCGACCGCGAGCACGCCGGCGATACCGACGCGGTCTTCGGAGATCGCCTCGTCGGTGAGGAAGATCTCGCTCTTGCCCTGGCGGACAGCCTGCTCCGCCTCGTTGCGGATTCGCTGGATCGCCGCGCGGAGCTTCTCCGGGCCACCACCGACGTCGAACGTGCAGTCGATCTCGGCAACCGCATTACCGAAATGCGCCTTCAACCGCGACCAATGCTCGCCCGTCAGCACCGGCGAATCGAGCACCAGCACGCGCTCGCGCTGGTCGCGGACGTCGAGGATGTTCGCGAGATTGCCGAACCGCGTCTTCAGCGACATCACGTGGCGCTCGCGCAACGGATCGATCGGCGGGTTGGTCACCTGCGAGAAGTTCTGGCGGAAGAACTGGCTGATCAGGCGCGGCTTGTCGGAGATCACCGCGAGCGGCGTGTCGTCGCCCATCGACCCGATCGCTTCCTTGGCGGATTCGACCATCGGCGACAGGATCAGCTCCATGTCCTCCATCGTCTGGCCGGCGGCGACCTGACGGCGCGCGAGTTCGGCGCGGTCGTACCGGACGACCGCGTCCTCGACCGACGGTAGGTCGGCGAGTGTGTGGAATTCGCCGATCATCCCGGCATAGTCCGCCTCACCCGAGATGCGATCCTTCACTTCGCGATCCTGGAGCAGGCGACCTTCGTCCAGGTCGACCGCGATCATCTCGCCCGGCCCCAAGCGACCCTTTGCGACGATCGTGGATTCGGGAACGACGACCATGCCGCTCTCGGAGCCGACGATCAGCAGGCCGTCCGAGGTCAGCGTGTAGCGGAGCGGACGCAGCGCGTTGCGGTCCATGCCGGCGACTGCCCAGCGGCCATCGGTCATCGCAAGCGCGGCGGGGCCGTCCCACGGCTCCATGACGGAGGCGAGATACTGGTACATCGCGGTATGCTCGGCCGGCATGTCCGGGCTGGCGGCTTCGGGCACGAGCATCAGCTTGGCGGTCGGCGCATCGCGGCCCGAGCGGCAGATCGCCTCGAACACGGCATCAAGCGCGGCGGTGTCGGATGCACCGGCGGGGATCACCGGCTTGATGTCCTCCGAATTGTCGCCGAACGCGAGGCTCGCCATGCGGATCTCGTGTGACAACATCCAGTTCTTGTTGCCGCGGATCGTGTTGATCTCGCCGTTATGCGCGAGGCAGCGGAACGGTTGCGCCAGCCACCATTGCGGGAAGGTGTTGGTCGAATAGCGCTGATGGAAGATCGCGACGCGGCTCTCGAAGCGCTGGTCGCACAGGTCCGGATAGAAGACCGACAGCGATTCGGCGAGAAACAGCCCCTTGTAGATGATCGAGCGGCACGACAGCGAACAGATGTAGAAACCCTGGATCTGCGCCGCGATCACGCGCTTCTCGATCCGGCGGCGGACGAGGTACAGCGTCTTCTCGAACTCGGCGGCGTCCTGTTCCTCGGGCAATGGCCCGGCGATCATGATCTGCTCGATCTCGGGGCGCGTCGCCTGCGCCTTCTGGCCGATCACCGACACGTCGACCGGCACCTGACGCCAGCCATAGATGGTGTAACCCGCCTCGATGATCGCGCTCTCGACGATCGTCCGGCAATCCTCCTGCGCGCCGAGATCGGTACGCGGGAGGAAGATCATGCCGACCGCGAGCCGGTTCGGGCGAACCTTGTGCCCCGAGGCGGCGACCGCATCGTCGAAGAAGCGCAGGGGCAGGTCGATATGCAGACCCGCGCCATCACCGGTCTTGCCGTCGGCATCGACTGCGCCGCGGTGCCAGACGGCCTTCAACGCATCGACGGCCGACTGCACGACACGGCGCGACGCGCGCCCATCGGTGGCGGCGACGAGGCCAACGCCGCACGCGTCGCCCTCGAATTCGGGGCGATACATGCCGTGCTCGGCGAGACGGGCGCGTTGATCGATCATCGGAAAACCCTGTTCGTTGCTCATGCCGCCACCTTCGCGTTGGCCGCCTTGGTCTTCAGCCACTTGTGCATGGTTGCCGCGACGTCGCGACCGTCGCGGATCGCCCAGACGACGAGGCTTGCACCGCGGACGATGTCGCCCGCCGCGAACACGCCGTCGAGCGAGGTCATCAGCGTCTTGCCGTCGACCAGAACGGTGCCCCAGCGGCTCACGCCCAGTTCCGGCGTCGCGAACAGGGTCGGCAGATCCTCGGCGTCGAAGCCGAGCGCCTTGATGACGAGATCGGCATCGACCGAATAGTCGCCTGCGGGATCGGGTTCGGGGGCACGCCGGCCGCTTGCGTCGGGAGCGCCAAGACGCATTTTCCGGACCTTGACGCTCGACACCACGTCGCCGCCGTCGAAGCTCTGCGGGCCCGAGAGCCAGACGAACTCGACGCCCTCCTCCTCGGCATTGGCGACTTCGCGCTGCGAGCCGGGCATGTTGGCGCGGTCGCGGCGGTAGAGGCATTTCACCGACTTTGCGCCCTGGCGGATCGCGGTGCGGACGCAGTCCATCGCGGTGTCGCCGCCGCCGATCACGACGACGTCCTTGCCTTCCGCATTGAGGCTGCCGTCGTCGAATGCGGGGACCGCGTCACCGAAACCCTTGCGGTTCGAGGCGACGAGGAAGTCGAGTGCCGCGACCACGCCGTTCGATCCGCCGCCGGGCAGGTCCATCGCGCGCGCCTTGTAGACGCCAGTCGCGATCAGGATCGCATCGTGGCGCTGGCGAAGATCATCGAGGCTCGCATCGTCGCCGACCGCAAAGCCTTCGTGGAAGACGATGCCGGCTGCCTTGAGCCGCTCGACGCGGCGCATGACGATCGGCTTTTCGAGCTTGAAGCCGGGGATGCCGTAGGTGAGCAACCCGCCCGCGCGGTCGTAGCGGTCGTAGACGTGAACGTCATAGCCATGCCCGCGCAGATATTCCGCCGCGGTCAGGCCCGCTGGGCCGGCACCGATTACGCCGACCGACTGGCCGCGCGGTTTGCCCGGCACCAGCGGTTCGACCCAGCCATTCTCCCAGGCGGTGTCGGTGATGAACTTCTCGACCGAGCCGATCGTGACCGCGCCGTGCCCGGTGAATTCGATGACGCAATTGCCTTCGCACAGCCGGTCTTGCGGACAGATCCGGCCACAGATCTCGGGCATGGTCGAGGTCGCGTTGCTCAGCTCATACGCCTCGCGCAGCCGACCTTCCGCGGTCAGCCTGAGCCAGTCGGGGATATGGTTGTGCAGCGGGCAGTGGACCGAACAATAGGGCACGCCGCACTGCGAGCAGCGCCCGGCCTGCTCCTCGGCGGGTTGAATCGCGTATCGCTGCGCGATCTCGCGGAAATCCTCCTGCCGCTCATCCGCGGTGCGCTTTGCCGGATAGGATTGCTCCCGCCCGACAAACTTTAGCATCGAATCGTTCGCCATACATGCCTCCGACAGCCGCGTTATTGCGCCACCGAAAGCTTGTCACCGTGAAATCGACCAGTATGTCAGCATGACTGACGTATTAATTGATCAAATCAACCAAATTATCTAAGAACAATTCTCAACAAGGCTTATTGATACCGAAACGGACCTACTTGCTGAGCAGCCAGACCAGTGCGGCCGAGCCGGCAGCTACCCGGTACCAGGCAAAAGGCACGAACCCGTGCTTGGTGACGATGCCGACGAACCACTTCACGACCAGCAGCGCGACGACGAACGACACCGCAGCGCCGATCGCGATCGCACCAAGTCCGACCCCGCCGCCGCTCGCAATCGCATCGCGGTTCTTCAGCAGTTCGAGCGCGCTTGCCCCCAGCATCGTCGGGATTGCGAGAAAGAAGCTGAACTCGGCCGCCGTGCGCCGCTCGACACCCAGCGCCAGCGCGCCGAGAATCGTTGCGCCAGAGCGGCTAACGCCGGGGACCATCGCGAGGCACTGGAGGAAGCCGATGCCGATCACGGTCTTCAGCGGAATGTCCGCGACGCCGCTGATGTCGCTGCGCGGCGCGAACCGCTCGACCGCGAGGATCGCGAAGCCGCCGACTATCAGCGCGATCGCAACGACCTCCGCATTCCCGAGCAGCGCCTCGATATGCTTGTGCAGCGCGAGACCGATCACCGCTGCCGGGATGAACGCGACGATCAGGTTGCGCAGGAACAGCCAGGATTTCGGCTCGCGCTTGATGAGCCCCATGCCGACCGCCCAGAACGTCCGCCAGTACAGCACGACGATCGCGAGGATCGCGCCGAGCTGAATGACGACGTTGAACACCTCCCAGCGCCCCGCATCATAGCCGAGCAGCCGCGTCGCGAGAATAAGATGCCCGGTCGACGAGACGGGCAGGAATTCGGTGATCCCCTCGACGATGCCGAGGAGGATGACGGTGAGAAGTTCGGTCAAGCAGGAGCTCCGGCGCGGTAGGTCAGGGCAATCTCAAAGGTAGGTAGCACGCGCAGGATCAGGCGACATGAACTTCCGCATGCGTCTCGGCGCGACGACCGAACCGTCCGGCCTTGCGAAAACGCACCAGCCAACCCGGCGCGACCGTCGACAGCGGCGTCGCCTCGATCCCGAACGCGGCGAGGCCATCGGTGCCGGTAACGATATTGTCGGTCTGCAGCATCGTCCACTGATCCTTGGTGATCGGCGCGCCCGGCAGGAAGCCGCCCTTGGCGATCAGCGCCCCGGCAAAGTCCGGCAGCTCGACGATGGAGGGATTGCGGCCGATCGTCTTGGCGATCCAGCGGATGAGATTGCCCATCGTGATGATGTCGGGGCCGCCGAGCTCGAAGGTCTGGCCGCCGAACGTCTCGGGATCCGACGCTGCCGCGACCACGGCGTCCGCCACGTTGCCGACGAACACCGGCTGGAACTTCGCGCCCGCGCGCAGCACCGGCACCACCGGCGCCTTGGCGATCATCCCGGCAAAGCGGTTCACGAACTGGTCTTCCTGGCCGAACACGATCGACGGCCGCAGGATCGTCGCGTTGGGGAACGCCTCGAGCACGGCCGCCTCGCCCTGCCCCTTCGACTTGCCGTACGCGGAGGCAGACTCCGGATCGGCGCCGATCGCCGAGACGTGCACGAGCGCACCGACGCCGGCCTTCGCCGCAGCCTGCGCGACGGTCTGCGCACCCAGCGCCTGAACGCGCTGGAAATCGCCCGCGAGCACGCCGACCAGGTTCACCACCACATCCGATCCGTGCACCGCATGCGCGATCGTCTCGGGCTTGGTGACGTCGGCCCCGACGAACTGCGTCTGGCCGAGCCCGCCAAGCGGCTTCAGGAAGAACGCCTGCCGCGGATCGCGCTGCGCGATGCGGACGCGCGCGCCCGTCGCCAGCAGCGCCTGTGCGACATAGCGGCCGACGAAACCGCCACCCCCGATCAGCGTCACCAGTTTGTCGTTCATCGCCCGTCCGTCCACTTTGTTTTGCCTGCCAATCACGAATAACCCCTTGCCCCAGCAAGAGGCGTGTTGACAAGCATCGCGACCCTCCCCTAGAGGCGCCCTCCTACCCCGTGCCCGGATGGCGGAATTGGTAGACGCACCAGCTTCAGGTGCTGGCGATCGCAAGGTCGTGGAGGTTCGAGTCCTCTTCCGGGCACCACACTATACAGAAGCACGACCGAGCGAGGCGGATCCCAGGATCCGCTCGCGCCGCGCTTGGCTGGTAGGACGACGTTGCTCAGATGTTCTCACCGCAAAGACAGCGGGGGATGGCATGGTCCACGCATCAGGCAGTAGCCAGCGGAACGCGTTCTCGCGGTGGTTGCGAACGGGTAAGGTGCCATCGGCGCTGGGTCCTGACGGTCTCGAACGCAAATATAATCCATGGCATGATCTGGCGGACGGCCGGTTTACCTTCGCAGGTGCGGGACGCCATGATGGATCGAGCAACGGCGATACGACTAACGCTGGGAACGGTCGCACGTCCTCCCATGTCGGTCGCGCTCCAAGAGTAGGGTCGCGGACTGCGGCGCACCCGAAAGCCAAAGTGTCGCAGGCGAGACCGCTAGCGGGAGTTGGCCGGAGATCGGTAGAGCACGGGTCGGTCGGAATGCCGCCCGCGCGCGCTCCGGTGACGCCGCCTGGTAGCCAGTCGAACCCTGTCGGCGAATTCGTTGGTGGAGTCGCCAGGGGCTTTACGATGTCGGGGCGGGAACGGTGACTGGCGTCCGTGCTACGCTGACGACAAATCCGGTTACCAGGGCGATTACGTGATCGACCGGAAATGGAAAATAGTCACCGCACCACGTGCACGGCCCCAGACTTCGCAACAATCAGAAGTCTTGGCGCAACATCGCCTTATTGGAGTATGGGAAGTTGCTACTCTTGTGCAGAAGATTAAGGCCCTTAAGCTTCTAAAGAGGATGAACGTCGCCAACATCAAGGTAAGGGTAGTCAAACCATGATAGTTACCCAGATCGCGCACATCATTGCGGATTATGTCGTTTTTCTTGAGCTGACCGAGGAAGAGGAGCTAAACCTTGATACGGCCGTCACGATGATGGAAGCGCTAGCGGACCAGCTCGAAAATTTAGATAAAGATTTTTTACGCGAACTGATCGACGCCTTCGCCGCAATTGCCGAGGAATATAGCGGCGAGGCGCAGCGGGTGGTGCGGGATATAGCGCACAACTTTTATCTCGAAGAGGCGCTCGCAGCCGACGATCCGGTGAGACTGGTTCAGTTGGAAGCGCTGCGCGACGCAAGGGAATGAACGCCAGGATATCAGCGCCCCAAGCATGTGAAAGAAGCGACGTCGAACAGTCGATACCGCCCTATTTGTAACGCTGGCTGAGAGCGTTTTAACCAATCTAAGCGCCTAGCTTTGGCCTCCGTGGGCAAATTTCTTGGCGCTCACGCGGCGTGGAGCATCGCGACTGCATCTTGCATCGTGACCGGCGGATTCATGGCCCAAGGCGACTTTGAACAAGCGGCTTCCGTGTCGCCTAACTCGACCGAGTGCGAAACGGCGTTTAACCGACCGAGCTGCCGGTCGACGCACGCAGAGATCATCAAGCGCCAAGGTGCTCGTTGAACTCGTCGTTTGTTTTGGAATTGCCTCGACCGCTCAGGCGGGAAGCGCTGGATGCCCCGTGAGGATTCGAACCTCAATAGGCGGTATCAGAAACCGCAGTCTTACCATTAGACGACGGGGCATCAGCGAGGGCGGGCTCTACGGGTGACCGCCGAGGCTGTCAACGCCAAGATGATGCCGTTCCGCCACTTCGCTTGCGTAATCGCGGCGCCGCGCTACATTCGTGTCCAAGCACCGGGCGGGTATTTTCCCGCGGCGGCAGACATAGATAGCGAGTTTTACGGCGATGGGGGATGTTTCCGCCCGAATGCCGTTCCGGCAGGATGGTCCTGCCCGTCCGGCGGCGACCCGGCCCTCTCGTGGGCGGTGGGCCGATGCGCAGGCGTTTGCCGCGCTGGATCTCGGCACCAACAATTGCAGATTGCTGATCGCGCGACCGCAGGCTGGCGGATTCGCGGTGATCGATGCGTTCTCGCGAATCGTTCGGCTTGGCGAGGGCCTGGCTTCGACCGGCAAGCTGAGCGACGCGGCGATCGAGCGGACGATCGCGGCACTTCGCGTATGTTCGGACAAGTTGCAGCGGCGCAACGTGACGCTGGCGCGGTCGGTCGCGACAGAGGCCTGTCGGCAGGCGTCGAACGGACCTGCGTTCATCGCGCGCGCGCTCGCCGAGACTGGGATCCATCTCGATATCATTTCCGCCGAGGAAGAAGCGCGGCTGGCGGTGCTCGGCTGCCATGCGCTGATCGAGCCGGGCGAGGACCCTGCGCTCGTGTTCGATATCGGCGGCGGGTCTACCGAGCTGGTGCTGGTCGATACCTCGACGCCGATCCCGACCGTGCTCGACTGGCATTCGGCGCCGTGGGGCGTGGTGTCGCTGACCGAGCATGCCGGTGGCGGTGAGGGCGAAGGCGGCCGTCGTGCCGCGTATGCGAAGATGCGTCAGGTCGTTGCCGACAGTTTCGCGGGGTTCGCTAGCCGCCTACCCCGGCATATCGAGCGGCCGCGGTTGCTTGGCACCAGTGGCACGGTGACGACGCTCGGCAGCGTGCATCTCGGGCTCAGCCATTACGATCGCTCGGTGGTCGACGGGCTGATCGTGCCCGCCTCGGCGATGCGGCGGATCAGCGCCGACCTTTCCCATATGTCGATCACGGAGCGCGCCAAGCTGCCGTGCATCGGCAACGAGCGCGCCGACCTGGTGGTCGCGGGCTGTGCCATTCTGGAGACGATCATGGATTTGTGGCCCGCCGAACGGCTCGGCATCGCCGACCGCGGCATTCGCGAGGGTATCCTGCGCGGCCTGATGGGTTCGCCCAAGCCCGGCAAAGCCACGGGAGCGACGGCATGAGTCGCGGTGGTTCCGGCGGTCATGTCCGCGTGCTCACTGCGCGCAAGCGGACCGCGCAGTCGACGCGCTGGCTCGAGCGGCAGTTGAACGATCCGTATGTGAAGCGCGCCAAGGCCGACGGCTATCGTAGCCGGGCGGCCTACAAGCTGATCGAGCTCGACGAGCGGTTCGAGTTGATCCGCGGGTCGAAGCGCGTGGTCGATCTGGGCCTCGCGCCGGGCGGCTGGGCGCAGGTGATCCGGCGGCGGATACCCAAGGCGACGGTAGTGGGCATCGACCTGCTGCCGGTCGATCCGATCGAAGGCGTGACGATCTTCGAGATGGATTTCCTCGACGATGCGGCCCCTGGCAAGCTGATCGAGGCGCTGGGTGGCGCGCCGGACCTGGTGCTGTCAGACATGGCGGCGAATACGGTCGGGCATCCGCAGACCGACGCCTTGCGGACGATGGCGCTGGTCGAGACGGCGCTGCACTTTGCTTGCGAGGTGCTCGAGCCGGGTGGCACGTTCGTGTCGAAGGTATTCGCGGGCGGCGCTGATTCCGAGCTGGTCGCGGAGATGAAGCGGAACTTCAAGACGGTGAAGCACGCGAAACCGCCGGCGAGCCGGAAGGGGTCGGTCGAGTGGTTTGTCGTGGCACAGGGGTTTAAGGGTCGGTCAGCGGATTAGCGTGGCTAATCCGCGTCGCGGACCGACCTCGGCCAGCGTTGCGCAGCAACGACTGACGACGCGGCTTTGCCGTGGCGCCCTACCTTAGCGTGGTCACAAGCAATGCGGCTGGAATGAATCATAAGCATGTTTCCCCGTGAAGACGGGGATCCAGACTGGGCTCCCGCCTTCGCGGGAGAACAAGGAGGCGGGGTCGCACTACTACGTGCCCTCACCCTTCCCACGGCAAGCGCCGCGGGCCCCTTCCCTCTCCCCTTCAGGGAGAGGGCATAAACACAAAAGAAAGCCCGCGGACCTTTTCGGTCCACGGGCTCTCTCTATTTCGCGCCGCGGCAATGCCGCGTCGTCGGCCGGCTAAGCCCGCCGGCCGGGGTTTCGGCCAAGGCGCGGATTAGCTTTCGCTAATCCTGCTGCCTCAACCCTCGTAATCCGCCCCAAGATTCTGGTTCCGCGGCGGCGCAGCAGCGGTAAGCCGCAACGCCTCAGCCGAAGCGGCCAGGCTGCCGACTGCATCGACTTCGTCGTCGTCGTCGACGCGAACCTTTTGCAGGCCCTGAATAACCTGTTCCTTGAGATGCGCCGGCTTGACGTTCTCGTCGGCGATCTCGCGCAGCGCGACGACCGGGTTCTTGTCTCGGTCGCGGTCGAGCGTCAGTTCGGCGCCGCCCGAGATCTGGCGCGCACGCTGGGCCGCGAACAACACCAGGTCGAACCGGTTGGGGATCTTGTCGACACAATCCTCGACGGTAACGCGCGCCATGCGGCTTCCTTCGTAACAACGATAGAATGAGAATGCGTCGCCTACGGGGAGTGGCCTGCAAAGTCAAGAAATGCACCTTGGCTTGCCTCAGGTGCCCACCATGTCCATCAGGCTGCCCATGGAAGATCCAGCAGACCAGCCGACTTTCAGCGTCGACGGCAACCAGATGACGCTGCTCGATACCGGCCCCCGCCGGCTGGACGCGGTGCTCGCGCTGATCGACGGCGCCGAGCGAACTCTGCGCATCCTCTATTACATCTACGCCGACGACGAGTCCGGAAAGCGCGTCAACGCCGCGCTCATCGCCGCCGCCAAACGCGGGGTCGAGGTCGCGCTTATCGTCGACGGGTTCGGTAGCGACGATGCGCCACACGCCTTCTTCGAGCCGCTCGAAGCCGCGAACGTGTCGGTATGCCGGTTCTCCGCACGGTTCGGCCGCCGCTATCTGCTCCGCAACCACCAGAAGCTCGCGCTTGCCGACGAAACGCGGATCATCATCGGCGGCTTCAACATCGAGGACGATTATTTCGGCACCGCCGCGGAACAGGCATGGCGCGACCTGGGATTACTGGTCGAGGGTCCGGCGGCGGGGCGGCTGGCAGGCTATTTCGATGCGCTGAAGGACTGGATCCATGAACCCAAGGGCAAGCTGCGTCATCTGAACACTGCGCTATCGCACTGGAGCGAGACCAAGGGCGCGACGCGGTGGCTGATCGGCGGACCGACGCGGAAGCTGTCGCCCTGGGCACGTGCGGTGCGCGACGACATGCGACGCGGGCGGCGGATCGACATCATCGCCGGGTATTTCACGCCTAGTCCCGCGCTGCTGCGTCGGCTCGACAAAGCGGGGCGGCGGCAGGCCGTGGTACGGGTCGTCGCGGCCAGCAAATCGGACAACAACGCGACGATCGCCGCCGCGCGCTTCACCTATGCCGGGCTATTGCGGAAGGGCGTGCGGCTGTTCGAATACCAGCCGACCAAGCTACACACGAAGCTCTACGTGATCGACGATGCGGTCCATATCGGCTCAGCGAACTTCGACATGCGCAGCCTGTTCATCAACCTCGAACTGATGCTGCGGATCGAGGATGCAGCGTTCGCAGCGCATGTCCGGGGGTATATCGATGGCGAGGTGGCCAAGTCGACCGAGGTGACCAAGGAACTGTACCAGGCGAACACCGGCTGGATGCAGCGTATCAAACAGCTCGGGGCGTATTTCGTGGTGGCGGTGGTCGACCCGAGCTTGTCGCGCGGGCTGAACTTCGGGATCGACGAGTAGAGGGTCGGGGGACAAGGGCCATCTACTCTCTCTCGTCATCCTGACGAAAGTCAGGACCCAGGGTCGAGAACGCCATCCTGATTGGCTCTGGGTCCTGACTTCCGTCAGGATGACGGAGGGGATTTGGACGAGGTTTCCATTTATCTAGCTTGGAGCAACACTAGCGCCGACGGCAAAGCCGCCGTCGGACGGGTTCGGCTAGTTCTAGCCGACCCGCCGTCCGGGCCTGAAGCTGCGCAGCGCTTTGCTTGCGCATCGGCGCGGACGCTGCCGCGCCTGCGTCAGTCCTTCCATGCCCAATACAGCTGCGCCGGCGGGACGTTCCACCACTCCATGTCATGGTCGATCGACTCGAAATGCGGCGTCAGGAAGTCCTTCACCTTGGGCGAGAACTGATAGACCAGGAACGCACCGCCGGTCCGCAGAACCGAGTGCGTCGCCGTCGCGATCGCCGGGCCGACGCCGGGCGGCAATGTCGAAAAAGGAAGCCCCGACAACACATAGTCCGCCTTCTCGAAGCCATGGTCGGCGACGATCGTCTCGACCTCGTCCGCCGACCCCAGCACCGCGAAGAAGCGTGGGTCGGTAATCGTGTGGCGCAGATACTGGATGAATTCCGGATTCGTATCGATCACCACTAGCTTGGCGTCGGGTGCCATCCGGTCGAGGATCGGGCGGCAGAACGTGCCGACGCCTGGGCCATATTCGACGAACAGCTTGCAGTTCGCCCAGTCCACCGGACCGAGCATCTTGCGGATCAGCTTGTCCGACGACGGCACGATCGACCCGACCATCACCGGGTGTTTCAGGAACCCTGAAAAGAACATCTGCCACGGGGACGGCACGCCGGCTGGTCGGCTGCGTGCACGCCGGGTGGCGGTGGTCGAACTGGGCATCGCGTTCCTTACGGTCAGGGGTCCCGCACGCTGGCGAGGCTTTGGCCCTCCCGTCGCACGAATTCCGAACGCGTTTCAAGGGCCGCAGGTTGCATCGGGCGACGAACCGAAGCGGAAGTCGTGCTGCGCCAAGTGGTTCTGGCAGCTTTGCCAAGCGTACGGCATCGCTTAAGCACGGATCATGAACGACGATCGGGCAGGACAGATTGCGGTTATTTTCGTGTCGATCCGTAACGATGCGGACGCCGCCGGGTATGGCGAGGCCGCCATGGCCATGGACGCGCTAGCCGCGGCTCAGCCTGGCTATCGCGGCGTCGAAAGCGCGCGCGAAGCGGGCGGCATGGGGATCACCGTCAGTTATTGGGCGGACGACGCCGCGGCGATCGCGTGGCGCCACCACCCCGAGCACACTGCGATTCGCGAGTTCGGGCGAGCGCTTTGGTACGACAGCTATTCGGTCAACGTCGCGCGGATCGAGCGCGCCTATGACTGGTCACGTCCATGACTGGCGTATCGACAGACGGCCCGAAGATCGACCGCCGCTTCGCACTGATGTTCCTGGTGATGCTGACGATTGCGGCGGGAAATACCGCGTTGCAATCGGTGTTGCCCGCGCTCGGGCGGTCGCTCGGGGTTGCCGATAGCGCGGTCGCGGCGGCGTTCTCGGTTTCCGCTCTGCTGTGGGTGATCGCCGCGCCGTTCTGGGCGAACCGGTCTGACAAGCACGGCCGGCGCGCGATGATTCTGCTCGGCGTCGGTGGGTTCAGTGTGTCGCTGACCGTGTGCGGCGTGTTCCTGCTCGCCGGGATCAACGCCTGGATCGGCGGCACGACCGCGTTCCTGTGCTTCATCGGCGGTCGGCTGATCTACGGCACGTTCGGCGCGGCCGCACCGCCGGCCGTACAGGCACTCGTCGCCGGCGAGACAACGCGGGAAGAGCGGACAAAGGCGCTGACATTGCTCGCCTCGGCATTCGGGCTCGGTACCATCTCAGGGCCGGCGATCGCGCCATACCTGATCCTCGGCTCGATCGGCGGAGTCGAGATCGGCCTCGCGGGCCCCGCGTTCCTGTTCGCGGTGTTCGGGGTGGCGGTGTGGATCACGGTGCGGCGGATGCTGCCCGACGACAAGATCGTCGCCCCGCACGAGACGCACGGCGCGAGTTCGGCCTATCCCTCGATCGGCGGTGCGCCGACCGGCGCCTCGGTCGCCGCCGCGACCGGATCGCATGTCGAGCATGTCGGCTATACCGATCCCCGCATCCGCGCGTGGATGATCGCCGGGTTGGTGATGGGCCACGCGCAGGCGATGACGGGGCAGGCGATCGGCTTCCTAGTGATCGACCGCCTCCACCTCGCCCCCGCCCTCGCGCTGGAGCCGACCGGCATCGTCCTGATGATGGGCGCAGGCGCCGCGCTGCTCGCGCAATGGGGCATCATCCCGCGCCTCAACATGACCCCGCGGCAACTCGTGCTGACCGGTCTCGTACTCGCGGCCGTCGGCACAGCGCTGACCGGCATCGCCACGTCGCTTTACACGATCGCGACCGCCTATGCGCTGGCAAGCCTAGGCTTCGGCTTCACGCGACCGGGGTTTACCGCCGGGTCCTCGCTCGCGGTCGGCGCCAACGCGCAAGGCTCGGTCGCGGGCAAGGTGACGTCGATCAACGGCGCGAGCTTTGTGCTCGGGCCATCGATCGGCGTCGGCCTGTACGAAGCACAGCACTCGCTGCCGTATCTCGTCGCGGGCGCGGCCTGCGTGGTGATGATCGCCTATGCCTGGGTTTCGCTGCGTGATGCGAAGGACGTTTAGGCTGGGTCAGGCCGGTTACGCACCGGACCTGCCATGACATGCCACCGCGTCGAGCAATATCCCTTCTAGCCGACGGACGATCCGCACGAATGCGGTCTCCTCACCCAACGCGCGCGCCAGTACGATCGCGCCCTGAACCCCTGCAACCGTGTCTTCGGCGAGACGCAGGGCCAGCAGTGACGGGATAGCGCTTGCTTCGAGGCAGCGCGCCAAGGCCGATATCCAGCGCGCGAAATACCCGCTGATCCGGACTGCGAAAACGTCACCGGAGGCGCCCAGACCGAGCCAGCCGACGAGGCAGACCTTCCCCCCGGACTGGAAATACGCCGTCACGTCCTCGATCATGGCGGTGATTGCCGAGGCCGGATCGCTCGCCTTCTCCAGCGGCACGAAGATCGTCGTGACGAACCAATCATCTATCTCGGCGAGGACGGCGTCCATCATCTCCGCCTTCCCGCCGGGAAAGAAGTTGTAGAGGCTGCCCTTGCCGAGCCCGGTCGCCTTCGAGAGCGCCGAAAGGCTGGCGCCCTCGAAGCCGTGTTCGCGAAACGCCTCGGCGAGTGCCGGCACTGCGTCGGCGCGATCGGTCAGGACGCGCTCCGCGGTCAGAGGCCGAGATCGCTCAGCGAGGGATGGTCGTCGGGGCGACGGCCAAGCGCCCAATGGAACTTGCGGTCGCCTTCCGCGATCGCGCAGTCGTTGATCGAGGCGACGCGGCGCGCCATCAGCCCGGCTTCGTCGAACTCCCAATTCTCGTTGCCATAGGACCGGAACCAGTCGCCGACGTCGTTGCGCCATTCATAGGCGAACCGCACCGCGATCCTGTTGCCGTCATGCGCCCAGACTTCCTTGATGAGGCGATAGTCGAGTTCCGCTGCCCATTTGCGCGTCAGGAAGGCGACGATCGCGTCGCGCCCGGTCAGGAATTCGGCCCGGTTCCGCCAGACGCTGTCGGGTGTGTAGGCCAGCGACACCTTGTCCGGATCGCGGCTGTTCCACGCGTCCTCTGCCATGCGCGCCTTCTGCGCGGCGGTCTCATGCGTGAATGGAGGCAGTGGCGGTCGGGACATGGCGGCACCTATCGATCAACTTGTACCGAATGGTACAACATGGCCATGCCGTGTGCAACGATGATCCCGGTGGCAAGCTCGCTCATCTTCCCACCCGGCGGGAACCGGGTGGGAAGCGAGGATCAGTCGTCCGCCTTGCTGGGGAACGCGAAGCCCAGGGGTTGGATGGCCGTCGCGTCCTGCTTCAGGCGTGCGGCCATCTGTTCGTATTCGCGTTCGGTTTCCGGAGTCACGCTGGCGCGCGACTCCTTCAGCGCGCCTTCGAAATCGGCCATCGTCACGTCGGTCGAGTCGATCGAGCGGCGCAACGCCACCAGGCCGGCGCGGCGGACGACGTCCTCCAAATCCGCACCCGAGAAGCGGTCGGTGCGGTCTGCAAGACGGTCGAGATCGACGTCGGACGCAAGCGGCATCTTCTCGGTCTGGATGCCGAGGATGCGACGACGCCCGGCCTTGTCGGGGACGCCGACATAGACGAGTTCGTCGAACCGACCCGGCCGCAGCAACGCCGGGTCGATCAGGTTGGGCCGGTTGGTCGCACCGATCACGACGACCGATTGCAACTCCTCCAGCCCGTCCATCTCCGCGAGGATCGTGTTGACGACGCGCTCGGTCACCTGCGGCTCGCCAGCACCGCTGCCCCGTGCGGGCACAAGTGAATCGAGCTCATCGATGAAGATCACGCACGGCGCGACCTGGCGTGCGCGCTGGAACAGACGGGCGATCTGCTGTTCGCTTTCGCCATACCATTTGCTCAGCAGGTCTGACGATTTGGTGGCGATGAAGTTCGCCTCCGCCTCGCGCGCGACCGCCTTCGCCAGCAACGTCTTGCCGGTGCCGGGCGGGCCGTAGAGCAGGAAGCCCTTGGCCGGCCGGATGCCGAGGCGGCGAAACGCGTCGGGGTTCTTGAGCGGGAGTTCGACACCCTCCTTCAGCCGCATCTGCGCGTCGTCGAGACCGCCTACATCGGCCCAGCGCACGGTCGGCGCCTGCACCATCACTTCGCGCATGGCCGAGGGCTGGACGCGCTTGAGCGCCCCGAGGAAATCCTCGCGCGTGACCGACAATTCGTCGAGCACTTCGGGCGGGATCGTCCGCTCCTCGAGGTTGAGCTTGGGCATGATCCGCCGGACCGCCTCGATCGCCGCCTCGCGGGTCAGCGCGGCGAGATCGGCGCCGACGAAGCCGTAGGTGGTGCGCGACAGCTCATCGAGATCGACGCGGTCCCCCAGCGGCATGCCGCGCGTATGGATGCCGAGGATCTCGCGACGACCGCGCTCGTCCGGCACGCCGACGACGATCTCACGGTCGAACCGGCCCGGACGACGGAGCGCTTCGTCGATCGCTTCGGGACGGTTGGTCGCCGCGATCACAACTAGGTTCGCGCGCGATTCGATGCCATCCATCAGCGTCAGCAACTGCGCGACGAGACGCTTTTCCGCCTCGCCCGACACCTGGCCACGCTTTGGCGCAATCGAATCGATCTCATCGATGAACACGATAGACGGCGCTGCCTTCGCCGCTTCCTCGAACACTTCGCGGAGTCGCGATTCGGACTCACCGTACGCCGAGCCCATGATCTCCGGACCGTTGATCAGGAAGAACTGTGCGTCGGATTCATTCGCGACAGCGCGCGCGAGGCGGGTCTTGCCGGTGCCGGGAGGGCCGTGCAGCAACACGCCCTTGGGTGGATCGACGCCGAGCCGCTGGAACAGTTCGGGATAGCGAAGTGGCAGCTCGACCATCTCGCGCAACTGGTCGATCGTCTGCGCCATGCCGCCGATGTCATCGTAGGTAACGTCGGCGCGGCGTGCGGCCTGCGGCTCCTCATATTCGGAGCGGAGTTCGATCTCGGTATTCTCGTCGATGTGCACCACGCCCTTGGGGCTGGCGGCGATCACCGCGAGGCGAATCTCCTGCAACGCATACGCCGGCGCGTTCATGAACTGCTGGACGCCCGGCGGCATGTTGCCGACGCGCTGATGCCCCGCGGTCGCGACGATATCGCCCTGACAGATCGGCCGGCCCAGGAACGTGCGCTTGAGCGCGTTGGTCGAGCCTTGGAGGCGGAGGTTCTGCTGCGCTGGCGCAAAGACGACGCGGGTTGCGGGCTTCGATTCGGCCTTGCGCACCTCGACGTAATCACCCGAACCGACACCGGCGTTCGCGCGCTGGAGGCCATCGAGGCGGAGGATGTCGAGACCCTCGTCCTCCGGATACGGACCGACGGCGCGCGCCGGCGTGTTCTGCTTGCCGAGAATCTCGATGACATCACCCTCGCCGATGCCGAGCGTCGCCATCAGCGCGCGCGGCAGGTGCGCCAGGCCGCGGCCGCTGTCTTCGGGACGCGCGTTGGCGACCTGGATTTTGCGCGTGGGGATTTCGCTATCGGCCATGTCGACTCCATTCGATCTCGTAGCGTCCGAGATAGGGGGCCGGTTCCAGCCTTGTCAGGGGTTGAAAACACAAAAAAAGGGCTGGCCAATGAAGGCCAGCCCATGAAAGTTTTTAGGAGAGGATGCCTGAAAGGCGAGGTCTTTTTGCGTCGAGACGGTTCGTGTTGCAAGTGCGAAGGGATCAGCTACGATTGCGCTAACTGCAATCGCATGCATGAATGCGTCCAGCGGTCGTTGTCACACTCGTCGAGTCGAAAGAGGGATCATGCGCAGGCTGCCGCCACTGGGGGCTATCGAGGCGTTCGTGCAGGTCGCGCGGCTGGGGTCGATCAAGGCCGCCGCCGAGGATCTTGCGCTGTCCGCACCTGCGTTAAGCCGGCGCGTGCAGAGCCTGGAACGGTTCATCGCCAAGCCGCTGTTCGCGCGGCGGCATCAGGCGATGGTGCTGAATGCGGATGGCGAACGGTTGCTGGCGCAGATCGCACCGGTGCTCGATTCGCTGTCGGACGCGGTCGAATCGCTGACCAGCACGACCGAAGTGCTGCGGTTGCGTCTTGGAATCCTGCCGCTCTATGCGTCGCAGAAGCTGTTTCCACGTCTAGGCGAGCTACGCACGTCGCACCCCGAACTGCACCTCGATATCGATACCGCGGCGCATCTGGTGTCGCGGCTCGGCGATGGGCTCGACGCGGTGATCGCGCTGTCACGCGAGATCGATCCGGCGTTCTACGCGCGGCGGCTTGATCGGAACTCGGTCTATGTGATCGGTGCGCGGAGTTTGCTGGAGCGCGCGGACCCGGTCACGCGGCCCGAACAGCTCTCGACGCTGACGGCGCTGGTGCACCGCGACATGACGGATACGTTCACGGCATGGCGGACGGCGGCGGGGCTCGACGATATCGAGCCTCTAGCGATCGACCATTTCGATTCGGGAGCGCTGATGCTGGAGGCCGCCGCGCAGGGGCTCGGCGTCGCGTTCATGCATGCGAGCCATTTCGAGGATGCGAACGATCCGCGACTGGTGCGGCTGTTCGATATCGAGGTCGAGAGCCCGTACAGCTACTGGTTCGTCTGCCGCCCGCGGGCGTTGCAGACCAAGCCCGTCAAGCTGTTCCACGACTGGCTGATACGGACGGTGGCGGAGGTCTGACCGCTACTCCCCTCCCGCTTGCGGGAGGGGTCGGGGGAGGGGCGCGCCTCTCGCGCCGGACGCCGGTACGTACGTCGCGCCCTCCCCTAGCCCCTCCCGCAGGCGGGAGGGGAATTCAGCTTACGCAGCGCGTGCCTTGACGATCTTGCCCGGCGCACGCGGCGGCTCGCCCTTTGGCAGCGCGTCGATCAGGTCCATGCCGTCGGTGACTTCGCCCCACACGGTGTACTGCTTGTCGAGGAAGCGTGCGTCGTCGAACACAATGAAGAACTGCGAGTTCGCCGTGTCCGGCTGGTTGGTGCGTGCCATCGAGCACACGCCGCGGACATGCGGCTCGGCCGAGAATTCCGCCTTGAGGTTGGGCTTGCTCGACCCGCCGGTGCCGTCGCCGCGACCACCGTCACCGCCCTGCGCCATGAAGCCCGGGATCACGCGGTGGAAGGGGACGCCGTCGTAAAAGCCTTCGTTCGCCAGCTCGACGATCCGCTCGACGTGCTTGGGCGCCAGATCGGGGCGCAACTTGATCGTGACGTCGCCGCCATCGAGGGTCAGCGTCAGCGTTTCGGGGGTGTCAGCCATTCATGTTCTCCTGAATTGATGCGCGGCAGATAGGGAGCCGCACTCCGACTGGCAAATGCACGCGCGCCGCGTTAGGGCCCAACCGCGCATCTTTTAAGGGAGGCAGCCATGAGCGAACTCGAGCTTCCCGAGGTCGAAACCGACACCCAGCCCGAAAACCAGCTCGATCGCGACGACCATTTGCGGCCGGAATTCGTGCGGGCGGTGCTCGATGCGGTCGAGGACGGCGACGACGAGGCAGCGCGTACGCTGGTCGAGCCGTTGCACCCCGCCGACATCGCCGATCTGTTCGAGCTGACTCCGCAACAGGATCGCGCCGCGCTGGCGCGGGCTGTCACCGACCTGCTCGACGGCGACGTGTTCGCCGAGATGAACGATTACGTCCGCGAGGACCTGATCGATGCGCTCGAGCCGCACCAGGTCGCCGATCTCGCGTCCGAACTCGACACCGACGATGCCGTCGCGATCATCGAGGACATGGATGAGGACGAGCAGCGCGCGGTGCTGCGCGCACTCGATCCGGACGATCGCGCGGCGATCGAGGAGGCGCTGAGCTACGCCGAGGAGTCCGCCGGCCGCCTGATGCAGCGCGAGCTGATCGCGGTGCCCGAGCATTGGACCGTCGGCGACGCGATCGATTATCTGCGCGGGCATGAGGAGCTGACGACCGATTTCTGGGAAATCTTCGTCGTCGACCCCGCGCACAAGCCGATCGGCACGTGCCAGCTGTCGTGGATGCTGCGTACCCCGCGCGGGATCGCGATCGCCGACGTGATGAAGCGCGAGCAGACGCTGATCCCGGTCGACATGGACCAGGAGGAAGTCGCGCTGCGCTTCCAGAAATACGCGCTGATCTCGGCGGCGGTGGTCGATCATGGCGGCCGGCTGGTCGGGATGATCACGGTCGACGACATCGTCCACATCATCTCCGAAGAGGCAGGCGAGGATACGCTGCGCCTGGCAGGCGCCGGCGACGGCGACATCAACGAGCCGATCCGGCTGACCGTGCGCACGCGGTTCACGTGGCTGGTAGTCAATCTCGGTACCGCGATGGTCGCGTCGTCGGTCGTGGGCTTGTTCCAGGGAACGATCGCGAGCTTTGCATTGCTCGCTGTGCTGATGCCGATCGTGTCGGGAATGGGCGGCAATGCCGGCACGCAGACGCTCGCCGTGGTGGTGCGCGCGTTGGCGACGAACCAGCTTACGAGTTCGAATACCGCGCGGATGATCGGCCGCGAGTTCCGCATCGCCGCCGCGAATGGCGTCATGCTGGGGGCGCTGATCGGACTCGGGACGTACGTTATCTTCCGCAATACCGACCTGTCGCTGGTGATCGCCGCGGCGATGCTGGCGAATAATATCACGGCGGGGCTGAGTGGCGTGCTGGTACCGGTGACGCTCGACAAGTTCCGGATCGACCCTGCGGTGTCGTCGGCGGTGTTCGTGACGACGATGACCGACACGATGGGGTTCTTCTCGTTCCTCGGGCTCGCGTCTTTGTGGGGTCTACACGGTTGATCGTCCGGTATTAACGCCCATTTCCAACGCTATGCCGCTCCACCTCACCAAAGTCGCGTTCGGCGCGGAAAGCGTCGACCATCTGGCGGAGCGGCTCCGGCTGCGCGGCGAGGAAGGGCCGGTGTTCCTCACCACGCGCTACCTGCCCAAGCGGCATGAGGAGGTCGCTGGTCAGGGTTCGATGTTCTGGATCCTCAAGCACCAACTGATCGCCCGCTCGCCGATCCTCGGGTTCGGCGAGGCCGAGGAGGGGCGCGTCGCGATCCACATCGACCCGAAACTGGTGCTGGTGCAGGCGCGGCCAAAGCGCGCGCATCAGGGGTGGCGGTATCTGGAAGGGGCGGATGCGCCGCTCGATCTCGGTGGCGACGCGACCGGGCTGGACGTGATGCCGCCGGCGCTCATGACGAAGCTCGCGGAATTGGCGCTCATTTAAGGGGTGGGGCCCAGACCTCGTCGAGGTTCATCCCACCCGACGATAAACTCCATCGTCATCCCGCGCAGGCGGGAATCCATATCCTCAGAGGATAGCAATCTCAGTGTGAGGTCAGCCAGTATGGGTTCCCGCCTCCGCGGGAATGACGATACACGTTCGGAAGATATGAGGGCCGATACGGATATAGTAACTGGCTCGATCCAGATGCGGATTTCGCCCGGGAGAGATCGGTGTGGACGGGGCAGCGGCACACTATCCTCTTCTACGGAGCAGAGACTCCCGCCCCCGGCTTTCCACACACCACCGGCCCACCGGCCGCTGCATCGACGCGGCATTTCGCGTTGCCGGTGATCGTGACCGTTCCCAGCCCGTTGTTGGTCACCTGCGCGGTATAGCGCGCCGCCGCCTTCGTCTCGCCAACGCCGTCGAGGTGGACGGTCAGGTCGTTGACCGCCAGCCCCGAGGCGTCGATCGCGCCCGGCCCGCTCGTCACGAGGCGCGCGCGCGCCGCGCGGCCGGCGAGCGTCATCTGACCGGTGCCGATCAGCGTCGCGTTCAGCTGATCGGTATCGGCCGCCGCGAGGGCCAAGCTGCCGTTACCGCTGACCGTCACGTCGACGCGCATGCCGCGCATCTTCGCGATCGTCAGCCGCCCGCCGGCCGCGACGCTGGCCGAGGTCAGGTCGGGCGTCGAGAGCGTCACGACGATCGGCCCCGCCCCGCCGCCGCCACGCGTCTGCTCGCCCCAGCCGCCGGTGCCCTTGCGCACCGACAGCGTGGTACCATCGACCCGGACGGCCACATCGTCCCCCCTGCCCGGGCCGGTGATGGTCGCACGCGGCGAGCCTATCGTGACGCGGACCTCGAACGGCCCCTCGACCCGCACACGATCGAAGCTGCCGACCGAGACCGTCCGGCTCGTCGCGGAAGACTGGGCGAATGTCGGCGCGGACAGGAGCAGCGACGCGGAGAGCAGATATCTCATGTCCGCGAACGTCACCGGTTATGTACCCTCGCGCAAGTCCGGCGGCGGCTTACCGCCCGCAGCGGACACGCCCCGAGCCCATCTTGGAGATCGTACAGCGGGATTTCGGTCCGAGATCGACGTCACCCGAGCCCAACATGGCGACCTTGGCAGCGCCGTTCACCACCGCGCGCACGCTTCCCGAACCGGCGATCTCGACCGTCGCCGACTGCGCCTCAAACCGCGTGCCGTCGAGATCACCCGAGCCTGCCATGTCGACCTTAAGATCGCGTGCCGTGCCGCTCGCATGCGCGGTACCCGATCCGGCGATCGAGAATTCCGCAACGTCGACCTTGATCGCGGCGATGTCGAGATTGCCTGATCCGGCGATTCCGCCTTCGAACCCGCCGCCCTCGACACGGTCCACGGCCATGTTGCCCGATCCCGAGACGCTCGCGTCGGTCAGCCGCGGCAGGGTGACGTACACCTTAACTTTGGCCCCCTTGCTCCAGCCCATGCTTGCCCCGTTCTTGCGACCGATATTGAGCGTATCCCCGTCACGCTCGATGCGCAGGCGATCGAGTTGTTCGCTCGGCCCCTCGGCGCGAACCGAGAAGCCGGTACCGACGCGGACGTCGACATCGTCCGAGCCACGAAGGTCGATGCCGTCGAAACCGGCAACCTGGAAGGTCCGGGTGGTCCCCGAACCGGCCGCCGCAGCCCCGGAGCCTTCATTGTCGCCGTTCCAGCTGAACGAGCAGGCCGCGAGAGGAATGATCAGTCCGAGCGCAAGAAAGTTCATTGCATCCTCCTGTGTGTTATTAATACAATACACCTGCTACGGGACGGCGCAATGAGAAACTTGTCTGGCGCTGGCTCGCTGCACGGCCCCCTATCTTGAGGAAGGAAGCAGCAGAACGAAAAAGAGCGGCCCCGCAGGACCGCCCTTTTCGTCGCGTCAAAGAACCAAGCGTTACGCTGGCACCTTGTCCTTGTTGTAGATCGCGGCCGCGGCGCGGAGGATGTCGAGGATCTTCTCCTGCGCCTTGGGCTCGTCGAGCTCTTCCATCGCCGCCAGTTCGCGCGCGAGGCGGCTGGTCGCGCCTTCGAAGATCTGGCGCTCGGAATAGCTCTGCTCGGGCTGGTCGTCGGCACGGAACAGATCGCGGACCACTTCGGCGATCGACACGAGGTCGCCCGAGTTGATCTTCGCTTCATATTCCTGCGCGCGGCGCGACCACATGGTGCGCTTGACCTTGGGCTTGCCCTTGAGCGTGTCCATCGCCTCGCGCATCGTCTTGTCGGACGACAGCTTGCGCATGCCGACGCTTTCGGCCTTGTTGGTCGGCACGCGGAGCGTCATGCGCTCCTTCTCGAACCGGAGGACGTAGAGTTCCAGTGTCATGCCGGCGATTTCCGAGCGCTGGAGCTCGATCACACGGCCGACTCCGTGCTTTGGGTAAACGACGAAATCACCGACATCGAAGGACAGTGCCTTGGCAGCCATTTGGGGCCTTTCCGGATCAGGCCTCCACGCGACGCCTCGACGAAGGACTCGTCGCTGCTGCATCGGGGGAGGGATAGGTCTACACGTCAAGCGGATGACGTGAATCATCGCGCCCGTCGCGGACCCATCTAGCAGCTTTGCAACAAAATTACCAGCCGAACGTGGCAGGCGGCTTGCCCTTTTCGGGATTCGCCGCCTCTTATCAGTCGCCTGCGCCGGGCTCGGGCGAGAAATACTTGTCGAACTTGCCCTCGACGCCCTTCATCGCGTCGGCATCCGGCGGCGTCTGGTTGTCGTTGCGCGTGACGTTGGGCCATTGCGCCGAGAACGTCGTGTTCAGCTCGAGCCACTGCTCCAGCCCGCTCTCGGTATCGGGCAGGATCGCCTCGGCGGGACATTCGGGCTCGCACACGCCGCAATCGATGCACTCGCTGGGATTGATCACCAGCATGTTCTCGCCTTCGTAGAAGCAGTCGACCGGGCACACTTCCACGCAGTCCATGTACTTGCAGCGGATGCAGGCATCGGTGACGACGTAGGTCATTGCAGAACTCCTGGGCCGGATTCCTTCCCGGCTACGAACGCGCCAGCGACTATGCGCGCCTGCCCCTCGCGTCAATCATAGCAAGCCTTCTGCGAGACGTTATCAGGCTTTCACGTGGCTTGATCCTCCCCTGCAAGGGGAGGTGGCTGGCGCTTGCCAGACGGAGGGGTATCCGAACTATCCATAGGGTATCACCCCTCCGTCAGTCCTGCGGACTGCCACCTCCCCTTGCAGGAGAGGACTATTCCGAGGCAGGATCGCGGACGGTACCGGCCGGCGTCTTCCCCGCGATCAAATCCTGATAGCATCCTTGCGCCTCGGGCGCCGGCCCCCGTCGCCCCGGCAAAGCCTCGACCCGGATCACCCGCACCCGGTCCTCCACCGCAAACGTCAGCACATTCCCAACCCGTACCGGGCAGTGTGCGCGATCGATCGGGCGGCCGTCGATGCGGAGATGCCCCTTCTCGGCGATCGCCTGCGCGGCGCTGCGCGTTTTCGCGAGCCGCACGAACCACAGGAACCGATCGATCCGCATCGCGCCTTCAACCATGGCGGACCAGTGCGGCCAGCCCGGCAAACGCGTTCTGCCGCGACGGATCGATCGGGGCAGGGACGACGGCGCGTGCGGGCGGACGACCGCGCCAGACCCAGCGCGGCGTGTCCCCCGCCAGCGCCTTGAACCCGAGTTCGGCCATCAACCGCTCCAGCGACGCCGCATCGACGCCGATCGAGGTGGCCAGCGCAGGATCGGGCGCGAACGGCGTGCGCCCCTGCCGCGAATCGTGTGCGGCACGGGCGATGCGCTCGATCAGGTCGATCCGGACCGCCTGGAGTCCAAGGGGGCGAAACCCTGCTTCAAGAACCGCGCCTTCGCTGCCACGCGCCAATACCGTCGCGCCATCTCGCGGGGCAGCGATCGTCGTACCGCGCGCCGCGGCGAGGATGCGCCGCCACCGCGCCGACTCCGGCTTGAGCAACCGCGCATCGAACAGATCGAGTGCGCCGACCGTGATCCCGATCTTGCGCAACCGCTTGCGCTCCTCGGGGTCGATCGCGTCGAGCGCGAGCCGCATCGGCAACCGCGGCAGTATCCCGCCGGCGTCCTCGATCGCACTGGCGACCGCACGCAACGCCGGCGTGGCATTCGGATCACGGCTCAATTCGGCGAGGTGGACCAGAACCGCGATCCGCCGCTTCAGCATCCCCGCGAGCCACAGCGACAGCCGCGCCTCGATCCGCTCCCGCGCGGCCTTGTCGAGGCAATCGAGCGAGCGATCGAGGATCAGCTTCGGCCGCGCGAACGACGGCCCCGCGCCCAGCTTGGCGACCGGATGACCCGCCCAGACGATCTGCGCCGCATCGTCGAGCGCGATATCCGCGTCCGGTGTATCGACCAGCGACTGCCCGCGCCGCGATCGCTCGCCGGTCAGCCGCTTCTCCGCCGCCGCAAGCAGCAGGCGCTTGTCGCTGGCGCGCGCGTCCGCCGCGACGGTGAAGCGGAATCCGTCGAGGCGACCGATCGGATGATCCTCGACCATCACCTCGCCCTCGGGCCCGATCACCACGGGCAGCGCACCCGCATCCGCACCGATCTGGCGCATCAACGCGGTCGTGCGCTTGTCGACGAACCGCTGCGTCAGGCTCGCATGGAGCGCATCCGACAGCCGCTCTTCCAGCGCCGCCGTCCTCGCGGCCCACAAGGTCGGCTCGGCCAGCCAGTCGGCGCGTTGCGCGATATAGGCCCAAATCCGCGTCGCCGCGATCCGCCCGGCGATCACCGGCACGTCGCCCGCCACCGTATCGAGACGCGCGATCTCGTCCGCGAACCACTGGTGTGGGATATGCCCCCGCCCCTCGCTCAGATGTCCGAACACCCGTGACACGAACCGCGCATGCGGATCGAGCCCGACTTTGCGGAAGTCAGGCAAGCCACACGCCGCCCACAACCGCGCGACCATCGCCGGGTGCCGCGCCCGCTCACGCACCCAGCCCTCCTCGGCCAACCGCTTCAATACGCCGAGGTCGAGCGCTTGCGGCGCGGCGCGCAAAACGCCGGCGGGCGGGCGCGCCTCGAGGCTCGCGACCAGCGCGTCGATGCTCGCGTAATCGGGTTCGCCCTGTCGCCAGTAGAGGTTTTCCAGCCGCGGAAACCGGTGCTCCTCGATCGCCAGCACTTCCTCGGGCAGAAACGCGCCGGGGCCGTCGTCGGACAGCGCCCCGAACGTGCCATCACGCTGATGCCGGCCCGCACGCCCCGCGATCTGCGCCATCTCCGCCACCGTCAGGCGACGCTGGCGCTTGCCGTCGAATTTGTTGAGGCTGGCGAACGCGACATGCGCGACGTCCATGTTCAGCCCCATGCCGATCGCATCCGTCGCGACCAGATAATCGACCTCGCCCGCCTGGAACATCGCCACCTGCGCGTTGCGGGTACGCGGGGAGAGAGCCCCCATGACGACGGCCGCACCGCCGCGCAGACGCCTGAGCATCTCCGCAACCGCGTACACTTCCTCCGCCGAGAATGCGACGATCGCCGAGCGCTTGGGCAGCCGGCTGATCTTCTTCGCGCCCGCATAGGTCAGCGTCGAGAAGCGTGGCCGGTTGACGATCTCCGCGCCGGGGACGAGTTTCTTGATCATCGGCCGTAGCGCTTCGGAACCGAGGATCATCGTCTCCTCGCGTCCCCGGGCGCGCATCAAGCGGTCGGTAAACACATGCCCGCGCTCCGGGTCGGCGCCCAACTGCGCCTCGTCCAGCCCGACGAAGGCAACGTCGCGATCGGGCATCGATTCGGCGGTACACAGGAACCACCGTGCGTCGGGCGGCACGATCTTCTCTTCGCCCGTGACCAACGCGACTCGGTTCGCGCCCTTTATCGCGACAACGCGGTCATAGACCTCGCGCGCGAGCAGGCGCAGCGGGAAGCCGATCATGCCGCTCGAATGCGCGCACATCCGCTCGATCGCGAGGTGCGTCTTGCCCGTGTTGGTCGGGCCGAGAACTGCGGTCACGCCAGCGGAGACTTCGTCGCTCATGGCGGGCAACATCGGGGGTAAAGTGGGCTGGCGCAATGACCTGGGTCGAATTGCGCCGTGTTGGTGAGGTGAATGTTGGGTTCGCTCGATCGTCGAGCTTCGGTGTCCACCTCAATCTAAAACCACCCCGGCGAAGGCCGGGGCCCAATTGGGGAACAGGTTTAACGGAGGTCCGCGCTTCATCACCTTGGCCTACCCTATTGGGCCCCGGCCTTCGCCGGGGTGGTGGATAAAGTTCGGGCGCCTTCTAAAACCCAGACAGGGAAGCAGGGTCATCAGTCCCAAATCTCGTCCGCCCCAACCCAAGCACGCCCCGCCGCCGCCAAGCCCCACAATCGCTGCGGTTAATTTGACTTTAGCATGTCCTCGCCACAACCCGACGCTCGCGCCGGGGATGAAACGGCGCACGAGAATTCGGACGATTTCGGGGCGGGCACGCGTGTATTTGCAGAAGGATCAGGCGCTGGAACTGGCGGGCGGCGGGGCGCGCGGCTTTGGTCGTGCGCTCGATCGGCAGCCGGATATCGCGCCAAAGGCTGCCCCCTCGCGGATCGACTGGGTGCCCGATCTCGGCGCACGGATCGGTAGTCGCGACTGGTGGCGCGGGCTCGCGACCTGCACCGTGCTGTGTACCGCGACCGTCATGTTGGCGCCGGGGTTCAAGCCGCTGGTCGGTGCAGTGCCGTCGCCGCTCGGCGGTGCCGAGTGGGAGGAGACGCGGGCGCAGGGCATTGCGCCGCTTGGCCAGGGCGCGACCACCGGGCGGCGGATGGCGGCCAACGATCTCGTTGCCCCGCTCGCCAATGCGCCCGAGCGCCCGACGCTCGAACTGTCGGCGACGCTCGGCCAGGGCGATGCGTTCGATCGGGCGCTGATGCGCGCGGGCGTCGGCCGGAACGATGCCGAGGCCGCGGCGGCGCTGGTCGCGCAGTCGGTCGATCCGAAGGCCATTCCGGCAGGCACGCGGATCGCGCTCACGCTCGGACGTCGGCCGGATCGCACCGTCGCGCGGCCGTTGGAGCAACTCGATTTCCGTGCGCGGTTCGATCTGGCGCTGTCGCTGACGCGCGGAGCGAGCGGGCTGACCGTGAACCGCAAGCCGATCGCGGTCGATACGACGCCGTTGCGGATCCAGGGCCTGGTCGGCTCCAGCCTGTACCGCTCCGCGCGTGCTGCCGGTGTTCCCGGAAAGGCCGTGGAGTCGTTCATCAAGGCGATCTCGACCCGGCTTTCGATCGGCCGCGACGTGACGGCGGCGGACACCTTCGACGTCATCGTCGAGCGTGAGCGTGCCGCAACCGGCGAGACCCGGATCGGCGACCTGCTGTTCGCCGGGATCGATCAGGGCCGACGCAAGGTGCAGCTCGTTCGGTTCGCGCCCGACGCAGCGAACGTCGATGCCGACGCCAGTCTAAACGGGGAGTCGAGTCGCGGCGGCTGGTTCGATGCCAACGGCCAGACCGAACGTCGCGCCGTTTCGGGCATGCCGGTCACCGGCCGGATCACGTCGAATTACGGCATGCGGTTCCACCCGCTGCTGGGCTTCACGCGGATGCACAAGGGCCTCGATATAGGCGCGCCCTATGGTTCGCCGATCCACGCGATGACCGACGGCGTCGTAGCATTCGCCGGGCGGACCGGCGGCTACGGCAATTTCGTCAAGCTCGTGCACGGTGGCGGGATGGCGAGCGGATACGGCCATATGAGCCGGATCGCGGTGTCATCGGGCACGCGGGTCCAGCAGGGCCAGGTGATCGGCTATGTCGGATCGACCGGCATGTCGACCGGCCCGCACCTCCACTGGGAAGTGTGGAAGAACGGCGCAGCGATCAACCCGCGATCGGTCTCGTTTGCCAGCGTGGCGCAGTTGTCGGGGGAGAAACTGCGCGCGTTCAAGGCAAGGGTCGCTCAGCTGCTGGCAGTACGGGTCGGCGCCTAACCATCTGATGAACGTCGACGCGCTGCGCGACGGCGGCATCGACGGAATTTGTTGTTGGTTGCCCATTGCGAACCGTGCGCTCGTCATCAACGTGAGGAACGGTTATTCTTCGTGCGAATGGCCCATTGCATTGGGCGACATTGCTCGGAGGACTCGTGGCGAACTCTTTCCTTCACGGCACGGTCCATACCGCCAGCGATGATCTCCAGTCGGCGATCCGCTCCGATCCAAGCCTCTTCGCACTGTGGCAGACGCTGACGCCGCTCGGCCGGAACGAGTTCATCTGCTGGATAGAGGACGCAAAACAGCCCAAAACGCGCCAGCGCCGCATAGAGCGTACGGGTCAGGAGTTGTTCGACGGCAAGAAGCGCCCCTGTTGCTGGGCGGGCTGCATTCACCGTACCGACAAGGCCCCGAGCCGATGGCAGCAGGCCGTCCTGATCGACCGGAAAACAAAGAACGGCATGTGATCACGTGCACGATCAGATCCCCTGTTTTACCGGAATATAGCTAGCGACGGGTTATGCTCGTCGATCCCTGCACTGCCCGATCGCACCTACTTCCCCTGCGCCCGCCAGCGCTGGATCGTGCGACCGATGATCTGGTCCTCGCCGCCGACGTCGCGCCACAGTTCGGAGAACAGCGGATCACCCGAGGCGGGGCGTTTCTCCTCCTCCAATCCGTCGAAGCTCACGCGGATCGGGATCGTCACGCCTTCGCCGCAGATGATGCACTCGCGATTGCGTAGCGCGGGGATCGAATCGAGGAAGCCGCGCGCGCCCTCGGGCATCGCCGCGCGGACGAAGGCCTGGTCGCGGTCGTTGTTGAGGCGCATTGCTATGATCGTGCCGCATTGCGACAGCACACCCTCCGCGAGATCCGACGGACGCTGCGTGATGAGCCCCAGCGACACACCATATTTGCGCCCTTCCTTGGCGATGCGGCCGAGAATGCGCCCGACCGAGCTGTTCGCCTCCCGCCCTGCCGGGATGTAGCGATGCGCCTCCTCGCAAACGAGCAGGATCGGCCGCTGCGGTTCGTTGCGCGACCAGATCGCGAAGTCGAACGTCATCCGCGCCAGTACCGCGACCACCACCGACGTAATATCCGACGGCACGCCCGACACGTCGATGATCGAGATCGGCTTGCCGTCGCCGGGCAGGCGGAAGATGCGCGCGAGGAAGCTTGCCATCGTGTCCGCCACCAGCATGCCGGAGAACATGAAGCCGTAGCGCGGATCGGCCTTGATCTCGTCGATCTTGGACTTGAGCCGGAGATAGGGCGCGGTGTCGCCGGCGCGGTCCATCTTGCCCATCTCGGCGCTGATGATCGTCGTCAGATCGCTGAGCATATACGGGATCGGCGCGTCCACCGTGAGCTTTGCGATCTCCTGTCCGAGGCGGCTCTTCGCCTTCGCCGCGAGCAGGCATTTGGCCAAGATGTCCGCATCGAACTGTCGTGCGGAGCCGCTGCTGGTGAGGAAGACCTCGCAATGCTCCTCGAAGTTCATCAGCCAATACGGCATCTGCAGGTTCGACACGTCGTAGATCGCCCCGTTCGATTTGAACGCGGCGGCATATTCGCCATGCGGGTCGATCATCACGATATGCCCCTGCGGCGCGAGTTCGCAGATGCGGTGCAGGATCAACGCGGCGCTGGTCGACTTGCCGGTGCCGGTCGACCCGACGAGCGCGAAATGCTTGCCGAGCATCGCGTCGACGTACAGCGCGGCGGGGATATCGGCGGTCGGATAGACCGTACCGATCGTGATGTTCGCACGGTCGTCGGCGGCATAGACCTGTTGCAGGTCGGCCGTGGTGATCGGGAACACCTCACAGCCGGGCATCGGGTAGCGCGTCACGCCACGGCGGAATCGATATAGCTTGCCAGTGAGTTTGTCCTCGTCGCCTTCGCCGAGATAGTCGATCTCCGCGGCGACGCAGGTGCCCGCGGCATCCTCCAGCTTGAGCGAGCGGATGTTGGCGACCAGCCACGTCGCGCCGACACGCATCTTGATCTGGCTGCCGACTTGTCCGGCCGCCGCGACGACCGGATCGGAATCAGCGTGCAGCACCGCGATCGCAGCGCGATCGAGCAGGATACGGCTGCTCGATCCGGCGATCACGAAGACGACGCCAACAGGTGCCGCCGCAGCGCTGGCGCCAGCGAATCCGCCCGTCAAGGGTGCCGCGCGCAAGAATGCGCCAGGTCCCGGCATGTCGCTCATCGCCGCAAAGTCTCCAGTCATTTCGGACCGACCCTGCCGCGATAATTGTAAATATCCGATGACGACGGTGTTGAACTTGCTGAGAAAATATCCGCGTTTAGTCGCCGTGACGCGCTAGACCCGGCGCGCGATCCAGCCTGCCGCCCAGCCGAGGAACACCGAGAGCGCGACCGCCACCAGCCCGTAGGTTACCGAAGAACGATCCGCGGCGCGCGCGACGAATCGCTCGAAGCCCGATTTGCGGATGTCGATGTCGCGGACTGCCGCAGCCAGCACGCGACCGTCACGGATCAGGAACGTCTCGGCGGTGAAGCGGCCGACAGGCACGCGGGCGGGGATCGACACGCGCGCGCGATAGAGCACGCCGTCGGTGATCTCGACTGCACGCGGCGCCTCGTAATACAGGCCGGCGCGGCGCTTGAGGTCGACGAGCCCCTTCTGGAAGCGGTCCTGGATCGGCGCGGGTGCGCTCGACGCTGGCGACAATTGCAGGCTGTCGAGGCCGAGTTCGTAGATCGCGCGCGTCCGGTCGTCGACGAGGCGGTCGATCGGTTTGGACGAGGCGATCGCGTAGAAACTGGGGGCCGAGCGGTATCTGAGGCGCGCGGCGTTGACCCAGATGCCGGCGACCTTCTCCTTCTCGCGCATCAGGATCGACTGGGTCGGGCCCTTGACGACGACGACGATATCGGTGGGTTGCTCACCGGTCGGCAGGCGGCCACCGGGATAGAGGATCGCACCGAACAGCAGCAGCTCGGCACCGGTGAAGCTGTAGGCGATCTCGATATTGCGTTGTGACACGTCGGGGACCAGCACGGGCTTCGCCTGCGCCATCAGCAACGGCGCGAGCAGAACTAGCCAGCCAGGCTTCACGACAGCGTGACCGAGAAGATCTCCTCGGGGCGCCAGACGAGTCCGAGCAGGATGCGCGCGCCGACCAGCAGCACCATGACCGCAAGTCCGAGACGGAGATATTCGGGGCGGAACTTGGTCGCGAACCGCGCGCCGACCTGCGCTCCTACGACCGAGCCGAGCAGGAGCAAAGCCGCCAGCACGATATCGACCGCCTTGGTGGTGGTCGCGTGCACCATCGTCGCGACCGCGGTCACGAACAGCGTCTGGAACAGCGACGTGCCGACCACCACCGACGTCGCCATGCCCAGCAAATAGATCATCGCCGGGACGAGGATGAAGCCGCCACCGATGCCGAGCAGAATCGTCAGGATGCCGGTAAAGAACCCCAGCAACAACGGTGCGAGCGGCGAGATATAGAGCCCCGACGCGTAGAAGCGCGTCCTGAGCGGTAGCGCGGCGACGAGCGGGTGATGGCGACGCTTGCGCGCCTTGGGAGGGCGTCCGGTGCGCACGCGGCCGATCGTGCCGATCGATTCCTTTGCCATCAGGCCGCCGATCGACCCGAGCATGACCACGTAGACGATCGCGATCACCGTATCGATCTGGCCGCTTTGCTGGAGCAGTCGAAAAAGCCACGCACCGAAGAACGACCCAAGGATGCCGCCCGCGACGAGCACCCCGCCCATCTTGGTATCGACGCCCTTGCGCCGAAAATGCGCGAACACGCCCGACACGCTCGCGCCGGTCACTTGGCTCGCGGAAGAGGCTGCGGCAACCGTCGGCGGAATGCCGTAGACGATCAGCAGTGGCGTCGTCAGGAAGCCGCCGCCGACGCCGAACATCCCCGACAACAGCCCGACTCCCCCGCCGAGCAGGATGATGACGAGCGCGTTGACCGACAGGTTGGCGACGGGGAGATACAGATCCACGACCGCAGCGTTACACCGGATTGCGCGGGCGGGGCTAGGCTCGACCTTTCAGAAGTCGCTACCGATCGAGAGGGCGGGGCCCGAGCCCGGACGCGCGCCGCCGGCGATGCGTTCGCGCCAGTCGAGCGTCAGGCGGATGGTCTTGCGCGCTACAGGCAGCGCGGCGACGAGTGAGGGTCCGATATCGAAGCGTTCGGCGTCACGCTGCGCGCTGCCCCATGCGCCAACACCGATGTCTATGGTCGCGCCGGCAAGCTTTCCCAGCGGATACGTGAGTCGTGCGGACGCGTCGACGAAGCCTTCGATCCCGTCACGCGCAATCCCGCCGGCCTGGCCGTACGCTTCCAGACGGATACCCGGCGCGACTTCGGCGGGACCATAACCGGCAATTACGCCGATCGTTGCTCCGCCGCGGCCGCCATCGAGCGCGAATCGCTGCTCGGCGACGAGGCGGACCGGGAACCGCGTCGGTTGCCATTCGATCCCGAGTGCGGCCTCCCGTCCGGCACCTTTGAGCGGCGTGGCGACGCGCGCCACCAGCGCGACCTTACGCTGGCTGCCAAGCGCGTAGGCCAGTCGCAAACCGCCCTGCGATGCGCCGAGCTGCCCGCCCGATACCGTACCCGCGGGACCGCCACGCGCGAGCAGCCATGCGCTTCCGCTGAGACGACTTGGCCCGTTGGCGACCATGGGCGGTGCTACCGGCGACAGAACGAGGTATGTCCGAGGCTCTGCGGCGGCTGGCAAATCGGGAAGAGCGCGCGCTACGGGGCGCGGCGGCGCAATCGTCGGTGCCTGCCATGGTCGACCCTTGGCGGAAATCGGCAATGCGACAGCGACGCGTCGCATGGTCACCACCCGCGGAGCCACGCGGGGTCGCCCGAGAATTGCTGCGGCGACTTGCGGCACGAGCACTTCGACAACTCGCGGAATTATCTCCGAGGGTGGAAGCGAGGTTACCTCCGGCAACAACAACGCCACGCGGACCATCACCCATCCGCCCAACGCCAATGCAAGAAAGCGCAGCGGGCGCCCGACGCTCATCGTACCGCGGCGGCGAGGCCTGGATAGTTGATGCTGTCAGTGATGACGTCGATGGGCAGCGCGTCGGGAAACTCGTGCTGTGTCTTGTCCCAGACCGGCGCCGCGCCGCGCAGCATGCCGATATAGACGATCACCGCGCGCGGTGCGGCAATCAGCGAGACGAGGTTGCCCACGAGAAACCGCGGCAGCGCCCAGATCGCCTCGCGCATGCCATAACTGCGTCCCGTGAATATCATCCGCACGATCAACCGCCACGCCAGCAACCCGCCATTGGCGACGAGCAGCCAGAACGCGATCGGGTAGGCGCCGTTCGCGTAGGGTGACGCCCCGCCGGCTTGGCCGTGCATCAGCAGCGACAACACCCATATCGGCACCGCCAGATAGCCCACCGCGAGGATCACGACGGCCAGCGGCGCGCGCCGATCGCGCATTCGCATCCAGTGATCGGCGACCGCGCGGGGCCGCCCCCAGCCGGTACGATCCCAGCCGGCCAGCGCGATACCCATCATCCACCGCGTCTTCTGGCGCACCGATCCACTAAGCGTACACGGGAAATACGCGCGTACCGCGACCACCGTCCCGGCGTCGTCCGCCGCGACACGCGCGAAGATGCCGCGTGCACCTAGCTCTGCCAGTCGCAAGCCCAGCTCGTAATCCTCGGTCAGACTGGTGGCGTCGAACGGATCGCCGCCCCGTGCCTGCGCAATCGTCGCAAGGACGGCGGGTGCGATCGCACAGCCCGTGCCGGCAAGCGGCATCGCGGCGCCCAGCGCGGTCCGGACGACGATCTGCTTGGCGTGGGATTCGGCGAACTCGTCGGCATAGTGTCCTGACACCAGCCGCGCACCGCGGTGGACCAGCGGCAGGACGGGAAGCTGGATCACGTCATACTGCTCGATCAGGCTGTCGAAGACGCGCAACTCCTGCGCGTGCACGACGTCTTCGGCATCGTGAAGCACGATCGCCTTGGTGGGTAGATTTATCCCTGCCCCGTCTCGTAGATCGTCGCGACACAGCGCATGCCACAGCGTGTTGAGGCAGTCGGCCTTGGTCGTCGGTCCGTTGCGTGGCCCGATCACGAGCCGGATACGCGCGTCGCGCTCGGCGACCGCGGCAATCGCATCGATCGTTCCCCGGTCGTTCGGATAGGCGCCAACGTAGATTCGGTAATTATCGTGGTCGTAGCGATCGAGCGCAGTCGTCAGCATCCCGCCGATCACCGCGACCTCGTCCCACGCCGCGACGAACACAGCGATCCGTCCTGCAATGCGCGGCGACGGCAGAGTGGCGAGAGTCAGGCGAGCCCGGCCGCCATGCCTGATCCGGTGACCGATATAGACAAGATCGACCAGCAGATCATCGATACCACCGAGTAGCAGTCCGACGCCCGCAAACAGCAGCATCTCTCGCGCAGACGCGTCGATGATCCACAGCGACTCGCCCAAGCCACACCCCCGGACGGAGGGTACCGGAAGTCACCGTGGTAACGGATATAGTCTTATCGAGAACGGATGTTTGTCGTTTTCTCGAATTACGGCGGCACATGGCGAACCATCGCGTCGAACGTGCGTTACGACGATGATCCCTTTCCCCCCTTTCGGGATCGGCGCCGATGATGCCCGGCCCGGCCGCACCGCTGCGTAGCACGCGGTGCGGCCTAACCGACTTTGGGCTTACCCTTCAGACCGACCGGCTATGGTCGATTTCGACCGCCGCCGCCGGTGTTGCTACCGCCGCCACCGCCGCCGCCAGCCCCCGCCGCGCCGACCGTGCCGATGTTACCGAACAGATCCTGGAAGAATCCGCGCTCGCGACCGAGCGTCGGCGTCTTCTTGCCATAGGGTGCGATCGACGCGACCTGATCGAGCCCGCCGCGACGGATCGCGGTAACGGTACCCCTCTGGTCGAAGCTGATCTGCAACGTGATCTGCGCGTTCGCGCGCGGGTTGCGGAAGGCGAGGTTGCGGCTGTCGCGCGCGAGATAATACCAGTCGCCCTGGTCGAACTGGCCGGCGAGCGTCGGCTTGCCGAGCGTGGCGAGCACCGACTGGCGGTTGTCGACGCCCGGCTGGACCGAGTTGACGAGGTCGGTATCGACGACATAGCCCTGGTGCGAGCGCAGCTGGGTGCAGCCCCCACTGGCCAATGCGGCGACCGCAAGTGCGGCGGCGAGACCCGTACGGGCGGAAAACACGCTCATATAAACTCCCAACCGGGGCACGCGAAAACACGTGACGGGTCCCACGCGATTGCATCGGCCGCCGATCGCCTCGATATGCGAGGATGCGCGGGCAAACAAGCCGAAGCGCGGCTTCGTGTTGAGGACGATAGATTTTGAGCTGGTTGGGAAGACTGCTCGGCGAGAAGCCCGACGAGGCGCTGCCGCTTTACAACGCTGTTGTCGGCCGGGCCCGCGCGGAACATTGGTATCGGGAGGGCGCGGTGCCGGACACCGTCGACGGCCGCTTCGACATGATCGCGACCTTGCTGGCGATCGTCATGTTGCGGCTCGAGACGGAGCCCGCTGGCGGCGAACCCGCGGCGCGTCTGGCCGAGCGGTTCGTCGACGACATGGACGGGCAGCTCCGCGAGATCGGGATCGGCGACATCATCGTCGGCAAGCATATCGGCAAGATGATGAGCATGCTCGGCGGGCGGCTTGGTGCCTACCGCGACGGGCTGGCGGCGGGCGATATCGCGCCGGCGTTAGTGCGCAACCTGTACCGGGGCGCTGGGCCGGACGATGCCGCGCTGACTTACGTCCGCGAGTCGGTGATGGCCTTTCATGCGGGGCTGGCTGCGACGCCACTACCGAATCTGTTATCTGGAGAATTGCCGTGAAGCCCGAGTTCAGCCGTCCCGAACGCCTCGACACGATCGGCGAGCGCGAACGGATCGTCGAGATCGCTGCGACCGAGGACGAGCGCGCGGCACTGGCCAAGCGGTTCGCGCTGCTCTCGATCACGCGTCTCGACGCGCGACTCGGCATCAAACGCACCGACAGCGGCATCGTCGTGAAGGGCCGCGTGACCGGCGCGGCGGTGCAGGCGTGTTCGGTGACCGACGAACCGCTCGATACGCAGATCGACGAGCCGGTCGCGCTGTTGTTCGTTGCGCAGTTGGTGGCGGAAGGCGACGAGGTCGAACTGTCCGACGATGCGCTCGACACGGTCGCGATCGAGGGGGGGACGATCGATCTTGGCGAGGCGGCGGCGGATACGCTGGCGCTGGCGATCGACCCGTTTCCAAGGGGGCCTAATGCCGCGGCGGCGCTGGCGGCGGCGGGGGTGATCAGCGAGGACGAGTTCCGGCCGGCGAATGCGTTCTCGGATCTGAAGGCGCGGATGGCGGGGAAGAGCTAAGCGCTTCGACGATCTCGGGTTTGTTCGAGATCAGCTTACCGAAAACCCGCACCACCCCGGCGAAGGCCGGGGCCCAATTGGAAACGGATAGTGAGGTAGGGCGGTCCGCCGTTACAACCACGTCTCCAATTGGGCCCCGGCCTTCGCCGGGGTGGTGTGAAGTTGAAGGAGCGGAGCGCTCACGCCCCCTTGTTCTCCCGCGAAGGCGGGAGCCCAGACTGGGTCCCCGCCTTCGCGGGGAAACACGGTTTAGTCCGCGTCGGGCCCTAAAGTCGGATCGAGATCGCGGGGGCGGATGAAGCGGGTCAGGCGAGCCGTACCCGCCGCAACATCGCTCCACTCCCCCTCGAACTGAAGCTCGGCAATGCTGGCCGTCGGATACTTGTCCTCGACCGCGTCGCGAAGCGGATCGGCCCCATCCGCAACCAACATCAGGACAAGATCCTCCAACCCGGGATTATGCCCGACCAGCAGCGCGCTCTCTGCCTCGGCCGGAAAGCCGTGCACCACGTCGAGCAACGTCGCCGCCGATGCGAGATACACCCGTCGATCCAGGTCCGGCGCGATCGTCCGGCCATAGCCCGATTTGATCTGCTCCAAGGTCTCCGAAACGCGCACTGCGGGCGACGCGATCGCATGATCGAACGTAAGCCCAAGCGACCGCATGTGTCGGCCGACCATCGCCGCGGCGCGCTTGCCCTTGGCGTTGAGCAGGCGATCGAAGTCGCGTGCGACCGGATCGTCCCAGCCGGATTTGGCGTGGCGCAACAGCGTCAACGTCTTCATGGCAATCCTCAAGCCGGTTCGCGGCTTTCATGCCCTACCGGCGCTCGCGAGGAAAGCCGGCTTGCGACTCGCGCCACCGCTTCTTCGAGCGTGACGCGCGCGATCGGCACGCCCGGCGGGAACGCGCTGAGCAGACGCGAGGGCATCGCGGCCGACAACATCACGAACACGCCGGAATCGTCTGCGCGGCGAATCAGCCGGCCGAACGCCTGCGCCAGACGCGCGCGGACGAGGCGGTCGTCATAGGCCGAACCGCCGCCCGCGAGCCTGCGCGCGGCGTGCAGAACGGAAGGTTTCGCCCAGGGTACACCCTCCATTACGACAAGCCGCAGCGATTCGCCGGGGACGTCGACGCCGTCGCGGAGCGCATCGGTGCCGAGCAGCGACGCGCCCGGATCGTCGCGAAAAATGTCGACCAGCGTGCCGGTGTCGATCGGATCGACGTGCTGCGCGTGAAGCGGCAGGCCTTCGCGGGCGAGTCGATCGGCGATGCGGCCATGCACGCCACGCAACCGCCGGATCGCAGTGAACAGCCCGAGCGTCCCGCCCCGACTGGCGACGATCAGCTGCGCATAGGCGTTGGCAAGCGCGCCGATGTCGCCGCGCTTCACGTCGGTGACGATCAGAACTTCGGCTTGGCGCGTATAATCGAACGGGCTCTTCGCCTCGAACCGCGCGGCGGGGCGGAGGAGATGCGGCGCGCCGCTCCGAGCTTCGGCCACCTCCCAGTCGCCGCCGCCGGTGAGCGTTGCCGACGTGACGAGCGCACCGTGCGCGGGCTTCAGGACGATCTCGGCGAACGGCCGAGTCGGGTCGAGCCAGTGGCGGTGGAGACCGATATCGAACTCGCGGCCCTCGATACGGTCGACCGCGAGCCAGTCGACGAAATCGCCATCCACCGGCCCGCCGACGCGCGCGAGCAGCGACAGCCAAGACGCCACCGTCTCCGCGCGCCAGCCGATCGAGGCAATCGCGCCTTCGACCCGGGCTCGTGCAGGCGCGTCCATCCAGTCAGGGGCTTCGGCGAGCACGGCTTCAAGCCGGCGGCCGAGCGTGACGAGTGGGCGGACCAGTCCATCCAGCGCGGCGGCGGCGGGGGCTGCGGCCTCGATCAGCGTGGCGTCGGGTTCGGCGAGTTCGGTCTCCAGGCCGTACCCCGCGTCGCCCGGCTGCTCGGCCCGCGCGTAGGTGAGGCCACGGACGGCGGCGAGCAACGTCTCGATCGGCCCGAACGGCGCGCCTTCGCCGAGGCGCTGCAGCCAGCCGTCGGACGCCAGCGCCCCCGCCGCGGTCACCGCATCGCTGATCGCCCTCGCCCCCTGCTCGTCGTAGCTGGCGAGGTCGGAGAGGCGTGCGGCAAGTCCTCGCCTGCGACCGCGACCGCTCGATTCGGGGCCGAGGATCCAGCGGCGCAGTTCGATCGTCTCCGCACCGGTCAGCGCGGTCGCGAACATCGAATCGGCCGCGTCGAAGATGTGATGGCCCTCGTCGAACACGTAGCGCGTCGGTCGGGTAGCGAGTTCGCGCCCTCTCGCGGCATTGACCATCACCAGTGCGTGGTTGGCGATGACGATGTCGGCGTCGGACGACGCGCGGGCAGCGCGCTCGATGAAGCATTTCCGGTAGTGCGGGCAGCCCGCGTACACGCACTCGCCGCGCCGGTCGGTCAGCGCGGTCGAGCCGTTGCGGCGGAACAGCGTCGGCAGCCAGCCGGGCAGGTCGCCGCCGACCATGTCGCCGTCCGCGCTGTAGGCGGCCCAGCGCGCGACGAGGTGCGCGAGGATCGCCGCGCGGCCTGCGAACCCGCCTTGCAGCGCGTCCTCCAGGTTCAGCAGGCAGAGGTAATTCTCGCGGCCTTTCCGCGTGACCACCTTCGCCTTGCGGATCGCCGCGTCGGGGTAAAGGCGAGCGGTTTCCTGCCCAAGCTGGCGTTGCAGCGTCTTGGTATAGGTCGAGATCCATACCGCGCCGCCGGCCTTTTCCGCCCATAGCGAGGCGGGGGCCAAGTAGCCGAGCGTCTTGCCGATCCCGGTCCCCGCCTCGGCGAGGACGAGGTTCGGCGTGTCGCGCATCGCTCGCGGGGCGAAGGCGGCGGTGGCGGCGCCGGCATAGGCGCGCTGGCCTGGACGCTCCTCGGCGCCGTGGCCGGTGAGGTCGACGAGTCGCGCCTCAGCATCGCCCGGCTCGATCGTGACAGTACGTGGCGCAGGTCGCGGCGCGTGCTCCTCCCATTCGGGGAGCGACGAGAACAGCCAGCGCTCGTTGACGGACGGTTTCTTCAGCCGCTCGGCGACGACCGGCGCCCAGGGCCAGCGCAGGCGGAACAGCGATTGCGCCGCCGTCCACGCGCCCTCACGCTCGGGCCAGTCGCCATCGGTAAGCGCCAGCATCGCCTCGGCCGCGCGGAGGAGGAACGGCGCGACCTCCGCGTCCTCGGTCGGCACGTCGAGGCCGGTGACCCGCGCGATCCCCTTCGGCGTCGGCACCGCGAACTGCGCGGGGCGGAGGAACGCGTAGAGTTCGAGCAGGTCGAGCCCCGACAGATCGGGATATCCGAGTCGCTGCCCGACCAGCGGCGCATTGAGCATGATGACCGGCGTATCGGCCGCGATCCGGATCGCCTCGCCCCGCCCGATCGGACGCGCGCCGTCCACATTCGCGATCCAGATGCCGGCATGGCTGGCGTGGAGGGCAGGATAGCGAAGCACCGCGCGACCTTGCTGCAGTGAGAACGAAAGGGCAACCTTTTGTGCCGTGAACTCGCGTATTTGAAGGTGTCGCCGTTAATAAAGCGCCGCCGCCGATCATCCAAATGCAAACAAGGCCACGGACTCCGGCCTGTTACGCAACCGACATGAAGCGCGTGCGTTGCGCCTGTATCGATACCGAACTTTATCTACATCATCTACACCAACAGGGACGATCATCATGCGGAAGTTTCTCATGGCGCTGAGCGCGCTCTCGCTCGCAATTCCCGCGGCTGCCGTGATCCCCACGGGCAAGGCCGAAGCACGCTCGAAGCGCGAATATCGCGGGCATGACCGTCGTTACCGCGCCAAGCGTTGCCGTCATTCGAGCGGCACCACCGGCCTCGTCGCAGGCGGCGTCGGTGGCGCAGTGCTCGGCAATGCGGTCGGCGGCGGCTTGCTCGGCACGCTGGCCGGCGGTGCAGCGGGTGCGCTCGGTGGCCGTGCGGTCGACCGGACGATCACCGCGAAGGATCGTTGCCGCTGAGTCGCGAGCGGCGGTGGGGGTGACGGACACGAATGCACGCGCTAGTCGCGCTGTATCATGACCGACGAACTCCGCACCGCCGCCCTCGAGTCCAAAGCCTGGCCGTACGAGGAGGCGCGTAAACTCCTCAAGCGGTATCCGAACGGCAAGTCGGGCGATCCGGTGCTGTTCGAGACGGGCTATGGACCGTCGGGCCTGCCGCATATCGGCACGTTCAACGAAGTGTTGCGCACGACGATGGTGCGCAACGCTTTTCATGCGCTGAGCGATACGCCGACGCGGTTGATCGCCTTCTCGGACGATATGGACGGTCTCCGGAAAGTCCCGGACAACGTCCCCAACGGCGACATGCTGCGCGAGCATCTTGGCAAGCCGCTGACGCAGATCCCCGATCCGTTCGGCACGCATTCGAGCTTTGCCGCGCATAACAACGCGATTCTCCGCGAATTCCTCGACCGCTACGGCTTCGACTACGAGTTCGCTTCGTCGACCGAATATTACACGGGCGGCCGCTTCGACGAGGCGCTGAAGGGTGTGCTTCGTCACTTCCAGGGCATTCAGGACGTAATGCTGCCGACGCTGCGGGCCGAGCGTCGTGCCACCTATTCGCCGGTGCTGCCGATCTCGCCGACCAGTGGCATCGTGCTACAGGTGCCGATCGAGGTGATCGATGCGGAGACGGGCCTGATCGCGTTCGAAGACGAAGGCCAGCGGATCGAGCAGGGCGTGCTGGGCGGCAAGGCCAAGCTCCAGTGGAAGGTCGACTGGGCGATGCGCTGGGTCGCGCTCGGCGTCGATTACGAGATGGCGGGCAAGGACCTGATCGATTCGGTCACCCAGTCGTCGAAGATCGCACGCGTGCTCGGCGGGCGCCCGCCCGAGGGCTTCAACTACGAGATGTTCCTCGACGAGAATGGCGAGAAGATCTCGAAGTCGAAGGGCAATGGGCTGAGCCTCGAGCAGTGGCTGACCTACGGCCCCGAGGAATCGCTGGCGTTCTACGCGTATCGCGAGCCCAAGAAGGCGAAGTCGCTGCACATGGGAGTGATCCCGCGCGCTGTGGACGAATATTGGCAGTTCCGCGGCAATTACGCGGGCCAGGACCTGAAGCAGCAGCTCGGCAATCCGGTCCATCACATCCACGACGGCAAGCTGCCGACTGGCGAGCTGCCGGTGACGTTCGGGCTGTTGCTCAATCTCGTCGGGGTGATGGGCGATGCGAGCAAGGAGCAGGTCTGGGGCTATCTGGCGAACTATGTGCCCGATGCGTCCGCGACCAAGTATCCCGAGCTCGACCGGCTGATCGGCTATGCGCTGGCCTATAGCCGCGATTTCGTCGCGCCGACGCTGAAGCGCCGCGCGCCCGAGGGTGTCGAGGTCGCGGCGCTGGAACGGCTGGACGCGGAACTCGCCGCGCTGCCGGCGGAGGCGAGCGCGGAGGACATCCAGAACATCGTCTACGAGATCGGCAAGACCGGTGGGTTCGAGAACCTGCGCGACTGGTTCAAGGGGTTGTACGAGACGTTGCTCGGCTCGGAGCAGGGTCCGCGGATGGGGAGCTTCATCGCGCTGTACGGCGTGGCGAACTCGCGGAAGCTGATCGCGGAAGCGCTCGCCCGGTAAGACGACGCGTTCGAAGAAGTACCACCCCGGCGGAGGCCGGGGCCCAGTTGGGGGACGTTCATAACTGGACGCAGAGCGCCGTTACCACGACCTTTTCAACTGGGCCCCGGCCTTCGCCGGGGTGGTGGTTTCAGGTTGGCCGAGCGGCCGTATCGCCTCGACAGCTTAACGAGAACATATTAGCAACAGGTCCGCCTCCCCCGATCCGGAAACCGGCATGTTTCATCGACCACTCGCGCGTCATCGCCTATTCTTCGCGCTCCGCCCGCCACTCCCACTAGCGCGCCAGATTACCGCCGCAGCGTCATGGTTCGAGACCGACAGCGACAAGCTGCGCCCCGAGCATCTGCACGTCACGATCGATATTCTCGACGACCAGGACCGCGTGTCGACGGCGTTGGAGCGCGACCTGAAGGCGATCGGCGATGCGGTCGAGGCGGTGCCGTTCGCGATCGAGTTCGATACCGTGATCGGCAGCGATCGATCCATTGCTCTGCGGCCGCGCCGCAAAAATGCATCCTTCGCCGCCTTGTACCAGCGGATCGCCGTAGCGCGTGAGGCGGCGGGGCTACGCGCCCGCGCTGGCTTTCGCTCGAGTGCTCACATGACGCTCGGCTACCGCGACGGCGCGCCGTTCACGCAAGACATCGCGCCGATCGGCTGGACGGCGGATGCGTTCGTACTGGTCCACAGCCATGTAGGGCGAACGCGACACGACGTGCTCGGCCGCTGGCTGCTCAGCGGCGACGACGATCGACAACTGGCGCTGTTCTGAGCCTTCGAATTTGCCGAACGCGCGAGATCCCGTAGGACCCAGGACGCGATCGGTTGGTTCTGCCCTCGTGACCGCGCACCAAGGAGCGAACATGCGGCTGTTTTTCGACGACGCCCAGCGGACCCATGCACCAGCGTGGGAACTGCATAACGGCGCGTTCACGGCTTATGCGGAGACGCCTGCGCGCGTCGATGCGATCCTGCGCGCGCTCGGTCCGGTCCAGGCGCCAGAGGATCGCGGCGAGGCGCCGATTCTGGCTATCCATCCCGCGCCGTACCTTACCTTTCTAAAGGATGCCGCGCGACTGTGGCGCGAAGCCGGTCGCGAAGGCGATGCGATCCCCTACACCTTCCCGATCCGCGGCCGCCGTCCGCTCGATCTCACCCGGATCGACGCGCTGATCGGCGCGCACAGCTTCGATGCGACCACGCCGATCACCCCCGAGACCTGGGCCGCCTCCTATGGTAGCGCGCAGTCCGCGCTCGCCGCGACGCACGCCGTCCTCGACGGCGACCGTGCCGCGTTTGCGCTGTGCCGCCCGCCCGGCCACCATGCCGGCGCAGACTATTGCGGCGGATATTGCCACCTCAACACCGCCGCGATCGCCGCGCAGGCCGCGCGCGACTCCGGCGTCGCACGCGTCGCCATCCTCGACATCGACTATCACCACGGCAACGGCACGCAGGACATATTCTACACGAGAGGCGACGTGTTCTACGCCTCGGTCCACGCCGATCCCAAGACCGATTACCCATTCTACTGGGGCCATGCCGATGAGATTGGCGAAGGCGAAGGGCTCGGCACAACGCTGAACCTCCCCCTCCCCCACGGCACGCAGATCGATGCATTTCGGGCCGCGCAAACGGCCGCGCTCGACGCGATCGCCGCGTTCGAACCGGGCCTGCTCGTCGTCAGCTTCGGCGCGGACACGTGGGAGGGCGATCCGATCTCGCACTTCAAGTTGACCACGCCAGATTACGCGGTCCTCGCGCGCGATATCGCGGCACGCAACTGGCCGACCGTCATCGTCATGGAAGGGGGCTACGCGGTCGACGCGCTGGGCCACAATGTCGCGAGCTTCCTCGATGGGTTCTGACGCGCGTATCGCGATCGGCACGCCCGCCTATCGTCGGCTGACGCTGGCGATGCTGTTCGCGGGGTTCTCGACCTTCTCGTTGTTGTACTCGGTGCAGCCGTTGCTGCCGCTGTTCGCTGCCCAATTCGGGCTGACCGCGGAGGGCGCGTCGCTGGCGGTGTCGCTGGCGACGGGTCCGCTCGCGATCGGCATATTGTTCGCGGGGTTCGTGTCGGACCGCGTCGGGCGGCGGCCGCTAATGATCGTGGCAATGTTTGCAGCCGGTGCGCTGACGCTGGCAGCGGCGGTCGTGCCGGGTTGGAGCGGATTGCTCGTGTTGCGGTTCCTGACCGGCGTCGCGCTTGCGGGCGTGCCGGCGGTGGCGATGGCCTATGTCGCGGAGGAGGTCGACGCCGGCTCGGTCGGGGCGGCGATGGGGCTGTATATCGCGGGCAGCGCGCTCGGCGGGATGGCGGGGCGACTGGTCGTGAGCGTCGTCGCCGATCTCGAAGGCTGGCGCTGGGCGCTCGCGGCAGTCGGCGTCGCTGGCCTCGCAATGGCGGAGGCATTCCGCCGGCTCGCACCGCTCTCGCGCAATTTCACGCCGAGCGTGGGACGTCCCGGCGCGTTGCTGCGGAGTGCCGGATCGCTGTTCACCGATCGCGCGATGCCGCTGCTGTATCTCGAGGCGTTCCTGTTGATGGGCGTGTTCGTCACGATCTACAATTATGCGGGGTTCCGGTTGATGCGTCCGCCTTACGGCCTCAGCCAGGCGGCGGTCGGCGGGGTCTTCCTGCTGTATGTGCTCGGATCGGTGAGTTCGGCGAAGTTCGGCACGCTGGCGGGACGGCTCGGGCGGCGGAAGGTGTTCTGGATACCGGTCGTGTTGCTGATCGCCGGTGTCGCGTTGACCGCGATGACGCCGCTGGTGCTGGTGATCGCGGGGATCGCGGTGGTGACGATCGGCTTCTTCGGCGCCCATTCGATCGCGAGCGCCTGGGTCGGGCGGCGGGCCCAGGTTGCAGGCGGCGGCGGCTCGCGCGGGCAAGCGGCGGCGTTCTACCTGTTCTTCTACTATATGGGGTCGAGCGTGCTGGGATCGGCCGGCGGGTTTGCGTGGACGCATGCCGGATGGCCGGGGGTCACGGCGTTCTGCCTTTTGCTCGGCGTGGCGGCGCTGGTGATCGGGCTGGTGTTGCGCACGGTGCCCCCACTGATGGTGGAGCCGCCGATGCCGCAGCGGATGCCGGATCCTTGAAGGGCGAATTCTCCCCTCCCTGGAAAGGGAGGGGCTGGGGGTGGATTGGCGAGTGTGAGTCATCAGCCCTGGTATTCGAGGAACCAGACCCACCCCCGCCCCCTCCCTTCCAGGGAGGGGAGAAGAAGTCCGGCTTTGCGCCGACTTGGGAACGGGAACCTGCTCTACCGAGACGCCACGTCGGTCGCGTCGATGGGCGGCATACCCGCCATGCTCTTCGCGACCGCTTCGACCCGCTCCATGACGCGCAAGACGTTGCCGCCCGACAGCTTCGCCAAGTCGCCATCGCTCCACCCCCGCCGCGCCAGTTCGGCGAACAGCAGCGGATAGCCGTCGACGCCCTTCAAGCCGATCGGCCCGGTCCCCTGGATCCCGTCGAAATCTCCGCCGATCCCGACATGATCGTGACCAGCGATCTTCGCGATATGCTCGACATGATCTGCGACCGTCGCGGCGGTGACCTGCGGTTCCGGATGCGCCGCGTCCCACGCCACCAGCGGCGCAGGCGATTTGGCGCCATAGACGTTCGCCGGAACGCCGACCGACTTCGCATAGGCCGAGCGCGCGATGTCCCAGGCACGCCACTCGGCCGACAGGAACGACGGGTAGAAGTTCACCATCACCACGCCGCCGTTCGCGCCGATCGCGCGGAGCAGGTCGTCGGGGATATTCCGCGGCGCATCGGCGATCGCGCGTGCGCTGGAATGCGAGGCGATCACCGGCGCCTTGCTCGCCACCAAAGCCGCCGCCATCGTCGCGTCGGACACGTGCGACACGTCGACAATCATCCCGATCCGGTTTATCTCCGCGACCACCTGCCGCCCGAAGTCGCTCAGTCCGTTCGCACGTGGCGCGTCGGTCGAGCTGTCCGCCCAGTTCAGGCTCTTGCCGTGCGTCAGCGTCATATAGGCGACGCCGAGCGCGCGATATTGGCGCAGCACCGACAGCCGCCCATCGATCTGGTGCCCGCCCTCGACGCCGATGAGCGAGGCGATCCGCCCACCCTTCTCGATCCGCCGGATGTCCGCGGCAGTGGTGGCGAGTTCGAACGTCCCTGGGTTCGCCGCGACGAAGCGGCGGACGATGTCGATTTCCTCCAGCGTCATTTCGACCGCGTGCGGCGCGTCGGCGGGGATGTAGACCGACCAGAACTGGCCGCCGACATGACCTTTGCGCAGGCGGGGAATGTCCGTCTGGAGCGGGTTCGGCAGCCGCGCGGTGTCGGCAGAGAGATCGACCGACTCGACCTTGGCGTCGTGCAGATCGCGGATTTCCCAGGCGAGGTCGTTATGCCCGTCGATCACCGGACTACGCTCCAGCACGCGTTCGACGCGTCGCGATAGGGCAGCGTCGGGGCTCGCCTGCGCGGCCAGCAGCAGGAATGCGGCGATCATGTCTTGGTCCCCCATGGCGTCCACTCCATCCTGAAGGAGGTGTTCGCGCGCGACAAGCCGGGTAAGGCGCTCGCCGAACGTGAGAAGAGGGTCGGAATTGTACACGGGAATGGCCGAACCGGCGCGCGAGGCGGATGGCCGGCTCTCCACCGCGATCGCGATCGCGCGGCTGATCGGGATCATGGGAATCGTCTACGTCCACGCCTGGACCGGACGCACTGCCGAGGAATTGGCGGCAGTGGCGTTCAGTTGGCAGGCGGTGATGCGAACGGTGCTCGGCGAAGTGTTCGGGCGTAGCGCGGTGCCGCTGCTCGGGATGATCTCCGGCTGGCTGGTCGTCTCGACCGCGGCGCGCCAGGGCTACCGCCCATTTCTGCTCGGCAAGGCGCGGACGATCCTGCTGCCGATGGTTCTGTGGAACGCGATCGCGATCCTGCTGGTGGGGGCGGCGGCGACGTTCGGCGATCTGAAGGCGCCGACGCCGACGAGTATCGGTTGGACGCTCAACGAACTGGTGCCGCTCGTGCAGGCGAACGACGTCAACGTGCAGATGCCGTTCCTGCGCGACCTGTTCGTCTGCATGATGCTCGCGCCGGTTCTGGTACGCGCGTCGAGTATCTGGCTGGCAGTGGTCGCGCTGGTGGTGGTCGTGTGGAGCGTGTCCGGGGTGCACATCCCGTTGCTGCTGCGGCCACAGATCCTGCTGTTCTTTACCGCTGGGATCGCCGCGCGGCGCTTTGGCGTGGCGGAGCGTGTGGCGGGGTGGTCGGTCGCCCTGTGCGCGCTGCCGTTTGTGGTAATGATCGCGCCACGGCTGTGGACTGCGTTGCTGGGGAATGCGTTCTTCGATGCGCATCCGCATGTGATGGCGGCGTTCGATATCGTGTTCCGGTTGGCGTCGGCGGTGCTGTTCTGGCGGCTCGCCTGGACGCTGGCGGGAAGCGGCGTCGCGGATCGGTTGCGCGGGATCGAGCGCTACGGGTTCCTCGCATTCTGCGATCACCTGGTGCTGTTGTGGCTGTTCGGGCCGGTGATCGGATTGGCGACCGGCGTGCTGGGGGCGGGGCTGTATCCGGCATATCTGCTGGTCCAGCCGTTGCTGGTGCTCGGCGTCACGATCGTGCTAGGACAGGTGCTGATGGCGCTCTCGCCGACGGTCGCGCGGGTACTCAGTGGCGGGCGGCTGGGAGGATCGGCTTCAGTTACCGCGTGACGGCGGCGGATCGAGCTGGTTCACCCATTCCTGGTTGTGGACGACGGTCGAGCGCACCGGGCGACCAGCGGCGTCGAGCCACGGGCGATAGCGGAAGCGCAATTCGATCAGGCGGCAGGTGGTCGCGTCGAGCACGCCGTTTCCGCTGGAGCGCGTGACCATGCAGTGCGTGACGCTGCCGTCGGTCTCGACGGTGTAGCGCACGCCGACGATCCCGCCCGCACCGATCACCGCCTCGGCATTGGGAAAGTCCTTGTTCTTGAAGCGGCCTTTTAGGAGGCGGGGCCGAGTCTCGTCGCCACCGTCGCCGTCGCCATTTCCGGCGCGCCCGCTACCGGTGCCGTTCCTTTCGCCGCCTGCTCCTGTGCCGGGTCCGGGGATGGGAGCCGCGCCCGTGGTGACGTCGCTGCCAGGGCCTGGTTTCAGCGTGGCGATGACCGGGGGCGGTGGAACGATCGGGAGGATGATCGGCTTGGGAACGACGAGTTCGGTTGCCTTCGAGCGGAGGTTGGCGGGGGAAGCCGCGCCTTCGTGACGGTGGTTGTTCGCTGGGCGGGGGATGATCTTTTCGGGCGGCGGCGGTGGAGGGGCTTTCGGGCTAACCGCGAACGTCTTCAGCGCGTCGGGGATAGCGGTGGGAATGCTGACACCGAGCCCGATGATAAGCGCGTAGCCGATGACGGTGCAGAGTAGCGCGGCGCTGGCGGCGGATATCAGGCGGTCGCGCGGGTTCGAGTGGACGCCGTACATGCTGGGTAGTTGGGGAGGCGCGCGGCGGGCGGCAACTGCGCGTGAGAGCGCGAGAACGATCTCGGTACTTCGGACGTATTCGGGACTTATCCCGCTTCGACAGATGCACCTCCCCGGCGCAGGGCGGGGTTCAAGTGGAAAGGTCGATCTAACGAAGCACCGTCTGTCGTTACCTCCGTTTCCCAATTGGGCCCCGGCCTTCGCCGGGGAGGTGGTCACTTGGGTCAGATAGACCGCGGTTTGTAAGCGTATGGGTTCGGCGTCGGCAGACCTGTGCGTTCGGCAGACGCTAGAACGGGCGGCGCGACCGAAATCACACCGCCCGTTCGTGGCGCGCGACGCGGGAGTAAATCCCGCGTCGTCGGTCGGCGCTGGAGCGCCGCCGGCCGGGCTTGCTGTTGCGCTTGGCTTCGCCTTGCGCAGCGGCTTTGCCTACAGCTTCGCCGTCAACTCCGGCACGATCTTGAACAGATCGCCGACCAGGCCGATGTCCGCGACCTGGAAGATCGGCGCGTCCTCGTCCTTGTTGATCGCGATGATGACCTTCGAGTCCTTCATGCCCGCGAGATGCTGGATCGCGCCGGAGATGCCGACCGCGACATACACTTCCGGCGCGACGATCTTGCCGGTCTGGCCGACCTGATAGTCGTTCGGCGCGTAGCCAGCGTCGACCGCCGCGCGCGAGGCACCGACGCCGGCGCCGAGCTTGTCCGCCAGCGGATCGATCATCGCGTGGAACTGGTCGCTCGAGGCAAGCGCACGGCCGCCCGAGACGATGATCTTCGCGCTGGTCAGCTCGGGACGCTCGTTCTTGGCGATCTCCGAGCCGGCGAAGGTCGACAGACCCTTGTCACCGGTCGATGCGACCGCCTCGATCTCGCCCGAGCCACCCTCGGTCGCGGCCTTGGCGAACGCCGTGCCGCGCACCGTGATGACCTTCTTCGCGTCGGTCGACTGCACCGTTGCGATCGCGTTGCCGGCATAGATCGGCCGCGTGAACGTGTCTTCGCTTTCGACCGACAGGATGTCGCTGATCTGCATGACGTCGAGCAGGGCTGCGACGCGCGGCGCGATGTTCTTGCCGTGCGTGGTCGACGGCGCGACGAACGCATCGTGGCTGGCCATCAACTCGACGATCAGCGGCGCGACGTTCTCCGCCAGCGCATGCGCGAACACAGCGTCGTCCGCGACGTGCACCTTGCCGACGCCGGCGATCTTCGCGGCTTCCGCCGCGACTCCGTCGACGCCCTGGCCGACGACGAGCAGATGGACTTCGCCAAGCTGCGAGGCGGCAGTCACCGCCGACAGCGTGGCATCCTTGACGGCCTGACCGTCATGTTCGACCCAGACGAGCGTCTTCACTTGGCGACTCCCATTTCCTTGAGCTTGCCGACCAGCGCGTCGACATCGACGACCTTGATCCCAGCCGAGCGCTTGGCGGGCTCGACCACCTTCAGCGTGGTCAGGCGCGGCGTCACGTCGACGCCGAAATCGGCCGGCGTCTTCTGCGCCATCGGCTTCGACTTCGCCTTCATGATGTTCGGCAGCGAGGCATAGCGTGGCTCGTTGAGGCGGAGATCGGTGGTGATGATCGCGGGCAGTTTCAGCGTGTCCGTCTCGGCACCGCCATCGACTTCGCGCGTCACGTTGACCGAACCGTCGGCGATCTCGACCTTCGAGGCGAACGTGCCCTGGCCCCAGTTCAGGAGGCCGGCGAGCATCTGCCCGGTCTGGTTGTTGTCGTCGTCGATCGCCTGCTTGCCGAGGATCACGAGGTCGGGCTTCTCCTCCTCGACGATCTTGGCGAGAATCTTGGCGACGCCCAGCGGCTCGACCTTGGTCTCGCTGACGACGAGGATCGCACGGTCGGCACCCATCGCGAGCGCGGTGCGGAGCGTTTCCTGGCTCTTCTGCTCGCCGATCGAGACGACGACGATCTCCGTCACGCCCTTGTCCTTGAGACGGATGGCTTCCTCGACCGCGATCTCGTCGAACGGGTTCATGCTCATCTTGACGTTCGCCAGATCGACGCCCGTTCCGTCCGCCTTCACGCGGGGCTTCACGTTGTAGTCAAGCACGCGCTTGACCGGCACCAGCACCTTCATCGGGGTTCCTTCCAAGGTGAAATCATTCGTTTCGATCACCGTCACAGTATGGCGGCGTTGGCGCGACAGATGGCCGTTTCGAGCCGTTTTCGCAAGTCCGGTATGGAAACATCGCTATGCCGTAGCGTCACGGCGAGATGCCGATCGGACCACCTGCCGAACAGTGTGCGACATCAACGAAAAAGGGCCCGGACGTTTCCGTCCGAGCCCCGCTTTTCGCAGAATCAGTATGCGTCGTCGACAGCGGTTAGGCCGCGACCTTCTGCACCTCTGCGACGATCTTCTTCGCAGCGTCGCCAAGGTCGTTCGCTGGGACGATCGCGAGACCCGAGTTGGCCAGGATCTCCTTGCCCTTCTCGACATTCGTGCCCTCGAGGCGGACGACCAGCGGCACCGACAAGTTCACTTCCTTCGCCGCGGCGACGATGCCGTCGGCGATGATGTCGCACTTCATGATGCCACCGAAGATGTTGACCAGGATGCCCTTCACGTTCGGATCCGCGAGGATGATCTTGAACGCCGCCGTCACCTTCTCCTTATTGGCGCCGCCGCCGACGTCGAGGAAGTTGGCCGGGAACATGCCGTTGAGCTTGATGATGTCCATCGTCGCCATCGCCAGGCCTGCGCCGTTGACCATGCAACCGATGTCGCCGTCGAGCTTGATGTAGGCGAGGTCGTACTTCGACGCCTCGAGCTCGGCGGGATCTTCCTCGGTCTCGTCGCGCAGTTCGAGCAGGTCCTTGTGGCGGAACAGCGCATTGCCGTCGAACGCGACCTTCGCGTCAAGCACCATCAGCTTGCCGTCGTTGGTGACCGCGAGCGGGTTGATCTCGATCTGCTCGGCATCGGTACCCATGAACGCGTCATACAGCTTCGACGCGGTGTTCGCGGCCTGCTTGGCGAGATCACCGGTCAGCTTCAGCGCGGCAGCGACGGCACGGCCGTGATGCGGCATAAAGCCGGTCGCCTGGTCGATGTCGATCGACTGGATCTTCTCGGGCGTGTCGTGCGCGACGGCCTCGATGTCCATGCCGCCTTCGGTCGAGACGACCATCATCACCCGGCCGGTGGTGCGGTTGAGCGTCAGCGCGAGGTAGAATTCCTTGTCGATGTCGACGCCATCGGTGACGTACAGGCGATTGACCTGCTTGCCCGCGTCACCCGTCTGGATCGTGACGAGCGTGTTGCCGAGCATGTCGGTCGCGGCTGCGCGAACCTCGTCCTCGGTCTTGGCGAGGCGGACGCCGCCCTTCGCATCGGGGCCGAGCTCGACGAACTTGCCCTTGCCGCGGCCGCCGGCGTGGATCTGCGCCTTGACGACATAGAGCGGTCCGGGAAGCTTCTTCGAGGCCTCGACGGCCTCCTCGACGGTCAGTGCCGCGAAACCGGCAGGCACGGGGACGCCGAACTTGGCCAGCAGTTCCTTGGCCTGGTATTCATGGATGTTCATCGGGAAGGCTCCACGCAATTTTTAGGAAACTCGGGAATTGGTTGGGCGTAAAGCACAAGGCGGCCAGCAAATCCACCCTTAAGGCATTTGCAGTTGCGTGTCGTTATCAATAGATGGATTTATCGACCGCGAATGGCCTGATCTAAAGCAATTCCTTTGGCGTCGCGCCCCGCCGCCTCTACAGCAGGACCATGGCGATCCGACTCCGCATCATTGCGTTCCGAACCTACTTTGACGGTGCCAATGGTGCATCCGCTCAGTCACGCGCGGCTAAACCTCAAGCGGCCGAATCGTAAGGCGTTTGGAGATTAGTAACCACTTGGGGAGCAGTGTTCCGGACATGACACAGCCCGTCCCCATCCCCCCCGCCGAACCGACCGGCGAGGAGCTCCGTCAGGCGCTACGCAAGGCCGTCAAGATGCGCGCGCATTTGCGCGATCGGGGTCAGACGCGATTCGAGATCGAGGTGACGGATTTGTCGCTCTCGGGCTTTCGTGCGGAGACGAGCTTTACGTTGTGGCCGGGGACGGTGGTGTGGCTGACATTGCCGGGGTTGGCTGCGCTCGAGGCGGTGGTCGCCTGGCGTGACAAGTTCAAATATGGCTGTGCATTCGCCAAGCCGCTGCATCCGGCGGTGTTCGAGCATATTGTGGCACTGAGCCAGCGATAGGCGCGGCTACGTCCGCGCCGATGCGCGAGCGTAGCGATGCGCAATCGCAGGCTCGGCCGGTGGGTCGCCCAAGCGAACCCATCCGATGGCGGCTTTGCCGACCGTAACTTGCCTTAATGCGTTCTCCCGCGAAGGCTGAAGCCCAGCCTGGGTCCCCGCCTTCGCGGGGAAACAACTTTTCTTCAGTCGAACAAGCTCGACACCGACGTTTCATCTGCAATCCGCTTGATCGCTTCACCCAGCAACGGTGCGATCTGGAGATGGCGGATCTTGCCGTGGGCGTCCTTAATCACTTCGTGATTCCCGATCGAATCGGTGATCACCAGTTCACGCAGTTCCGAGCCCTCGACTCGAGCTACCGCACCACCTGACAGCACGCCGTGCGTGACATAGGCCACGACATCCTCCGCCCCCGCTTCCTTCAACGCCGCCGCCGCATTGCACAGCGTGCCCGCCGAATCGACGATATCGTCGACCAGGATGCAAAAGCGCCCCTCGACCTCGCCGATGATGTTCATCACCTCCGACTCGCCCGCGCGCTCGCGACGCTTGTCGACGATCGCGAGCGGGGCGTTGTCGAGTCGCTTGGCGAGCACGCGGGCGCGAACGACGCCGCCGACGTCCGGCGACACGACCATCAGGTTCTTGCCCTTGAACCGTGCCAGAATGTCCGCCGACATCACCGGCGCCGCGTAGAGATTGTCGGTGGGGATATCGAAGAAACCCTGGATCTGGCCGGCATGCAGATCGACCGACAACACGCGGTTGGCGCCCGCGACGGTGATCAAATTGGCGACCAGCTTCGCCGAGATCGGCGTGCGCGGGCCCGGCTTCCGGTCCTGTCGCGCATAGCCCATGTACGGGATCACCGCGGTGATGCGGCGCGCCGACGCACGCTTCAGCGCGTCGATCATGATCAGCAATTCCATGAGATTGTCGTTGGCGGGATAGCCGGTCGACTGGATCACGAACACATCCTCGCCGCGGACGTTCTCGTTGATCTCGACAAAGACCTCCTCGTCGGCAAAGCGCCGCACGCTGACGTCGGTCAGCGGGATCTCGAGATAGGCGGAGATTTCCTGCGCCAGCGGCAGGTTCGAATTGCCGGTCATCAGTTTCATGAAGCTATTTCCCGCTCGATATTCCGCACCCCTTAGGCGCACGAATCGCGTGGTGGAAGGGTTTGCCCGTCGACGCGCCGCTCCGTACAGCGGCAGGATGACCGTGATCACCCGTTTCGCCCCCTCGCCCACCGGCCGGCTGCATGTCGGCAACATCCGCACCGCGCTCCACAACTGGATGTTCGCGCGTGCCAATGGCGGGAAGTTCGTGCTCAGGATCGACGATACCGATCCCGAGCGCAGCGAAGAGCGCTTCATCGACGCGATCCGCGCCGATCTCGACTGGCTCGGGATGACGCCGGATGCGGAGGAACGGCAGTCGGCGCGGTTCGCTCTGTACGAGGCGCGGTTCGCGGCACTGGTTGCGAGCGGGCACGTGTATCCGGCGTACGAGACCACGCAGGAGCTCGACCTGAAGCGGAAGATTCAGGCCGGGCGCGGGTTGCCGCCGATCTACGACCGCGCGGCGCTGGCGTTGGACGACGATGCGCGGGCGAAGCTGGAGGCGGACGGCGTGAAGCCGCATTGGCGGTTCAAGCTCGATCACGACTCGGCGATCGCATGGGACGACCTGATCCGCGGCGCGGCGCATTTCGAGGCGAAGACGATGAGCGACCCGGTGATCCGGCGCGCGGACGGGTCGTGGCTGTATATGCTGCCGTCGGCGATCGACGATGCCGAGATGGGCGTGACGCACGTGGTGCGCGGCGAGGATCACGTGTCCAACACCGCACTCCAGTTGCAGATGTTCGCCGCGCTCGGCGTGACTCCGCCGCAGTTTGCGCATGAGGCATTGCTGACCGGCGCGGAGGGCAAGCTGTCCAAGCGGCTCGGGTCGCTCGGCGTCGATCATTTCCGCGAGGTCGGGATCGAGCCGCAGGCGGTACGCGCGCTGCTCGCGCGGATCGGGACGAGCGATCCGGTCGAGCCGATCGCCGACGCCGCGCCATTGATTGCAGGGTTCGACTTCGCGCGGTTCGGGCGGGCGCCGGCGCGGTTCGACGAGGCGGAACTGGCGGCGTTGAACGCACGGATCCTGCATGCGCTGCCGTTCGAGGCGGTGGCCGAGCGGTTGCCGGAGGGCATGGACGTGGCGGCGTGGGAGGCGGTGCGGCCAAACCTCGTGACGCTGGCGGACGCGGCGGATTGGTGGGGGGTGATCGAGGGGCCGGTGGCTGTCGAGGGCGATATCGACGCCGCGTATCTCGATCAGGCGCTGGTGGCGGCGGGTGAGATCGACTGGTCGAGCGATCCCTGGCACGCGCTGACCGCTCGGTTGAAGACGGAGACGGGACGTAAGGGGAAGGCGCTGTTCCTGCCGTTGCGGCTGGCGTTGACAGGGCGCGATCACGGGCCGGACATGGCGGCGTTGCTGCCGCTGATCGGGCGTGAGCGGGGGCTGGAGCGTTTGGCGGCGCGCTGATTTCGCGTTCCTGAAAATCCGGTCCCCGAGAAAGCATGTTCTCCCGCGAAGGCGGGAGTCCAGCCTGGGCTCCCGCCTTCGCGGGAGAACAAGGAAGGGCGGGCCAACCCGCGAGCAGGTGCCAATAAACGTCCTTTGGCAGCATTTGATAGAATGCCGCACGTAATGAAATGTCTACGACAATAAGACCGCCAAAAGACCTTGTGTGGCCCAGTTGTATTTTGTGAATGCCGCGCGCGAGTGGCACTGGCGTTCGATTAAGTATCCTTCTTGATAGCCGCTATGTTATAATTGGCTATATGATGGACGCCTTCGCGGTCTGCCCATACCACTCCACAAGTATTGTCGTTTCCGATCCATTGCACAGTCATGGCCCGGCTACCGGACTTCAGTACGACCACATCTCCGGCCTTGATGTCTTCCATGCCTATTCTCCTTAAAGACTCACCGTGACGGCGGTAGCAGCGCTCGTCCACCCCCGTAATTCGCGTCCAATGATCTTCACGGACCATTTTGTGCCCGACGCACCGCCTCCAGACCCCTTGCCCCGCAAATGTAATGATGTACCATCGCGTCCGGCGGTACCTATCTCGCCGCCATCCTCGAGGAGATACAAAGGAGACGGTAATGTACGCGGATCGACTGAACCGGACGGGCGGATTCAATCCCGGGAGCCTCGGCGTCGCGCTGGCGATCAACTGCGCGGTGATCGGAGCCTTGTTCTTCGCAGCGCCTAACGTGCTGCCGTTCGTGCCCGACAAACCGCTCGTCACCTACGTGCCGTACACCCCGCCACCGCCGCCCGAGCCGGTGCCGCCCGCCGATCCTCTGATCCGCCAGCAACCGCGCCCCGCCCCGCGTCCCGACGCACCAATTACGGTAGTGCAGATACCGCAAACCGGCTTCACGGTCGCCCCCGATCCGCTGCCCTACACGCCGCCGATCGGAGTCGAAGGTACCGGAACGGGCACCGTCGCGGTCGATCCGCCGAAACTGCCGCCGCTGTTCGTCCAGCCCAGGATCGACCCGCGCTATGCCGCCGAATTCCAGCCGAGCTACCCGTCTGAGGAACGTCGCGCCGAACGCGAGGGTCGCGTCGTGGTGCGCGTACTCGTGGGCATCGACGGTCGCGTGAAACAGGTCGAGCGGGTCAGCGCGACCACCGACGCGTTCTACCGCGCGACGCTGGACCGGGCGCTGGCGAAATGGCGGTTCAAGCCGGCCACACGCGACGGCGTTCCGATCGAAGCATGGCGATCGATGGCGCTGACGTTTGTCCTCCAGAACTAAAGCTTGAGGGGCGCGGGGCTGGCCTAGCTGGCTCCGCCCCCCTATCTTGGCGCGCATGGGCTTTTTCAGTCGTTTCTCGCCGATCGCGGCATATCAGGACCTGCGGCTCTTCTTCAGCCAGCGCCGGCCGTACGAGCTGTTTTTTCTCGTGGCCGCGCTCGGCGTCACCAGTTTCCTGATCTACGCGTTCATGAAGGACTCGTACGTCGAGAAGGAGTACCGTCCGAAGATCATCTACGTCGAGCAATGGCCCGCCGATCGCACCGATGCGCAGATCGAAGCTCAGCAGAAGATCGACGCACCGATCAAGGCCAAGGCGGTCGCCGAGCAGAAGGCCCGCGAGGACGCGCAACGCGAGTCGTTCAAGCGGCTGGACGACAAGCTGAAGGCCATGGGCATCTGACCCAGGCCGACACGCGCTGGATGGGCGCTGCGCTGGCACTCGCCGAACGAGGCCGAGGTCGAACCGCGCCCAACCCCAATGTCGGCTGCGTGATCGTGCTCGAAGGCCGGGTGGTCGGGCGCGGCTGGACGCAGGTTGGCGGACGTCCGCATGCCGAGGCGATGACGCTGGCCGAGGCTGGCGCGGAGGCTCGGGGGGCTACGGCTTACGTGACGCTGGAGCCGTGCGCACATCAGTCTCCGCGCGGGCCTGCATGCAGCGACCTGCTGATCGAGGCAGGCGTTGCGCGTGTCGTTGCCGCGCTCGAAGATCCCGATGCACGAACGGCAGGGCAGGGTTTTGCCCGGCTGGAGGCCGCTGGCATCGCCGTGACGCGCAGCGTTCGCGCGAACGAAGCTAGACGTTCGATGGCCGGCTTTCTCACCCGGCAGGCGCTCGGCCGCCCGCACGTCACCCTGAAGCTTGCAACATCGCTCGACGGCTGCATCGCGATGGCGGACGGATCGAGCCGCTGGATCACCGGCCCGCAAGCCCGCGCCCACGCGCATCTCGAGCGGAGTCGGCACGAAGCGATCCTCGTCGGGCGCGGCACGTATGACGCCGATGCGCCGCGACTCGACGTGCGGCTACCAGGGCTGGAAGCTCGCGGACCGATGCGCGTGCTTTTATCTTCGACCGCTGAAGACCTGCCCGGTTGGACCGTCATCGCTGCGCCGCAGAACGTCGCTACCCTTCCCCGCGTCGACCACATCCTCGTCGAAGGCGGCGCGGCCGTAGCGTCAGCGTTCCTCGCGGCCGATCTGGTCGACCGCATCCTCCTTTACCGCGCCCCGATCCTGATCGGCGGCGGCAAGCCTGCACTCCGCGACATCGGCCTCACAGACCTGGCCCAAGCACATGGTCGGTGGGCGATCGTCGATGCGCGGCAACTTGGCATGGACCGGCTCGAGGTCTACGAGCGCGAACGAAACGAGGCATAATGTTCACCGGAATCGTCACCGACATCGGCACCGTCACAACCGTGGAATCGCCCGGCGATACGCGTGTAGTCGTGAGCACCGCCTATGATACCGCCACCGTTGATCTCGGCGCGTCGATCTCCTGCTCGGGCGTCTGCCTGACCGTCGTGGATAAAGGCCCGAACTGGTTCGCGGTCGACGTCTCCGGCGAGACGATCAGCCGTACCGCCAAGGATCAGTGGACTGAAGGCCGAAAGTTCAACCTCGAACGCGCGATGAAGCTCGGCGACGAACTCGGCGGCCATATCGTCACGGGCCACGTCGACGGCCTCGGCACCGTCGTCGCGCTCGCGGAGGAAGGCGGCTCGCACCGCGTCACCATCCGCGCTGGCGCCGACATCGCGCCGTTCATCGCACCCAAGGGTTCGGTAACGGTCGATGGCGTCTCGCTCACGGTAAACAGCGTCAAAGACATCGATGGGGAGGTCGAATTCGGCCTCAACATCATCCCGCATACCTGGGCGGTCACCACGCTCGGGACGATCCAGATGGGGCAGTCGGTCAATATCGAGATCGATGTCCTCGCCCGCTATCTCCAACGCATGGAGCATTACCGTGTCAAAGCCAGCTGAATTAGCCCGTCTCAAGCACGGCTATCTGTCGAGCCCCGAAGAGATCATCGACGAGGCGCGCAATGGCCGGATGTTCATCCTGGTCGACGACGAGGACCGCGAAAATGAGGGCGATCTCGTCATCCCCGCGCAGATGGCTACCCCTGAGAAGATCAACTTCATGGCGAAGTTCGGTCGCGGCCTGATCTGCCTCGCGCTGACCAGGGAGCGGACCGAGGAACTTGGGCTCGAACTGATGAGCCGCAACAACGGCACTCGTCACGAGACCGCGTTCACCGTGTCCATCGAGGCGCTCGAAGGCGTCACCACCGGCATCTCCGCCGCCGATCGCGCTCGGACGATCGCGGTGGCGGTCGATGCGACCAAGGGCAAGCCGGACATCGTCACCCCCGGCCACGTCTTCCCGCTGGTCGCGCGCGACGGCGGCGTGCTGATCCGCGCCGGCCATACCGAGGCTGCGGTCGACGTCGCGCGGCTCGCCGGGCTCAACCCCTCGGGCGTGATCTGCGAGATCATGAACGAAGACGGCACGATGGCGCGGATGGACGACCTCGTCACCTTCGCGCAGTTCCACAACGTCAAGATCGGCACGATCCGCGACCTGATCGCGTACCGCCGCCGCCACGATCACCTCGTCGAGAAGCGCGCCGAGGCCAAGTTTACCTCCGAATGGGGTGGCGACTGGAGCGCGCTGACATTCTGGAACAAGGCGACCGGCACCGAGCAGGTCGCGCTGGTCAAGGGCAAGATCGACCCCGCCAAGCCGACGCTGGTCCGCATGCACGCGCTGTCGCCGTTCGCGGACATCTTCGGCGAATCGGGCGATCGCGGTCGTATTCTCGCGCGATCGATGCAGATGATCGCGGACGAGGGCGCTGGCGTGATCGTCGTCATCAACCGGCCGCGCAGCAACACCTTCACCTCGGCCGTGATGAAGAAGGCGGGCGCGGAGATCACCCCGGACATGGAGGAACTGCGCGACTACGGCGTCGGCGCGATGATCCTGACCGAACTCGGCGTCCACGACATGGTGCTGATCACCAACACGCATCACACGCTGGTCGGCCTCGACGGCTACGGCCTGTCAATCGTCGGCGAGCGCCCGATCGCCTCCCTGAACACCGAAAAGAGCAACTGATGGCGCATCTCCTTATCGTCGAAGCCCGGTTCTACGATCACCTCAACGACCTGCTGGTCGAAGGCGCGAAGGCCGCGATCGAAGCCGCCGGCCACACGCACGAGACGATCACCGTGCCCGGCGCGCTCGAAGTCCCTGGCGCGATCGCGCTGGCGGCCGAGAGCGAGACGTTCGACGCCTATGTCGCGCTTGGCGTCGTGATCCGCGGCGAGACCTATCATTTCGAGATCGTCGCGGGCGAGAGCGCACGCGGGATCATGCAGCTGACGATGGACGGCTTGGCCGTCGGCAACGGCATCCTGACCACCGAGAACGAGGCGCAGGCGTTGACCCGCGCGAAGCCCACCGAAGGCGACAAGGGCGGTGGCGCGGCGAACGCGGCGCTGGCGATGCTCGCGCTCAAGGACCGCTTCATCGCATGACCGCGCCGGTGCTCCTGACGGAGCGCCTGTTGCTCCGGCCCTTGGGACCGGAGGATGCCGAGGCGTGGTATGCGTTCCACGTCGATCCCGTCACGATGCGCCATCTCGGTGGTGTTCAGTCGCGCAGCGTTGCCTGGCGCGGTCTTTGCGCGATGGCGGGTGCGTGGAGCATTCGCGGCTTCTCGATGTTCGCGGTGACGCTGCGCGATACCGGCGAATGGATCGGCCGCGTCGGCCCGTGGCAGCCCGAAGACTGGCCGGGAACGGAAATCGGCTGGGGACTCGCATCGCAGTTCGCCGGTCGCGGGTTCGCACGCGAGGCGGCGACGGCAACGATCGACTATGCGGTGGATGTGCTCGGCTGGACCGACATCATCCACACCATCGCACCCGACAACGCCGAGTCGATCGCACTCGCGCGGCGGCTCGGGTCGACCAACCGCGGCCCAACGACACTTCCCCCGCCGCTCGAATCGCTGCCGGTAGACGATTGGGGCCAGAGCGCCGCCGACTGGCGGGCGCGGAGAGCAGGCCGTGGGTGACGTGATCAACCTGCGGCTCGTCCGAAAACGGCGGGCTCGTGACGAGGCTTCGTCGACGGCGGATCGGAACCGCAAGCTGTTCGGGCGGACCACGGCGCAGCAGGCTGCGGACGCGGCCGCGAAGACTCGGATCGAGAGGGCGCTCGACGGCGCGAGGCTCGATTCCACCTCCGACACGTTCGAGGAATAACCTCGCCTTCATCCTTCCGACAGCAAGGTCGTCCCGGGGCCCCTTATCTTGGCAGCGTCAGACTGAACCAACGTTCGATTTACGATCCTGACCCGCCACAGGAAGGATCGATCAAGTCTGCGCCCTAGAATTGCGAAAATCGTGATAGCTTTGCCGGAACCGAAGGCAGGTCGGCCGCGCCGCCCGCAACAATCACGGTGCCGATGTCCTTTGAGCAAGTACGTGTCGGTAGTTGTGCGGCATGATGCCTTCCTTGTTCTGCCGCGAAGGCGGGAGCCCAGACTGGATCCCCGCCTTCGCGGGGAAACAAGATTCTCAGGAGTTGAGCCAACTGTCCTCAACTGCCTCACCATAGGAACGTCACGCCCGCCGCGCCGTTATGCCTCCGTAACAAAGGGGCGCTCATGATTTCGGATGCGAATGCGACGTTGTTCGCCAAACTCGGCTTCGCCGCGCGCGGGGTGGTGTATATTCTCGTCGGCTGGTTCGCGGTCGACGCGGCGTTGCGCGGTGGCGAGATCGCCGACAATCAGGGCGCGATCGGGTCGATGGCGGACGAGGCGTTCGGCCCGGTGCTGCTCGCGATCGTCGCCGCGGGCCTGCTCGGCTACGCGGTCTGGCGACTGACGGAGGCCGCAGCGAACCCCGAGCAGATCGGCAGCGACGTCAAGGGCAGCCTCAAGCGGATCGGCCACGTCGTCAGCGGCATCGCGCATCTGATTCTCGCCTGGACAGCCGCCAAGCTCGCGATGAAGACCGGATCGCGCGACGCCGCCGTCTCACCCGGGGACGAGAGTGCGCGCGACTGGACCGCGTTGCTACTCGACCAACCGGCCGGACGTGTTCTGGTCGGCGCCGTCGCAGTCGGCGTACTGGTCGCCGCCTTCCAGCAGGCGCAGAAGGCGTGGCGCGGTGACTTCATCCACGATCTGCGTGGCGACGCTCCCGCGCCCGGTTATGTCTGCACGATGGGGAGGATCGGCTACGGGGCGCGGGCGCTCGTGTTCCTAATCGTCGCCGGGCTGTTCGGATTAGCTGCATGGACCGCGCATGCCAGCGACGCGGGCGGCGTGGCCGAGGCACTGGAACGGCTGCAATCGCAACCGGGCGGCAAGTGGTTGCTCGCGCTGACCGGTATCGGGCTGGCGCTGTTCGGCGCGTACAGTCTGGTCGAGGCGCGCTTCCGCCGGATCCATGTCGACCTGCCGGGTACCGATTAGAGCTTTCTTCTCTCCCATGTCCCCTCCCCGTTAAGGCGGGGGGCCAACGATGGCGTTCGTGTCCTTGGCTCCTGCCCTCGCGGAAGAACGACAATGATAGCCAGCGGCAAAAGATCACGGGTGCATCAGGGGATCGTTAAGCCGCGGACGTTACGGAGATCGTCATGTACACGATCAGCTTCGACGTCCCGACCAAGACACTCAACATCGTCACCGAGGGGTTCTGGTCGGTCGCGACGACGGCGGCGTTCTCGGCAGAGCTGCTCGCTCGGGGATCGGCAGCGCGGCTGTATCACGGCCGGTTCGTCGTGCTCGCCGACCTGCGAAAGGCCGCCATCCAGCCGTTGAAGGTCGTCGATGCGCTGGAGGCGATGATGCCCAAGGCGTTGAAGGTGACGTCCGCACCGATCGCCGCGGTGGTGGCGTCGCATCTGGCCAAGCTTCAGACCGAACGCTATCTGAAGGCCGAGAACTGCCGGACGTTCCTTGATATCGACGAGGCTAAGGCGTGGCTGGCCGGGGATCACCCGCACGCCTGAGTCGCGGTCAGCCTTCGCTGGCCGTTTCCAGCAAAGCCGCCTCGACCTCCTCGACGCTGATACCGAACGCCCCCGCGAGCGCCGACAGCGACGCACCGCGATCCGCCAAGGTCCGTATCCGCTTCGGATCGACGATGGTGGTGTAATTGCGAGTATCGCGCACCTTCTTCGTCTCTTCGCCACTCCGCGCAAGCGCGCCCGAGCGGCGGCGCTTCGAGATCTTCAGCGCCTCGACGTCGTTGGTCGGCGGCGCATCGAGCCGCGCCTTGATCCGCTGATCCTCCTCGATCCGCCGGCTTTCGCGGGCGTGTTCGCGCTCTTGGGACTGGAGATCACGTTGGGCGGCGCGCGATTCGGATCGCTGTTCAGACGCGGCAAGCCGCTCCTTTGCGCGCTGCTCGCGGCCGTTGGCACGCTCCTCCGCGCGTTTTGCGGCCCGGTCGGCGGTACCGGGCATGAGCGGCCCCGTTCCCCTGCCGCCGCTCGGCCAGCCGTCGGTCATTCGATATCCTGTCGTCACCGGTACGCTACCCAGAGCGCGGAAGCGCGCTGCTAGGCCATGGCGTCATCGGTGACCAGGGCCCTGACGATCCTCCCCCTTGTGGGGGAGGATCGAGCGTCTTTCAGCCGTTACGCGTTCACGGTCTCGAGCGCGGGGTAGTCGATGTAGCCCTCGGGGCCCTGGCTGTACCACGTCTTCGCATCGTCCTGTGCGAGCGGTGCGCCGGTGCGCAGGCGCTCGGGCAGGTCGGGGTTCGCGATGAACGTGCGACCGAAGGTGATCGCGTCGGCATTGCCCGAATCGAGCTCGGCCTGCGCTTCTTCGACGGTCGTGTAGTCCGAGTTCACGATCAGCACGCCGTTGAACGCCTTGCGGATCGCCGGGCTGAGCTTCGGCACGTCGGTCTTGCCGAAGGTACCGTCGGGGCCGGGCTCGCGCAGTTCGAGGAACGCGATGCCGAGATCGGACAGCGCCTTGGCAGCGGCAGTGAACAGCGCCTCGGGGTTGCTGTCGTCGACACCCTGCGAATCGCCGTTCGGCGACAGGCGGACGCTGACGCGGTCGGCGCCGGCAACCGAGATCACGCGCTCGGCGACTTCACGCAGTAGGCGGACGCGGTTCTCGATCGAGCCGCCATATTCGTCGGTGCGGAAATTGGCGTTGTCGCGCAGGAACTGGTCGATCAGATAGCCATTCGCCGCGTGAATCTGCACGCCGTCAAAGCCGGCCGCGAGCGCGTTCTTGGTCGCCAGTTCGTAGTCGGCTAGCAGGCGCGGGATCTCGTTGGTATCGAGCGGACGCGCGACCTCGAAATCCTTCTTGCCTTCGAACGTGTGCGCCTGGCCTTCGGTCGCGGTCGCCGACGACGACACGGGCTGCGTTTCGTACACCGACGAGTGGCCCTGGCGACCCATGTGCCACAGCTGCGCGACGATCCGACCGCCGGCGGTGTGAACCGAGTCGGTGACGGGCTTCCAGGCGGCGACCTGCGCATCGGTCCACAAACCCGGCGCGAACGGCCAGCCGAGACCTTCGCGGCTGATGCCGGTGGCTTCCGAGATGATCAGGCCGGCGCTCGCACGCTGCGTGTAATACTCGACCATGATGTCGGACGGCACCGCATCCCTGTCGGCACGCCCGCGGGTGAGCGGCGCCATGATGATGCGGTTCGGCGCTTCGACGGCACCAAGGGTAATCGGATCGAAAAGGCTAGGCATGGGGGCTCCTTATTGGCCTGACGGGCGGAAGATAGGAGGCTACAGGGCGGCATGCATCGCCCCGACCCGCAAAGATTATCTAGCGTGCCCGATACGGCGCACGGTTTGACGCCGGCCGCGCAAAGTGTTGCCGCGCCGGGGCTTATCGCCTTCGCGGCGCTGGTGGTGGCGAACGTTGCGCTAGCGTTCGGGCCGTGGTTCGTGCGTGCGACCGAAGTAGGGCCGGTGGCCGCAGGGTTCTGGCGGCTCACCCTTGCCGTGCCGTTCTTGATCGCCTTGGCGGTCCAGCAGGGCGCGCGGCCGACCCGGTTGAGCCGCGGCGTGTGGATCGGGTTGATCGTCGGCGGCGTATGTTTCGCAGCAGATCTCGGCGCGTGGCATCTCGGCATCCGGCGCACGACGCTCGCCAACGCGACGCTGTTCGGCAACGCGGCGACTCTGATCTTCCCGATCTACGGCTTCCTGATCGCGAAGACGTGGCCGACGCGGACTCAGGGATGGGCGCTGGTACTGGCGGCGACGGGCGCTGCGTTGCTGCTCGGGCGTTCTTATCAGCTCGATGCGAAGAACCTCGTGGGCGACCTGCTCTGCATCCTCGCGGGGCTGCTCTACACGGTCTATTTCATCCTGATGGCGCGCGCGCGGGCGACGCTGGCGCCGCTCTCCGCGCTGACTTTATCGACGCTGGCAGGGATCGTGCCGCTGCTCGTGTTCGCGCTGGCGATGGGCGAGCGGGTGATGCCGACGCAGTGGGGGCCGCTGATCGGGCTCGCTCTGTGCAGCCAGGTGCTCGGCCAGGGGTTGATGATCTATGCGCTCGGCCGCTTCTCGCCGCTGGTGATCGGGATCGCGTTGCTGATCCAGCCGGTGGTCGCGGGCGTGGTCGGCTGGCTGGTGTATGGCGAGCGGCTCGGCGCGGCGGATCTGGTCGGCGTCGTGATGGTGGCGGTCGCGCTGGTGCTCGTCCGCCGGGGACCTCCCCCGGAAGTCCCCCTTGAAGACGCGCTTGATACGCATGATTTTGAACGGCAGGAGACGGTATGACCCAGGACCTTACGCTCGACGAAATCCGCGCAAAGCTCGCCCCCGGCATCGCCGCCAACGCGGCGTTCGACGGCTGGAGCGACGCCGCGCGCGACATGGCCGCGCAGGCCGAGGGGATCGACACCGACATCGCCGCGCTCGCGTTCAAGGACGGTCCAGTCGACATGATCGACGCGTGGTTCGCGCACATCGATGGCGTGATGCTGGCCGCGGTGCCGCCCGAGCGGCTCGCGCTGATGAAGATCCGTGAGAAGATCACCGCGCTGGTCGAGGCACGGCTCGACGCGACATCGATCGATCGCGAGTCGCTGCGGCGCGCGCTGGCGATCCTCGCGCTCCCGCAGAACCTGGCGAAGGCGACACGGCTTGGCTGGCGGACGGTCGACACGATCTGGCGTGCCGCCGGCGACGTCGCGACCGACTATAATTACTATACCAAGCGGACGATCCTGCTCGGCGTGTACGCGTCGACGATCACGGTGTTCCTCGACGACGAAAGCGAAGGTCTGGCGGAAACCCGCGCGTTCCTCGGTCGCCGGATCAACGGGATCATGCAGTTCGAGAAGGCCAAGGCAGGGTTCCTCAAGCGCACCGAACACGGTTTCAGCCTGTCGCGATTCGTCGGCCGCCTGCGCTATCCGACTGCCTGAAGCTTCCAACACTCGGCTAAGTACCTCTGTCTTCTGCTTTTCATTCGGATGGCGAGGCGTCGAGGCGGTCGTAACCAACGACGGTTAGGGCTTCCCTTCCCCGGACGTTACTGATAATCACTCGCATCATGGACACTCGCCCCGATCGTTCCGTCAGCCTCGAAACGCTGCCTCGCAAGCAGCATGGCATCGTTGCCGCGATCGAATGGGCACGACTTGCCGATCCCGAGGCGCGCCGGTTGCGCGAACTGGGCTTCGACGAGGGTGTCGATGTCGAGGTTTTGCACCGCGCGACGCTGGGCCAGGGCCCGATCGCCTGCCGGATCGGCCGGATGACTGTCGCGCTCCGCCGCGCCGTTGCCGGCGCGATCCACGTCTCGCCAATGCCTGCCGCGGCTGAATAATCCTTTAAAATGAACGCAGCACCGCTGGTTGCGCTGGTCGGCAATCCCAATGCCGGCAAAAGCGCGCTGTTCAATGCGCTGACGGGTGCGCGCCAGAAGGTCGGCAATTATCCCGGCGTCACGGTCGAGCGGAAAGTCGGGCGGCTGATGCTCGACGACGGCCGGCCGATCGAACTGGTCGACCTGCCGGGCGCGTACAGCCTCGAACCCTCCTCCCCCGACGAGCGCGTGACTCGCGATGTCGTCACCGGCACGCAGGACGGCGAGCGCCTCCCCGACGCACTGGTCGTCGTCGTCGATGCCGCCAATCTCGACAACCATCTCCGCTTCACGCTCCAGCTGATCGCGCTCGGCCTGCCGGTCGTCGTCGCGCTCAACATGGTCGATCTCGCCGAGCGCGACGGCCTGAAGCTCGATCCCAAGATGCTCGAACGCGAACTCGGCGTGCCGGTGATCCCGACCGTCGCGGTGCGCAAGCGTGGCCTCGATGAGCTGAAGGCGGCGCTGTCCGCCATCGTCGTCAACGGCCCGATGCGCCTGCGGAAGTCGGATGGCAGCGTGCAGGACGACATCGTCACACTACAGCGCCGCGCGCGCCAGATCGCGACGTCTGCGACTGTCTCCGAGACGCAGGTCCGCCGCTGGACGCACATGCTCGACGCGGTCGCGCTGCACCCGGTCGCCGGGCCGATCCTGCTGCTCGCGATCATGTTCCTGATGTTCCAGGCGGTGTTCAGCTGGGCACAGCCGTTTATGGATGCGATCGACGCGGGCTTCACCGCGCTGCAAGGGTTCATCACCGCGGAACTCCCCGATTCGCTGCTCCGCTCGCTGCTGGTCGACGGCGTGATCGCCGGCGTCGGTGCGGTGATCGTGTTCCTGCCGCAGATCCTGATCCTGTTCCTCTTCATCCTCGTGCTCGAGGCGAGCGGCTACATGGTCCGCGCGGCGTTCCTGATGGACCGGGTGATGGCGAGCGTCGGGCTGTCGGGCCGCGCGTTCATCCCGCTGCTGTCGAGCTTCGCCTGCGCGATCCCCGGCATCATGGCGACGCGGACGATCGACGACGAGAAGGACCGCCTGACGACGATCCTGATCGCGCCGCTGATGACGTGCTCCGCGCGGCTGCCGGTCTACACGCTGATCATCGGTGCTTTCATCCCGAACACGCAGGTGCTGCCGTTCGTCGGGTTGCAGGGGCTGGTGATGCTCGGGCTGTACGTGATGGGCATCGTCGGCGCGTTCGTCGCGGCGCTGGTGCTGCGCCGGACGGTCACCAAGGGCGTGTCGTCGGGCTTCATGATGGAGATGCCGAAATACCAGTGGCCGCAGTGGCGCGACGTCGGCATCGGCCTGTGGAGCCGCGCGCAGATCTTCCTGAAGCGCGCCGGCGGGATCATCCTGACCTCGACGATCATCCTGTGGGTGCTGCTGAGCTTCCCCAAGCCTCCAGAGCAGCCCGCTGGCGCGCCCAAGATCTCGGCGGTCGATTATTCGGTCGCCGGGCGCATCGCCAACGGCATCGCGGCGATCTTCGCACCGATCGGCTTCAACCGCGACATCGTCCTCGCGCTGATCCCGGCGATGGCCGCACGCGAAGTTGCGGTCGCCGCGATCGGCACCGTCTATGCGATCGACGATCCCGACAGCAACCAGGGCGGCAAGGCGATGATCGAGAACCTCCGCGGTCGTTGGAGCCTGCCCACCGCGCTCGCCTTCCTGATGTGGTTCGTGTTCGCGCCGCAGTGCATTTCGACGATCGCCGTAACCCGCCGCGAGACAAATGGCTGGAAATGGCCTGCCTTCATGGTTGGCTATTTGTTCGCCGCCGCCTACATCATGGCTGGCATTACATACTGGCTGGCGGTGTTCGCCGGCCTCTGAGGGGCATCATGGCAGGCAGCGTCAACAAGGTCATCATCGTCGGCAATCTGGGGCGCGACCCGGAGAGCAAGGCGTTCCAGAACGGCGGCAAGGTCGTAAATTTGCGCATCGCGACATCGGAGTCCTGGAAGGACAAGATGTCGGGCGAGCGCAAGGAAAAGACCGAATGGCATTCGGTCGCGATCTTCAACGAAGGTCTCGCGAACGTCGCCGAGAAGTATCTCCGCAAGGGTTCGAAGGTCTATATCGAAGGCGCGCTCCAGACCCGGAAGTGGCAGGACGCGCAGGGTCAGGACAAATATTCGACCGAGATCGTGCTGCAGGGCTTCAACAGCGTGCTGACGATGCTCGACGGTCCGAACGGCGGCGCAGGCGGTGGTGCAGGCGGCGGCGGTGGTAGCCGCGGCGGTGGCGACGACTGGGCCGGCGGTGGCGGCGGCAACGACTTCGGCGGTGGTTCGTCGGGCGGCGGCGGCGGTTACGGCGGCGGTGGCGGTGGTCGTGGCGGCAGCGCGCCTTCCGGTGGTGGCGGCGCACGCGGTGGCAGCTTCGGCCAGACCGGCGGCTTCTCGGACGATCTCGACGACGACGTGCCGTTCTGATTGCCGTGACGACGCTGTATTCCGTTCCTAAGACCGCCATGTTCGACGAGGCCGAGCGCTCCCGCGTGATCTCGGCCTACGACGTAGCCGGTGCGCGTGCGAAGGGCCAGCTCGACGATATCGTGGCGTTCGCAGCCGAGCTGTGCGGCGCCCCGGTCGCGTTGCTGAGCCTGGTCGAGGAGGAATATCAGCGTTTCCTGGCGCGGACCGGCTTCGACCTGGAGCAGACTCCGCGCAGCATGTCGTTCTGTGCGCACGCGATGCACCATCACGAAGTGATGGAAGTGCCCGACGCGCAGGCCGATCCGCGTTTCGTCGATAACCCGCTGGTGACGGGCGAGCCGTATGTCCGGTTCTACGCCGGCGCGCCGCTCGTCTCCAGCGAGGGCGTGCCGCTGGGCGCACTCTGCGTGCTTGCGAACGAGCCCCGCGAAGGCCTGACCCGGTTCCAGCGTGACGGCCTCACGCTGCTCGCCAAGGCAGCAATGGGCCGGCTCGACGATCGCCGCACCGCGCGCGAACAGGCGATGGCCGAGGCGGAGGCGCGTCGTACGCTCGAGGCGAGCGACCTCAAGTTCCGCACGCTTGCCGACACCATGCCGCAGATGGTGTGGTCGACGCTGCCCGACGGCTTCCACGATTACTTTAACGCGCGCTGGTACGAGTTCACCGGCACGCCCGTCGGAACGACCGATGGCGAAGGCTGGAACGACATGTTCCATCCCGACGACCAGGATCGCGCCTGGGCGATCTGGCGCCAGTCGCTCGAAACCGGCGAGCCCTACAACATCGAATACCGGCTGCGGCATTTCGACGGCACGTATCGCTGGGTGCTAGGGCGCGCGCTGCCGGTGCGCGACGAAAGCGGTGCGATCCAGCGCTGGTTCGGGACGTGCACCGACATCCACGAACAGAAACTCGCCTATGAAGAGCGCGAGATCATCAGCCAGGAGCTGAGCCACCGCATCAAGAACATCTTCGCGGTGATCGCCGGGCTGATCGCGTTTTCCGCGCGGGGGAAGCCCGAGTTCGCGGGGATCGCGACCGATTTGCGTCACCGGATCAACGCGCTCGGCCGCGCGCACGACTTCGTCCGCCCGCACAGCGCCAACTCGCGTCCGGCTGCCGCGCAGAACAGCCTGCACGGCCTGTTGCAGGAATTGTTCGAACCGTATCAGCGGATCGACGGCGCGCGTATCAGCGTGACGGGCGACGACGTCAGCATCGACGATCGTTCGGCCACGCCGCTTGCTTTGATGTTCCACGAGCTTGCGACCAACGCGACGAAATACGGGGCGCTGGCGACCGAACTCGGCACGGTTCGGATCACTGTCACGGCCAACGACGAGACGGTGGCGCTGAACTGGTGTGAGCAGGGTGGCCCGTCCGTCACGACGCCGACGACGCCAGCGGGCTTCGGCACACAGTTGATCGAGATGAGCGCCGTACGCCAGTTGGGTGGTAGCGTGAGTCGGACTTGGAATAACGAGGGGCTGATCGTCGACCTGACGATCCCGAAAGCTGCGTTCAGCCGTTAGCTACCCGAATCACGTCGTCATGGGCGATAGGATCGTCGTTGCAGGCCAACGCCGCCGCGGCCAAAATCGCTGCGTCGCTGAACGGCTTGCGGATGTACCCGAGGCACTCCGCATCGCCGATCTGCGCAGGGTTGGCAGTCACGAACACGACCTTGACGCCGTAATCCTGCGCCATCCGCTTGGCGATCTCCGGCCCGGTCGGTCCGTCGCGCAGGTTGATGTCTACGAACGCGAAGTTGCAACCCGGCGCCGCCGCGATCGCGCTGTCTCGGTCCGCCGCGATCCCCGCGACGCCGTAACCAGCATCCATCAGAATTCTCTCGAGATCTAGTGCAACGAAAATCTCGTCTTCGACAATGAGGGCGGTCTTGGTCATCGGCGGAGTAACCAGTCGCCCATCGATCGGTTCCGCAATTTTGGTGATTTGGATCAACGGTTCGTCCCGATATGGTCCAACTCTTACAAACGATTACCGTCGCAGCAGGAATACCGCATGCTCGGCGAGCAGGTTGGCACCCCCGGCACCGGTGCGCTTTTCGCCCGACAAGAACCAGGCGTTCTCGACGGTGATCCCACGCGCTTTCACGAAGGCACGGAAATCGTCGATCGTGACGTGATGGATGTTCGGCGTGTCGTACCAGCTCTCGGGCAACTGCCGTGTCACCGGCATCCGCCCGCCCCAGAGCAGCGACAACCGCACGCGCCAGTGTGCGAAATTCGGAAAGCTGACGAAGGCGCGCCGGCCGATCCGCAACAGGTGATCGAGCACGAGATCGGGCGCGCGTGCGGTCTGCAGCGTCTGGCTGAGGATCGCGTAGTCGAAGCTCGCGTCGGGATAGCCGGCGAGGTCGATATCGGCATCGCCCTGGATCACCGACAGGCCGCGCGCGACCGCAGAGGCCACGTTGTGCGCATCGATCTCCAGCCCGCGGGCGTCGACGTCGCGGGTATCGCGCAACGCCGCCATCAGCGCGCCGTCGCCACAGCCGATGTCGAGTACGCGACTGCCCTGCGCGACGTTCTGGGCGATAACGGCCAGGTCGGTGCGCAATGTCTCAGGGGGCGTCATGGCGCGCTCCGCAATTGCTCGGCGAGGCCCGGAGCGAGCCTCTCCATGTATCGATCGGCGCGTACCAGCGGATGAAAACCGAGGTCCGCATACACGCCGTGCGCGTCGGCGGTGACGAGCCCGAACCTGCGCAACCCGGCGAACGACGGATGCTCGAGGAACCAGCTCACCATCCGTCGGCCGAGCCCCTGCCCTCGCGCCGACTCCTCGACCCACACGTCGGCGAGCCACGCGAAGGTGGCGTGATCGGTGATCATCCGCGCAAAGCCGACTTGCGCATCGTCCTGGTACGCACCGAGACAATGCGAGCCTGCGATCGCGCGTTCGACCAGCGTGCGCTCGATCCCCGGCGACCAATAGCTGGTCGCGAGCCATGCGTGGATGCGATCGACCTGCAACCGGCTCGCGTCGTCGGATAGAATGAGCGTCATCGGCCGGCCCTCAGGAAGCCGTCGACCACCCGGTTGAGATCGGGCGCCTTCAGCAGGAACGCGTCGTGGCCATACGGGCTCGACAGCTCGACGAAGCTGACCGGTGCGCCCGCTGCGTTCAAGGCCTGGACGATCGCGCGCGATTCTGCAGTCGGATATAGCCAATCGGTGTCGAAACTGACGAGGCAGAAGCGCGATTTAGTCGCGCGAAACGCATTGGCGAGCAATCCGCCATGTTCCTCGGCGAGATCGAAATAATCCATCGCCCGCGTGATGTAGAGGTACGAGTTCGCGTCGAACCGGTCGGTAAAGGCGAGCCCCTGGTGACGCAGATAGCTCTCGACCTGGAAATCCGCGTCGAACCCGAACGATTTGGCGTCGCGCGCCTGGAGCCGCCGGCCGAACTTCTCGGTCAGCCCTGCCTCCGACAGATAGGTGATGTGCGCCGCCATCCGCGCGACCGCGAGCCCCGCGGTCGGCGCGTCGTCGTCATGATACTCGCCGCCACGCCAGTTCGGATCGGCCATTACCGCCTGCCGTCCCACTTCGTGGAACGCGATGTTCTGCGCCGTATGACGCGCCGTCGAAGCGATCACGACGCACGCCTTCACGCGGTCGGGGAAGGTCGCGGGCCAGCTCAGTGCTTGCATTCCGCCCATCGATCCGCCGACCACTGCGTGGAGCACGCCGACGCCGAGATGATCGAGCAGCATCGCCTGCGCGCGCACCATGTCGCGGATCGTGATGACCGGGAAACTCATCGCCCAGGGGCGTCCGGTCGCCGGGTTGATCGTCGCGGGGCCGGACGTCCCCATGCAACTGCCGAGCACGTTGGCGCAGACGACGAAGTGGCGCGCAGGGTCGATCGGCTTGCCCTCGCCGACCATCCGCGTCCACCAGCCGGGCTTGCCGGTACGCGGGTGGTGCGAGGCGACGTGCTGATCGCCGGTCAGCGCGTGGCAGATCAGGATGGCGTTCGACGCATCGGCGTCGAGCGTGCCGTAGGTCTCGTAGGCGATGTCGACCGGTGACAGCAGGACGCCACCGTCTAGCCGCAGCGGCCCCGGCAATGTGACGCGCCGCGCAAGGCCGAAGCGCTGGTCGGTGTCGTGGCCGATGCTGGGGTCGATGGCAGGCGTTTCGAGCATGCCGCGCGCTACCATAGGGGGCCATCGTCATGCCAGCGCGGTGGTGGTCCCGTGGTGATGCGAAGCGGGCGTTCCTGGATCCTCCCCCGCAAGGGGGAGGTGGCTGGCGCTTGCCAGACGGAGGGGGCGGAAAGGAAACCAGCTGCTCCGTGTCCTCCCCCTCCGTCGCCTTCGGCGCCACCTCCCCCTGGCGGGGGAGGATCGTGAACGCCGTCCTTGCCACGCACAAAGATTGCCACCGCGCCACCGCGCCCGCTATGTCCCGCGGCCATGACAAACATCACGCCCGCCCCTGCGCCGAAGCCCTGGATCCTGGGGATCGCGCCGTACACGCCCGGTCGCTCGACGACCGATGATGGCCGCACGGTGATCAAGCTGTCGTCGAACGAGAACCCGCTCGGCACCAGCCCCGCCGCGAAGGCCGCATTCGACGCTGCCGACCGCACGCTGGAACGCTATCCGGATGCGGGCGCGGTCGAATTGCGCGAGGCGCTGGCGGCGCATTACGACCTCGATCCGGCGCGCGTCATCTACGGCACCGGCTCGGACGAGATCCTACATCTGGTCGCGGGCGCCTATGCGGGCCCCGGCGACGAGATCATCCACGTCCGCTACGGCTTCGCAGTGTACGAGATCGCAACGCGCCGGGTGGGGGCGGAGCCGGTGATCGTCGACGACCGCGACTATGCGACCGACGTCGACGCGATCCTCGCCGCCGTCACCGAGCGCACCCGCGTCGTGTTCGTCGCCAACCCGAACAACCCGACCGGCACCTTCACGCCGCGCGCCGAAATCGCGCGGTTGCATGCCGGGCTGCCGAAGTCTGTGCTGCTGGTGCTCGACCAGGCCTATGCCGAATATCTGTCGCCCGAGGAGGACGATGCCGGCCTCGCACTGGCGATGACCGAGGCGAACGTGCTCGTCACGCGGACCTTCTCGAAGATCCACGGGCTCGCCGCTGAGCGGATCGGCTGGGGCTATGCCTGCGCGCCGATCATCGACGCGATGCACCGCATCCGCGCGCCGTTCAACGTTACGACGGCAGGCCAAGCGGCGGCGGTCGCCGCGATCGGCGACACCGCCTTCGTCGATGCGACGCGCGCGCATAACGACACGTGGCGCGGCTGGTTCGTCGAGCAGATCGCGCAGATGGGCAATGCCGGGCTTCGTGCCGTGCCGTCGAAGGCGAACTTCGTGCTCGTGCTGTTCGAGGGCAGTCTGACCGCCGACGCCGCGTATCACGGGCTGATGGACGCGGGCTACATCGTCCGCTGGCTGCCGGGCCAGGGCCTGCCCAACGCGTTGCGCATCACAATCGGTACCGAGGCAGAAACGCGCGGCGTCACCGCGGCGCTGCGTGCATTGGTCGAAGCCGCCTGATGCTGCCGTTCGCGCGCGTCGCGATCATCGGGCTGGGACTGATCGGCTCGTCGGTAGCGCGCGCGATCCAGGCGACGATGCCGACGGTGCGCGTCACCGGCTACGACGCCGATCCGAACGTGCGCGAGACCGCGGACCGGCTACAGTTCTGCGACGATGTCGCGAGCTCGGCAGGGGCGGCGGTGATCGACGCCGATCTCGTGATCCTGTGCGTGCCGGTCGGCATCATGGGTGAGGTTGCTGCCGAGTTCGCGGCCGAATTGCCGGCGGATGCGGTCGTAAGCGACGTCGGCAGCTGCAAGGCGGAGATCGTCCGCGCGCTGACCGAAGCGCTACCGAACGCAACCGTGATCCCCGCGCACCCGGTCGCAGGCACCGAGCGGAGCGGCCCCGAAGCCGGCTTTGCAACGCTGTTCCGTCACCGCTGGTGCATCGTCACGCCGCCCGAAGGCGCCGACCCGGTCGCGGTCGAGCGCGTCTCCGAATTCTGGCGCAGGCTCGGCGCGCAGGTCGAGACGATGGCGCCCGAGCATCACGACCGCGTGCTCGCCGTCACCAGCCATCTGCCACATCTGATCGCCTACACGATCGTCGGCACCGCGGGCGATTTGGAAGAAGTGACGCAGTCTGAGGTCATCAAATATTCGGCGGGCGGTTTCCGCGACTTCACGCGCATCGCCGCGTCGGACCCGACGATGTGGCGCGACATCTTCCTCAACAACCGCGAGGCGGTGCTGGAAATGTTGCAGCGCTTCTCGGAGGATCTGAGCCATCTCCAGCGGGCGATCCGCTGGGGGGATGGGGATGCGCTGTTCGACCTGTTCACGCGGACTCGGGCGATCCGGCGGAGCATCGTCGAGCAGGGGCAGGACGACGACGTCCAGGATTTCGGGCGTACGCACGGTTGAGCGGCGCTCAACTTACCTAAACGCCACCCCGGCGAAAGCCGGGGCCCAATTGGGTAGGCTCGAGTAACCGCGAGCAACGCACATTAAAAACGTCCCCCAATTGGGCCCCGGCCTTCGCCGGGGTGGTCGACGGTTTGGTCTAGTCCAGCGCGTTCATCGCCGCATGGACTCGCTGCTCCGCCTCTTCGCGCGGCAGGCCCGGCGGCACCACCTCGCCGAACCGGAAAGTGATCACACCCGGCAGCTTCGGCCCCTTTTTCGGCCACACCAGCCCGCTGTCGCACGCGATCGGCACCGTCGGCATCTTCAGCGCACGATACAGCCCGGCAAACCCCGGCTTCAGCGGCGGATGCTCGCCCGGCGATACCCGCGTCCCTTCCGGAAAAATGAGGATCGAGCGTCCGGTCGCCTTCGCCGCGGTCGCCTCGCGCATCATGTTCCGCATCGCCTTGGCCGAAGCCTCGCGGTCGACGACGATCGCGCCGTAGCGCCGTGCCGCCCAGCCCCAGGCCGGGATGTCCGCCAGTTCGCGCTTCAACACGATCGCGGGGCCGTCGAGCAAACGCTGCAACTCGAGCGTCTCGAACATCGCCTGGTGCTTGCATGCGTAGAACGCCGGCTCGGTCGGTCGCGTCCCTTCCACGCGGATATGAACGCCGAGGATCACGCGTGCGCACCAGCGGTGAAAGCGCGTCCAGATCGTCGAATGCACGATTACCGCGCGCGAGCCGAACAGCGCCGAGATCGGCACGGTCACCACGATCGGCACCGAGATCGTGTAGAAAACGAGCATGAACGCCCAGTTGCGCAGCCAGATCATCCGCCAAATCCAATCCACAATGCGATCCGGCGAAGGATCAACTTGTTATATTCGTTGACCAAGGTCCCGAGGCGCGGTGTCCCCGGCACCCCGTCGCCGAGAATCACGACGTTCCTGTCGAGCGCCGCCGCCAGTTCCATTCGGGCGCGCGCGACGTGCCAATCCGAGGTCACCAGCCGCACCGACCGGTATTTGTGCACGCGCACCCACTGCGCGGTTTCCTCGGCGTTCGAGCGCGTATCGACCGCGTCCGCGCCGAGATCGATGCAGCACGCGAACAACGCGGGCGACGTGCGATACTCAAGCGCGAGATCGATCGGCCGCACCCCCGGCGCGACTCCCGTCACGAGCATCCGCTTCGCCTGGTGATCGCGGAGCAGCGCGATGCCGCGATCGATCCGCCCTGCCCCGCCGGTCGGCACGACGATCGCATCCGAGGTGAACCCGTCGAGCGGTTTCGGCAGCAGCAGCATGAACAGCGCGAACCCGAACGCCCAGGCGAGCGCCATGATGCCGAACAGCCGGACGATCACAGGATATGCCTCAGCGCGCGAACGATCGTCACACGGGCGGCGAGCGTGGCGAGGACGACGAACGCGATCGGCAGTATCGCCAGCGCCACCCAGTCGACTCCGCCCAGCGTCACCCCGCCGAGCAGTTCCGAACCCAGTCCGTGCAACCGGATGCCGACGAACGCGACCACCAGCAACGCCGCGACACCGCCGCCGAGTCCGCCGATGGTCGCGTCGAGCGCGATCCGCCGCTGGAACAGCCGCGCGACCTGGAGATCGGTCGAGCCGAGTATGTGCATGACCGCGATCGTCTCGCGGTGCGTCTCCAGCCCCGCGCGCGCGGCCAGCACGACGACCGCGGCGGTCGCGCTTGCCATCAGCAGGACCAGCGCCAGTGCGAGAAACGTCAGCGAGCGCATCACGTCGTTGACCGGCGACATCCAGCTTTCGTGGCGGTCGACGCGGACGATCGGGCTCAGGCGGCGGACACTGGTCGCGACCCGCGTGGCGGCCGACTTGTCCTGGTTGGCGAGGTCGACGTCGATCATCGCGGGCACGGGCAATTGCGGGTCCGCGCCATCGGACCCGAGCCAGGGTTGCAGCAGCCGGGTAAGCTCGGCGCGATCGACCGGTGTCGCGGTCGCGACCGCCGGCATCGTCTTCAACGCAGCCAGCACTCGAGCAGCAACCGCGTTACGGCGGATCGGATCGCCATCGACGACCTGCACCGTCAACCGCCCAACGAGCTGCCGATCCAGCAACCGCGCCGCGCCGGCCGTCGCCAGTCCCAGGGCCGCCGCGAGCATCGTCAGGAACAACATGATCGCCATCACCCACGTCATCGCGCGCAGGCCACCGGCTTCGTCGAGCACGCGGCGTTCGGCCGACGACCGGGCTTTGGTGCCGCGACTCATCATTCGGGCCGCGTCGGTGGATAGCGCAGCGAACCGGTCGGATCGAGCAATCGCCCGCGATCGAGCCGCATCATCTGCGCCCCCGGGATCCGCCCGAGCAGATGGAAGTCATGCGTCGCGACCACCACGGTCGTACCCAGCTTGTTGAGCGATTCGAACAGGTGCAGCAGTCGCTCGGCCATGTCGGGATCGACGTTGCCGGTCGGCTCGTCCGCGACCAGGATCTCGGGGCGCGCGATCACCGCGCGGGCGATCGCGACGCGCTGCTGCTCGCCGCCCGATAGTGTTGCCGGCCGCGCATCCGCACGCTCGGTCAGCCCGACCCAGGCGAGCATCTCGCGCACCGGTTGCTCGATGTCCGCCTCTGGCATCCCCGCCACACGCAACGGCAGCGCGATATTGTCCCAGGTCGACAGATGTGGGACCAGCCGGAAATCCTGGAAGACCACGCCGATCCGCCGCCGAAACCCGGGCAACCGATCGCGCGACAACACCACCGCGTCCTCGCCGAACAGCCGGATCACGCCGCGTGTCGGGCGCTGTGCGAGATAGAGAAGCTTGAGCAGCGAGGTTTTCCCCGCGCCGCTCGCACCGGTCAGGAAATAGAACGCGCCGCTGCGCAGCGTGAAGCTGAGGTCCGCCAGCGTCTCTGGCCCTGCATCAGGGCCCGTGCCGTAGCGAAGCCCGACGTTTTCGAATTGGACGATATTCGCCATGACGTGGTTGCGCCCGCTCTCGCCCGCTTGATGCCCGTGCCAATGCCCGTATCGGCGCTTTCGCATGAAAGCGCGCGCCGCTTCAAGCTTGCCACATATGCGGGCCGCGTGCTTATTCGGCATGAGATACGGTCGCGCTCCGGCGGCCGCTGGTGAAGCGTACCCATGATCCTCCAATGTCCCGAGTGCAGCACGCGCTATCTGGTCCCCGACAGCGCGATCGGGACCGAAGGGCGCACCGTGCGCTGCGCCAGTTGCAAGCATAGCTGGTTCCAGGCCGCCGCACCGGACGTCGAGGATGCGCTGGAGATCCCGGAGCCGACGCCACTCGCCCCCGCACCACCACCGCTCGCCCCGCTGGCGCGGCCGCCGATCGTGGAGCCGGCCGAACGGTTCGCGCCGTTCGCCCCCGCCGCACCGATCGCGCCCGAGCCTGCGGTCTTGGCACCCACATTCGTTCCGCCGGCAACGCCGCAGATCGAGAACCTGCCCGTTCGCCTGCGTCGCAACACGACGCGGCGCTGGACGATCGTCGCGGTGCTGGCCGGGCTGCTGATGCTGATCGCGGCGGGCGCGATCGTGTATCTCGGTGCACCCGGCGTCGCGGCGAAGCTTGGGTTCGGGACCGGCAGCGACGAGACGCCGTTGCGGTTGCGCGACAATCCGATCGAACGGCGCGAGCTCGACAACGGTTCGGAACTGTTCGCGGTGAGCGGCCAGGTGACCAACCCGTCCGACCAGCGCCAGCGCGTGCCCGACATCCGCGCCGAACTCCGCGATGCGCAGGGGCGGCTGGTATACAGCTGGACGATCACCCCGCAGCAGCGAACGCTGGCGCCGGGCGGTGCGATCGATTTCAACTCCGCGACGCTGAACGTGCCCGCGAACTCCAAGCGGCTCGAGTTGAGCTTTGCCGGCGAGGCGACGCGCTAGGCGCGCCGCAAACGCCGACTTACGATCCAGAACCGCGCGCCGTGCAACAGCGCGGCGGTCAGCATCCCCAGCCCGGAGGCATAGACCAGCCCCATCGGCCCCACGCCAGCGCGCACAAGCCACCAGCCCGCGCCACCGGTGACGATGAAATACGCTACGATGCTGTTCACGCCCGCCACGACCTGATCGCCGAGCGAGCGGAGCGCGTAGACCAGTACCACCTGCGCGCCGTCGAACAGGATGAACGGCGCCCACACCGGCAGCATCGCCAGCGCGACCGCATGAGTCGCGGCATCGGCCGGAAACGCCGCGACGATCGGCCCCCGCGCGACGATCAGCACGATCCCGCACACACCCAGCGCGAGCATCGACAGCCCGGTCGCGATCAGCGCGCGCGAGATACCGGCCTTGGGATCCCCCTCGCCCACCGCATTGCCGACACGGACGCCACACGCGGAGCCAAGCCCAAGCGCCAACCCGAACGTGACGTTGTGAACCGAGAACACGATCTGGAACGCGTGCGCGACGTCGTCGCCGAACTGCGTCGACAATGCGATCAGAAGCGAGAAGCCGGCAAGCTCCAGACCGGACGCAACGGCTGGCACGATCCCGAACACCGCCAGCGCCGCGATCCCGGCTGGCACGCCGCGCCATGCGGCCAGATCGATTCGCCGAACGCCGCGTTCCTTTGCGCGCGGCAAGGTCAGCGCCGCGGCGATCATCCCGACCGCCCCCAATCCCGACGCGATCGCGGTGGCCGTCGCTGCCCCGACCGCCCCCATCGCCGGCAGCCCGAGATGACCGCCCGACATCGCCCAGGCGAGCATCGCGTTCAGCGGAAGAATCGACAGATTCACCACCGCGACACGGCGCGGCCGGCTGGCGCCCTCCAGGAAGAAGCTCGCGGCGACGATCATCAACTGCGGCGGATAGGTGAACGCCATGACCCGCACGACCCGCCCGGCCGGCTCGACCAGCGCGGGCGCGACGCCGATCCCGGCGAGCATCGCGTCCGCGAACACGAACATCACGCCGCCGACCACCAGCCCGAGCAGCAGCCCCAGCACCAGTCCTTCGCGAAGTACCTGCCCGGTCCGCGGCAGATCCCCTGCCCCGTCGGCGCGCGCGGTATGAACGAGCACGCCCGACAGCCATGCGAGACCGGTGACGATCGCGATGAACGTCAGCGACCGGCTCGCACCCAGCGCCGCAACCTCATGCGCGCCGACGAGGCCTACGACGATCACGTCGGTGACGTGCAGGATCGTCCAGTTGAGGCTGGTCAGCATCACCGGCCAGGCCAGCGCGAGGATGCGCCGCGTTTCGGCCTGCGTATCGGTCGAGAGAACGGGCACGAGCATTGTTTGCGGTACTGGACGAACGCTTTTTCGCAAAGGGCGTTGCGTAGCGTTCAAACCCTTGCTAGTGGCGCTCGCCTACCAGATGCCGGGTCCGCCCGGTGATGTTTCATGGGCGGCCATGGCGGAACTGGTAGACGCGCAACGTTGAGGTCGTTGTGGGCGAAAGCCCGTGGAAGTTCGAGTCTTCTTGGCCGCACCATTTTTTCAGATTAGCGTAAACACCCCCTTCGAGGGTCCCCCTTTCGCGGCCGTGCGTTGGGCTTGGCGGAGGCATTGCATGAGTTCGATCGACGACACGATCATCGACACGCCCGAGGGCCCGATGACGTTTGCGCAGTGGAAGAAGAAGAACCCGGTCCAGCTGCCCTCGCGCCGGACCAAGGGGAAGAAGCTGCCCAACAAGGTGAAGCTGACCACCGACGAGAAGTAGCAGTGGCTGGGGCTGGAGTGCCCGACCGATAAGCCGACGCGCGCCCCTCCCTGGAAGGGAGGGGTTGGGGATGGGTTGGCTAGCTTGTGTTACTCCGGTTCGGATTTTGCGGAAGCCGACCCACCCCCGGCCCCTCCCTTCCAGGGAGGGGGGAAGATAGCGGAAGCGCTTTTGCCGCTCAGTGCTTCCCCGAACTCACTGCCCCCTGCCTTGCCCGAATCATCCGCGCCTGGAACTTCACGCGCTGCCAGAAGGTCGCGTCATCGAGGCGCCATTGGCGGATCGCCTGAGTCGCCAGCGTCTCGATCAGCGCCTCGCTGGTCGCCGCATCTTGCGCCGCAAACGCCCGTGCGAGGTCCTCGACGCACGGACCGTGGTCGGTGAAGTCGCGCGGCAGCGGCATGGGTATGGGCTGGCTCGGCATCGGCATAGGTCTTTCTCCCTGTAATTAACGTCGACCACCGAACAGCGCGCGCGTGGCGCCACCGATCGTCGTCTGGTCGAACTTCAGCCGCATCGTGACGTACGGTCCCTGCCGCGTGTAGCGGTCGTCCTCGAAATCGCGGTCGCGGTAGCCGGACACATTGTAGCCGGCGCTGATCCACGTGTTCTGCGCGGGCGACACGCCGACCGACGGCCCGCCGCTCCACGACCACGCACCACGCTCCCACGCATGCTGGACCGAACCGCTGACGCCGATGTCGAACCGCGTGCCGACATCCTGGCGCAACTCGAACCCGGTTACGTCGATATACCCGTCATAGGTATCGTCGGCGAAGCGCCCGGCGACGTATTTCGCGCCGTAATACAGCGTCGCCTCGGTGCCGTGGCCAAGCCCTTCGGGGCCGGTGCGATAGTTGACCGCCAGGTTGTTGATGATCCGCGACGTCACCTGATCGCCGCCACCATACGCCGGCACGCCGAGCGAATTGGAGTCCGAGAACCCGGCATCCGCGCTCTCATGCCGCAGCTCGAGCCGTTCGAGCACCGACCAGCGGCTGTCGAGCGGACGCAGCGCGAGCGCGATGTCGGCGGTGGCATAGGTCGCGACCGCACCGGTCTTGTCCGTGATCGTGTACCCCTTGATACTCGACGCGAGCGTCTTGCCCTGCCCCAGCGTGCGCAGGAAGTTGGTGGTGATCCCCCAGCGATCGCCGCTGTCGGCGTTGCGGTATTCCAGGCGCCCGTTCACCGACCAGCGGGCCTGGCGATAGGTCGCCCCCAGCGTCACCGCGGCGTAATCGCCATTGGTCTGGTCCTGCCCGACATAGCCGCCCGAGGTGACCGGCTGGAATGCATTGACCACCGCGCCGTCCGGAATTTGCCCCTTCAGCGTGTTGCTCGCGTCGAGCGTGCCGTCGACGGTCCAGTTCTTGCCAAGCGGCACCGACTGACTGAGCCCGTATTGCGCATAGGTGCGCGCGCCGTTCTCGCCGATCGCCTGCTGGTTGAGCGTGCTCATCAGCTTGGCACCGGTCCAGGGGGCGACGTCGACGCCGAACTGCTTGGTATGCGCGACATAGCCGTCGCCGTTCGCGATTTCGTACCCGCCGATCAAGCGGATGCCGGGCTTGATCCGGTAGGCGAGCTGGATCTGGTGGCGGATCGGGAAGTCGACGCTGTCGCTGTCGCCACCGGGCGCGAACTGCGTCTGGCCGGTGAGCGTCACCGCATTGCCGAACAGCGCCTGCGTGCCGCCAACCGTCAGCAGCCGGCTGTCGCGGTTCTTGCCGTCCATGCCGCGATCCGATGCGAACTGGCCGCCGACGAAGATCGTGCCGGTGTCGCGGCGATATTCGAGGCGGGCCTCGCCGGCGGCGCGCGTGCCCGGGTTGGTCAACTGCTGCTGGTACCAGGCAACCCCGGTCACGCTCAGCCGATCGGTCAGCCGCAGTCGGCCGTCGAGCCCGAATTTGCGCGTGCCTGCCTCGACGAGGTTCTGCTGGCCGACGCCGAACGCGGTATCCTGCTGACGAGCATAGGCGAGCAGGTCGAGCTTGGTGCCGTGGTGATCGACCTCGGCCAGATAGGCGAGGCCCTGGCCAAGTCCGCCGCGACCGCCCTTGGCGATCTCGCCGCGCAGTTCGGTATTGGCGGTGACGTGCGCCTTGATGTCTGCGCCGAGCACGGTGGCCTTGCCGACGGTCTCGTCGCGGATGACCGCAGCGCCGACTTCGACGCGGCCGTTCGCGAGCTTGGTCGCGACGCGCGCAGCGGCCGCCAATTTCGCCGACCTGCCGCCCTCGACCTCGTAGTCAGCGACGATGAAGATCGGATTCAGGTTGCCGTCGCGGCTCAGGATCGGTTGGCGGAAGCGGACCGTGCCCATCGAGGTGTCGATGTCGTAATCGATGTGGCGGGTGAGTTCGGTGCTGGCGACGATCAGTTCGGAGCGGAAGCGATCGCGGGTTTCGAGCCGCAATTTATCGCTGTTCGGCACGATGTTACGCCCCGACAGGCGGTAGGGACCGCTCAGCCCGTTGCCCTGGATTTCGTCGCGCGAATAGAGCGTGTCGGTATGCGCGGCGAACCCGGTCGCACGCACTCGCTTGCCCTCATACGCGGTCTTGATGCCGTTGAGCGTGCGATTGTAGCGCGTCAGCTGCGTATCGGTGAAGCCGGTCTCGAAATCGCCGAACAGCGCGTAGAACTCACGACGCTCGAGCCGCAGGTACAGCTTCCGGCGGGTTGCCGCGTCATAGCCCTGGCGCGAGCCGTCGCCATAGACGGTGTAATAGCGGTCGGGGTCGATCGTGCCGAGCAGCCCGCGGTCGGGATCGTATTTGCGATCGCTGTCATAGGCGATCGTCGCCAGCCACGAGCCCTTGACGCGGCCCTTGGCATAGAAAGCGAGCTGGCCATCGGTGACGACGCTGTTCCGCTGCGACCGCGGCAGGCCCGACTGGCGCTTGCTGAGCATGTCGTAGCCGAGCGAGCCTGCGCCGAACCCGACTACGACCCAATCCTTTTGCGATGCGGCCAGCCAGGCGCGGACTTCGCTGCTGTGGACGATCTTGTCCTCGGTCAGCGAGACGATCGCGTGGACGGCGCCTGCCTGCGTGGTCGGCTGGAGCGCGATGAAGGCCAGACCGTCGTCGCCGACCACCTGCGCGGTAGTGGACGACCGCTCGCGACCGGCAAGCTGCCGGCCCTGTTCGAGTTCGGCCTCGATCGCCGCGGTATAGGGCTGGTCGACGGTGAAGGGGATCAGCGTGCCTGCGCGCACCGGACGGCCGGTCTTGTCGGTCACGCGCACCGCGATCAGCGGGCGGGTCAGGCCGTCGGCGACGAGGCGACTGCTGGCGGCATCGAACACCGCGCGGACCCCGGGCCCGGAGTAATGCACCACCCGGTCGAGCGTCTTCACGACGCTGCCGTCGGCGGCGAGCACGCGTGCCTGGAGGCGATTGTCGCCGTCGATCAACGGGATACCCGTCCAGCGCGAAACGGCGATGTCGGTGCCGTCGCGCTGATCGGTGCCGTCGAACGCGAGCGGCTCGACCTGCTTGCCGTTGATGGTCAGCGCGACTCGCTGGCCGGGCGCGTGCTTGACGACCGCGCGGACGATCGGTGCGCGCGGGTTGTGGTCGGCCTGTGGGAACAGCCAGTCGATGCCGGCCGTCTGATCGTCCGCCAGCCAGTCGCGGCTGCCCGCGGCGACGGCGGCATCGGCGACCGTGACGGGGAGGCCCGCGTCCGCCGACGCAGCCTTGCCGGTCGGCTTGAGCTGGAAGTCGACGCGCTTGAGCAGGCCGCCGTCGCCCTCGACGAAGCGCGAGATCGGGCTGTTGGCCTGGCGCGTGTCGATGTCGCAGGCGACCGGTGCGTGCGTCGCGGGGATGCTCGACGTGTCGATCTGGACGACGTGGCGGCCGGCGCGGACGCCCTCGAAATGGTACAGCCCGTCGCGATCGGTGGAGACGAACGTGCCGTCCTCCATCAACAGGCGGATTCCGGGCACGCCCTTGCGCTTGTCGACCGGATCGCCGCAATTCCCCTCGGTCACGCGGCCGATGATCGTCATCGCGTCGGTGAACAGCAGCGGACGCAAACGGACGGAGGCAGCGGCCTCGTTGCTGGTCACGGTGCCCTGGCCGACAACGCGCGCGCGGTTGAGCGCTTCGCCGGTGGGTGCGCCGGGGGCGATGCTGACGACGTATTTGAGCTCGGTAGACGCACCGGCGGCGAGCACGGGTATGACGAAGTCGAGGCTGCGGCCGTCGGTCGACACGGTCGGCTCGTCACCGCCGCGTGCGGAATTGCGTTCGTAGCGTAGTCCCTTGGGCAGCGTGTCGGCGACATGGAGTCCGCGCGCCGGGACCGAATCGCGGTTGGTGATGCGCAGCAGATACTGGACGAAATCGCCGGGCGCCGCTTCACGTACCGATGCCACCTTGGTCAGCAACAATGTTCCCGCACCGGGGCTGTCGAGCGGGATGTCGGCCGAAAAGGGCTCGGGCGTCGACAGCGTCAGCGATCCACCGAAGCTGGTGTCGTTGAGGATGAACGGCGTGCCCTGCGGATCCTTCAACGCGGCGAGCGTCGCGCGATCGACGGTCGAAGGCGCGGTGTAGGTGCCGGGCGGGGTGACCTTCAGGTAATAGCGGCCGGGTGCGGTGAGCGGGAATCGGTACCGGCCGGTCTCGCCCGGGTACACGCGGCCGCTGGCGTCGGTGACTGCCTCACCCGTGACGACGGTGGAGGGATAGCGGCTGACGCCGTCGTCGCCGAACACGGTGGCAGGCTGGCCGGCCTCGTCGACCAAGGACACGGAAGTGCCGTCGACCAGCGCACCGGTCCGCGAATCGAAGGTGTAGCCGGCCGGATCGATCAGCAGCGACGCCATCGAGGCGAGGCTGTAGCCATCCTCGGCGAAACTCAGCTTGATCGTCGCGCCGCGCATGTTGCGGATGTCGCAGGCGGCGAGTTCGGGATGCTTGCCCGTCGCGCTCGCGGGGATGCCGCCCGCGAAGATGCCGCTGTCGGCCGCGGTCTCGGTGAGCGTAAGCGTCGTGTGGATCTTACCGACATCGACCGCGATGACCGCCGTCTCGCGCACGTCCGGGTCGTGGTTGCCGGCCTGGTTGTCGAGCACCAGGATCATGTCGGCATAGATGTCGATCGCCGCGACCCAGGGCGATTTGGCGAAGGTCGCGGCGTCGATCGGCGCGGGTGTGAACAGGAAACTGGGGGTCGTCTGACACTTGGCGCCGGTCAGTTCGTAATTGGGCGGCGGCAGGTGGAAGGTGAGCGTGGTCGGGCGCTTGGCCCGGTTCACGTCGAGCGAAACCGTATTGGACGGCAACGTGCGTACGCCCGAATCGCTGGCCGCGTCGTCGAACGACAGCGTCGCGGTATTCTGGATACGACCGATCTGAGCGCCGGTCTGGACACCCGTCTGCGCGGTCGCCGGCAGGGTGCCGACGATCAGCCCGAGCAGGAGCGTCAGGAACAGGGCGCAAAGGCGCGAAAGGCGACGGAAGCTGGACATGAAGGGTCCTCTCCCGACGCGCGTCTCCACGCGCCGGGATCGGTCGTTCCTTGTTCGTGAGGAGCGGAGTCTAGGTGGTGGGACTTAGTTGATCGTCACGCGGAAGCTTGCCGCCACCGACGTCCCGCCGAGCAGGGTCGGAATCGTCGCGGTCACCTTCTTCGTGCCGGCATTGTACGAGCCGGTGAACGGAGTCAGCGGGATCGCCGATCCGTCGTCGTTCGCAGGGAAGCCGTTCAGCACGCATGCCCCGCCGACGCCCAGCCCACCGATCGTGATCGATCCCGGCTGATAGGTCGTATTGGCCGGGATGATATCGGTGAGGTTGATGTTGCTCGCAGGCACCAGCAGCGTCGCGTTGTTGACGACCAGGCAATATTGCACGACCGCGCCCGGAATTGCCTTCGGCAGCAACAGGCCGGAGACCGGATCGGAAATCACCACCGACGACTTCGTCACCGTCAGGTTGACGTTGCGCGTCGTGATTTCATAGCCGAGTGCCGCACGGCCATAGCCGTTGCTGGCGATATCGGGACCGAGACCATCCGAATCATTGTCCGCGAAGACCACGTCGACCGCGTTGTCGTCGTTGGCGAGAAGGCTGGGCACCAGGGCCGCGCCCTGCGCCGCCGCATCGCCGCCCGCCGCGACCTGCGCGATCAGCGTGACACCCGCGAGCGAGACCGCCTGGACGTTGGGCACATCCGCGACGATAAACACGATCGCCGATTGATCGGCACCGAGTTCGTTGATGTACGTGGCGGTATCTGCGCCCACGTCATAGGTGCCGTTGCCGTTCGAATCGACGAACACCTTGATGTTGGTCACATCGAAATTGTCGCCGGTGAACAGCCCCTGGATCGGCGTCTGGCTGGTCGACAGCAGGAAATCCTGTATGCCGTTGGTGTTGTTCGTCACCTTGAACGTCAGGACGGCGCCCGCTTGGCCGACCGAGACCTGCGTGTTGGCGGGCTGGTTGGTGGCGACGGTCAGGTTGACCTTGCGATCGACCACGAACGTCGCGGCGTTCGACGTCGCCGATTGCTGGACGCCGTTGACCAGATAGCTCGCCTGCGCGGTGTTGGTGACGGTCGTCCCGGCGGCGGTACCTGCTGGTCCCGGTCCGGTCTGTGCCATGGCGGTACCGGCCGACACGATGGCGGCCGTACCGGCCAGCAGCGTGCGTATTACCCCTTTTGCGTGCATCGTTTAGGTCTTCCTTCTGTGATGGTTTTGGTCGGGTGTGGAGAGAGATTGGCCGATCATTTGAGGACGGCCTGGAACGCGAACTGGCCCTGCGAACCCGCCGCTAACGGGCTCGCGAGGCGCCACCGGACGCTGGTGACATCGTTGGGGCTCGCCGCGCGCGTGCTGCCGTCGGGGCTGCGGACGCGGAGGGTGGCGAGCGAACCGTAAGTCTTGCCGTCGACCGAGACGTCGGGCGCGGGCGAACCGGGATTGGCCGATCGGTAGGCGATCTGGCGCGGCAACGGGTTGTCGAGCACCACGTTCGCCAGCGGCTGCGCGCCGCTGTTGCGATAGGCGAGGACGAAGATCACCTTGTCGCCCGGCGTCACCTTGGTCGGCTTCACCAGCGTAACCCGGGTCGTGCCGTCGGCCGCGGCGCTGCGGGCCTCGACAAGGATGCTGCTGCTGACCTGCAACGGACCGGCAGCCGCGGAGGCTGCGGCGGCCGTGGCGACCAGAACGGCGGCAGTCATTGGACGCGTAATCATGGCTTGGCTCCTCATTGGATCTTGGCTCTGAACTGGACGGTATGGCTGGACCCGGCGGCGACCTGGCCGAGCGCGACGGTGACGCCGGCACCCTGCGCGGCGCTCGGGTCGAAGCGCCCGGCATCGTCGTCGGCGCCATCGCTGAGCGGCGCACCGTCGAGAGACAGGCTACCGGGGACGAACACCGTGCCGACGGGGATCGGGTCGGCGATCCGCGCGCCGGTGACGGCATCGGTGAAGCGCGCCTCCAGCGTGTAGGTGATGACCGCGTCGCGGACCGCGGTCTGCGATCCGTCGGCGGCGCGCACCGACTGGCTCTTGAGCAGCACCGGGCCCGCGAGCGCAGTGCCGAGCGGGACCGAGACGGTGGCGAGTGCGCCGGTCGGTCCGACCACCGCATCGCCGCCGCCATCACCTGCGCTCGGATAGACGTTGCCCGTCGCGCCGGATCCCGTCGTCGAGCGCGCGGTGACGGTCAGCACGGCGTTCGTAGCGCCGCCCTCCGGCGTGGCAACCAGGATCGCGAGCAGCTTGATCGACTGGCCGGGCGCCAATAGCGGCGTCTTGCCATCGACCGGCGCGACGTCCTTGGCAGGATCGTAGAGGCCATCGCCGTCGGTATCGATCACCAGCGTACGCAACACGGCTGCGCCGGGCGATACGGAGGCGGCCAGCACGAACGACTCGGCACCATTGTCGAGATTGGTCAGCGTGAAGGGAATGGCGACCGGCTGCGCGGTGACGACGACCGCGCCCCGGCCGTCGCGGACCAGCGCCACGTCGAGCCGTTCGGCGACGATGATCGTGACCGTGTTGGAACTGGTCGACTGCGCAGCACCATCGGCATCGTACCGCAAGCCCGCGGTATTGACGATCGGCGTACCCGCTGGCGTGCCGATCGGCGTCACTATCGTTGGCGTCTGGGCAAGCAACGGCTGCGGCAATCCCGCGCTCAGTATGCAGGACAGCAGGCAAGGTGCCGCAGCGCGTCGAAACCGCCCGCTCTTTCCTCCATGCTGTGACATCAGACGAATCAATTTTCTTCCCTTCGATGGGGAACAAATTGTCCGAAGCCACTTAATCAAATACTACGAAATCATAATGGGATCATAAAGCCAAACTATGATAGTTAATGTGACAACATCCGTTTTCAGATGATCGTTCGTTACATAACATATCAAAACGGTATCTATCGTCATTGCTGTTCTATTGTTGAGCAATCCAGAACCGTAGTGGCTTTATTTATGCAGATACCGTCGAGACGCAAAAAGACCGGCCAGACGACGTCCCTGGAGAAGACGCGTCATGGCCGGCCGTGACAGGCGTAGTGATCGAGTTAGCCGCGAAGAAGCGCGCGCAGATAGGCCTTCATCTGCTGATCGCCGGTATAGCTCAGCGATATCTCGACGCGCCGCCGGTCGGTCGGGTCGGTGACGCGGTCGATCAGCTTCAATTTGTGGAGATGCTCGATCCAGCGCTGCGACGTGGTGACGGGCGCGTCGGACATGCTGACCAGCGCCTTGATGTTCATCGGCATACGGTCGTCGCGCGATGCGAACAGCGCCAGGAGCATGTCCCAGGCCGGTTCGTGGAACAGCTCGCCAGGCAGGAACTTCCGCCGCAATCGCCGTTGTTCGAGCACGGCATTCGCATGCTCGACGAGCGCGGCATCGTTCGGTTCGTTCCCCGCCGGCACCGGTTCCGCCGCCTTGGCGACGCGTCCGTTGAATTCTTCAGCGACGGCCGACAATTTTGCAGTCAGATCCTTGATCAATTCCACGACGGTTTCGTTTTTCACCAAAGGCTCCCCATTGCCATCGACCCGTTACCATCGATCCCCGATCGGAACCGCCATGCACGCAACCTGTCGCTGCTATCGCACGTCAATCCTCAACCACCCCAGATAAAGGCTGAGACACCCCGCCCCTCGAACTAAACGCCAAAACTTCAGCGCCGTCCTGCCGATTTGTTAAATGCGGAAACGCACGTCAACAAATAGAACTATATCTAGGTATGATATTCAAACTTATTTTATATTAATCAAATCGTTATGGGTCTTATATGCTTGCCAGCTGTCCATTTTGGGTTTGGATGAGAACCACGAACCGGTATAATTATAGCAACGCGCAAGTTGGCGTTGAGGATGCTTTACGGCCAACATATCGCTTCAGACGCGAAACCGATTTGCGACGAACAGATATCGCGCGCGTCCCATAGTCCGATCGAACGTGCCATGCGTTGGGCGTCGATCGCAGGAAAGGGTATCGTGTCCGCTTATCTCAATGCCGTAGGGTCCGCCGTTCCCGGTCACGATATCCACGCGGCGTTCATCGCCTGGGCGCGATCGCGGGTCGATGCCCGTGCCGAGCGCGTGTTCGACCGGATGGCGTCGCGATCGGGGATCGGGCACCGGTGGTCGGTATTGCCGCCGACCGCGGACGGTGGCTCACCGGTCGACGATGCCGGCTTCTACGCCGCCGAGCCGCATCCGGGGACGGCCGCACGAATGACGCTGTACGCGGAGCACGCGCCCGACCTAGCGATCCGCGCGATCGAGGCGTTGCGCGAGAAGGTCGAGGTCGAGGGCATCACGCATCTGGTCGTGGCGAGTTGCACGGGCTTCGTCGCGCCGGGGATCGACCAGATCATCGCGCGTCGGCTTGGCCTTTCATCGAGCGTCGAGCGGCTGCTGATCGGCTTCATGGGCTGTTACGCGGCAATCGTCGCGTTGCGGAGTGCGCGGCATATCGTGCGGTCCGAGCCTGACGCCCGCGTTCTGGTGGTGACGGTCGAGCTTTCCACGCTGCACCTGCAACCGGCCAAAGACATTGAGGCACTGCTGGCGATGCTGCAGTTCGGCGATGGCGCCGCGGCGGCGCTGGTGACGGCGGATGCGACCGGGTTCGCGCTCGAAGCACCGTTCGCCGCGTCGCTGCCGGATAGCGAGCAGCTGATCCGCTGGGACGTCACCGATGCAGGCTTTGCGATGCACTTGTCAGGCGAGGTGCCGGGGCGGATCGCCGCCGCGCTGTCCGACGAGGCGTTTCGCGCGATCGTGAGCGCCGGACAGCCACCCAAATCGATCGACGGCTGGGCGGTCCATGCGGGCGGGCGATCGATCCTGGATGCGGTCGAGCATGCGATGCACCTGAAGCCCGAGGCGCTGGCGGCATCGCGGCAGGTGCTTGCGGACAATGGCAACATGTCGTCGGCGACGTTGATGTTCGTGCTCGAACGATTGCTGGCCGGACCGCCGGTCGCGCACGGCGTGGCGCTGGCGTTCGGGCCTGGGCTGGCGGCGGAGGGCTTCGGATTCCGGAGCGCGGCATGAGCCTCGCTATTCGCAGGCAGGCCGAAGAACTGATGGACGCCGATGACCTCGACGCGGCTACCTATGCGGACGTCGTCGGCGATCTGGCGACGGTCAACACGATGACGATGGCGCGCCGCCCAACGCTCGACTTTCTCGCGCGGGCGACCATGGGGCGGAAAAGCTTCCGGCTGCTCGACGTGGGGTTCGGCGATGGCGACATGCTGCGGCGGATCGCGCGTTGGGCGAAGGCGAAGGGTATCGACGCGGAGCTGGTCGGTGTCGACCTGAACCCGCGCAGCGAAAAGGCGGCGCGGGCGCATGGCGGCGACATCCGCTACGTCACGGGTGACTATGCCGACCTTGCGCATGAGCCCTGGGACGTGATCGTCAGCAGCCTGGTCGCGCATCACATGAGCCACGATCAGCTGATCGCGTTCCTGCGCTTCATGGAAGGACATGCAAGCGCCGGGTGGTTCGTCAACGACCTCCACCGTCACGGCTTCGCGCATTGGGGCTTTCCGGTTCTCGCGACGATCGCACGCTGGCACCCGATCGTGCGCCACGACGGAACGCTGTCGATCGCGCGCAGCTATCGCCCCGACGAATGGCCGCCGCTGCTCTCCGAGGCCGGCATTACCGAGGCGAAGGTCCGCCGCGTCTTTCCGTTCCGGTTATGCGTCGAACGCCTGCGCTGATCGTCGGCGGCGGACTCGCCGGGGCCGCGACCGCGATTCAGCTCGCGCGCGCCGGACTGCCGCATCTGCTCGTCGAGCGATCGCGTAAGACCGGCGATGCGATCTGCGGCGGGTTCCTGAGCTGGCGGACGCTGGAGACGCTCGGGGGGCTGGGGATCGATCCCGACACGCTCAACCCCGAGCGCGTGACGCACGCGCGCATTTTCGCGGGCCATCGCCGGGCCGAAGCCGCCCTGCCCCATCCGGCGGTCTCGGTCACGCGTCGCCGGCTCGATACGGTCCTGCTGGCCGAAGCCGAACGGCTCGGAACGCCGGTCGAACGCGGCGTCACCGTGCGCGAGATCGACGCGACGAGCGCACGGCTCGCAGACGGTGCGACGATCGCGACCGACGCGCTATTCCTCGCGAGCGGCAAGCACGACGTTCGCGGCATGGCGCGCCCCGAGGACGCGCGCGGTGCCGACCCGACCCTGGGGATCCGCGCGAGGATCGCCCCCTCCCCTGCACTGAGCAAATCGCTCGCCGGCGGCATCGAGCTTCATTTGTTCGACCGCGGCTATGCCGGCCTGGCGATGCAGGAGGACGGCACCGCGAACCTCTGCATGGCGGTCCATCGCTCGCGGCTCCAGGCGGCAGGTTCCCCCGCGCAATTGCTCGAAGCCCTCGGTCGAGAGATGCCCGCGCTCGGCGAATGGGTCGCGCTGATCGACCCGAGCGCTCAGATCGATGCGATCGCCAACGTCCCTTATGGCTGGCGCCAACGCACCGGCGTCGACGCGACATTCCGGCTCGGCGACCAGGCCGGCGTCATCCCCTCGCTTGCCGGCGAGGGGATGGGCATCGCGCTGGCCAGCGGCGTCGCAGCCGCGCGCGCCTACGAAAAAGGCGGCCCCGCCTCCGCCGCGCAGTGGCAGGAGACGTTCGCCCGCCGCCTCGCCCGCCCGATCGGGATCGCGGGCATCGTCCGTCGCATCGCCGAAAGCGAACGCGCCGCGTGGCTGCTCCCGTTCATGCGCCCTGCACTGATCCAGGTCATCGCGAACGCAACCAGAATGGGGCAATGTTGAAATCCGTCCCGCCAGCACGACCCGCCAGCAAGAGATGCATGTCCATGGATCAGCTCAATCTTTCCGAGGCCGAATGGCGCAAGCGGCTGAGCCCCGAACAATATCATGTGCTGCGCGAAGGTGGGACCGAGCGCGCGTTCGCGGGTGTGCTGAACGACACCAAGGCCGATGGGGTCTACCGGTGTGCCGCGTGCAGCAACGAGCTGTTCGACAGCGCGGACAAATATGATTCCGGGTCGGGCTGGCCGAGCTTCACCCAGCCGATCCGCCCCGATGCGGTCACCGATCACGCCGATCGCAGCCACGGCATGACGCGTATCGAAACCCGGTGCGCACGCTGCGACAGCCATATGGGGCACGTCTTCCCGGACGGTCCGCCGCCGACCGGGCAGCGTTATTGCATGAACTCGCTCTCGCTCGAATTCCGGCCGCGCAAAGCGAACGTCGCGGCCTGATGTCGCTTGTAGGGCGGGACCATCGCGCGTAATTCTGCGGCCACATGGCTCGTACGCGTTCTGCTCCCCCGTCCCGTCGGTCCCCAACTCCTTCGGCGTCACGCTGGCGGCGGCGGCTGGTCGTCTTTCTTCAGGTCATGGTCGGGATCGGCGTCCTCGCGCTTGGTGCGCTGGCGATCGCGGTCTATATTGCGATGTCGCAGCTGCCCAGTTTTGACAGCCTGAAGTCCTCGCCCAACGGCCAGATGATCCGCGTCCATGCCGCCGACGGCACGGTGATCGTGTCGATGGGGCCGAGCTTCGGCGAGTGGCTGCCTTATGGCCAGATCCCCAAGGTGATGCGCGACGCGACCGTCTCGGTCGAGGATCGCCGCTTCCGCTCGCATATCGGCGTCGATCCGGTCGGCATCGCGCGCTCCGTGAAGGTGCGGTTCGATCGCGGTCACTGGACGCAAGGGGGGTCGACGATCACGCAGCAGCTGGCGCGTACCGTCTTCCTCAACAACCAGAAGAAATTCGGGCGTAAATTCCGCGAGGGCATCCTGGCGTTCGCGCTCGAATGGAAGTTCACCAAGGACCAGATCCTCGAACTCTATCTGAACAAGGTCTATTATGGCGGCGGCGCCTACGGGATCGACGCGGCTTCGCGTAAGTTCTTCGGTCATGGCGCAGATCATCTGAGCTTGGCCGAAGCCGCCGTCATTGCGGGTCTCGTCAAGGCGCCTTCCAACTACTCGCCGACCGCCGATGCCGAGGCCGCGATGGGCCGCGCGGGTGTCGTGCTGGAGACGATGCAGGAAACCGGCGCGATCACCGCGTCCGAGGCTGCCGATGCGGACGTTTCCGGGCTGAAACTCGCGCCCGAGCCCAAGCAGAACAGCGTACGCTATTTTACCGACTGGGCGTTGCCGCAGCTCGATACGCTGATCGACGAGACGACCGAACCGCTCGAAGTCTGGACGACGCTAGACCTGACAATGCAGCGCCAGGCGGACGATGCGATCCGTGCCAATGCCCCTCCCGGAGCGCAGGGCGCGCTGGTCGCGCTCGACCGTGGCGGCGAAGTGCGCGCGATGGTCGGGGGCAAGGATTATGTCTCGTCGATCTACAACCGCGCGACACAGGCGGTCCGCCAGCCGGGCTCGTCGTTCAAGCTGTTCGTGTACCTCGCCGCGCTCGAGGCCGGCCACAAGCCGGAGGACTCGATCGTCGACGAACCCGTCACGATCAACGGCTGGAGCCCACGCAACGATTCGCGGCGCAACTCCGGCGCGGTGTCGTTGCGGACCGCGTTCGCCTATTCGCTGAACACCGTCGCCGCCAAGCTGGGCCAGGAGGTCGGCTTCAACACGGTCGCCGACATGGCGCGGCGGTTCGGCATCACGACGCCGGTCAACACGCATCCGTCGATGGTGCTGGGCACGTCGGAGGTTCGCGTGATCGACATGACGCGCGCGTTCGCGAGCGTCGCTAGCAAGGGCGTCGCGGTGACACCGTACGGGATCACCCGAGTTACCGCCAACGGCCAGACGATCTACACGCACGAAGTCGACCGCAGCCACGTGCTCGTCGCGCCCTATGTCGCCGCCGAGATGACCGACCTGTTGCAGACCGCGGTCAACACCGGCACCGGTCGCGCGGCGCAGATCGGTCGGCCGGTCGCGGGCAAGACCGGCACGACCACCGCGTCGAAGGACGGCTGGTTCCTCGGCTTCTCCAGCGGGATCACCACCGGCGTGTGGATGGGGCGCGACGATGCCAAGCCGATCGCCGGCCTGCACGGGGGCACTGCGCCGGCCAAGGCGTGGGCGGCGTTCATGAAGCCCGCGACCGCCAATCGCCCGATCGAGCAGTTCGATACAAAGGTCACGCTACCCGAATGGCAGCTCGAGCCGGACGAGGAGAGCTATTTCGGGCAGCCCGACAATGGCCAGATGGCGGTCGATGCGGACGGCAATCCGATCGAGCAGGGCCAGCCGCCGGTACCGACCGACTCGCAGACCGGCGACACGATCCCGCGGCCCGATGCGGATCAGCCCGAGGTGGCACCTGCTCCGCCTCAACAGCAGATGAACCAGGACTGGATCGACCGTGTTATCGGGCGCGATCGCCGCGAGCCGTCACCGGCTGGGCGGCAACCGCTTCAACGCGATGTGCCGCGCGATCAGGTGCAGACGCAGCGCTTTCAGAGCGATCAGGAAGAGCGTCCGAACCAGTGAAGTCCCGCGCCGTGCGTGCGTAACCAGACGCGCGCGGGTGTGGGATCTTCGCCGTAGAGTTGCTCGACCAGCGCGTGGAAGACCGGCGCGTGGTTCATGTGGACGCGGTGTGCGACTTCGTGCGCTACGGTGGCGCGGCGCACCCAGCTTGGCGCGAGGATCAGCCGCCAGCTGTAGCGGATGACGCCGCTCGATGCACAACTGCCCCAGCGGCCCTTGGCATCGCCGACCGCGACCTGCGCTACGCTGACCTTCTCCTTGGCGGCGTATTCGGCGGTTTCGGTTTCCAGCACGGCGAGTGCGGTGCGCTTCAGCCAAGCCTCGACGCGACGCGCGATCGTTTCGGAAGGGCCGGACAGCGACAGGACCGAGCCCTCGCGAACCACGGTTCGGCGGCTACCCGGTGTCCACTCGATCGTCAGCGGCTCGTCGGCGACGGTGAGGATCGCACCGGGCACGAACGGGCGCGGCTGGGGGAGCAGCGCGCGTTGTTCGGCGATCCAGCCGGCCTTGTCCTCCGCCCAGGCCAGTGCCTGTTTCAGCGCCGCACGTTTGGGAAGGACGAGACGCGCCCGACCACTCGCGGGATCGATCGACAGACGCGCGCGACGTGCGCGCGGGTGACGGACGATCTCCAGGCCCTCTATCACTGCGTCACAATTCCCGGTCGATCACGTGATATTCGAGCTCGCCGGCCTCATCCTCGCTGATCGTCCAGCCGCGCACCGATTGCTTGGCGCGGTGGACGGCTTCGCGGTCGCCGCAGACGAGGTAATGCCATTCGGGCAGCTGCTCGCCGGCTGCGCGCAGGCGGTAGGCGCAGGTCGACGGCAGCCAGTCGATCCCGCGGACGTTGCCGGTCGTCAGCCGCACGCATTCGGGCACATAGGCGTGGCGGTGGCGGTAATCGGAGCATTGCCCGCTGCGCCGGTCGAGCAGGCGGCACGAGACGTTGGTCGCGACCAGTTCGCCGGTATCCTCGTCCTCGAGCTTGTGGATGCAGCATTTGCCGCAGCCGTCGCACAACGCTTCCCACTGGCCACGGTCGAGCTGGTCGATCGGCGTATCTTCCCAGAAGCGCGCGCTCACCGGGCCCAGCGCTTGATTTCCGTCACCACTGCGTCGGGCCCTTGTTCCTGCGGCAGCAAAGCGAGGGGCTTGCCGTCCGGGTCCATCAGATAGGCTTGGCGCGAGTGGTTTACGAGGTAGCCGCCACCGGGGGAGGCGTCGCCCTTGCTGGAATACACCGCATACTCGGTCTTGATCTTGGCGATCTGCGCGTCGGTGCCGGTGAGGCCGACCATGCGCGGGTGGAACGCGGAGACGAACTGCTTGAGTACCGCAGGCGTATCGCGCGCCGGATCGACGGTCACGAACACCGGCACGATCTTCGCGGCGAGCGCAGGGTCGCTCGCCTCAAGCTTTTTCACCGCGGCGCCGATCGCCTGGACATCCGTCGGACACACATCGGGGCAGAAGGTGTAGCCGAAATACATGATGCGATATTTGCCCGCGAACGCCTGTTCGGTGACGGTCTTCCCGTTCTCGTCCGTCAGCGTGAAGGCGCCACCGATCCGGGCGCCTTCGAGCGGCGGCTTGGCGGGGGGCTGGGATGAGTTGCACGCAGACAGCGTCAAGCCGGGCAGTGCAAGCGCGCAGAGGAGGAAACGGAGGGTCATGGTGCCGCCAGCCTTGATCTGTTCGCTACTGCGGCGCAAGCGTCACCGATATCCAGGACGAACCAAGGAAGTCTCTCGATGCGTATCCGCCTGATGCTCGCCGCTACCCTCCTGACGCCTGCGCTCGCCTGCGTCGCGGCGCCCGCGTTCGCGCAAGGCCAGTCGGAGGGCTACAAGTTCCTGTCCGCGGTGCGCGATGCGAAGAACAACGAGGTGCTGGAGATGCTCGGCAAGCCCGGCAGCAACATCATCAACACGCGCGACGTGACCAGCGGCGAAGGCGCGCTGCACATCGTCATCAAGCGCAGCGACGAGGTGTATCTGCGCTTCCTGCTGCAGAAGGGCGCGGACGCGAATTTGCGCGACGGCAAGGGCAATACGCCGCTGCTGCTCGCGGTGACGCTGGGCCAGACGAACATGATCCCGATCCTGACCGCGGCGGGGGCGAACCCGAACCTGGCCAATTCGGCCGGCGAGACGCCGCTGATCCGCGCGGTGCAGCGTCGCGACGTGGGGATGATCCGGGTGCTGCTGGCCGAGAACGCCGATCCCGACCAGGCGGACATCATGGCGGGCATGTCCGCGCGCGCCTATGCCAAGCAGGATGGGCGCAACCCGATCGTGAGCAAGCTGCTGGAAGATGCGCCGAAAAAGGTGCGCAAGGCGGTTTCGGGCCCGAAGTTCTAGGCTGGAGTGGCGGTCGCCAACGCCGCCAGGACCACGACAGGCTCCCCTCCCTGAAAGGGAGGGGCTGGGGGTGGATAGGCCAGCGTGTGACGCGACCGTAGCGCGATATGGAAACCGACCCACCCCCGCCCCCTCCCTTCCAGGGAGGGGAGGAAGACAGGCGCCCTGGACTCAGAATGCCAACCCGTCGGCGTCCGGGTCCATCTGCGCGATCAGACGACGCGCAGCGCGCCGGGCAAACGCGAGCGTACACCGTTTCCGCACATGCGCCGGCAGCGGCACGGTATGCGCCTCGCGCACGATCGCCGCGTCATAGCGATCCGCGACGATGATCCCCGTCCGCTCCGGCAGGAACGCAGGCCCGTTCAGCGGCCCGACGTCGAACCCGGCCGGAACCGCCCAGAAATACCGGTCGCAATGCCCGAGATAATCGGGCCACTTCCCGTCCCCAAGCAGGTCGGCGCGCGAAACCTTGATCTCGACGATCACGATCTGCCCGCGCGCATCCACCGCCATCAGGTCGGCACGGCGGCCGCCATCTAGGGGCACTTCGGTCATCGCGGTGAGGTCGTGACGCAGCAACATCCGGATCACGCCGCGCGCCACGTCGGCGGCACACATTGCCACATCGGGGGGCGATCCAGGTTTGTCGATGCAGGAGTCCGGCGGCATATCGAGCATGCGCCGGAAATAGAACAATCCGCGAACGAGGCAAGCCTATTCGCGGATCGCTCGATCGCGATCAGCCCGCCTCGCCCTTCAACGGCCGGGCCAGCAGGTCGCCGATGACGTCGCTCACTGGCGCGCCCTCCAGCAGACGGCAGACGGCTTCGGTGATCGGCATGTCGACGCCGACGTCACGCGCCGCCTCGCGCAGGACGGGCGCGGTGAAGGCGCCTTCCGCGACGGTCCGGCGGTCCGCCAGCAGCGTCGCCGCCGAATCGCCGCGCCCCAGCCCGACTCCCAGCGAGAAGTTGCGCGAACTCGTCGAGGAGCAGGTGAGCACGAGATCACCCAACCCCGAAAGCCCCGCCAGCGTCTCCGCCCGCGCACCGCGGGCCAAGCCGAACCGCGTCATCTCGGCGAACCCGCGTGCGATCAACGCCGCGCGGGCGTTCTGGCCGAGCCCTGCCCCCTCGACCACGCCGCAACCGATCGCGAGGACGTTCTTCACCGCGCCGCCGATCTCCGCGCCTGCGACGTCGGTCGAGGCATAGGTCCGGAAATGGCGCGCCGCGAGGCGTGTCGCGAGCCGTTCGCCAAGCGCCGCATCGTCGCAGGCGAGCGTCACCGCGGTCGGCAGTCCGGCAGCGACTTCGTACGCGAAGGTCGGCCCCGAGAGAACGGCGATCGGCGCGCCGGGGTGAACCGCGCGAGCGACCTCGCCGACGAGACGCTTGCTCCCCGCCTCGATCCCCTTCGCGCAGAGCACGAGGGGAATGCGGCCGATCGGGGCGGCGGCGAGGACGCTGCCGACGTGCTGGGCGGGCGCAACGACGAGGATCGCATCCATGTCCGCGAGCGCGGCGAGGTCGTCGGTCGCGCGGATCGTCGGTGACAGCGCGACGCCGCCGAGGAACAGCGTGTTCTCATGGGCGGTGTTGATCGACTCGACCACCGCGCCCTCGCGTGCCCACAGGATCACCTCGCGACCGCCATAGGCTGCGACCTGAGCCAGGGCGGTGCCCCAGGCGCCGCCGCCGATCACGCCGATCTTCATGCCTTCACCCCTGCGCCACGCACCGCTTCGGCATTCGGATCGAGCGGCCAGCGTGGACGCGCGGCGACATCGAGCGGATCGGTAAGGCCCGCGGCGAACCGCTCGGCCCCTGCCCAACCAATCATCGCGGCGTTGTCGGTGCACAGCCACAAGGGCGGCGCGACGAAACGGAGCCCGTGCGCCGTTGCAAGACCCTGCAACGCGGTACGAACCGCCGTGTTGGCCGCGACTCCGCCCGCGACGACGAGCGCGGTGGCACCAAGCGATGTCCGCAGAGCCTTGGTCGTGCGGTCGATCAGGCAGTCCACCACCGCCGCCTGGAACGAGGCGGCGATATCCTCAGGCGAATACTGACCAACGATGCGCGCGACCGCGCTCTTCAGGCCGGCGAACGAGAAATGCGGCTCGGCCGAACCTTTCAGCGGGCGCGGCAGGGGGACGGCCTTGGGATTTCCCAACGCCGCGGCCCGTTCGACGGCAGGACCTCCAGGGAAGCCAAGCCCGAGCAGTTTGGCGGTCTTGTCGAACGCCTCGCCCGCCGCATCGTCGATCGTCGTGGCGAGGCGCCGGTACGCACCGACGCCCTCGACCAGCAGCAACTGGCAATGCCCGCCCGACACGAGCAACAGCAGATAGGGAAACTCCAGGTCCGGGTCCGACAGCCGCGGCGAGAGCGCGTGGCCTTCGAGATGGTTGACCGCGATCAACGGCTTGCCCGCGGCGTGCGCGAGCGCCTTGCCGGTGACGAGCCCGACCATCACCCCGCCAATCAACCCCGGCCCCGCGGTCGCGGCGATCGCGTCGACACCCGCCAGCGTCAGCTTCGCGTCGGCCAGCGCCGCGACGATCAGCGGCTCCAGCGCCTCGACATGCGCGCGCGCGGCGATTTCGGGGACGACGCCGCCGAACGGAGCGTGCGCCGCTTCCTGCCCGAGCAGCCGGTGCGCGAGGACCTGCCGGTCGCCGGTGACGAGCGCGGCGGCGGTTTCGTCGCAGGAGGATTCGATGCCGAGAATGATCATCGCGTGTCTGTATAGGCCTGCGTGAAGCTTGTCGAAGGGGGCCCCTTTCTGCATGGCACGCAGGATGACAGTTTTTCGGCTCGGTACGCGCGGTTCGCCGCTGGCGCTCACCCAGGCAGGCCTGGTCCGCGATGCCCTGTGCGCGGCGCATGGCTGGTCAGCGGACAAGGTCGAGACGGTCGTGATCCGCACCACCGGCGACCGCGTGCAGGATCGCGCGCTCGCCGAGATCGGCGGCAAGGCGCTGTGGACCAGGGAGCTCGACCGCGCGCTGCACAACGGCGATATCGACTGCGCGGTCCATTCGATGAAGGACGTCGAGACGATGCGGCCGCACACGCTGAGGATCGCCGCGATGCTGCCGCGGGCCGACGTACGCGATCGGCTGATCGGAGCGGAGACCTTCGCCGACCTGCGCCCGGGCGCCGTCGTTGGGACGAGTTCGCCGCGACGCCGCGCGCAGATGCTGCGGCTGCGGCCCGACCTGGAGATCGTGCTGATCCGCGGTAACGTCGACACGCGGCTCGGCCGGGTCGCGAGCGGCGAGATGGACGCCACGCTGCTCGCCGCCGCCGGGCTCGATCGCCTTGGACGCGACGACGGCCATGCGATCCCGACCGACATAATGCTGCCCGCGCCGGCGCAGGGCGCGGTCGGGATCGAGGTCCTCGACGGTAGCGCCGCGCATGCGATCGTCGCCGCGATCGACCATGCCGACACCAGCCTGTGCGTGCTGACCGAGCGCGCGTTGCTCGCGAGGCTCGGCGCGGATTGCCACTCTCCTGTCGCGGCGCTCGCGTCGCTGGCGGGGGAGACGCTGACGTTGCGCGCCGAGTTGATCGCCGAGGACGGGACGTGCGACGTCGCCGGATCGATCGAGGGCAGCGTGGGTGAAGACCTGGGCACGATGCTGGCGGTCGACCTTCTCACGCGCGCGCCGGCCAGCGTCCGCGGGTTGTTCGCTGCATGACGTCGCCCCACGCCGTCGTCGTCGTGCGGCCGGAGCCCGGCAATGCGCGGACTGCGGCGGCGCTGCGCGCGCTAGGGCTCGACGTACGGCAGGTTCCGCTGTTCGCCGTGACGCCGGTCGACTGGAGCGTACCCGATCCGGCGGGGTTCGACGGACTGTTGCTCACCAGCGCGAACGCGGTGCGGCATGGCGGTGCAGGACTGGACGCGTTGAAGCGCCTGCCGGTGGTGGCGGTAGGCGCGGCGACGGCGGCGGCAGCGACCGACGCGGGCTTTGCGGTCGCGGTGACCGGGTCGGGCGACGCGCGCGATGCTGTGTCCGAAGCGCGCGATCGCGGCTTTGCGCGACTGCTGCATTTGGCCGGGCGCGATCGTGCCCCGACCGGCGACGGGATCGAGGCCATCACGGTCTACGCGAGCGATGATGTGCCGATCGACGCGACGATGGCGCAGTCGTTCGCCGATACCGTCGTGTTGCTCCACTCCGAACGCGCCGCAATCCGGTTGAAGGATATGCTCGATACGGTGCGCATCGACCGGTCCGGAATCGAGATCGCCGCGATCAGCGCCGCCGTCGCCGAGGCGGCCGGAACCGGCTGGGCTGCCGTCTCGATAGCCCCGCAACCGAGCGATCCCGCGCTCGTCGCACTGGCTGCTGCACGTGCGAACACACGCGCGATTGACCATCCAGTGGATGGCGGGGATAAGCACGCCATGAGCGACTACGTGCCGATCGATCGCCCACGGGCACGCGGACCCAGAATGGGCGTCATCATCGCCCTCACCGCGCTTGCGTTCATCGCCGGACTGGCGCTGATGGCCTATGCCGCGAGGAAGCTGCCCTGGTTCGGCGCCACGGCGTCGACCACCGCTGGCGCACCCGTCGCAGGCCAGAAAGCCGGCGCGAGCAATTCCGGGTATATCCCGTCGCAACCGCTCGGTCCGGATGGCCAGCCGCAGGCGGCCGCTCCGGTCGACACGGCCGTGCTGGCAACCCGCGAGGCGACGCTGGCGGGCCAGCTGACCGCGCTCGAGGCGCGCACCGCAGCGATCACCACCGACGCCGCCGCTGCCGGTGGGCAAGCTACGCGGGCGGAAGGCCTGCTGGTCGCGTTCGCCGCGCGACGTGCGCTCGATCGCGGGGTCGGACTTGGCTATTTGGAGGAGCAATTGCGCCTGCGGTTCGGTCAGGCCCAGCCCCGTGCAACAATGCTGCTGATCCAGTCTGCGCGCCAGCCGGTTACGCTCGAGGATTTGCGCCAGGGCCTCGATGCGATAGCGCCGGACATCACGAGTTCGACCGGTGAGAACTGGCTCGACACGATCCAGCATCAGATCGACTCACTGATAGTGCTGCGCAAGGCGGGAACGCCGTCGCCGATGCCCGCCGACCGCCTCGCGCGCGCGCGGCGACTGCTCGGCGCCGGCCAGGTCGAGGCGGCCCGCGCCGAAGTCGCCCGCCTCCCCGGCGCGGCGCAGGCCGGCAACTGGATCGACGCGGCGCGACGCTATGTCGTCGCCCGCCAAGCGCTCGACCTGATCGAGAACACGGCATTGATCGGCCAGGCGGGACAGCCGCAACCGGCGCCGGTCGTCATGCCAACGCCACAAACGGCAACCGAAACGGACACCGTCCCGGACCCGTCGGGTATCTGAGCTGAACTCGTTTTCGCTGGTGAACAGCGATCTGCGGCCGATGGCCTTGCATTGAGCTGTCCGAAGACACAACGGCGAGACCGTTCGATCTCTTCCGATTACAGGATAGCTGCGTACGGGCGGATCGTCCCGGGAACACCCACGGGGTCACGCACTGAAGTCGGCGGTGTGTTTCGCTCTACGACTGTCCGGAACGGACTTTGCGTGATCCGGCCTTAACTTCCTCAACGTGCCCAGTGGGACAGCCGTTCTGTAGAGGAGGTCAACGCTCAATAGCGCCGACCCCTGTCTTTCCTACCACAACACGCCGCGGACCGGCTGCAACGGCTCCGGTGCCTCGTCGCCGATCGCCTGGAGCAGGTCGATCTCGATCGTTCGGCACATTGCGTTCAACGGGACATCGTGGATCGTGTCCGCGAACGGATCGACCAGGTCGTCACCGATCTGCAGCACAGCAAGGAACATCAACCCGGCAATCGTCGAACCGATCGGCGTCGCGAACCCAAGCGTCTCGACCAAGCCGATCGGCAGCAGGATGCAGAACAGCCGCGTGAAGATGCTGGGGAAGAAGCGATACTGGTTTGGCAGCGGCGTATTCTTGATGCGCTCCATGCCACCCTGTGCGTTGGCGATATCGACGAGGATCGCCTCGAACTGCGTCTGCTGGATGGTGTCGATCCAGCCGTTGCGGCGCGCGATATCGATTCGGCGGCCGGTGCCGTCGAGCAGGCCGTTGGCGATATTGGTGCGATCGAGCGCGAACGACGCCTCTTCCTTCGACAGGAAGCGCAACACCTCGGGCGGTGCGGGCTGCTTGCGCAACTGACAGCGCAACGCATTCACATACGCGATCTGGCGGAGCACGATCGTCCGCTTCATATCGTGGCCCTCGGGCTCCGGCAGCATGTTGCGCGCCATTCGCGCCAAATTGCGCGAGGCGTTGATCATCAGGCCCCACAGCCCGCGGCTTTCCCACCAGCGCTGATACGCGGAGTTGTCACGGAAGCCGAGGAACAGCGCCAGCGCGGTACCGAACAGCGTCAGAGGCAGGGCCGGCGCATGAAACGGCAGGACGTAATAGGTGATCGTGACGACGACGTCCCAGACGAAAAGGCCCAACAGCGGCCGCCAGACCTCGCTCAAAATTTGACTGAGGCGCGGTGTTGCAGTGACGATCAAACGAAAGCTCCCTTGTTAACAGGGCTTTTAATGCGCGAAGAGACGTTTCGCTGCAATGCAGCGACGATCAGCCGGCCCGCTTAGCCGCCAACGAGCGACTGATCGCGTAGTCCGCGCCAGATCTTCAGCGCCTGGACGGTTTCTACAACGTCGTGGACGCGCAGGATCTGGACGCCGGTCTCGGCGCCCTTGAGTGCCAGCGCGAGCGAACCAGCGAGGCGCTGGTCGACCGGCGCTTCGTTCGATAGCGCGCCGATCAGACGCTTGCGGCTGGCGCCGAGCATGATCGGGCAGCCGAGCCCGTGGAAGATCGCCAGACCGTTGAGCAGCGCGAGGTTCTCGGCGAGCGTCTTGCCGAAGCCGATGCCGGGATCGACCATGATTCGCGACCGGTCGACGCCACCCGCGACGACGGCGGCGATTCGGGTTTCGAGCCAGTCGAACACGTCGGTCAGGACATTGGTGTAGCCGCCGTTCCCGTGACCGCCTTTCTTGGGGTCGGGCGAATGCATCAGGACGACCGGGCAGCCGCTTTTTGCGACGACGTCCAGCGCGCGGTCGTCCCACAGAAGCGCGGCGACGTCGTTGACGATGTGCGCGCCGGCAGCGAGCGTCGCCTCCATGACCGCAGCCTTGCGGGTGTCGATCGAGACGATCGCGCCGGCGCGGGCGAGGCGTTCGACGACGGGGACGAGCCGCGCGATCTCGTCGCCTTCCCAGACCGCCGGAGCGCCGGGACGGGTCGATTCGCCGCCGACGTCGATCAGCGTCGCGCCGGCGGCGGCCATGTCGATGCCGGCTCCGGCGGCAGCGGCGGGGTCATCGACGTGCTTGCCGCCGTCGGAGAAGCTGTCGGGGGTGACGTTGAGGATGCCGGCGACGATCGGCTGGTCGAAACGAAGCGTGCGTTCGCCGAGTTGAAGTGCGGCGCGGGGGCTGGTGATGGCGGCGTGGAGGTGCGCGGCACGCTCGCCGAGCGTGGCGACGTCGGCGACGTCGGCGACGGGGATCGTGCGGCGGGTGCGGCCTTCGATCACTTCGTACGCGGCGAACCACTGCATGCCGCCCGCCAGGCGCGCGACGCTGTTGTCTTCGTGGCCGATCGGGGTGTCGACGAACTGGACGGGGCGGAGGTGGATCATCGTTCTCCTGCTCCCGTCCCTGAAAGGGAGGGGCGGGGGTGGGTCGGCCGGTTGGTTTACGTATCGCCCGCCAAGCAGCCAACCCACCCCCAGCCCCTCCCTTTCAGGGAGGGGGCAAGAAGGTCAGATCGTGTTCGCGAGCAGATACGTCTGGCGGAGGTCGTCGATCGGCTTGAGCCCCTTGTCGCTTTCGTAGTGCCAGAAACTCCAGCCGTTGCAGGCGGGGGCGTTCTGGAGGGTCGAGCCGAGCTTGTGGATCGAGCCGATCGTGCCGCAGTCGCTGAGCAGCGAACCGTCCGCGCGGATGGTCGCGCGCCAGCGGCGCTTCGAGTCGGTCAGGACTGCGCCGGGAGCGAGATACGCGTTTTCGACCAGCACGCCGAACGCGACCTTGGGCTGCGTGCGGGGGCTCATCATCGTCGCGAGTGCCGATTCGTCGAGCGGCAGCGCCGCCTCGATCCGCTCCTGCGCGGCTTCGATGTAGTCGCCTTCGCGGTCGATGCCGATCCAGCTGCGGCCGAGACGCTTGGCCACCGCGCCGGTGGTGCCGGTGCCGAAGAACGGATCGAGCACGACGTCGCCGGGCTTCGTGCACGCCAGAAGGATGCGGTAGAGCAGTGCTTCGGGCTTCTGCGTCGGATGCACCTTGGTGCCGTTCTTCTTCAGCCGCTCGGCGCCGCCGCAGGTGGGGAATTCCCAGTCGCTGCGCATCTGGAGCTCGTCGTTGAGCGTCTTCATCGCGCGGTAGTTGAAGTGGTATTTCGCCTTTTCGCCCTTCGAAGCCCAGATCAGCGTCTCGTGCGCGTTGGTAAAGCGGGTGCCGCGGAAGTTCGGCATCGGGTTGGTCTTGCGCCAGACGATGTCGTTGAGGATCCAGTAGCCGAGATCCTGCACCGCCGCGCCGACGCGGAAGATGTTGTGGTAGCTGCCGATGACCCAGAGCGCGCCGTCGTCCTTGAGGATGCGGCGTGCTTCCTTGAGCCAAGCGCGGGTGAAGCGGTCGTACGCGGCGAAGGTGTCGAACTTGTCCCAGTCGTCGGTGACCGCGTCGACGTGGCTGCCGTCGGGGCGATAGAGTTCGCCACCGAGCTGGAGGTTGTAGGGCGGGTCGGCGAAGATCATGTCGATGGAATTCGACGGGAGCGCCTTCATGTGCTCGATGCAGTCGCCGCGCAGGATCTGGTCGAGTGGAAGGACGGCTTGAACCGCCGGCTCCACTGTCTTCTTCGCACGCGGCCGTGCGATCGTGTCGATCAAACCCATGTTTTCCGCCCCTTATCGGCACCCATAGCGGCGGAATTGTCCGACTCCGTCAAGCAAACATTCGTTAACGGCGTTTCGGTGCGATTCCGTCGCTGCGACCAATCGAGTCGCCATTGCCCAGATGTTGAGTCGTGGGAGACTCGCGGCTCAAGCCCTTGGGGTGTGGCGCGAAAGACTCAGCTCGTCGTTTCCTGTGCGAAAAGTCCCTCGCGCGCCAGATAGGCGGCGGCGACCGGCGCGAAACTGCGGCGGTGAATCGGCGTGGGGCCGTGATCGCGCAGCGCCTTCATGTGGTGCGCGCAGCCGTAACCCTTGTTCGAATGCCAGTTATATTCGGGATGCACGTCCGCCGCGGCGATCATGATGAGATCGCGCGTGTGCTTGGCGACGATCGAGGCGGCGGCGATCGACAGCGATTTCGCGTCGCCGCCCACGAGGGGCGTGGCGGGGTAGGTCCAGCGGGGCAAGCGGTTGCCGTCGACGAGGACGTGGCCGGGGGCCTGGCCGAGTTCGACCGCCAGCGCGTCGACCGCGAGCGTCATCGCCTTCATCGTCGCCCAATAGATGTTGAGCGTGTCGATCTCTTCCGGCTGGACGATGCCGATGCCGACGATCGCGCAACCTTTGAGGCGGGCGCAGAGCCGTTCTCGCTCGGAGGCGGAGAGCTTCTTCGAATCGTCGATACCGCGGGGGACGCCTTTTGCGGGCAGGATCACGGCGGCGGCGACGACCGGTCCGGCGAGCGGACCGCGGCCGGCTTCGTCGACACCGGCGACGGGGCCGATGCAGAGCTTTTCGTGTTTCATGCCGGGCATTGGCGGTCTTTCAACTGGTCGAACGGGCTGGCGCCGAGTGCGTGGCCCATCGGGCCGTGGCCTGCGCCTAGCCCCGGTGCGTTGGCAAGCGCGGCGCGGACGAACGCGATGGCGCGCTCGATTGCGGCGTCGAGTGGCAGGCCTTGGGCAAGCCCGGTCGCAATGCCGCTGGCGAGTGTGCAGCCGGTGCCGTGCGCGTGGCGGGTTTCGATGCGCGGGTTGGTCCAGCGCGTTTCGCCGGCGTCGGTGACGAGGCGGTCGGTGATGTGGTGGCCTTCGGCGTGGCCGCCTTTTATGAGGACGGCCGGGCCTAGTGCGCGGATTGCTTGCTCGCCACCGAGGGCTGCGAGTTCGGGGAGGTTGGGGGTTACTAGCGTGGCGACCCGCATGAGGCGGGTGAAGGCTGCGATCGTGTCGCTGTCCGCCAGGACGGAGCCGGAGGTGGCGATCATCACCGGGTCGAAGATGATGGGGAGTCTGCTCCCCTCCCGGGAAGGGAGGGGTTGGGGGTCGGTTGGCTTGCGGCTGGTGTCGCGCTCACCCAGCGGCCTACCCACCCCCGGCCCCTCCCTTTCAGGGAGGGGGGAAAGACGCTCTAGATATGCAGCGACGGCGTTGGCGGTGTCGGCCGAGCCGATCATGCCGATCTTTATCGCATCCACACCGATGTCCGAGACGACGGACTCGATCTGCGCGAGGACCATGTCGGTGGGGATCTGGTGGACCGCCTGCACGCCGAGCGTGTTCTGTGCGGTGATCGCGGTAACGACCGTCATTGCGTGGCCTCCGAGCATGGTTACCGTCTTGATATCCGCCTGGATTCCTGCGCCGCCGCCGGAGTCGGAGCCGGCTATTATGAGCACCCGCGCTGTCATAAAGTGTCCCAGATCGGGGCGAAGTGCACGAAGTGCAGACGCTGGCGCGGGTCTGCACTTTGCCTGAGGCGGGGTTGGACTGGGGATGCCGGACTGGGGTTGGCGCGGTTGGCGGTCATGGGATCGGCCATGGCATGATCGGTCGGATGTAGGACAGGGGTGTGCCTCGCTTCACCACCCCGGCGGAGGCCGGGGCCCAATTGGTAGACGTTGCTGACTGAGGTTTGCGTTCCGTTACTTCGGCCTTCCCAATTGGGCCCCGGCCTTCGCCGGGGTGGTAGAAGTGGTTAGGTGGTGCTTGCCCGACCCGCGCCTAGTGCCGCCTGCCCGCTGCCGGCTTTTGCGGCGGCGCCTCGCCCAGCCTCGTCGGGCGGTCGAGCAATTCGCCGCCGCAGTTGGGACAGCGCTCGTCGAGAGCATCGGCACACTCCGCGCAGAAAGTGCATTCGAACGAGCAGATGAATGCGCCCGGCGCGTCGGCGGGAAGGTCGGTGGTGCAGCGTTCGCAGGTGGGGCGCATCTCGAGCATCAGGCGGCAGCCTTCCGGACGGCGTCGCAGATGCGGTCGACGACACGCTCGACCTGTGCCGGGTCGTCGCCTTCCGCCATCACGCGGATCACCGGTTCGGTGCCCGATGGACGGATGACCAGACGGCCGTTGCCAGCGAGCTCCGCCTCAGCCTGCGCGATCACCGCCTTTACGGCATCGTCATCGAGCGGCTTGCCACCGGCGAAACGGACGTTCTTTAGCAACTGCGGCAGCGGTTCGAACCGGTGCAGCACTTCGCTCGCCAGTGCACCCGAACGCTTCACCTCCGCCAGGATCTGCAGTGCTGCGACCAATCCATCGCCGGTCGTCGCATAGTCCGACAGGATGATGTGCCCCGACTGCTCGCCGCCGACATTGTAGCCGCTCGAGCGCATCTTCTCGAGCACGTGGCGGTCGCCGACCTTGGTCCGGACGAGGCCGAGGCCCTGCGCCGCGAGGTGGCGCTCCAGGCCCAGGTTCGACATCACCGTCGCGACGAGGCCACCGCCCGCAAGCCGCCCCTGCCGCGCCCAGCTTGCCGCGATCGTCGCCATCAGTTGGTCGCCGTCGACGATGGTGCCGGTCTCATCGACGACGATTAGCCGGTCCGCGTCACCGTCGAGCGCGATGCCGATGTCCGCGCCGCTCGCGACGACCGTCTCGGCGAGCGTCTGCGGGGCGGTCGAGCCGACGCCGTCGTTGATGTTGGTACCGTTGGGGGTGACGCCGATCGCGACGACGTCCGCACCTAGTTCCCACAGCGCCGACGGTGCGACCTTGTAGGCGGCGCCGTTCGCGCAATCGATCACGACCCGCATGCCGTCGAGGCGAAGATTCTCGGGGAAGGTCGATTTGGCGAAGTGGATGTACCGGCCCTGTGCGTCGTCGATACGGCGCGCGCGGCCGATCTGGCTCGACGGTACGAGCGGGATGTCGCCGTCGATCAGCGCCTCGATCGCTTCCTCCGCTTCGTCCGACAGCTTGTAGCCGTCTGGACCGAACAGCTTGATGCCGTTGTCGGCGTAGGCGTTATGGCTAGCAGAGATCATGACACCGATATCGGCGCGCATCGAATGGGTGAGCATCGCGACCGCGGGTGTCGGCATCGGCCCGACCATGACGACGTCCATGCCGACGCTGGTGAACCCTGCAACCAGTGCGGATTCGAGCATGTATCCCGATAACCGCGTGTCCTTGCCGATCACCACGCGGTGGCGGTGATCGCCGCGCAGGAAGTATGCGCCGGCGGCCATACCGACCTTCATCGCCATCTCTGCGGTCATCGGCGAGATGTTGGTGGCGCCACGAATGCCATCGGTGCCGAAATATTTCCTTGCCATCACACGTGCTTTCCGTCCGGTATCGGGGTTTGCACCGTTGATAGCGCGGTAAACCACGAAGGGCGAGCATGTCGCAGGCTACACGGATCCTGATCGCCCTCATCGGCGGCATCGCGATCGGCATCCTCGCCGCCGCGCTCGCGCCGTCCCAGGCGATCGCGGTCACCGCGGTGACGCAGCCGATCGGCTCGGCGTGGCTGCACGGGCTGCAGATGGTGATCGTGCCGTTGATCGTGTCGCTGCTCGTCACGGGAATCGGCGCGACGGCCGAGGCGGCACGCGCGGGACGGATCACGATCCGCGCGCTGGTCATGATGGTCGCGATCCTGTGGGCGGTGACGATCATGTCCGCACTGGTGACGCCGTTGCTGCTCGAAGCGTGGCCGTTGCCCGCTGGGCTCGCGGGCGCACTGCGCACCGCGCTGACGACCACCGCGCCGGTTGGGTCGGTGCCGGGGATCGGTGCGTTCTTCGATACGATCGTGCCGACCAACGTCGTCGCGGCGGCGGCGGGGGACGCGTTCCTGCCGCTGACCGTGTTCGCGCTGGCGTTCGCGTTCGCGGTCACGCAATTGCCCGAAGCGCAGCGCAGTATCCTGACCGGGTTTTTCCAGGCGGTCGTCGACGCCCTGCTGATCGTGATCGGCTGGGTGTTGAAGCTCGCGCCGATCGGCATCTTCGCGCTCGCCTACGGGGTCGGCGCGCGGACCGGCACCGCGGCGTTCGGTGCGCTGGTGCACTACATCGTCTGCGTATCGGCGATCGGCGTGGTCGTGCTGATCGCGGCGTATCCGGTCGGGATGATCGGCGGACGCGTGCGGTTCGGGCGCTTTGCGCGCGCGGTCGCGCCCGCGCAGGCGGTGGCGATCAGCACGCAGTCGTCACTCGCCTCGCTGCCGGCGATGCTGAAGGGCTCGGTCGAGCTCGGCGCAGCGCCAGCGACAGCCGGGATCGTGCTGCCGCTGGCGGTCGCGGTGTTCCGGGCGACGAGTCCGGCGATGAACCTCGCAGTGGCGCTCTACGTCGCGCATCTGGTCGGCGTACCGATCGGGCCGGGGCAGTTGGCGGCAGGGATCGCAACCGCGGCGATCACGACGATGGGTTCGGTGTCGCTGCCGGGTACGGTGAGCTTCATCGCCTCGGTCGCGCCGGTCGCGATCGCGATGGGCGTACCGATCGAGGCGTTGGGGCTGTTCATCGCAGTCGAGACCGTGCCCGACCTGTTTCGTACCGTCGGGAACGTGACGATGGACACCGCCGTCACCATCTCCGTTTCAGCCCGCAGTGGCTCACAGGAGATTCCGCATGAAGTATCGCACGCTCGGCCCTGATTTCGAGGTTTCCGCGCTGGGTCTCGGCTGCATGCCGATGGCCGGCATCGGCAAGGGCATGTACGGCGAGGCGGACCCGCAAGAGAGCATCGCCACGATCCACCGCGCGATCGAGCTGGGCGTGACACTGTTCGATACCGCCGAAATCTATGGCCCGCTGGTCAACGAGGAACTGATCGGCAAGGCGATCCGGGGCAAGCGCGATGGCGTCGTGATCGCGACCAAATTCGGCTTCCGCTATGACGAGAACGGGATGACCGGGGTGGACTCGACGCCGGCCAATGTGCGGCGGGCGTGCGAGGGGTCGCTGAAGCGGCTCGGGGTCGAGACGATCGACCTGCTGTACCAGCACCGGGTCGATCCCGGCGTGCCGATCGAGGATACGGTCGGGGCGATGGGCGACCTCGTACGCGAGGGCAAGGTGCGGCATCTCGGGTTGTCGGAGGCTGGGCTCGAGACGATCCGGCGGGCGGCGGCGACGCATCCGATCGCGGCTTTACAGAGCGAGTATTCGCTTTGGGAGCGGGATGTGGAGGACGAGATCCTGCCGCTGTGTCGCGAGTTGGGGATCGGGTTCGTGCCGTATTCGCCGCTGGGGCGCGGGTTTTTGACGGGGCAGATCACGGCGCGGTCGGATCTCCCCGAGGGCGACTATCGGCGCAACGATCCGCGGTATTCGGAGGAGAACTTCGCTAAGAACATGGAGATGGTCGCGGTGGTGAAGGCGATTGCCGAGGCGCATGGAACTTCGCCTGCGCAGGTCGCGCTCGCGTGGTTGCTGGCGCAAGGCGACGACATCGTGCCGATCCCGGGGTCGAAGCGTCGGGTTACGCTGGAGGACAGCATGAAGGCGGCGGATGTGACGCTGAGTGCGGACGATCTGGCGAAGCTGGATGCGGCGGCGCCTCGGGGTGGGACTGCCGGGCCGCGGTACGGCGAGAAGGCGATGTCGATGACGCGGATCTGACTGCTCCCCTCCCGCTTGCGGGAGGGGTCGAGGGAGGGCCTGACCCAATAAACCGGACGCCAGTACGTACGTCGCACCCTCCCCTAACCCCTCCCGCGAGCGGGAGGGGAACACGTTGCCTACTGAACCCCGTGCATCCACTTCTTGATCAGCGGCGAGATCAGCAGCAGCACGACGCCGATGCCGGCCGAGACCAGACCGATGGTCCAGAACACGCCGGCATAGGTGTCGAGGCTCACCTTCAGGTTCGTCACCTGGCCACCGACCGTCTCGACGCTCGCCACCTGCGCGACGACGCCGGCGACATATTGCGCGACCGAGATCGACAGGAACCAGACGCCCATCATCAGCCCGACGACGCGTGCGATCGACAGCTTGGTGATCATGCTGAGACCGACCGGCGAGATGCAGAGCTCGGCGAACGAGTGGATGAAATACAGCCCGGCGAGCCACCAGATCGCGACCTTGAACGAAGGCCCGACCATGCTCGCGCCCCAGACGAGGAACAGGAAGCCGACGCCGACGCCGATCAGCGCGATGCCGAACTTGACGGGGATCGACGGTTCCAGGCCCTTGGCGGCGAGCTTGGTCCACAGGATCGACATCACCGGCGCCAGCGCGACGATGAAGAACGCGTTGAAGAACTGGGTCTGGCCGGCGGAGATGCTGAAGAGGCCGAACACGCTGAGGTCGGTGTTGCGATCCGCGAACAGCGTCAGCGACGAGCCGGCCTGCTCGAACAGCGTCCAGAACACGACGTTGAACACGATCAGCACCATCGCGGCGAGCATCATCTGGAACTCGCGACGCTCGCCGTTGATGAACGACCAGATCAGGATGCCGGGCACCGCGATCAGGAACGTGCCGAACAGCAATTTGCCCATCAGCGACAGCGAGGCGATGTAGCCGACGATCCCGGAGCCCGGCACCGGCGGCACGGCGTTCATCAGGTTGACGAACAGCAGGTAGAAGATCGGGATACCGAGCAGCGCGAGCGCATAGATGCCGAGCGCACGATCGGGACCCGTGCGGACCGGGGGCTCGCCGTAGCCGTTGAGCTTGCCGCCATCGAACTGGATCAGCGTCCACGAGGCGAGCATGCCGATCGCGGCGAGGCCGAAGCCTGCCCACCAGCCGACCGCGACCGCGAGGAACGGGCAGAGCAGCTGCGAGAACAGCGAGCCGAGGTTGATCCCCATGTAGAAGATCGTGAACCCGGCATCGCGGCGCTTGTCGCCCTGCGCGTAGAGTTCGCCGACCATCGTCGAGATGTTGGGCTTGAAGAAGCCGTTGCCGACCGAGATCATGCAGAGCGCGAGCAGCATGATCGTGACGTAGAAGCTGCTGCGTTCCGCGCCCGATTCGAAGCCGCCCTTCTCGACCGTCCGCGCGGTCGAGCCGTCGGGGGCGAGCAGCGAGACGGTGCCGTCGTCGTTACCCTTGATCTTCAGCTTGTTCGCGCCGTCGACGAGATAGCGGACTTCGCTGTCCGCCTGGTCGACGACTTCGATCGCGTAACGCTGGTTGGCGATCGTCGCGTACGGCTTGGCGGTCTCGCCGCCGAAGCAGAGCAGCAGATAGCCGAGCGCCATGATGATCGCGCCGAATTTCACCGCGCGCTTGGAGCCGAGATACTGATCAGCGAGATAGCCGCCGACCAGCGGGGTCAGGTACACCAGCGCGGTATAGCCGCCGTAGAGCCCGGTCGCCTCGCGATCGCCGAACACGAAATGCTTGGTGAGGTACAGCGTGAGCAGCGCGCGCATGCCGTAATAGCCGAATCGCTCCCACGCTTCGGTGGTGAACAGCCGGGCGAGCTGGCGGGGATGCCCGAACCAGGTTTCGCCGGACGCCGGGTTGATATGGGTGATGTCCGGCTCTCGCGGGGTATCCGCGGTCGGGGTGTCCACCATTCTTACGCTCCCTGATACTCGTCTTGGCCGCCGTCGAACGCGGGGCCGTTATGGCGCGCAACCTAGCGGCAAAGCTCGGCCTGTAAATATCGCACAGCAGGGCTTATCTTCCGGAACATGCTCAACGACCGCTCCACGCCGCTCTCGCTGCTCGCCACCCGCCGCTCGGGAAAGCCGCGCGACCTGATCGCACCCGGGCCCGATTCCTACCAGCTGGCGACGATCCTCGAGATCGCGGCACGGACGCCCGACCACGGCAAGCTCGCGCCGTGGCGGTTCGTCGTCGTGGGTGACGAACACCGCGCGGCGCTGTCGTCGCTGATTACGGATGCGTATCTGGCGGAACGGCCCTCGGCTTCGCGGACCGAACTCGAGTCGCTCGACCAGTTCGCGCATCAGGCGCCGACGCTGGTGGTCGTGCTGTCGTCGCCGAAGGAGAGCAAGATTCCGCTGTGGGAACAGGAGCTTTCGGCGGGGGCGGCATGCATGAACCTGCTTCACGCGGTGCATGCGGAAGGGTTTGCGGGGGGCTGGCTGACGGGATGGCCGGCCTATTCGGACTTGGTGCGCGATGCGTTCGGGACGGCGGCGGAGCGGATCGCGGGGTTCATGTTCATCGGCACGCCGTCGCGCGCGCTCGACGAACGGCCTCGCCCGGATATGGCACGGCTCGTAAGCCATTGGGAATCCTGAGCCTCGACTTTCCGCCAGATTGCTGTATTAGAACAGCATGACAGCGCTCAGCAGCGACGACAGCCCCGTATATATCCGCCTTCGCAGCACGATCGCCGCGGGAATTTTGCGTGGCGACTATCGTGCGGGCGATCAGCTGCCGTCGGTCCGTGCGTTCGCCGCCGAGCAGGGGGCGAACCCGCTGACGGTCGCCAAGGCGTATCAGAGTTTTCAGGACGACGGGTATGTCGAGGTGCGGCGCGGGGTCGGGATGTTCGTGATGCCGGGTGCGGCGGAGGCTTTGCGGGTGGCGGAGCGCGAGAACTTCGTGACGACGCAGTGGCCGCGGATCCTGGGGCATATCGACCTGCTGGGGTTGGATGCGCATGATCTTTTGGAGCGCGAGCGGGCCTGAGCCGCTGCGAGCGATTTCCTTCGCCTCCCCTGCCCCTTGCGTTTGTCCTCACCCTCTCTCGTTCGTGCTCCCCCCCGTTCGTCCTGAGTAGTCATCGAGCAGGCGCGAAGCGGCGTATCGAGAGGACGTATCGAAGGACAGGTTGGCGCGTGGAACCCATGCTTCGATACGCACCCTCGATACGCTGCTGACGCAGCTACTCGGTCGCTACTCAGCACGAACGGAAGGGGGGATGGCGCGGCGGTACGAGGTGCGAAATCCGAGGTTCGGTTCTGCGCGACGTTTAGAACAATCCCAGCGCCGCGACATCCTCCACACTCAGGTCGATCCCGAACAACAGGCTCATGCGGATACGGTACACGCGCGGATCGGTGATCTCGCCGACCGTGGTGTCGGTGCCCGAACGCCGGCGGTAGTTGCGGCCGATCAGCGACGCGAAGCCGTTCGGGAGGACGATGCTGGCGATCGGGGTGTGGGTGAAGCGACTGGACGGCGCGGTCGAGGTCCAGTGGTTCGACAGTGCGAGATCCGCATCGAACACTTGCGCGAGCGTGAAGCTGTATTGCGGCTGGAATCCTCCCGTCTCGCCGCGACCGTCGGTGGTCATCGGATCGCCGTCGCGGAGCAGCATCCAGCCTTGTTCGGTCGCTTCGAGGCGGAAGCGGGCGCCGTCAGGGGCGGTTGCCTCGGCGCCGTCGGCGAGCGGGAGGACGGGCGTGTAGCTGCCGCCGAAGCCGGTGTCGGCGATCCAGTCCTGGCCGTCGATCGTCACCAGCGCGAAGGTGTGGGTGAGCGGCGGCACGTCGCTTGCGGCGATCCACACGCGGGCCAGCAACGGGCGGGCGGTGAAGCCGAGTTCCGCGAGGGCGTCGAGGAACAGCCGGTTGTGCTCGAAACAATAGCCGCCGCGCCGTGCGGTGACGAGTTTGACGAAGACCGATGTGCTGTCGATTGCGATGCCGCGGCCGAGGACGACGTCGAGATCCTCGAACGGAATCGAGAGACGGTGCGCGTGCTGGATGCGGCCGAGACCGATCGAGTCGAGCGTGGGCCGCGCGGGCATCGCGACACGGAGGAGATAGGCGTCGAGGTCGAACATCGGTCGGGCTTTCAGAGATTTGCTGTTCCCCATACCGTCCGTTGGGCGGGGGCGTCGAGTGCGGGGACCTGATGTTGCACGTGACGCAGTGCCCCCTCCCCCCGTTCGTGCTGAGGGCAGTCGAAGCACCTTCGCGTGGGCGCATGCCCTTCGACTACGCTCAGGGCGAACGGGAAAAGGGGCGCCATCCCCGCTTGCTCCGTCACCCGGGGCCTGTTCCGGGGACCGTTCCGCGTTCTATTTCCCCCGGATCTGCGGAACGGTAAATGCTGGAACGAGCCCGGCATGACGGCGTGGTTTGGAGCTATCGCGACCAGTGGTGCCCCCGCGATCCTCCCCCGCCAGGGGGAGGTGGCTGGCGCTTGCCAGACGGAGGGGGCGGAAGGGCAAGTTTCGTTGCGTGTTCCTCCCCCTCCGTCACCTTCGGTGCCACCTCCCCCTTGCGGGGGAGGATTGCGAAGGCCGTCGTGTCGACACGGAAGGGAGGAAGAACGTCGCCATCGTCACCCCGTCATCCTTGGCTCGACCCAGGATCCAGAGAAAAGAGCGTTGCGGTGCTTGGCTCTGGATCCTGACTTTCGTCAGGACGACGATGTCGCGTTCGATCAGGCCGCGAACAGGTCCGCTTCGATCGAGTAGAGCACCGCTGCGCTGGCGTTCGCGGCCGCATTTAACCCCATTGCCTCGGGGACGATCTGGTCGAGGTAGAAGCGCACCGCCGCGGTCTTCATCCGGCCGAAATCGTCGGTGCCGGCAACCTCGCCCTGCCGCTCCATCAGCCAGCCACAGGTGGCGACCGACAGCATCGTCAAGAAGGGATAGCTCGCGGCGAGCTTGTCGTCGGCGTCCGCGGTGGCGAGCTTACGCCCGATCGCTTCGCAGGCGTCGACCAGCGTCAGGAGTCGCTCGTCCTTCGCTTCCGCACGGATGTCGGCGATCAGCGTGGCGAACGCGCCGCCGTTGTCGAGGCCGAGTTTCCGCCCGACCAGATCCGCCGCCTGGATGCCGTTGGTGCCCTCGTAGATCGGCGTGATGCGGGCATCGCGGAAATACTGCGCGGCGCCGGTTTCCTCGACATAGCCCATCCCGCCGTGGACCTGGATGCCGAGCGACGCGACTTCGTTGCCGAGATCGGTGCCGTGCGCCTTGGCGAGCGGCGTGACGAGTTCGAGGCGGTTGCGCGCGGCATGGTCGCCGAGATTGGCGCGATCGACCTGCCCGGCCGCGTAATAGACGAGCGCGCGTGCCGCCTGCGTCTGTGCCTTCATCCGCATCAGCATGCGGCGAACATCGGGATGCTCGACGATCTTGACCGAGTCCTTGTTCGGCGAGCCTGCGCGCGCCGACTGGACGCGGTCGAGCGCATAGGCGACCGCGCCCTGCGTCGCGCCCTCGGCGACCTGGACGCCCTGGAGACCGACGTTCAACCGCGCGTTGTTCATCATCGTGAACATGGCGCGGATGCCGCCGAGCTCCGCGCCGATCAACTCGCCGATGCAATCGTCGTTGTCGCCGAAGCTCAAGACGCAGGTCGGCGAGGCGTGGAGGCCCATCTTGTGCTCGATCGAGACGACGCGGACGTCGTTGAACTCGCCCGGCGTGCCGTCTTCTTCGAGGCGGTACTTGGGGACGAGGAACAGCGAGATGCCCTTCGTGCCGGCCGGCGCGCCAGGGGTCCGCGCGAGGACGAGGTGGACGATGTTCGGCGCCATGTCGTGATCGCCGAACGAGATGTAGATCTTGGTGCCCTTGATGCTCCACTTGCCGTCACCCAGCGGGGTAGCCGTTGCACGCAATGCACCAACGTCGGAGCCGGCCTGCGGCTCGGTGAGGTTCATCGTGCCGGTCCATTCGCCGGTCGCGAGATGGGGGAGGTAGAGCGCCTGCTGCTCAGGGGAGCCGTGATGCTGGAGCGCCTCGATCGCGCCGACGGTCAGCGTCGGGCAGAGCGCGAAGCCCATGTTGGCGGAGCCGAGCGTGTCGAGCACCGCGGTCTGGATCGCGAACGGCAGGCCCTGCCCGCCCCATTCCTCCTCGACGCCGATTCCGCCCCAGCCGCCCTCGACATAATCCTTGTACGCCTGCGCGAAACCGTCGGGCATGACCACGCCACGGTCAGTCCACTTCGCGCCGACGGTGTCGCCGGTCCGGTTGAGCGGGGCCCATTCGCCGGCAGCCAACTGCCCGACGCCTTCGAGGACCGCGTCGACGACGTCGTCGCTGGCGGCGGCATAGCGTTCGGTCGCGGCGATCTCGCCGATCCGCACGACATGGTCGAGCACGAAACGCTGTTCGGTGGTTGCTGGAGTGAAGGCCATCGCATCCTCTTATCGCTACGGTTTGGACCCGCTATACGCCTGTGGAATGACCCGTCCACACCCTCGGATTTTACCCTACGGCACGGCCGCGATCGCCGAAGCCGCCGCGCTCATTCGCGACGGGGGGATCGTCGCGGTGCCGACCGAGACGGTGTACGGGCTGGCGGCGGACGCAACGAATGCGGAGGCGGTGGCGCGGATTTATGCGGCGAAGGGGCGGCCGAGTTTCAATCCGTTGATCGTGCATGTGGCGGACCTGGCGGCGGCGGAGCGGATCGCGGTGTTCGATGCGGATGCGTTGGCGCTGGCGGCGGCGTTCTGGCCGGGGCCGCTGACGTTGGTGCTGCCGGTGCGGGGGGATTCGGGGATCGCTTCGCTAGTGACGGCGGGGTTGGATACGATCGCGATCCGGGTGCCGCGGCATCGAGCTATGCAGGGGTTGATTGCGGCGTCGGGGCGGCCTTTGGCGGCGCCTTCGGCCAATGCGAGCGGGGGGATCAGCCCGACTTGCGCTGCGCATGTTGCGGGGAGCTTGGGGGGGAACGTGCCGCTGATCCTCGACGATGGGGCTACCGAGGCGGGATTGGAGTCGACGATCGTGGCCGGGCTGACGGTGCTGCGACCGGGGCCGGTTACGGCGGAGGCGATCGTGACGCACCTCCAACACCCCCCCGGTGAACGGCACCCCCCCGGCGGAGGCCGGGGCCCAATTGGAACGTCGGATGTAACCGGGCACGACCTGCGTCATGACCGTCCCCCAATTGGGCCCCGGCCTTCGCCGGGGGGGATTGAGAGTGGGGTGACGGCGCCGGGGCAGCTTGAGAGCCATTACGCGCCAAGCAAGTTGCTCAGGCTGAATGCGACCGAGACAGGGTCTGATGAGTGGCTGATTGGTTTCGGCGATGTGGCAGGCGACGTGTCGCTCTCCGCGTCTGGAAACCTTGTCGAAGCCGCGGCGAGGTTGTTCGACCTGCTCCATGCAGCGGACGCAAACGATCACCCAAGGATCGCCATCGCGCCAATCCCATCTAAAGGCATTGGTGAAGCGATCAACGACCGCTTGCGCCGTGCCGCTCACCGATAATCCGTCCCCCCGCGGAGGCGGGGTCCAGAAGCCAAGTTGGACTGCGGTATTTAGCTGGGCCCCCGCGTCCGCGGGGGAACAGCATTGTCAATGTTACGCGTTCACCGCCGCCTTCGAACGCGCCGCGAAGCTCTTACGGAGCTTCTGCAGCTTGGGCGGGATCACCGCCATGCAATACGGGTTCGATCGGCCCGACGTTTCCCAGTAATCCTGGTGGTAGCCCTCGGCCTCGTACCACGTGTCCATCGGCTCGATCGTCGTGACGATCGGCTTGGGCGAGTCGGCCTGCGCGCGCTCGAGCGCCGCTTCCATCTCCGCCTTCTGTGCATCGTCCGCGGGGAACATTGCCGAGCGATACTGCGTGCCGACGTCGTTGCCCTGCCGGTTCAGCGTCGTCGCGTCGTGCGTAGCGAAGAAGATGTCGAGCAGGTCGGCGAGCTTCAGCTGTTCCGGATCGAACCCGATGCGGATCGCCTCGGCATGGCCAGTGTCGCCGCCGCAAACCTGTTTGTACGTCGGATCAGGGACATGCCCGCCGATATACCCGCTCTCGGCCGACTCCACGCCGATCACGTCCTTGAACACAGCCTCGGTGCACCAGAAGCAGCCGCCGGCCAGCGTTACATAATCCGTCATAACGATCTCCTTTCCGCCAATGTAGGAAGTCGCTACCCCGCAACAAAGAGGAGACGCGCGTGATTGACGGTAAGGTTATGGTGACTGGCGGGGCCGGCTATATCGGCAGCCACGCGGTGTTGGCGTTGCTCGATGCGGGTTATGACGTCGTCGTGCTCGACAATCTGGTCACGGGATTCGACTGGGCGGTCGATCCCCGCGCCGCGCTGGTCGAGGCGAACGTTGCCGACGATGCGAAGGTCCGCGCGGCGATCCGCGAGCATAGCGTCCGGGCGATCATGCACTTCGCCGGCTCCGTCGTGGTGCCCGAGTCGGTCAGTGATCCGCTCAAATATTACCGCAACAACACCGCCGCCAGCCGTGCGCTGATCGAGAGCGCGGTGGTCGAGGGCGTGGCCCACTTCATCTTCTCGTCGACCGCCGCAACCTATGGCACGCCCGAGAAGGTGCCGGTGGCCGAGGGCGATCCGACCGTGCCGATCAACCCCTACGGCATGTCGAAGCTGATGACCGAGGCGATGCTGCGCGATGTCGCGGCGGCGCACCCGATGAACTATGCAGCGCTGCGCTACTTCAACGTCGCCGGCGCCGATCCGCAGGGGCGCAGCGGCCAATCGACGGTCGGCGCGACGCACCTGATCAAGATCGCGGTCGAGGCCGCGACCGGCAAGCGCGACGCGGTCGGCGTCTACGGCACCGACTTCGCCACGCCCGACGGTACCGGTGTGCGCGATTATATCCACGTCACTGACCTCGCCGCCGCGCATGTCGCCGCGTTGGAAGTCCTGGTCGCGGACCCCGGCAAGAGCCACACGCTCAACGCGGGCTATGGCAAGGGATTCTCGGTGCTCGAGGTGCTCGATGCGGTCAACAAGGTTACCAACCGGACGATCGAGCGTCGCCTGGAAGGGCGTCGCGCGGGCGATCCGGCGATGCTGATCTCGGACAATCGCGCGATCCTCGAGACGCTCGACTGGACGCCGCGCCACGCCGATCTCGACGGCATCGTCCGCGACGCGCTGGCATGGGAGCGCGCGCTCGCCGAGAAGGGCCGCTAGGACGCGGACGGATCGGCGGGCGGGGTGCCGAACGCGTGGCGCTCGCCGCCGATCGCCCGTCGCGCGCGAGCGGTCGCGAGCCACCAGGCGAGCGCCCAGAGCGTGCCAAAGCTCCACCCGGCCAGCACGTCGCTCGGCCAGTGGACGCCGAGATACACCCGGCTGCACCCGATCGCACCGACCAGCAGGATCGCGACGACCAGCAGATACGCTCGGGTCGCACGATCCCGAGTCACCTGCGAGGCGAGACCGGCGAGCGTGAGATAGACGATCGCGCTGTTCGCGGAATGCCCGCTCGGGAAGCTCATATGCGTGACCGTGACAAGGTGCGCGACGATGTCGGGGCGCGGGCGGGCGACCTGCAGCTTGACGAGTTCGACCACGATATTGCCGGTGACGCTGGCCGCGACCATGGCGGCGGCGGTCAGCCAGAGGCGCTGGACGATCAGCAGGCCGGCGGCGACCACCAGGACGATCGTCAGGACGATGCCGCCGCCGAGCGCGGTGACGTCGGCCGCGACCTTGGGTAGCCATGACGGCCCGCCCCACGCGCGCAGGCCGAGGATGATCGATCGGTCGAACGCGAACGGCCAGTGATCGACCGCGAGACCGACGAGGAGGATGAGGGCAAACCCAATAGCTGCGACCGATGCGCCCGCGAGAATCGCCGGGACATGCCGCCGCCTGCTCGGCGCAATGCCCGAAGCATCGATGGTGGGTCCGCCGGGGCTCGAACCCGGGACCTCTCGATTAAAAGTCGCTTGCTCTACCAACTGAGCTACGGACCCCCGCCATCGTGGACCGCGCACCTAATCGCGTGGCCGCTTTCGGTCAACCGATTGCGCCAATTGCCGTATCGTTCTGCCGGTCAGCGGATCGCGCCATTGCGGGATCAGGCTGGCGAGGGGGCCAAGGACGAAGCTGCGGGTGTGGAACGCGGCGTGCGGAACGGTGAGCCCGGGCGACGACCATGCGCCGCCGGACCAGAGGATGATGTCGAGGTCGATCACGCGGCTGCCCCAGCGGCGTCCGGGGCGACGGCCGAACGCGCGCTCGATCCGTTTGAGGCGGACCAGCAGCGCGGCGGGGTCCTCCTGCGTTTCGATCAGCGCGACGGCGTTGGCATAACGCCGGTTCGATGGGCCGAGCGGTGCGCTGGCGACGGTCGGTGATCGTGCGACGACATTGCCGAGAGCCTCCAGCGCGGCGGCGATCTCGCGTTCTGGGGCGCCATGGCGGCCACGTCGGTTGGAGCCGAGCGCGATCGCGTAGACACTCGCGGCCTGCGCGATCGGCGGGAGCAGGGTTGCAGGCGACATTTGGTCCGCCTAGCGCAATCCCATGGATTCCACACCTTACGCTTCCGAGCTTCCCGAAACCGTCGAAGAGACCGGCGACGGCGACGTTACGACCGTCTTCGCGCCTGTCTCCGCCTTGCCAGAGATCGAGCCGCCGCATGACTGCCCGCTCTGCCCTCGCCTCGTCGCCGTGCGCGAGCAGCTTCGGGCCGAGTTCCCGACCTGGTGGAACGCGCCGGTCCCTGCCTTTGGCGATCCTGCTGCTTGGCTCGGCATCATCGGCCTCGCGCCGGGGAAGCATGGCGCGAACCGCACGGGCCGCGCGTTCACCGGCGATTATTCAGGGCAGTTCCTGTACGAGACGCTTGGGCGGTTCGGGCTTGCGACCGGGACTTATGGTGCGAAGGCCGAGGACGGGCTGGCGCTGGACGGCGCGATCATCCTCAACGCGGTGAAGTGCCTGCCGCCCGAGAACAAGCCGACGCCGGAGGAAATCCGCACCTGCCGGCCGTTCCTCGAGACGCAGGCGGATGCGGTGCCGACCGCGCGGGTGTTCGTGGCATTGGGGCATATCGCGCATCAGTCGGCGGTGAAGATGCTTGGCGGGCGCTTGCCCAAGGCGCGCTTCGCACATGGCGCGGAGCATGTGATGCCCGACGGCCGCATCCTGATCGATAGCTTCCATTGCTCGCGCTACAACGTGAATACGGGTGTGCTGACGGCGGAAATGTTCGACGCGGTGTTTGCGCGGGCGCTGGAGTTACGTGGGGCGGTTTGAAACGCTCACCTAATTCCGGCCCGCACCACGGTCAGTGCCTCTCGCGGTAGAACAGACGCGTTTTTCCGGTGGAGGCCGGGGTCCAGTTGGTGAGATCGTCGTGACAGAGCGCTGCCGCTGATGAGCGGCAGATCGCCTGTCTCAGATCTTGAGACCCTGCAAAAGCTTCGGGAGGTCACCCGATTCACCCCGCGCCTCGGCCATGAAGCGGTCCTTGAGCGGCGGGATCGCGTTGACGGCGCTGATGCCGAACCGGCGGACCGCGCTGGCAGTCTTGCCGGGAAGGCCGAACAGGCGAGTGAGCGTGTCGGTGGCCGCCGCGGTCATGAACGTGTCGAGTCCGCGCCAGCGCTGGTAGCGCGCGAGCAAGGCAGCGTCGCCGAGATCAAGCCCGAGCCGCTTGCCCTCGACGAGCACTTCGGCGAGCGTCGCGACGTCGCGGAAGCCGAGGTTGAGCCCTTGGCCAGCGATCGGGTGGATGCCGTGGCCGGCGTCGCCGACCAGCGCGAGCCGCGTGTCGGTGATCCGCGCAGCGTGGTGGAAGCCGAGCGGATAGGACGAGCGTGGCGTCGCCATCGACAGCGTGCCGAGGAAACCGCCCATGCTCTTTTCCGCTTCCGCCAGGAACGCGCGGTCGCCGAGCTTGAGCATACCGGGGGCGTTCTTCGCGTCGACCGTCCAGACGATCGCCGAGCGATGGCCATCGGCATCATCCGGCAGCGGAAGCAGCGCGAACGGGCCGCTCGCATAGAAGATCTCGTACGCGACGTCCTCGTGAGACCGTTCGTGGTGGAACGCGGCGATGATCGCGGTGTGCTCGTACGACCAGCGGGCGATCGTGATCCCGGCGGCCTCGCGCGTCGGCGAATTGCGGCCCTCCGCGGCGATCAACAGCGGCGCGCGAATGACGTCGCCCGAGTCCAGCGTGGCGGTGACGCCCGATTCGGTGCGGTCGACCGTCGTCGCGCGCGTCTGCATGCGGAGGTCGACATGCGGCGCGGCGGTCGCAGCGTCGAACAGCGTGCGACGGAGCAGCTTGTTCTCGTACATCGTGCCGAGCGCGCCATCGTCGGCGTCGGGGACGAAATCGAGCGCGCCGGGTTCCAGCCCATCGCTGACGCGGATCTGGCGGATCGCACAGCCCTGCCCCGCCAGCGTCGCGCCGATGCCGATCGCGTCGAGCATGCGGTGGCTCGCGCTCGCCACTGCGGAAGCGCGGCCGTCGAAGCCGGGCGCCAGCGTCACCGCGGGGTCGGCGGGGTCGATCACGATCGTCGAGATGCCGTGCACGTCGAGCGCCACGGCGAGCGTCGCGCCGACCAGCCCGCCACCGAGGATGATTACATCTGTGTCCATGGCGCCCGCTGTATCCCGCCAGCCGGTCGCTGCCAACGACGTTCCCGACGCGGTTTAACCCGTGTTGCAGCGCGGTTATCTTGACGTTGACGCTGCCGGGGACGATGCGTTTCTCTATTGTAGAGAATCTGGAGAATACGGGTCATGGCCAGCCGCGCGCAGCCAGCCTTGTGGCGTGAGACGGTGAAGGCGGGTGCCGTCCGCAGCGGCGCGCTGATCGCGGCGATCGCGTTGTTCGTCGGCACGCTGCTGATGGCGCTGGCGCTGGCGAGCTATCACCCGAGCGACCCCGCGCTCAACACCGCATCGGGCGGCGACCCCGCCAATTTGGTCGGGCTGCCGGGTGCGTGGTTCGCGGATATCGCGCTCACGCTGTTCGGGCCGGCGGTCGCGCTGTTGCTGCCGATCGGACCGATTCTGGGCATGCGACTGTGGCGCGACGCGCCGCTCGGGCATTGGCTGCGGATGGTACGCGGGGCGGCGATCGGCGTCGCGCTGATGGCGAGCGCACTGGCATTCGTATCGGGCACATCGGTGCTGGCGCTTCCCGCCGGATGGGGCGGCGTGATCGGCCTGTCGGTCTCCAGCGCGGTGCATTGGGCGTTGAGCTTCATCGGCCAGCCGGTCGCCGAACTCTGGTCCGCGCGCGCAATCGGGCTGGTCGCGGCAATTGCGGGTGCGATCGTTTGGGGCAAGAGCATCGAGATCGATCTCGGCGAGCGCAAATGGCGTCTTCCCCGCCGCAATCGCACCGAAGCACTCGGCTATGATGGCTTTGCGGAGATCGACGAGGACGACGACGAGCCGCTGACGTTGACCCGGAAACCGGTCGAGCCGCGTGCCGTCGCCGAGCCCGACCCGCGCCCTGCCCCGGTGATCGCGGATCGCGAGAATGCGCCGTCGCAGGCCAAGCCCAAGGAACGCCAGTCGTCGCTCGACCTGCGCGATAACTTCACCTTGCCGAGTCTCGACCTGCTGACCCCGTCGCCGCCGAGCCAAGGCAATGTGATCGACAAGGCCGGGCTCGAACGCAACGCCCGCCTGCTGGAGAACGTGCTCGACGACTTCCACGTCAAGGGATCGATTATCGAGGTCCGGCCGGGCCCGGTCGTGACGATGTACGAGCTGGAGCCAGCGCCCGGCATCAAGGCGAGCCGCGTGATCGCACTGGCCGACGATATCGCGCGCAACATGTCCGCGATTTCCGCGCGCGTCGCCGTGATCCCGGGGCGCAACGTGATCGGCATCGAGCTGCCGAATGCGCGGCGCGAGGCGGTGAGCTTGCACGAACTCGTCGGCAGCCAGACGTTCGAGGACCAGTCGGCGCAGTTGCCGATCATCCTCGGCAAGAACATCGCGGGCGATTCGGTGATCGCCGATCTCGCGCCGATGCCGCATCTGCTGGTCGCGGGCACGACCGGCTCGGGCAAGTCGGTCGGGCTGAACAGCATGATCTTGTCGCTGCTCTACAAGCTGACGCCGAACCAGTGCCGGATGATCATGATCGATCCGAAGATGCTCGAACTGAGCATGTACGACGACATTCCGCACCTGTTGTCGCCGGTCGTCACCGATCCCGCCAAGGCGGTGCGCGCGCTGAAATGGGCGGTCGAGACGATGGAGGATCGCTATCGCCAGATGTCCTCCGTGGGCGTGCGTAGCCTCGCGGGCTTTAACGACAAGGTGCGCGGCGCGAAGGCCAAGGGGCAGCCGCTCGGGCGGAAGGTCCAGACCGGCTATCATCCCGACACCGGCGCGCCGATGTACGAGGAGGAGAAGCTCGAATACGACGTGTTGCCGCAGATCGTGGTGATCGTCGACGAGCTCGCCGATCTGATGATGACCGCGGGCAAGGAGGTCGAATTCCTCATCCAGCGGCTCGCGCAGAAGGCCCGCGCGGCCGGCATCCACCTGATCATGGCGACGCAACGGCCCTCGGTCGACGTCATCACCGGCGTCATCAAGGCCAATCTGCCGACGCGGATCAGCTTTCATGTGACGTCGAAGATCGATTCGCGCACCATCCTCGGCGAGCAGGGCGCCGAGCAGCTGCTGGGCAAGGGCGACATGCTCTACATGCCCGGTGGCAAGGGCATCGTCCGCGTCCACGGCCCGTTCGTGACCGATGACGAAGTGCGGCTGGTGGCGGATCACTGGCGCTCGCAGGGGCTGCCGGATTACATCTCCTCCGTCACCGAGGAGCCCGAGGAGAGCTTCGCGCTGGAGGGCTCGCCGACCGGCGAGGATTCGGCGGAGGACCAGCAATATCGCCAGGCGATCCAGCTGGTCTGCGAGTCGCAGAAGGCATCGACCTCGTGGCTCCAGCGCCAGTTGCGGATCGGCTACAACTCCGCCGCGCGGTTGATCGAGCGGATGGAGAAGGACGGCATCGTCGGCCGCCCGGATCATGTCGGCCGCCGCGAAGTGCTGCGCGATACCGAGGGGCATGCGATCTAAGGTCGGATTCGATCCTCCCCCGCCAGGGGGAGGTGGCACCGCAGGTGACGGAGGGGGAGGGCACGGAACGATGGCGATTCCTGTCCGCCCCCCTCCGTCTGGCAAGTGCCAGCCACCTCCCCCTGGCGGGGGAGGATTCTTGGAACTTCCGCTTACGATTTAGCGAGGGTTTCGATCAGCCGACGCCCGGTATACTGGGTTGATACAAGTTACGGAAAACAGGTGGGCGTAATGGGGTATCGGCGGTTCTGTGCAGCGGCAGCGTTGACGCTCGCAATACCCGGTCAGGTCTCCGCGCAGGATACCGCCAAGCAGACCCCCGGCAGCAGCGCGACCGACACGCAGCACCGCCCGCGCTCCGGCGTGCGCCGTGACAGCGATCTCTCACCCTCTGCGCTGACCGCCGATACGCAGCGTACACCGCCCCCCGGCCTGTTCGCCGACTGGTTCGATATCCGCAAACGACTGGCCGATCGCGGTATTGGGCTCAGCGCACGCTATGCCTCGGAAAGCGCGTATAATTTTTCCGGCGGCGGCCGGAAGCTGCTGCGCGAAACCGGCCAGTTCGACGTCGGCGTGCTGCTCGATCTCGACAAGGTCGTCGGCCTCAGAGGCGGTGCGTTCCAGGCGACCGTCACCTACCGCCGCGGCCGCGATCTGGGTGCGGACGCCAATCTCGGCGTGCTGCAACAGGTGCAGGAAGTGTACGGCCGCGGGCAGACCGTCCGGCTGACGCAATTCTGGTACGAGCAGATGCTCGGCGAAAAGCTCGAACTGAAGATCGGCCGGACCAATCCGGGCGAGGATTTCGCGTCCTTCTCGTGCTATTTCCAGAACCTCAGCTTCTGCGGTGCGCCGCCGGGCAATCTGAACGGCGATTACTGGCAGAACTGGCCGATCAGCCAATGGGGCGCGCGGTTGCGCTACGACGTCAACGACCACCTGACACTGAAGACCGCCGCCTACGAAGTGAACCCGCGCAACCTCGATAACGACTTCGTGATCGGCCATTTCCACGGCGCGACCGGCGCGCTGATCCCGGTCGAGGCCGAATGGCGGCGCGGCGACGATGACGGTCGAGTCGGCGCGTACAAGGTCGGCGGCTGGGTCAACACCTCGAACGGCGACGACGTGTTCTACGATGTGAACCGTCGGCCGATCGCGATCACCGGGCTCGAACCGCTCCGCCGCAACGCACGCTACGGCGTGTATCTCAACATCCAGCAGCAGATCACCGGCACGTCTAAGGACGGCAAGTCGGTCACCGGGCTCAGCGTGTTCCTCAACGCGACGCAGGCAGATCGCGCGACGTCGACCACCGACAACCAGATCGCCGCCGGGCTGTTCTACAAGGGGCTGGTGCCGTGGCGGCCGAACGACATCCTTGGCTTCGGCGTGGCGCGGACCAACGTGAACGGGCGCGTGGCGAAGGGCCAGGAGCTCGATCCGGCGCGGCCCGCGGTGCAGGATGCCGAATACGCGTCGGAGATCTATTACAGCGTCCACCCCACCAAGTGGCTGGAACTGCGCCCGAACGTTCAGTGGGTTCACAACCCCGGCGGCGTACACGACGCCAACGACGTCGCGGTGCTCGGCCTGAAGGGCGCGATTACGCTGTAGTCCGCGCGCTCTGACGGAACCCGCCGAATTCAGTGGCGGTTCAAGCGCGGGCGGGCAACGGTCGCGCCTTGAGGAGATTTCGATGTTCAATACCCGCCCCGCGGTGATCGCGACGATCGCCGCTTTGTCCGTCGCCGCCGTGCCCGCGCCGATCGCCGCGCAGGCGACCGGCGATCTCGCGGCCGTGCAGAAGCACCTGCAATCGGTCGAGACGATGACCGCGAATTTCTCGCAGGCTGACCGCAACGGCAAGGTGCTGACCGGCGTGCTGACGCTCAAGAAGCCCGGCAAGCTGCGTTTCCAGTATGAGAAGGGCGTGCCAATCCTGATCGTCGCGGAGGGCGGCGCGCTGACTTTCATCGATTATTCGGTGAAGCAGGTGCAGCGCTGGCCGATCAAGAACTCGCCGCTGGGCGTGCTGCTCGATCCGACCCGCGACATCACGCGCTATGCGAAACTCGTCCCCGGCTACGATCAGCGGATCGTGTCGGTCGAGGCGAACGATCCCAAGCACCCGGAATACGGCCGCATCACGCTGGTGTTCGTCCGCAACGCGAGCGCGCCGGGCGGGTTGATGCTGCAGGGCTGGGTCGCGCTCGATAGCCAGAACAACCGCACGACGATCCGCCTGACCAACCAGAAGTTCGGCGAAGCGGTCAGCGACAACAGCTTCCGCTGGAACGATCCGCGCCGTACGGGTGTAAGAAAATAACATAAAATTCGTGTCATTCATGCAAGCGACAGGTTCGGCCTCCTAGAGAGTGGCTCGCGGATGTGGGGCATTCGGGATTTTTCCCCCTGTTGCCCGGATGGTTTCCTCACCTCTCGCCTGCGTGACGAACGCTGAGTCGGCCCTCGCTCCATGCCCCCGGAGCGGGGGTCATTTCATGTGAAGGGCGGCGCGCAAAAGCATTTTGCAAGACTCGCCCAAGCACGGCCGACGGGCCCCTGTTCTTTCAGGGCCCGGTCGACGACAGCGGCTTTGCCGATGGCGCCTTCTACCTTCTTCAAGACCTTGCGCGCTTCCTTGTCCCCACCCCCCCGCAACGCTACATCGCGGCGGTGAAGATCGTCTCCTGGAACATCAACTCGGTCCGTTTCCGGATCGCCATCGTCGAACAGTTTCTGCGCGACGAGCAGCCCGATATCCTGTGTCTGCAGGAGACCAAGGTCATCGACGGCGACTTCCCGCTGGAGGCGTTCCGCGCGCTTGGCTACGAACACATCGTCCTGCACGGCCAGCGCATGCACCACGGCGTCGCGATCCTGAGCCGAGTCCCAATCGTCGAGGACGACCGCTTCGACTGGCAGGCGAACAGCGAGGCGCGCCACATCGGCGTCCGGCTGGAGAACGGTGTACGGCTCGAAAACGTCTACGTCCCAGCCGGCGGCGATGTCCCGAACCGCGAGGTGAACCCCAAGTTCGGCCAGAAACTCGACTTCATCGAGCGCATGACGACCTGGTCCGAAACCCTCCCCGGCCCCACCATCCTGGTCGGCGACTTCAACATCGCGCCGCTCGAATCCGACGTATGGAGCCATAAGCAGTTGCTCGACGTCGTCAGCCACACTCCCATCGAGGTCGAGGCGCTCGGCAAGTTGCAGGCGGCAGGCGACTGGGTGGATCTCGGCCGCCGCTTCCACCCTGCCCCCGCCCGCCTGTTTACCTGGTGGAGCTACCGCGCGAAGGATTGGGCCGCTTCGGATCGCGGCCGTCGGCTCGATCACATGTGGGCGACCGGTGCCGCCGCCGAAGCTGCGGTGTCGCACCACGTCTACGAACGCTGCCGAAGCTGGCTCAAGCCGTCCGACCACGTCCCGATCATGACCGAGTTCGCGTTTTGAGTAATCCTCGCGCAGCGGCACGCGCGGTCGATGCGCTCAGGCGCGGCTGGCCGATCGCGATCGACGGGCTGGTGCTGCTCGCGGTCGAGACGGCGGATGCCGAGCGGTTGGCGGCGTTCGATCCCGAAGCGAATGGCGGCGTGCTGATCTCGTCGGGGCGTGCGGCAACGTTGAAGCTCGCGAACCAGCGCGCAGCGGCGGATCCGACCGAGCCCGTGCTCGTCGATCGCGCGCCCTGGATCGACTTCGCCGCCGCGACCGCGCTGGCCGATCCACAGTTCGACCTAGCCACCCCCCTCAAGGGTCCGTTCCAGACGCTCCCGCTCGCCGATCCGGACGCGGCGGCAGCTGCCTTGCGCCTTGCCCGGATCGCGGGATTGCTGCCGGCGTTCTTCCTCGGCACGGGCGAACCCGAGGTCCGCATCGCCCGCGCAGATATAGACGCACACGAGGACGCGAACCGCCTGACACTCGCCGCACGCGCACGGCTTCCCGTCGAGGGCGCGGAGGATGCGGAGATCGTCGCCTTCCGCAGCCCCGAAAGCGCGGACGAGCATATCGCGCTGCTGATCGGCCAGCCCAACGGCCAGCCGCCGCTCGTCCGCCTCCACAGCGAGTGCCTGACGGGTGACGTGCTCGGCAGCCTCAAATGCGATTGCGGACCCCAGCTGCACGCCGCGATCCACGCGATCCAGCATGGTGGCTGGGGGATCCTGCTGTATCTGCGGCAGGAAGGTCGCGGGATCGGGCTGGTCAACAAGCTTCGCGCCTATGCGTTGCAGGACCAGGGGTTCGACACGGTCGATGCGAACACGCGGCTCGGCTTTGCAGTCGATGCGCGCGATTTCGGGGTGGCGGCGCGGATGCTGACACTGCTCGGCCAGCGCGAAATACGGTTGCTGACCAACAACCCCGCCAAGGTCGCCGGGCTCGAAGCGGCGGGCGTGACGGTGATCGAACGCGTGCCGCATTTCCTCCCCTCGAACCCGCACAACGCGCAGTATCTCGCGACCAAGCGCGACCGCACGGGGCATCAGTTCTGACCGAGATCCCACCCTCACGGCGCCTGATCGTGGTGTTCGGCGCGGCGGTTCGTCCCGATGGCAGCCCGAGCCCCACGCTCGCCCGCCGCATCGCGTTCGCAGCGGCGGCCGCGGCGCGCTACGTCGATGCGGACCTGTTCTGCTCGGGCGCGAAGGGCACGCACGGACCTTCCGAAGCGTCGGTGATGGCGGATGTGTTGGCCGAGACGGTCGATCGTTCGCGGATCCATCTCGACGAGGCGAGCGTGGATACGTTGCAGAGCGTCGTGGCTGCGGCCGCGTTCGCGCGCGCGGGCCAATATGCGCAGTGCATGATCTGCACCGACGGCTATCATCAGCCGCGCATCCGCATGCTGTTCGCGATGCTGGGCATGCCCGCGAGTGCGATCCACGTGCCGCATGGCGGGAGCCGGCGGTACCAGCTCAAGATGCGGTCGCGGGAAGCGGCGGCGATCCCGTATGATCTGGTCGCGGGGATCGGTGCGATCTGGCGGCGGAAGCGGAGTTAGCGGTTCTCCTGCGAACGCAGGAGCCCAGGGTACCGAGCCCAGTCCGTGGTTACCCTGGATTCCTGCATTCGCAGGAAAACGGGTTGTGGTGCCAATCCCCTCTCCGTCACCCCGGACTTGTTCCGGGGTCCACCGTGCCGCGTATCAACGGCGGATGGTCATGCGGAACGGTGGATGCCGGAACAAGCCCGGCATGACGGCGGGAACGGTCAGTTCGTCCCGATCAACTGCGCCACGTCGTCGAAGCTCTCCGCCAGCGCGTCGACACCGATCGCCTTAAGCCGAGCACCATGCTCCGCATTGCAATGCGACCCCGCCGACAAGCCGATGACGTAGCCCCCCGACGCCACCGCCCCAGTCGCCCCCACCGGCGAATCCTCGAGGATCGCCGTCCGCGCGATATCGACCCCAAGTTGCCGCGCCCCGAACAGATACAGATCAGGCGCCGGCTTGCCGTTCGTCACATGCTCACGCCCGCTATAGAGACGGTCGCCGAACGCATCGCGCAGGCCGATATGCTCCAGATGCCGCGCGATCCAAGCTACCGGGCTCGAAGACACAATCGCCTTGGGCAAATCGACAGGGAGCGAGCGGACGAACGCCACCGCGCCTTCGATCGCGTCGACGCCAGCCGCCATCGCACGCTCGTCCTCGGCCTTCCGCGCGGCGTAGAACTCCTCGGGGAGCGGCCGGTCGATCCAGCGCTCGATCGCATCGATAAACTGCGGCCCGGCGAGCCCCATGAAATTCGCCATCGAATCTTCGGCGCTGGTCGGGTGCCCCGCGGCGGTAAGCCATTCGGCGATGTGGCGGTTGCCGACGGCTTCGCTGTCGATCAGCACGCCGTCGAAATCGAATAGCAGCGCGTCGAACCGAACCGGTATGCTCATGCGTCCGTCCCCCGCGCGCCGAACAGCGCGCTGCCGATGCGGACATGAGTCGCGCCGATCGTCACGGCTGTTTCGAAGTCGTCGGACATGCCCATGCTGAGGCCAGTCAGCCCGTGATCGCGCGCGAGCTTTGCCAACAGCGCGAAATACGGCGCCGGTTCGATGTCAGCGGGCGGCAGGCACGTCAGCCCGGCGATCGGCAGGCCGGCAGCACGCGCCTGCTCCACCAGCGCGGGCAGGTCGGCGATCGCGCAGCCACCCTTTTGCGGTTCGTCGCCAATGTTGACCTGGAGGAAACAGTCCGGCCGACGATCGCTCGCCGCTATCGCCTTCCCCAGCGCGGTGACCAGCGACGGGCGATCGACCGCATGAATGCAGTCGAACAGCGCCACCGCCTCGGCCGCCTTGTTCGACTGAAGCTGGCCGATCAGATGCAGTTCGACGTCGGGATATGTCTCGCGCAACGCCGGCCATTTCTCGGACGCTTCCTGCACACGGTTTTCGCCGAATACCCGCTGGCCTTCGACGAGCAGCGGTTCGATCGCCTCGACCGGATGCGTCTTGGAGACCGCGATCAGCGTCACGTCGTCCGCACGGCGGTCGGCGATCTCGGCGGCCTTGGCAATCCGGCTGCGGATGGCCTGTAATTTGGTGGTGTCGTCAGCAATCATGCGGCGCGCTATAGGCAGCGGCGTGGCCCGTCGTAACCCCATTCCCGCGCGCTGGCTGATGACGGACGAGCGGATGGGCGACGCCCTATGGCCGGTGCTGACGCGGTTGCCGCCGGGATCCGGCGTGGTGTTTCGGCATTACGCTACGACTGCGCGGGAACGCCGTGCGCTGCTGCGGCGGGTGAAGCGCATCGCGCAAGCGCGCCGGCTAGTCGTCGTGGTGGCCGGAAAGCCTGTGATCGCGGCCGACGGTGTGCATGGTCGAGGAAAGACTCACGGGATCAGAACCTGGCCAGCACATTCAAGACACGAGGCCTTGGCTGGCAAGCGCGCTGGGGCTGCTGCCCTGTTCGTGTCGCCGATCCACGTCACCCGATCACACCAGGGTGCAGCCGGGATCGGTCCGGCACAGGCTCTGCGGATCGGACGCGGACTCGGGATACCAATGATCGCGCTAGGCGGAATGACCGAGTCGCGCTGGCGGCAAATCCGGCGATTCGGCTTCCACGGCTGGGCCGCGATCGATGCCTGGATCCGTTAACTGCTAAGCGAGAACGAACGTCCCGACCCCGTCATCCCAGCGGAAGCTGGGATCTTACATTGGGGCCCGCGTCACCCGCATCGAGGAATACCTCAGCTTCCGCTAGGGTGACGGCGAAGACAAGCAGCATCGAACTCTATCCCTGAAGGAAAAGCGGCGCGGTAAGGTCACCCGACCGTTCAAAAACTCCAGCAAAGTACCACTTTGCTGGATGCTTAGAACCGGAAGGCGGTGCCCAGATACACGGCCTGGCTGTCGCGACGGTCGTCATCGACCTTCACGAAGCGCTCGCGATCCGACCGATACCGCACGCCAGCCGTCACTGCGAGGCTGCGCGTCAAGGCGTAGGACCCGCCAAGATCGACCGAATAGCTCGGCGCATCCTCGACGAGGCGCGGTGCGCTCGACAGCGGGCGATCCGCCGCAGCCTTCACCGTCCCGCTGAAGCGCTTGGCGCTATAGCTCACTGCCAAGTCAGCCGCCTCACGCCCACCCGGCATCACGCCGAGATCGAGCTTGTTCACGTCACCCGAGATCGCGAACCGCTTCCAGCCGACCGACATGCCGAGATTATACGCGATTGGCGCAATACCGACGGTTGGCGTGGTCGAAGCCAAGCTGGCCGTGTTGGCGACACCGCGGTTGGTCTGCGCACGGACCGCAACGGTCACCGCGCGGTTATCCTGGCGCGTTTCGGCAGGCGTAAAGCGGAAGCTGCCCGCATCGAAGCCACCGCGCGCGAACATCGCGGCAAGGCGGGGGTCGGCGGCAGCGGGCGTGAACGATCCGATACCGCGAACCGCGGCGACGTTATGCTTGGCGATCCGGGCGGGCTGTTCGCTGGCGCCGAAGGCAGGCGCGACGATTGCGGCGGTGGCGACAAGCGCCCCGGCAACCACCCCAACTATTCCCCCACGCGTCATCACAACGAATCTGTCCTTCGAATCCCGTAATCGGATCCTGTTAAACCGCATCTAACATGAATTGATCCACAGCAAAGGCCGCAGAACCGCCCATTCCCACCCTTCGTCGCCGAATTGTCGGACAGTGTTGCAATCAGCACACAGCTCGACGCGATAGCGCTACCGAATCGGCTGCTCTCCCAGTCGGGCCAGCCCCCCGCGCATACGCTCGTCGCGCATGCGGGCGTCTGCTTGCGGGCACGCGGGCTCGCCTGTAGAGCAAGGGCTGATTTTCTTGCCAGGATGATGCCCATGTTCCGCCGCTCGCGTATCGCAGTCGTGCTGTTTGCCCTGCCTCTCGTCGCTTGCGGCGGCGGATCGGCGCGTCCCAAGGCGGATCTCGCCGCGTCGAAGATCACGACGATCGGCGTGAACAGCTATCTGTGGCGCGCGAGCCTCGACACGCTCGGCTTCATGCCGCTGCTGCAGACCGATTCCAACGGCGGCGTGATCGTCACCGACTGGTACATCAACCCGCAGACCCCGACCGAGCGCATGAAGGTCACCGTCTCGATCCTCGACCAGGATCTGCGCGCCGATGCGCTGCGCGTCGCCGCCCTGCGCGAAGTGAACCGCAACGGCCAGTGGGTCTCGTCGCCGGTGCAGGCCGCGACCACGCAGAAGCTCGAGGACATCATCCTGACCAAGGCCCGCGACCTGCGCCGCGCCTCGATCGCGGGCTGAGGACTGATATAATGGCGTCGCGTTTCAATGCGTTGAAGGCGGACGCGGCGTGGCAGAAGGTCTGGGACGAGCGCAAGACGTTCGCCGCCGACGATCTGTCGATCAAGCCGCGCTCGTACGTGCTCGAGATGTTCCCCTATCCGTCGGGGCGCATCCACATGGGGCATGTCCGGAACTACACGATGGGCGACGTGCTCGCGCGGTTCCGTCGGATGAAGGGCATGGAAGTGCTCCATCCGATGGGCTGGGACGCGTTCGGCATGCCTGCCGAAAACGCGGCGATGGAAAAGGGCGTGCATCCGGGCAATTGGACGCGCGCCAACATCGCGACGATGAAGGCGCAGCTGAAGCGGCTGGGCTTCGCGCTCGACTGGACGCGCGAACTGGCGACGTGCGAGCCTGAATATTACGGCCACGAGCAGGCGCTGTTCCTCGACCTGTTCGCGGCGGGCCTCGTGTACCGCAAGGAATCGGCGGTAAACTGGGATCCGGTCGACATGACCGTGCTCGCCAACGAGCAGGTGATCGACGGTCGCGGCTGGCGCTCGGGCGCGCTGGTCGAGCGGCGCAAGCTGTCGCAGTGGTTCCTGAAGATTACCGACTTCGCCGACGAACTGGTCGACGGGTTGGGCGCGCTCGAACATTGGCCCGACAAGGTCAAGCTGATGCAGGAAAACTGGATCGGCCGTAGCCAGGGCCTGCAGTTCAAGTTCAACCTCACTGCTCCCCTCCCGCTTGCGGGAGGGGTCGGGGGAGGGCCTGATACGAACGCGGCGGCAGCGTCCGAGGATGCCTCCCCTCCCCTAACCCCTCCCGCAAGCGGAAGGGGAATTGAGTCGGTCGAGGTCTTCACCACGCGTCCCGACACGATGTTCGGCTCCAGCTTCGTCGCAGTCGCCGCGGATCACCCGATCGCGCGCGCCATCGCCGAGACGAACCCCGACGCCGCGGCCTTCATCGAACTATGCAAGCGCGGCGGCACCACCGCGGCCGAACTCGACACGCAGGAAAAGCTCGGCTTCGACACCGGCATCCGCGCGGTGCATCCGCTTGACAAGACGTGGCACCTCCCCGTCTACATCGCGAACTTCGTGCTGATGGAATACGGCACCGGCGCGGTGTTCGGCGTCCCCGCGCATGACCAGCGCGATCTCGATTTCGCGCGCAAATACGACCTGCCCGTCAAGCGCGTCGTCAGCGAAGGCGATGACGAGGCCCCCGTGTTCGTCGGCGACACCGCCTGGACCGGCGCCGGCACTATCGTGAACTCACACTTCCTCGACGGCATGGACATCGAGGACGCCAAGCGCGTCGTGATCGAGCGTGCCGAGGGCGAAGGCTGGGGTAAGGGCACGACCGTGTTCCGCCTGCGCGACTGGGGCGTCAGCCGCCAGCGCTACTGGGGCACGCCGATCCCGATCATCCACTGCGACGCGTGCGGCGCAGTGCCGGTGCCCAAGGACCAGCTGCCGATCGTCCTGCCCGAGGACGTCAGCTTCGACGTTCCCGGCAACCCGCTCGATCGCCATCCGACCTGGAAGCACGTCCCCTGCCCGTCCTGCGCAGGCCCTGCCCGGCGCGAGACCGATACGCTCGACACCTTCGTCGACTCGTCCTGGTATTTCATCCGCTTCGCCAGCCAGCCGGACGCCAAGCCGTTCGACCGGACGGGCGCGGAGAAGTGGCTGCCGGTCAACCAGTATATCGGCGGCGTCGAGCACGCGATCCTGCATCTGCTCTACGCCCGCTTCTGGACGCGCGCGCTGAAGCATATCGGCATGCTCGACATCGCCGAGCCGTTCGCCGGGCTGTTCACGCAAGGCATGGTCACGCACGAGACGTATAGTCGAGGTGACGCCGGCGACGCGCAGCCGGAGGCCGACACCGACGACGACGATTCGAGCGACGCACCGGTGAAGACGAAGTGGCTGTCTCCCGACGAGGTCCGCAAGACCGATGCAGGGTATATCGAGATCGCGACCGGCGGCCCCGTGACGGTCGGTCGCGTGACGAAGATGTCGAAATCGAAGAAGAACACCGTCGATCCCGAGCCGATCGTCGACCAGTATGGCGCCGACGCGGTGCGCTGGTTCGTGCTCTCCGACTCGCCCCCCGAACGCGATCTCCCCTGGAGCGAGTCCGGCATCGAAGGCGCGTGGCGGTTCGTCCAGCGTCTCTGGCGCCTGATCGAGTCGGACGATGCGGCAAAGGCCGAGGGCGACGACATCGCCTTGCGCAAACTCTGCCACCGCACGACTGTCGGTATCGAGAGCGATATCAATGCCTTGCAGTTCAACAAGGCGGTCGCGCGGCTCTACAGCTTGTGCAGCGCGATCGAGAAAGCAGCGCCTTCCGCAGACCGCGAACAGGCGATCCGCACGCTGCTGCTGCTCGTCAGCCCGATGGTCCCGCACGTCGCCGAGGAAGCATGGGCGACCGCGGGCAATGACGGCCTGATCGCCGACGCGGCGTGGCCGATCGTCGATCCGGCGATGCTGGTCGACGACGAAGTCACGATCGCGGTGCAGGTCAACGGCAAGCTCCGCGACACGCTCGTCTTCCCCAAGGGCGCACCGAAGGACGAGGTCGAAGCCGCCGCGCTCGCCTCCGAGAAGATCGTCCGCCTGCTCGAGGGCAAGCCGCCCCGGAAAGTGATCGTCGTGCCCGACCGTCTCGTGAACATCGTCGCATGAAGCGGCTTGCGATCCTCAGTGCGCTGGTGCTGGCGCCCATGGTGTCCGGTTGCGGCCTGCATCCGCTCTATGCGGGCGGCAGCAGCGGACCGGTCGCCGGTGCGCTCGGCCAGGTCGAGATCGCGCCGATCGCGGGCAAGAACGGCTGGCTGATGGCCACCGCGCTGCGCGATCGCCTGCCCTCGAACGGCGCACCCGCGCTCTACCGGATCGACATCCGCCTCGACGACACGATCAGCGGTCTCGGCGTCCGCACCGACGACAGCGTCTCGCGCGAACGCCGCACGTTGCGCGCGCGCTATCAACTCGTCCGGATCGGCGACAATTCTGTGCTGCTCGACGCGACTGCCGGCTCCGACGCCGGCATCGACGTCGTCCGCTCCGAATATGCGACGATCGCGGCCGAGAATACCGCGCTCGAACGCCTGTCGCAGATCGTCGCCGACCAGATCGTCGCGCGCGTTGCGCTGTATGCGCGCAACACGCCTGCGGTCGCCGCGGCGCAGGCCACTCCGCCCGCCAAGTGAAGGCCAGCGCCGGCCAGATCCGCGGTGCGCTTGCCAAGCCGGGCGGCGACATCCGCCTGTACCTGCTCCACGGCCCCGACGAAGCCGGCGCAAGCGACCTCGCCCGCGTGCTCGCCAAGGCGATGGGCGCGGATGCCGAACGCGTCGATCTCGACGGCTCGACGCTGAAAGGCGCCCCCGGCCGGCTGACCGACGAAGCCGCCTCGCTATCGTTGTTCGCCGGGGCCCGGTTCGTCCGCGTCGCGTCGGCCGGCGAGGAAAGCCTCGAAGCCTTCACCAACCTCCTGGCGGCCGAACGCGTCGGCAACCCCGTCGTCGCCATCGCCCCCACCGTCAAATCCACCGCCAAGATCGTCAAGCTCGCGATCGACTCCCCGCGCGCGATGGCGTTCGCCTGCTACGCCCCGACCGCACAGGACGCCGAACGCCTCGCGACGACGATCGCCAACGAGAACGGCCTCCGCCCCGCCCCCGGCGTCGCCCGCCGCCTTGTCGATACGACCGGTGGCGACCGCGCCGTCATTTCGCGCGAGATCGAGAAGCTTGCGTTGTATCTCGACGCCGCCCCCGATCGCCCTGCCGACCTCGATCACCACGCACTCGATGCAGTCGGCGCGGACCTCGGCGATGCGGAAATGAGCCGCGCGATCGATGCGGTGATCGAAGGCCGGGTCGACGATCTCGGTGCCGAACTCGCCGTGCTCGAAGAAGCCGGCACCTCGCCGATCCCCTGGCTCCGCCAACTCGTCCGCCGCCTGATTGCGCTGGCCGACATGCGCGGCGAAATCGACCGCGGCGAAGCGGTCGATGCGGTCATGAAACGCCACCGCGTATTCTTCAAGGAAGAGGCCAGCACCGCGCGGTCATTGCGCCGCTGGTCACCGGTAATGCTCGCCACCGCAATCCAGCGCGTCCGGACCGCCGAGCGCGCGATCATGGCGTCCGGGAATGCCGGCGGTGTGGTGGCAGAGGCAGCGGTGGTGGCGCTATCCCAAGCGATCGCACGGCGAAACTAACGCATCCGAAACCACATTCGCGTCTGCGTCTGCCTCAGCCTCCGCTTCCCTCTTCCCGCCCCCCACCTTCCGTCATCCCGGCGCACGCCGGGACCCATGGATAGGGTGCAATCACTAACGAAACGGACCGCAACCGTGGGTCCCGGCTTCCGCCGGGATGACGGAAATAGTGATCCTCCCTCCCCCTTCGCCCGCTCGTCCTGAGCGAAGTCGAAGGATGGTCCGGAACACAGGTGCTTCGACTTCGCTCAACACGAACGGAGCGCGTGATTAGATCGCCCCACCCGTCAGCCGCTGGCAAACCATATCGAGCTGGTCCAACGTCGAGTAATTCAACGTCAACGTCCCGCCCGTCTCAGTATGCGCCACCCGGACCTGCAACCCCAACAAGTCCGCCAACTGCCGCTCCAACGCAGCGATATCCGCATCCGGCACCCGAGGCTCGGACGACCCACCACCGCCACGGCTCCGCCCAGGCTTCGCATCGCGCGCCAGCTTCTCGGTCTCGCGCACGGACAGCCCCCGCGACACGACCTGGTCCGCCAGCGACTCCACGTCGGGCGACCCGAGCAACGCCCGAGCATGCCCCATCGACAGCGATCCATCGACCACCTGCGACTGCACCTGCGCCGGCAGCTCCAGCAACCGCAGCAGGTTGGCCACATGACTCCGCGACTTGTGGACGATCTTGGCGAGCACCTCCTGCGTGTGGCCATACTCCCCCGCCAGCCGCTGATACGCTTGAGCCTCTTCGATCGCGTTGAGATCCTCGCGCTGGATGTTCTCGATCAGCGCGATCTCGAGCGTCTCGGCGTCGTCGAAGTCGCGAACGACGACCGGCACCTCGTGCAGCCGCGCACGCTGCGCCGCCCGCCAGCGCCGCTCGCCCGCGACGATCTGGAAGTCATGCCCGTGCGGCCGCACCACGATCGGCTGGATCAGCCCCCGCGAGGCGATCGACGCGGCCAGCTCGTCGAGCATCGCCTCGTCGAAGTGCCGACGCGGCTGATCGGGATGCGGCGACAGCGAACTGACCGGCAACATTCGCACACCCGACGATTGCTGCGCCGCACCATGGGCCGATACCGGCGTCTCGCGCGCCATCTCGCCGAGCAGCGCGTTGAGGCCCCTGCCCAGCCCCGGCCGGCCGCGTTTGTTACCGTCGCTCATGCCGCAACCTGCGCAGTTGCCGGAAGCCGCCCGATAAGCTCACGCGCCAGCGCAATATACGCCTGCGACCCCGAACACCGGTGATCGTAGATCAACGCCGGTAATCCGTGACTAGGCGCCTCCGACAGCCGCACGTTGCGCGGGATCACCGTCTCGAACACCACTTTGCCGAGAACCGCGCGAACATCCGCGGAGACCTGGTCGGTGAGCCGGTTCCGCCGATCGAACATCGTCAGCGCCACCCCCAGGATCGACAGACCCGGATTGAACCGCTGGCGAATCCGCTCGACCGTACTCAACAACTGCGACAACCCCTCAAGCGCGAAAAACTCGCATTGCAGCGGCACGAGCAGCGAGTCCGCCGCGACCATCGCGTTGATCGTCAGCAGCCCGAGAGACGGCGGACAATCGATCAGCGCGATGTCCCATGGCCCCTGCGCCGCCTTCACCGCGCGATCGAGCCGGTGCGTACGCGCATCGAAATCGACCAGCTCGATCTCCGCGCCGGACAGGTCGACCGTTGCCGGCACGATATCGAGCCGCGGCACACGCGTATGCACCACCGCTTCCTCGATCGACGTCTCACCGACCAGCACGTCATAGCTCGACCGCTCGCGCTGCGAATGGCCGATGCCGAGCCCGGTCGACGCGTTGCCCTGCGGATCGAGATCGACCAGCAGCACACGCATCCCCGTCGCCGCGAGCGCTGTCGCGAGGTTGATGGCGCTGGTGGTCTTGCCCACCCCACCCTTTTGATTGGCGACCGCGATGGTGATCATCGCGCGCTTACCCGATCCAGAACCACGATCGACGACTCCGGGTTCGTGACGCTTTGTTCCACGTGGAACATAAACCGCCAATGCTGCTTGAGCGCGGCCAGCTCCTCCTCGTCGAAACGCCCCCGAGGAAGCAACCACCGCGTCTCCGTTGTGGCGCAGTGCGCCGCGCCACGCAAAAGGTTTTGCAACGACGCAACCGCACGAGCGGAAATGATCGAAGCGTCGGCCGCGGCATTCTCAACCTTGGAGGCATGAACGCGCACCTGTTCGCCGAGGCCAAGCCGAGCGACACACAACTGGAGGAAGTCCGCACGACGACGCCGGGGCTCGACCAGATCGACCGGCCCCTCGCGAACCAGTGCTACGACCATGCCGGGAAACCCCCCACCGGTGCCAATGTCGAGCCAACGCTGCGCCGACGTATCCGCGCCCGCAAGCGCAACCAACTGGAGCGAATCCACCACATGCCGATCCCAGATCGTCGGGATAGTCGACGGCGCGATCAAATTCTGATGCGGCGCTTCCTCGACGACCATCGCCACGAACGCGCTCAGGCGCTCGGTCGCCTCCGCCCCGAACCGCTCGGTCGTCCAGCTCTGCGCTTCGTCTTCGGTCATGCTGGCACTCGTTTCGTATGCAATAATACCGCGGACAACGCCGCCGGGGTGATCCCCCGCACTCGCGCCGCCGCCGCAAGCGAGGTCGGCCGCGCTGCGCTCAGGCGATCGATCATCTCGTTCGAAAGGCCCGGCACACGATCATAAGCAAGGTCCTCCGGCAAACGGATCGCCTCGTCAGCCCGCAACCGCGCGACTTCCTGCGCCTGCCGCTCGATATACGGAGCGTAGCGCGCGTCCTCTAACACTTCGTCAACGACCGCGGTCGGGATGCCCATCGCTGCGTCCGGCGCGACATGCGAGAGCGTCACGCCCTCAAACCTGAGCCAGTCGAACGCAGTCCGCCGCGCACCATCCCGACCGATCGCAACGCCCTGATCAGCCACGTGGGTCGCGGTCTGCTCCCCGTCGAGCGCTGAGCGGAAACGAGCACGATCCTTGGCCAGCGCATGCTGATGCGCCAACCGCTCGGGTCCAAGACACCCAGCCGCCTCCGCAATTCCACCCAGTCGTGTCTCGGCATTATCCGCGCGCAACGACAACCGGAACTCCGCTCGCGCCGTGAGCATCCGATACGGCTCGGTCACACCCTGCAGCGTTAGGTCGTCGATCATCACCCCAAGATAACTCGACGCACGATCCAAAATCACCGGCGCCAGATCGCACGCATACGCCGCCGCGTTGAGCCCAGCGACGAGCCCCTGCCCCGCCGCTTCCTCATACCCGGTCGTGCCATTGATCTGACCCGCGCAGAACACCCCCTCGATCGCACCAAGCGCCAACCGCGTATCGAGCGCCCGCGGATCGATGTAATCATACTCGACCGCATAACCCGGCATGGTCATCGCCACGCGCTCGAGCCCGGGAATGCTCGCCAGCATCGCCGCCTGAACCTCGAACGGCAGCGACGTCGACAGCCCGTTCGGATACACCGTCGCATCGTCGAGCCCCTCGGGTTCCAGGAAAACCTGGTGCCCGTCGCGGTCGCCGAACCGATGTACCTTATCCTCGATCGACGGACAGTAACGCGGCCCCACCGCCTCTATCGCACCGGTGAACAGCGGCGACCGGTGGAACGCCTCGCGAATGATTGCATGCGTCCGATCGGTCGTCCGCGTGATGGCACAGGCGATCTGCGGGAGCGGACGCGCGCGAGTCATCGGCGACATCGTCCAGGGATCGAGGTCAGACGGCTGCTCGGCGAGTGCGCCCCAGTCGATCGTCCGCCCATCGAGCCGCGGTGGCGTCCCCGTCTTCAGCCGCGCAATCGGCAGGTCCCGCGCGCGCAACTGGTCCGCAAGTGGCTTGGCCGCCCGCTCGCCAATTCGCCCCCCTTCCTCGCGATCGTCACCGCGGAAGATCCGTCCGCCCAGGAACGTGCCGGTCGCCAGCACGACCGCTCGTGCCGCCACGATCGCGCCATCCGCCAGCACGACACCCGCCACACGATCGCCGTCAAAATGCAACGCCGTCGCCTCGCCCTCGACGATCGACAGTCCTTCCGTGGCCGCAAGCATCGCCTGGATCGCACCGGAATAGAGACGCCGATCGGCCTGGATCCGAGGCCCCTGCACCGCCGAACCCTTGCTCCGATTGAGCATGCGATAGTGGATCGCGGCGGCATCGGCCGCGCGACCGATCAGCCCGTCGAACGCGTCGACCTCGCGAACCATGTGCCCCTTACCGAGCCCACCGATCGCCGGATTGCACGACATCGCGCCAATATGCGCCGCGTCGAACAACACGAGCGCGGTACGCGCGCCCCTCCGCGCCGCCGCGGATGCGGCTTCGGTTCCGGCATGGCCACCGCCAACCACCACTACATCGAACATGTAACGGCCGTAGAACGCCACGACCGACGCGTCAAAGATGTTCCACGTGGAACATCACTTCCCGATGCAGAAACGCCCGAACAGCGCGTCGAGCATCTCCCCGGTCGCATCGAGCCCAAGCACGCCAGCAAGAATCGCGCGAGCCTGTCGAAGGTGTTCGGCGACGATAAGCGCGTCCGAGCTTCGATACCGAAGAGCCTCGACCGCCGCAGCGCACTGCCGGCGCTGGTGCTGCTTCAATGCGATCTCATCGCCACGCGGCAGCATCGCAATCGCTCGCCGATGCAGTTCACCCCAAAGAGCATCAAGCGATCCCCGGTCGTTTTGCGACACCGCCAATGTCCGACCGGAGGGCAGTTCTCCCCGCCCCGGCAGATCCGCGCGCGCATGAATCCAGATCGCATCGGCGCGGGGCGGCGCGGTATCGGCCAGCCACATCACGATGTCCGCTGCGGCGAGCGCACCTTCCGCACGCGTGACGCCGATCGCCTCGATCGGGTCGAGCGTGTCGATCAAACCCGCGGTATCGGTCAGCACATAGGCGACACCATTCCGCGTCACCGGAACGTCGATACGGTCACGCGTCGTTCCCGAGATGGGCGAGACGATCGCCGCGTCCCGCTCGCCGAGCAGGTTGAGCAACGTCGACTTGCCGCTATTCGGCGGACCGCCGATGACCACGCGCAGCCCGTCCTTGAGCCGCTCGACCGGCGGGGCGTCGACCACCGCCTCGATCTGCGCGGCGAGCGTATCGATCTCCGAGACGATCGCGTCGAACGCCGCCGTATCGCTCGCGACGTCGTCCTCGTCGGCGAAGTCGAGCATCGCCTCGATCCGCGCAGACAGCATCGCGACCGAGTCCATCCAGCCGCGGACGGCCCGGCTCACCTGCCCCTCCGCCGCCGTCATCGCCGCGACACGCTGGCTCTCCGTCTCGGCTTCGAGAAGATCGGCGAGCCCCTCCGCCTCGGTCAGGTCGATGCGGCCATTGGTCAGCGCGCGACGCGTGAACTCCCCCGGCTCGGCGTGCTGCAAACCGGGCATCCCCGACAAGGCACGCTCCACCGCCGCAATCACCGCCCGACCACCGTGGCAATGAAACTCGACCAGGTCTTCGCCAGTCGCCGTCGCGGGTCCCGGAAACGCGATCACCAGCGCGCGATCGAGCAACGCCCCATCGCTGTCCCGCAGTCCCCGGAGGCTGGCATGGCGCGGCACCGGCAATGGTCCCGCCAGCGCCTCGGCCGCAGCAAACGCCTGAGGCCCGCTCACCCGAACGACGGCAATCGCCGCTGGCGGTCGTCCGCTCGATACCGCGAAAATCGTTTTCACGGGAAACTCAGCCGCTTTTCGTCGCGCTGTCGAACAGGCGCTTCCACATCGCCATTCCCGCCTCGCCCATCGGCTGCCAGCCGCGCATCATCGATTCGAGCATCTCCGGCTTCATCTGGCCGTCCGGAATCGCTTCCATCATCATCGCGATATAGCGATCGTGGATCGGCGTCAGGTCGGGCAGCCCGACCGCGCGACGCGCTTCTTCGGGCGTGCATTCGATCTCGATATTCATCTTCATGTGACGCACCCTCGATGACGCTTGAGCGGTCCATCGCGGCGCTGCATAGCGGGGGAATGTATGCGCGCGATGCCGCCTCGATCGCAACGCCTATCGGTCTGGTCCGCGTGACCGGCACCGGGGACCGGATCGACGCGATCGATATCGGCGTGGAGGATGGTTCGACCAGCGATGCCACCGCGATCCTGGAAGCACTCCGCCAGATCGACGCGTATTTCGCCGGACGGCTGACCGTGTTCGACCTGCCCCTCGCGCTCTCCCCTACCCCGCGTGGTGCCGACCTTCGCCAGGCGATCGTCGACATCGCCTACGGCACGACGGCCAGCTACGGCGCACTCGCCAAGGCGATCGGCTCCAGCCCGCGCGCGATCGGCCAGGCGTGCGCACGCAATCCTTTTCCGATCATCGTCCCCTGCCACCGAATCCTTGGAGCCGGCGGAGCGCTTGGTGCGTACTCCGCGGGGGAAGGCCCGATCACCAAATCCCGGCTACTCGACCATGAGCGGCCGCCAGGAGGACTGTTATGACGAACACTACCAAGATCGCCACGCTCACGAGCGATGGCGAATTCACCGCGTATCGCGCGACCCCGGCAGGGACGCCGAAGGCCGCGATCGTCGTGATCCAGGAGATCTTCGGCGTGAACGCAGGGATCCGCCGCAAGTGCGATACGCTAGCCGAGGCCGGCTATCTCGCAATCGCACCCGACCTGTTCTGGCGGCTGGAGCCGGGCATCGAGCTCGATCCCGACATCAAGCCCGAGATGGACCGTGCGCTCGGATTGATGGGTCAGTTCGACCAGGATAAGGGCATCGCCGATATCGAAGCGACAATCCGTGCGGCGCGCGTCGAACTCGGCGACGACGCCAAGGTCGGCGTGGTCGGCTACTGCCTCGGCGGACGCCTCGCGTTCATGACCGCGGCACGGACCGACGTTGATGCGAGCGTCGGCTATTACGGAGTCGGGATCGACGGCCTGCTGGCTGAAAAGCACGCGATCGCACACCCGGTGCTGCTGCACGTGCCGGAAGAGGATCACTTCGTCGACAAGGCCGCGCAGGCGGCGATGCACGCCGGGCTCGACGATCACCCGAAGGTGACGATCTACGATTATGCTGGCGAGGACCACGGCTTCGCGACCGAGTTCGGCGAGCGTCGCTCGGATGCGTCTGCCAAGCTGGCGGATGAGCGAACGGCGAAGTTCTTCGCGGAGAATTTGGGCTAACCATGCCCTCCCCGTCACTCCTGTTCCGGGGTGACGGGGTGCTGACAACAGACATGAAAAAGGCCTCGCCGGACGATCCCGACGAGGCCTTTTCTTATCCCAACTGCCCCCGCGATCAGCGCAGCAGCGAGATGATCCCGAGCGTCTCGCCGGTGCCGACCCAGCCTTCGTAGATCATCTTCAGCGCGACCACGAGGATCACCGCGAGGCCGATATACGCGATCCAGCGATACTTGTTGATGACGCGCGCGATGTAGTTCGCCGCCAGACCCATCATCGCGACCGACAGCAGCAGGCCGATGACGAGGATGCCGGGATGCTCGCGCGCCGCGCCTGCGACGGCCAGAACGTTGTCGAGGCTCATCGAGACGTCGGCGACAGCCACGGCCCAAGCGGCGCTCGCAAAGCCCTTCGAGGAGCGGATACCCGATCGCTCGTCGCCCTCGATCTCCTCGGAGCCCGCATTCTCCGCGCCCTCGCGGATTTCACGCCAGAACTTCCAGCTGACCCAGAGCAGCAACAGGCCGCCCGCAAAGATCAGCCCGACGATCCCCATCAGCCACGTCACGATCAACGCGAAGAAGATCCGCAGGACGAGCGCGGCGCCGATGCCGATGAGGATGACCTTCTTGCGCTGGTCGGCAGGGAGGCCAGCGGCGAGTGCGCCGACGACGATCGCGTTGTCGCCCGCGAGGACGAGGTCGATCATCAGGACCGATCCGAACGCGGCGAGCGCCTTCGGGTCGCCCAGGTTGGAGAAGTCGGCGACGATATGCTGCCAGATCTCCAGCGGCGAGCCGGGGCCTGCGGCTCCCGATGCGGCGGTGGCCAGCATGGCGATGATACTCAAGATGTCAGCTCCCGGTGACGTGGGTCACCAGCGGCGAGCGATGGTGACGGTTTACGTAGGTTTAATAGCAAAGCGGCACGCGAAAGCCATGCTCTCGCGTGCCGCTTTGGTGTGCTTGGCCGGACATGGGCAAAGCCCATGTCGTCGGTCGGGGCCCTGCCCCGCCGGCCGGATCGATGCGAGTCCCGCTGCAGCGTGCAGCGGGCCGCATTCGATCACTGATTCATGGAATCGAAGAAATTCTCGTTGGTCTTCGAATCCTTCATCTTGTCGAGCAGGAACTCCATCGCGTCGATCGTGCCCATCTGCATCAGGATGCGGCGCAGGACCCACATCTTGGAGAGCTTGGCCTTGTCGACCAGCAGCTCTTCCTTGCGCGTGCCCGACTTGCCGACGTCGAGCGCCGGGAAGATGCGCTTGTCCGCGACCTTGCGATCGAGCACGATCTCCGAGTTGCCGGTGCCCTTGAACTCCTCGAAGATCACCTCGTCCATGCGGCTGCCGGTATCGATCAGTGCGGTCGCAATGATCGACAGCGAACCGCCCTCCTCGATATTGCGCGCGGCGCCGAAGAAACGCTTCGGACGCTGCAGCGCGTTCGCGTCGACACCACCGGTCAGGACCTTGCCCGACGACGGCACGACGGTGTTGTAGGCACGACCCAGACGCGTGATCGAGTCGAGCAGGATCACGACGTCCTTCTTGTGCTCGACCAGACGCTTGGCCTTTTCGATCACCATTTCAGCGACTTGCACGTGGCGCTGCGCGGGTTCGTCGAAGGTCGAGCTGACCACCTCGCCCTTCACGCTGCGCTGCATGTCGGTGACTTCCTCGGGGCGCTCGTCGATCAGCAGGACGATCAGGAACACCTCGGGGTGGTTGTCGGTGATCGCCTTGGCCATGTTCTGCAACATGACGGTCTTGCCGACGCGCGGTGGCGCGACGATCAGCGTGCGCTGGCCCTTGCCCTGCGGCGAGACGATGTCGATCACGCGTGCCGACTTGTCCTTGACGGTCGGGTCGGCGGGATCGAGCGTCAGCTTGCTCTCGGGATAGAGCGGCGTGAGGTTGTCGAAATTGACGCGGTGGCGGACGACGTCGGGGTCGTCGAAATTGACCGCGGTGAGCTTCACCAGCGAGAAATAGCGTTCGCCATCCTTCGGCCCGCGGATCTCGCCCTCGACCGTGTCGCCGGTGCGCAGACCGAACTTCCGGACCTGGTTCGGCGAGATGTAGATGTCGTCCGGCCCCGCCAGATAGTTCGACTCCGGCGAGCGCAGGAAGCCGAAGCCGTCGGGCAGCACTTCGATCGTGCCGAGCCCCATGATCTGGTCGCCATTGTCCGCCTGGACCTTCAGGATCGCGAACAGCAGGTCCTGCTTGCGCAGCGTCGAGGCGCTCTCGACCCCCAGTTCCTCGGCCAGCTGGACCAGCTCGGCGGGTTTCTTTTTCTTCAGGTCTTTGAGATGCATGGGGATTTCCGGATAGCAATCAACGGGAGAACGCTCGGTCGGCGGTGCGCTTGGGAAGCGGAACTGGGCGAGACGAGTCTGGCAAGACACGACCGGGCAGGACGCCAGGAAGCCGTGTTGGGAGAAGGGGTTAGAATTGGGGCGCGGGTTAGTCAAGCGGAGACGGGAACTCCAATCCTCCCCCGCCAGGGGGAGGTGGCTGGCACTTGCCAGACGGAGGGGGAGGTAAGGGGTAACCTCTGCTCCGTGTCCTCCCCCTCCGTCACCTTCGGCGCCACCTCCCCCTGGCGGGGGAGGATCAGGAAGATCAGAACGGCTTAACGATCACCAGCACGACGATCAGCGTCACCGCCAGCGCAGGCACCTCGTTCAGCATCCGCAACTGCTTCCCCGCCAGCGTCGGCTTCCCCGCGGCGAGCTTCTTTGCATAGCCGACCGCCCAGCCGTGATATCCCGTCAGCAGGAACACCAGAGCGAGCTTCAGGTGCAGCCACCCCAGCCCCGGCGCACCATCCGCCAGCCCCAGGTTGAGCGCCAGCGCGATCCCCAGCACCCAGACGACGATCATCGCCGGCGTCAGGATGATGTGGCGGATCTTGCTCTCGCGCTCGACCCAGTTCGCCGCCTCGCTCGTGTTGCCCGCCGCCAGCGCCTCCTGATGATACACGAGGTAGCGCGGCAGCATGAACAACCCCGCCATCCAGAAGATCACGAAGATCAGATGCGCCGCCTTCACCCAGTCATACGCAGCGCCGAGAAATCCGCTCATGTCGTGCTCCTTACGCGGGCGATCAGCTGCTCGACATGCGCGATCGGCGTGTCGGGGAGGATGCCATGGCCGAGGTTGAAGACGTGCGGACGCTCGACGAACGCCGCGAGGATCCGGTCGATCGCCGCATCGAGATCCGCCCCGCCTGCGATTAACGCCAGCGGATCGAGATTGCCCTGCACCGGCATGTCCGCGGGCAACGACGCGTGCGCCCAAACCGGATCGACCGTCTCGTCCAGCCCGATCGCATCGACGCCGGTCTCACGCGCATAGGCGGGGAGCTTGCCCCCTGCCCCCTTCGGAAAGCCGATGATCGGCACGCCGGGGCAGCGCGCGTGGAGGCGCTCGACGATCGACGCGGTCGGCGTGATCACCCAGCGCTCGAATTGCGCGGGCGAGAGTGAGCCCGACCAGCTGTCGAACAGCTGCACCACGTCGACGCCCGCCTTGACCTGCCGCGCGAGATACTCGACGGTGTTGTCCGCGATCGCATCGATGATCGCACCGAACGCCTCGGGGTCGCGATACGCAAAGCGCCGCGTCTCGGACTGATCCTTCGAGCCCTTCCCCGCCACCATATAGGTCGCGACCGTCCAGGGAGACCCCGCAAAGCCCAGGAACGTCGTCTCGGGAGGCAAGGCAGCGGCGACCTTCGCGACGGTGCCGTAGACCGGCTCCAGCCGCCCCATCACCGGCTGCAACCGATCGAGCGCATGGTCGACCAGCGCCGGCTCGAGCCGAGGCCCCTCGCCGACCCCGAAGCTCAGATCCTGCCCGAGTGCCCACGGGATCATCAGGATGTCCGAGAACAGGATCGATCCGTCGAACCCGAACCGGCGGATCGGCTGAAGCGTGACTTCGGCCGCCGCGTCGGGATCGGTGGCGAGCGCGAGGAACCCGCCCTTCTCGGCGCGGAGTTCGCGGTATTCGGGGAGATACCGCCCCGCCTGCCGCATGAGCCACAGCGGCGGCACGGCCTGACGCTCCCCGCGAAGGGTCGCCAGGAGGGGCTTGAAGGCAGGCGTATTGGGGGTCGGATCGGTCAGCGGAGCACCCTTCTTCTACTATAAGAAGATTCAAGAAATAGGTTGTTGCAGTGGTTGGGCGGTTGAACCCGGGACTTATGCGGTGATCCCGGAATTGCCAACAGCTTGACCCCTCGGCACGCCCACAAACGCGCTGATTCGATTCAAGGCTCCCCGTTACCCACAGCCTGTGGATAAAATCTGGCCCTGTGTGCGGCGATGTGGATAGAATTGGTGTTATCCACGGCGAACCCGTCGCTTGGCGAGGCGGACGAGTTACGCTAGCCGTTCTCCCCATGTTATCCACAGATTCACGCCCACAGGTCCGCCCGCTGGGGATAAAACGCCGATGATGCGGCTCCACCTACATTTGTTGTCGGATTCGACCGGCGAGACGCTGGAGAACATCGCGAAGGCGGCGCTAGCGCAATATGACGACGTCGAGACGGTCCGCCATTTCTGGCCGATGGTCCGCACCGAAGCGCATCTCGAGCGCATCCTCCAGGAGATCGCGCAGAACCCGGGGCTGGTAGTTTTCACGCTGGTGAACCCCGCGACCCGGCGGATTCTTGAGCAGAGGTGCCTGGCGCTAGGACTGCCCGCGGTAGCCCCGCTCGACCCCGTGAACGACGCACTTTCCGGGTTGCTCGGGCAGCAGGCGAAGGCACGGCCGGGGCGCCAGCACGTCCTCGACGCGGCGTATTTCGCGCGCGTCGATGCGATCCAGTGGACGATCGCCCACGACGACGGGATCGCATCGGAAGAATGGGAGGAGGCCGATATTGTCCTGGCGGGCGTGTCGCGTTCGTCGAAGACGCCGACCTCGATCTACCTCGCCAATCGTGGCTACAAGACCGCCAACATTCCGATCGTCGTGGAAAGCCCACCACCGCTGAACCTCTACAAGCTTACCAACCCGCTGATCGTCGGTCTGACGACCAGTGCGGATCGGCTGATCCAGGTCCGCCGCAACCGCCTGCTGTCGCTCAATCAGCAGCCCGACACGTCCTATGTCGAGGAGGAAGCGGTGATGCGCGAGCTCGCCTTTGCGCGCCGCATGTTCGCCGACAATGGCTGGCCGGTGATCGACGTGACGCGCCGCTCGATCGAAGAAACCGCGGCGGCGATCATCGCCTTGTGCAACCAGCGCCGCGCCGACGCCGCTCCGAAGGTCGAGTCATGAGCCTGATCCTCGCCTCGCAAAGCGCCTCGCGTCGCGCGATGCTGACCGCTGCGGGCGTACCGTTCGAGGCGACCTTTGCCGGCGTCGACGAGGATGCGGCGAAGGCGGCGCTGCGCGACCTGTCCCCGCGCGATCTTGCGGACGCGTTGGCCGAACTGAAGGCCCTCAAGGTTTCGGCGAGAATGCCCGGCTATCTCGTCCTCGGCAGTGACTCGCTGGTTGCACTGGAAGACGGCAGTATCCTCGACAAGCCCGTCGACCGCGCCGACGCAGCGGCTCATCTGCGGCTGATGTCGGGCAAGCGCCACGACCTGTGGAGCGCCGCGGTCATCGCCGAAAACGGCCAAGCGATCTGGCGCCACGTCGAGCGCGCGAAGATGCACGTCCGCCCGCTGTCCGACGCGTTTATCGAGACGTACCTCGATGCGGAATGGCCGGCGATCGCGGGCTGCGTCGGCTGCTACCGCATCGAGGGCCCCGGCGCGCAGCTGTTCGCGAAAATTGAGGGGAGCCAGTTCACGGTACTCGGCATGCCGCTGCTGAACGTCCTCGATTTCCTCCGCGTGCGTGGCGAGCTGCCGGCCTGACCCGAAACTTCTGATCCTCCCCCGCCAGGGGGAGGTGGCTGGCCCTTGCCAGACGGAGGGGGAGGCAGGCGAAACTTCGATTCCGCCTGCCTCCCCCTCCGTCACCTTCGGCGACACCTCCCCCTTGCGGGGGAGGATTAAGTAGGTGCTGCACATGGCAGTTCACCCACGCTAGACTAAATCTCGTTCACCCGCGAAGGCGGGTGCCCAGACTGGATCCCCGCCTCCGCGGGGAAACACGGAGCCTTTAATGACCCGTTCCTATGCAGAAGTGATCGGCGATCCGATCGCACAGTCGAAATCGCCGCTAATCCACGGCTTCTGGCTCGACGCGCTCGGGATCGATGCGGAGTACCGCCACAAGCTCGTCACCCCGGACGCCCTCCCCGCCTACTTCGTCGAACGCAAAGCCGACCCCGCATGGCGCGGGTGCAACATCACGATGCCGCACAAGCTCGCCGCGCTCGACCACGTCTCCGACCCCGGGAATGTCCGCGGGACGATCGGCGCTATCAACACCGTGTTCCGCAACCAGGCGGGCGACTGCATTGGCACCAACACCGATGCCGCCGGTTTCTGGGCCCCGATCGACGACCTCGACATCGCCGGCCAACCCGTCACAGTAATCGGTGCCGGTGGTGCAGCCCGCGCGATCCTGTTCGCCCTGTCGCGAATGGGTGTCGGCCCCGTCACCATCCTCAACCGCAATCCGCTCAAGGGTGCGGCTCTGCTATCCACGTTCAAGCTCAAGGGCCAGGCGCTCCCGATCGGCCCCGCCGCCCCGCCCTCGCGACTGCTCGTCAACGCCAGCGTACTCGGCATGGCCGGCCAGCCACCGCTCGATATCGATCTCGGTGCGCTCGATCCGGACTCGCTGGTCTACGACATCGTCTATTCCCCACTCGAAACCGGTCTCCTGAAAGCGGCGCGCGCGCGCGATCTGGAAACCGTTGACGGCCTGGAGATGCTGATCGGCCAAGCCGCCGTCGCGTTCGAGATATTGTTCCACGTGGAACCACCGCGCGATCGCGACGACGAACTCCGCGCGTTGTTGATCAAATGATCATCGGCCTCACTGGCTCGATTGGCATGGGCAAATCCGCCGTTGCCGCGATGTTTGCCGACGAGGCCGTCCCCGTGTTCGACGCTGACGCCACCGTCCACCGAATGCAAGGCGTCGGCGGGCGACTGGTCCCCGCGATCGAAACCGCGTTCCCCGGCACCACCGCCAACGGCGCGGTCGACCGCGCGAAACTCGGCGCGGCGGTGTTCGGCGAGGACGCCGCGATCAAGCGGCTCGAAGCGATCGTCCACCCCGCCGTCGGCGAAGAACGCGCCGCCTTCCTCGCCCACCACGCCGGCCAGCGAGTCGTCTTCGACGTCCCCCTGCTGTTCGAGACCGGCGGCGACCGAAACGTCGACCTGATCGTCGTCGTCTCCGCCGCCCCCGACGTCCAACGCGCCCGCGTCCTCGCCCGCCCCGGCATGACCGCGGAGAAGTTCGCCGCGATCCTCGCCCGCCAGACCCCCGACGCCGAAAAACGCGCCCGCGCGGATCACGTCATCCATACCGACACCAGCTTTGACGCAACACGCGCGCAAGTCCGGGCGGTGCTTGCATCCTTGGAAATCTGAGCCGATACCATCGGGATGCGTGAGATCGTCTTCGATACCGAAACCACCGGGCTCAGTTTTTCCGGCGGCGACCGCATGGTCGAAATCGGCTGCGTCGAGATGCTCAACCGGGTCGAGACCGGCCGCACCTTCCACGCCTATTACCAGCCCGAGCGCGACATGCCGGTCGAGGCGTTCAACGTCCACGGGCTGAGCGCGCAGTTCCTTTCCGACAAGCCGAAGTTCGCCGACGCGGTCGAGGACCTGCTCGAATTCGTCGGCGACGCACCGATGATCGCGCACAATGCCGGCTTCGACTTCTCGTTCCTCAACGGCGAACTGACCAAGTGCGGCCGCCAGATCGTCCACATGAAGCGGATGGTCGACACGCTGCAGATCGCGCGCAGCCGTCACCCCGGCGCCAAGCATTCGCTCGACGCGCTCTGTTCGCGCTTCGGCATCGATCGCAGCCACCGCGTGCTGCACGGCGCGCTGCTCGACGCGCAGTTGCTCGCGCAGGTCTATGTCGAGCTGATGGGCGGCCGCCAGATCGGCCTCGGCCTGCTCGGCGATACGGGCAGCACCGCGTCGACTCCGATCGTCGCACAGGCGCCTCGGGTCGTTCGCCCTGCCCGCGTTTTCGCGGTCAGCGAGGGAGACCTTGCGGCCCATGCTGCGTTTATGAAGGGGATCAAGGATCCGATCTGGGGGGCCGTGGCGTCCGGATGACGCTGGCAGGGTGGAGCCAATAGGACCGCCCGAAGACTGTAACGCCGACAAGGAGACGACAATGGATATCCGGATTTCTGGTCATCAGGTTGACACTGGCGAAGCACTTAACAGCCACGTGGAAGACCGACTCCAGGGTATCGCCGACAAGTATTTCTCGCGCGCCATCTCGGCCGAGGTCACGTTCGGCAAGGGCCCGCACGACGCCGGCTTCAAATGCGACATCGTCTCGCACGTGATGAAGGGCCTCGTGATCAAGGGGCACGGCGACGCCTATGACGCGCGCGCCGCGTTCGATGCCGCCGCCGCCAAGATCGAGACCCAGCTCCGCCGCTACATGCGCCGCCTGAAGGATCGCCATGCCGGCGAAGCGGTCGCGATCGCTGAGAGCAACGGCTACGACAATGCCGGCTACACGCTGTTCCAGGAAAGCATCGAAGAAGACGATGTCGCGGACGCACCGCTGATCATCGCCGAAACGCGTGTCGATATCCCGGAGGCCAGCGTATCCGACGCCGTGATGATGCTCGATCTGCGCAACACGGCCGCGTTGCTGTTCATGAATGCGGGCACGGGCGCGCACAACATGGTCTATCGTCGCGGCGATGGCACGATCGGTTGGGTCGAGCCACAGCGAGCAGCGGCCACCCCGGCCCAATAAAGAAGGGTCCATAAAGGCGCGGGTCTCAAGGCCGCGCCTTTACGCCCCCGCGCAACCCGCTAAGGCGGACGCGCGCGGGGGCGCTTGAGACATTGAACACAATGACCGATTTTAGTGATATGCTGCGTCCCGACGCAGTGCAGACGGGCGTGATCGCCAAAAACAAGAAGGCAGTGTTCCAGCATCTCGCCACGGTTGCGTCTGAGATACTCGATGCAGACCCCAAGATGATCGCCGATCGGCTGGCTGCGCGCGAGAAACTCGGCTCGACCGGGTTCGGCGGCGGCGTCGCGATTCCGCACGCCAAGCTCGAAGGGCTCGCGCAGGTAACGGGCGTGTTCGCGCGGCTGGCAGAGCCGGTCGACTTCCAGGCGGTCGACGATCTTCCCGTCGATCTCGTCTTCATGCTGCTCTCCCCCACCGATGCCGGCGCGGTCCACCTGAAGGCCCTCGCCCGTGTCTCGCGACGCCTGCGCGACAAGGCATTCCTCGAGAAACTGCGCGGCGGCGGTTCGCCCGACGCGGTCTACGCGCTGTTCACCGCCGACGAGGTTCGCGATGCCGCGTGAGGCCCACCCCGTGTCCGTCCCAGCCCCCGTCATCCTGACGAAAGTCAGGATCCAGAGTACCCAATCGATGCCATTCTTGGCTCTGGATCCTGACTTTCGTCAGGATGACGGAGCGCATTTGGTCGGGCTACGTCTGCATGTCTGACACCCCGAACACAGCAGGCGCAGATGCGCATTTCCGCGCGCTGGAGTCCCTCTACGCGCAAGCGCCGATCAATCGCTTCTTCGACTCCTCGCTGGAAATCCCCGAAGCCGGCGTCGCCCGCATCCATTTCACGATCGACGAGCGTCACTACCACGCCGGCGGCGCCGCGCACGGCACGAGCTATTTCAAGATGCTCGACGATGCCGCCTTTTACGCCTGCAACAGCCTGGTCACCGATCGTTTCCTGCTCACCACCGCGTTCAACCTGCTGCTCACACGCCCGCTGAAGATCGGCCCGGTGATCGCCGAGGGACGATGGATCAGCGGTAAGCGGCGCGTGTTCGTCGCGGACGCGCGGCTGATCGACGCCGACGGTGAAGAAGCGGCAAGAGGCACCGGCACGTTCATGCGCTCCCGGATCGCGCTCGCCGGCCTCCCAGGATACCGCAGCGCAGCATGAGCGGGCGTCTCCCCAGCGGAGTTCTCGTCAGCGCCCTGCTGCGGCGCGTCAACGACGCCGGCGGCTTCGGTGCGGTAATGGCGAAAGGCGACCCCCAAGGCGGGGCGATCCTGGTCATCGCGGTCGACAAGGGCGCCCCTCCCCGCCTGCTCGAACGCGGCATCGGACCCGACGGACGGACCGCGCTAATCGACTCCACCCCACTCGAAGACCTCGACGGATATTGGCGTCGCCGCCGCGCAAGCGACCCGGATCTCTGGGTAATCGAGGTGGACATCGCAGCGGCGGAACGGTTCGCCGCTGAAACGATCCTCGACGATTGACTCGAAAGCCCCCCCAATAGAGGGGAATTGCAACATTGATTGGCGTTGTGCTGGGACGGGTGCGATCCGGATCAGTTACGCAGTCGGGGGGATGCCTGGACGATCGGCTCGTACGATTGCTTCCGCGGTCCAACCGCATCTGAATAAGTTTGAATGACGATTCTTCAGCGGGCCGCAACGATCGCGGTCATGACCTTCTCTCTCGCCGGCTTGCTCGGCAACAGCGCTCCCGGTCAGGCAACCGGTATCGATCGCTCGACCACCAATCTCACTGCTCTCGCCAATCTAAACGCGCTCTCGCCGCAGAATGTTCCGCAGATCGCTCCAGTTGCCACTACCGTCGCACCTGTCGAGACGAACGCCGAGAACACTGCAGTCAGCCCTGCCGTCGCAGAAGCCGAAGAATTCGACACGCTCGCCCAAGCCGTTGCCGCGCAGGATAGCGCCGCCGCCGACGAAGCGCTCCAGTGCCTTGCCGGCGCGATCTACTTCGAATCCAAGGGTGAGCCGCTGACCGGCCAGCTCGCCGTCGCCGAAGTCATTATCAATCGTGCCAAGTCGGGTCGTTTCCCCGCCAACGTCTGTGCCGTCGTCAAGCAGCGCGGCCAGTTCAGCTTCGTCCGGGGTGGCCAGATCCCTAACATCAACGCCGGCACCGCCTACCGCACCGCGATCGCAGTCGCCAAGGTCGCCCTCGCCGACGCGTGGAACAGCCCCGCCGACAAGGCGCTCTACTTCAACACCCCCGATCGCCGCCCCAGCGTCCGCGCGATCAAGGTCGCCTCGATCGGCAACCACATCTTCTATCGCTGATATCTCCCGGATATCGCTGAAGTCCGACCCCGTCCCGCACCCAGCGGGGCGGGGTTTTTCATATCCGCCGACGCCCTAGTCTGACGTCTCGGCTATCGCAGCACTCGCGCCGCCAATCCCGCGCAATCCGCGTCGCTGGCCGTCGGGCCCTGCTTGCCGGTGATCGCACGCCCGATCGCCTTGAAGATATTCCCCACCGATTTCACCTCCGGCGGGATCGTCACGTGCGGCTGCTGGATCGTCCCGGTCATGTACGCCGATCCCGGCAACTGCAGCAGCGCATGTTGCTTCGGCGCGCCGCTCAGACGAATGTCGACCGCCTCGGCGGGAAACACCACGCTCCCCTGCCCGTGCAGCTGGCTGGCGGTGGTATCGACGATCATCGGATCGACCCGCCCTCGCCCCTGCGTCACGGCGAGTTTCACCACCACACAGCGCAGCCCCGCGCGCTCGCCATCTTTCGCCAGCAACGCCCGCGCCGCATCGAACCCCAGAGCCGCGGCGATCCCCTGCGGCAACTCCCCGTCCCGCGCGACGAACCCGATGCTGCCATCTGCGTTCCCGACCGCAGCCCGGATCGTCTCGCCCGGCCCCTTCAGCCGCACCCGCGCGCTCACGTTACCGCTGAAATTGCCGCGCCCGCCTGCCAGCGCCTGTACGCTGCTACCCCGCAACCGCAGGTCGATCGCGACGGTCGGCGTCTTGCGATCGCCTCGCTGGTCGACCGTGACCTTGCCGGTAACGGTCCCCTGCGGCAGCCTCGCGACGAGCTGGTCCAGCGTCAGCAGCTGGTGATCGATCGCGATCGTACCCTTGGCGGACACGATCGGCGACTTCCCCTTCGCGGCGACGATATGCTGGATGCGGAACCCGAACTCGGCATCGGTGCTGTCGATCTTGCCGATGTCGATCCGCGTATTCGGCACCAGTCTCGGCCCGATCGCCCGCTCCAGCGCCGCGCCCTTCGCCTGCGCCTCGTCCGACGACAGGTCCGCAAAGTCGAACTGGCGCGACACGATATCGCCGTTCACCTTGCTCCGTCCGTCCCGCTTGTCGACCGTGACATGACCCGCAAAGTCCGACCGCCCGACCACGCCCTTCAGCTGCGTGATCGCCCATTTCGGCGCATCGTGGCGGACGTGCGCGCTGAACGACACCGGCTGCGTCCGGAACAGCCCCGCCTCGATCACCGCGTCGATCAGCTTCAGGTCGGTCGCACGCGCCGTCACGTCGAGCGTCATCGCATCGGTATCGAGCGGCCGGTCCATCACGCCCTTCGCCGAGATCGACAGCTTGTCCCCGTCGATCGACGCGGTGAACGGCCACGGCTTGCCCTGCGATTGCTCGATCGACGGCCCCGAGACCGCGATCCGCACCGCCGCACCACGCACGGTGCCGGTGCCGTTCGCACGGATGCCCGTAACCGGATCGGAGGAGAATTGCGCGGTGACCTGCCGCCCCTGCTTGGCGTCGCGGTACGAGATCACGCTGTCGCGAATGACCAGCCCCTGCAGGTCGTTCGAACTGCCGCCGCTCTTGGCCTTGCCCGGCCGATCCCAATTGGTCCGCCCCTGCTTGTCACGGACCAGCGCCAGGTACAGCCCGGACGCCTTCACGTCGCGCGGCCCGAACCCGCCCTTCAACAGCGACAGCGCGGAGAAGGTCGCCTCCGCCTCGCGCAACCGGACGAAATCGCCGCTCCCGGCCCAGGCTGCCTGCGGAATACGTACCTGCGTGATGCGGATCGTCGGCGAGAAACCGAACCCGTCGACGCGCTCGATCCCGCCGATCGTTACCGGCCGCCCGAAGCGCGCGGTCAGCTGCCGCTCGATCACGCCTTTCAGCGATCCCCAGGGGAACACGGCGAGCCCGATTATGACCGTGGCCATCACGGCCACGACGACGATGCCGGTGACTTTCACCCAGCGCTTGGCGACCCATCTTCTCATCTACTGCGGCGACGCGTCGAAACGGGAAACGTTCCGCAAGCGTCAGGACCGCTGCCGCAGAATGACCGCGGCGCGTCTGGCTCGCTAGACCCGCACGCTCTTCGGCGCCAACCGGCGGATATCGAGGACATCGACCTGCGCGAGCATCACCGCGCCCAGCGCCTTGTCCCCGGTCTCGACCAATATCCCCTCATGCGTCGCGCGCACCGTCCGCCACGATACCTCGCGCACCGTCAGCGTCTTGCCGATCCGCTTTACCGCAGCGACACGCCCGTCATCCGCGATCGCCAGCGCGCCCTGCCCGTCCGCTCCAACCACGGCACCCGCTACCGCAAACCCGCGAAGCTGTGCCTGCGCCGCGTCCGCCGCCTCTTCCGGAGTCTCGATCTTCACGACCCGCCGCATCCGCATGACCACCCAGGCCAGGCCCGCGAGCAACAGCACAACGACGGCCACGATGCCGCCGACGATGGCAGGCGTCATCGCGGCCCTGCGAGCGCGTCCAGCATCGGTCGGATTCCGCGCAGGTCGTACCCGGCGTCCTCGGCCTGCGCGAGCAGCAGGTTCGGGTTCCGCCCCGCCTTCGCCGCCGCCAACGCCCACAAATTGCAGCTCCGCGTCCCCGATCGGCAATAGGCCAGCACAGGCCCGTCCGAGTCCGTCAGCGCCTGCGTCATCGCGTCGATCTGCGGATGCGAGAACCCCGCATGCGTCACCGGGATCGAGACGTATTCCAGCCCGGCCGCTTCCGCCGCCGCGCGGATCGCGTCACCCGAAGGCTGCCCCGCATCCTCGTCGTCCGGTCGGTTGTTGACGATCGTCTTGAACCCCGCCGCAGCGATTTCCGCGACTTGCTCGACCGCGATCTGTGGCGCGACCGAAATACTTTCGTTTATTTGCCGTATCATGCGGACTCGCGGATGACCTGGAGGAAGGCATCCCCATAGGCGTCGAGCTTGCGCGCGCCAATGCCTGATAACAGGCTCAACTCGGCACGCGACGCCGGCCGCTGCCGCGCAATGTCACGCAACACCGAATCGTGGAAGATCACATACGGTGGAACGCCCGCTTCCTTCGCCAGATCGCGCCGCCGCACGCGCAACGCCTCGAACAGCGGATCGTCGACCGGGTTCGGCACAGCGCCCACCGCACCCTTGCGCCGCCGCTCCCGCTTCGGCGGCACGACGATCGACACCGCCGCCTCGCCCTTGAGGATAGCCTTCGCCGCCGGCCCGAACTCGAGGCCCCCATGAGGATTGGTGCGCAACGCATCCTTCAGCATCAGCGCCCGCGACACAGGCTTCAGCAACGCCACCTCGTCGCCCTCGACGATCCCGTACACCGACAACGCCTCGTGCCCGTTCATCAGGCTCCGCTCCGACGAAACCCCCGTCAAAATGCCCTCGATGTACCCCACACCGTACATCTGCCCGGTCCGGAACACCGCCGACAGGAATTTACGCGCCGTCTCCGTCGCATCCACCGCATCGACGTTACCGAGGCAATTGTCGCAGTTGCCGCAATCCTCCAGCCGCTCCTCGCCGAAATGCTTGAGCAGAATCCGCCGCCGACACCCGGCCGTCTCGACCAGTCCACCCATCGCGGTCAGCCGCTGCCGCTCGCCTGCCTGCCGCTCGGGCTCGACCTCGCCGATCCGCTGCCGAGCGCGCGCGAAATCCTCCGCGCCCCAGAACAGATGCGCGATCGCCGGATCGCCATCACGCCCCGCGCGACCGGTTTCCTGATAGTAAGCCTCGATCGACTTCGGCAGCCCGGCATGCGCCACGAAACGCACGTCGGGCTTGTCGATCCCCATCCCGAACGCGACCGTCGCGCAGATCACCATGTCCTCGCTCGCGACGAAATCCGCCTGGTTCTTCGCGCGCACCTGCGGATCGAGCCCCGCATGATACGCCCGCGTCGGTCGCCCGCTCCGCCCGAGAGCCTCCGCCAGCTTCTCGGTCGCGGCCCGCGTCTGCGCGTATACGATCCCCGGCCCCGGGATCTTCTCCAGGATATCCGCGATCTGCCGGTTGACGTTGTCACGCCCTGAAATCGCATAGCGGATGTTCGGCCGGTCGAACCCCGACACGATCAGCCCCTCCTGCGAGATTCCCAACTGCTCGAGAATATCCGCCCGCGTATGCGCGTCGGCAGTCGCCGTCAGCGCCAGCCGAGGCACATCCGGAAAACTGTCGAGCAAAGGCCGCAACAATCGGTAATCCGGCCGAAAATCATGCCCCCACTCACTGACGCAATGTGCCTCGTCGATCGCAAAGAGCGACAGCTTGGCCTGGCTGAGCAGGTTGCGAAAACTCTCGTTCGAAGCCCGTTCCGGCGCCACGTATAGCAGGTCCAGATCGCCCGCCCGAAACCGCGCGATCGTCTCCTCACGGTTCGTATCGACGCTCGTCAAAGTCGCCGCCTTGATCCCGACAGCAGTCGCCGCCCGCAACTGGTCATGCATCAGCGCGATCAGCGGCGACACGACCACGCACGTCCCCTCCAGCATCGTCGCCGGCAACTGGTAGCAGAGCGACTTCCCCGCACCCGTCGGCATGACCGCCAGCGTCCGCTGCCCCGCGAGCACCCGGTCGACGACATCGCGCTGCACGCCACGAAAATCAGGAAAGCCGAAGACGCGCTGGAGATCGGGAAGGGGGTCGAGTGCCATTGCCATGCGATCTAGGCGTCGCGCAGTCGCCCGTCGAGGGGCCAGCCCGCATTGGTTATCCAATCATTACCGATTATAAATTCGTTGCGAATACGATATGACGCGGCAAGATCGCGGCGCCTGACGCCGGAGACCTCACGATGATCGCCGATATCCTGAAAACCAGCGTGGCGGCATCGGTGCTCGTGAGCAGCGTCGCGCTAGCCGGCGACACGGCCCCGGCCACCCGCGACGTACCGGTCGGCGGGATGATCGCCGCAACGATCGACGGCAAGCCCGTCATCCTGCGTGTCGATCCCGCCGCGCCCGGCCTGATCTTCGTCACGACCGCGGTCGCCGAGCGACTTGCGCTGAGGGGCGGTGCGCTAGGCCTGGGCTATTCGGTCGGTGGACAAGGCGCGATGCAGGCGACGACGGTCCGCCCGATGACGTTCGGGACCAATGCGGTGAAGCGGCGGATCGGCTTTCCGGGCCGCAAGCACGAGACCAAAGGGAAGGCTGCCGACCCCCGCTGGGTCGGGCGGCCCTATGCCGATGTCGGCGACGGCAGCATCGGCCCGGCGTCGCTGCCCGAACCCGTCGTGCGCATCTTCCTGAACGCGCCGCGGGCTGGCGAGCGGACCGTCGCGTTGCCGATGGTCGACGGCGGCGGCCTGCTGGGCAAGCTCTCCGGGACCTTCGCGCAGATCACGATCGGCAGCCAGCCGATCCGGGTCCGCTTCGATCCCTATCATCCACGCACGACCGTCACCGCCAACGCCGCCACGCTGATCGCGCAGGCGCAGCGCGGCACGCTGGCCGGCCTCACCGCACCGGTCGAGATCGCCTTCGGTATCGCCCGACCCGTCCGCACGATGACGCTCGCCACCCCGCTCCTCGTCGGGCCGCTCGCGCTATCGTCGCTCGGCGTCCGCACCACCGACGTCGGCAGCGCCGCCGCGATCCCCGATGCCGACGCGCCACCACCCGACCCCGACGAGATCGTCGTCGTCGCCAAGGGCAAGCGCGACGCCAACCGTGACCGCCTGACGATCGGCGCCGACCTGCTCGACCGCTGCTCCAGCATCGTCTTCGACAAACCCGCCAAGCAGATCCGCCTCACCTGCGGGTAGACTCGGTCGATATCCGGCCAGTCTGTCGCGGCCCTGTCGTAGACCGCGACCCTCCGTGCCTGCATTCTCGCCCGTTCAATCCGGGGGGAGGCGCGCATGGAACTGAACATCAGGCTGGCCGAGCTGCAGAAGCGCACGATCGAACATCGCGAGGTGTTGCTGACCGAGGAGGCGGCGAAGACCGCGCTCGTCATGCCGTTCCTCCAGTCGCTCGGCTACGACGTCTTCAACCCGTCCGAGGTCGTTCCCGAATTCACCGCGGACGTCGGCACCAAGAAGGGCGAGAAGGTCGACTATGCGATCTGCGCCGACGGGAAGGTGTCGATCCTGATCGAGTGCAAGCCCTCGTCGGTCCAGCTCAACGTCAACCATGCCGGCCAGCTGTTCCGCTATTTCAGCGTCACCGACGCACGGCTAGCGGTGCTCACCAACGGCGTCGTCTACCAATTCTATTCGGACATCGAGCGTCCGAACAAGATGGACGACAAGCCGTTCTTCACCTTCACGATGGACGCGATCAAGCCCGCCGACATCCGCACGCTCGAGAAATTCACCAAGGCCGCGTTCGACATCGACAAGATCGTCCAGGAGGCCGGCAACCTCAAGACGCAGTCGCTGATCCGCCTCGAACTCGAAAAGGAGTTCGCCGAGCCGTCCGACGAGTTCGTCCGGATGATGGCGCAGCGCGTCCACGGCGGGCGCCTGACGCCCGCGATCAAGGACGGGTTCGCGAAATTGCTCGCCCCAGCGATCGCCGCGCTGATCCGCGATTTCGTCAACGAACGCCTGTCGTCCGCGCTGAAGGCGTCGAGCCCGGTCGAGGACCTGCCGCTAGGCGCCGACGACGACCCCTCCGACGGCGACGGCATCGTCACTACGCAGGAGGAGATTTCTGGCTTCCACATCATCCAGGCGATCGCCTCGCGCTTGGTCGACCCGAAACGCGTGATCGTCCGCGATGCGAAGTCGTATTGCGCGATCCTGCTCGACGACAACAATCGGAAAACGGTCGCGCGGATGCACTTCAACGGCATCACGACTAAGTATCTCGGGATGTTCGCCGGCAAGGACGAGACGCGGCATCTGCTGTCCGACCTGACGCACATCTACCAATATTCGGACGTGATCGAGGCGAGGTTGCGCGAGTTGGATCTCTCGATTCCGGCGTAGCGAGCGCTCCCGATCGTTCCCCCGCATCTAAAGACCTACCACCCCGGCGAAGGCCGGGGCCCAATTGGAAAGGTAGGAGTAACGGAGCGCAGTCGCCGTCAGTAACGTCCCCCAATTGGGCCCCGGCCTCCGCCGGGGTGGTGGATTGGGTGGACTCACACTCTTCACTTCCGTGTTTCCCCGCGAAGGCGGGGACCCAGACTGGGCTTCCGCCTTCGCGGGAGAACAAGGAAGAGAGGCTGCCGTTCGAATGCGGCCGCCGTATTTGCTTTACGGGATGAGAGCGGTCCCGACGCAGCGGGAGCGGGAGCGGCGGCGTGGGCGCGCTTATAACCGACGGCTACCCATGGCTACCCGCATCCCTACTCCGCCGCCAGCGCCCCATCGTCATCGCCAGCCCGCTCCTGCGCCTGCCGGTTCCACATCTCCGCATACACGCCGCCCTGCCGCAGCAGGTCAGCATGCGTCCCCTTCTCGACGATCCGCCCCGCCTCCAGCACGACGATCTGGTCCGCATGCACCACCGTGGACAGCCGGTGCGCGATCACGATCGTCGTCCGCCCACGCTCGATCGCCTCCAGCGTATCGAGGATTTCCGCCTCGGTCCGGCTGTCCAGCGCCGACGTCGCCTCGTCCAGAATCAAGATCGGCGGGTTCTTCAGCAACGTCCGCGCAATCGCCACACGCTGCTTCTCGCCGCCCGACAGCTTCAACCCACGCTCGCCCACGCGCGTCTCATACCCGAGAGGCTGGCGCTCGATGAACCCGGCGATCGCCGCGCCCTTCGCCGCCATCTCGACCTCAGGCATCTCGGCCCCCTCGCGGCCATACGCGATATTGTACCCGATCGTGTCGTTGAACAGCACCGTATCCTGCGGCACGATCCCGATCGCGGCGCGCAAAGACGCCTGCCGCACCCCAGAAATATCCTGCCCATCGACGGTAATCCGCCCGCCGGTCAGGTCATAAAACCGGTACAGCAACCGCGCGAGCGTCGATTTCCCCGCCCCCGACGGCCCAACGACAGCCAAAGTGGACCCGGCAGGCACGTCCAGCTCCAGGTCGCGAAGAATCGGCCGCCCGGCATCATAGCCGAACGACACCCCCTCGAACCGGACATGCCCCGCGCTCACCGCCAGCGCAGGCGCACCCGGCGCATCCACCACGGTCGCCGGCGTATCGATCAGGTCGAACATCGCCGCCATGTCGAGCGCCCCCTGCCGGATCGTGCGATACACCATCCCCAGCAGGTCGAGCGGCCGGAACAGCTGCGCCAGCAGCGTCGATACGAACACCACGTCGCCCGCCGACGCCTCGCCGCGGCTCCACCGCCACACGACGAAGCCCATGCCGCCCGCCAGCATCACGTTGGTGATCAGCGCCTGGCCCAGGTTCAGCCACGCGAGCGAATTCTCGCTCTTCACCGCCGCCTCGGAATACGCCGTGATCGCACTGTCGTAGCGCCGCGCCTCGCGCTCCTCCGCGCCGAAATACTTCACCGTCTCGAAGTTCAGCAGCGAATCCACCGCATGCGCGACCGCACCGGTATCGAGGTCGTTCATCCGCGCGCGCAAGGCATTGCGCCAGTCGGTCACCATCCGCGTGAAGAGGATATAGCCGACCACCATCACCACCGTCGCGACCACCAGCGGCCAGCCGAACTTGGTCCAGAACAGCCCGAGCACCAAGACGAGCTCGAACACCGTCGGCGCGATGTTGAACAGCAGGAAATACAGCATCGTGTCGATGCTCTTCGTCCCGCGCTCGACAACCTTGGTCACCGCGCCCGTCCGCCGCGACAGGTGAAAATCGAGGCTCAGCGCATGCAGGTGGCGAAACACCTGCGCCGCCAGCCGCCGCGACGCATCCTGCCCGACGCGCTCGAACACCGCGTTGCGCAGATTGTCGAACAGCGTCGTCCCGAACCGCGACGCCGCGTACCCGACCACCAGCAGCACGACCAAAGTCAGCGCCCCGCGATCGTTCCCCGCCATCCGGTCGACCGCGTATTTCAGCGTGAACGCCGCGCCGAACACCTGGATCAGCTTCGACGCGATCACGAGCAGCATCGCGACGACGATCCGCGCCTTCAGCCTGGGCTGCCCCGCCGGCCACAGGAACGGCAGGAAGCGGCGGAGCGTCGGCAGCAACGGCTGGCCCGCGCGGGTGGAGGTGTACGTATCGGGTGGCATGGATCGATGCGATGTAGGCGCAGTCAAGCCCCGGCGAAAGCAGTTGGGGGAACAATCCTGCCACTTCGTCGCTTTTGTTATCGTGTCCGATGTCGGCCACGTCGCCTGCCACCGCGATCCACTGGAGAATGAAATGGAACCGCTGTTCTACGTCATGGCCATCATGGGCTGCGGTGACGGCAATGTGAACTGCACCGAGGCGCGGGTCATCCCGGCGCGTTACGAAACCATGGCGCAGTGCCGTGCGGCGTTGCCCGATCAGCTGGCGCAGAACACCGACGTTCCGTATCCGATGATTGGTGCCAATTGCCGTGCACACGGCCAGTTGATGGCGAAGACCGGCAAGGCGAAGCCACAGGGCTAGAGTGTTTCCCCGCAAAGGCGGGGACCCAGACTGGACTCCCGCCTTCGCGGGAGAACAAGCTAGACGCCGGTAGTCAGCGAGGCCGCGTCCACAACCGAGTATCGCGCACTGTCCGCGGATACAGCGTATCCCGCCGAGCCGCCTCCCGAGCCGCCGTCACGATAAACCCCAGCTTCTGCATCCCCGACGTCGTTACCCGGTGATCCCATGCATGCTCACCCCGAGCCGCCACGGTCCGCCCGATCGCCCCATAGATCCCCGCCGCCGACAGCACCGCCCAAGCCGAACGGAACGACAGTGCTGGCGTCCCCTCCCGCGCGCTAGCCTCGAACGCCGCCGCCCGATCCGCCATCCGCTTCGTCAACACCGCGAGGCGAGATCGGAACGGCGGCTTCATGTGCTGCCCCGGCGGAAAGTCCATCTCGACCAGCCACTCCTCGGGCAGATAACACCGCCCGACCCGATCATCCTCCTCGACGTCGCGCGCGATATTGGCGAGCTGGAACGCCATTCCCAGGTCGCACGCGCGATCGAGCGTATTCTCGTCGTCGGGATCGACGCCCATGGCCACGGCCATCATGCACCCGACGACGCCCGCGACATGGTAGCAATATTTGTAGAGGTCGTTCTCCGACCGCGGCCGCCACTCCCGCGCATCGAGCGCGAATCCCTCGATCAGGTCGCGCGCGAACCGCTTCGGCAGCCGGGTTTCAGCCGCAAAGATCCGCAGCGCATCGAACGCCGGCTCGCCAACCACGTCGCCCGCCAACGCCTGCTCGGTCATCGCCGACAGCGCCACAAGCCGCGCCGGCGCGTCGTCGACCACGGTCATCCCGTGCCCATGATCCTGCCCATCGGCGATATCGTCGCACCGCCGGCACCACGCGTACAGCAGCCAAGCCCGCTCGCGCGTAGGTTTGTCGAACAGCAAGCTCGCCGCCGCAAAACTCTTCGACCCCCGCGAGATAGACTCATGCGCGGTAGCAACGATCGCTTCGCGCGAGGGGAGGGGGTGGTTCACGTCATCACCTCGCACGGCACCACCGTTACATGCACCACCCCGGCGAAGGCCGGGGCCCAGTTGGGGGACATCAATTGGCTGGCGCTGCGCGTCGTTACTGCAACCTTCCCAGCTGGGCCCCGGCCTTCGCCGGGGTGGCGGCGAACGTTGGGATGGCGGCAGGTGATGGAGTGAGCCGTCAACCTCACAAATCCGACGCGTTCATCCGCACGATCGGCTGCGTCGGCACGTGGCGCCCCATCCGGTCGAGCAGCACCTCCAGCGTATCCGCCACGATCAGCAGATCCCGGTGCTGCGGCCGCAAAAACCCAACCTCGCCCATCTTCGCCCAGAACGCGATCAGGTGATCGTAATAGCCCGCCGTATTCAGCAACCCAACCGGATCCGCATGATAGCCAAGCTGCGCCCAGCTCAGCGCCTCCCACAGCTCGTCCATCGTCCCCGTCCCACCCGGGATCGTCACGAACCCGTCGGAGAGATCGGTGAACATCTGCTTGCGCTGATGCATGCCGCTGACGACGTGCAACTCGGTCAGCCCCCGATGCGCAACCTCCGCATCGACCAGCGCCTGAGGAATAACCCCGATAACCTCGCCACCACCCTCAAGCGCCCCATCCGCGATCGCCCCCATCAGCCCGGTCCGTCCGCCGCCATAAACGAGCCCAATCCCCCGCTCGGCAAAGGCGCGCCCAAGCGCCCGAGCGCCCTCGATATAGACAGGATCAGCCGGCGTAGCCGACCCGCAATACACAGCAAGTCTCTTCATCCCGCCTCGCTAGGGGAAGCGCGCGGGGTGCTGCAAGGGGAGAATGGGTTCACGCGAAGGCGCAAAGGCGCGAAGATGTCTTTCCCGCCGCAAAGCGACTTACACATCATAAGCTGCGAAAACGGCCAGTGCAGCATGGCGTCACGCCCTTCACGAAAATCTTAGCGCCTTCGCGCCTTCGCGTGAACAAAACCCCTTACTTCTCGCCTTCCAACATCAACCGAGCCGTAGCCTTCGCACTCCCGACGACCCCAGGAATCCCAGCACCCGGATGCGTTCCAGCCCCCACGAAGTACATATTCGGAATATGCTCGTCGCGGTTGTGCACCCGGAAATACGCGCTTTGCGTCAACACCGGCTCCAGCGAGAACGCGCTACCCAGATGCGCATTCAGATCCTCCGCGAAATCCTTCGGCGCGTACGAGAACTTCGTCACGATCCGCTCATGGATATCCGGGATCAACCGCCGCCCGATCTCGTCGAGGATGCGCTTCTCCAGGATCGGCGCGATCTCGTCCCAGTCGACCGGGAATTTCCCCAGATGCGGCACCGGCGCCAACGCGTAGAACGTCGAATGCCCCTGCGGCGCGAGCGAAGGATCGGTCACGGTCGGATGATGCAAATACAGCGAGAAGTCCTCGCTCAGCACGCCGTGGTCGTAGATGTCCTCGAGCAGGCCCTTATAGCGCGGCCCGAACAGGATCATGTGGTGCGGAATGCCAGGCCACGTGCCCTTGATCCCGAAATGCACCACGAACAGCGACGGCGAATATTTCTTCCGTTCGAGCGAGCCCGTCTTCCGCTTGGCACTCCGCGACGTCGCCAGCAGGTCGCGGTACGTGTGCATGATGTCGCTGTTCGCCGCGATCGCATCCGCCTGCGCGGACCAGCCGCTCGCCGTCGTCACACCGGTCGCGCGGTCGCCCAGCGTCTCGATCGACGTCACCGGATCGTCGAGCCGCAGCACGCCGCCCAGCCGCTCGAACTGCGTCACCAAAGCCGCGACCAGCCGATTGGTCCCGCCGCGCGCGAACCACACCCCGCCATCACGCTCCAGCTTGTGGATCAGCGCATAGATCGCGCTCGTCGTCATCGGATTGCCGCCGACCAGCAACGTGTGGAACGACAACGCCTCGCGCAGCTTCTCCGACTTCACGAAGCTCGACACGATCGAGTAGACCGAGCGCCACGCCTGGTATTTCGCCAGCGCCGGCGCCGCCTTGATCATCGACCCGAAGTCGAGGAACGCGACATGGCCGAGCTTCTCATAACCCTCGTGGAACACCCCCGCCGAATATTGCAGGAACTTCTCATACCCCGCCCAGTCGCCCGGATGCAGCTTCTCGATCTCGGCGCGCATCTGCACGTCGTCGTTGGTGTAGTCGAAATTCGTCCCGTCGGGCCAGTTGAGGCGATAGAACGGCAGCACCGGATCGAGCGTCACGTCCTCGCTCATGTCGCGCCCGGTCAGCGCCCACAATTCGCGCAGGCAATCCGGATCGGTGATGACGGTCGGCCCCGCATCGAACGTGAATCCGTCGCGTTCCCAGAAATACCCACGCCCACCCGGCTTGTCGCGGCTTTCGACGATCGTCGTCTGCACGCCCGCGGATTGCAGCCGGATCGCGAGCGCCAGCCCGCCGAAACCTGCGCCGATGACTATTGCGGTCTTCATGATGACATACTGCCTGCGATGGCGCGGACGGCGCGCACGATGGGGACGGGGGGCTTGCCGGTCAGAACGCGCGCCTTGTCGGAAAGCGTCGAGCGTCCGGCGTAGAAACGGCCGATGAGCGATGGGGAGAGGCGGTAGAAGCGCTCGAGGATGCGGTAGCGTTCCTCCGGCTCGGCGGCGCGGAACAACATCGTGTCGAGCATCCGGTAGAACCCGCGCGACTTCCACGTCGCCCGCGCCATCGCATGCGTCGCATCGTGGAGTTTCGCGCCCGAAAAATCGCCGAGGCCCGCGAGCATAGAAGCGATCCGCACCGCGTCGGGCAGCGAGTACCCCGTGGTCGGGTGGAACATCCCCGCGCGCATGCCGGCCTTGGCCACCCGAGCACCGCCCGACCGCCAATACGCCTCGAAATCGCCCCCCATCGCGACCGGCAACACGCCCGACTCCTCGCGAACGACGCTCTCTACGTCCCAGCCGCGCCCGGCGACATACTCGTCGATCCGCGCGCCCAGCACCGGAATATCGAGATCGGGCGTGTCGCTGTAATAGGTGTCCTCGACGAACATCCGCTTGGCCGAGAACGGCAAACAATAGACGAACCGATACCCGTCGATCTGCGGAATGGTCGCGTCCATCACCATCGGCCGCGGGCTTTCGTGCGGCACGCTCAACGCCAGTTCGCGCCCGAGAAACTTCTGCCAAGCGAGGTCAAGCAGCGACAGATCGCCCGCCCCCCGCGCGTCGATCACGCCGGTCGCCTCGATCCGGTCGCCATCGGCCAGCACCACCGCGGTCGCACTAGCCCCCGACACTTTCCGCCCGAGCATCAGCGCATGCGGCGGCAGTACGCGGCGAACCTCGCGGTCGAGCCGCGTGCTCTCGATCGAATAATAGGTCGCGTCGATCGTCCGTTCATGCGCCGGAAACCGCACGTCGTACCCCCGCCACGCATGCACCACGAGCGGCGCGACGATCCAGCGATTGCCTTGCGCCACGTCGCTGCCGAAGAACGACCAGAGATGATTGCCGCCGACGACTGGCGCAGCATCGATCAGGCGCACGTCGAGCGCCGGATGCTTTGCTTTCAGCGCCAGCGCGATCATTCCGCCGGCCAAACCCGCGCCAACGATCGCAACGTCGCAGGAGATCGTCGATGCCATGCCTCCGACTAGCGCAAAGCGGGGGACACGAAAACAACCTTTCCGAACCAATCGCCCGCGAAGACAACCTGCGTTGCCGGGGGTGGGGCAGGGCTCACGTCCAATCCTCCCCCGCCAGGGGGAGGTGGCTGGCCCTAGCCAGACGGAGGGGGAGGAAAGGGAAACCTCCGTTCCGCATCCTCCCCCTCCGTCACCTTCGGCGACACCTCCCCCTGGCGGGGGAGGATCGAGCATCGCGACGCGCGAACCGTGCAAATCGTACGAAGAGGAAAAGCCCAACCTGCTCCCCTCCCTGGAAGGGAGGGGCTGGGGGTGGGTGGGCCTCAGCAAGTTCGAACGCTTGCGACTAAGGGGGGTAGGGGGACTGGCCTCCGCAAACCGGAACGTCAGTGGCTCAAGCGGGCCAACCCACCCCCAACCCCTCCCTTCCAGGGAGGGGAGAGTGCGCGGCAACGGATATCCCTCTATCCAAATCCGCCTTAGTCAGTACGAATGCCCACATCCGCCCCCAAACTCACCACCGCTCGCCTCACCCTAACCGCCCACGCCGCCACCGACCTCGAAGACTGCGCCGCGATGTGGACCGACCCGCGCGTCTACACGATGATCGGCGGCCAGCCGCGCACCCGAGAGGACGTCTGGATCCGCCTCCTCCGCTCGATCGGCCAATGGACGCTGTTCGGCTACGGCAGCTGGATCGCCAGAGAAACTGCCACAGGCAACCTCATCGGCGAACTCGGCCTGATCGAAGCCCGCAGAGCCATCGACCCCTCGATCGACGCAACTCCAGAAACAGGCTGGACGCTGACCGGCGATGCGCAAGGAAAAGGCTACGCCTCCGAAGCGCTCGCGGCGATCCTCGCTTGGACCGACGCGCGCATCCCCGCGACGACCTGCATCATAGACTCCGCCAACGCCCCCTCGATCCGTCTCGCGGAACGGCTAGGCTACCGCCTGCGCACCACGGGGACCTACCGAGACGCCCCGATCCTGATCCTCGACCGAGCCGCGGCGTCGTAGAGCCCAGCGCTATTTCTGCGCAGTAACCACCGGAGTCTGCACCGACGCGATCGGCATGGGATCGCCCGCCCGATCGTAGAACGCCATCAACACCAGCCCCAACGCCAATATACTCCCCGCGATCACATAGATCAGGCTCTTATGATCCCTGCCGGAATTGGCGCTGGTATTCGTGCCGGTATCCCCGCGCGCGGCGTTTTGATGTGCCATGCATCTCTCTCCGTATTGGCAGGTCGTCCTGCTCTGGAGAGGGAGGCTATCAGGTTTCGCCGCACTGCATAGAGGCTAATGCAAGCGCATCGGACGTGCGGAAATACACCGCCCGACCTACGCCAATCCCGGCGCGATCGGCCAGTAGGTCGCATACCGTTCATGTGCGACGCGGAAATACGGCACCATCCGCACCGGCTGCCGGTCCGCCGCGAGGATCGTGAACTCCAGCGGCTGGTCCCCCGCGCGCATCTTCTCCGCAATCGTATCGGGATCGCCCGCCAGCGTCGGCGGCGTGAACGGCGCGGCATTATATTCGCCATATTTGCGCTCGTTGACGATGATGTCCGATCCCGGCGCCAGCCCCTCGCGCCCGAAGCTCCCCGCCATCACCAGCGGCCCATAGGTGAACGCGACGATATCCGGCGCCGCCGGCGATCGCTCGACTCCGGCGCGCATATCCAGCCGCATCTCCACCGTATCGCCGTCGCGCCACCCCCGCGCCAATTCCAGATACCGCCCAGGACTGGTCGACCGCACCGCCTCGACCCCGTTCACCAGCACCACCGCGGTCCGGCTCCACCCCGGATGGCGCAGCTTCAGCGTCAGCTCGGCCGGACGCTTCAACGTCCAGCGCAGCGTCGCCGCCGCGGTGTCGGGGAACGCCGTCACCTGCGTCAGCACCGCGTCCTTGTCCTTCCACCGCACCGCGGAGGGCACGAACAAATTCACGTACAGCGCGCGGTCATCATGGAAATAGATCGAGTCGCGGTATTTGACGTGGTTTTCCATCCCCGTGCCGGTGCAGCACCAGAACGAGTTCTCGGGCGTGTGATACAGCTTCATGTAGCCCGGCCGCGCACCCTGGAAGTACGTCGCCATGCCGCTGTCCGGGTCCTGCGACGCGAGAATCCCGTTATACAGCGTCCGCTCGTAATAATCGGCATAGCCCGCCTGCGGATCGTGCAGGAACAGCGCCCGCGTCAGCTTCAGCATGTTGTGCTGGCAACACGTCTCCGATCCCTTCGCCGACAGGACATGCTCGGCGAAATCGGCGACCGGAAAGAAATGCTCGTTGTCGCCGTGCCCGCCGGTCGCGAACGACCGCGTCAGCGCCACCGTCTTCCAGAAGAATTCGGACGCATCGCGGTACTCGGGCTTCCCCGTCACCTCCCACACCCGCTGGAAGCCGATGATCTTCGGCACCTGCGTATTGGCATGCAGCCCGTCGAGATGGTCGCGGCTCTTGGCCAGCGGCGCGAGGATCGCCTTGTGCGAGAACCGCTCCGCCATCGTCCGATACTCGGCGGTCCCGGTCATCGTGTAGAGATCGGCGAACACCTCGTTCATGCCGCCATGCTCGGTATCCAGCATGGTCTCGAACTGCGCATCGCTCAGCGGCCGGCTCGCGACCACCGCCCAGTCGGCCAGCCGCAGCAGCACCGCGCGCGCCGTGTCGCTGTCCGCCAGCAATGTCGCATCGCGCAGGCCTGCATACACCTTGTGCAGCGTGTACCAGGGTACGCCGGTGATCGGATCGCCGCGCAGATGCGCCGCCACCAGCGCCGGCCCGTCCGGGAACGCGCAGACAAGCCCGGTCCCCGACGCCGCCTGGCACGCTGCCAGTTCGCGCGCGATGTGATCGATCCGCGCCTTGAACCGCCGGTCGCCGGTCGATCGATAGGCCAGCGCACACGCGGACAGATAATGTCCCAGCGTATGCCCGTGGCAGTTGATGTCCGCCCACAGCGGATCCGATTCCCAGCCGCCATAGACCGGTGCCTTCGGTGCCAGCCCGGCATTGACCCGGAAATTGTGGAGCATCCGGTCGGGTTGCAGCGCGAGCAGATACGCCTCGGTCTTGCGCTGCGCATGCAGGAACGGCCCCTCGCCAAGCGTGACGTCGGCCAAATCGAACGCCTGCAACTTTGCGGTCGGCACCGTCGCCGGCACCGCACTCTCCGGCACGAACGCAAACGCCTGAGGACCGATCGACAGGGAACCCACGGTCAGCGCCCCGGTCGCGACACCCGTCAGGAATTTCCGGCGGGATTGGCCCCCGCGGCACAGTTCGACCATAACGACACCCTCTCGTGCTCTCATTATTTGTCTGAGTAGCAGGCGTGTCGTGCTGGCGAAAGAGGCTGGGGACGCTCACCGCCTTCACGGCACACAATGCGCGCCGGCGAACCGGGGCAAGACCATTGGCGACGTCTCGCGGCCCCTCTGGCCCCTGGTCGAGGCGACCCGATCGAGCCGATCACCGGCGCTGTGGTAATTCCGCTACGGGTGCGGTTGATTCCGATCAACATCGGCGCGCCGGGTCTGGTACTGACGATCACGACGGTTATGGGGTAACCATCGCATGAGGTGGGGAGGTTTTCCCCCGGTTCATGTGGCGGGGCGCATGGGGCGGCTGGCTGATCACGGCGAGCCATCATCGGCGACATCACGAACGACACGGGTGCAACTATGGCCTCTATTTCCGCTTTTGGGATCGGCTCTGCGGCACCGACAAGCAACGCGGCGATCTTGCCGGCGCGCATGCGAAAGCGGCTGTTCGTCGTGGCGGCAGCAACGACGTGGGCGATGCTGTCGGCGGCGGCGCCCGTCACGCGGCTCGACGTCCAGGTCGACAATCTCCGCTCGTCGAAGGGGATGATCCGGATCTGCCTCACCGCGGACCCCGATAATTTTCCGGCTTGCGTCGACGATGCCAAGGCACTGACGCGGACGCTGCCCGCCAGCATCCACGCCACCAGCTTTTCGGGCCTGCCGCAGCGAGGCTATGCGCTCGCGATCATCCATGACGAGAACAGCAATGCGAAGCTCGATACGATCGCGGGCATCCCGCGCGAGGGCTATGGGTTCTCGCGCAATGCCGCCGTCCGCTTCGGCCCGCCGCGTTTCGATGCCGCCCGGTTCATGCTTGCCGGTGATGCCGAAATGCAACAGGTAAAAATGCGTTACATCTTCTGACCGATCGCAGCGGACCGAAAACGGTTTTACCGCGTTGCGACGTGGAACCTTTTTCTCCGGAGCATTTCCTTGCGCGCATTCACCCTTCTCATGTCTGCCGCAATCGCGGTGCTGGCAACCGCCACCCCGGCGCTCGCCCAGACCGATCCGAACCCGTCGCCAACGATCACCGACCCTCGCGACAACAACCGTATCACCATAGCGGTCGGTGCGGTGTCGATGCCCGATTACGAGGGTGCGGACAGCAATTCCTTCACCCCCGCCGGCGCCATCGTCGGCACGGTGCGCGGGCATGACTTCTTCCTCCGCGGCACGCAGCTCTATTTCAACCTGATCCCGAACACGGGCGAAGTCGGCATCAACTACGAAGTCGGCGTCATCGGCGGCATCCGCCGCGATCGCACCGGCGACATCGACAACCGCCAGGTCCGCGCACTAGGCAAGATCGATACCGCGTATGAGCTGGGCGGCTATGTCGGCATCGGCAAGACCGGCGTCATCACCAGCGACTACGACACGATCACCGCGCGCGTCGCGTATGTCCACGACGTCTCGGGCACCTATGACAGCTACGTCATCACCCCGCAGGTGAACTACACCACGCCGCTGTCGGTTCGTACGCTCGTCTCGCTCGGCGTGTCGGCGGATTATGCCGGCAAGGGCTTCGGCCGCACCTACGCGGCCGTGACGCCGATCGGCTCGCTGAACAGCGGCCTGCGTACCTACGACATCAACGACAGTGGCTTCCGTCGCGCGAACGCCTCGCTGTTCGTCGTGCAGAGCCTCTCGGGCGATCTGCGCCACGGCTTCGGCGTCGGCGCGGGCGTCCTCTACGGTCGCATGCTCGGCAAGTATAAGAACACGCCGATCGTCGCCGACGTCGGCGATGCGGACCAGTGGCTCTACGCCCTCGGCCTGACCTACACGTTCTAAGCTATCGATTTCGGCGGATCCGGCTCGGCCCGATCCGCCGAACGCGTTACCTCTGCTCCCTTTACCGTAGGGAGAGAGAAGGGGCCTGCCGGGCGTTTTCCGGAGGACCAGGGAAAGGTGAAGCCGGCATCCAGCCGCCACCAAAACCCCAATCATCGCAAGCAGGTAAGCCTCTCTGCCGGGTCGTGAAATTTATTTCATCGCACCCCCTTGAAGCGTGCATCCATTCTTCATCCGCGTACGTTCCTCGCCACGGACGGCTTTTTTTATGTCCGTAATTGAGCGCGTTACGAGCGGGATTCGAGCAATCGGCCTGATCGGGGCATGCCCCGTTGCGCGACTGCCGCAGAGCATTTCGACGTCCGCAACAGCAAGGGGAGGACCCTGATATGACCGAGAGCGTGCACCTGATCGAAGCCCTCGATGCGCGAGTGGAACGCCGCAGCGAGCGACGTGAATTCTTCAAGACCGCGCTGGGCGCCGCTGCGATGACCGCAGCCGGTGCGACCGCGCTGTCCTTCTCCACGTCGGCGTCGGCACAGACCATCACCGATGCGGACGTCCTGAACTTCGCACTCAACCTCGAATATCTCGAGGCGCAGTTCTATTCCTACGCCGCCTACGGCACCGGCCTCGACAACAGCCTGCTTAGCGGTACCAGCACGCAGGGTGCGGTTCGTGGCGGTCGTCAGGTCAACTTCAGCGATCCGATCGTGCGCCAGTACGCGCGTGAGATCGCGCAGGACGAGATCGCCCACGTCAAGTTCCTCCGCACCGCACTCGGCTCCGCCGCCGTCGCACAGCCGGTGATCGACGTCAGCGTCTCGCCGACCAGCGCGTTCTCGCTCGCGGCACAGGCTGCCGGCCTCGTCCCCGCCGGCACCGCGTTCGATCCGTACGCTTCGGACGAAGCGTTCCTGCTCGGTGCGTTCATCTTCGAAGACGTCGGCGTGACCGCATACAAGGGCGCTGCCCCGCTGCTCACCAGCAAGGCCTATCTCGAAGCCGCTGCCGGCCTGCTCGCGGTCGAGGCGTATCACGCCGCGATCGTCCGCACGACGCTGTACGGCAAGGGCATCGCGACCCCGTCGCTGCGCCAGTCGGCGGACGCGATCTCGAACGCCCGCGACAGCCTCGACGGTACGACCGATCTCGATCAGGGCATCTCGCCCATCTCGCAGACGCCGATCAACCTGAGCACGACGCAGGCCGCGGTCACCGCGTCGAACATCGTTCCGCTCGATGCGAACGGCGTCGCCTTCAGCCGCTCGGCCAGCCAGGTGCTCAACATTGTGTACCTCAACAAGGGTGCGGCGTCGGCAGGCGGGTTCTACCCGAACGGCATGAACGGCAACATCAAGACGAGCATCGCGGCAAGCTGATCGGTCGTCCGATCACCCGCTCTTCTTCGATATTCAGGGGATTAACCCAATGACCGATCTCAATACCAAGCTGGAAATATTCGACGCGATCGCCAGCCGTCGCAACGAACGTCGTAACTTCCTGCGCTTCGCCGGCGGTTCCGCACTCGCCATCGGCGGCGCTACGCTGCTCTCGGCATGCGGCAGCGACGATTCCGATCTCGCACCGACCCCGACTCCGGGACCGGCGCCGGTTGCGGCACTCAACGACGCCGACGTGCTCAACGTCGCACTGAACCTCGAATATCTCGAAGCGCAGTTCTACGCGTTCGCGGCATTCGGTGTCGGCCTCAACGCCAACATGCTGACCGGCATCGGTACGCAGGGTGCCGTCACCGGCGGTGCACAGGTGCCGTTCCAGGACACCGTCGTCCGTGAATACGCGCGCGAAATCGCGATCGACGAAGTCGCACACGTCGCCTTCCTGCGCTCGGCGCTCGGCAGCGCCGCCGTCGCCCAGCCTGCGATCGACATCTCGGTCGGCACGGCAGCCGCTCCGGGTGCGTTCACCGCGGCCGCACGTGCGGCTGGCGTCATCGGTGCGACGGGTGTGTTCAACCCCTATGCCGACGACAACAGCTTCCTGCTCGGCGCGTATATCTTCGAAGACGTCGGTGTGTCGGCCTACAAGGGCGCAGCACCGCTGATCGCCAACAAGACCTATCTCGAGGCGGCCGCCGGCATCCTCGCGGCAGAGGCGTATCACGCAGGCCTGATCCGCACGATCCTGTATCGCAAGGGTCTGCAGACTCCGAACCCGATCCCGTCGCTCATCACTGCCGCGAACCAGATCAGCGACGCGCGCGACAGCCTCGACGGCTCGAGCGATATCGATCAGGGCATCACCGGTACCGATGCGACGATCTCGAACATCGTGCCCACCGACGCCAACGGCCTCGCCTACAGCCGCTCGGTCGCGCAGGTGCACAACATCGTCTACCTGACCAACACCGCAAAGATCGGCGGGGGCTTCTTCCCCAACGGCACGAACAACCGTCTCGATTCGCTGCGTACCAGCGGCGCGAACGCGTGATCGCGACGATCGTCTGAAACATAAACCTGGGGTCGCGGCGCATGGGAGCACCGCGACCCTTGTTTGGGGAACGACCATGAAAAACCTAACGAAGCTCACCATGCTCGCCGGTCTCGCCGCCGCGGGCATTTTTGCCGTTCCGGCCGCCGCGCAGGACATGACCACCGACAGCAATCCGTTCTCGGGCGTCTACATCGGCGCGGCCGGCGGCTATGACGTCCAGCCCAATGACGTCGGCTCGTCGATCCTGTTCGATCGCAACAACGACGGCAATTTCAGCGACAGCGTCAACACCATCACCGGCGCCAACGCCTTCTCGCCGGGCTTCTGCAACGGCTCCGCCCGCACCGCGGTGCCAGCCTATGGTTGCCGCAACGACGATGACGGCTGGTCGTATTACGGCCGCGCAGGCTTCGACGTGCAGCGCGGTGCGTTCGTGGTCGGCATCGTCGGCGAATTCGGCAAGTCCGAGATCACCGACAGCGTCGCCGCCTTCTCGACCACGCCCGCCAGCTACACGATGGCGCGCAAGCTGAAGTGGGAAGGCTCGGCCCGCCTCCGCGCCGGTCTCGCCGCGCGCAACACGCTGTTCTACGCCACTGGCGGCGCCGGCTATGCCAAGATCGACAACCTGTTCTTCACCACCAACACTGCCAACGCGTTCGCAGCCACCGGTTCGGACAAGAAGTGGGGCTATGTCGGTGGCGGCGGCATCGAGCAGAAGCTGACCAAGAACATCTCGATCGGCATGGAATACACCTACCACCAGTACAAGGACGACGACGCCCGCGTCCTCGTCACGGCTGGCAGCGCGATCACCGGCAGCCCGGTCCTGCTCGCGAACAACCCGTTCGTCCTCGCCCCCAACACCGCCGGCACCACCTTCCGCCGCAGCGACGAGAACTTCCGCTGGCACTCGCTGCGCGGCACGGTGAACTTCCGGTTTTAAGCGCAGGGCGGCTTGCGCCGACCAGGCGCAAGACTCGCCCAAGCCCGGCCAGCGCAGCAAAGCTCGCCACAAGGCGTAGCTTTGCTGCGACTGACGGCGCGCGGAGTCAGATGAAAGGCCGTTGCCCCAACCAGGGCAGCGGCCTTTTCTCGGTTCAGCAAGCGTGCGCTCGCCGTCAAAAAACCAACATCCACATTGCCACCACCCCGGCGAAGGCCGGGGCCCAATTGGAAAGGTGGATATAACGAAGCACATCGCGTCGTTATCGCCGTCCCCCAATTGGGCCCCGGCCTCCGCCGGGGCGGAGCCTTATCGAGCGTTGCGATGATCATTGAACTTCGCACACCCAGCACCCAAGCCCCCAATTCCCCATTGCACCCCACCCCCAGCCCCCTATGCTCACCCCACCCCGGGGGAGCGCTTATCCGCGCTTGAGAGGAAGGCAGGAGCCTTCGACCCGCTGAACCTGATCCGGTTGATACCGGCGGAGGGAGGGAGCGGTCGCCACAGAACCGCAATCCTTGCTCCGAGACCCGTAGGAGCAAGCGCATGGCCATCGATACGCAATCCAAGACCGCAGACATCGGCGTAACCACCGGCCCGATCCGAGGCTCCCGCAAAATCCACGTCGCGGTCCCCTCCAGCCCAGACGTCCGCGTAGCGATGCGCGAGATCGTCCTAGACCCATCCTGCAGCGAGCCCCCGTTACGCGTCTACGACACCAGCGGCCCCTACACCGACCCCCGCGCGAAAATCGACATTAATGCCGGCCTCCCCCAACTCCGCCGCGCCTGGATCGAAGCCCGAGGCGACGTGGAATCCTACGAAGCCCGAGAACTCCGCCCCGAAGACAACGGCCAACTCGGCCCCGACCGTTCCGGCGGCGTCCCCCAGTTCCCCGCCACCATCAAGCGCCCCCTCCGCGCGCGCGCCGGCGCCAACGTCAGCCAGATGCACTACGCGCGACGTGGGATAATCACCCCGGAGATGGAATACGTCGCCACCCGCGAAAACCTCGGCCGCGCCATGCTGAAAGACTACGCGAGAGACGGCGAATCCTTCGGCGCAAGCATCCCCGACTTCGTAACGCCCGAGTTCGTCCGCGACGAGATCGCCCGCGGCCGCGCGATCATCCCCAACAACATCAACCACCCCGAATCCGAACCGATGGCGATCGGCCGCAACTTCCTCGTCAAGATCAACGCCAACATCGGCAACTCCGCGGTCGCCAGCAACGTCGCCGCCGAAGTAGACAAGCTCGTCTGGTCGATCCGCTGGGGCGCGGACACGGTGATGGACCTCAGCACCGGCCGCAACATCCACGACACCCGCGAATGGATCCTCCGCAACTCGCCGGTCCCGATCGGTACCGTCCCCATCTACCAGGCGCTCGAAAAGGTCGGCGGCGTCGCCGAGGACCTCACCTGGGAGATCTTCCGCGACACGCTGATCGAGCAGGCCGAGCAGGGCGTCGATTACTTCACGATCCACGCCGGCGTCCGCCTCGCCTACATCCCGATGACCGCGAAACGCGTCACCGGCATCGTCTCGCGCGGCGGCTCGATCATGGCGAAATGGTGCCTCAGCCACCACAAGGAGAGCTTCCTCTACGAGCGCTTCGACGAGATCACCGAGATCATGAAGGCGTACGACATCGCCTACAGCCTGGGCGACGGCCTGCGCCCCGGCAGCATCGCCGACGCCAACGACGAAGCGCAGTTCAGCGAACTCTACACGCTAGGCGAACTCACCCACCGCGCGTGGAAGAGCGACGTCCAGGTCATGATCGAAGGCCCCGGCCACGTGCCGATGCACAAGATCAAGGAGAACATGGACAAGCAACTCGAAGTCTGCGGCGAAGCACCCTTCTACACGCTGGGGCCGCTCACCACGGACATAGCCCCCGGCTACGACCACATCACCAGCGGCATCGGCGCCGCGATGATCGGCTGGTACGGCACCGCGATGCTCTGCTACGTCACGCCCAAGGAGCATCTAGGCCTCCCCGACCGCGACGACGTCAAGGTCGGCGTAGTAACCTACAAACTAGCCGCCCACGCCGCCGACCTCGCCAAAGGCCACCCCGCCGCCCAGATGCGCGACGACGCCCTCAGCCGCGCGCGCTTCGAGTTCCGCTGGAGAGACCAGTTCAACCTCTCCCTCGACCCCGACACCGCCGAACAATACCACGACCAGACGCTACCGGCTGAGGGTGCCAAGACCGCCCACTTCTGCTCGATGTGCGGCCCGAAGTTCTGCTCGATGAAGATCACGCAGGAAGTGCGCGACTTCGCGGCGAAGCAGAACGCTCCGGCGGATACGTTCCTAGCGGCCGACGTCGATCAAACCGACACCGACCGAGCGATCTTCGCCAAGGGCTCCCATGCCGACGCCGAAAAGGGCATGGCTGACATGAGCGAAAAATTCCGCGAAAAGGGCAGCGAGATATATCTGCCGGCGGAGTGAGATTTTGAGAATATCACAAAAAGCCTTGGATGAATGCGAGCCCTTGTTCCAAGGTTTTTTGGAGCACCGAGACATTATATCGATTTTTAGAAGCGATCTGTTTGATGCTGTTGGTGAGGATCGCGATCTATATTCTGAAACTGTACGCGTTCACCGCCTATCAATTTGATCTAGCGCTAGGAGCATACTGTCTATTAGTGAACGGGCTGGTGTGGGACTCGGAGATCGTGCTCCGTTCGTTTTATGAAACCGTCGTGAAGTTCTTCTTTTTGTCGACCGCTTCAACCGAAATTCGTGGCGGATTACTAAAAGAATTTTGGGAGGTGCTGCTTGCCATTTACGATGCCAAGGGCGCCGAAAAAGCAAAGTCGCCGGAAAAGCTTGCCCGCTCCCAAGGGCGCATCGATGATGCCCGTATTTTTGAGTTCTTGCAGCGCCCGGAAAACTTTTCAATTGAAGGGCCGGGTAACAGGCAATTCAGGAAGAGCGTTGAGCAAAAATGGTCGTTTTCTAAGATCGTTGATGTATTGAATAGGGGTGGTGATGGCCATCAGAAAATATCACGGATCGATGCGATGTTTCATAATTATGGGATGGCCAGTCATCTATCTCACGCAAGCCCGAAGGTGTTCGATCTTCTAGAAGATCGTGCAACCCGAGGCGAGGATCTCGGTCTCTTGGAGGTCGCCCATGTGGGGCGAATGCTTTCCGATATTGTGTCGCTGACAGTTTTTTCTTTGCATCAAGTTCGGGTTTCGCTGTTGGGGATCATGCCAATGGCGGATATCCTGGTTAAGGCTTATTCTAGAATGTCGGATCTGACCAAGCCGTACCAAGAGGCCTTCCAGCGCTCACAAGATGATTTATATCGTGACCCGTCTCAGTAGGTCGCAATCTAAGCGGAGCTCTTTTGCAAGCGAATGCGCGAGTTACCGTTTTGGTAATTCCAGCGTTATTCGGGCCACATGCACGACCCGTACGATATCCACGCTGGCGCGCTCGACCCGATACAACACGAGGTAGTTGCCAACCGTAATGCTTCTTGCGCCAGCCCCGATCTCAGGCCGAGCCGGACCACTTTCGGGATAGTCAGCCAGCCGAGCCATACTCGACGCAAGTCGCTCGACCAGTCGCGTTGCCGCATCGGGATCGTGCCGTGCGATATACAGCCATATGTCGTCGACATCGCGTATCGCCTGCGGGAGGCGACGGATCTTCATCCGTGCTTGCGAACCGCCTCACCAGACCGGCCACTGCGGCGTGCGATATCTGCGGCATTGAAATTGCCGTCGACGGGAGGGCCACTGCCGATACCCTGAGCCCAGGACCGGCGCAGGGCACCAAGCGTATCGTCGTCGCGATCTCGGCGCGCAGTCATGTCCGCCATCGAGTCGTCAGCCGGTTTCGATGCAAGGCCGTCCTCGATCGCAGCATTCGACGGCGCTAGTTTCCTAGCATCATCCATGTTGCGCGTAACAAGATCAGCGACATAGGCGTCAAGACTATCATAGCGACCTTCGGCGACTTGCCGCTCGGCCCAAGCCATCAGCTCGTCAGGAAGGTCTACACTATTCTGTGCCATGTCCGATCCTATGCATTTGCGGGGTACGCGACAAGCACATCAATAATGATACCTGCACTGCGCGACCTGCAACGTCTGCGCATCGCCGCTTCCCGTCACGCGGTACACGAGTCGGTGCTCGTGGCTGATCCTGCGCGACCACCAGCCCGACAGATTGCCGCCGAGCGGTTCGGGTTTGCCCGTACCTTTGAAGGGATGGCGTCGGCATTCCTCGATCAGCACGTGCAACTTGTCGACCAGTTTCGCGTCATGATCCTGCCAGTGACGATAGTCCTCCCAAGCCGTAGGCCAGAAGGCTACGTTCACGGAAAAGGAACTGCTTCTGCATCGTTAGTCTCGAACCCACGGACCGCTTCCAGCAACCGTTCGGCGTTCTTGGGCGAGCGCAACAGATAGAGCGTCTCCTCCATCCCGGCCCATTCGCTCGCCGAGATCAGCACGACATTCTCGCCGCGTTGCCGCGTAATCATCACGGGGGCCCGGTCCGCCGCGACCTTGTCGATCACGGACTTCAGGTTCTCGCGCGCTTCGGAATAGGTCACCGTCTGCATGAATGAAATATGGACAATATTTTGTCCAATGTCAACCATGCGCGGCTGTCGTGAAGGATGCCCCCGCGCCACACCCTCTCCACAAAAAGTCCAACAGCCCGGGCAAACGCTGTCCTACACGCCGCCCGCCTGATCCGCTCCGACCATGACCAAACCCACGCGCACGCGCGCTCGCCGCGATGTCATGCCCGACATCGCCCCCGCTATCGAACCGGCCACTCCCGAGCCAACCGCACAGACCACCGCGATGACCATCATCGAGGCGGAGCACCTCCCGACGGTCGAGGACTTCGACCTCGCCGAGTATGACTGGGTGCCGGTCCGGCGGAAGGTGCGGCACGATGGCTGGACGGTCGCGACGCAGCAGGCGTTCATCGGCGTGCTCGTGGATACCGGCTCGGTCACGCAGGCCGCGCGCGAGGTGAACATGTCGGCGACCTCTTGCTACCGCCTGCGCCGCGCGGCCGATGGCGCGGCGTTCGCAGCGGCGTGGGATGCGGCGGTGCAGACCGCGTCGCTGCGGCTGGTCGATCTCGCCTTCGACCGCGCGATCAACGGATCGCCCGAGCCGGTGTTCGACCGCGACGGCAACCGCGTTGGCCAGCGCGTCCGTTACAACGATCGCCTGCTGATGTTCCTCCTGCGGGCGCACCACCCTGATCGTTATCGCACCCCCGGCCAGTCGCCTGCGCCGGCGCCCATCCCGGTACCGCCGGTCGAGGCCACGCTCGCCGCGCTCGCGCCGCCGATGCCCGCCGAACCGCACCGCCTGATGGCTCCCGAGGCGCTGGTGATGGCGCTCGAAGTCGCCGATATCCGCGCCGAACCCATCGCCCAGCGCCGTCCCGCGTCAACCGGTTCCGCACCGTCCGTCCAGACGTTCGAGGCGCAACTCGCCGCCGCGAAGGCGACGATCCCGCCCAAATATCCCGAGAGGGTTCGCGTCCAGGAGGGTGAGGATGACCATGAAGGTCCCGGCCGGCGCCGTTTCCGAGCGTAACTTTATCGTGACCTTTGGCGCCGCCCATCTCCCAACCTACCGCTTCCGAACGAACTCCGCGCGCAGCACCAGCCCCTTGATCCCTTCGTACCGGCAGTCGATTTCCTGCGCGTCGCCGGTCAGCCGGATCGACTTGATCAACGTCCCGCGCTTCAACGTCTGCCCCGCGCCCTTCACGGTCAGGTCCTTGATCAGCGTCACCTGGTCGCCGTCCGCCAGCACGTTGCCAACCGAATCCCGCACCACGACCACGCCGTCGTCCGCCGCCACCGCGGTCGCAGCACCGCCCGCAACCCACTCGCCGGTCGCTTCGTCGTAAGTGTATTCGTCGCTCATCGGTCGGTCTCCGGCAGCGCCCAGTCGATCGGAGCACGCCCATGGGTTTCGAGAAAATCATTGGCCCTGCTGAACGGCCGCGATCCGAAGAACCCGGTCCGCGCGGCCAGCGGCGAAGGATGCGCCGACTGGATCACCAGATGCCGCCCGCCCTTCGCCACATCATCGACGAACGCCGCCTTCTTCTGCGCATACGCCCCCCACAGCAGGAACACGACCGGTTTGTCCTGCGCGTTCACCGCCGCGATGACCGCATCGGTAAACCGCTCCCACCCGCGCTTCTGGTGCGACGCCGCCTCGCCCATCCGCACGCTCAGCACCGCGTTGAGCAACAGCACGCCCTGCGCCGCCCAATGATCGAGCATGCCATGGCGGGCCCGCGGGATTCCGAGATCCGCCTCCAGCTCCTTGTAGATATTCACTAGGCTAGGCGGCGTCCGCACCCCCTCCCGCACCGAGAAGCTCAGCCCATGCGCCTGCCCCTCGCCGTGATACGGATCCTGCCCAAGTATCACGACCCGCACCTGATCGAGCGGCGTCAGCTCCAGCGCCCGAAACCGGTCCGCATCCTCCGGAAACACCCGAGCCCCCGCCGCTCGCTCGCCCTCCAGAAACGCATCGAGCGCGCGCATGTACGGCGCCTCGAACTCGGCAGCGAGTGCCTGCCAGCTTGCGGGGAGAGGATGATCGATCATCCCCGCCGCATGTCGGACAGGGCAGGGGAATGTCAATCGCCCCTCCTGTTGTTCCCCCGCGAAGGCGGGGGCCCAGGATCTCGCAGGACAACGCCCGTAACCCGGGACCCCCGCCTCCGCGGGGGAACCGGATCACCAAAGGCTCGCACAACCCGAACCGCTCTCTTATATGCGCCGCCATGACCGAGATCACCGTCGCCGCGCTGCAGCTGGGCTTCACGCCCAACATCGACCGCAACATCGCCAACGTGTCGCGCCTCGTCCACGAGGCCGCCGCGAAAGGCGCGCAGGTGATCCTGCCCCCCGAGCTGTTCGAAGGCGAGTATTTTTGCCGCGTCGAGGACGAGGGCCTGTTCGCCAACGCCGCCCCGGTAGGCGAGCACAAGGCAGTACTCGCGATGCAGGCGCTCGCCGAAGCGCTCAAGGTCACCATCCCGACCAGCTTCTTCGAGACGGACGGCCCGCACCACTATAACAGCTTGGCCATGATCGGCCCCGACGGCAACGTGCAGGGCGTCTACCGCAAGAGCCATATCCCCGACGGCCCCGGCTATGAGGAAAAGTTCTACTTCCGCCCCGGCAACACCGGCTTCAAGGTCTGGCCGCACCCTGCCGGGAAGCTAGGCGTCGGCGTCTGCTGGGACCAGTGGTATCCGGAGACAGCCCGCGCGATGATGCTGATGGGTGCCGAAGTGTTGTTCTACCCGACCGCGATAGGCAGCGAGCCGCATGATACCTCGCTCGACACCGCCCGGCTCTGGCGTCGCGCCATGGTCGGCCACGCGGTCAGCAACGTCGTGCCTATCGTCGCCGCCAACCGCGTCGGCGTCGAGCACGGCCAGACCTTCTACGGCACCAGCTTCATCGCCGACGAGCGCGGCGACATCCTCGCCGAACTCGGCCGCGACGACGAGGGCGTGATCACCGCGACGATCGACCTCGACATCGTCAAGCGCCACCGCGCCGCCTTCGGCTTCTTCCGCGACCGTCGGCCGGATCTGTACGGCCGTCTGGTCCAGGACATCTGACCCGTCGATCCTCCCCCGCCAGGGGGAGGTGGCGCGAAGCGACGGAGGGGGAGGACACGAAACAGATGTTTCTCCTTACCTCCCCCTCCGTCTGGCAAGTGCCAGCCACCTCCCCCTGGCGGGGGAGGATCGAGGGATCAGAACCAGGCCAGCCCAGCCAACACCGCCCCCACCAGCGCAGCCGCCCCCGCGACCCAAAGCAACCACCGCCGCCCGGTAAGCGCCGTGATCGACGCCAGCGCGATCGCCACCTGGATCGCGGTCACCGCCAGCGCCAGCTTCGTATGGGGCCGCAGCGCCTCGTCCGACTCGCCATCCGCCGCCGCCGAGCGCCGATCGAGTGTCTCCGCTTCCCGCTTCAACGCCGTCCCCCGCGCCTTGTACCGCGCGATATTCGCCCGGTGCGTCGCCATCTGAGTCGCACCGAACCCCGGCGGCGCGAGATCGACCTCCATCTGCGCGATGTGCCGCTTCAAATCCTCCGCCTGGTAATAGCCCCACGCATCCGACGCCTGCGCCTTGATCAGCACCGCCTCGTTCTTGTGCAGAAGCGCCTCGTTCTGCGTATGCCCGCCGAGGAAGCTGGTCACCGCCGCCAGCGTCGCCAGGATCGCGGTGAACAATGCGATCCGCTGGTCGAACGCTTCCCCGCCGGCCGCGCGTTCCTCCGATAGCTGCTCATGCAACCCGCGCACTTCGAAATCATCGTCCATACTCGTCGCTCTGGCCCTCCGCGCGTGACTGGACCCTGATGATCGAGTGACATATTCGTCAGCGCGCCATGATCCGCCCTCGCTCGATACTGCTCGCGCTCACGCTTCTCGCCGGTTGCGCGACGCCGTCGACAAAGACCTTTCCGCTGAGCAATCACTTCGACGGCGAACGCTTCTTCAACCCCGACGGCGTGCAGGGCAGCACCGGCGAGCAGAAGCAGGGCCCGGTCGCGCTGCTCCGCAATCTGGTGAAGCCACCCTACCGCACCTGGCCCCAAGTCCCCGTCACCCCGACGCGCCCGCCCGCCCGGGTCGAAGGCCAACCGATGCGCGTCACCTGGATCGGCCATTCGACCGTGCTGGTGCAGACCCAGGGACTCAACATCCTGACCGATCCGATGTGGCTCGAGCGCTCGTCCCCGGTCCAGTTCGTCGGCGTCAAGCGCGTTCGCGAACCCGGCGTGCGTCTCGCGGACCTGCCGAAGATCGACCTCATCCTGCTCAGCCACGACCACCGCGATCATCTCGACATAACCGCGATGCGACGGCTCTGGCACCGCGACAAGCCGCTGATAGTGACCGGCCTCGGCAACGACCAGATCCTAGCGCGCAGCGGCATCCATGCGGTCGCGCGCGACTGGGGCGGCCGGGTGACGCTACGTCCCGGCATCGACGTGATCGTCGACCGCGCGCACCACTGGAGCGAATACGACCCCGGCGACCGCGACAAGACGCTCTGGGCTGGCTTCACCGTGACGCTGCCCGGCGGCAACCTCTATTTCGCAGGCGACACCGGCCCCGGCGACATGCGCTGGGCAACCGAAGCGCGCGCAGCCGGCCCGGTCCGCCTCGCGATTCTCCCGGTCGGCGCCTATCATTTCGCAGGCCACGAAACCGACAACCACATCGGCCCGGACCAGGCGGTGACCGCGTTCGAACAACTCGGCGCGGCCTATGCGATCGGCGTCCACTGGGGAACGTTCGAGCTGACGTCCGAGGGGATCAACGAACCCCCCGACCGCCTCCGCGCGGCGCTGCTACGCGAACACATTCCCATCAGCCGCTTCCGCACGCCCGTCGCCGGCGAGGCTTGGGTGATCGAGTAGCTTCCAATCCCGGAGTTACACAGGAGCCCGCCGTTCACACCTCCCCGGCGGAGGCCGGCGCCTAGCTGGGAAACGCCTGTCGTGAGCGCGGGACGATGGCGGGCACGAGCCCGGTCGACCACAGGGTTGCCGATACGGGATGCTGGTCGTCGGTCGAGGTCACGATGCATCCTCATCGAAGGGCAGGGTCCGTGCCGACCGTTTCGCGAACGGCGCCTGCACGGTCCTGGCAGCGGGCCCTCCCGTTCGATCAGCCGGTCTTCAGCCACTGGCGGAGCAGTGCGGTGACTTCGCCGGGACGCTCCATCGGTGCGAGGTGGCCGCAGGAGCGCAGCATGTGGAACCGCGAGCCCTCGATCCGTGCACTCAGCGCGCGTGCGTCGTCGGGGGTGCAGATCAGGTCGCGGTCGCCGACGGCCACCAGTGTGGGAACGTGGATCGCGGCGATCGCCTCGCTGATGTCGGGGCGAGCCAACAGCGCGCGTTGCTGGCGTTCGAAGACGGTCTGGCCGACGCGTTCCGCCATCGCCTGTGCGGGGCCGGCGACGATCGCGGTCAGGCGCGGGTCGGCGTGCGGCGCGGTGGCGAGCAGGCCCTGGCCGACGACGGTGCGCGGGCGGACCTCCATCGACGCGCGCGTGCCGAACAGCGCGATCCGCTCGATACGGTCGGGGGCTTGCCGCACCATCTCCATCGCGACGTAGCCGCCGAGGCTGACGCCCGCGACCGCGAACCGCGGCGGCGCGCTGGCGAGAACGCGCGCGGCCATTTCGGACAGCGTATCGTCCTGCGACAGGTCGCCGAAATCGACCTGTGCGACGGCGGCGAGGTCGACGATCTGGCGCGCCCAGAGCTGCCCGTCGCAGCCCATCGCGGGGAGCAGCATCAACGGTGTACGCGGTCGGATCATGCGGAAGCTCCGGTAGCGGCGGGTTGCGGGGATGCTCACCTCAGGCGACGAACGGGAAGGCGAGCGCGATCATGCCTACGATCGTCATCACGACGCAGACCGCGATCGCGGGCACGAGCGTGAAGCGCTGGTGATCGGCGAGGTCGATCCCGACCAGGCTGACGAGCAGATAGGTCGACGGCACCAGCGGGCTGAGCAGGTGGACCGGCTGGCCCATCAGCGACGCACGCGCGATCGCCTCGGGCGCGACGCCGTAATGCGCGCCGGCCTCGGCGAGGATCGGCAGCATCCCGAAATAGAACGCGTCGTTCGAGATGAAGAAGGTGAACGGCATGCTCAGCACCGCGGTGATCGGCGCCATGTACGGCCCGAGCGCGGGCGGGATCACGCCGACCACCGCCTTGCTCATCGCCTCGACCATGCCGGTGCCACCGAGAATGCCGGTGAAGATGCCCGCCGCGAAGATCAGCGAGACGACCGCGAGCACGTTGCCGGCATGCGCGGAAATGCGCTCCTTCTGATCGGCGACGCCGGGATAGTTGACGATCATCGCGATCGCGAACGCCAGCATCATCAGCACCGACAACGGCAGGATGCCCCACACCAGCAACGTGAGCAGCGTGATGACTAGCGCGGCGTTGAACCAGATCAGCTTCGGGCGACGTGCCTCGGGATATTGCGAGACGGCCATGCCGGTGAACTCGGTGTCCGCGGTTACCCCCGCTTGACCCATCCGGACGCGCTCCTTGCGCCCGAAATACACGGCGAGCCCGATCAGGAAGGCGAGGCCGGCGATCATGCCGGGGATCAGCGGGAGGAACAGCGTCGCGGGATCGAGCTTCAGCGCGCTTGCGGCGCGCGCGGTCGGACCGCCCCACGGCGTCAGGTTCATGATCCCGCTCGTCGTCATCAGCAGGCAGACGAGGTACAACCGGTTCATGTTGAAGCGCTTGTAGAGTGGCAGCAGCGCGGCGATCGTGATGATGTAGGTGGTCGACCCGTCGCCATCGAGGCTGACGAGCGCGCACAGCACGACCGTCCCGATCAGGATCCGCATCGGATCGCCGTGGACCATCCGGATCAGCCGCCCGACCAGCGGATCGAACAGGCCGGTGTCGGTCATCGTCGAGAAGAACAGGATCGCGAACAGCAGCATGACGCCGGTCGGCGCGAGGTTCTTGATGCCGTCGATCATCATCGGGCCGAGACCCGCGGCCTCACCCGCGAACACGCCGAAGATCGACGGGATCACGATGAGCGCGACGAGCGGCGTCATCTTCTTGGTCATGATCAACGTCATGAACGTGGCGACCATCAGGAAGCCGAGCAGGGCAAGGTTCATCGCTTCGTCCTAGAAAAGGGCGTGAATAGGGGGGGTGGCTGCAACACCACCGTCATCCTGACGAAAGTCAGGATCCAGGGTTACTGAGCGTGGTCCCTCGCGGCTCTGGATCCTGACTTTCGTCAGGATGACGCGACGCGGGAGGCTGATTGCAGCACCAAAGACAGGACAGACGCTATGCATCAGAACGTGACGCCAACGCGGGCGCTGAGCGTCTGGCCGCTGTCGTTGCCGACATAGTCGCCGGCGCGGTTGTCGGTGTTCCACTGGATCGCGTTCACCTGGAAGCGGGTGAACGAGTTGAGGTACCAGTTGACGCCTACAGTCGCCGCCCAGCCGTCGCCACCGGTCAGCAGATTGTCGAAATCGAGGCTTTCGTAGCGCGCGGTGAGTTCGATCGCGCCGACTCCGCCGTCGAACGTCGGCTTCAACACCTTGGGCTGGCCAAAGCTGCCGAGCCGCGGGTTGTATGGCGGCAGGTCGCCGGTCAGGAACAGACCGCCCGAGACGCTCCATGCCTTGCTGACGAAATCGGGACGTCCGCCGTCGAGCCGCGCGTTGCGGCGGCCCGCTTCGCCCATCACCCACAACGGCCCGCGATAGCCGCCGAGCTCGACGCCGTAGCCGGTCGTGCCGGTACCGCCGATCAGCGGCCCGGTCGACACGCGCAGCGCGCCGTTGAAGCGGCCGCCGATCACCGTGTTGCGCGTCAGCGTGCCCGCGACCGACGATAGCGATTCGTCGAATCCCCAGACACCGAGATGGAGCACGCCGGTGTCGGACTTGATCGGGTTCCAGTGCGCGCGGCCCAGCACCGTGCGGCTGTCGCCGACCGTCTGCGTGCCGTCGATCCGGTCGCCGGTGATCGTTACCGAGGCATGGCCGGTCTTCCAGAAGATGCGCGGCATTACGCCGATACCGTAGAAACCACGCTGCGGGATGATCGCGGTGGCCACCGTGGTGCGCTCCAGGAACGGGGTCGAGTCCGAGCCGGTCGAGCCTTCGAAGCCGCGATCGTTGAACAGATGACCGGCGCGAACGTCGTAGTCGAGGCCCGGCTTGATCTTGTTGCGCCAGCCGACGAACGCGGTGACGACGTCGACCTCGTTCTCCGAGAAGTCGCTCTCGAACTGGTAGAAGAAATGCGTGCCGACGCCCCCTTCGAGGCCGAGGCGCAGCGCGCGCATGCCCGTCGTGGTGATGTTGCGGCCGTCATATTTCGAGCCGAAGCTCGAGCTGACGTCGGTCAGGATGCGGCCGCGCGGCTTGAACGTGTAGACGCCGTCCGCCGAGTGGAAGACGGGCAGGCCGGCGCCCCATTCGGTGGTCACGCCCGATGGATTGTCGCGCGCGGCGACCGCCTGCGCGACGCTGCGGTCGGCGGGGCCGGGAGGGGCGAGCTGCGGCGCGAACGGCACGGTGCGACGCGGCTCGGTGTTCTGCGCGACTGCCTGCGGTGCGATTTGCACGGGCGGTACCGGAGCGGACGCCTGCGCGACGGCGGCGTTGCTCTCCAGCCGGTCGAGCCGCGACTTCAGCGCCGCGATCTCGGCGGCCTGCGCACGCACCAGCGCGGTAAGGTCGGCGTCGGTCGGCGCCTGGGCCAGCGCCGGCGTCGCGGCGATCAGCGCGAGTGCGGCGCACCCGGTACGGAAAAGAGTCATTGTTGGGCTCCGGTGGCGAGAATCGCGGTCCAGTCGCGCAGGAAACGCTGGCGCTTGACGCGGTCGAGGTTGACGAGAAGTTGCGGGCCCACGCGGATCGGTCGCGCCTGGCTTGAAGGAAGACGGCGTGCCGAAACGTCGGTGCGGACCGGCCACAGGCTGCGCTTGGCGAGCAGCGACTGGCCCTCGCGCGACAGCAGGAAATCGAGGAACAGCTTGGCCGCCGCCGGGTGCGCGGCCTCGCGCGCGATGAACGCGATCCGCGAGGTGACGATCGTGTAGTCTTGGAGGAACGCGACCCCGATGCGGGGGTCGGTCCGCGCACGTTCCAGGGCGTAAGAGCCGATGACGTTGTACGCGATCGCCTGCCGCCCCTCGGCGACGCCGCGCAACATCGGCTCGCTGGTCCGCGACAACACCGGCCTGGTCGCCGCGATCGCCTCCAGCAGCGACCGAGTGTCGCGCGTGATCGCGAGGTCTTCCGACAGGTATAGATAACCGACATTGGAGCGCGCCGGGTCGAACGTCGTGACGCGACCGGTCAGCGCGCGGGCATTCTTCCGCAGCCATGTCTCCAGCGCGGCGTGCGTGCGCGGCACCTGTCCGGCGGGCACGAGGCGCTTGTTGTAGACGATCCCGATCGGCTCCGCGGTGACGCCGAAGCCCATGTTCTTCCACACCGACACCGACGGCAGCGCAGGCTTTTCCGGGCTCGCATAGCCTTGCGCGAAGCCGTCGTTGATCAGCTTCACCTGGAGGTCCATCGCCGACGACCAGACGAGATCGGCGGACATGCGCCGCGCACGCGTCTCGGTGACGAAGCGGCGGTACATCTCGGTCGAGCCGATGTCCGCATACAGCACGGTGATCCCGGGATAGCGCTTCCGGAACGCGGCGACGACGGGCAGCAGTTCGGCGCGATCAGCATTGCCGTAGATCCGCACCTGCCGCTCGGCGCGCGCGTCGGAGATGAGCTGGTCGTAGGAGCGCGGATAGTTGGCAGGGCGCTGCGCCACGACGGCGGTCGCGGTGAAGCTCGTAGCCAGCAGTGCGATCTTCAGAAAAATTCGTGCCATCGTCACTCTCCTCGCCTTCCGTCTCTGTGTTCGGATAGACTGCAACGGTGGAGTACGAACCGAACCTGTCACCAACCTTTCATGGTTTTTCATGCGCATCCTGCTGATCGAGGACGACGCGGCATTGGCGCGCAGCATCGCGGCGTTGCTGCGCGCGGGCGGTAATGCGGTCGATCACGTCGCGACCGGGGAGGACGCGCTGTCGGTGGTGGCGGGGGAGCCGTATGCGCTGGTGATCCTCGACGTCGGGTTGCCCGGTATCGACGGGTTCACTGTGTTGGAGACGCTGCGGCGGCGCGGCGAACGCGTGCCGGTGTTGATGCTGACCGCGCGCGATGCGCTCGACGACCGGGTGCGCGGGCTCGACCTCGGCGCTGACGATTACCTGCGGAAGCCGTTCGAGCCCGAGGAACTGGAGGCGCGTGTCCGAGCGCTGGGGCGGCGGCGCGGGGGCGATCCGCTGCCGGTGCTGAGCGTCGGTACGCTGACGATCAACCGCTCGACTGGTGACGCGGACATCGCCGGTCGTGCGCTCGACCTGCGTCGGCGGGAGCGTGCGGTGCTGGAGGCACTTGCAACCCGCGCCGGACGGGTCGTCCCCCGAGCGTTGCTGATCGGCGAGGTGTTCGGGTTCGACGAGCCAGTCGGCGACAACGCGATCGAGGTCCATGTCACGCGCCTCCGCGGCAAGCTAGCGCCCGATGGCCCCGGTATCCGCACCGTCCGCGGGGTCGGCTATATGCTCGATGCCGGCTGAGACCCGCACGCCCGCACTGAGAACGCGTCTGCTGGTCGCGGTGCTCGGGCCGTTGCTGGCGGCGGCGATCCTGATCGGCGTGGTCGGTGCGACGCTGATCGCCGACGTCGTCCGCCGCACCAACGACCGCGTGCTCGGCGGTGCGCTCGGCGCGATCGCCGAGACGGTGCAGGTCGAACGCGGCGAGGTGACGCTCGACCTGCCGTCCGCCGCGTTCGGAATGCTGGAGAATACCGAACGCGACAACGTCTATTACCGCGTCGCCGTCGGCCCGGACCTGCTCACCGGCTACGCGGACCTGCCAGCTCCCGATCCCGCCACGCTCTCGATCGACGTCCCGCGCTATCGCTTCGCGCGCTACCGCGGCCAGCAGATCCGCATCGCCGAAGTCCGCCGCTCGCTCCCCCGGATCGACAAGCCCGTGATCGTCCAGATCGCCGAGACGCTCGATAACCGCGGCGCGCTCACTCGGCGCCTGATGCTGGCGTTGCTGATCGGCGAATGCGTTCTCGTCGGTGCCGCGGCGTTGCTCATCCGGCCTGCGTTAGGCTGGAGCCTCCGCCCGCTTGCCCGCCTGCGCGGCGCGGTTGAGGCACGTGACGGACGCGCCCGGCCCGATTTCTCGCCGCTGGACACAGGTCCGCTCCCGAGCGAACTCCGCCCGCTCGCCGGTGCGTTCGACCGCCTGCTGGCGCAGCTCGACACCGCCACCGTCGGCGTCCGCCGCTTCACCGCAGATGCCTCGCACCAGATGCGCACGCCGTTGTCGGTGCTGAAGGTCCAGGTCGCGCTCGCCCGCCGTGGCTCGGGTCCCGAACGCAGCGTCGCGCTCGACGAGATCGCCGACGCGGTGGTGCGTCTCGAACGCCTGGTGACGCAGTTGCTGGCGTTGGCGCGCGCCGAGGAGGCCGGCGTGTCCGCGCCACTCGAGGCGGTCGACCTGCGCGAAGTGGCGGTGGCGGTCATCACGCGACAGATCAACCGCGCGATCGAAGCCGGCATCGACCTGACGATCGAGGGTGACCCGGAGGTCAGCCACGTCGTTCCCGGCCACCGCACGCTGATCTTCGAGATCGTGTCGAACCTGATCGACAACGGCATCCGCTACAACCGGCGCGGCGGCACGGTGTCGGTCAGGCTCCAGACGACGCCGTCGGAGACGACGATCGCGGTGGTCGACGATGGGCCGGGGATACCGCATGACCAGCGCGAGATGGCGTTCGACCGGTTCGTCCGGCTCGGCGCGCCTGGGAGTCCGGAGGGAAGCGGCCTCGGCCTGGCGATCGTGCGGTCGGCGGCGACTCGCCTCAACGCGACCGTGGCGTTCGGCGAGGTGGCCAGTGGCACGAGCGTGATTCTGCGGTTCTTTCACGCGAACGAGTAACCTGCATCAACGCGGCTCAACACGCGGGCAGCGGCGCGTGCCTTTTCGTTAAGGTGTTCGTGTCACTCGGGAAAAAACGACCGAGCGACCATGCTACCCACTCTCTTCAATCTCCATTTCCAGCACTCCGGCTATCTGGTCGTCGTCGCGATCGGCATCTGCCTGACCGCGAGCTGGTCCGTCTCTCTCCTCACGACCGACATGGCCAATGCGGCGCAGCGCGAGCCGTTCGGCTGGCGTCACGGCGCGCTGGCACTGGCCGCCGGGCTCGGGGTGTGGGCGACGCACTTCATCGCCATCCTCGCATACCGGCCCGACCTGCTGCTGCGCTACGACCCGTTGGTGACGACGGTGTCGGCGCTGGTCGGGATCCTGACCGTCGGCGTGCCGATCGTCGCGATTACGCGGTTGCGGTCGCACAAGGGGCGGATCGTGGCGGCGGGTGCAGCGGGGGCGGGGATCTGGTGCATGCACGCGGTCGGCATCACCGGCATGACCGACTGTATCCACGTCTTTTCGTGGCCGACCAATGTCGCCGGGCTGATCATGGGGACGCTGCTGCTGTCGTCGTGGCAGATCAACCGCAGATGGTCGCGCTCGCGGCCGATCGGGTGCCTGGTGTTCGCGCTGTCGATCTGCGTCACGCATTTCCTGTCGCTGTCGGGCGACCTCGTCCTCGGCAGCATCAACGACGTGCCCGGCAGCGTGCTGTCGCCGGGGCTGGTCGCGGCCTGCATGACCTTCGCAGTGTCGGTCACGTGCCTCGGCAGCCTGCTGACCTTCGCGCGCTTCAAGACGACGCGCGAGGAAGAGGCGCAGACGCTGAAGTCGGTGATGGAGAGCATGTCCGACGGGCTGGTGTTCATCGACCGCGAAGGCCGCCTGCGTCATTTCAACCGGCGCTTCCTCGACCTGTTCAACACGCCGGTCGACGCGATCGGCCCAGGGCTGACGATCGACCAGTTCCTCGACGTCATCGCGACATGCCGCGGCTGGGCGGCGGAAAAGCGTACGCTGGTCGGGGGCGCGATGAAGCAGTGGGTGCAGCTCGACGACGACTTCGACCGCGAATGCGAGATGGAGGATGGCCGCACCTATCAGATGCAGTGCCGGTCGATCCCGCGACAGGGCATCGTGCTGACGTTCAACGACGTCAGCGCCGAACGCCGTGCGCTCGGTAACCTCACGCATCTCGCCTATCACGATCCGCTGACCGGACTGCGCAACCGCCGCGCGCTGCGCGAGGAGAAGGAAGCGCGGATCGGTCTCGGCGAGCCGTTCTCGCTGCTGTTGATCGACCTCGACGATTTCAAGCGGATCAACGATGCGTATGGCCATGCGGTCGGCGATACGCTGCTGATCCATGTCGCGGCCGAGCTGACGAGCCTGTTGCCCGACGACAGCTTCGTCGCGCGGATGGGCGGCGACGAGATCGCGATCATCGCCACGCAACTGGGCGACGCGGCGACCGCGCTGGCCGACACGATCGTCGTCCGGCTCAGCGCGCCGGTGATCATCGACGAACGCCGGTTGCTGCCCGGATGCAGCATCGGCATCGCCGGGTTCGCCAACGACCTGACGCCCGACGAACTGATGAAGCGCGCCGACATGGCGCTCTACGAGGCGAAACGACGCGGGCGCCGGCGTGCGCAACCCTATGTCTCGGGCCTTGCCGAGCGCCTGGTCGAACGGCAGCACATCACCGACGACCTGTACGAGGCGGTGCAGAACGGCGGCTTCTCGCTCGCGTTCCAGCCGGTGGTGGCGCTGTCGTCGGGCATCACGACGGGATACGAGGCGCTGATCCGCTGGAACCACCCGACGCGCGGCTGGATCTCGCCCGATACCTTCATCCCGATCGCCGAGGATTGCGGCCTGATCGAGGAAATCGGGCGGTGGGTGATCATGGAAGCGTGCCGCCAGCTGGCGGGCTGGTCGTCGCACCTGCATGTCGCGATCAACGTGTCGGCGGGACAGCTGAAGTCGGACGCGCTGCTGCACCACCTGACGCAGGCGATCATGGTCCACGGTGTCGCGGCGGAGCGGGTCGAGGTCGAGATCACCGAGACCGCGCTGATCGACGATGCCGCGCGCACCGCGGCGATGCTGGCGCGGATCCGCCGGACCGGGATCAAGGTCGCGCTCGACGACTTTGGCACCGGCCAGTCGTCGCTCGCGCATCTTCGCGATTTCCAGTTCGACCGGATCAAGATCGACCGGAGCTTCGTGATCGAGGCGGGCTCCGACGCGCGGTGCATGGCGGTGCTGCGCGCGACCGTCGCGATCGGCCAGGAACTCGGCGTCCTGACGCATGCGGAGGGAGTCGAGACGCGCGAACAGCTCGAATTGCTGCGCTCGATCGGGTGCGACGCGGTGCAGGGCTATCTGGTCGGGCGACCGGTCGTGCCATTCACCGATGCGGTCGACACACTCGTACCAGCGGCGGTGGGCATGGGTTCGACCCCGATCGGCGGAGAGGCGGCCGCCGTCGCGCGGATCGCCGCCTGACGGCGTATCGGTAGATGCGCGGCGCGATCGCGTCGCGTTCGCACGTTCTCCCGCCACGCACCCCGGCGGTCGAAATGCCTCGGCACAATGACGGTATGCTATTGTGGACGTGCCAGACTTTAGGCAGCAAATACCTGCTTGGAACAGAGTAAGAACCAGACGTCCTTGCGGGACGAGGATGCCGATCATACGCTGATCCTGGCGGCATTCGGCCGTTCGCTCGACGCGGCGGATCCTTTCGTGGTCGGGTTCAACGAAGCGATCCTGCCTATGGCGATCAGCGATCCGACGCTTCCCGACAACCCGATCATTCACCTGAACGCCGCGTTCGAGCGTCTGACCGGCTATGCCCGCGACGAGGTGGTGGGCCGGAATTGCCGGTTCCTGCAAGGGCCGGAGACGCGTCCCGAGGACGTGTCGCGGCTGCGGGATGCGATCGGGCGGTCCGAGCGGCTCGAGATCGACCTGCTCAACCACCGCAAGGACGGGACGCCGTTCTGGAACCGCCTGCTGGTCGCGCCGGTATTCGATCGCAGCCGGCATCTGCGCTATTACGTCGCGTCCCAGCACGACGTGACGCTCGAACGCGAAACGCTCGCGTTGCTGGAGGCCGAGCAGCGCGAACTCGAGGCGTCCGCCGCGGAGACGCAGGTTCGGCTCGCGGACAGCGCCGCGCGGCTGCAATTCGCGTTGAAGGCAGGGCGGCTGGGCGCGTGGACCTTCGATCCCGCCAGCCAGCATCTCGATGCGTCGGATGGCTGCAAGATCGTCTTCGGCTATGATCCGGGCGCGGCGTTCGGTTATCCCGAGTTCCTCGAAACGATCCATCCGGAGGATCGCGCGCGTGTCGTCGAGGCGATCCAGGAGACGATCGCGACGGGATGCGACTATGACATAGAATACCGCATCGTGACGCCAACGGCCGAGGTTCGCTGGGTCGCGATCCGCGGCGAATTGCTGACGCGCGCGGATGGCACGGCGCTGTCGATGACCGGGTTTTCGACCGACATCACCGAGCGCAAGCGGACCGAGGAACATCGCGCCCTGCTGGCGGGGGAGTTGACGCACCGGGTCAAGAACACGCTCGCGACGGTAAGCGCGATCGTCAACCAGACGTTGCGCGATGCAGCCTCGATGTCCGAGGCGCGCGACACGATCGGTGCGCGGATCGGATCGCTGGCGGTCGCGCACGACCTGTTGCTGCGCGACGAGGTCGAGGGTGCGACGATCGCGGATATCGTGACCGGGGTGATGGCGCCGTTCGACGATGGCGGCGGTCGCCTGTTCTCGGTCGAGGGGCCGCATGTCCGGCTCGAGCCGCGCGTGACGCTCGCCTTGTCGATGGCGCTGCACGAGCTGGCGACCAATGCCGCCAAATATGGCGCGCTTCACGTCGCGGGCGGGCATGTCACGATTTCATGGAGCGTTGGCATCGGTGAAGGCGGACGAAGGCTGGCCTTCATGTGGGAGGAGACCGGCGGCCCGGTGGTCACCACGCCGACGCGCACCGGCTTCGGATCGCGGATGATCGAACGCGTGCTCGCGCAGCATATGCGCGGCACCGCCCGGATCGAGTATCGCGACACCGGCGTCGTCTTCACGATCGACGCGCTGCTCTAGGCTCGCGGACGTCGATGTCGAAACCGCCCCCGCTGACGACCCCCGACGGACGCTATATCGTGGTGCGCGGACGGCTTTGGCGAACCGCGAACCCCGGCTTAACGGAAGACGAACGCGTGCGACTGGTTGCGGCGTTGATGGACGGCCGGCGAGGCGTGGCCGCGGCGAAGCGGGAGGGCGATAGCGCAGCGGAGGTGGCTGCGCGGGCTGCGGTCGATGCGGCGAAGCACGGTCTGGGCGAGCGCGGGCCGGTATGGTGGACCGATGGCGCGCCCGATCTCAACCGGCATATGGCGCGCACGACGCCCTATGCGGACTGGCTTGCGACAGTGGACAACGGTGAGACTACACCAAAACAAAGTTAAGTGATTTAACTTAATCTATGTGAAGACTGGGCCCGACTGGCATCCGGCGCGTTGAGGGACCCTGAGTTTACCGGGAAACCCAAATGTGCCACGTACTTGTGATCGAAGATGACTGGCTGATCGCGGACCATATCATCAGCCTGATTCAGCAAGCCGGCGCGACATCCTATGATCAGGCGGATTGCGAGACCGACGCGGTCGTCGCCGCAGGGGCACACATCCCGGACATGATCGTTTCCGACGTCCGACTTCGCGAGGGGACCGGGCCGCTGGCGGTACAAAGGATCATCGCTGCGCACGGCAACATACCCGTCATGTTCATCACCGGAACGCCCGAAGCCTGCGTGCCGTGCGATCCGCCCGCCGAAGTGCTCGACAAGCCGATCATGGAGGCCGTGGTCCTGGAAACGTTCCGAAGACTCGCCCCGCATTGATGAGTAGGAAGTACGGCGTGGTTAGCGCCGTACCTCGATCGGCTATCAGCCCTGGATATCGCTCGCGTCGAATTCCTTGAACGCGGCCTTCACCTCGGCGGCGCGGGTATCGTCCGCGATGTCGACGGAGACGACGATCTTGCCTTCAAGGGCGGCATCGTCGCGTGATTCCGGCGTCGGGTTCTTGCCTTCGGTATCCGAACCGGCCTTCTCGTCGCCGACGCTGTTGTCTGCGCCGTCGGTGGTGATGAAGATGTCGGTCCGCTCGATGCCCTGCTCCTGGACCAGGCGCTCGACGGTCATCTCGGCTTCGCGGCGGGTATCGAACTTCGCCTTGAGGGTGGTGGACATTGGTCGCTCCTAGTTGCGGGTCAAAAGGTCAGGCGGGACACAGATCGGGCGATGCGGCGTGTGCGCGATCGCTGGCGTCGATGTCTGCGAGGTGATCGAGGAAATTGGTCAGTTCGGTGCGGCGGCGCGCCTCGTCGGCGAACTCGCGGTCGACGCCGAGCGCCCATAGCAGCGAGCGGCGATCGGGATCGTGGTGCAGCGCATCGAGATGGTCCGCGCGGTGCTCGACGTCGCCGGTCGTCTCCGCGAGCCCGGCTTCGACGATATCCTCGGCTTGGCGACGCAACGCGACCGCGATCTCGCCGAGCGCGAGTTCGGGGTGATATTGCACGCCCCAGAAAATCCCGCCGTCGTGGCGGATCTCGGCGGCCTGGATCGTCGTGACGGCGTTGCTCGCGAGCAGGGTCGCGTCTGCGGGAAGCGTCTCGACCTCGTCGCCGTGGATCGCGGGGGCGTCCCAGCTGGCAGCGCGGCCGGCGAGCAGGGGGTGATCGCGGCCGGCGTCGGTCGGCGTGATGCGGCGGGCGATCCCGGCCTCCATCCGCTGCGGCATCTTGCGGACTGTCCCACCGGCGGCGGCGACCGCGAGCTGCAGCCCGGCACAGGATCCGAACGACGGCGTGCCCGATGCGAACACCGATCGCATGAAGGTCAACTGGCGTTGGACCTCCGGGCTGTCGTCATAGACGTGGAGTGGCGATCCGGTGATGAACACCGCGTCGAACAGGCCCAGCGCGTTGGTCTCATAGACCTGCGCATCGTCGTCGGCAGGTGCGACGATCGTGATCTCGGCATCGGGACGGAGTTGACGAAGCGTCGACGCATAGGTTTCGCCCGAGCTTTTGCCGGCGTGGCGACGACGCGCCTCGCGCTCGTCCGCGGTCTCGCTTTCGGCAACCAGAAAATGCGGCAAACCCGGTCCTCTCCCGTTTCGGTTCGAGCGACCTCAACGCGCTGGCACGCGTTTCGTCCGCCGCCACCGCAAAATTTGCGCGCTCACATCTCGAGCGCGCGCTCGTACCCGGTGAGTTCGAGATAGCCGCGACCGCCGCGGGTGCGGACCGCGCCCTCCCAATAGACCGGCAGGCCGCTGCGGCGGGCGTCGAGCTCCTGCGCGGCGAACATCGGTACCAGGCGCCAGCGCTGGATGCCGCCCGCGATGCGGACGCTCAGTTCCTGCGAGACGGGGTAGAGCGCGCCGGTCGCCTTGCTCCGCCATGTCGCGAGCGGGTGGAAGGCGACGTCGCCCGGGCCGAACACCGTCATGCTGCCGTCGGCGCGGCGGAGCGAGCCGCCCGTCCAGACCGTGCCGCCGCCCTTGCGCCGGATGCGGAACGCCATCAGCGCGGAGCCGTCGTCGAAATTGAGCCCGGTCCAGTCCCAGCCTTGCGCGGCGGGGGCGAGGTAGTTGGACGACCATTCGCGGTCCAGCCACGCCTCGCCGGTCACTGCGACCGTTCCGCCACCTTTGCGGACCCGGCCGGTCACGCGAAGATGCGGCACCGAGTAATAATAGCTCGCTTCCTCGGGGCGCGGCCCCTTGCGGCTATAGCCTCCGATTCCCTGCGGCAGGGGAGGCTGGGTCGGCTGGAAGTCGAGCGCGAGGCCGAAGCCGTCCGCGTTTACGCGCGTCGTCCAGCGGCCATTGCCTGCACGGCGCAACCGCCAGTCACGGATCGCGACGTCGGCATCGCCCGTACGCGCCTGCGCGAGACCGAAGCCTTCGCGTGCCGCCTGCTCGCCGTGAAGCAGCTTGCCGGTGGTTGGATCGGACAGCGCGGCGTGCGCGAACAGGACCTGGCGTGCGGCGAACCGGCTCGGGTTGCGCGGATCGACCGGCGGGCGCGTGCGAAAGAACGTCACCTGGAAACCAAGATCCTTGCCATCCTCGGTCCGCAGCCAGCCGGTGACGTACCACCATTCGGTGCGAAACGCCGGGTGCGCGCCGTGATCCGCGGGGAAACGCAAGCTGATCCCCGGCCGCACGACCGGATAGGGGGCGGGCGGCGTGGCGGCGGGCGCGGCGACACCGATCGCGGCGATCCAGCCGAGCAGGGCCCAAGGTCGCAGCATCACCAATCCTCCCGCACCGACTGTACCGCGCTTCTCGCCGTCGCGCGCCGCCCCGCCAGCATCGCGGTCGCCGCCGCCGCACCCGTCAGCGCGGTCGCGACGCCGATCAGCGTGCCGACCGGAATGCGAGTGGTCATCGTCCAGTTGAACGACTGCGGGTTGATGACGTGGATCAGCACCTGCGACAGGACCAGGCCGAGCCCGATCCCCGCGAGCGCGCCGGTGAGCCCGACGATCGCGCCTTCGGTGGCGAGCATCCTGGTGAGCTGGCCGCGGGTGAGGCCAAGATGCCGGAGCATCCCGAATTCGCGTTCGCGCGCGATCGTCTGCGCCGACATCGTCGCCGCCACGCCCGCCAGCCCGACCAGGATCGCCACCGCCTCCAGCAGATAGGTGACCGCGAAACTGCGATCGAACAGCGTCAGCGCGAGTTTCCGCAGCGTCGCCGGCTGGCCGACCTCTACCTGCGGACGCAGGTCGGCGGGCAGACGATCTGTCATCGCGCGCGCGACCTTCGCCGGATCCGCACCGGGCAGAATCGTCGCGGAAATCTCATCGCGGCGATCGTCGCCCGTCAGGCGCTGGTAATCGCCCTCGTCGATCAGCACCGCGCCCGCCTGGCGCCCGTAGTCGCGCCATATGCCGGCGACGGTGAACTGCGTGCGGCCTGCGATCGGCAGCGTGATGCGCTCCCCCGCATCCCAACCGTACAGGCGGTGGGCGGGCTCCGAGACCCAGATCGGCAGCGCGTCCTTCGGCACCGGCGGCCCGCGATCGATCAGCACCAGCAACGGATCGCGGCCGCCGCGCTCGGGTCTTGCGATCAGGCTGACCGGTGGGCGATCCGCGGCGATGCTCAGCGGGATCTGGCGGCTGAAGGCGAGGCGGGCGATACCCGGCGTGCCTGCGATGCGGGTGCGGGTCGCCGGATCGAACGTCGCGCCGGCGGTGGTGCGCAGATACAGGTCCGCGCCAAGCACCTGGTTGAGCCACTCGTCGACCGCGCCGCGGAAGCTGGTCACCATCGTCGCCATCGCGATCATCAGCGCGGTCGAGGCGACGATCCCGCATAGCGCCGTCGCCGCTTCGCCGGGCGCGCCGTGAAGGTGACGGACCGCGAGCAGGCCGGGCACGCTGCCTCGCGTCCGCCTTGCCAGCGGGGTCAGCAGCGTGCGGGCGAACCACGGCACCCCCGCAACGCCGCCCGCGAGCATCAGCGCCACCCCCAGGAAACCGAACAACGGCAGCCCGGCGATCGCGGGCAACAGCGATGCGGCGCCCCCCGCAACGAGCAGCGCGGCGGCGGGCCACCACGCGACTGGCCGCCGCGGATCGAGTACGTCGCCGGCGTTCTTGAGTGCGGCGGCCGGTGCGGCGCGTGCCGCGACGCGTGCAGGCAACGCGCTGCCAAGGATCGCCGCGAGCAGGCCGAGCGCGAAGAACCCGATCGCGGCACCGGGCTGGATCACGACGCGCGCGGGGCTGCCACCGAAATAGCCCGCACCCAGGTCGCCGCCGAACCAGTGGAGTGCCGCCCATGCCAGGCCGTACCCTGCCGCCAATCCCGCCGCCGCGCCGACCAGTCCGATCGCAAGCCCCTCGATCACGACCGCAGCGATGATCCCGGCGCGCGGCATGCCCAATGTCCGGAGCAGAGCGAACGCACGTTGCCGCCGCACTACCGACAGCGACTGCGCCGAATAGACGAGGAAACCGCCAGTCAGCAGCGCGACCAGCGCCAGCATGTCGAGATTGACGCGGTACGCGCGCGACAGGGCATCGCCCTGCGCGTTCTGCGTCTCGGCGGTCGACAGGATCGCGTCCGCGGGCAGGATCGCGCGCAACGCCGGCTCCGCGATTGCGCGATCCGACAGCGCGAGGTCGAGCCTATCGATCCGCCCGAGACGCCCGAACCGCCACTGCGCCGCGGCGATATCCATGACGCCGACCGCGGTCGATTCGTCCGTCGCCGGCAGCGTGCCCGCCACCCGCAGCGGCACCGACCGGCCATTGGCGACGACGACCAATCGCGTGCCGATCTTGGCGCCGACCTGGGTCAGCGCCGCACGCGACAGGAACAGCGCGGACTCGTCGAACGCCGTATCGTTGCCGGTATCGGGGCCACGCGGGCGGATGCCGATCAGCGACGGTGTCACCGTGGCCGCCCGGATCACGTCGACGCCCAGCAGCGTCAGGCGAGCCTTGCCGATCCGCGCATCGATCCGCAGCACCGGGCTGGCATCGCCGACGCCATCGGCGCGTGCGACGCGGGGATAGAGGCGTTCGTCGAAGCCGAGCGGGCTGGTCGCGCGGACCGACAGTTCGGCGGCACCGCTGACGCCGCGCATCGCTCCATCGAACGACGCCAGCGCCGATCCGTTGACGAGATGCACCGCAAAGCCGAGCGCCACGCCGACCGCGATCGCGACCGCCGTCAACAGGAAGCGGGCAGGGTGGAACCGCCACTCGCCCGCGATCAGCCAGCCGAGTCCCAGCCGTCCCGACCAGAGCCCGGACCCGGACGTCAGGCCGATCTCAGGCGCCACGCCGCTCCACCAGTCCCTCGGCACCCAGCGTCAGCACGCGGTCGGCGATCGCCGCGCTCGCGTCCGAATGCGTCACCATCACGCCCGCCGCACCATTGCTGCGCACCGCATCGGCGAACAGCGACAGCACGCGCGCCGCAGTCTCCGGGTCGAGGTTCCCGGTCGGCTCGTCCGCGAGGATCAGCGCGGGGCGGTGAACGAGCGCACGGGCGATCGCCACGCGCTGCAACTCGCCCCCCGACAGGTCGCGCGCATAGCCGTCGCCGCGACCGTCCAGGCCGACCGCGTCGAGCATCTCTTCCGCGCGCGTCGATGCCGCAAGGTTGTCTGGCGAGACGAGCGCCAGCGGCAGCGCGACGTTCTGGCGCAGCATCAGATAGGGGAGAATGTGGAAGGCCTGGAAGACGAAGCCGATCCGCTCGCGCCGCAACCGCGTCCGCGCGGTCTCGTCGAGCGTGCCGAGGTCGATGCCGTCGATCGCCACGCTGCCCTCGTCCGCCTCGTCCAGCCCGGCGAGGATGTTGAGCAAAGTCGATTTGCCGACCCCCGATTCGCCGATGATCGCGACCAGTTCGCCCGCGCCGACCTCCAGATCCAGGTGCCGGAACAGCCGCCGCGGCCCCGGCACCGACTTACCGAGCGCACGGACCGCGAGAAGGGGAGGGGCGTCAGGCATGTCCAGTCCGTGCAATAGCTTGGGTGGCGCCGCAAGCACCGACATCGCTGGATATGCGGTAGATCAGTAACCCGGCCGATAGGTTCGTTCGACGTGGCCCGCCAGTTCGTCGGGATGGAAATAGACCGGGCGCAACCGTCCCTCGGCATAGCGCGCTACCTGATCGGCGAAATGCGGCGATCGGACGTCGCCGCTCTGGCCGCCGGCCATGACCGCCGTTGCCTTCACCCGCGCGCCGAACTCGACCACCGCGACGAAGCTGTTGCCGCTGGTGCCGTAATAGCGCTTCGTCCCCGGCCACGGCTTCGCGCCGAACGACGCGAGGCTGCCCCACTGCGCCGAGGTGAACGGCACTGGGGTCGAGGCACGGGCATCATCGAAATGCGGTGCGATCGAATCGTCGAGCCGCTGGAAGCGGTTGATGTCCTTCCACGGCGTCCGCCAATCGCCGAAATCCTGCTTGAGCCGAGTGACGGCCGTGCTCAGCGCGGCGAGCTTCGTATCAGGGCCGACTCGCGTGGCGATATAGTCGGGGACGTTCAGCCTCTCCGCCTGTGCGAAGCTGCCGACCTCGCGCCACAATTGGTCGCCCCAGAAGACCGCGAGACTCGTCGCAGTGGAATCATAGGCCCAGCGGTGGTCCCAGCGCGTGAGCAGCGCGATCGGTGCGGCGAGCGCGGGGCGACGCTGATCGCCCTCGGGAAGTGCCTCCCACGCCGCGACCAGTCCGGGCAGCAATCGCGCAAAGGCGGGGAGATAGGGATCGAACGCGGCGGCTCGCAGCGTGTCGGGTGTCCAGCCGGTCTTCCCCGTCAGCAACAGGTCGGCATGGACGCCGCGCGCATTGCCGCCGACCTGGTCCATGTAGCGCGGATAGTCCGCCGCCTTCGGACTGTCGGGGCCCGCCGCGCTCCACGGCCAGTCGTTGGTGTTGTGTGCCCACCCTATGCGCGGGTTGAGCACGCTCGGCAGGCTGGGGAGCGTATGCAGGCCATGCCAGTCGGTCGCGGGGTCGCTGCCGTCGACCGGGCGGGTATAGTCGAAGCGATCGTCGCGGACCGGCATGAACTGCGGCATCAGGAACGCGATCTCGCCCTTGCTGTCGGCGAACAGCGTGTCGTTCGACGAATTCGCCTTCAGCGCCGCGACCTCCATGTATCCTGCGAGATCGGTCGCCTTGGTCCGAAGGTAGCTTTGCTCGAGCGCGGGCACCGGGCGCCACATCAGCGCGGTGGCGATCCATTTGCCGGCCTTGGAGGCGACGATCGGGCCGTGATGCGTGCGGTAGGTGGTGAAGCTGCGCTCGGCGATCGTCCCGTCGGGCTGTCGGACGTGCAGCGTAACGGTGCGTGCGACGACTGGCCGGCTGGTCTTGCCGTAGCGATAGGCATAGCCGCCGCCACGCCGCGTGATCCGTTCGGCGAACTCATCGACGTTGTCGACCGTCGCCGACGTGTGCATCCACCCGGCCTTCGGATTGAAGCCCTGGTAGACGAAGAACTGGCCCCAGGTGCTGGCGCCATACGCGTTCAGCCCCTCGTCGCTGGTCATCTGCGCCTCGGACCGGAAATAGAAGCTGGTGTGCGGATTGATGAGCAGCAGCGCGTGACCGTTCGCGGTCAGCCGGGGCGCGATGGCGATGCCGTTGGAGCCGGACGGCTCGCGCGGGATCATCCCGAGTTCCTCGGGCGTCGGCGGGGTCGGCCGGCCATAGAAGGTCTTCAGGTCGCTGAGCGAGATCCGCTCGATATCGCCGCCGATGCTGCCTTCGGTGAAGCTGAGCGCCATCCACGGCTCGAACCGGGTCAGCACGCGGGGCTTTGCCTGCGGGTGCGTCGCGAGATAATAGTTCAGCCCGTCCGCCCAGGCCTGCATCAGCGTGCGCAACCATGCCGGGCTCGCGGCATAGTCCGCCTTCAGCGTGGGCGGATCGACGAACAGCCGCTGGCGGAGGTCCGCCCACACCGCGTCCTCGCCCACGTCAGCACCCGCCGCCTCGGCGGTCCGGCCGAGCGCGGTCAGGTAATTCGCCTCGATGCGCGGGAAGTCGTCCTCCGCCTGCGCATAGATCATCCCGAACACCGCATCGGCATCCGACCGACCCTTGATGTGCGGGATGCCCCAGTCGTCGCGGGTGATCGTCACGCGCTTGGCCTGCGCCTGCCATCGCTGCATGGCGGTAGGCACAGTACCGGATGCTGCCGAGGAGGGGGCGGCCAGCAGCAAAGCCGACAGGATCAACGGGTGACGCGCGCGCCGAAGGATTGCCATGCGCCGAGCGTAAGGCGACCGCATGAGAAACGCCATGCGTAGTGGTGGTGATGAAGATGGTGCATCGGAAGGCTGAGGCTCTGTCGCCTCGCGCTGGACCGCTGTTTTCCTGAGAAAACTGGAGCGGGCGAAGGGATTCGAACCCTCGACCCCAACCTTGGCAAGGTTGTGCTCTACCCCTGAGCTACGCCCGCTCTGGCGCCTATGTCTCCGGTCTGAAGCGACACGGTGACTGGGTGAGGCGCGCTGTTAGCCCGGTGTTTCGGGGACGGCAAGCGCCTTTTCAACTTTCGCGTGAAATTCGATGCAAACGAGATTCCGCTTGGCGACTCCTGTACTAGAACATTACAAGAACAATTGTGAACGAGTCGCTTGCCTTGATATCCCGCCTGAAGCGGATTGCCACGACGGGGATGCCGACTCAGGGTGATGGCCGTGCGGACAATGCGTGGCTGACGCAGGGCATGGCGAAGGCGCAGCTGCACGAGATTTTCGCGACGGTCGACGATTCGGCGAGTGGCGCGGGGTTCGCGATCGCTTCGGTGTTGGCGGCAAAGGCGGCGCCGGTGATGTGGCTGCGAACCGAGGCGAGCGAGCGCCAGGGCGGGCGGCTGCATGCGACCGGGCTGGTCGAGATGGGGCTCGACGTGACGTCGCTGGTGCTGGGGCTGGTCGAGGACGAGGCGAGCCTGTTGCGGGCCGCCGCCGATGCTGCGCGGTGCCACGGGCTCGGCACGTTGCTGATCGAGTCCTGGGGACGTGCGCCGAAGATCGACCTGACCGCGACGCGGCGGCTGATGCTGGCGGCCGAAGCCTCGGGCGTCACCATTCTCAGCCTGCGCATCGGTGCCGAACCGGTGCCGAGTGCGGCCGCGTCACGCTGGCAGGTCGCGGCGTGTCGCTCGCGACCGCTGGAAGCCGACGCACCGGGCAAACCTGCCTTCGACATCGAATTGCTGCGTCGACGCGGAGGCCAGGCCGGGCTTCGCTGGCGTGTGGAGTGGGACCGTGACGCGCATATCTTCGACCAAGCCGCCTTCGCCTCTGACGATTCCGCGGCGTTACCTGGCGCTGGTATTCCCGTGGCTGCCGATCGAGCGGCTGCGGACGATGCGGCCGCATCTGTTCGTCGGACGGGTTGAGACGCCGATCGCGTTCGTCGAGACGGTCTCGGGGGGGGTGCGGCTGAAGGCGCTCGACCGCGAGGCGGTGCGGGCGGGGCTCCAGCCGGGGCTGACGCTGGCGGATGCGCGGGCGCGGGTGCCCGAACTGGAGGTGTACGAGCATGACGCGCATGCCGATCACGAATGGCTCGAGCGGCTGGCGGATGGGTGCCAGCGGTACACGCCCTCGGTTGCGCTTGACGAACCCGATGGGCTGATCCTCGACATTGCCGGTTGCGTGCACGAGTTCGAAGGCGAGCGGCGATTGGTGGCTGATCTGGAGGAGCGCCTTGCACGCCGGGGACTGCTGGTGCGCCATGCGTTCGGCGACACGCCCGATACGGCGCGGGCGCTGGCGCGGTATGCGGGGGCGCCGGCTCCGGATGAAAAGCGTGCGGTGAAGCGGTTGCCGGTGGCGGCACTGGGACTCGACGAGGATGCGACGACCGCCTTGTCGCGCGCGGGGCTGAAGACGGTCGGCGACGTGATGGCGCGGCCGCTCGCGACGATCGCGGCGCGGTTCGGGGAGGAGGCGGCGATGATGATCCGCCGGCTCGACGGGTCGGTGAAGGGACCGATCGTCGCGCGACGCACGGTGGCCAAGATCGGTGTTGAACGCCGCTTCGCCGAACCGATCGCGCGTACCGAATACGCACTGGAGATGCTCGCCGAACTCGCCACCGAAGCGGCGGTCCAGCTTGCCGACCGTCATGAAGGCGGCCGACGGTGGGAGGCACGGCTGTTTCGTGCCGACGGACTCGTCCAGCGGCTGCGGATCGAGACCGGCCAGCCGACACGCGACGTGGCGCTGTTGATGCGGCTGTTCCGCGAGCGGATCGACAGTCTCGCCGATCCGCTCGATCCGGGGTTCGGCTATGATCTCGTCCGCCTCGATGTTGCGTTAGCGGAGAAGCTCGACGCGTCGCAGTTGAAACTTGAGGGCGGAGAGGCACAGAAGGGTGAGGTCGCACAACTCGTCGACCAGCTCGGCACGCGACTGGGGCGGACCCGCGTCCGCCGGTTCTCCGCACGCGACAGTCATATCCCCGAACAGGCGGAGCTGATGCTGCCCGCCGCCGAGGCGCCCGCCCCGACGCCTTGGACTGCGCCGGAGACGGGCGAACCGCCGCTCCGTCCAATCTATCTTTTCGATCCGCCGCAACCGATCGAATCGATGATGGCCGAGGTCCCCGACGGCCCGCCGCACCGCTTCCGCTGGCGCCGCACCGTGCACGACGTGGCACATAGCGAGGGCCCGGAGCGGATCGCGGGCGAATGGTGGCGACGCCAGGACATACCGACACGCGATTACTACCGCATCGAAGACCGCCGCGGCCGCCGCTTCTGGATCTTCCGCCACGGCTTGTATTCCGAGATGGAGGCGCCGCGCTGGTACCTCCACGGCGTCTTCGCGTGAGGTGCGCCGCGCCATGACCGGGTTCGCCGAGCTCGTCGCCGCTACCAATTTCTCGTTCCTCGACGGGGCGAGCGATGCGGGTGCGATGGTCGGGCGCGCGGTGGAGCTGGGGCTTGGCGGCATCGGCATCGCCGATCGCAACACCGTTGCGGGGGTGGTCCGCGCGCACCAGGCGTTGAAGAAGGCACGCGACGGCCTGCTCGGCATGGCGATGCCGCCGATCGATTTCCGACTGGTGGTCGGTGCGCGGCTGGTGTTCGAAGACGGTACACCCGACATCGTCGCCTACCCCGCGACACGGCGCGGGTGGGGACAACTGACCCGATTACTGACGGTCGGCAACAGGCGCGCCGAAAAGGGCGGCTGCATCCTCGGGTTAGGCGACCTGATCGCGTATCACGCAGACATGATGCTGGTGGTCCTGCCAGAAAGCAGTGCGAGAGGGGCCGTTCCGGTATCGCCTTTACCCGACGGCGACGCCCTACCCGAACGGCGCAAACGCGATCTGTCGACGATCCTCAAGGCGGTGAAGCGACTGGGGGCCGATTCGGTCTGGCTGGGCGTGACGATGCCGCGTGGCGGTCGTGACCGGCGGCGGCTGGCACGGCTCGCGCGGACTGCCGATGCGGCGGGCGTTCTGGTCCTCGCGACGACCGATGCGCTCTATGCCTACCCCGACGACCGCGACCTGCACGATGTCGTCACCTGCATTCGCGAGCGCACCACGATCCACAAGGCTGGGCGTTTGCTGGCCGCGAACGGCGAGCGGCATCTGAAGCCGGAAGAGGAGATCGCCCGGTTGTTCCGCGACCGCCCTGACGCCGTGGCGCAGAGCCCGCGGTTGCTGTCGCGGATCGCGTTCTCGCTCGACGATCTCAAATACGAATATCCGCACGAACCCATCCCGGCCGGCTGGAAGGCACAGGATTGGCTTGAGCATTACGTCTGGCAAATCGCCCTGGAGCGCTACGACTACCGCGTGCCGGAGAAGATGCGGGCGCTTTTGCATGAAGAATTCGAACTCATTCGCGAGCGCAAATACGCCTATTATTTCCTGACCGTGCACGACATCGTCCGGTTTGCGCGGGCGCAGGATCCGCCGATCCTATGCCAGGGGCGCGGGTCTGCGGCCAATTCAGTGGTGTGTTACCTGCTCGGCGTCACGTCGGTCGATCCGATGAAATACGACCTGCTGTTCTCGCGGTTCGTGTCGAGCGAGCGCGACGAGCCGCCGGATATCGATGTCGATTTCGAGCATGAGCGGCGCGAGGAGGTGATGCAGTATATCTATCGCCGCTATGGCCGCGACCGCGCCGCGATCGCCGCGACCGTCATCCATTATCGGCCCAAGAGCACGGTGCGCGAGGTCGGCAAGGCGCTCGGCCTGACCGAGGACGTGACGCAGCGTCTGACGAGCACGGTGTGGGGCAGTTTCTCGAGCCGGTTCCAGGAACAGCGCTTTGCCGAAACGGGCTTCGACGTCGACAATCCGGAAATCGCGCGGCTGCGCGAGATGGTCGACCGGCTGCTCGAATTTCCACGCCATCTGTCGCAGCATGTCGGCGGGTTCGTGCTCACGCAGGGGCGGCTCGACGAGATGGTGCCGATCCATAACGGCGCGATGGAGGAGCGCACCTTCATCGAATGGGACAAGGACGATATCGACGCGCTCGGGCTGATGAAGGTCGATATCCTCGCGCTCGGGATGCTGACGTGCATCCGCAAGAGCTTCGACCTGATGCGTCTTCACGGGCTCGGCGATCACCTGCTCGATACGATCGCGGTGGCCGAGGACCCACGAGTTTACGACATGCTCTGCAAGGGCGACAGTATCGGCGTGTTCCAGGTCGAGAGTCGGGCGCAGATCAACATGCTGCCGCGGTTGCGTCCCCGCGAGCTGTACGATCTGGTGGTGCAGGTCGCGATCGTCCGGCCGGGGCCGATCGAGGGCGACATGGTGCATCCGTATCTGCGGCGACGCAGCGGCAAGGAGGTGGCCGAATACCCCTCGCCCGATCCGAAGTTCGGGCCGGCCGACGAACTCAAGCAACTGCTCCGCTTCACCTATGGCGTGCCGCTGTTCCAGGAACAGGCGATGAAGCTGGCGATCGTCGCGGCCGGGTTCACGCCGAACGAGGCGAACCAATTGCGCAAGTCGATGGCGACGTTCCGCAAGGTCGGCGGCATGGACAATTTCCACGCCAAGCTGATCGGCGGGATGGTCGGCCGGGGGTACAAGGCCGAGTTCGCGGAGCGCTGTTTCAAGCAGATCGAGGGGTTTGGGTCGTACGGGTTCCCCGAGAGCCACGCCCTGTCGTTCGCGCGGCTGGTGTATGTGTCGTCGTGGATCAAATGCTTCCATCCGGCGGTGTTCTGTTGTGCGTTGCTCAATTCGCAGCCGATGGGGTTTTATGCGCCGGCGCAGTTGGTGCGCGATGCGGTCGAGCACGGGGTGACGGTGCTGCCGGTCGATGTGAATGCGAGTGGGTGGGATAGCAGCCTATCCTCCCCGGTACGGGGAGGGGGACCGCGCGAAGCGGGGTGGAGGGGGGCTTCCGCGGACGTATCGCTGGCGGGTGATCCTGTTACGGGCGGCGCGGATGGGAGCACCACCCTTCCAGGCGGAGCGTCTGCGGCGCCCCCCCTCCACCATCCTGCGGATGGTCCCCCCCCCCGTGCCGGGGAGGATTTGCGGCTTGGGTTTCGGCAGGTGGATGGGTTTCGGAAGGATTGGGCCGACGAGATCGTTCGCGTTCGGACCACGCCGTTTGCTAGTATCGAGGATCTGGCGCGGCGGGCGAACCTGCCGCAGCGGGCGATGAACCTGCTGGCCGATGCGGATGCGTTTCGTTCTGTCGCGAAGGAACGGCGCGAGGCTTTGTGGGACGTACGCCGGACGCCGCCCAAGCAGCTTGCGCTGTTTGCGGCGGCAGAGGTGCCCGAGCTTGGCGCGGAGCCCGACGTGCATCTGCCGGCGATGCCGCTGTCCGAACAGGTTGCGGCGGATTACCAGACGACGCGGCTGTCGTTGAAGGCGCATCCGATGCAGTTCCTCCGCGCGCGTTTTGCGGCTGAAGGTATCCTGTCGAGCGCACAGGCAAACGCGACCAAGGACGGGCGGCGTGCGAAGGTGGCGGGCGTGGTGCTGGTCCGCCAGCGGCCGGGCAAGGGCAATGCGATCTTCGTGACGATCGAGGACGAGACCGGGATCACCAACGGGTTGATGTGGGCGCGTGATTTCGAGGCGAACCGCCGCGCGGTGATGGCGTCGCGGCTGATGGTGCTGGAAGGCGTGATCCAGCGTAGCGAGGAAGGCGTGACGCACCTGATGACCTCGCGGGTGCAGGACCGCACCGAGATGTTGCGGCTGTTGTCGGAGGATCACGCGCTGGAGCCGCCGCTCGCGCGGGTGGACGAGGTGATCCGGCCGGTCCTGACGCGGAGTCCGGATGCGCGCGCGCATCATCCGCGGGCGACTCATCCTCGGGATGTGCGTGTTCTCCCCAAATCGCGTGACTTTCATTGAGGTTTATCGGCGCTTGTTGGTGTGGTGCCCAACATCGCCGAACGCTCTGTCACCCGGACCGGTTTGGCGCCTACCCCCTCAGAATAGAGGCCCCTCCCCGGCGGAGGCCGGGGTCCAGTTGGGAAACGCTGCTGATGGAGGCTTCGCTCCGTAACTGCGACCTTTCCAACTGGACCCCGGCCTTCGCCGGGGAGGTGGCTTGTCTGAAGATGGAAATGCTGGCCAATTCGGGGGGCACCGTCTCGAAGGCCGTATCTATGCCCATGCGCACCCATGGATGTCGCAACCGCAAGCAAGACAAATGAGGCCTCTACGCCGCCAGCCGAATGCCAAGGCACGTTTGTCGTGCATGCCCATCCATCCTAAAGGTGGCATTCGCCGCGGACGCGCCCCAGATAGCGCGTCTGGATTACACGGGAGTTGAACTTGGCCACGCTTGGAATGTCCCCCGCGGAGAAGGACGCCGTCGAGGCGTTCCGTCGCGATGTCGTCGAACCGTCGATGACGAGCCTCGTGATCATCGATTTCTGGGCGGAATGGTGCGGGCCGTGCAAGGCGCTGACGCCGACGCTGGAGAAGGTCGCCGCCGATTATGCCGACAAAGGAGTCGTGCTGGCGAAGGTCGATACCGACAAGAACCAGTTCATCGCCGCGCAATTCCAGATCAAGTCGATCCCGACCGTCTATGCGATGTTCCAGGGCCAGCTGGTCGCCGACATGACCAGCGCGCGCACCGAATCGCAGCTGCGCGTGATCCTCGACCAGTTGCTCAAGCAGTTGCCGATCGAAGCCGGCGCAACCGACGCGTTGCCCGACGTCGAGCCGTTGATCGCGATCGGCGAAGAGGCGCTCGCAGCCAATGACGGCGAGCGCGCGCTGGGGATCTTCCGCGAGATCGCCGAGATCGCACCCGAGCATCCGCAGGTCCATGCCGGGTTCGTCCGCGCGCTGGTCGCGACCGGGCAGCTCGACGAAGCGACGGACTGGCTGGCGAACCTCGATCCGGCGATCGCCAAGGACCCGGCGATTACGCGCGCACAGGCGGCGCTCGCACTCGCGCAGTCGGCGCCGCCGGTCGAGGATTTGTCGCCGCTGCTCGCTGCTGTCGAAGCGAACCCCGACGACTTGCATGCCCGGTTTGCGCTCGCCAATGGCCAGATGGCAGCGAACGACCGTGATGCCGCAGCCGACACGTTCCTCGGCATCATCGCCACCGAGCGCGACTGGAACGAGGGCGCGGCGCGGACGCAGTTGCTGAAACTGTTCGAGGTCGTCGGGCTCGAAGACCCGTGGGTGTCTGGACAGCGCCGCCGCCTGTCTGCGATCCTGTTCGGATGACCACCGAGTCCGCCCCCCCGCGCGCCACCACGCGACTGTCGATCTTCCCGCTGCCGGGGGCGCTGCTGTTCCCCGGCATGCACCTGCCGCTGCACATGTTCGAGCCGCGCTATCGGGCGATGATCAGCGATGCGATGGCGCGCGACCGGCGGATCGGGATGATCCAGCCGAGGGGCGGGCCAAACGACGATGAAGACGCGCTGTACGACATCGGCTGCGTCGGCAAGATCGCCGAGGTCGAGGCGCTCGACGACGGGCGGTATAACGTCGTGCTGGAGGGCATCGCGCTGTTCCGGATCGTCCGCGAGTTGGACGTGACGACCGCGTTCCGCCAGGTCGAGGCGGAGTTGCTGCCGTTGATCGATGACGACACGTTGTCGCTTGGCCGGCGCTCGTCGCTGGAACTGGAGTCGCGTCGTTTCGCCGACATGCAGGGCTATGCGGTGGATTGGGATGCGGTCGGACGGCTCGACGACGAGAGCCTGGTCAACGGCATCGCGCAGATCGCACCGTTCGATGCGGCGGCGAAGCAGGCGTTGCTCGAGGCGCGGGATATCGAGCAGCGCGCCGAACTGATTATCCAGCTGATGCAGTTCTTTGGGCGGCACGACGGCGACGAATCGGTGACGTTGCAGTGAGCGCGCTCGATCCGTGGCTGCTCGAACGCCTCGTCTGCCCGATGACGCGCACGCCGCTTCGCTATGACGAGGCCGCGCAGGAACTAATTTCGGACGCTGCCGGGCTCGCTTACCCGATCCGCGATGGCGTGCCGGTTATGCTGGTCGAGGAAGCCCGCCGGCTCGACGAGACCGCCGCCTGATCGTCTCGTTTCAGTACCCCGTCCGCGTCGCGCCGGCGTCCCGGACGGCGGCAAGCGTCGGGTAGCCGTTCACCGCCATCAGTAGGTCGGCTTCGGCGAGGATGCACTTCAGCACATGCGCCGCACCGTTCGCGCCGTCGAGCGTCAAGCCGTACGTGTAAGGCCGACCGATCCCGACCGCGGTAGCGCCGAGTGCGAGTGCCTTGACCACGTCGCTCCCTGACCGAACGCCGGAGTCGAACAGCACCGGCACGGCCCCGCTCGCCGCGACCACCGCGGGCAGCATGTCGATCGCGGCGATCCCGCCATTCGCCTGGCGACCGCCGTGGTTCGAGCAATAGATCGCGTCCGCCCCCAGATCGATCGCGCGCCGCGCGTCGTCGGGATGGCAGATCCCCTTCAGGACGATCGGCAGCTTGGTCATCGACCGCAGCCACGGCATGTCGTCCCACGTCAGCACCTTGCCGAACGTCCCGGCCCATTGCCGCACCGCCGCGGGCAAATCCTCGCGCGGGGGCTTGGCAAGCATCGCGCGGAAGACCGGGTCGCTGAAGTAATTCTCCAGCACATGGCCGCGCAGTTGCGGAAAGTTCGCGACGTTCAGGTCGCGCGGGCGCCAGCCGGTCACCCATGTGTCGAGCGTGACGACGATCGCCTTGTATCCGGCCGCCTCGGCACGGTGGACGAGGCTTTCGGCGAGCGGCTTGTCCTTGGGCGTGTAGAGCTGGAAGAAGCCGGGCGTGTCGCCCATCGCCGCGGCGACGTCCTCGAGCGGATCGTTCGACAGCGTCGACTGGATCAGCGGAACGCCGGTCAGCGCGGCCGCCCGCGCGGCGGCGAGATCGCCGTGGCCATCCTGCGTGCAGCGGCCGTTGATCCCGACCGGGCTCATGAAGATCGGGCTGGGCAGCGTCATCCCGAACAGGTCGATCGACAGGTCGCGGCGCGTGGCATCGACCATCATCCGCGGCGTCATGCCCCATTGCCGGAACGCGTCGGCATTCTGGCGTTGTGTGAACTCGTCGCTGCACCCACCTTGCAGATAGCCGAGTACCGACGGTGGCAAGGCCGCTGCCGCCCGAGCCTCGAGCGATGCGAAATCGACCGGGACCTTCGGGACGACCCCGGCGAGCCCGGCGAAATAGATTTCGTTCTGGTAATCGCCGTAATGCGGCATGCGTTGCCCTCCGAAGCTGGTCGCGATCAGTCCCGATAGCCCGGATTGACCCGGTCGAGCTTGCGCAGCAACGCCGGCCAGGCGAGCCCGTCGGCGAGCATACGGATGCCTGCACCGCTCGATTGCCCCTCGACCTTTTCCGCGACGCCCTGGTTCGGGTTGTTCAGATTCTCGCGACCGGCGCTGAGCATCAGGACCTGTGCCTCGCAGGCGCGTTCGAGGAAATACATCCGCAGGAACGCCTGCGGAACCGACTCGCCCACCGTCAGCGTGCCATGGTTGCGCAGGATCATCGCATTCTTGGTGCCGAGATCCTGCACCAGCCGCTCGCGCTCCTCCAGTTCGGTCGCGATGCCCTCGAAGTCGTGATAGGCGACGTCGTGCCCGGCGATCATCGCCGTCTGCGTATGCGGGAGCAGCCCTTCGGCCATCGCCGACACCGCCTGGCCGTGCGGCGTGTGGAGATGCAGCACCGCCACCGCATCGTGGCGCGCGGCGTGGACCGCCGAGTGGATCACGAAGCCCGCGCGGTTGACCGGGGCGGGGGTGTCCATGACCTTGTTGCCGTCCACGTCGATCTTGACCAGCGACGATGCGGTGATCTCCTCGAACATGTGCGTGTACGGGTTGATCAGGAAATGATGCTCGGGGCCGGGGACGCGCGCGGACAGATGCGTGAAGATCAGATCGTCCCAGCCGTACAGCGCGACCAGTCGGTACGCGGCGGCGAGATCGACGCGCAGCGCCCATTCCTCGGCCGATACCTGGTCCTTGATCGTCGTTGCCGCCGCCGTCGGTTCCATCGCCTTCAGTGCCGTTGCCATCATCCGCCTCCTTATGTTTGGCCCCTTGTACGACCGGCCTTCGACAAACTTTGTCTCGATGATGACAATCTCGAAATTTCGCGTAGCCTTTAGCGATGCACGATCCGGATCACGCGATATTGGCGGCCGATAGCTGGTTCGGCGCGATACCAGCGGGCCGTCGCGAGCGCCTGTTGCAGGAGGCACGAGTCGAGGTGTTGGAGAACGGCGCGCGGATCTACGGCTCGGGCGATCCGCCGAACGGGTTGTGGGCGGTTCTGGACGGGCAGGTCCGGTTGAAGGGCTTGTCCGCGAATGGTGCCGAACTGCTCGCGCTGATCGTGCGGCCGGGAACGTGGTTCGGGGAATTGTCGACGCTGGACGGGCATCCCAGGCCACACGACGCGACGGCGTTCGGCGTCGCGCGACTGCTGCATGTACCAGTGGCGGCGTTCGCACGGGCGGCGGCGGCGGACCCGGAGCTCTACCGCGATCTCGGCCTGCTCGTGTGCGCGCACCAACGCACCGCCTTGCGGTTCATCGCGCAGAGCGTGGGGCAGTCGATCCGGGTGCGACTGGCGCAGGCGCTGATGCGCGCGTCGCAGGCGGGGGATGGTCGCATCACGATCCGGCAGGAGGAACTAGCCGGCGTGGTCGGCATCGCGCGCCAGACGCTCAACCGGCATCTGAAGCGGTTCGAGCGCGATGGCCTGGTCGCGGTCGCCTATGCGCAGGTCCGTATTCTCGACCTGCCGGGGCTGCGTGGCGTCATCACCGAATAGGGCATCGCCAAGCGCTTCTCCCGCGCGCTACACTCGCGCCCATGACGATCAGAATCGGTATTGGCGGCTGGACCTACGAGCCGTGGCGCGGGACCTTCTATCCGGAGAAATGGCCGCAGAAGCGCGAGCTCGATTATGCCGCCGAGCACGTCACCGCGATCGAAATCAACGGCACCTATTATGGCAGCCAGAAGCCCGCGACGTTCGCATCCTGGGCGAAGGCGGTGACCGACGGGTTCGTCTTTTCGCTCAAGGCATCGCGCTACTGCACCAACCGGAAGGTGCTGGCCGAGGCGGGGGAGTCGATCGCCAAGTTCACCGGGCAGGGGATCGTCGAGCTCGGCGACCGGCTCGGGCCGATCCTGTGGCAGTTCATGGCCACCAAGAAATTCGACGCCGACGATTTCGCCGCGTTCCTGAAGCTGTTGCCGGCCAAGCAGGACGGACTCGCGCTGCGCCATGCGATCCAGGTCCGTCACGAGAGTTTCGCGGTTCCCGAGTTCATTGCAATGTGCCGAGATGCAGGCATCGCGATCGTCTTCGCTCAGTCGGCGGAATACCCAGCGATCGCGGACGTCACCGGCGACTTCGTCTATGCGCGACTGGAGGACGCCGAGGAGCGCTTCGTCGCAGGCTACGCCCCGACCGCGCTGGACGAATGGGCGGACAAGGCGAAGACCTGGGCGGCGGGCGGACAACCTGACGGTCTACCCTATGTCGAGGACGCCGTGCCGACGAAGACGCCGCGGGAAACGTTCATATTCTTCATCAACGGCGCGAAGGTTCGCGCACCCCATGCGGCAATGGCGCTGATCGAACGGGTGCGGGGGTAAGTAACGCGGTCGTTCGGACGCCGCTTCGTAGTGCCGATCAGCGTCGTTCGACTTCGCTTGCGCCAAAGCTGCCGCTTGTTCAGGTTGCGACGATGAAGATGGCGCGCCCGTGGTGCTTCGCGACTGTGAGCTTGGCCGGGTGTGGGGCGGAGCCGCTCTGTTCCTCCGATGTGACACACGTCGCGCGTGATATCGGGAGCGATCGTTATGCAGTCACGGCGACGCGGGATTGTGGTGCCACGACGGACTATGCGACCATCGTGCGGATCGGTCGCGCAAGCGAGCTACAATCGGCTGCATCGGAGGTTTTTGTCGCAGACAGCAACCACGGGGCGGCGGCGGAGCGTCCAGGAGGCGCGATTTGGGTGAAGGTCGTCTGGACGGCACCCGGCCAATTGTCCGTCGCCTACGATTCAAGAGCTCGTGTATTCAAGCGCGTGCTCGACGCGAAGGGGGCTTCGATCCGCTACAAGACAGGCGTTCCTTACTCACGGCCTTGAATACCGTGCTTGTCAGCTTTTGTAGCTGCTCCGAAATCAAGCCGACCGTTTTAGCCCAATTGCAGACACTCCGCGCTGCTTACGATCTGCCTACAACCGGTCGTTCATTCAATTTAACGTATCAGCCGGTAGCGTGCCGGTGGAGAGGTTGAAGGGTAGTTCTGTGTCGGCAAAACCTGAATATGAAGAGATGGAATATGTGCCTGCTTGGGCAGTAGCCAAAATACTGACGCTGGCCGTTTTCATCATTGTGACCCTTGAATGGTGGGTCGAACGTTCACCACGAATGCTCGCCATCGATCTACTTCTAATCGGGCTGTGGCTAGCAATCCGCCGTTTGAAGCCGGCCGATTACGATCCCGCGTGGCCGCGCAAATTAAAGAATGACCTGTAGAGCTGTAGCTCAAACCTCAACTGCGCTAGGCAAAGCGGTCTGTCCGCTAACCTTCCCAACCCAGCCGCTTAATCACGCCGCGTTGTCGATCCCGAGTTCGCCGAGCTTGCGGTACAGCGTCGAGCGGCCGATGCCGAGGCGGCGGGCGACTTCGGTCATGCGGCCGCGGTAGTGGCCGATCGCGAGGCGGATGACGTCGGCTTCGATCTCCTCGAGCGCGCGGAGGTTGCCGTCGGGGCGGAACAGCGTGACGCCGCCGCCGCCGATCGCTGCCGGCGCGGATGGCCGCTCGCGTGTGCCTAGCGCGGCGATCTCGGGGAAATCCTCTTCGGTCAGCGCGGTATCCTCGCACAGCACGGCGGCGCGGAAGAGCGCGTTCTGCAACTGGCGGACGTTGCCGGGCCAGTCGTACTGGACCAGCAGAGCGAGCGCGGAATCGGTGATGCCGAGCGGTCGCAACCCCGGCTGCTCGGCGATCCGCGCGAGCAGGTGGCGGGCGAGCGCGGGGATGTCGCCGGTGCGTTCGCGTAAAGGGGGGATCGTCACCTGGACGGCGTTGAGACGGTAGTACAGGTCCTCGCGGAAACGCCCCGCCTCGACCTCATCCAGCAGTTTGGTATTGGTCGCGGCGATCACGCGGACGTCGACTTCGCGCGGGTGGCGGGCACCGATCGCGAGGACTTCGCCGGTTTGCAGGACGTGCAACAGCTTAGCCTGTGCCTCGAGCGGCATCTCGCCGACCTCGTCGAGGAACAGCGTGCCGCCGTCGGCGTCGTGGAACCGGCCGATCTTGCGCTCGAACGCGCCGGTGAACGCGCCCTTCTCGTGACCGAACACTTCCGATTCGATCAGGTTCGCGGGGATCGCGCCGCAATTGACGCTGATCATCGGCTTCTTCGCGCGCGGGGAGGCGGCATGGATCGCCTCGGCGATGACGTCCTTGCCGACGCCGATCTCACCTTCGAGCAGAATCGCGACGCGGGCGCGGGCGGCTTTCGCGGCGATCGCGAGGGCGGCGCGGAAATCGGGGGAGGAGCCGACGATCTCGTCGAAGGCGAGCAGGGCGGGGATCTTCTCGGTCAGCGGGCGGAGCTCACCCGACGATTTGCCGACCACCGCCGAGTCCAGCGCGGCGAGCAGGCGATCGGGGGCAAGCGGCTTGACCAGGAAATCGGTGGCGCCGGCACGCATCGCGCTGACCGCGTACGCGACCGATCCGTTCGCCGTGATGACCAGGATCGGCAGCGCCGGACGCCGCTCGCGCAGGGTCGCGATCAGGGTGGTCGCATCCTCGTCGGGCGCCCAGTGATCGATCACGATCGCGTCGAGCTGCATGCCGTCCTGCGTGCCGAGCGTGGCGATCGCGGTCTCGTCGTCCGCCGCGAAGACCGCGCGCCAGCCGCCTCGCGCCGCGAGGGCGGCCACCAGCCGCCGCTGCGTGGGCTCGTCGTCGATCAGCAATAATAGGCGCTGGCCATTGCGCGTCATGGCGAATCCTGTCCCGTTCCGGCACGTGCAATAGCTAGCGCAAGTAAAGAGCGACTTAAATGTCCTGCTTGGCGATCCTGGATACGCGCGATAAGGTCTCGGCCATAGAGGATGGCACTGACAGGATTGGGGCACGAACCATGGCCGGCAACGGGGACATGAAGGCGCACGTCGCGACCTATTCGAGCGTGACGGGAATGATGAAATGGGGCGCAGTCGGATGTGCGCTGGTCGTCGCGCTCGTGATCTGGCTGATCTCGTAACGCCATGAAGATCGCCGTCCTGAAAGAGCAAGCGGACGGCGAGCGGCGGGTATCCGCGACGCCGGAAACAGTGAAAAAGTTTATTGCGCTGGGGGCTGTGCTCGCCGTCGAGGCGGGGGCGGGGGATACCGCTTCGATCGCCGATGCCGCGTACTCGGATGCGGGCGCGTCGGTAGGCGACCGTGCGGCGACGCTGGCGGGGGCGGATATCGTGCTCGGCGTGCAGGGGCCTGATCCCGCTTCGCTGGACGGCGTGACGCCTGGGGCGTGGATCGTCGCCAGCCTCAATCCCTTTGCAGAGCGTGCGCGAGTCGAGGCTTATGCCGCGGCGGGCTACGAAGCGCTGGCCATGGAGTTCATGCCGCGCATCACGCGCGCGCAGTCGATGGACATCCTGTCGTCGCAGTCCAACCTGTCGGGCTACAAGGCGGTGCTCGACGCGGCGGCCGAATATGGCCGCGCGTTTCCGATGATGATGACCGCTGCAGGCACGATCTCGGCGGCCAAGGCATTCGTGATGGGCGTCGGCGTGGCCGGGCTCCAGGCGATCGCGACCGCGCGGCGTCTTGGGGCTCAGGTGTCGGCGACCGACGTGCGCGCGGCGACTCGCGAGCAGATCCAGTCGCTCGGCGCGAAACCGATCTTCGTCGAGAATGTTGCGGGAATCGAAGGCGAGGGGACGGGCGGGTATGCCGGCGAGATGTCGCCCGAATACCAGGCGGCGCAGGCCGAGCTCGTCTCGGGGCATATCGCCAAGCAGGATATCGTCATCACGACGGCGCTGATCCCGGGGCGTGCCGCACCGCGGCTGATCTCGGCGGCGCAGGTTGCGAGCATGAAGCCTGGCTCTGTGATCGTCGATCTTGCGGTTGAGCAGGGCGGCAACGTCGAGGGCTCGGTCGCGGGCGAGGTGGTCGTCGTGAACGGCGTGAAGATCGTCGGTTACCGCAACGTGCCGTCGCGGTTGGCGGCGGACGCCAGCGCGCTGTTCTCGCGCAACCTGTTCAATTTCCTCAACGCCTTCTGGGACAAGGATGCCGGGCGACCCGTGCTCGATGCCGAGATCGGCGATGCGATCCGGCTGACGCAGGGTGGCAAGATCGTGAACCCAAGGCTGCTGGCATGATCCGGGGAGCGTGACCCGTGGCGATCGGCTTCTTGAATCGATGCGGGCCAACCCGCGGGACTGGCGGATCCAGGATGTCGCCGCCGCGTGTTCGGAGGTGGGGATATCTTGCAGCCCGCCTCGCAACGGCTCACACTACAAGGTGAAGCATACAAGCCAGGTCGAAATCCTAACGATCCCCGCGCACCGGCCGATCAAGCCGGTTTATATTCGCGATCTCGTCAGGTTCATCGATGCGGTGCGGAGAACGGAACGATGAACCCGCAAGATTATGAAGTCGTGATCCGGCCGCTGTCGCCTTCAGATGGCGGGGGATATTTTGCGGTTGTCCCGGCACTCCCTGGGTGCAAGTCCGACGGCGATACGCCGCAGGACGCTCTGGCCAATGCCTATGATGCGATCGCCTGCTGGATCGAAGCTGCCGAAGACATGGGACGCAATATCCCCGCCGCTGCGCGCGCGGCAGCCTGAGAGAATCGGAGACCGAACAATGGACTTTATCGCGATCCTGTCGATCTTCGTGCTGGCGTGTTTCGTCGGGTATTTCGTTGTCTGGGCGGTGACGCCCGCGCTGCACACGCCGTTGATGGCGGTGACCAATGCGATCTCTTCGGTGATCATCGTCGGCGCGCTGATTGCTGCAGCTGCGGCAGGCATCGGCGCCGGATCGGGCGTGGCAAAGGCGCTCGGGTTGCTGGCGGTGGTGCTGGCGAGCATCAACATCTTCGGCGGTTTCGCGGTCACCGCGCGGATGCTGGCGATGTACAAGAAAAAGGAACGGCCGGTCGCGCCTGCTGCGAGCAAGTGAGCGATGCGGACGTGAAGGGGACGCGCGATGCATGAACTGACGGTCAGCCCCTGGGCATCGCTCGCCTATCTGGTGGCGGGGGTGTGCTTTATCCTTGCGTTGCGCGGGCTGTCGAGCCCCGCATCGAGCCAGCGCGGCAACCGGTTCGGCATCATCGGCATGACGATTGCGGTGGTGACGACGCTGGTGACACATGTGCCATTCGTTCAGCACCTTCTCGTTTCCGACACCGGATCTACGATAGCCGTGCGCGCTATCGACTGGACCACGGTCGTCGAAATCCTTGCGGCGATCGGCGTCGGCGCGGCGATCGGCCTCGTCACCGCCCGCCGGATTGCGATGACCGCGATGCCGCAACTCGTTGCCGCATTCCATAGCCTCGTCGGTCTCGCCGCGGTGCTGGTCGGCGTCGCGGCCTATCTCAACCCGCAGGCGTTCGGGATCTCCGACCTCGTCATCCCGCTGATCGGCCAGCCCTTCGCCGTCATCCACCCGGTCAGCCGGATCGAACTCGGGCTCGGCGTCGCGATCGGTGCGATCACCTTCTCCGGCTCGGTCATCGCGTTCCTGAAACTCAACGGCAACATGGGCGGCAAGCCGATCATGCTGCCTGGCCGGCACGTCATCAACATCGCGCTGCTCGCCGGCATCCTCGGGTTGATCGCGTATTTCGTCACGAACCAAGAGCCGTGGATCTTCTGGACGATCGTGATCCTGAGCTTCGTCATTGGCTTCCTGCTGATCGTCCCGATTGGCGGCGCGGACATGCCGGTGGTAGTCAGCATGCTGAACAGTTACTCGGGTTGGGCGGCCGCGGCGATGGGCTTCACGCTCCACAACAGCGCGATGATCATCACCGGCGCGCTGGTCGGCAGTTCGGGCGCGATCCTCAGCTACATCATGTGCCGCGCGATGAACCGCAGCTTCATCAGCGTGATCGCGGGCGGTTTCGGCGCGGTCGCGGACACCAGTGGCGGCGCGGTCGCGAGCGATCGCCCGTGGAAGCGCGGTTCCGCAGAGGACGCCGCATTCCTGATGAGTCAGGCCGAACAGGTCATCATCGTCCCCGGCTACGGCATGGCGGTCGCGCAGGCACAGCACGTCCTGCGCGAGATGGGCGACAAGCTGAAGGCCGAGGGGGTGCGCGTGAAATACGCGATCCACCCCGTCGCGGGGCGCATGCCGGGGCACATGAACGTGCTGCTGGCGGAGGCGAACGTGCCGTATGACGACGTGTTCGAGCTGGAGGACATCAACAGCGAGTTCGCGCAGACCGACGTCGCGTTCGTGATCGGCGCGAACGACGTTACCAACCCCGCCGCGAAGACCGACAAGACGTCGCCGATTTACGGCATGCCCGTGCTTGATGTCGAGAAAGCCAAGACGGTGCTGTTCATCAAACGGTCGATGGGCGGCGTCGGCTATGCAGGCGTCGATAACGAACTGTTCTACCGCGACAATACGATGATGTTGCTGGCCGACGCGAAGAAGATGGTGGAAGATATCGTCAAGGCGCTCGACTGAGCTCTTCGCGTGGGGTTCCCAACTGGAACGGAACTCGATCCAGTTCGGGTGTAACTCCTCACCTGACGCAGGTTAGTCTCCGCAATACAGCGGAGACATTGATGACCCGACCGGACGGCCTGCCCGACGCGGCGAATTACGACACGGGGATCGACGCGGTCCTCATCGTCGCGCCCGGCGCGCCGGACCGGCTGACCGTTGCACTCGCCGCGCTGAACGGTCGGATCGTTGCCCGACTCGATTGGCCGGCAGGCTTCGGCGATCATGCGACGCCGCAGGTCATCGTCGTCGAGGCGGCCGGCGTCGACCCCGCGATACTGGCCGAACGCCTGCCCGGAATCGTCGATCAGGCGGCCTCTATGCAGGCGGGACTGGTGGTCGCCCTAGGCGTCGACGAGATCGACGTTGTCGCCGCTGCGACGCTGGGTGGCAGCACGCGGTTGCTGGTCGATCCCAGCGTCGGCGATTGCGTCGCGGCGATCGTGGTCGCTGCCGAGGCGGCGCGTATCCCGGCAGGTGTGTTCGATTTCCACCGCGAGACCGACGGCACGCGGCTCGAGCGGCTGAACACCGAGGTCGCGCGGATCGCCGAGGCGCTCGCCAAACTGACGCGGGCGGAGATCGAGGGCGACGCACCCGCCGCGCCGATCGTCGGCGACCGTACCAATCGCTACGGCGCACCGCCCGCCCTGGCCGAGCCGAGCGCGGCGGATGTCCGTCGGGCGATCCGCGCGCGCCGATTGCGCGACCAGTTCTTCGGCGCGACATTGTTCGAGGATCCCGGCTGGGACATGCTGCTCGATCTCTACGCCGCCGAGCTGGAACGGGGCCGCGTCTCAGTGTCGAGCCTGTGCATCGCCGCTGCGGTCGCGCCGACCACTGCGCTGCGTTGGATCGCGCGGATGACCGACACCGGACTGTTCGAACGCCGTCCCGACCTGCTCGACCGACGCCGCGCCTTCATGGTGCTTTCCGATCGCGCGAGCGAGGCGATGCGCGGGTATATCGTGGCTACAAGAGGCGCCGACCTCCGCATTCCGTGATTTTAGCTTGCCCCGGCCGTCCGGCTTTGGCATCGGACGTCCACCCGAGAGGGGCGATTAGCTCAGTTGGTAGAGCGTCTCGTTTACACCGAGAATGTCGGCGGTTCGAGCCCGTCATCGCCCACCAAAATTCCCGCTAAAATCAATACTTTGCTGACTATAGTGGGTCTGCTCCGATCTGGGAAATCTCCCGATGGACAGCAAATGGTCAGCAAACGGACCGTCGATTGGAATGAGTCGCATGGATTGCGACCTCGATTTCGCGTCGCCGCCTTCGAAAATGATTACGATGGCTGCTGGTCGATGACGTCCACCGCGATGACTGCTACCGGCGCGTTCCCAATCTTGACGACACGATGTCCCGCGGACCAATTTTTCGCCTTCTGGTTTACCTCTATCAGTAGCGATTGAAGCGCGGTGACCGCTTCAGCGAGATAGCGTGGATCGTACTTAGCGTAGACGGCGGTCATACGTTCCAAATCGGCCGGTCGATGACCGAGCAGGACCGAAATCTGTTCCGCCGGAACACCTCTGCGCCGCAGTTCTGTGGCCACGGTGTGGCGGATCGTTTTCGGAATGTACTGGTCTGGCAGCCCCAACGCCCGTCGCATGGTCCGCCAAGCCCTGCCTCTTGATTTTGGCGGCGGGCTATTCTTACGTTCGGCCAGACTCTGTTTGCGCCAGGCGTCAAGCATCGCTGCAAGTGCGGGTGCGGCGGCGACGACGGGATTGTGCTTCTTTGTTCGAGGTGCACCCTCTGGATGAGTGTCCACAAGTCCTTCTTTCCACTGCACGAGCGGATCGAAAGCCAGTGCCGCGTCCGGACGGCAAGCGGTTCCCATCATGAGCCAGAACCACCGGCCAAAGCCCTTGTCGTCGGTGTCCGACGACACCTGCGAAGCGTACCCTGCAATGGCGCCCAACTCATCGAGCGACATCCTTACGTCTCTCGGAGGCGAGCGATGTTCCTTCGCTACGCTGGGCACTTTTGGCGCGGACGGTACCCGCTCCATCTCCACGGCGTGGTTCAAGGCGGCTCGAACGTCGTCGATGTTTCGCTGAGCGCTCTCGCCCTTAACGCCCTTCGATACGAGGGGCATCTCTCGCCCTAGCCAGTCGACGGTGAAGGAGTGGGGCTTCATCCGCCAATTTATGAAGCGCCTGAAGACGGTGCGCGTGAGTTCCGAGAACCGTACCCGCGCGCGGACCGGGTCCTGTAGAAGGAAGCCGATAAACGCCCGGAGGCTTCCAGCGATTGTGTCCGGATCTCGCGTGTGCCGACCGTGTTCCTTCCAGTACAGGAACAGATGGGGGAGGACCTCGGCGTCCTCGCTGCTCTGAAGCCCCATGGCGCGTTTGGTCTCGACGAATGCGTGAATCGCTACCTTGGCGACCTCTAGGTCGCGAGACCGAGTGCTTTTATATACGATCGATCGTCCGTCGCCGGACTTTGCGACGATCTGCCAGATGCCGGCGGCTTTCCCATCGCGGCGTTGGTCGAGCCAGTGGTCCCCGACGATATACGGGCTAGTATCTCTTGCCAATTCGTGAGCTCCTCATTTTCTGCACGGGTCACGAGATCCAGAGCGCCCAGGTGCGCGAGCAACTGAAGTTCGGGCAGCGTCAGGTGAGCCCCGGTGCCGTTCTTCAGTGCGCGCCGATACTTGTGCGCTATCGTTGAGGCGGTTGCTTGGCCGGACGCCGGGCCGGCTGACGCTTGCAGCGCGCTGACCTCCTTGCTTCTCCACTCTTTCATCGATCCTGTTTCCATGCCCGACCCTTCCCGACCACGCCTCGACGGGTGCATCCTTCTAGCAACAAGGGTCGGCTTCCTCGGACCTTGTGTAAGAAAGTCCTGTCTGATATGTCGTTTTTTTTGGGCTTGAGCCATCTGCCCGAACTATTTTCGGCAGGGTGCTATGATGTTGAGAGCGGAGAAGCGCGTACGTTCCGCGGTATCCGGCGGCACGGCAGTAGTTGATTCAGGCATCACCTTTGCCGACCGCGTAGCCAAAGGAAGATCGCGCCTCGGTCTGACGAAGCGCGAGCTAGCGTTGAGAGCGGGCTTGGCGCCCCGTACCGTGACGAGAATCGAGGCGGGTGCTCCCGTATCGTCGGAAAGCAAGCTGGCACTGCAGCATGCGCTGGGGCTTCTGCCGCCGACCGCCGAAGGCGGTGACGACGCAGATCGCGACATGAGCGACGTCGCAATTGGTCGACGACTGCGCGATCTGCGTCGCGCCCGCGGGCCGCTACGTTTAGCCCTTCTGGCATGGATGCTCGGGAATGTCACCGAAGCAACGCTCTCGCGTATTGAACGCGGCCTCTGTCGTCCCCGAGTAGGATGGTCCGACTTTATCACCGACGATTATGCGTTAGCTCTGGGATTCGCCTGCGCGAAGGATCTTGGCGATGAAATCGGCGTCGAAACCTGATCGGCTGTGCAGAGAAAGTAACCCTTCGACAGACGGATCTGCCCGCTGATAATATGGCTGTATTTACGAGGGTAACGGGCGGCTTTGACATGCCTAGGCCGCGGACCCAGGCATCAGGCGTCCTAGGTTCGGTTCCGGCTAAATGCGCAATGACACCCTAAGTGCTGCAATATAGACCATCGATGCCGATCCGCCGATCAGGTGAGACGGAGGTATTGAGAATGGCGCGGAATACTGGATCTGCCATGTCATAATCTGCAGGTGCGGCGGTGCCGGTGGAGATCATCACGCTGCCGTCCGGAGCGTTGGTATAAGTGATCCACTGCCGGATCGGGATGCCGTTCGATATCCAGTCGAGGCGGAGTTCGGGAACTGAACCGGGGATATAGGCTAGGCGTCGTTGAACCTCGACCGGAGCGTGTCGCGCATCTGTTCGGCCTGTCGGTCGGCGAAGGCCTCCAGACGTTTCGTACGATCGGCGGGCAGGTCGCTGGGCGTGATCTCGTGCGTTACGACGAAGCTGGGGGCGATGCCAAGCGTACCGGGATCGGCCAATAGTACGAGCATCGATTTGTCCTGCCATCCTTCTGGGCACTCGATGGTCATGCCCTGCACGCGGGTAACTGGCACGCACCCACAGGCGGCCAATTGCCCGTTTCGTAGAGTGCGAGAATTTCATCACGGCCGGGTGGCGGGAAAGGATAGCCCCGCGCCTTGAGCTTCTCGATCACGCGCAGCCGCGCCTTGTCCTCGTCCGAGCCGCAGAATGCGGCTGGTGATGGTGCGCTGGGCGGCGGTAATGCCGAACTCGTCATGCGGCCAGACATCCGCGCCGTGGTCGATCAGGATTTCGATCACTGGCCATAGATCAGTCTGCGCGGCATTGGTCATCGGAGTAGATTGATCTTCTGGCGCACGTTCGTTGAGGTCGATGCCTTTGGCGGCGAGTTCACGAACTTTTCGGCTCTGGAGTCATGACGGCACCGATCATCGAGATGTCGGGCATTAAACCCAGCTTGCGCAAATCCTCCGTCGTAGCGTTACGGTAACCCTCGGGCGGCTTGCGTGTTTCCGGCGTCTCATAAGCTGCACTCGCGGCTTGGGCATTGATTCAAAAGCGCTAGAACGTGGCCGCCTCGCCACGAAGGGCGGTGCATACCGCCGACTGGTGCGGCCCACCGATGATCACGTTGCGTGAGCCGGTCAGGATCACCGCACCGAAGTCCATTGTCTCCGAGACGCGGGCAGCAGGCTTTCCGTTGATAAGAACCGTGGACGATCCGGTCGCGACCCGACGCGGGCTACCGGTATCCTTGTAGCAGTCGCCACTTGCCAGCTCGACCATCGCAGCAGGCAGGGCGTTGATAACCACGTTGTTCGAGCCTGCCGTTAGTATGCCCGTCGCAGGCCCCATCAGCTGCTTGCCGATTGCCTCTCTTGCGAAAGCGGCGGTGCCGCCTGTGGCTAACGCTGCTCGGACCGCGATCGCGCTCAGACCACCGGTCGCAATTACGCCTGCCGCGAGCAACGCGTCTACTGCGATCCCGACGGCAAGGCCTTCCAGCTTCGCATCGTGGCCGAACGTGTCGGTGACGCGTGCGGCAGGATGATCGCTCATGCGGTTGCCCCTTCCCGATTGGCCCGCGAGCGGTTGGCCTTCATGCCGGACTCAGTTTCCCGAACCACCTCGACCACGTCATAGCCGGCACGCTCGGTCCAGGCGTGGGCATATAGGGCGGCGCGTTGTCCCAATTGAACCTTCTTGGAATAGGGCATCGAAGACCCATGATCTGCGTGTGATCAATGTTGTCCAAAACAGATACCTGTTCAACCGCGACACTCGCTGACGCCGAGATGCACTATTCAGGCGTCCGGCAGCGGTTAGCGTTGCTCGATCTGCCAAGCGACGAGGCGTCGCTGCTGCGGTAGTGGATCCTGACGGACAACCTGATCCATATCGACCGGCGACGCCGGCCGGAAAACCGGATCAGTTTCGCACTCCTACTCTGCGCATTGCCTTACGTTTCGATCCGGCGCCTTCACGGGGCTGGACCGGCTCGGTATCTTTCAGGCCATCGGCGAGAAGCGGTGGCGGCGGAAGTGATGTACGGTATCTTCGACGCCGACGGGGGATCGTCATCGCGGCATTCTGGCTTTGCGATGACAGAACGCTTGCGTATTTGGCCATGTTTCCCTAACCGCAGCGCTGTCGGGGAGTGGCGCAGGCTGGTAGCGCACCTGGTTTGGGACCAGGGGGTCGCAGGTTCGAATCCTGTCTCCCCGACCATTTGATTGTGCAACAGCAGCATACCTGCGGTCCGTTTGCGAAAGCTGCGGCTGGAAACTGTGCCCTCCGATTTCCTAAAAGGCGTATCTGAGCTTCCTCATCAACGAGGAGAGACTGCGTGGGAAATGTAGTTTTTATCGCTGGGCCTCTAGATCGCGGGGTCCTCGCCAGCGGTTGCCGGACCGAGATCCGCACATCGTTCGACGAGGTCGCGGCATGACCTCAGGGAGCCGACCCGGCGGCGAACATCGTCGCCTCCCCGGTCACATCCAGAAACCGCCGACACCACGCCGAGATCTCGGTTCGGCAGCCAACGGCGATTCGTCCTACACCTCCGACCGTCGCAGGACCGATCCGACAGGCATCGTCGAGGCCTTGCAACTCGCGTCCATGATGGAAGGCCAGGGTCGCGCCCTCCCTGCGCATGACCAGGGCGCCATTCGCACTCGGCTGAGCGTCGGTGAGCCTTCGTTTCCCAAACCGGAGCACGCTGTCGCTGTTTCTGACGGCCATCCTCTCCAACCAGCAACTACATCGTTGATGTTGACGTCCGGCTGGCGTGACGGACAGATAACGTTCTCTATTCTACAGTATCCGAACTCATCGGTATGAGAGGCCGGATTGAATGCGAGCGGACCTGACGTTTCGCGCGAACCCGCGCCTTTGTCCGCGCACGCAGATGAATGACCAAAACGTGTTCGTGGATATGCATGTGCTGAATGGGAAGCCTCTGATTAGGGTTCCGGGACTAAACACCTAACGAAGCAATCAGCGGGTCACGATGCAAAAATCACGAGATCTGCATCAGGCGCGAAGCCGCGGAAATCGTGGCATCGGTTGATGCAGAAATCTGATGCGTCGTCGGCCGTGAATGTCCGGGTTGGGCAGGAAAGCGGAATGGCCGCTTTGGAGGCCACACCCCAAGAAACCGACCACTCAACGGGTATCCCAGATGCATCAATATTCTGCTTCACAGGGGCCCTCGGCTTCCCGCTGTTTATGCGCTGATGCGAAATCCGTGAATTGTGCATCACGCCAACCCAAGCGCCATTTGTAGAAACAGTCATCACCAATACTGTATGAGACGTAAAAACACGGAGGGTTTATGGGCTTCTCGATATCATGGGTGGCGCTTCGACTACCGAAGGATCGCGCGCTCGAGATAATGGGTTTCAAAGACACCGGCATGACGGACGAGGCCAACGAAGCGCCATTTTCTGCCGCCTCACTACCAACTGGGTGGACAATCATTTGGTCTAATGATTTCGAATATGCGGTCAGTCCTAGTACCATTGGTCGCTCCTCTAATACCGAAATCGTTGGATGCCAGGTTGAAGAGCATGTGATGTTCAGTTCGTGTTTTTCGGCACAAAACGGCATCGTCAGATGGAATGTCAGTCATGATGCACAGGAAGGAACATACGATGTTTCCTCAACCGGTCCGATCCCGCACCAATTACGACAAATAGAGATTTCCAAGGTAGATTCGCAAAACGCAAGCGGTGGCGTAGATAGCGACGTTGATCACTTAATTGACGTTCCGATCGATCTAGCAGCGTCTTTTACAGGATATCGCTATGACGAATTCAACTATGATTGGGGTAGCCCAGAGTTCTCCATAATTGAGCAAGATCATAGTTGATCGCGCGGTTTGGCAGACACTCATAGTTACCGAAAAACGTTGTGGCCTGATGCAAAATTTTTGATTTCTGCATCAAGGAATGTCCGGGGTGGGAAGGATAAGCGACGGTCCGCTTTCGGGCGAGAACCAGCACATAACTGCCGTTCACGGAATGCCGTGCATCCGATCCTTCTCAGTCCCAAGCCTTGTCTGAATAGTGACAAAACCGGCTCGCCGAACGGCACGCGTAGCCTCGCGAACGCATCGAACAGGCGTATCGGGAGTCGTAAGAACTTCAGCCCCTCTACCGACCTCATAGCCATTCTGCGTCAACGCGTCGGTAAGCTGGCGAGGGTTCAAGCCCGTGTCAGTAAGCGAGTAGGTGCAACTACGCCGATCTGCGGAAACCCAAACTCGATAGCTTTGGGAGAAATCCGCTTCGTTGGGAGCGATCAGGGCGGCGGTAGCGAGAAGGATGGCGAGCAGCATCAGCGGCGATGGTTGCACCAACCGTTGATGTCCGCAATCAGGAACGGCTCAGGCTCTTCGCAATGTCTCGAAGTGGGCGTTCCGGTACGATCCGGCTTTATCGCGAGGGATCGCGTTTCAAGAATGCTGCCGTCTCGGCACTTCGTCATCAGAGCATGTCGGCCTATGACGAAGGCGAGAGCAAATCGGAGTAAGGACGCGTGAACAGGATTGCCGAGATCGAAGGACGTGAGGAAGCATTGCGATCGGCGATGGTCACGCGCGACGTGGTGGCATTGTCGTCGTTGATCGATGATGGACTGGTTTTCACCGGCCCCGATGGGACGGTCGTAGGCAAGGATCAGGATTTGTCGGCGCATGAAGCTGACATTCTGAAATTGACCAAGCTAGATCTGTTTGACGGGCGATTGCACCCCATGGGCGAGAACGTGCTGGCAACGACGAAGGCCGATCTTACAGGCACGTTCGCTGGTATGCCGATCGACGGGACATATTCTTACACTCGGCTATGGTCCCAAGCGTCCGGGCAATGGCGCGTGATCGCCGGCCATGCGGCGCGATTAGGCTGAACCTTCCTGATTGGGACCGACCATTCAGACGGCCGGGGCATTCCCATTAGGATCGAGAACTGGGGAACCGCATCGGTTCTCAAAACTGACGTCATTTGAGAATATCGATGCCGTTGCTTAGTCGCGATCGCCTCATCGATTGTCGCTCTCGTGCGCTTCGGCCAAGTAGATACCCGTTGACGGCTAAGTCTACATATGTGACATTTGACTATGGTTCGTGCCCGACGCCCTTCGCAACAGATGCGCATCCTGTTGGAAGCGATGTCGGCGCGCAGTCAGGAGTGGCGTCACGGCTATGACCTAATGAAGCAGACAGGGCTCCAGTCCGGGACGCTTTATCCGTTGCTTATGCGGATGACTGAGCAAGCCCTGGTCGAGGCGCAATGGTGCGAACCTACACGTCCGGGACGGCCAGCTCGCCACGCTTACCGGTTGACGGCTGCTGGCGTCGCCTTGGCGAATGCCTCGATCACTGCGAACAGCGGACCGGGCTTGCGGGCGGCGCTGGCATGAGGGCAGCGTTCTCCCGCGCCATCCTGACGCTCGCCATGCTCTGCATGAGAAGCAAAGACCATGGCTGGGGCATCGCTATGCGATCCGAACTGGAGGAAGCAATTGCCGAAGGAGGCGGCTTGCGGTTTGCCTTCGGTTGCCTCGTGGCCTCCTGGGGGCGAATGCCGGCGCACGACGAGGGCCGGTTCAGCCTTACGATCCATGCGCTTGCAGTGGGGCTGATCGTGCCGATAGGCTCGTTTCAGGTTGTCGGCCTGTGGCACGGCTTTCCCGCCATGCTAAGGATCGGCGACTTCGCGGTGCCTGACAGCCTTCAGGGCTACCTCATGACCAGCGCCTATCAAGGGCTGACGCCATTGATAGCGGTGGTTTCGCTGCTGCTCGGCGGGGCACATCTGCGACTGGCGTGGACGCTGCTCGACCGTGACTGGGCGCGTGTCGAAGAAGCTGGTGCGCTGAGCCTGGCTGCGGCGGTCACCATCATCATCCTGATCGGCTTGCTTGATTGTAATGTCGGTCAAGCGCTGCGCCAGGGCGCGGTCCTGCTCCTTGAGCTGGCTATCGTTGCGGCTCTGGCGCGCTGGCACGCCGAACTACCGCAACCTCCACAGGCCGATCAGGCGGCCACGTGAAGAGGTCTGGTCTCCAGGCGGCCTTGTCCCCGCACGGGCGGGCCTAAGTCGCAGTGAAGCGATCCGCGCCGGCCCATCGCCAGGGCGGAATGCAGAGCCATCGAGAGGAAATACGCAATGCAGCGGCTAGGAAAATGCTACTTGTTCGGTGCGGCGGCTGCGATGGTGCTCACCGCTCCGGCTAGTGGACAGACCGGTCGTTGCCCCGTCCCCCCGTTGGCGGCGGGTGGCCCCAACAACATCCACACGGGCTACGTCGAAGGTCATTTGCAACCGCCGGTTATAAAGTCCGGCGCACGGCCGTTCAGCCTCGCCGACCGGATGCGCCAGTACGATGTGCCCGGAATCAGCGTCGCCGTAATCCACGACGGCAAGATCGTTTGGGCGCGAGGCTGGGGCGTTCGCGATCTGACGAGCTGCAAGCCCGTAACCCCGAATACCGCCTTCCAGGCTGCGTCGATCAGCAAGGTCGTGACCGCGGTGACGGCGCTCCGCTTGGTTGAGCAGGGTAGGATCAAGCTCGACCAAAACATCAACGAAGTGCTTCGTTCCTGGAAGGTGCCAAAGGACGCGAAGCTGGCGCCAAACGGCATCACACTACGCGAACTGTTGAGCCATACGGCCGGCCTCGGGGTTCATGGCTTCGGCGGCTACCAGCCCGGCGCACCGCTTCCCACGACCGTTCAGATACTGGACGGCGTGTCGCCCGCGAACACACCGCCCGTGCGCAGCATATTACCCGTGGGCGGCCAGTTCGAATATTCAGGCGGCGGCTATGTCGTAACGCAGGTCGCTCTATCCGATGTGAGCGGCACGGCCTTCGCCGATCTCAGCCGACGCGAGGTTCTAGCGCCTCTCGGCATGACGCGGAGCGCCTTCACCATGCCACCGTCGCCGACGATCCTGGCTAATGCGGCGTTCGGCTCTGCGCAAGGCAAGCCGATGCCCAGCAACTATCAGGTCTACCCCGAACTCGCGCCGGCCGGCCTATGGACGACAGCTACCGATCTCGCCCGCCTGTTGATTGACCTTCAAGCCTCGGCGGCAGGCAAAGGAGGGCACCGCCTATCGCCGGCTATGACCCGCCTGATGATGACGCCGGTCAAGGACAATTGGGGACTTGGGGTCGCCGTATATCCCGAAGGAGCGCCGCGCTTCATGCACGACGGCGTGAATGCGGGATACGAATCCTTCATGGTCTCCTACATTGGCAAGGGCGACGGGATCGTCGCGCTGACTAACGGGGGCGATGGCCGGCGGCTGATGGGCGAGGTCATCCGCGCCATAGCGACCGATTACGGCTGGTCAGATGTCGCCGCACCCACGACCGAGGAAAAGACGCTGTCGCTCGCCGAACTGTCGAAGGCGGCCGGCCACTTCGAGGGGGGCGACCTCAAGGTGGACCTAGAGGCACGATCCGAGGGGTTGTTCGCCAAGCTTGTCGGCGGGAGTATGGCCGAACGCCTGATCGCCCTGTCCCCAACGCGCTTCCGATCAGAGGGACTTGGCGTTACGGTCGAGTTCGCGCCTGACTTCTCGAGCTGCACGATGATCGAAGGCGCGCCGCCCATGAAGATGATACGATCGGCGCGCCCGCGCTCCGCCTCATAGCGCAATCGTTCAAGTCCATCGATGCCGAAGCGCGGACCGATCAGATGGAGCTACTGATAGCTGCTCATCGTCGATCGAAATCTTACGCCGTTCGCGGTGCGCGCCTTTTGGATCGCGCCTCGGTTGGCGCAAGCACGAAGGCGAGACTTATCAATTGCTCCCGCCCATCAGCCTTTGGTTGGCTGGTCAGTTCACCCAGGCGGGCGAGAAGGGCGTTGACCTCCTCAACATCTGTGGCTGCCAGCCATCCCTTGTTACGAGAAGCCCAAAGCGTTCGTGCCGGACCGGCAACCACGGTATCACTCTGCTCAAGAGCAGCCTGAAAGTCCCGATCGGCAATCTGCAATAATCCATGGGCGAAAGCGCGCAGCTCCACAGCGTTGCCGTTCGGACCAAGGTCATAGGAAAGTCGCAGCGGGCCGTGACCACCGCCCGCCAGCCGGAATCGACGCTCTACACCGTCGCTCGGCAGCTCCTCGACCAGTCCGCCCGCCATGAGCGCCCGCAGATGATAATAGAGACCATCGGCTGGTCGCCCGAGCTGATCCGCCAAGCTCGCGACACCGGCCTCGCCACCAAGCGCGGCAAGCGTATCAACAAGCTCTTGTCGCACACCGGAGCTGAGGAGCCGCACCTGCGCCGGATCGCGGATTACGCGCGGGTCATCACCTTTATACATTGGCCTAGACTCCTGTTGAAATATGCCACATATATTTCAACACATCGATCCAGGGAAGAGGCTCTGGCGGCGGTTTTTGAATTGGAACGATGGTGGCATCGCATATGGAAACGCTCCTCTCGGCCGCCTTGATGGCTCTTGCCTCTTCCGGCACAGCCCCGGCGCAGACGATCGCTCCGGGTGCATTAAAAGCCGACCTCCGCTTTGCACTCGATACGATCGAACATCAGCACCCCGACCTTGCCCATTCGGTCACGAAGGCGGCGCTTGAGCGCGAGGCCGACAGGGTGCGAGCGCAGCTGAATCATCCGATGGATCAGGCGGAAGCCTGGACGAAACTGGCTCAGCTCAATCCCGTCCTCGCTGACGGTCATCTGTTCATCGGCCTCCCCGACTGGCGGGGCAAGGGCGCGGAAGCGGTTCGGCAAGGTACGGGCTTCTTCCCATTTGAGGTGGCGATTGATGCCAAGGATCATCCGGTCATCGTCTCGATGCTCGGGGGAGGATCAACGCCGCTCGCGGGTCACCGCATCCTGCGGATCGACGGGCATGATGCGCGCGATGTCGCCCGTTCGCTGCTCGTACGGACCCATGGCGACACGCCCGCCTTTCGCAGAGCCCTGCTAGCACAACGCTGGTGGCTCTTTCATGCCAAGCTATATGGAACACCCGTAGACTACGATCTGGTGCTTAGCGGCTCACGCAAGCGGCTCACGGTCGGGGCCGAACACACGCTGCCAGCGATCCTCCAGCGGGATGCCAGCTTCGATCGCCTGTTCGCGTGCCGCATAGCTACGGATAAATCGGCGCGCCTTACGGTCGCATCGTTCGTGTGGGAGGACAAGGCGCGCTACCTTGAGTTCACCCACGATTGCTTCGCGCGGATCAAGGCCGCCTCGGTTGATCGCCTAGTGATCGACGTCAGCGCCAACGGCGGGGGCAACGACGACATGTGGAAGGACGGCATCCTGCGGTATGTAGCGACGCGACCATACAAGCAGGGTTCTACCTATCTAAAGCGTGAGGGGAGCGGGGCGGTGATCGCAGGCGCGATCGAAACCGCAACCCTGCCAGTGGCGGACGAACCGCTTCGCTTCACGGGGAAGCTGACGGTGGAAATCGGTCCGCTCACCTATTCGTCCGCTGTGCTCTTCGCCAACGTGGTGCGAGATTACCGCTTTGGGGTACTGGCGGGGGTCGGTGGCGCCGCACGCACTCAGCAATCAGGCGGCGTGCGAAGCGTCACGCTTCCGAACACGGGCCTAATCCTTTCCTATCCCCGCTTCGTACTCGATCCTCCCGCTGGCAGCGCCGCTCCGAAGCTCCTGCAGCCGATGACGGTAAACTGACAGTGAGGCGATGCCATTTACCGTAAACGAACAGCAGGCGAGAAGGGATCGGCGTTCTCGAAATCCATCCCTCGCGAGAATGCCGGCTCGGGCAAGAACGCCCACACCCGGACGCTCGGGTTAGTAATTCGGAGTCCCGGTAGTAGTCATTCGTTCAGTGGGATTATGGGGAACTTTCCAGACATGAGT
>NZ_RAPZ01000013.1 GCF_003610375.1 Sphingomonas sp. PP-CC-1A-547
AGGACCCCGGAAACCGCAAGCCGCCGCCCACATGTCCCTTCATCTTTACCTACAATGTCAAAGAGCCGACAAAAATACCGACACTCGCATAACCCTCCCTCGCGGAAGATTTGGAGCATCTGGTTTTCTTGCGACAGCCGCAGAGGCCGGTGAGGCACTCCGCTGCGGTTCGACCTATCTAAGAGAGCGAACTCAGAACGTCAACAGCGAATTTTTCAAATATGGAATAACGACGACGCGGGAGGGTAGCGGTCCGGTGTCGGGCTCGCGGACATGAAGCAGCTCATAGACCCTTGGCGCCTACGGTTCGACTAGCACGCCTAGCGAGGGCGGCAACGCGTAGATGAGGCGAACCACCGGGACCTTTTCGCCGCAGGTAATCAGGGCACGCATCGATGACACCCAGCCGTTGAGCGAACCAGCCGTTGAACGAAGTCGCTATCCGGGCGGTCGCAACTGGCTGGTCTGCTGCCAGCCATTCCTCGGGCAGATCACATAGGCATGGATACTGCCGCTGGCGTTATGGTGCGCAGGGATGCCCTGCCCTGCCCTGCCCGGCGCCGCCGCCATCAACGTGCCCGAGCCGATCACCGGCGCGGCGGGTACCGCGCGGGGATCATCCGCGTCGAAGTGACCCTCGAAACACTATAAAACCTTTCGGCTGATCGCGTGGTTGGCGAATTATCCTCCCGCCTCACCCATCGAGATAGGCGGCGAGTTCCTCGGGCGCGGCGTGCGGGAAAGATTGCCGCAGAAAGTCGAGAAAGGCGGACACCCTTGCATTGAGCAGTCTGCGCGACGGGTAAAGTGCCCAAAGGGCGATGTCCGAGTCCGCTATGTCGCCCCAATGCGCCAGCCGCCCGCTGCCGATATCGCGACTGACCAGCGACAGCGGTAGCCGGGCGGCCCCTGCCCCAGCGCGCACTGCGTCGCGGATCATGATCAACGACGACAGGCGCAGCACCGGATCGACCGCAATCGTCGACGTCCCAGCCGGATCTGCAAGCCGCCAGTTTTGCGCGGCGTCGCCACCGCGCACCACGGCGGGCACGGCGCCTGCACTGTGCGGCATGTCAGGCGCGGCCACCACCACCAGTCGGTCGTGGAGAAACGGGCGGCCGACCAGCGCATCATCTGCCGCGGGATCGACGCGGATCACCAGATCGTAGCCTTCCTCGATCATGTCCACCGCACGATCTTCAGTGGTCACTTCCAGCCGTATTTCGGTGTGGCGGCGGGAGAACTCTGCAGCCAACCGGCCCATCGCCGTCTGCGAGAACAGCAGCGGTGCGCTGATCCGCAGGCGGCCGCGTACCCGTTCGCTGCCCGAGGCAATGGCCGCAGCCGTTTCCTCCAATTCGGTCAGCAGCGCGCCGGCGCGTTCGAACAGCGCGCGCCCTTCCTCGGTCAGCTTGAGATCACGTCGTCCGCGTTCGAACAGCCGCAGGTCGAGCGCTGCCTCCAACTCCCCCACGCGTCGGGACAGCGTCGCCTTGGGCCGGCGCGCGGCACGAGCGGCTTTTCCAAACCCGCCATGACGGGCGACGAGTATGAAGTCGGCAAGCGCGAGCAGGTCCATAACGTTCCACCAGTGAGACCATGCGTCCAGATTACGCATCTATTTGCACGAACGTGGATCACGCATCTTTGCATCGTCAGCAAGACAAAACGAAGGAGCGAACACCATGACCATTCTCGTGATCGGAGCCACCGGCCGCGTCGGCCGCCATGTCGTCGACCAACTCATACAGCGCGATGCGCAGGTGCGCGTGCTCACGCGCGATCCCGCCAAGGCGGCGTTCCCGGTCGGCGTCGAGGTGATGCAAGGCGACCTGCTCGACATCGGCGCGCTGCGCGCCGCCTTCTCCGGCGTCAGCACGGTGTTCCTGCTCAATGCGGTAACGGGCGACGAATTCACCCAGGCTATCCTCACACTCAACGTCGCGCGCGAAGCCGGCGTCGATCGTGTCGTCTATCTGTCGGTGTTCGACGCCGACCGCGCCGTCAATGTCCCGCACTTTGCGGTGAAATCGGGGGCCGAGCGGATGCTGGCCGCGATGGGCTTCGGCGCCACCATCCTGCGCCCGACCTACTTCATCGACAACGAGGTGATGGTGAAGGACGTGATCCTACAGCACGGCGTCTACCCAATACCGCTCGGCGGCAGGGGCGTGGCGATGGTCGATGCGCGCGACATCGCCGAGGTCGCGGCGATCGAGTTGATCCGTCGTGAGCGCGCACCGCACACGTTACCGATCGAGACGATCAACCTGGTCGGCCCCGAGACGCTGACCGGGGTCGACGTCGCGGCGATCTGGTCCGACGTTCTCGGCCGCACCGTCACCTATGGTGGCGACGATCCCAGTGGCTTCGAACAGACCATGGCGACGTTCATGCCGGAATGGATGGCTTATGAGATGCGTCTCATGGCCGAGCGCTACGTCAGCGACGGCATGATCCCGGAAGATGGCGACCGCGAGCGTCTCGTGACGCTGCTTGGCCGCCCTCTCCACGGCTACCGCGAGACCGCCGCCCGGATCGCTGCCGATTGATACTCAGGCAGGGCCCAGCGGTCGGCAGGTTCGCACCCGTCGACCGCTGGGTTCGCGTATCAGGCAACCGAGACCGCATCGGCGGGGATCTTGAGCGGCGTCGCGGGATTGGTGGCGACCTCGAACACGGCTGCGGCGACATCGCCCAGATGCGTGACCCGTCCCGTGTCCTCGCGGAACGGCGTCATCATGCCTTCGATCAATGGCTTGTAGTCGAGTTATCGAGCCCACGCGGGAGGGGCATCGCATTGGCGCCGAACTGGGTCGTCGGCGAATGTGCCGCAGCACGAACGGCGAGGCTCTCGGTGAACGTATTTACCGCAGCCTTGCTCGCGCGGTAGGTGCTGATGCGGTTTCCAAGGCAAAGCCCGAGGAACAGCCGGCAATGAGCGCGATGCGCGCTCTTCCATCCGCTATGCTGCCCGGCTGATCCTGTTCTCGAGCAGCCCAGCGATGCGGCCACTCTCAACCGGACGACTGAATAGATAGCCCTGAATGTAACCGCAGCCCTCACCGCGCAGCAGGTCGAGCTGCCCGGTATCCTCGACGCCCTCGGCGGTCGTTTCCATGTCCAGCGCGGTCGCCAGATCGACGATCGCGCGAACGATCGCCGCGGCGCTCGGATCGGTGGCGATGCTGGTAATGAACGAGCGGTCGATCTTGATCTTGTCGAACGGAAAGCTGCGCAGGTAGCTCAGCGACGAATAGCCGGTGCCGAAATCATCGAGCGCAACGCGGATGCCCATCGCGCGCAGCGTGTGCAGCAATGCGATGACCGGGTCCTCGCCGTCGAGGAAGACCGATTCCGTGATCTCGATCTCGAGCCTGTCGGGTGCCAGGCCGCTATGTGCGAGCGCCTGGAGAATGATCGCCTGCAACCCGCTGTTGCGGAACTGCAACGGCGACACGTTGACCGCGACGCGGATATGCTCTGGCCAGTGCATCGCCTGTCGACAGGCCTCCTGCATCACCCACTCGCCGATCGCGATGATCAGCCCGGTATCCTCGGCGATCGGGATGAACTCGGCCGGGGGAACGATGCCGCGCTCCGGATGATGCCAGCGCACCAGCGCTTCGAACCCGCCGATCCGCTCCGCCTTCAGGTCGAATACCGGCTGGTAGTTGAGCACGAACTGGCCTGACTGGATCGCCTCGCGAAGGTCGAGCTCGACCTGCCGACGCCAGCGCGCAGCCGCGTCGAGCGAGGGTTCGAAAAACCGGAACACGCCGCGACCGTCTTCCTTGGCGAGATACAGCGCGAGGTCAGCATTCTTGAGCAGTTCGTCGGCGTCCTCGCCATCGACCGGGCCGATCGCAATGCCGATGCTGACCGCGGTCGCGATATGGTGGCCATCGGCCAAGACCGGCTGGCGCATCATGTCGAGGATGCTCTGTGCCAGGACGCGCGGGCGATCGGCATCGAACTGGCCCGAGAGGATCACCGCGTATTCGTCGCCGCCGAGCCGCGAGACCAGCCCGTCGGGTGCGACCTCGCTCAACATCGTGCCGATCGCCTTCAGCAACGCATCGCCGACCGGATGGCCGAGCGTGTCGTTCACGCCCTTGAAGCGATCGAGATCGAGACACAGCACCGCAATCCCCCCGCCGGCGCGCCGGACCTGGAGGATCGCCTGGTCGAGCGACTTGCGGAAAAAGGTGCGGTTCGGCAGGCCGGTGAGGACATCGTGGAACGCGAGATGCGTAATCCGGTTCTCGCGTTCGAGGATGCCGGCCGACATCCGGTCGAAGCTGGCGGCCAGCCTGCTGATCTCGTCGCGCCCCTTCACGACGATATGCGCGCGACTCCCCTCCTCCAGCGCTCGCGCCGCGGCGTCCAGCGCCGCGATCGGTCCGGCGATCCCCATCGCCAAACGCCGGCTGCCCAGCACGACGAGGATCAGCCCGGCCAGCCCGGCCAGCGCGATGCCCGCCTGCAATGGCAGATACGGAGTCAGCGCGGCGTTGAGCGGATAGCGGATCAGGATCGCCGCCTGCGGTCGATTTGTTAGGCCGGCGAGCGGCTTGGCGATCGCGAACGCGCGGCCGGTCGACAGAGTGAGAGTGGCGAGTGTCCGAGACGACCGCGATGCCTCGACCAGATCGTCGACCGCGGCGTTCGATCCGACCGACCTGTCTGCCGCGTGCCAGCGCCCTGCGCCGTCGCTGCGCATGATCGTCGCGATCAGCGGGATCGCAGAAAGCCGTTCGAGCCCCTGCATCTCCATGCCGTCGAGCCGCACTGCGAAGACCACCCAGCCGACCTGCATAGGTGCCATCACCGGTGACATGATGAGTCGGTACACCTGCCCCGCCACCACCACGACCGCGTCGCGCCGACCGTCCGGAACCGCGAAGGGGAACTGCGCGACCGTCGCAGCCAGGGCGCCTGAGGGACCGGTGACCTGGCCGTCCTGATCGACCACGAACGCGGCGGTAACCTCTGCCCGGTTGCTGATATTGGCGAGCGCGGACGCAATCGTCGGCCGATCGCCGCTAGCGACCGCCGCGCGGAATCCGAAATCTCGCGACAACAGGTCGGCCGAGGCGATCAGCGACTGAGACCTGAGCGACCAGAGCCGGTCGTAGACGCTGCCGCTGGTAACGAGTTCCTGACGCACGGAATCGCGCGCGTGCGTCCAGATCATCACCTGCGCGACGACGGCAAGCAGCACCAGCGTCACCGCGAACAGGCTTGCGTACAGCACTGACAGCTTGGTCCGAAGATGGCGGAACCGCGGCCAGCGCAGACTCATCACCGGTGCAGCACGAAAGTCGTGGCAAAGCCGGTGGCGGCGACGTCGATCGGCTGGGAGGCAGTGCTGCCGGGCGCGCGAATAGATGGGTGCCAGACACGGACCGTGCCTGTCCCCGCGGGAACGCCGGTGATGCTGACATGCCCCGCCTGGTCGGTCAGCGCGGCAAACGGGGTGGCAGTCACGAACACGAATCCGCTCATCGAGTCATGGATGTTGCAGCCGAGCGGGACCACGCCCGGACGGTCGAACAGGACGGTTCGCGCATCCTCCTGCCCGTAGAGTTTCAGATCGAACTTCTTGGTCTTCGAAAACGAATAGACGTGGTGACGCACCCGGTCGCGATTGGGGAAGCCGACCGTCGCGCCGACGGGGACGATCAGCACATGCGGCTGAAACGCGATGTCGCGCTGTTCGATCATATACGGCCCACGCACCGTCACCGCCGGCGCCTTGGGCGTCTCGATCGTGACCACCGCGCCCGGCAGCGGCTTGCCGTCGAAGCCACGGACGTCGATCGCCACCGTGGCGGCATGCGCCGCCATCGGCAGTGCGAGCACGACGATCATCGAGGTCAGGCGGAGGACGGATGCGTACATAGCTTGGCCTCTAACGGTCCGAAGATTGCGAAGCCGTAAACGCCACTGACGTCCGGTCATGTCTTTTTCGCTCGGGCTCCGCATCGATAACCCGACGTGGGAGACCAACAATTAACCAATAGTCTCCATGAGATACCGGATGATTCGCATGTCGCCATCGACCGTCGCCGGATGCATCGCCAAGCTCGTAGTGGCGATCACCGTCGTGACAGCATCCCCCGCCGCAGCGCGCGAGGGTCGTGCCGGCGGTAAGCTCATGCTGACCAACGGCGTCACCACGATCGAGGGAAGTTCGGGCGGCGGCATCTCCACATGGGCGCTGATCGCCGGTAACGAAACCGTCGACGGGATCGGCGGGTCCGCGCATGTCTCGGTCATCCTGCTGCCGGGCTATCGGTGGGAAAGCCACGGCGCAGCGATCGGCGTCCACGACCGGCTGGAACTGAGCTACGCCCGACAGAATCTCGATACGCGCGACGTCGGTGCAAAGCTGGGTATCGGCCGCGGGTATACGCTCAACCAGGACGTATTCGGTGCCAAGCTGCGCGTCGTCGGCGATGCCGTCTATGGCAGCCCCTACCTGCCGCAGATCGCGATCGGCGCGCAGTACAAGCACAATCTCGATCCGCAGATCGTCGCTGCGGTCGGTGGACGCCACGCCAGTGGTACCGACATCTACGTGGCTGCCACGAAGCTGCTGCTGCGACAGAGCATCCTGCTCGGCACCACGATCCGCTACACCAAGGCCAACCAGAATGGCCTGCTCGGGTTCGGGGGCGATCGTGGCGCAAATCGCACCGTCCAGGTCGAGGGCACGCTGGGCTATCAGATCTCGCGCCAGTTGGTCGTCGGCGGCGAATACCGGTCGAAACCGGACAATCTCGGGTTCGCCAGGGAGAACGACTGGAAGACCGCCTATGCCGCGTATGCGATCAGCAAAAACCTGACTGCGACCGCGGCCTATGTCGATCTCGGTTCGATCGCGACGGCCGAGCGCCAACGCGGCGGCTTCCTGTCGCTCCAGACCGCCTTCTAGGAGACGTTTCCGATGCTCGTGCTAGCCCTGCTCGCCCTCCTCCAGACCGCGCCCACGCCGCCCGGCGAGGACCCGGTCGCGCCCTATGCAATGAGCGATGCCAATGCCGGAGGCCGCCCGTTCAAAGGCGTTGCCATGCTCGAAGCGTTTCACGGGGTGGCCGGCATCGACCGGATCGTCGACGATCTGGTGACGACGAGCCAGGCCGACGCGCGGATCGGCGACATCTTCAAGGGGCAGGACATGATCCGCCTGCGCCGCACGCTGAAAGAACAATTCTGCGTCCTGCTGAACGGTGGCTGCCGTTACACCGGTCGCGACATGGCGACCGTGCACAAGAACCTCGGCATCCAGGCCAAGGACATGAACGCGCTGGTCGAAAACCTCCAGGCCGCCATGCGTCGCGAGGGTGTGTCGTTTCCAGCTCAAAACGCCTTCCTCGGCAAGCTTGCCGTTATGAAGCCGGACGTGGTCACCCGGTAGAAACACTCACGGACGTTCGGCTTCCTGTCCCCGCCTCCCAACTTCAGATGCACCTTGATGAAGAGGGTCTCGGGGGTCGTCAAAAAATCAAACTGTTGTGAATGATTGAGTTTTGTGACGGGCCAGGATGGTGAGCTTGGCGCCAGAATGCCGGCGATTCATCGCTGCTCAGGCGGTATGTCTCGCGCTCGGGCTGACAAATCACGGATGTCAGTTGGCTCGAACCTCAGCTGTCGACGGTGCGTCGACGGTGGCCTCTTCGCCACGGATAGTCCCGGCCGCCATTCTGTCGCAGGGCGGATAGGACGCGGCGTAAACCCTCCTCCGCAATTTGGGCAGACGTTGAGCAACTCCGTCTCGACGCACGTCGTACAGAAGGTGCATTCATAGGTACAAATACGCGCGTTCGTCGCCGCGGGCGGCAGATCGCGATCGCAGAACTCACAGTTCGGCCGTAGCTCAAGCGCCATGATTTCCTCCGGCATCCTGCGTCGCGGCCCGCGCCGGTTTGGGGGGCTCGACAAGGTGAATGGAGTTACGGCTGTCGCCGATCCGCTTCGGCATTATGTCTGGTGTACGCCCCCGCTCCCCGCGAGCGTCCGCCAGTGGGTCTCCGTCCTGTCGCCAATTGGTCCATTCCGGCGACCGGTACGCTCGGCAACGACATGCTGGTCGTCCACGCCTCGCAGACCGGCAATGCCGAACGCATTGCCCGGTTGAGCGCGGCGGCCTTTCCCGGCGCGACCGTCCGTGCGCTGGCGACGCTTGATGCTGAGACCTTGCGTGCCGCCGACCGCGCGCTGTTCGTGATCGCGACCTACGGTGAAGGCGACGCCCCCGATCGTGCCCGCAAATTCGAGGTGAAGACGATGGCCGCCCCGATCGACATCGGTGCGCTCGACTATGCGGTGCTGGCGCTGGGCGACCGCGAATATCCCGGTTTCTGCGCGTTCGGGCACCGCGTCGATGCGTGGCTTCATGCCAGCGGTGGGAAACGGTTGTTCGACCGTGTCGATCTCGATGGCGCCGACATCGACGCAGAACGGCATTGGCAGCAACAGCTGTCCGCCATCGCCGGCGCGGCGATCCAGCCCGACTGGCAACGTGCGGACTATACGCCGTGGACACTCGTATCGCGCAAGCACGTCAATCCGGGCAGCCCAGGCGGCGCGGTCTACCGGGTCGTGCTGACACCCCACGCGCCGACCATTTGGGCGCCGGGCGCGATCGCCGAGGTTCTGCCGCGCCACGACCCGGCACGCGTCGATCGCTGGCTGGCCCGCGTCGGTCGGTGCGCCGATTCCGGGTTACGTGAGACGCTGCTGGACAAGATACTGCCTGACGACGAAGGCGACCGCCCCGCCCCGCTACAGGCCCTCGCGCACCGCGACTACTCGATCGCCTCGATCGCAGCGTCCGGCGCGGTCGAACTGCTGGTCCGTGCGTGTCCAGGTCCGGATGGGGGGCTCGGGATCGGTTCCGGCTGGTCGACGAAGGTCGCGCCAATCGGTGGCGCCATCCTTCTGCGTATCCGCGACAATCCGGGGTTCGCGCCCGCCGACCCGACGATACCGATCGTCCTGATCGGAAACGGGACAGGACTTGCCGGCCTAATGGCGCATCTACGCGCACGGACGGCCGCCGGCGGCGCCCCGGCATGGCTGCTGTACGGCGAGCGGTCGGGTGCTCACGACCGACCTTTTGCCGCGGAACTGGAAACGCTGTCCAACAATGGCCCACTGATCAGAATCGACCGCGCGTTCTCGCGCGACGCGGAGTGTGGCCGCTACGTCTAGCACCTCGTCGCCGGTGCTGCCGACGCGATGCTCGAATGGGCGGATCGTGGCGCGGCCATCTATGTGTGCGGCAGCCTTGCCGGCATGGCGAGCGCCGTGGATGCGGCGTTGCGCGCCATCCTTGGCGATGCGCGACTTGAGGAGATGGCCGAACAGGGCCGATATTGTCGCGACATCTATTAGGCAGGTCCCACAGCCGTGGCAGCCGAACGGTCCCTGTTCCCGGCAAGGGCGATCAGAAGCACGATGGCGAACCCGAGAACGACAGATGCCAGCGGACGGCTGAAGGCCAACCCACCATGATCGACCGGCTTGTCGAGGAAATCCCCTACCGCTGCGCCTAGCGGGCGAGTCAGGATGAAGGCCGTCCAGAACAGGGTGACCCGGCTGACGCTTGTCTTCACGTACAGCAGCACGAGCAGGGCAAGGCCGGCAGCGAAGATGGCTGCCGCGCCTATGTAGCCAAGCCCGCCGGTATCGGCGAACCAGTCGCCTAGCGCAGTGCCGAGCGTCTGCGAGACGGTGATCGTGATCCAGTAGAACAGTTCCGCACGCGGTTCGTGCACCGTCTCGACCGCGATCGAGCCGAGCGTGCGATACCAGGCGAACAGCGCCATCAGGACGAGCGTCAGTAGCAGCGCCGACCCACCGGCATAGCCGATCCCTAGCGAGCGGGTGGCGAAGTCCGCCATCGTCGTGCCCGCGGTGGTCGAGGCGATGATCGTCGTCCAATAGAGGAAAGGCCGGTAACGCGTCGCAGCGATCTGCAAGGCGATCAGGATGACCAGCGCACCGAGGAAGATCGCGCTGCCGACCAGATAGCCGAGGTTCATCGACATGCTGACGGTATCGCCGGCGGTCTCACCCAGCGTGGTCGCGAGGATCTTGATGATCCAGAACCCGAGCGTGACCGCCGGCACCTTGATGATGGCGGCACGGGCGGGGTCTGACAGCGGCATCGCGCGATCTCCAACGAATACCGCGACGTCTAGACTTTTGTGGGCACGGCGCGAAGATGCGCCTGCGAACATTAGGAAATGGCGTAGCGCCGCAAGCTGCTCTCAATCGGCGCCGCTAACCGGGGGCATGCCCCTGATACGCCCGATCCCGATGTTCGCGCACCGCTATCGTCCGAAAACCGGCCGGCGGCATCGCTTGTCGCGTCGGCGAAGACCGAGGCAGTCGCCATAAAGGCGATGTGCTCAAGCCAACGTTGCCTGCCGACGCGCAAGCCCGGATTGGCATCGTCACGGTCCGGGTCGAACAACGATCCGGCTTCGGTGAAGGCTCAGCGTGAACCTTATTTACCAGGATCAGGACCGATGAGGTCAACGAACTCGCCGGCCGGGTCGAGCCCGATCGCGACGAGCAAGGTGTGATCGGGATAGACGAGAGCGAACTCGTCAAACCCGAACCCATCGGGCCGGCGAAAGCGGATGGCCTGCGAACGCCGAGCAGCCGTAGGCGGCGGTGGAAGATCACCCCCATGCTGCAAATGACCCACCCGCTATCGCGTGCATGCATGATGGGCTTTAGTGAATCTCTGCTCCCGCACACATCCGCAACTGACGGCGTTGCCCCGCTCGTCCATCCAGGTCCAACGCCAAACCTTTAGAGACAGCCCTCCGGGAAGCTCAGGGCTGTTCCCCGACCGGGGCGACATACTCGCCCATGTCGGGCGCATCGTCCTGCGGCTCTCCACGCTGCAGGTTCGAGTGGCGGATGCCATAGGCGAAATACAGCACCACCCCGCCCGCCAGATACCAAAGGAAGAACATCAGGACCTTCATCGGCACCGTCGTGATCAGGTAGACGCACGACGCGATGCCCAGCAGGGGCACAACCGGATACAGCGGTACGGTGAAGCCACGCGGCAAATCGGGCGCGGCGCGGCGCAGATAGATGACCGACAGGCAGACGATCGAGAACGCCGACAACGTCCCGACCGAGGTCATGTCGCCCAGCACGTTGATGTCGAAGAACCCCGCCGCCACCGCGGTGATGACGCCGACCAGCACCGTGTTGACATACGGCGTCTTGAACGTCGGGTGCACGGTCGCGAACACCCGCGGCAACAGGCCGTCGCGCGCCATCGTGTAGAAGATCCGGGTCTGGCCGTACATCAGCACCAGCACCACCGACGTCAGGCCGATGATCGCGCCGATCTTGATGAGCTTGGCGAGCCAGCTCCATGTCGGGCCGAAACTGTCGACCACCACGGCAACCGGATCGGACACGTTGAGCGCGGTATAGGGCACCAGCAGGGTCATGATCGCGGCGACGAGCATGTAGATCAGCGTACAGACGACCAGCGCTCCGATGATCCCGAACGGCATGTCCTTCTTGGGATCCTTCGCCTCCTGCCCCGCCGTCGAGATCGCCTCGAAGCCGACATAGGCGAAGAACACGATCGAGGCGGCGCGCATCACGCCGTCGACGCCGAACTTGCCGTCGCCTTGGCTGGCGGGAATGAACGGCGTCCAGTTGCGCGCGACCAGCTCGTTGAAGTGCGACAGCACGATCGCGCCGCCGACCGCGATGAAGGCGACCAGCACGCCGACCTTGATCGCGACGATGATCGTGTTGACCTTGGCCGATTCCGCAACGCCCCGCACCAACAGCGCGGCAAGTGCCAGGCAGATCAGGAACGCCGGCAGGTTGAAGATCGTCGTCACCGGTTGTCCGTCGACCAGCACGGGCACACCGCCCCGCATCAGCGGGTACCCGGCCGGTCCGGTGAACTGCGGCGGAATGTGCATGCCGAAATCGCCCAGTAGGCTTACCGTATAGCCCGACCAGCCGACAGCCACCACCGACGCCGCCAGCCCGTATTCGAGCATCAGCAGCGCACCCATCATCCACGCGACGAACTCGCCGAGCGTGGTATAGCCATAGGTGTAGGCCGATCCGGACACCGGCAACGTCGAGGACAGCTCGGCATAGCACAACCCGGCAAACGCGCAGACGATGCCCGCTACGACGAACGACAGCAGCACCGCCGGTCCGGCATGCAGCGCGGCCGCCGAGCCGGTGCGCACGAAGATGCCCGCGCCGATGATGCAGCCGATGCCCAGCATCAGCAGGTTCCATTTGCCCAGCGTGCGCTTCAGTTCGCTCGCCGCGGTTTCGCGTTGCACCTGCGCAATGGATTTGCGCGCGAACATGCGCTCGACGATGCCCCTCGCGGCCTTGGTTGCCATGTTTCCCCCGGGGTCAGATAAGCCAGCCAACGCGTCTAAGCGCAGCGACCAACCGGGACAACGCAATCTTGCTGCTTTCTAAGGGGTTAGCGTTTCGATGCCCGTGGCAGACACACGGCTGCCCTGCGCTCCGCAACGCGACTCTCGGCCAGCGTTGGTGATCGACTGCTGTCATCAATCGTATCCGAATAATCGATTGGACAAATGTCGGTCAAATCCTGCATCTTAGGCCCAAGCACGGAATACTCATCGAGAGAGGACGCCAAGATGGCCGATTACGAACAGCCCAAGAGCAGCGGTTGCCCCATGGGCCCCAACGGTGGCGGCGAGGTCAAGGCCCGCTCGCTGCTCGGTCGCACGAACAAGGATTGGTGGCCCGATGCGCTGCCGATCGACATGCTGCACCAGCACGGCGTCTCCCCCGACCCGATGGGCGAAGAGTTCGACTATGCCGAGTCGTTCCAGCAGCTCGACTATGCCGCGCTGAAGGCGGACCTGACCGCGCTGATGACCGACAGCAAGTCCTGGTGGCCTGCCGATTACGGTCACTACGGCCCCTTCATGATCCGCATGGCATGGCACGCCGCCGGCACCTACCGCGTGACCGATGGTCGCGGCGGGTCGTCGTCGGGCCAGCAGCGTTTCGAGCCGCTCAACTCGTGGCCGGACAACGGGAACCTCGACAAGGCACGTCGCCTGTTGTGGCCGCTGAAGCAGAAGTACGGCAAGAACATCAGCTGGGCCGACCTGTTCATCCTCGCCGGCAACGTCGCGATCGAGAGCATGGGCGGACCGATTTTCGGCTTCGCAGGCGGCCGCAAGGACGTCTTCGCCTCCGAGGGCGACACATTCTGGGGCGCCGAGGAGCTGTGGGTCAACGAGGGTGCTCAGACGCGCATCAGCGAGGACATGCCCGAGCTCGAAGGCCCGCTGGCTGCGATCCAGATGGGTCTCATCTACGTCAATCCGGAGGGTCCGGGCGGTGATCCGAACCCGCTCCTGTCCGCGCGCGACATGAAGGCGACGTTCCTGCGGATGGCGATGAACTCCGAGGAAACCGTCGCGCTGACCGCGGGCGGCCACGCGTTCGGCAAGTCGCATGGCGCCAAGCCCGCACCGCATTTCAAGAGCCCGTCTTCGGAAGCCGTGCACATGCAGGGTCTTGGCTGGCTCACCGACAGTGAGGAGATCGGCCAGGGCCACATCACGACCTCTGGTATCGAGGGCGCGTGGTCGAACAACCCGACCAAGTGGACCGGCGATTACCTGCGCCTGCTGTTCAAGTACGACTATGAGCTGACCGAGAGCCCGGCCGGCGCGAAGCAGTGGCAGCCGGTCAACCCGGCACCCGAGGACATGGCACCCGACGCACGCGATCCCAACAAGCGCGTGCCGACGATGATGACCACCGCCGACATGGCCCTGAAGATGGACCCCGAGTTCCGCGAGATCGCACTTCGCTTCCGCGACGATCAGTCGGCACTCGACGACGCGTTCGCACGCGCTTGGTTCAAGCTGACGCACCGCGACATGGGTCCGCGGGTCCGCTACCTTGGGCCTGAGGTTCCGGAAGAGACGCTGATCTGGCAGGATCCCGTTCCCGAGGGCACCGCGCCGTCGGACGCTGATGTTGCTGCGTTCAAGGACGCTCTGCTGTCGAGCGGGCTGACGATCGGCCAGCTGGTCAAGACCGCTTGGGCGTCGGCATCGAGCTATCGCCGGTCGGACCATCGCGGTGGTGCGAACGGTGCGCGCATCGCGCTCGCCCCGCAGAAGGACTGGCCGGTCAACGAGCCCGAGCAGCTGAGCAAGGTCCTGGCCAAGCTCAACGAACTGCGCGGCGACATGTCGCTCGCCGATGCGATCGTGCTGGCCGGTTCGGCAGCGGTCGAGAAGGCGGCACGCGATGCCGGTCACGACGTATCGGTGCCGTTCCTCGGTGGACGCGGCGATGCGACGCAGGAGTGGACCGATGTCGAGAGCTTCGTGTGGATGGAGCCGCAGGCCGATGGCTTCCGTAACTACCTGAAGACGCGTCACCCGGTGAAGACCGAGGAGCTGTTGCTCGACAAGGCTTCGCTGCTCGGCCTGTCCGCGCCGGAGATGACCGTGCTGGTCGGTGGCCTGCGCGTACTTGGCGCGAACTTCGGCGATGCGCCCGAGGGCGTACTCACCGAGCGTAAGGGTCAGCTGACGAACGACTTCTTCGTCAACCTGCTCGACAACGACACCTTCTGGGATCTGGTCGACACGTCGAGCGACGAGAAGTTCATCGGCTACGATCGTGGTGGTCGCGAGAAGAAGTGGCAGGCGACCCGTACCGACCTGATCTTCGGCTCGAACTCGCAGCTGCGCGCGACGGCCGAAGTCTATGCCGAGAACGGTCACGAGCAGAAGTTCGTTCGCGACTTCGTCAAGGCATGGGTCAAGGTCATGAACGCCGACCGTTTCGACGTCACGGCCAAGCCCGTGTCGTCCAATCAGGCGACCTGAGCTTCGGTGACATGAATATAAGCCGTGGTGGGTCGGACAATGTTCCGGAACACCACGGCTTAGCTTTAACTGGCCTATGTAGTTCATAGGCACATTACACGGTACCCGCCCTCGCTCGTCGTCTGGGGCCGTTGCGCTACACACGTATGCGAGGCGGTCTGCGAAAGCGCCGGTTATCAGATCTTTGCGAAGACGATCGCATTAGTCACGCCGCTTCAGCAACGCCCAAAGACACCCGTTCCGGCGGTAGACAGACGGATCGCGTGATCGTGACAGGACCAGCCAGAGAAGCCGATTTCGACAGGTTCCTGGCGATGCTCATCGACCCGACCAAAGTTACGCGGATGCCTTAGCTCTCGGCGCAGTTCGTATGAGCATATTGTGCTAAATTTTATAGTTCTCGGCAAAGGCTCGGGAGGAGACGGAACGCTGCAGTCTCGCAATTCTCTACGATGACGTGAAGATCACCGTGCGAGCCAGCCGCCATCGACGGCGAGGATGTGGCCTTGCACGTAGTTGGCTGCCGCCGACGACAGGAACACCGCCGCACCGCCGAGATCGCTCGCGTCGCCCCATTTGCCTGCCGGGATGCGGTCGAGGATCGAACGGTTGCGGGTCTCGTCCGCCTGGAGTGCAGCGGTGTTGTTCGTCGCGATGTATCCCGGTGCGATCGCGTTGACGTTGATGCCCTTGCTTGCCCATTCGTTCGCGAGCAACTTGGTGAGGCCGCCGATCCCCGATTTGGACGCAGTGTAGCTCGGCACGCGGATACCGCCTTGGAACGTCAGCATCGAGGCAATGTTGACGATCTTGCCGCCACCGTTCGCGATCATGTGGCGACCGGCCGCCTGGCACAGGAAGAACACCGACTTGAGGTTGGTGTCGATCACCGCATCCCAGTCGGCTTCGGTGAAGTCGACCGCGTCGGCGCGGCGGATGATGCCGGCGTTGTTGATCAGGATGTCGAGCCCGCCGAGCTTGGCCACCGTCTCGTCGACGACGCGCTGCACCGGTTCGATCGTCGACAAGTCGGCCGACACGATCTCGGCATTGCGACCTAGCGCGCGAATTTGCGCGACGGTGTCTTCGGCGGGCGTGCGGCCGACACAGGCGACGTCCGCGCCGGCGGTAGCGAGCGCAATGGCGATCGCCTGGCCGATGCCAGTGTTCGCGCCGGTGACGATGGCGACCTTGCCGGTGAGATCGAAGGGATTTGTCATGCTTTCTCTCTCATTCCCCTCCCGCCTGCGGGAGGGGCTAGGGGAGGGGAAACGCGGACCGACGCTCGTGGACACGCCCTCACCCGACCCCTCCCGTGGACGGGAGGGGGGAAGATTTACGCCAGCTGGCAGATATCCAGGACGTTCATGTCGGTATAATCCTGGTTCTCGCCGGCCATCGCCCAGATAAACGCATAAGCCTTGGTGCCCGAACCCATGTGGATCGACCAAGGCGGGCTGATGACCGCTTCCTCGTTCGCCATGACGATGTGCCGGGTCGCTTCGCCTTCGCCCATGTAGTGGAACACGCGATCCTTCTCGAGGTCGTCGAGCTCGAAGTAGAAATAGATCTCGCTGCGACGCTCATGGATATGCGGCGGCATCGTGTTCCAGACCGAGCCGGGCTTCAGCACCGTCAGTCCCATGACAAGCTGCGCGCTGTCGCAGATGCCAGGGATGACCATCTGGTAGATCGTCCGCTCGTTCGAGTCCTCCAGGCTGCCGCGCTCCAGCGTGGTCGCATCGCCGACCGAGATCACGCGCGTCGTGAACGCCTTGTGCGCGGGGCACGACGCCAGATAGAAGCGCGCGCCGTCGCCGGAGAACTGCACGTCCTTGGCGCCCATCGTCACGTACAGGCAATCCTTGTTGCCGAGCGTAAACGTCTCGCCGTCGACCGTGACGGTGCCCGTGACCTTGCCGACATTGACGACCGCAAGCTCGCGACGCTCCAGGAATGGGTGGCCTGCCGCCGATGCCGGCTCGGCCTGATCGGGCAGCTTCACACTACCGCTCGCGACGGCGACGCCGCCGATAACGAAACGCTCGGCATGCGTGTAGTTGAGCACGCACTCACCGTCGCGGAACAGGTCCTGGATCAGGTACCGGTCGCGCAGTTCGTCGTTGGAGACGCACTCCATCATGTCGGGATGCGTGGCGTAGTAGGTGCGGTCGTACATGCGGGACTCCGATGGCCGAGAGATGGATGCCGGAAGCGACACCTCAGTTGACAGAACCGATACCGCTCCGCATATTTTGGCGCAAGTGACCACAATACGGGATTTTCTCAATCAGTCGCGGCCGGCATCGCCAAGGCGGCGTTTACCCAATGCCTCTGGCGATTGGATGGTCGCGCGGTCGAGCGCCTCGGGGATCAACGCCAGACACTGGATTGCGGCGAGACCCCATTGCGCGGACGCGTTGGTCGAGACGCCGGGCCATTCGGTGACGTGCCCTTCGGTATGCCGCGGATCGCTCGGCCATGTGCCAAGCCCTGCATCACCAGACAGGAACTCTCCCGCCGCCCGGGCAGCGAGCGTCGCATCCTGCGTTTCGTGCGCGACGTACGCAGTCAGCCGGGAATGCGCCTCGCGTAAGTTGCGCGGGCCGAACGGCGCACCGAACTTTGCCAGATACTCGGCCTGGGGCGCGTTGTACCAGCGGCAATAGTCGAGCCACGCGGTGCGATAGCGCGGCACGTCGAGCAGGCGGACCAGTTCGGAACTCACCTCGACCGCGCCGAACACCGCGTTCAGATGCGAGAGCCGGATACCGCGATTCTGGTCGATGAACCGTCCCGAGGCGAGATCAAACGGCGCGCTGCCGGTCATCCAGCCATGCGGCAGCCGCCCTATGCTGTCGAGCCCGGCGACGATCCGGTCGCGCCAGTGGGAGTCGCCGGTCCGCTCCCATTCGGTCAGCCACGCCGCGGCAAGCGGGCACCAGGTCGTCCCGAACGTCATCTCGATCGTTCCCGTCGGCAATACCGGCTTCTTCGCCCCCGGCACCTTCCGCCCGATCTCGACCTGCTGGAGCGTTTGGTCGGATGTGAGCAGGTCGCGCATCAGGTCGCCGACGCGCTCGTCCGCGGTCAGATAATAGAAGATGCGGCGATAGCTGGCGTTGCTGACGCGAGGCTGTTTGGAGCTGTCGCTCCAGTGCTGGACGCCGTGGCGCGTGCCCATGCCGGCGAAGCGACCGCCGTGATAGACGTCGACCTCGCCGGTGTGGCGAGTCATCGCTTCGGCAAAGCGGAACGCCTGCGCGTTGCCGGTGCGCAGGACCGAATACCAGAGCCACAGGTCGGGCGAGAGTTCGCTGTTATCCCACGCGAACCCACCGATATCGTACCGCCAGCGATGCCGGTCGCTGTCATAGGTATGCATGATGTCGCCGTGGTTCCAGAACCCGTACCAGGACCGGCGGTCCACTTCACCAGCGTAGAAATCGATCAAATTGTCGAGCTGGTTCTCGATCGCGGTGCGGTTCGGCGTCGAGCGATCGGGCAGGCTCCAATCGCCGAACACGTGCGCGGCGTGGAGGTGTTCGGGGCTCGCCATCAATTGCGGCGGTGTCGCTTGAGCCTTCGCCATCTGCGCGAGCGTCACGGTGTCGGGCGTCGCAGGCAAGGCCCAGAGCGTCAGTTCACTGGTCCGCGCGATGCCGGATGCGTCGTCCCAGCCGGGTTCGTAATCCTCATAGGTGACGGACAGGCCCTCGTTCTGCGCGGCAAATCCCTCCATCCCCATCGCACCGTGATAGGGCCGCAGGTCCATCGCGGGCGCCTCGGGCGACCAGAGCCACGCGGTCAACCGTGCCGCGTCGCCATCCGCGCCGTCGATGTGGAGCGCAGTCGGGTGCCGCTGCCAAAAATAGCGCTGGCCGAGCGCGACGCCGCCATCCGGACCGCCAACATAGGCGAGCCCAGGCGCGCGGCGACCTTCGTCCGCGTCGATCCAGCCCTGGCCGGGCGCGGTCCGCTTGGTCAGCTGCCAGCCATTGGCGTTCGGCTGTTCGAGACGGAAGTCGCCCCAGGCGGGGATCCGGTCGAGCGTGTCGCGCACCGCTGGCGCCATCGTTGCCAGCGGCGGGGTCGCGTGTCCGGCGATCTGCGCCTCGCGGAACGCACGGCCTGGATCGCGGCGCAGGCCGGTGAGCGGTCGCACGCCCTCGGCGAACATCTGGCCATCGGTGGCGATGCGGACATGGCGATCGTGGAGCGCGCCACGCATCGGCACGGACGCCTGCACGCCCAAGCTCGCAAGAAAGTCATGGCCTGCATTGCCGTCGAACACGAAGCTGTGGACGATCCGCAACGCGTCAGATCCGGCATAGGCATAGAGCCGCACCGTAAAGGGGAGCCAGCGACGATCGGCCATCACGTGCCGCCCCTCGATCTTGACGACCGCGCGGACGGGGCCGCGTTGCTCGATGGTCACCTTTTCAATCTCGCCGGCGAACGACGCGGGTTCGCCGTGGAGCGGATCGGACTTCACCGAACCGACCAGGGTTACAGGACCGAGCAGGGGCCGCCCGGACTGGCTGGCCGAGCGGACCAATGCGGGGCCGGTGCGGCCGATCTCCCAGCGCAGGTCGCCGACGTCGACGACTACCGCATCGGTCGTCTCGGTGACCTTCACCGCGCGCGCCGGTGCCATCGCCCGACCGCGCGTGACGATCAGGCCAGCGGGCGCGACATCGGCGGGTATCGCGTGGGCGGTCCACTTGATCGAACCGTCGGGCCAAGTTGCGGTGGTCCAGGTCTGCGCGGGTATGTCGGCGCCATCGGCAGTGCGAACCGCCAGCGCGGTGTTGCGCTTCACCACGCCGCGCGGCCACGCGACGCCGAACGTCTGTCCCATGTGCATCGTCGGCGTTGCCCCGTCGATCCAGCGTATCGCGGCAGACTGGAACGCAGGCGCGGCATCGAGCCGGACCGGCAGCAACGCGGTCGCACCGCCGAGCAGTGCGACCTTCAGCGTATCGCGCCGCGTAGGGTTCATTGGGGTCATGATCGTCTCCATCAGCGGCGCGTGATCGACAGGTGGCGGACGCGCAGGTGGCTCCACGTGGTCCGCAGCCCGAACTGGCCGGACGCATAGGGTTCGGGATCGTCGAGCGTGAACACCCGCCGCCCGTCGCGCTCGACCGCCACCGTCCGCCCGTCCGCGATCAGCCGGATCGTCGTCCAGCGATTGGGTACGAGCATGTCGGTGGCATCGCGCTTGTCGTCCTGGGGGCGCAGCGGCCGGTCCCCGACGCGGCCGACATAGCGGCGGAAGCGGGTCGTCGTGTTCCGGTTGCCGCCGATGCCGACATAATAGGTGCGCAGGCTGTCATAGTCCGCGAAGGCACCGCTGCGGCGGTGGACGAGAACGGAACTCCCGTCGTCTTCACGGGCCATCCAGAACGCGTTGAGGTCGCTGACTTTGTCGTTCACCCCGCCCTGCGATACCGCCATCGCCTGAAACCGAATGACGACCGGTCCCGCGACCGGCTTGCGCCACCAGAGCGTCAGGCCCTTCGCGGTATCGATATCGATGGTTCCGCCGCGTTCGGTGACTCGCGCCGCGGGATCCTCGGCTTCGACGACCCAATCGGCGCGCGGCTGGCGGGCGATCGACGTCGACGGCACGCTAGCGAGGATACCCGCCGCGATGTGAAGCCGTGCATTCAAGCGCATGCTGCCCTCCCCGTGCGCTGTCATCGCGCCCCGCCATTGCATAGGCCGCGAAATCGCTGTCGCCAAGTTCGTGCCGAATATTAGTTATACATTCCACATGATGGTTATTTCATCGAGATGCCGGTTGCTCTTTGCGGATCGGCGTCGCATCATGCGGGGAAGAAGACGCAGGAGAGTATGGGTGAGAAACGGCCTGTTGATAGCCATCGCTCTGGTTGCGCCTGCACTGAGCGGAGCCGCCCCTGCCCCGATGCGGATCTTCATCGCCAGCGACTCGACCGCGCAGGACTACAAGGCGGATCGCTATCCGCAGTCGGGTTGGGGCACGATGCTGCGATGCGCCATGGCGCCAAACGTCAGCATTGAGAACCGCGCGATCGGCGGGCGCAGCACCAACAGCTTCATCCGCGAGGGGCGGCTCGACAAGATCGCCGCGGACCTGCGGAAAGGCGACACGCTGCTGATCCAGTTCGGTCACAACGATGCGAGTGTCGACAAGCCCGAACGCTTCACGACGATCGAACAGTATCGCGCAAACCTCCGCCAATTTCTCGACGTCGCCAGCCATGCGGGTGCGAAGGCGGTGATCCTGACCCCGGTCGCGCGCCGCGACTTCAAGGACGGGGTCGAGCAACCTAGCTTTCCGACCTATGCAGATGCGGCGCGACAGGTGGCGCGCGACACGCGGACGCCGCTGATCGATCTCGGCAAGACGTCACAGGCCTGGGTGCAGGCGGCCGGGGCCGACGCGGCGAAGGGGTATTACCTGCATTACACCGGCGCAGCAGGAGCGCCCGGCTATCCCACCGGCGTGGCCGACGACACGCATTTCAGCGAAATCGGCGCGCGGCGGGTTGCCGATCTGGTGGCGACCGGACTCCACCATCTGAAGCTGCCGATCGCGCGGTACGTGACGCCTGGGACTCCCGCCCTGACGCGTGCGACGCCGGCGGGTGGCCCGTCGTGCGGCTGATCGGCGCGCTGGCTCTGGGATTTGCTTTGATGAGTACGGCGGCCGAAGCGCAGGTACGACGGTTCGTGTTCGGTGGTGGCTCGGCCCCGAAAGACGCCGTGTCGGTGGCGGCCGGGCGCGCTTATGCGGACGGCTTCGGTTTCGAGGGCGGTAACCCCGCGCTGTTCTCGGTTGCGGTCCCGCCAGGTAACTATCGGGTCACGGTGACTCTCGGCCTGCCCAAGATGCGTACCGACACCAGTATCAAGGCGGAGTCGCGGCGGTTGATGCTCGATACGGTCGTCGTGCCGGCGGGGCGATCGCTCACGCAGAGCTTCGTCGTCAACGTCCGCAACGCCGCACTCACCCCGCCGCCGCTGAACGCGCCGGGTGGGACCGCGGTGCTGATCAAGCCACGCGAGCGCGGTTCGTTCAGCTGGGACGACCGGCTGACGCTGGAGATGCTCGGCACGAAGCCCGGCGTGACTGCGATCACGATCGAGCCGATCACGGTGCCGACGATATTCCTGCTCAGCGACTCCACCGTCACCGACCAGCCGGCGGAGCCTGCCGCCAGTTGGGGGCAGATGCTTCCCGCTTTCTTCCGTCCGGACATCGCCGTCGCCAATCATGCGGAATCCGGCGAGACGATGAAATCTTTCATGACGGAATTGCGCTTCGCTAAGGTGCTGGAGTCCGCGAAGCCGGGCGATTGGGCGCTGATCCAGTTCGGGCATAACGACCAGAAAGCGCAGTGGCCGCAGACCTACGCCGCGGCCGAGACGACCTATCGTGATTACCTCCGCGCGTGGATCGCGGAGTTTCGGCGTCGGGGCGTGGAGCCAGTGCTCGTGACTTCGCCCGAACGGCGGATGTGGACCGGCGACAAGATCCGCCCGACACTCACGGACTATGCTGCGGCGGTGAAGGCGGTCGGCGCTGAACTACGCGTGCCGGTGATCGACCTGAATGCCGCGAGCATCCGCTTCTACGAGGCACTCGGACCGACGCGCGCGCCGCTCGCGTTCAACGATGGTGGCAAGGACGCGACGCATCACGACAATTACGGCGCCTGGGTCCTTGCGCGGGCGGTCGCGGCGGGCATTGCTACCGCGAAACTGCCGCTCGCCGAGCATCTGAAGCCGGACCTGACAGCATTCGACGCGGGCCATCCGCCCGACCCTGCCGCGTTCCGGCTTGCGCCGAGCGTGGCGCATGATTCCACCCGACCGGACGGAAACTGAGATGACCACGCGACGTACGATCCTGGCCGGTGGTCTCGCCAGTGGGCTCATCAGCCTGCTGCCGCTCCGCGCTCTCGCACAGCAAACGACGCTGGCGGTGGAGCGGTTCGCGCTCTGGCCAGGTGCCGCACCCGGCGGCCCGACACCGGCGGTTACCGACCAATGGGTCAAGCGTTCGCCGACCGGCGCGGCGGACGACATCGCCTGGCCGCATGTCGCGACGCCGATGCTGACGGTGGTGCGACCGGCCAAGCCCAACGGTGCGGCGGTGCTGATTTGTCCGGGCGGCGGTTACGCGCGTGTTGCAGTCGGGCGAACGGGCGGCGGCATTGCACGGGATTTCGCCGCGCGCGGCATCACCGCGTTCGAGTTGCTCTATCGCCTGCCGCACGATGGCTGGGCGGCGGGTCCCGATGCGCCGTTGCAGGATGCACAGCGGGCAATGCGCGTGATCCGCGCGGGTGCGGGCTCGCGCTGGACAGTCGACCCGGCGCGCGTTGCCGTCACAGGCTTCTCCGCTGGCGGGCATCTCGCAGCACGGCTGGCGTCCCGGTCGGCAATGCCGGCCTACGCGCCGATCGACGCGGCCGACCGCCTGTCCGCAAAACCCCTGATGGCGGGGCTGTTCTTTCCCGTCGTGACGATGCTCGACGACGGCGTGCATGCGCAATCGCGTCGCGAATTGTTAGGTCCGCACGCCGCCGATCCAGCCTGGCAGCGCCGCTATTCGACGCAGCTGGATATCCCGGCCGACATGCCGCCGAGCTTCGTGATGGCGAATGCCGACGATCCCGCGGTGCCGGCGCGCAACAGCATCCTGCTGTACGAAGCGCTGCATGCCGCCAAGATCCCGACCGAATTGATGGTGTTCGAAAAAGGCGGGCATGGCCCGCCTGCCCCGCACCGCGACGGCACGCCGATACCGTGGATGGACCTATTCCTCGCCTGGTCGCGCGACCATGGCTGGCCCGCGTAACGACAAGGATCTGACGATGCGAAACATTGCATTCGGGCTGAGCATCGCGCTCGCTATGGCCGCACCCTCGATCGCGGCAAAACCGGCCTCATGGATCGATGCGAAGACCGGCCACAAGGTCCTGCGACTGTCCGACGCGCCCGGCAATTACGCGCTATATTTCAATTACAACGCCTACACGCCGCAGGGCGACCTGATGATATTCCAGACCGCCGACGGTATCTCGGTGGCGGATACGAAGACATGGGCGGTCAGGTCGTTGCTGCACCGGCCCGGCGCTCACCTGCTGTTCGCCGGCCACAAGACGCGCACCGCGTATTTTTCCGAACAGGCCAAGGGTGGCGACGACGCGCCGATCACGATCTATGCCGCCGACATCGACACCGCCAAGGTCCGCAAGATCGCGGTGGTGCCGAAGGGCAGCCGCATCGACACGCTCAACGCCGACGAGACATTGCTCGCCGGGCAGGTCGCCTCGCGCGACATGCCGCTCCAGCCCAACGCGGCGGGCGTCGATATCAAGACCGGACAGACGGCGTACGCGGCGAACTGGCCCGACGGCCGGCCGATGGTCTATGCCGACGCCAAGGAGTTCCGGCTGAACCAGCGGCTCGACGCCAAGATTCCCATGGAGATCTTCACCGTCGACGTGACGACCGGGCAGCGGCGCAGCGTGGTGAAGGCGACCGACTGGCTCAACCACCTGCAATTCTCGCCGACCGACCCGACGCTGCTGATGTATTGCCATGAGGGGCCGTGGCACCGCGTCGACCGTATCTGGACCATCCGCACCGATGGCAGCCAGATAACCAAGGTTCACACGCGGACGATGAACATGGAGATTGCCGGCCATGAATTCTGGTCGCCCGACGGCAAGACGATCTGGTACGATCTGCAAACGCCGCGCGGCGAGGATTTTTGGTTGGCCGGCTACGACGTCGCCACTGCCAAGCGCCGTTGGTACCACCTCGACCGCAACGAATGGTCGGTCCATTATAACGTCTCGGCGGACCAGACACTGTTCTCGGGCGACGGCGGCGACAGCGAGATGGTCGCGCACGCCCCCGACGGGAAGTGGATGTACCTCTTCCGTCCGAAGCCCGTGCCCGACGTCGCCGGGATCCGCGCCGACAATGCCGACAGCCTGATCGAAGCAGGGACCTTCGCCGCAGAGAAACTCGTCGACATGGGCAAGCAGGATTACAAACTCGAGCCTAACGCGCGCTTTTCGCCAGACGGGAAATGGCTGATCTTCCGCGCGAACATCGAGGGCAAGGCGGCGATCTACGCAGTGGAGACCGCCAAGCCCGGACCCTGACGGCCGGCAGCCTCAGTCGGCGTCGTTCGACGGCCTGAGGCTGCCCGGAAAATAGCCCAGATGCGGCGGCTGGTTATAGGCGGTGTTCTGCCACGCGACGCCCGCGCGGTAGACCGGGTCCTGCATCAGCGTGACGAGGCGGTGCCTGGTCGGATACGGCGTCACGTAGATGCGCAATTCGCGGTTGTCGGCCGACCGCCACACCACCTCCTCGCGCCAGTCGCCGAGAATGTCCGCCTGTAGCGCAGGGTTGGATTTGGTGCCGTTGTTTGATGCGACGTCGGTCGGATGCAGCAATGGCAAGGCGGTGCCCGTCTTCCAGTTCCACTTGCTGATGGTCGTGCCGTCGAGCAGTTCCTGAAGCAGGTCGCCGTCCCAGTAGAGCGCGAAGTTGGTCTGGCGCGGCGCCGGTCCGATCGCATTGCCCTTCACGTCGAACAGGTCGCGGCTGTTCGAGCCCCATAGCTCGGCCCCGACATGACGTGGGTCGATATCCGCGGCGAGCCCGCGGCCCGTGTCGGTATCGGCAGGCTTGGTCCACAGGACCGCGCCGGTGCGCGCGTCGAGCAGTGCCGAGCCGATCCCGCCATTGGTCTTTACCTGCTCATGCACACCCCATTTCTCGAGACCCGGACGCAACGGGTCGAGATCGGCGACATGCATCGCATCGCCGTGGAACAGCGGCACGGTCCACAATCCCTTGCCGTCGTCGTCGACCGCCATCGAGCCATAGATCACCTCGTCGCGGCCGTCGCCGTCGACATCGGCGATGCTGAGCTGGTGGTTGCCGCGATCGGCATAGTCGGCGTTACCCGGCGCCGCACTGTCGAACAGCCAGCGCTTGCTCAGCTTGCCGCCACGATAATCCCACGCGGCGATCGCGGTGCGCGCATAATAGCCGCGACCGAAGATCATGCTCGGATGCCGTCCATCCAGATAGGCCGTGCCCGCAAGGAACCGGTCGGAGCGGTTGGCATAGCCATCGCCCCAGGTATCACGCATCTGGTCGAAGGTCGGATTGCCGCCGGTATAGCGCGGCGGATCATAGGGCGCGGTGGCGAGCGCCTTGCCCGAACGACCGTCGAACACCGTCAGATATTCCGGGCCTTTCAGGATACGTCCGACGAGCGGCGCGACCTTGGTCCCGTCCGCGAGCACCTTCGCGCCGGTCTTGTCGGGCTGCGGCACTTCGCCGTCGCGACCGCGCCAGTCCGCCTTGGCATCGCCGATCGTGACTCCGGTGCCATCGACGGTGCCGTCCGCAGTCTTCATTGCAATTTCGGCGCGGCCGTCGCCGTCGTAATCGGCAACCTGGAACTGCGTGTAATGCGCCCCCGCCCGAATGTTACGACCAAGGTCGATCCGCCAGAGCCGCTTGCCGTCGAGCGTATAGGCGTCGACGAAGACGTTGCCGGTATAGCCCGCTTGGCTGTTGTCGTGGCTGTTGGTCGGATCCCATTTCAGGATCAGTTCGTAACGCCCGTCGCCATCGAGATCGCCGACGCTGGCATCGTTGGCGGTATAGGTGAACGCCTCGCCATCGGGCGTCGTCCCGCCGGTCGGAGGCACGAGCGGAATCGACACATACCCGCGCGGCGCCATCAGCGCGGGGGCACTCGGTGCTGCTGCCTTCCCGCCGACGAGGGCACGAATGGTATAGTGGGCGCGATCATTGCCCTCGCGATCGACGAACGACGTCGCGTCGGCGACCGGCTGCGATGTGATCTTGCGGCCGTCGCGATAGACGTCGAAGCGGGTCGCGGACGGATCGTCCCGCAACAGTCGCCAGCTGACGAGCCAGCCGCCGTCCTTCGCGGGCGTGGCGACGGCGCCACGATCCAGCCGCTCTACCGCGCGGGACGGCGATGCCGCCAGCGCGGGCGTCGCAACACCGACCATGAGCGCCAGGAACGCGCGGCTGCCTATCGTCATCATCATCTCCATTGCGGCGTGCCAATTATCGCACTTATCCCAATTATTATGATTGCCCTTCAGGAAATGGCAAACTAATAAACGGGACAGAGCTTCACAATATGGTTTTTCGTCGGTCATGGTACCGGCATTGGCGACGGTAACGACCGCGTCGAGACGAGGGGATGATGATGACTGGACCCAGCACAGAAATCGATCGCGCAACATGCCGCAAGGCCTGCCGCGCCCGTGCCTTGTCGACGCGCCCAGCCGGCTAGCCCAGCCACCTAGCATGGTGACTTCACGATGGGCCGGCTACCGCATGCGTCGCCGCCCGGAACGTCTTTCGGGGGGAATATGATGACACTTCACACTTGTTCGGTGCGCAATCTGGCGATCACGACGTCTTCACTGGCGCTGATGCTGGGCTCGGCGACCGCCGCTACCGCCCAGACGACCGCGCCTACGACGCCGGCGACAGACGTTGCGCAATCCGCACAGAAGCCCGCGCCCGACGCGACCCTGCCGGACGGCGCGACCTCGGAAGACATCCTCGTCGTCGGCACGCGCGCCTCGCTGCAATCGGCGATCGCCCGCAAGCGCAAGGCCGGCACCGTGGTCGACTCGATCGTCGCCGACGACATTGCGAGCTTTCCGGACAAGAACCTCGGTGACTCGCTGGCCCGCGTCACCGGCGTGCAGCTCGATCGCGACTTCGGCGAAGGCACCAAGATCTCGATCCGCGGCGTCGAACCCGATCTCAACCGCATCGAGATCAACGGCGTCACGCAGGCCAGCGCCGATGGCAGCCGCTCGGGCGATCTGCGCGATCTCGCGACCGAACTCGTCAAGTCGATCGACGTCTACAAGGGCTATAGCGCCGACCTGACCGAAGGCGGCCTCGGCGGCACGGTCAGCGTCGAGACGCGCCGTCCGCTCGAACTGGCAAAGCCGCTCCTCAGCGCAGTGGCCTCCGCGCAGCATCTCGACACCGCACAGAAATGGCGTCCCCGCCTCACCGGCATCTTCGGGACACCCCATTTCCTGCTCGATGGCCTCGGCATCCTGGGCACCGTCAACTACGAGAAGAAGCAGCTTCGCCAGGACTATATCAGCAACACCAACTGGAAGCGGATCGCGGATTTCGATCGCTCGGACGAGAAGACCGTCGCCAACCCCGCTTATGCCAATTTCAACACCTATGGCAGTTGCGCAGGCGTCGGCGGAGCGAATGCGGCAGCGGCGACGACGCGGCGGCTGGCCTGCGAGACGCAGTTCTTCGACTGGGTCCCGACCGTGCCGCGCCTGCGCCAGCGCCGGATCGACGACCAGCGCCTGTCCGCCGATCTCCAGGTCCAGTATGAATTCGCGCCGAACTTCCGCGCGTACGCCGAAGCGATCATCACCAACCGCAAGCAGCAGTTCAACGACGTCAACTACTCGCTCGATCTCGGCCGTTTCGAGCGCTTCAACTACGACGCCGCGCTGCCGGTCGGCCTGAATGGCGCCACGTCGCGTCCGCAGATCACCGCGGGCACGTCGACCAGCGAGAACCACGTCGTCACCAGCGCGCTGACCGCGCTCAATTCGGTCAATGTCGGCACAGCCGCTGCACCGGTCTGGAACGGTGCCAGCAACATCCTCGGCGTCCAGCGTCGCGATTTCAAATACGATCAGCGCACCCGGTATTACCTGACCGGGTTCGACTGGACCTTCGACGATCTCAAGATCAAGGCGCTCGCGTCGCATTCGACGGGCCGAACCGTCAACGATACCAACCTGCTCGCCTATTCGACCGGCATCGGCGGGGTTACCATAGACCGTCGCAACGACCTTGGCGTTCCGGTGTTCGTGTTCCCCGAAAACTTCGACCCGAATTCGACCGGCGCCTATGTCCGCCCCGGCACGATCAACGCACCCGGACGGCAGGCCGGACCGACCGTCCAGTATCGCCCGAGCGACAACAACAACAAGGAAGACCAGCTCAAGCTTGACGCGGACTGGAACACCAACCTGCCGTTCCTGACGAGCATCGAATATGGCGGGCAGTTCCGCTGGCAGGAGTATGAGAACTACAACGGCGGCGGCTCGCGCCTGCTGACGCCAGCGGTTTCGGCGAACCCTTCGACCGGCGCGGCGGCCGTCCCTGCCGTGTATCAGACGAGCGCCAACGTTTCGTACACCACCGTCGTCACCGATACGCCGCCGGCCGTGCGCGCCGCGAACACCTATTACATGACGCAGGCCCAGTACGCACAGTTCATCGCGGCCAATACAGGCGGTCTGCCGGGTGCGGGCCTGTTCACCGGGCTCAAGGGTGCGCCGGCTGGCCTGCCCTCGCAACTGTCGGTACCGACCATCAATTTCGACCGACTGGGCCAGATATACGACCTGTCGGGCTTCGATCAGGATCTGGTCCGCAACGCCGATGGCCAGTCGCAGATCCCGACCGTCTTCATCAAGGAAACCGTTGCCGCCGCATATCTGAAGGGTAATTTCGAGCAGGACGTCCTCGGCATGCGGTTCAGCGGCAATGCCGGCGTTCGCTATATCAAGACGACCGACAAGGGCACCGGCACCAACATCAGCCGGCAGACGCGGATCCGTCCCGGCACGGGCGTGCCCGGTATTCCCGCAGTGATCGAAACGGTCACGCTTGCGGCAAACTCGCTGTCGTTGAAGAACAGCTACACCGACTGGCTTCCCGCGTTCAACGGCGCGCTGGAAATCACGCCGAACCTGACCTTCCGCGCCAACTGGGCTCGCAATCTCGCCCGTCCCAAGCCGACCGATCTGGTCCCCAACGTCAATTGTCTCGACGACTCCACCGATATCACCGGGCTTCAGGACGCCTGCACCGCGGGCAATCCCGATCTCGTGCCGTATCGCGCCGATCAATGGGAAGTGAACCTCGGCTGGTTCCCGAACAAGGACACCGCGGTCAGCATCGGGTATTTCAAGAAATACGAGAAGAGCTTCGTCATCTCGAACGTGACGCGCGGCGATGTCGATCTCTTCCAGGACGGCTCGCTGTTCACGGTGCGCCAGCCGGTCAACGGGTTCGGCGCGTTGCTGGACGGGATCGAAGGTAGCGTACAGACCGCCTTCACGTTCCTCCCCGCACCGTTCGATGGTCTCGGGGCCAGCGGCAACTTCACCTATGCGCGCGCGATCCGGACCAACCTGACCAACGTCGCCACCGGCCAACCGCTCAACGACTATCCCGGCCTGTCGAAGTGGACCGCGAATGCGAGCATCTTCTACGATAAGGATTGGCTCAACATCCGCGTCAACTACAATTACCGCTCGAACTGGCTCCAGACCGTGTCCGACGTCAATTTCGACAACAGCCCGATCTATCGTCGCGGCGAAGGCTATTTCGATGCAAAGGTGACGTTCCGGTTCCCCGAGCAGCACACCCAGTTGTTCATGGAGATCCAGAACATCAACAAGGAGTCGTCGGCGAGCTACATCGACAAGGCGCGGCCGGTGGAATATTATTACGCCGGCCAGCGGTTCTTCGCCGGTCTCCAGCTAAAATTCTAGAGCGCTCCCTCCTCGGCCGACCGCCGCAAGACGGTCGGCCGTTTTTTCCTGGTTTTCCAGACGTGTAGCGTGACCGGAATCGACGCAAGATTCGCCGATTGCCAGCATGTAGGAGGCCGTCTTATGGAGTGGGCATGAACACTTCCACGACGAACATCGACAAGTCGGAGTCGGCCGGAAACGGCGTCGGTGCCGGCAGCCAGACCCTCATGCGCGGGCTCGACCTGATCGAGGCGGTCAGCCACGAGGTGCTGACGCTCAGCGAACTCGCGGTAAAGCTCGACCTGACGAAGAGCACGACGCACCGGTTGCTGAGTGCGCTGGTCGATCGCGGGTATCTCGCGTTCACGCCGCGCTCCGGATACCGGCTCGGACCCAAGCTGTTGCTGCTCGGCACGCTTGCGCAGGCGCAGGCCGATCTGGTGCAGGTCGCGCGACCCTATCTGGAGGAGCTGGCCGCCTCGACCGAAGACACCGTGCATCTTGGCGTGTTCGACGGTGATTTCGCGCTGTATCTCGACAAGGTGCCGGGGCGGCGGCGGATCACGATTTCGAGCCGGGTGGGCGATCGCCAGCCGCTCAGTTCGACCGGGCTTGGCAAGGCGCTGATGATCGATTCCCCCCCAAAATATTGGCAGGAGCGCTTCGACGCGGACCAGGCGGCGGGTGCGCCCAAGGCCGATGCGAAAGTGTGGCGCGAGCGGATGCAAGGCTATGCGACGTGCGGCCGTGCGTTCGATCTGGAGGAGAACGAGGACCAGATCCGCTGCGTCGCCGCCCCGATCCGCGATGCCGCGGGCAAGATCGTCGGCGCGATCAGCGTGTCCAGCGCCGCGCAATATATGAGCGACGACCGCATGACGACGCTGACCGACGAAGTGCGCGGCACCGCGGGCGCGATCAGCCGCGAACTCGGCTTCGAGCCGCCAACCGACTAACTGGGAGAAAATAATGTTGCTCGAAGGCAAGACCGTGCTGGTGACCGGCGCATCGGCAGGAATCGGCCGCGCGGTGGCTATCGGTTGCGCGCGACACGGCGCCGACGTCGCGCTGAATTTCGCGCGTGACGTGGCGGGTGCCGAGAGTGCCGTGGCCGAGATCGAGGCGCTCGGGCGGAAAGCCGTCGCGATCCAGGGCGACGTCGCCGATCCGGATACCGCGCGCGACTTCATCGACAAGGCCGTAGCGGCGCTCGGGCGGGTCGACGTGTTCGTCAACAACGCCGGGATCTGTCCGTTCCACGCATTCCTCGACATGCCGGTCGAGACGTTCGAGCGAACCATGCGCGTCAACCTCCACGGCGCCTATTACATGGTGCAGGCCGCGGCGAACCAGATGGTGAGGCAGGGCGATGGGGGCTCGATCATCGCGATGTCGTCGATCTCGGCGCTGGTCGGCGGCGAGTACCAAACGCATTACACGCCGACCAAGGCTGGCCTGCATTCGCTGATGCAGTCGGTCGCGATCGCGCTCGGCAAGCACGGCATCCGCTGCAACTCGCTGTTCCCGGGGACGATCCTGACGGACATCAACAAGGACGATCTCGCCGACGAGGCCAAGCGGTCGTACATGGAAAAACGCATCCCGCTGGGTCGGCTTGGCAAGCCCGACGATCTGGTTGGGCCTACCGTGTTCCTGGCGTCCGATCTCGCGCAATACGTCACCGGAGCCTCGCTGCTGGTCGACGGCGGCATGTACGTGAACCTGCAATAAGCGGCTTTGGGGCCTTGTCCCTGACGCGCCGCGACGTCGGGTTGGGGATCGGCGCGGCGCTGCTTCCCTTCCCTGCGCATGCCGCGATGGTGATCGACGTGCGCAAACTCGGTGCGCGCGGCGATGGGCGCGCGATTGACAGCACCGCGATCAATGCCGCTATTGCCGCCGCCGCCAAGGCCGGCGGGGGCACCGTGACCATCCCCGCGGGCCGCTATCTCTGCTTCTCGATCCGGCTAAAAAGCCATGTGACGATCCAGCTTGCCAGGGGCGCGGTAATCGAGGCGGCCGATCCGGCGCGCCATGCCGGGCACTACGACCTGCCCGAAGACCGCGGCGAGCAACTGTACCAGGACTTCGGCCACAGCCATTGGCGCAACAGCCTGTTCTGGGGCGAGAATGTTGAGAACGTCGCGATTGTCGGCCCCGGCCTGATCCACGGGCTCGGGCTGACACGCGACGGTCCCGGTGCGCGGTGGAAGGCGCAGACCGGCGAGCGGCCGCTGTCGATGCGCCAGATGACCGCGGCTGAGATCGCCCGGCTCGAACCCGATGCGCAACGCATGAACGGTCTAGGCAACAAGGCGATCGCGTTCCGGAACGGGCGCAATATCCGCCTGTCCGGTTTCTCGATGCTAAAATGCGGGCATTTCGCCATCCTCGCGACGGGCACGCGCGACCTGCACATCCACGACCTGACGATCGACACGGATCGCGACGGGATCGACCTCGATTGCGTCCAGCGCACGATCGTCGAGCAGTGCCGCGTCAACACGCCCAACGACGACGCGATCGTCATCAAGAGCAGTTTCGCGCTCGGTCGCGCGGTCGCTGCGGAGGACGTGACGGTGCGGCATTGCGCCGTCTCGGGTTACGACCTCGGGACCATGCTCGATGGCACGCGGCGGACGACCCAACTGCTCGCGCCCGACCGCGACCGCGTGACGGGGCGGATCAAGCTCGGGACCGAGAGCAACGGCGGATACCGGCGCATCCTGATCGAGGATTGCAGCTTCACCCACTGCCGCGGGCTTGCGCTAGAGACGGTCGACGGCGGCGTCATGGAAGACGTCGTCGCGCGCCGCATCACGATGCGCGACGTGACGACTGCGCCGCTGTTCCTGCGGATCGGCGACCGACGCCGCGGCCCTGCCGGCACGCAGGTAGGTGCGATCCGGCGGGTGACGCTAAGCGACATCGACGCGACGGGGATCGATCACCGCTTCGCCGCAGCAATCGCGGGGCTTCCCGGCCATCCGGTTGAAGACGTCACGCTTTCGCGCATCCATTTGTCCTATCGCGGCGGCGGCACGCCCGACGATGCCGCACGCAGGCCTGAAGACCTCGCGGGTGCCTATCCGGAGCCGAGCATGTTCGGCATACTGCCCGCCTGGGGCTTGTGGGTCCGGCATGCGAAGGGCCTCGTAATCGACCGCCTCGACCTCGCAACGACCACGCCCGACGCCCGCCCTCCCTTCGTTGTCGAGGACGCGACCGGACTTTCGGTGACACGGACCCAACTCTGGCGCGGTTAGCGTTTGACCTGAGCCCGGAACGTCTTTACCAAATCGTACATAGCAATACCACATAGTGGATTGGGAGGGTGCGATGTCGATCCATGCGTTCAGGATGCAGCTCAAGCCCGGCGTGGTCGATGAATACCGCAAGCGCCACGACGAAATCTGGCCCGAACTGTCTGCGCTACTGACCGAGAGCGGCATCCATGACTATTCGATCTTCCTCGACGAGGCGACGCTGGCGCTGTTCGCCGTCCTGAAGCTCGCCGAACCGAACACCCGCGATGCCCTCCCCGATCATCCGGTGATGAAGCGCTGGTGGGATTACATGGCGCCGCTGATGGAGGTTGAGGATAACAACCGGCCGAAGGAATGGTCGCTCCCGCTGATCTTCCATCATGCTTGATCGCGCCCGCCTGATCGCGCTGGCGCTCGCCACCGCGCTGACGCCGGTCACCGCGACGGCACAGGTCGCACGCCCGACGCAGAACCTCGCCGCGTCGGTCAAGACCTTCGGCCGCGTCTCGTACGATGCACGGTCGCTGATGATCGACGGCAAGCGTCAGGTGATCTGGTCGAGCGAATTCCACCCGTTCCGCCTGCCCAGCCCCGATCTGTGGCGCGACATACTGCAGAAGATGAAGGCGAGCGGGTTCAACACCGTCGCGCTCTATTTCGACTGGGGATATCACAGCCCCAAACAGGGCGTGTACGACTTCACCGGCATCCGCGACGTCGAGCGCGTGCTGGCGATGGCGCAGGAAGAAGGGCTGTACGTCATCACCCGCGCCGGACCGTATGTGAATGCGGAGCTGTCGCGCGGCGGGTTTCCGGGCTGGCTGGTCAACCAGAAGGCCCGCGCGAGGACCGACGATCAGGCCTATCTCGCCGCGGTCGACGAGTGGCTCGGCCACGTCAACGCGATCATCGCGCGGCACCAGATCAACGGCGACGGCAAGGGCCATAGCGGCAGCGTCATCCTCCACCAGATCGAGAACGAACTGGCGCTGACCACGCCTGCGCAGCGCCGCTACATGGACCATCTCTACACCAAGGCACGCACCGACGGCATTACCGTGCCGCTGTTCCACAACGACCAGGGCCGCAACGGATATTGGGTGCCCGAAAGCTCGACCGTCGCGAACGTGGTGAAGGGGCCGAACGACATGTACGCGTTCGACGGCTATCCCGGCGGGACCTGCACCGTCGCGGGCAAGCCGACGCGCGGCGTCGCTGCCCCCGACTGGGGGTTCTACAGTCCCGGCGGCGCAAAGGGCGGCGCGTCCGCCTCGCCCGACACGCCAGCCTTCCTTGCCGAGTTCGGTGGCGGCTGGTTCGACTATTGGGGCTCGAACGGCGGCTACGAATGCAACGCCATCCAGCGGGGCAAGCGGTTCCAGCGCGTGTTCTACGGCACCAACTTGGCCAACGGGATCGACATCCAGAGCTTCTACATGGGCTATGGCGGGACGAGCTGGGGCTGGCTTCCCGCCCCCGTCGTGTTCACGAGCTACGACTACGGTTCGGCGATCTCCGAAGCGCGAGAGGTGCGGAGCAAGGCGGAGGAGATGAAACAGCTCGGTGGGCTGATCGCCGCGGTGCCGGACCTCGCGGGCATGGTCCCCGCCGCGCCGGTACAGGTGTCGTCGCCGAACGTGCAGGCGTATCACAACCGCAGTCCGGAGAGCGATGCGCGCTTCCTGATGGTGACGCACAAGCCATCCAATGGCCAGACCGACGACCGCTTCACGATCACCGCCGACCTGCCCGACGGGCGCTACACTTTCCCGCGAGGGGAGCCGATGCGGCTGAACGGGTTCGACGCGAAATGGCTGGTCGCAGGGGTGAATGTCGGCGGGCAGCGGCTGGTTTATTCGACCTCCGAATTGCAGACTGCACTGACGATCGATCGCGGCGACGTGATGCTGCTCTATGGTCGCGCGGGCGAGACCGGCGAGACAATGCTGCGCTATGCGTCCGCGCCGACCGTGACACTGCTCGAAGGCACTGCCACCAGCGCGTTCGACGCAGCGAAGGGCGATCTCCGGCTCGATTATACGCATGCCGGGCGCGCGGTGGTGCGGATTACCGGCGGCGGGCGCCCTGCGCTCACGCTGATCCTGGCGGACGAGGCCGAGGCGGTTCGCTATTGGCGAGGCAGCGACGCGGTGCTCGTGCGCGGCCCCGCGTTGCTGCGCTCGACCAAGGCGACCGGCGGCACGCTGGCGCTGACCGGCGATACTGCCGAGACGACGCCGCTCGAAATCTGGGCTCCTGCCGCGCTACGGTTGGTGCGGTGGAACGGGACGGCGGTTGCGACGAACACGACCGCGATCGGTAGCCGAAGCGCGACGACCGCATTGCCCGGTCCAGCGCCCGTCGTGCTGCCAGCATTGACCGGATGGCGGATGGCACAGGGTTCGCCCGAAGCAGCACCCGGCTTTGACGACACCAGCTGGCAGGCGATCGACGGACGCGGCAGCGCGACCACCACGGCCAAGCCCGATGGCCAGCCGAACCTGACGATGGATTCCTACGGCTTCCACGACGGCGACGTCTGGTATCGCGGCCGCTTCACCGGCACGCCCGACGCGAAGCAGATCGCGCTGTTCTACGGCGCGGGCGGTTCGGGTATGGTGCAGGTCTGGGTCGATGGCCAGTTCGTCGGCCAGAATGAGCTGCCGAGCGGATTGCCGCGGCCGATCACGACCGGGCTCGCACGGTTCGACTTGCCCGCCTCCGCACAGTCGGGCGGCGAGCACGTCGTGAGCGTCATGGTGCGCAACAACGGTCACAACTGGGACCTCGATTCCGACGACTATCACAAGGAAGCGCGCGGGCTGGTTTCCGCATCGATCGAGGCGCCGGGCGGGCGCAGCTTCGGCGTACCGATCGCGTGGAAGATCCAGGGTAAGCTCGGCGGCGAGGACCTCCCCGATCCGGCGCGCGGCCCCGCCAACAACGGCGGTCAATATGGCGAACGGTTCGGCTGGCACCTGCCCGGCTTCGACGACAAGGCCTGGGCCGCAGCGATCCTCCCCGCCACCACGGCGACGCCCGGCACGACCTGGTATCGCACGCGGTTCGATCTCGCGGTGCCGAAGGGCCAGGACACGACGATCGCCCTCGCGTTCGGCGACACGACGACCCCGCGCTCGGTCGCCCGCTACCGTGCGCTGCTGTTCGTCAACGGCTGGAACATGGGCCAATTTATCGCGCATGTCGGACCGCAGCGCGTGTTCCCGATCCCCGAGGGCATCCTCAACCACCACGGCGCGAACACCGTCGCGCTCGCAGTCACGTCCGACGGCGCGCCCGGCGATGCGATCGAGCAAGTCCGCCTGGTGACGATGCGCAACGTCAAGGGCGGCGTGCCGGTGCGGATGGCCGCGGCACCCGACCGGCTGGGCCCCGCCAAATGATCACGCGCAGAACATTTGGCGCGGGCGCTGGGGCGGCCTGTTTCGCTAGCATCGCACCAGCCGCAAAGGTCGCAAGCGGCGCAAGGCCATGGCCCTATCTGATCGGCGCGGACGTCTCGTGGATCCCGGAGGACGAGTTCGCCGGCGCGACGTATTTTGAGAACGGCGTCACCAAGGACCCGCTCGCAATCCTGCGCGATGCGGGGTTCAACGCGATCAAGCTGCGGCTGTTCGTCGATCCTGCGAAGGGGTATTCGAGCGGCAAGCCGGGCGGGCCGTGGTGCGACCTGCCGCGCACGATCGCGTTCGCCAAGCGGATCAAGGCCGCCGGTTTCCACCTGTCGCTGACGCTGCATTATTCCGACACCTGGGCCGATCCGCAGCATCAGGACAAGCCCGCCGCCTGGGCTGCGCTCACGTTCCCCCAACTGGTCGAGGTAGTCCACCGCCATACCGTCGACGCGCTGTCGGCGATGAAGCGCGCGGGGGCCGCCCCCGACCTGGTCGTGATCGGCAACGAGACGACCTTCGGCATGCTCTGGCCCGACGGACGCGTGCCGCTGACCATCCCTACCGGCAATCCGCAGACCGATGCGGTGCACATGAACGTGCCCGGCGCCGGCGGGTACGACCGGTTCGCGATGCTGTTGAAGGCCGGGATCGCCGGCGCACGCGAAGCGACGCCCGAGGCGCGGGTGGCGGTGCACAATCATCTCGGGCGGCACTGGCCGATCGTCCGCTACTGGATGGACAATCTGCTCCAGCGCGGGGTCAAATTCGATGCCACCGGCTTCTCCTGCTACCAGCAACAGGCGCAGGGCGACTGGGCGCGAACCTTCACCGAGTTCACCAAAGCCTATCCCGATCACGGCTTTCTCGCGCTCGAATATTCGTCGCGCAAACGGTATTTGAACGACCTCGTCCACGCGCAGCCGCACGGCTGGGGCAGCTTCATCTGGGAGCCGACGCGGCACCAGGAAGCCATCTTCACGCACAACGGCACGCTCGCCGGCGAAGGCCCCAAGCCCGACCTCCTCTCGCAGGGAATCAACGCCGCCGAAGCGCCCGACGCCGTGACAGCGCCGACCGTGCCGACACCGCCGAACGGCACGACGCCGTCGACCGGTCATGGCGGCCGCTACGACGCGGACCCCGAATTTCTCACCCTCTATCGGACGATGGCGCGCGACTACGGGCTCAGCCCTGCGCGTCCCAACAGGAGACTATAAGTGGCTGCCCTCACCCATAATGTGCCGCGCGCGGACGTAACCGCTGCGATCGCCAAACTGATGGACAACCTCGTCAACATCAAGGACGAGACCGGCGAGTTCCTGCTGCGCCTCGAAGACGGCCGGGTCATCGACACCAAGGGCTGGGCGGGCTGGGAATGGACGCACGGCGTAGGCCTGTTCGGCATGTGGCGCTATTACGAGCAGACCGGCGACCCAGGCGCGCTGGCGATCATCAAGCAGTGGTTCGAGGATCGCTTCGCCGAGGGCACGCCGACCAAGAACATCAACACCGTCGCGCCGTTCATCACGCTCGCCTATCTCTACGAGCGCGAACCCGACCCGCGCTACATTCCCTATCTCGACACCTGGGCCGAGTGGCTGATGGCACCGGACGGGCTGCCCAAGACCGAGGAGGGCGGGTTCCAGCACATCGTCTACAATGACGAAAATCCGGGCGAGATGTGGGACGACACGCTGATGATGTCGGTGTTGCCGCTCGCCAAGATCGGCCTGCTGCTCAACCGCCCGCACTATGTCGAGGAAGCCAAGCGGCAGTTCCTCGTCCATATCAAATACCTGTTCGACAAGAAGACCGGGCTCTGGTTCCACGGCTGGGACTTCAACGGACGGCACAATTTCGCCGAAGCGCTGTGGGCGCGCGGCAATTGCTGGGTGACGATCGCGATCCCGGAGATCATCGAGATCCTCGACCTTCCGGTGGGCGACGCGTTCCGCACCTTCCTGATCGATACGCTCGCAGCGCAGGTGAAGACGCTCACCGAGACGCAGGACGAGAGCGGGCTGTGGCACACGCTGGTGATGGACCCGACCAGCTATCTCGAGGCGTCGGCGACCGCGGGCTTCGCCTACGGCATCCTGAAGGGCGTCCGGAAGGGCTATCTGCCGCGCCAATACGAGGCGGTCGGGATCAAGGCCGTGCAGGGCGTGCTTGCCAATATCGACGAGGCCGGCGAACTGAAGCAGGTCAGCTTCGGCACCGCGATGGGCGACACGCAGCAATTCTACAAGGACATCGCGCTCACCTCGATGCCTTACGGCCAGAGCCTCGCGATGGTCGCGCTCGCCGAGTTCCTGCGGACCTATATCTGACCCTGCGGCGTGCCTTGCTTGCGGCCGCGCTATGGCTCGGGGCGCCAGCCTCGGCCGAGCCGGTCGCACGTCTCGTGTCGTTCGAGCCCGGGGCGGGTTTCGCACTGGCGGACGCGCAAGGCATCGCGCGCGTCGTCACGGCGCCGGGTGACCACGAGGTCGTCCGGATCGCCGCCGCCGACCTGACGAACGACCTCCGGCGCGTGACCGCTGCCACGACTGCCAACGGCACGCAGATCTGGCTCGGCACGCTCGGTCGCAACCCCGCGATCGACCGGCTGGTCCGGCGGGGCGCGCTCGACGTCTCGAAACTGCGCGGCGCGTGGGAGAGCTTCGTGATCGCCACCGTCGCCAACCCCGCACCCGGTATCCCGGCAGCGCTGGTGATCGTCGGCAGCGATCGTCGCGGAACGGCGTTCGGCGCGTACGAGCTGTCGCGCGCGATCGGTGTGTCGCCCTGGCATTGGTGGGCCGACGCCACGCCCGAGCATCACGCCGCGATTTATGCGGCGACCGGTCTCCACCGCTTCGGGCCGCCGTCGGTCCGGTATCGCGGGATTTTCCTCAACGACGAGGATTGGGGGCTGCAACCCTGGGCTGCCGGCACGTTCGAGCCAGAGGCCGGCACGATCGGGTCGAAGACCTACGCGAAGTTGTTCGAGCTCATGTTGCGGCTGAAGGCGAACATGGTCTGGCCGGCAATGCACAAGGTCACCGCGCCGTTCAACGCGAACCCCGAGAATGCGCGCCTCGCCGACCGCTACGCCATCGTCATGGGATCGAGCCATGCCGAGCCGATGTTGCGCAACAATGTCGGCGAATGGACGGCCCCCGCGGCGGACTTCAACTATTTGACCAACCCCGCCGGCGTCGCCGACTATTGGAACGCGCGCGTCCGAGCGAACGGCAGATACGAGAGCGTCTGGACGCTCGGGATGCGCGGCATCCACGACAGCGGGATCGTCGGCCCGACCACCGACGATGCGCGCCGATCGTTGCTCCAACGCATCTTCGCCGACCAGCGCGCGATGCTGACGCGCGGCGTGAACCGGGATCTGACGCGCGTCCCGCAGGTCTTCACGCTGTACAAGGAAGTGCTCGACGTCTATCGCGGCGGGCTGAAGGTACCCGACGACGTCACGCTGATGTGGCCCGACGATAATTTCGGCTATATCCGTCACGTCCCCGACGCCGCCGAGCGTGCGCGAACGGGCGGTTCGGGCATCTATTATCATTTGTCCTATCTCGGGGCGCCGCTGTCGTATCTCTGGCTGTCGACCACCCCGCCCGCGCTGATCCGCGAGGAACTTGGGCGGGCTTGGGATGCGGGTGCGCGGCGGATGTGGGTCGCCAATGTCGGCGACCTCAAGCCCGCGGAACTCGCGACCGATTATTTCCTGCAGCTTGCGTGGGACATACCGGGCACGCGCGGCAAACCGATCGATACCGTCGTCACGGACTGGGCGGCCGGCACGGTCGGCGCCGATGTCGCGCCGGAGATCGCCGCGATCATGGCCGAGCATCACCGGCTTAATTTCCAGCGCCGGCCCGAGCATCTGCAATGGTGGCTGCCCGGCGAACTCTCGAAGCCAAGCCCGCTTGCCCCTGCCGAGATCGCTACCCGCCTCGCCGCCTTCGACACGCTGCGCACGCGCGTCCGGTCGATCGCGCCGCGCATTGCGCCCGACCGCCGCGACGCGTTCTTCGAGCTGGTCGACTATCCGGTGACCGCGGCGGCGCTCGCCAATACGCGCGTGTTCGATGCCGAGGCGCATGACCGCCTGCGCGATACCGATCCGGCTGGTGCGGCAGTCGCTGGCGAACGTTCGCGCGCAGCGGACGCTGAAATCACCGCGCTGACGAGCCGCTACAATAGCGAGATCGCCGTCGGGAAGTGGCGGGGGATGATGGCGGTCGAACCTGCCGACGGGCAATGGCGCCGCTATCGCTTGTCGGTTCCAATGCTGCCCGCCCCAACTGCACCTCCCCGGCGGAAGCCGGGGCCCAGTTGGAAGGCCCCTGGTGAGATCGCGCCGCCCTCCGTTACCTCAGTCGTTCTAACTGGGCCCCGGCCTTCGCCGGGGAACCGGGAGGTTTTGCCAACGGCAACGATCGTGATCGAGGCGGAAGAGGCAGAAGGTCCACGCACCGGCTGGCGCGTGGTCGATGGCCTCGGCCGCAACGGCGCGGCGGTAGCGACCAGCGTACCGGCGACGCTGTCATATACTGTCACGCTCCCGCCCGGTCGCTGGCAGCTCTCAGCGGAAATGTTGCCGACCTACCCGACGATCGAAGGCGCCGACCTCGCGGTATCGGTCGCGATCGACGGCGGGACGCCCGTTCGCGTCGGTGTTCCGCGCAAGACCGGCGACCGGGCATGGGCGCTCGCAGTGCTCGACAACCGCCTCGACCTCGCGCTGCCGACGCCGCTCGCCGCCGGACGACACACCGTGTCGATCGGCATCGACGACCCCGCGATCCTCTTCGACGCGCTCCGCTTCGATCCGCTTCCCCCATCTCCAGCCAACGCCGGTACCCAAGGACTTTCGCATGGCCACTGATCCGATCGCCGCCCGTCCGGCCCTGCCGCTCGCGCCTGCCCGTCCGGTACGCTGGTACAATCTGCTCGCCTACGGATCGAACGACGTACTCGGCGCGGGGTCGATGGCGGTTATCAGCACCTGGATCCTGATCTTCTATACCAGCTTCTGCGGACTGTCCGCGGCGCAGGCGACGATCATCTTCGGCGTCGCGCGCGTGCTCGACGCGTTTACCAGCCCGACGATCGGCCACCTGTCGGACAATCTCGGGCGAAGCTGGCTAGGGCGCAAGTTCGGGCGGCGGCGGTTCTTCATCCTAGCGGCAATCCCCCTGCTCCCCTCGTTCGCGATCATGTGGGTCGCAGGGCAAGGCTTCTGGTATTATCTCGTGACGTACGTACTGTTCGAGATGGTCTACGCGATGGAGATCATCCCGTACGAGACGCTCGCGTCGGAGATGGCGACCGATTACCGCACCAAGGCCAAATTCGCCGGCGCGCGCATCCTGTGCGGCCAGTGCTCGGCGATCGCGGCGGCGTTCCTGCCGGGCTGGCTGATCGCGTATCTCGGCCCGGACTCGCCCGACACGTATCTGTATATGGGCATGATCTTCTCGGTGCTGTTCATGGGCGCCGCGGGTCTGCTGTACGCGTTCAGCTGGGAACGGCAGCGGCCGGAGGGGCTCGACGAGACCCAGGCGGTCGAGAAGGCGTCGCTGGGCGCGGCGTTCAAAGCGCTGTATCGCAACCTGTTCTCGACGTTGCGGATCCGCGCGTTCCGCCTGCATCTCGGCATGTATCTGGGCGGCTATATCAGCCAAGACATCTACAACGCAGCGTTCACCTATTTCGTGATCTTCGCGCTTGCCGGATCGACCGCGATCGTCGCGAACCTGGTCGGCGTTACGTACATTGTCCAGCTGGTCGCGGTCGTGCTGGCAATCAACTTCGCGCTGCGGCTGTCTCCGGCAGCCGCTTACCGGTTCGCGGCGCTGAGCTTCGCAATCGGGGTGGTGATCTTCCTCGCGATGTACGCGGCGGGGTATACCGCGACGTCGGCGCTGTTCTGGCTGCCGGTGGTGTTCGCCGGGTTGGGGCGCGGCGCGCTGAACTACATCCCATGGGCGACGTACAACTACATGGCCGACGTCGACGAGATCGTCACCGGGCGCCGTCGCGAGGGCGCGTTCGCCGGCGTGATGACGTTCGTGCGAAAGATGAGCCAGGCGCTGGCGGTGATCCTCGTCGGGCAGGTGATGCAGGCATCGGGCTTCGTGTCGAAGGCGACCGCGCAGAGCCCGCAGGCGATCTACGCGATCGTCGCGGTGCTCGGCGCAGGGACGATCGCGATGCTGATGTTCGGCGTGCTCGTGTCGACGCGGTTCCGCCTGACGCCCGCCACGCATGCGATCCTGCTGGAGGAGATCGAGCATCTGCGGCGCGGCGAGCGGACGCCGTCGACGCCGGACAACGCGCGCGTGGTCGAGGATCTGTCGGGCTGGTCCTATGACCAGCTCTGGGGCAACAACCCCGTCGCAGCGGCGGGCACGCGGTGATCCTGCTCGCCGCTGCGTTGCTCGCCGGTGCAGGTGCGCCGGTTGCGCCGAAGCCGCTGTTCCGTGATCCGGTACACGACGGCGCCGCCGATCCATCGACCGTCTATGACGCGGCCCGCCGCGAATGGGTGATGTTCTACACCAATCGCCGCGCCGACCTGCCGATGGCCGACGCGAAGGACGTGCGCTGGGTGCACGGTACCGCGATCGGCACCGCGCGATCGCGTGACGGCGTGCACTGGCGCTACGGGGGCACCGCGGCGATCCCCGCGTCCTGCACCGGCGCGACGTTGTGGGCGCCCGAAATCCAGTATCTCGCGGGCCGGTGGCACATGTGGCTGACCGTCGTGCCGGGCGTCTTCCGCGACTGGAACGCGCCGCGGTTCATCGTCCACCTGACCTCTCGCGACCTGAAACGCTGGACCTGCAGCGAACGGCTGTCGCTCGGCTCCGACCGGGTGATCGATGCGAGCGTTGCGGCACTCCCCGGTGGCGGTTATCGGCTCTGGTACAATGACGAGCGGCTGAACAAAGCGATCCGCTACGCCGACAGCGACGATCTGGTGCACTGGCGCGTGAAGGGCACGATCGTCGACACGCCCGGCGAGGGACCGAAGGCGTTCCGCTGGAAGGGCCGGTGGTGGCTGATCTCCGATGCGTGGAAGGGATTGCTGGCGATGCGCTCGGCGGATGGCGAGCACTGGACGCGGCAACCGGACTATCTGCTCGCGACGCCCGGCCGCGCCGAGACCGATCGCGCCAAGGGGCAGCATCCCGACGTGATCGTCGCGAAAGATCGCGCGTACATCGTCTATTTCGTCCAACAGTCCGGCGAACCGCAGTCCGCGCGCGATCCCGAATGGCACCGCCGCAGCGTGCTGCAGATCGCCGAACTGAAGGAAGCCGAGGGCATCCTCACGGTCGACCGCGACGCGCCGACCGCGATCCGGCTCGCGCGCCGCTAGTCAAGAAAACCGACCTGCCGCAGCCAAGCCTCGCACAGCGTCGGCCAGATCGAGACGGGCAGTCCCTGCGTATCGAGCGCGAAACCATGCGGCGCGTCGGCGAAGACGTGGAGTTCGGCCGCACCGCCGGCGTCCTGCCACGCCGTGTAAAGCCGGCGGGCGTTCTCGACCGGGACGACGGGATCGTTGCCGGCATAGACGATGAACGCAGGCGGCGGCGACGGCAGCAGTTGCGCATCGGGTTGCAGCCGGTCGTACATCGCCTGTTTCTCGACCGGGGGCAGCGGCGGCTTGTCGGCGATGATCGTCCGTCCCGCCGCGTTGGTGGAGATCGGGGCATACCCCATGACCATCACGTCGGGCCGCGTCGGCTCGTCAGGATGACGCGATGCCGGTGCCGTCCACTCGTCGGGATACGCCGCGGCAAGGCATGCAGCCAGATGACCGCCCGAGGACAGTCCGACCACACCGAGCCCTACCGGCGCGAGACCGCTCGCACGGACCCGCCGCATCGCCTCGCGCGCGTCGTCGAGCGGTGCGGCGATGCCGTTGGCGGCATTGGGGAAACGGTGGATCAGGACGAACGCGTGATAGCCGAGTCCCGTCAGCCAGGCGGCGACCTGTACCCCTTCCCTGCCCGCCATCAACTGCGTGTAGCCACCGCCGCCAAGCACGAGCATCGCCCGGCCATTGGGCTTGGCGGCACGGAACCCGAGCAGCACCGGCTGGTCGATCGTCGTCACGACCGCAACCTCGGCCGCGACCGAAGGATCCTCGAACGTCACCGCGGGCTCGTCCGCCCACAGCGGCCACACATCATCTGCACCCAGCATCACGAACACCCCGGTTTAGCGTTGTCGAACGACGAGTGCCCCGGCGTGCAGGGATGCGTCGGATACGCCTCCCCGTCGAGTTCGGTAGCCTCGCGTACCACCGCCAGCCGATCGCCCTCGTCGCGCATCTCGTACAACTTGCCGAGCGCGAAGTTGAACGGGCGGTGGAGGATCATCATCAGCCGGCCGTCGAACGCACGGAACAGCATGCCGTGGCCACTGTCGCGCTCGACGAGCGGGCCGAGTTGCTCCCACGGACCTTCGATACCGCCCGATCGCGATCGCGCCTGCCCCTCGACATAGCCCTTCTTTCCATAGCTCGACCACAGCATCAGCAATGCACCGGTCTTGCTGCGGTACAGTTCGGGACCGTCGGTGACATAGACCGTGTCGCCATCGGGCTGCTTCTGGCCGACCACCCACGCGGCGTCGTTCGCACTGAACAGGCGCTTCGCCGTGCCCGCCGCGGACAGGTCGTCGTTCAGCGGCACGGCTTCCATCGTGCCGATCGTCGTCTGCCACCATTCGTGCGCGTAGACGAGCCACGGCTTGCCCTTCGGGTCGACGTACAGCGTGCCGTCGAGCGACATCTGGTCCTTCGACACGATCGGCTCGCCACCTCGGACCAATGCATAGGGCCCGTCGATCTTGTCCGCGACCGCGAGGACGGTGCCGCGGCGATAGGTCGCGCGCTTGCCGTTGGGCGTCAGCGGCGAGGCCGGATCGTGGAACGTCGCGAAGAGATACCAGCGGTTCTTCCAGCGGTGTACTTCCGGCGCCCAGCTTCCCGCCTTGGCCCAGACGTCGCCGGGCAACACGAACACCAGCTTGGGCCTGGTCCAGTGCTTCAGGTCGCGGCTCGCATACATCATCGTGCCCAGCCGCGAGTCGCCGGTCATCGCGACCTCGTTGCGGGTAAAAAGGTAATAGGTGCGACTGGCCTTGTCGGCGACGATCCACGGATCGTGGAGGTGCATCGCGGTCATCAGCAACGGCGCGTCGGGCTCGCGTGGCGGGGTTGCGGGTGCGGCCCCCGCGAGTGCCAGCAGGCTGGCGGCAATCAGGTGCGCGATCCGGGTCATACGACGGTCTCCACCGCTATGCTGTTGCCATAGCCGATCACCACGGTCGCGATCAGCAGCAGCGCGACGCCCGCCCAGACCACGGCCTTGATCCGCGCGCCGGCGTCCTTCCACTCGCGGAACGCAAAGCCCCACAGCGTGCCGAAGATGATGATGCTCGCCATGTGCAGCGTCCAGCTCGAGAAGCCGAGGCGCCCCATCTGGCTTTCGCCCATCGTGTAGAAGAAGAACTGGAAATACCACGTCACCCCCGCGAGGGCGCTCAGTGCGTAGTTGCGCAGGAGCGGCGGACGGCCGCCGTCGGTCGTGCGGCCAAGCCATTGCTTTGCGCTCCGGTTCTTCGCGATCAACCACGCGCACCAGGCACCGTTGGTGACGAGCCCACCGGCCATGATGAGGCACAACACGGGAAGCCCGGTCCAGAGCGGCCCGGTGCCCGCGGCCGCCGACAACGCCTTGATCGGCTCGCCCGCAGCGAGGCCGAATGCGAAGCACGCGGACATTATCCCGGCGCCGATCGCGACGACGATGCCCCTGCGGAAATCGAACTCGGCGACGACCGCCAGCTTCTGTTCGGGCGTCAGCCGCGCGTCCTTCATCGCGCCCGCGATCGCGACGACGACGATCCCGGCGAGCGTCAGGCCGATACCGGCGAGGACGATGTTGCCGGAGGTGGTCGCGATCAGCTTTTCGTGAAACTCGCCCGTGAACGCCGGCGGGATCAGCGTGCCGAATACGGTGCATAATCCAAGGACGACCGCCATGCCGAGCGACAGCCCGAGATACCGCATGACGAGCCCGTAGCCGAGTCCGCCGAACCCCCACAGCACGCCGAACACCATCGGCCACCAGAACGCGCCGTCCGGTGCGCGCCCGAGCACGCCGAGCAGGTCGTGCGTCTGGAGGCTGGCGAAGAACCACGGTGCGACCAGCCACGACACGACGCCGCCGGTCAGCCAGTAGATCTCCCACGACCAGCGCTTCACGCCGCGATAGGGGACGTAGAAGCTCGCCGACGCGAGCCCGCCAAGCCAGTGATACAGGACCCCGAGCAGCGGGTTCACAGGTCGAGACCCAGCCGGTAGATCCGGTTCGCATTGCCGCCGAACAGCGCGCGGCGTTCGTCTTCGGCGAAGTCGGCGACCAGCGCGTGATAGGTTTCGAGGTAGCGATCGATCGGCGCGAACAGCGTGTCGGTCGGCGCGTCGCTGGCGAACAGGCAGCGATCGGTACCGAACAGGTCGATCGCTTCGAGGAGGAAGGGCCGCACGTTCTCCGGCGTCCAGTCGCGCGCGATGAAGCCGAGCCCCGACAGCTTGATCGCGACATGCGGCAGCGCGGCGAGCACGCGCAGGCTCTCGCGCCATTCCGTTATGCCATCGGGATCGGTGAGCACGGGCATGCCAAGATGGTTGATGATGACCGGGATGTCTGGATGGCGCGCGATCAGCGGCGCGAGGCCCGACATCTGCGCGGGATAGCATTGCAGGTCGAACGAGAGCGCGTGCGTACGTAGCAGCGCGTAGCCCGCCTGCCACTGGGCATCCTGCGTGAGGTCGCGCGCCGTGTAGCTGCGAGCCGGATCGGCGTGCCAGTTGACGATCTGGCGAATGCCCCGAACACGGGGAAACGCAGCCTGCGCAGCGAGGTGCGTGTCGACGTCGGGATCGTCCAGCGGTGCGTAGGCGACGATCGCGTTGGGCAAGCCGTGCTCGGCGGCGATTCCCTCCAGCCAGCGCGTCTCGTCGAGCGCCTGCACCGGGTCCGCACCCGCATCGACATGCACCGCGCCGACGACATTCCACCGCGCGAGCGCCGCGCGGTACTCGACGATTCCGAAGTCGCGCGCGATCGGCTCGACGCTGCCATTGGGGCCATCATCGGCGAAGGGCGGCGACAGCCACGGGTAGCGGATGTGGCTCAGGTCCCACAGGTGGATGTGCGCATCGACGAACGGGGTCATTGCACGCTCTCCTGGGATATTGCTCGCGTGCCGCCTCGTGTCGGGCAGCTTTGCTGGACGATTTCAGATGACAGTCGGAACGATCCTCCCCCGCCAGGGGGAGGTGGCGCCAAAGGCGACGGAGGGGGAGGATACGGAACAGAGGTTACCCTTACCTCCCCCTCCGTCTGGCAAGTACCAGCCACCCCCCTGGCGGGGGAGGATGCACTCTCTAGAACGTCGTCCGTCCCCCCGACGTGTCGAAGGTCGACGCCGTCGTGAAGCTGCACTCCTCCGACGCCATGAAGCACACCATCGCGGTCGATTCCGGGATCTCGCCCAGCCGCCCCATCGGGATCTTCGAGCGCATATACTCGACCTGGCTCGCCGGAAGCTGTTCCAGGATCGGGCTCTCGAACGTCGCCGGGGTCAGCGCGTTGGCGATGACGCCCTTGCCCGCGAGTTCCTTGCCGAGGCTCTTGGTCAGCCCGATCACCGCCGCCTTGGTCGCCGAATAGGCGGACGCGTTGGGGTTGCCCTCCTTGCCTGCCACCGACGACACGTTGACGATGCGGCCATAACCGTTCGCCAACATCAACGGAACGACCGTCCGGCAGCAATAGAACAGCCCGTTCAAATTGATGTCGACGACGCGCTTCCAGCTGTCGAGCGGGTATTCGTGGACCGGTGCGGTCGCCCCCGTAATTCCGGCCGAACAGATCAGGATGTCGACCTTGCCGAGCACGGCCGCGCTCTCGGCCGCCGCCGCGACGACCGCGTCGACGTCGGACACGTCGAGCGCGACGACGTGCGCCGCACCGACCTCGTCCTTCGCGACCGCGAGCTTTGCGGCGTCGAGATCCCACAGCACGACGCTGCCGCCTTCCGCGACGATCCGCTTGGCGACATCCTTGCCGAGCCCCGACGCGCCGCCGGTGACGATCGCGCAGCGACCGGCAAACCGCCCCCCATAGATCGTCATGCGATCGAACCTTCACCCAGGTGGCGCCATTCGACGACCGACTGACGCTGCGTGCCGAGCCCGGCAATGCCGAGTTCCATAACGTCGCCGGCCTTCAGGAAGATCGACTCGGGCTTCTTGCCCTCGCCGACGCCCGGCGGCGTGCCGGTGATCAGCAGGTCGCCGGGGTACAGCGTGATATATTCGCTGACGTAGGAAATGAGCTGCTTCAGGTCGAAGATCATCGTCTTCGTGTTGCCGGTCTGCATCCGCACGCCGTTGACGTCGAGGTGCATGTCGAGGTCCTGCGCGTCGCCGATCTCGTCGGGCGTCACCAGCCACGGGCCGACCGGGCAGAAGGTGTCGTGGCCCTTGCCCTTGCTCCACTGCGACCCACGCTGCTTCTGGTTGAAGCGCTCCGACACGTCGTTGGCGAGGACATAGCCCGCGACCTTGTCGAGCGCCTCGTCTTCCGAGACGTAGCGGCAGGTCTTGCCGATGATCACGCCGAGCTCGACCTCCCAGTCGCCATGCGTCGAACCGCGCGGCAGGACGACGTCGTCGTTCGGGCCGCTGAGGCTGGACAGCGGCTTCATGAACATCATCGGTTCAGTGGGGATCGGCAGGCCGGATTCGATCGCGTGATCGCGGTAGTTGAGGCCGATCGCGACGATCTTGCCGATGCCCTTGATCGGGACGCCGTAGCGCGGCGTACCGTCGACGACCGGCAGCGACGCGGGATCGGCCGCGAACGCCTGCGCCAGCGTTGCGACGCTGAGATCGTCGATCACGCCCGACAGGTCGCGGATCGCACCGTCGGCATCGACGATGCCGGGCTTTTCCTGGCCGGGTTGGCCGTAGCGGCAGAGCTTCATGAGCGGTCTTTCCGAAAGAGAAAATGGATCAATGCGTGTAGGGGCGGTGCATCGCGATCTCGGGGTTGAGCGTGACGCCGAACCCCGGCGCATCGAGCGCGCTTGCCTTCATCCGACCGTTCTGCGGCACGGGCTCGCCGAGCAGCTGCGGATGGAACATCGGCACCACCTCGGTCGGTCCGGGATGCATCATCAGGAACTCGGCGAACGGCGAATTGTGGCGCGTGATGACGAAATGGTAGCTGTAGACCGACGACCCGTGCGGCACGACCATCTTGCCGTGCGCATCGGCCAGCGCGCTGATCTTGAGCAGTTCGGTGACGCCACCGCACCAGCCGACGTCGGGCTGGATGATGTCGCAGCAGTCCATCTCGAGCAGCATCCGGAAGCCCCAGCGCGTCGCCTCGTGCTCGCCGGTGGTGACCAGCATGCCCTTGGGCACGTTGCGCTTCAGTTCGGCATAGCCCCAGTAATCGTCGGGGCTGATCGCCTCCTCGATCCACTTCAGGCCGTGCTCGTGCGCCGCGATCGCGAGCCGCGTGGCATAGTCGACGTCGAGCGCCATCCAGCAGTCGAGCATCAGCCAGAAATCGGGACCGCATTTCTCGCGCATGTCGGCGATCATCGCGATGTTCTTCTTCATGCCCTCGGCGCCCTCGGCGGGGCCGTGGTGGAGCGGCATCTTGCCACCGATGAAGCCGAGTTCCTTGGCGACGTCGGGCCGTGCGCCAGTCGCGTAAAATTGCAGTTCGTCGCGCACCGCGCCACCGAGCAGGTGATAGACCGGCTCCTGCCGTAGCTTGCCGAGCAGATCCCACAGCGCGAGATCGACGCCGGAGATCGCGTTCACGACCAGCCCCTTGCGGCCGTAATATTGCGTCGAGAAGTACATCTGGTCCCAGATCTTCTCGTACTCGGTCGGCGAGCGCCCTTCGAGGAAGCGCGCGAGGTGCTTCTCGACGATGAACGCCGCGGGTTCGCCCCCTGTCGTGACCGCGAAGCCGACCGTGCCGTCCTCGGCCTCGATCTCGACGACCAGCGTACCGAGCACGTTGATCCCGAAGCTCTGGCGCGACTGGCGGTATTCGGGATAGCGGCTCATCGGCGTCGCGATGTGGTCATCTATCCAGTGCCCCGCGCCTTGGTCGTGATAATCGGCACCACCACCACGAACGACGAACGCCCGGACGTGCTTGATCTTCGGCAAAGTCACAATCGCCACGCTCAACGCTCCTCATCCCCCGCGCCCCACCGGAGGCGCGTCGTACACACCATCGAACGATGTCCGCGTCCTGCCCGCCCGGTCTCGTTCAACCGGCAACGCAGCATATCCACGTCTCATCCAATGATTTGCATCATCTCATTTTGTGAGACGAATGATTACTTGATGAGAATGTCCGCGTCAAACGCAGACTTGTACCGGAGACCCGAAATCGCTCGCCTGCACTTGCGCGCTAATTGGGCCCAGATCGCCGTCTGGAAAAAATGACTGACACGGCCATAAACTGGTGATATATGATTTACCATCTTACAATGTGGTACATCACCGAAGAGTGGTTCCGCGCAAAGGGGAGGATACCAATGAACGGTTTACGTCTCACGGCCTGCATCCGTAGCGGCACGTCCATGCTCGCCCTGCTCTCTGCCGGCATTGCTACCTCCGCAGCCGCTCAGCAGACAACCGCGGATACGTCCCCGGTGGCTGACACACCGGCCGATGCAATCCAGACCGACGACATCATCGTCACGGGTTTCCGCGCGTCGCTCACCACTGCGATCAACCAGAAGCGCAACGAGACCGCCGCGATCGACAGCATCGTCGCGGAGGACATCGGCAAGTTCCCCGACTCGAACTTGGCCGAATCGATGCAGCGCATTCCCGGCGTCGCGCTTGCCCGCGGCGACGGTGGCGAGGGCCGCAACATCTCGGTCCGCGGGCTGGGCGCCGCATTTACCCGCGTCCGCATCAACGGTATGGAAGGCACGTCGCAGACCGGATCGTCCGACATCTATGGCGGTGGCAACAACGGTCGTAGTTTCGATTTCAACGTCTTCCCGACCGAGATCTTCTCGTCGCTCGCGGTTCGCAAGACGCCCTCGGCCGATGTCGAGGAGGGCTCGCTCGGCGCGACCGTCGACCTGTCCGCACCCAAGCCACTGGCCGGCAAGCAGGACTTCACGCTCAGCGCGACTGTCCGCGGCGTCTACAGCGAACTCGCCAAGAAGGTGAACCCTCGCGCCTCGTTGCTGATCGCCAAGAAGTTCGACGACGGAAGGTTCGGCGTCCTCGGCTCGGTCGCCTATCAGGAACGCGACATCCGCGAAGTCGGCTATTCCGCGGTCGACATCCTGTCCGCCAATACCAACGGGTTGTTCTGTTCGCCCGTCGGCTTCGCGCCCGCCACGCCGGCGATCGGCAGCAAGGGTGCCGATGCCGCGAATTGCTATCCCGGCACGCCGCGTACCAGCACGGCGGCGGCGTTCAACACGGTGCTCGCCGCGCGCCGCCCCGACCTGCCCAACACCGCCGGCAGTGGCGCGTTTTTCCCGCGCATCCCGCGCTATCTGAATTCGGAGCAGAAGCAGAAGCGGCTCGGCGGCACGCTCAGCTTCCAGTTCCAGCCCGACGCGGCGACCGATATTTCGCTCGACCTGCTCTATTCGCGTTTCCATGTCGTGCGCCGGGACAATTACATCGAGGCGATTTCGTTCGCGCGCTCGGCCGCGAACAACGGCCAGCCAGTGATGTCGATCAAGGACGTCCAGCTGACACCGCAAGGCGGCCTGATCTACGGCCTGTTCGACGGCGTCGACGTTCGCTCCGAAGGGCTGGTCGACGATTTCACGTCGACGTTCAAGCAGGCCAATCTCAACATCAAGCACGACTTCACCGACAGCTTCGGGATCACCGCGCTGTTCGGGCTCAACCAGGCCAAGGCGTTCGGCAAGCGGCGCTTCCAGTATTTCATGGATGCGATCGACACGCCCAATTTCTCGATCGATTACCGCGACGGCAATGATACGCCGAAGCTCGGCTTCGGTTTCGACGTGTCCGATCCGACCCGCTTCAACTACGGACCTGCGCTTGCCGATGGCACCGTACGCGGCGGCTACAGCTTCCAGGCGCGTCCCTCGACCAACACCAACAACGGACTGACCGCGGAAACGAACCTGCATTGGAAGGTCGCCGACGTGCTGACGCTGAAGGCGGGCGGCCAATATCGCCGCAGCGATTTCACGTTGCGCAACGTCATTCCGTACACCGCCGACACGCTCACCAGGGCGCTGCCCGCCGGTACCACGCTCGCCGACATCACGCACCAGATCAGCGGCGTCGGCAATCTCTGGGGCAATGGCGCGCCGTCGAGCTGGGCTTCGCTCGATCCAGACAAGTTGATCAGCACGTTCAACCTGGATGCAGTGCGCTATTGCGGCACCGAATGCGGCGCGCAGTCCAGCCGCGTGCTCGAGGAAGTCTCGTCGGCCTATGCGATGGCGGCGTTCGATCTCGGCGACCGGCTCGGCGGCATCGGCGTTCGCGGCGATGCGGGCGTCCGCTTCGTCCACACCGACCAGCTGTCGTCGGGCTTCATCTCGGTCGCGCTCGCAGGCTCGCCGACAGGCGTGACGGGACGGTTCGCCACCGCGAACAAGCGCTACAGCGACTGGCTGCCCTCCGGTAACCTCGTGATCGAACCGATCGAAGACCTGCTGTTCCGCTTCTCGGGCGCGAAGGTGCTCGCCCGACCGGAACTCGGCGTGCTGACTCCCACCAGCGGCGTCAACGCGATCACGCGCAACGGCAGCGTCCAGAACCCCCAACTCGATCCGATCCGCGCCAACACCTTCGATGCGGCGATCGAATGGTATTTCCGCCCGGGCGCGCTGCTGTCCGCCGCGTTCTTCTACAAGGATCTGAAATCCTACGTGCAGAGCGTCAACACGCTCATCCCGTTCAGCGATCTCGGCCTGCCGAACGAACTTCTCGCGGGCAGCAACACGTTGCCGAGCGAACAGTTCACGATCGCGCAGCCGCTCAACACGCCGGGTGGCCCGTTGAAGGGCGTCGAGGTCAACGCGCAGGTGCCGTTCACCTTCCTGCCAGGGTTCCTCAGGAACTTCGGCGCGCTGGCGAACTACACGCACGTCACCTCGCGGATCGACTATATCCTCGCCAGCGTGAACGGCGTGCCCACCGTCACGACCACCGCCAACCTGATCGGCCTGTCGAAGAACACCGCATCGGGCACGCTCTATTACGAGGACAGCAAGTTCAGCATCCGCGGCACCGCCAATTACCGCGACGGCTTCATCCGCGGCATCCCGGCCTCCCCCGGCAGCGATCTCCAGGGCAACGACAGCACGCTGTTCGTCGACGCCTCCGCCTCGTTCGCGGTCACGGACAACGTGAAGCTGATCGTCGAAGGCACCAACCTCACCGACGAACAGAACCGGCTCTACACCGACAGCGTCCGCCAGGACACGCTGTTCCAGACCCGAATCGGTCGCACGGTGACGTTCGGCGTCAACTTCAAGCTGTGACGACCGACCCGAACAGGCAAAAAGTCCCCTTCAATGACGGCCGCGTGGTCGGCCAGGCCGATAGGGACTTGGCTTCCTGTCGCGTCGCTCATAAAGCGGGCGTTGATTCGAAAGACCGTCACGATAGCCGAGAGCCCTAGATAGCATGCAAATAATCGTTCGCGACAATAACGTCGACCAGGCCCTCCGCGCCTTGAAGAAGAAGCTGCAGCGCGAAGGCGTGTACCGCGAGATGAAGCTTCGTCGTCATTACGAGAAGCCGTCGGAGAAGCGTGCACGCGAGCATGCTGCCGCGGTCAGCCGTGCACGCAAGGCCGATCGCAAGCGTGCCGAGCGCGATAACTGATCGTTCCCGGACCGGGCCTTGCACGATAATGGTCGTGCAAGCCCGGTCCGACATCATGCGCCGTTCTGGAATGGCGCCTGCGGCACTGGCCGACTGTTTCGCGACATCGCGTATCCACTCGATCCAGACATCCTGCCGACGTAACTGTGAGTTCACAGCAGAATCATCGCTGCTGACGATGACGGCCGCCTAACGACTTTGGCAGTTGAGCCCGTCCCGGCTCCGGCTCAGGCCTCACGCCGCCATCCATACCTTGATGCGTCTATTCCGGGGCGACACCGTCCGCGTTGACCAGGTCGGCGCCGACGAGCGTACCGCGCACGCGCACCCGTTTCTCGACCAGATCGACCGGTACGCGGTGCAGCTCGAGCTGGTAGCGACCGCCGATATCCCGACGTAGATAGAATGCACCGCCATCGCGCAGCAGCATCCCGGTCTCGTCGATTACTGTCCCGATTGTCGTCATGCGCGTGCCATTCCCGTTGATCAGGATAGCGCGTATCCCAAGAAGCGAGGCGTTTCCATGCAGTTACGCCGCATATTATTTCTCCGCCCCAACGACCAGGTCGATCACTGCATCGAACGATACTCTCCGCACCGATGCCGGTCGTGCGCTAATGGCCGCCCTCGACCCACGGAATGCCCGCCTCTCGAAACGCATCGGCGAGCGCGGCTTCGAGTTCCAGCGACTCCCATTGCTGCATAGGGTTCAGATGCTCGACGAGTTCGGGGAGCAGATGCACCCCGAACCTCCTGACCGCACCGCTGGCCTTGTACCCCAGCTTGTGCTGATCGAACCGCCAGTCCGGATCGCGCGACGTCTGCCCGACATACAATCCCCAGCGCTCCGGGAACCGCGAGTCATGCAGCAGCACGATATAGACGGAGTGCCTCGCGTTGCGCGAACCGGCGGTCGCCGCGCGAAAATTCTCACAGGCTCGCCGAGCCGCCGGCATCCAGCCGATCGATGTCATCCTCGTCGATTCACCGACAGGTCGATACGGTCCGAAACCTCTAGGCGTCTTTCGCCGTCTTCGTCTTGCCCGAGCGCGCCGGCAGGCGGTTCTCTTTCGCCAGTTCGGAAAGATGCTCCGCCGCCCTGATGTGCATGGCGCGGACCTCGTTGATCGGTGAGGCGACCGCCGCAGCGATATGCCTGGCCAGCTGTTCCCGCGGATCGTTCAGGAACGGTGATTGCCCCACACTCTGCTCTCCTACTGCGCCGCGCACGTCGCGCGTGTCGGCTGCCGTTCAAACGCTGCGGGCCCTTGTTCGGTTCACCCCGCTACGCAGTCGCCCGCCCTCACCCCATCATCCGCCCGCGCAGGTTGAACAGGATCACCAGCGTTCCCGACACCATCAGCGCGATGATGAGCGCGGAAAAGAGAATTAGTTGCAGGTCGTGGCGCGACGAACGCTTGAGGCTGATGTGGAGGAAACAGCGGAACTGCACCACCATCTGGACGAGACCCAGCGCCAGTACGCTGCCGAAGATCGCGCGCGCACCGAACGACGGCCAGCGGACCATCGCGAAGGCCGCCACCGTCAGCACGAGCGAGAGGCCGTAGCCGACCGCATAGGTGCGCAGTTCGCGGGTCCGGTTGCTCATCCGATATTCCCTTGCAGATAGACGACCGAGAAGATCGCGATCCAGACGATGTCGAGCAGGTGCCAGAACAGCCCCAGCCGCAACAGGTTGATCCTTACGCGGGCATCGAGGCCGTACGCGCAGACCTGGGCGACCATCACCACCAGCCAGAAGCACGCGACCGCGACGTGCAGCCCGTGCAGCCCGACCAGCGCGAAGAACGACGACAGGAAGCCGCTGCGCATCGGATAGGCACCGTGCGCGAACATCGTCGCGAAGTCGTTCGCCTCGAGCGCGAGGAAGACGAGGCCGAGGCCGAGCGTCGCGCCGAGCCAGCCGAACAGCACGCGGCGCGGTTCGTCGTACTTCATCGCGATCGTCGCGCGGCCGAACGTCGCGCTGCTCGTCAGCAACAGCAGCGTCTCGACGAACGCGGGCAGCAGCTTGAATTCTGAGGCGGGCGTCGGGCCGCCGACGGTGCTGGCGATCATCGTGCCGTAGGTGGCGAACAGCAGCGCGAAGATCACCGCGTCGCTCATCAGGAATATCCAGAAGCCGAAGATCGCGTTCTCCGCCTTGTCCTGCGTCAGCGCGCCGGTGTCGCCGAGGTTAAGGCCGGCATGCGCCAGTTCGGGTTCGCTCACGCCACGATCTCCGCAAGGCCACGATTGACCGCGGCGGTCTCCAGTTGCCGCGGAATCGCGGGCGTCGCCCGGACGCGCGTCAGCCAGGCCTCATGCTCGCGCGCGACCTCCGCAGCGGGAATGGTCCGATGCTGGTCGCGACCGAAGCTGCGTAGCACGACCGCCGCGACGATCACCTGAAACGCGACGATCGTCAGCCCCCAGATCTCCCAGATCAGGCCGAACGCGGCAACCGCGGCGGCAAGCCCGATCACGACGCTGGTTGCGCTACCCCGCGGCACGACGATGTCCTCGTAAGCCCCTGGTGAGGCGTAAGGGTCTGGCTGGCCCTCGTCATGCTTGTGATCGTAGAACGGGTTGCGCCCGTCGATCAGCGGCAGGACCGCAAAGTTGTATTCGGGCGGCGGGGCGCTGACCGACCATTCGAGCCCACGGCCATCCCACGGGTCGCCCGCTTCCACGCATGTATTGGCACGGTCGCGGATGCTCACCCACAACTGGATGCCGAGCGACGTCAGTGCCGCCAACAGGACGAACGCGCCGACGCCGGCGACGTACAGCCAGGGCCGGAACGACGGTTCGAAGATCGCCTGCGTCCGCCGCGCCATCCCGCTCGCGCCGAGGACGTACAGCGGGAAGAAGGCGAGGTAGAAGCCGACCACCCAGCAAGTGAACGCGATCCGCCCCCAGCGCTCGTCGAGGCGGAAACCGAACGCCTTCGGGAACCAGTAATGATAGCCCGCCAGCATCCCGTACAGCAGCCCCGGGATCAGCATGTTGTGGAAATGCGCGACCAGGAACAGCGTGTTGTGGACGAGGTAATCGAGCGGCGGCATTGCCAGGATGATGCCGGTGAAGCCGCCCAGCACGAACGTCATCATGAACGCGAGCGCGTAGAGCATCGGCACGGTAAAGCGCACCTCGCCGCGAAACATCGTCCAGATCCAGTCGTAGATCTTCACGCCGGTCGGCACGCCGATCGTCATCGTCGCGATCCCGAACGCCGCGTTGACGTTGGCCGACTGCCCCATCGTGAAGAAATGATGGACCCACACGGTGAAGCTCAGCACCGCGATCGCCATCGTCGCGATCACCAGCGAGGTGTAGCCGTACAGATCCTTGGTCGAGAAGGTCGACACGACCTCCGAATACACGCCGAACGCGGGCAGGATAAGGATGTAGACCTCGGGATGACCGAACAGCCAGAACATGTTGGCGTAGTTCATCATGTTGCCACCAAGGTCGTTGGTGAAGAAATGGAACCCCAGATAGCGGTCGAGCGCGAGCAACAGCGTGGCGACGGTCAGCGGCGGCATCGCGAAGATCATCAGGATCGACGTGCACAGGCTGGTCCATGCGAACATCTGCATCCGCATGAACCGCATGCCCGGCGCGCGCAGCTTGTAGACGGTGCAGGCGATGTTGATCCCCGCCATCGTCGAGCCGATCGACCCCAATGTCACCGCCCAAATCCAGTAGTCGACCCCGACGCCGGGGCTGAACGCGCGCTCGGTATAGGGCGGGTAGCCGCTCCATCCGCCGGTCGAGAACTCGCCGACGACGAGGCTCGCCATCATGAGGCCGGCAGCGCCGATGGTGAGCCACAGCGCGATCGAATTGGCCCAGGGAAACGCCATGTCGCGCGCGCCGATCTGGAGCGGCAGGACATAGTTGATCATCCCCGTCAGGAACGGCATCGCCATGAAGAAGATCATGATCGAGCCGTGCGTCGAGAACAGCTGGCCGAAATGATCGGGCGAGAGGAAACCGGGGTTCTCGATCGCGACCGCCTGCTGCATCCGCATCAGCACCGCCTCGACCAGCGCGCGCGACAGCATCACGAACGCGACGACGATATACATGATGCCGATCTTCTTGTGATCGAGGCTGGTGAGCCAGTCGGTCCACAGATACCGCCACTTGCCATAACGCGTCAGCAGCGCCGCGACGACGACCGCGCCGACCACCACCAGCGCGCCCGCGAACGCGCCGATGATCTCGCTGATCGTCGGGTTCTCCCACGCGCGCACGAACGGCAAATCCTGCCAGCCGAACCGGCCGAGCACGGCGGGCCAGAGGGGAACGGAAACGGTCATCGAACGGCTTTCGGAGAAGAATGGGTCATGCCACCGGTCGCGGCGACAACGTGGTCGAAAAGGTGTGGCGTGACATGCGCGAACTCGACGGGATGCGTGATGATCGACCGCGCGGACAGCCGCCGCCACGTCTGCGCATCGAGCGTGCGCTTGCCGCCACGTGCAGCCGCCGCCCAGCGATCGTATTCCGCCGGCGACACCGCAACGACGTCGAACTTCTGCTGCTGGAAGCCGGCACCGTTATACTGCGTGTTCTCGCCGCGGAACCGTCCCGGCCGGTGCGCCTGGATATTCAATTCGGTCGTCATACCGCCCATCGCATAGATCTGCCCGGCGAGTTGCGGGATCAGCATCGACTGCATCACAGTGCCGCTGGTCAACTTGATATGCACCGGGCGCCCAGCGGGAATGGTCAGCCGATCGACCGACGCGACGCCGAGGTCGGGATAGACGAACACCCATTTCCAATCGAGCGCGATCGCCTGCACCTCGACCGGCGCCGCGCCCGGCAATCGCCGATACGGATCGTCGATCTGCGTCCAGTGCCACAGCAGCACGGCCAGCCCGATGACGATCCCGGCGGGCGGGATCCAGATCAGCCCTTCCACCCACCAGTTGAAATTCCATTTGGGCCGGTACGCGTCGCCGCGGTTGGACAGCCTGTAATGCCACGCGAACAGCGGCGTCAGCAGCAGCACCGGCCCGGCGACGAACATCAGCACGATCGATACGGTGACGAACAGGTCGCGCTCGTGCCCTGCCACCGGCCCCTGCGGGTTGAAGAACCCGTGCGACAGCGCCGTGCAACCCCCTAGACCCATCAGGATCGAGAGCGGCGCCAACCGCGATAGTCTCCACTTCAATCTAACGAACACCTGGCCCCCTTGTCGCACCACCCGCGCCCAGGAACGGTTTCGCGCCGGCTCCGTAAAGAAGCCGTCCCACAGCGTGATGCTCCAGGGTCCCCTTTGCCGCAACGCACGACTACCAGTACGGCTGCTCCTTAACAAAAACTTCATGCCGAAATCCGGTTTCCGCTCGATCATCAAATGCTCCGCGTGACACCGTCGTCACTTGCCCGCAGCAGTCGCTCCGATAGTCTTTGGCCTGGGATCGAGAGTCGGGATCGGGAGACGGGCATGCGCGGACGGGTTCGGTTGAGTGTGCTCGCGCTGTTGAGCCTGACGGCGGCTGGCCCGGCGGTGGCTGCGTGCAAGGTCAGCAAGATCGCCGAACTGCCCGTGACCCTCACCGGTCGCCGCGCGATGGTCGATGCGAAATTCGGCACGCGCGACACGCGGTTCATCGTCGATAGCGGCGCGTTCTACAGTACGGTGTCGCGCGCGTCGGCCGCGGAGTTCGGGCTGTCGAGCGAACCGGCTCCCCCCTGGTTCCGGCTGCGCGGCGTCAACGGCGACACCTCCGCAGCAGTCGCCAGCGCAAAGGATTTCTCGCTCGCCGGCCTGCCGATCCCGCGAGTGAGCTTCATCGTCGGCGGCAGCGATACGGGGACGGCCGGTCTGCTCGGCCAGAACATCCTCGGTCTCGCCGATGTCGAATATGACCTGCCGCATAGCACAGTGCGGCTGATGCGGGTCGATGGCTGCGGCAATGTCGGGCTCGCTTATTGGGCCGCGGGAAAACCTTTTTCGACGATCTCGCTCGAACGCGGCGGCACCGGACCGTTCAAGCCGCACACGATCGGCACCGTCCTGGTCAACGGCGTCAAGATGCGCGCGGTGTTCGATTCAGGCGCGCAGACCACCGTCATGACGCTTGCCGCGGCCAAGCGCGCAGGCATCACCCCGACCAGTCCGGGCGTGACCGCGGTCGGATTGAACTCGGGCATCGGCTCGAAGCAGCTCGCGACCTGGCGCGCTGCGTTCGATACGATCGACCTCGGCGGCGAGACCGTGCCGCACCCGAAATTCCAGATCGCCGACATCCGGATCGACGGCGACATGCTGATCGGGTTCGATTTCTTCCTGACGCACCGCATCTTCGTGTCGAACGCGAACCACCTGCTCTACATGACCTATGAAGGCGGCCCGGTCTTCGGGCTGACGCCAAGCGGCGCGCGTACCACCGCGGGCGAGAAGCTCGACCTGACCGACACCGCCGCCGTGCCGACCGATGCCGAGGGGTTCAGCCGACGCGCCGCGGTGTTCGTGTCGAAGCGCCGGATCGAGGAGGGGCTCGCCGATCTCGACAAGGCGGTGGCGATGGCGCCGACCGAAGGCCGCTACGTGTATCAGCGCGCGCAGGCCCGGCTCGCGCACGGCCAACTCCTGCTCGCTGCGGCCGACCTCGACAAGGCCGTGACGCTTATGCCCGACAACACCGACGTCCGCTTGCTGCGCGCACGCCTCCGCTTGATGAGCCGTGATCCGGATGGCGCGGGCGAAGATGCCAAGGTCGCCGATCGCGCGCTGCCGGCCGGGTCGGATCGCCGGCTCCAGCTTGCCGGCCTGTACGAAAATCTCGACCAGCCCGAGCTCGCAATCGTCAATTACGATGCCTGGTTGAAGATGCATCCCGAGGACGCCGCCCGCTCCACCGCGTTTAACGGCCGATGCTGGGCGCGCGCACTGCTGAACCGCGAGCTCGATCGTGCGATGTCCGACTGCAACACCGCCGTGAAGCTCCGCCCCGGCTATGCCGCCTACCTGGACAGCCGCGCGCTGGTGAACCTGCGCCTGGGCAAGCTCGACGCCGCGCTCGTCGACTATGACGCCGCGATCAAAGCCAACCCGCGCAACGCCTGGTCGCTCTACACCCGCGCGATCGCCGAACGACGCGCGGGCAAGACCGAAGCGGCGGACGCAGACCGCAAGGCCGCACTCGCGATCAACCCGAACGTCGCCAAACGCGCGGCGCGGTACGGGCTCGACGGCTGACCGGACGCCGACGTCTCCCTGCCTGCGCCCGGCGCGGCACATCTATCGCGGCTGGGATCCGAACGACGGCGGACGGTCCGCCTTGGCAGTGCCGAACGACGACGGCTTCGGTCCCATCGTGAACTCGAGTTCGCCGCCCTGCCCGATGTCGGCGTGCGTGATCCAGTTCCGTGTCCAGGGCTTGCCGTTCCAGCGGACCGACTGGACATAGGGGCTGGCCGGCGCATTGCCCTTCGCGACGACGCGCAACGTGCGGCCCTGGCCGAGATCGACCTGCGCCGCGTCGAACAGCGGCGAGCCGAAGACATAGACTCCGCTGACCGGATCGACAGGGTAGAAGCCGAGCGCCGACAGGATGAACCACGCGCTCATCTGGCCGCAATCGTCGTTGCCGATGACGCCGTCGGGCTCGGCCTTGTACATCTCGGTCAGCAGGCGACGGACCATCGCCTGCGTCTTCCACGGCGCGCCCGCATAGGCGTAGAGATAGGCGGCGTGCTGGTCCGGCTCGTTGCCGTGCGCATATTGCCCGACCAGCCCGGTGATGTCGGGCGGCGCGTTCTTGGGCAGCGTCGACGGCGCGGTGAACAGCGCGTCGAGCTTCGTCACGAACCCCGCATCGCCACCGAACAAACCGATCAGGCCGTAGACGTCGTGCTGGTTGAGGAACGTCGCCTGCCACCCGTTCGCCTCGGTATAGTCGCGCTGTTTCTCGGGCTTGTGGCCAAGCTGGATCGGATCGTAGTCGGCCCACCAGCTGCCATCGGCAAAGCGTGGCCGAGCGAAACCGATCTTGGGATCGATGACGTTGCGGTAGTTGAGGCTGCGCTTGCGCAGCGCGGCGGCGTCGGCCTTGGCGCCGGCCGCGTCGGCGAGCACCGCCATCGCCCAGTCGTCATAGGCATATTCCTGCGTGCGGCTGACCGACTCCCAGGTCTTGTCCGCGGGCACGAAACCGAGGTCGTAATAGAAGCCGCGGCCGAGCGTGCTGTCGATGTCGGGGAAATTGCGATCGAACGCACGGCTGCGGATCTGCGGCCACGCCGCGGCGTAATCCGCCTTGATCCCCTTGGCGCAGGCTTCGGCCAGCACCGACACCGAATGCCAGCCGATCATGCACGCGGTCTCGACGCCCTGGAGCGGCCAGACCGGCGATCCGGTCGGGCTCTGCACGGTCTGGCGGACGAGATCGCGGGTGAACTGCGCCGCCTTGTCGGGCTGGACGAGGGTGAGCAGCGGATGCAGCGCGCGGTAGGTGTCCCACATCGAATAGGTGCTGAACGCGGGTTCGGCGGCGGTCGTCTGGTGCACCTTGCGGTCGAGCCCGACATAGCGGCCGTCGCGGTCGGTGAAGAGCGTCGGCGACAGGAACGCGTGATACAGCGCGCTAGCCATGATCGTACGCTGTTCGGGCGTGCCGCCATCGACGCGGACGCGGTCGAGTTCGGTCTGCCACGTGCGCGCCGCCGAGCGCCGCACCGCATCGAACTGCCAGCCTGCCGCCTCGCCCTGAAGCGCGGCCTTGGCACCGGCGACGTCGACGGCGGATATGCCGGTCTTGATCAGGATCGGCGCGCCGCCCGCCTGGTCGAAGAACAACGCGACCTTCAGGCGGTTGCCGGTGACGCCCTTCGCACCCGCCGGTGCAGGCGCGTCGTCGTCGCCGAAGAACTGGACGCGGTCGGGTTTGCGCGAGAGCTGCATCGCGAAATGGATGCGCCGGCCCTTCGCCCAGCGGTGGACGCGGCGGCTGCCCGTCAGCATCCCGTCAGCGGACAGCGCCAGCGAGGCCTCGTCGATCAACGTACCCTTGTCCCAGACGTCGAGGATCATGTGCGCGAAGTCGACCAGGATGTGGCCGGGCCCCTGCGGGAAGGTGTAGCGGTGGTGGCCGGTCCGCTCGGTCACGGTGAGTTCCGCGAACACGCCCGATTCGAGCTTCACACGGTAATAGCCGGGCTCGGCGAGTTCGTCGGTGAAACGCTGGCGATACCCCTGTTCGGGTTTGCCGAGTGCACCGGGCTTCAGCTGCAACGCCCCGCGCGTCGGCACGACCAGCACGTCGAGCATGTCGCCGATCCCGGTGCCCGACAGATGCGTGTGACTGAAGCCCATGATCGAGCCATCGTCCTGGTGATAACCCGAGCACGCATCCCAGCGGCTGTTGTCGGTATCGGGGCCAAGCTGGACCATCCCGAACGGCAGCGATGGGCCGGGATAGGTATGGCCGTGCCCGCCGGTGCCGACGAACAGATCGGGCTTGCCCGCGACCGGCGCCTGCGCCGCCGCGGCGTTGGTGACGGGCAACGCGGCGGCGAGGCCCGCGAGCCCGGTGCCGGCGAGCACCTGGCGGCGGTTGGCGGTGGTCATGTGTATCTCCCGGAATTCATATCAGTAGCGGGCGGCCAGCAAGGCAGGCTTGCGGCGCTCGAGGTCGAGGATCAGCTCGCCGAACAATCCATTGGCCCAGGCGAACCAGCTGCGCGTGAACTTAGCCGGATCGTCCTTGTTGAAGGATTCGTGCATGAACCCGGTGCCGCCATGCGTCGTCTTCAGCCAAGCAAGACACTGGCGGATCACGGCGTCGTCATCGCTGTTCATCGCATGCGTGATGATCGACATCGGCCAGATCATGTCGAGCCCGATATGCGGCCCGCCGATCCCGCGCGCGGCGGTACCGGTGAAGAAATACGGGTTCCGATCGCTCCACGCGAGCGCGGCGGTGCGGCGGAACAGCGGGTCGCTGCGATCCGCCGCGCCGAGCAGCGGCAGGCCCGACAGGCTCGGCACGTTGGCGTCGTCCATGAAGATCGCGTTGCCGAAGCCGTCGACCTCGTACGCCCAGACCTCGCCGCCCTGCCCGTCCGGCATCCTGCCATGCGCGCGGAGTGCCGCCTCGACTTCGGTCGCCAGCGCCTCGCTGTCGGTCGCGCCCGCCATATCGCCGCGGGCCTCGCGCTGGACCGTCGCCAGCATGCGCAGCGCCGACACCGCGAACAGGTTCGACGAGATCAGGAACGGATAGAGGCACGCATCGTCTGACGGGCGGAACATCGAATGGATCAGGCCGACCTTCCGCGTCGGCGCGCCGTAACCCTCGAACATCAGCGTCTCGGTCGGCGAGACGTTCAAGCGCTGGAAATGATACGGGCCCTTGCCGTCCTTGCGCTGCTGTTCGCGGAAGGTCGCGACCGCGCGGCGCATCGCCTTTGCCCAGAGATCGTCGAACGGCGCCTTGTCGCGCGTCGCGGTCCAATAGCCGTGCGCGAGCCGCATCGGATAGCAGAGCGAGTCGATCTCCCACTTCCGCTCGGCGACGCCCGGTTTCATGTCGGTCTGGTCGGTCCGCGCGCCGAGGTTCGACTTGGCGGTCGGATCCTCCATGAACGCGTTGGCATAAGGGTCGATCAGGATGCAGCGCGCCTGCCGCGCGATCAGCCCGGTGAAGACGCGGCGCAGGCCGGCATCCTTCGGCGCGAGGTGCACATAGGTCTGCATCTGCGCCGAACTGTCGCGCAGCCACAGCGCCTCGATATCGCCGGTGATGACGAACGCGTCGGGCTTGCCGTCGACCGTGCCGATCTTGACCGTGGTGTCGAGCGTGTTCGGATAGCAATTCTCGAACAGCCAGGCGAGTTCGGGGTCGGCGATCTTGGCCTTCACGCGCGCGATCTCGGCCTCGACCGCGGGGCTGACGAAGCGGCGCTGGCCGCGTGGCGGTCGCTTGCTCACGAGTGACGCCGCGGCGGAGGCAGCGCGCGGCACGCTCGCGGTGACGGCCAGCGCGGCGGCGCCCGTCATCACGTCGCGTCGACGAAGGCGCATTCCGGTCTCCATGGTCATCGTCCCGCCACCGGTGCGCTCATCGAGAACGGCGCATCGGCCTTTGCCGCACCCCAGGCGGTGTTCGGCGTCGGCCCCATCACGAACCGCAGCGTGCCGCCCTGCTGCAACGCCGCGCGCGTCAGCCAGGGCTTGTCGTGCGGGGTGCCATTGAAGCTCGCCGACTGGATGTAGACATTGCCGGGGCCGTTGTTCGCCGCCTCGATCGTCAACGTCTTGCCGCTCGGCATCGTCAGCTTCACGGTCTGGAACAGCGGGCTGCCGATCGCATATTGCCCGACCGCAGGCGTGACCGGGTAGAAGCCGAGCGCGGAAAACACGTACCATGCCGAGGTCTGGCCGTTGTCCTCGTCGCCTGGATAGCCGTCCGGCGCGGGCGAGTAGAGCTTCTTCATCACGTCTCGGACGTGATATTGCGTCTTCCACGGTGCCCCGGCCCAGTCGTAGAGATAGGTCATGTGCTGGATCGGCTGGTTGCCGTGCGCATATTGCCCCATGTCGACGATCTGCATCTCGCGGATCTCGTGAATGGTCTGCCCGTAATAGCTGTCGTCGAAGATCGGCGGCGTGGTGAAGATCGAATCGAGCCGCTTCACGAACGCCTCGCGCCCACCCATCAGGTCGGCGAGCCCCTGCACGTCCTGCATCACCGACCAGCTATAGTGCAGCGCATTCCCCTCGGTGAAAGCGTCGCCCCATTTGTACGGGCTGAACGGCGTCGACCAGCTGCCATTCTTGTTACGACCGCGCATCCAGCCGCTCTGCGTGTCGTAGAGCCTGCGGTAATTCTGCGCACGCGTGGCGTAGAGCTTGGCTTCCTCGGTCTTGCCCAGTGCCGTCGCGAGTCGCGAGATCGAGAAGTCCGCGGTGGCGTATTCGAGCGTGCGCGCGGCATTCTCGTTGATGCCGACGTCATACGGCACATAACCGAGCCGGTTATAATATTCGACGCCCTCGCGCCCGACCGCGCCGACGACCTTGCCCTTCTTGTCGACCGGGCGGCCCTGCGACGTCGTCGCGTTCTTGACCATCGCCTCATAGAGCGTCTCGACGTCGAACCCGCGCACGCCGTTCAGATACGCGTCGGCGATCAGGTTCGCCGAGTTCGATCCGATCATCACGTCGCGGTGGCCGGGACTGGCCCATTCGGGCAGCCAGCCGGACTCCTTGTAGGTGTTGACCAGCCCCTGCATGATCTCGCTGTCGCGCTCGGGATACATCAGCGCGAAGAACGGGAAGACCGCGCGCCACGTGTCCCAGAAACCGTTGTCGGTGTAGAGGAAGCCCGGGTGCACCTTGCCGTCATACGGGCTGTAGTGGACGGTCTGGCCCTTGGCATCGACCTCGTGGAACATCCGCGGGAACTGCAGCATGCGGTACAGCGCCGAGTAGAAGATCCGGCGGTTGTCGAGATTGGGATCGGTGACCTGGACGCGGTCGAACTCGCGCTGCCAGATCGCCTTCGCCTTGGTCTTGGTCTGATCGAACCCGTCGCCGCCGATCTCGCCGCGCAGGTTTCGCTCGGCCTGTTCCAGGCTGATGAACGACGAGGCGACCTTGACGCCGACCTGCTCGCCCTTGCGCGTCTTGAAGCTGACGACCGCGCCGACATGATCGCCCTCGCGCGTCGGCGTCGCGCTGACCTGGCCCTTGCCGTCCCAGGTCTGGCTGACGGTGAAGTCGTGGTCGAATTCGGCGACGAAGTAATTGTGGAAATTGTCGGGCACGCCGCCGTGGTTGTTGCGGACATAGCCGGTGATGCGGCGCTTGGCCTTATCGATCGAGACCATCGAGCCGCCGGCATAGCCGTCGAGGATGATGTGCGCGTCGTTGCTCTGCGGGAAGGTGAAGCGGAACTGTGCGGCGCGGTTGGTCGGCGCGACCTCCGCGGTCACGTCGTAATCGGCGAGATAGACCTTGTAGCTGTACGGCCGGCTATCCTCCGCCTTGTGGCTGTACCAGGACGCGCGCTCGTCCTCCTTCACCTTCAGCGCACCGGTCGTCGCCATCAGCGAGAACGCAGCGTAGTCGTTCATCCAGGGACTGGGCTGGTGCGTCTGCTTGATGCCGTTGATCTTGTTCGCGTCGTAGGTGTAGCCCCAGCCGCTGGTCGTCTTGCCGGTGACCGGCGTCCAGAAGTTCATTCCCCACGGCACCGCCACCGCGGGATAGGTATTGCCGTAGGACAAAGTGTAGTCGGAATCGGTCCCCATCAGCGGGTTGACCAGATCGACCGAAGGCTGATCCTGCGGCTGCATCGCGCCGTTGGAAGTAGCTTGAGCCAGAATCGGCGCGGGCGCGACGAGCGCAAGCGACGCGACCGCCGCTACCGTGCCGCGCAAATTGGCGATCGCCCTGTTTCTCACATCGCTCTCCCTGTATTTCGTGTCGGCTTCTGCACGCCAATCGGTCGCGGCTTCACGCCCGCATCGGTCATCACCACCGGCTCGATCCGACCATCGGCGGCAAAGACCATCCTGTCGATCGCGATCTGCCGGTGTTCGCCGCGATCGGTGTCGAGCGGACGGCGGTGATACGCGATGTACCAGTCGTCGGTGCCGGGGGCGTTGACCACCGAATGATGCCCCGCCCCGCGCGCGATGCGCAGGTCCTGCGACAGGATCTTGCCGCGCGGCGTGAACGGCCCGGTCGGTCCCGGCCCGGTCGCATAGGCGACGCTATAGTCCGGCCCCGTCCAGCCGCCCTCCGACCACATCAGGTAATAGACGCCCCTGCGCTCGATCATGAACGAGCCCTCGACATAGCCGGGCGGTGTCACTTCCTTGTAGGTCGAGCCATCGGCGAACGGCAGGATGCGCTTGAGGTCGGGGCTGAGCCGGACGACGTTGCAATGCTTCCAGCCGCCGTAGAACAAAAAGACCTGGCCATCGTGATCGCGAAACGCGAACGGGTCGATCGGTTGCGCACCGTTGTGGAACGCGCCGACTAGCGGCTTGCCGATCGCGTCCTTGAACGGACCACCGGGCTGGTCGCTGACCGCGAGGCCGATCCCGCCAAGCTCCGCATCGCTCTGGATGTCGTTCGCGCTGAAGAACATGAAATAGCGATCGTTCGCCTGGATCACCGATGGCGCCCAGATCGCATAGGCCGCCCACGCTGCGTTCCGCACGTCGAACACGTGGTCGTGCTTGGTCCAGTGCACCAGGTCGGATGACGAGAACGCGTTGAAGAAGGTCTGCATCCCGTAGGACGGACGGACCGTCTTGCGTTGCCGCGCTAATTTCTGCGCGGCCGAGAAGCGGCTGGTGACGTCGGGCTTGCCGTAGTGATCCGAATAGGTCGGATAGATCCAGTAGCGGCCGGCGAACACGCGGATCTCGGGGTCGGCGTACCAGCCGGGCACGATCGGGTTCGACGCACTCGCGAGCCCGCACATCATCAGCGCGGACGCGGTCAGCGCGATCCGAACCCCGCGCCGACCGCGCGTTTCGCCCACATGCGGTGACGCGACGCCGCGAGAAAAGGGAGGGTAGCGCCGCGAAGGCGCCACCCGACAGACAAGCCGATCAAACCAGGTCATCAGAAGTTGAACGACACGCCCACATAGGCCCGCCGCCCGAAGTAATTCCGGTAGGTGAAGCGATCCTTCGTATCATTGCCGAGATGGCGGCTTTCCTCGGCCTTGGTGAGGTTGATCACCGAGGCGGTGAGGTTCAGCCGGTCGGTCAGCGCGTATGCCGCGTTGAGATCGACCTGTGCATACGGATCGGTGTATTCGTTCAGGCCCGACTGCAACCCGCCGACGACTTCGCCCCGCCGGTTGTACGAGGCACGCATCAGCACCTTGCCGTGTTCGTAGAAGACCGAGGCGTTGACCTGCGTCTTGGCGCTGCCGACCAAGGCGGACGAACCGACTTTCTGCCCGTCGAGCGTCACGTCCGCCACCGAGGTGTCGTTGTAGGTGAAGTTGACCTGCGCGCCGAGACCGAAGGGCAGCGTGTGCTGCGCATACAGCTCGACACCCTGCGAGCGTGCGTTCGACCCGTTCGCGACGGTCGAGTACGGCTGGATCAGCTGCTGCGTTCCGTTGACGTCGCGCGTGACGTTGAGGACCAGCGGGACGACGAAATCGGAGACGTCCTTGCGGAAGAAGGTCGCGCCGAGCACCGAACCGCGGTGGAAATACCATTCGATGCCAAGGTCGTATTGCCATGCCGAGAACGGGTTCAGGTCCGAATTGCCGCCGCTGCCCGACCAGCCGGCAAACTCGCCGAACTGGCCGCGATCGAACGCATAGGCATCCGAGCGGAAGGTGAGCGACCGCTGCGACCCCAGGTTCTCGAACGATGGCCGCGCGATCACCTTCGCGACCGCGCCGCGAACGAGCAGATTGGGCGTGACGTCGTACGACACGTTGAAGCTTGGCAGCCAGTCCGTGTACGTCTTCGACTGGTCGGCACGCGTGTTGACGATCGTCTCGCGCACGCTGAGCGGCAGCACCTGGCAGTTGCCATCGGGGCCGAGCGGACGGTTGGGATCGGCCGCCCCGCCGGGGCCGTTGACGCAATAGTCGTTGAGATATTGCAGTCGGTCGGAGGTATTGCCCGACTGTTTCGTGTTCGCCATGCGGAGGCCGACGTTACCGCGAAGACCACCGGTCCCGAAGTTTACCTGCGCATAGCCGGCGAAGACCCGCTCCCCCAGCGCATAGACGAAGTCGGGTTCGTACACCCGCACCGCCTGGCCGTAGGTCGAATTCAGATACTTTAGATATTCGTCGAAATTGATGCCCGGCACGACGTTGGCGTTGAAGCCGCCGTTGATGTTGCCGATCTGGTTCGCGTAGAAGAATTCGGGCCGCGCGACGGCGCCAGCGGCGGTATCCTGATAGCGGAGCAACGTCGCCGGATCGGCATACCAGTCATTGCGGCCGGTCTCGCGGCCGATCTTCAGGTCGCGCCACTTGCCGCCGATCTGCACCGACTTCAGGAAGCCGTCGAACCGTCGCGTCAGGTCGAGCTGCGCATAACGCTGGCCGAGATCGCTGTTGACGAAGCTCGAGTTGGTCGAGCCCACGTCGATCTGCGCGATCCCGTTGCGGATGTTGTTCTGCAGCTCGGGCGAGAACTCGAAGTTGGCGATGCCGTCAGAGATGTTCCAGTTGCTGACCAGATTGCCGTTCTGCTCCCGGCCGGGCGTCGTCAGGCGCGGCTTGGCGGCAACGCTGAAGCGCACCGACGGGCCACCACTCGACTTGGTCTTGCCCAGTTTCAGGACGGCGTCGAAGCGGTCCTGGCTATATTTGACCTCGGTCTCGAAGGTGTTCGAAACCTGCTTCTCGCGGCTGTACGTGCCGGCGATCTGCGGCGTCTCCATCGTGCACGGGGTCGGGCGCGCGAGACAGCCCGTCCCCGCCGCCGGCACCGCAAAGTTCGCCGACTGGAAGATCGTGCCGCTCTTGTCGAACGTCGCGCCGGTGAAGAAGTCGTTATAGCCCCATTCCGGGATCTTCAGCACGTTCGAGGTAAAGTTGCTGCTATAGCCGAACCGGAAATAGTTCGCGGTGACCGTGACCGACTCGAACGGCTTGAACTGTGCGGTCGCCTGGATCCCGTACCGCTCGCGCTCCTGGTCGAAGACTTCGGCGTTGACCGACTGCGGCGCCCAATAGCCCGAATAATGCGTGCCATCGCGCGCGGTCGTACCCTGGCCCGGCCAGTAGGAAATCGCGTCGTTGTTCTCGAACGCCTTGCCGTTGACGTCGGTCGCGGGCTTGAGGACGTTGCCCTGCGCGTCGCGGTCGCTCCACCACAGCCAGCTCTCGGACGAACTGCGCAGTTCGCGGTTGGTGCGCTTCTGCCAGACGCCGCCGACCAGCAGGCCGAACGTCTCCTCCTTGTTCTTCCACGAGACCTGCCCGCCAAGCTGCGGTTCGTATTTCTCGGTGGTGTCCGAATACGTCCCTTCGGCGGAGACGAAGCCCGACCACGCCGGCACGTCGAACGGCCGCCGCGTGTTGAGGATGATGGTGCCGCCGACGCCGCCTTCCTCAAGCCGCGCTTCGGGCGACTTATAGACCTCGGTGCTGGCGATGAAGGTCGACGGCAGCAGGACGTAGTTGAACGACCGCTGCGGCTCGCCGCTGTCGGCGCCGGCGAGGAAATTGCCGTTGAGCAAGGTGAGCGTCAGGCCAGACTGAAGGCCGCGGATGCTGACCCGGCTGCCCTCGCCGCCGTCGCGGGTGATGACCACGCCCGGCACGCGCTGCAACGCATCGGCGACGTTCTTGTCGGGGAACTTGCCGACGTCCTCGGCGGTGATCACGTCGACGAACGCGTTCGCCTCGCGCTTCTGGGTGAGGCTCTTCTCGATCGAACGCCGATACCCGGTAACGACGATGTCGCCGGTGTCCTGCGCCGACCCATCCGGCTGTGTCGTGCCGGCGGCTTGCCCGGACTCCGCCGTAGCGGTCGAGGCGGGCTGCGCCTGGTCGGACGGCGTCGCGCTCTGAGGAGGCGCAGGGGAAGGCGCGGCCTGTTGAGCCTGCGCCGCACCGGCCAACGCAGCAGTAAGACTGACCGTGGCCAACAGGAACGACAACGGACGATGGCGACGCGCCACGATCGAGCATGATTCTATGCTTGCGGTCATCAGACTTTCCTCTTCCTCGTGAGGATGCCTGCGCCCCCTCACTTACCCCTGCGAATAGCGCGCCTGCCCACCGTTTTCGGTTGGGCTGTCCGATTGAATCGGATCCTGTCGGCGTGCAGTCTCGACCCGTCTATTTGCCAATTGTAAAAGCAAATTGTCAAATAGATTGTTGCGCTAGTTTCGGGCCGTTGTGGACGTAACTCGCCGAATACTCTTTGACGGGACGATAGTCTGAGCGAAGACGCCGCAACGATTCACGTCGGCCTTCGCGTAGTCGCACACGAACGACGACAGCAGCCCGCGCTCCGCAACGCCAAGCGCACGGAGTCCCTTCATGCCAGGATAGCGGTACCGAAACCGATTACCGGCGTCAGTCGGCTGCCGCGCCGGAATCCTTCCAGAGCGCAGCGGCCTTGGGCAGCAGGAAATGACTGAACGGCAGGATCGCCGCGCCGACCGCCGGCGCATCCTCCGACAGCGCGGCACGGCGGACCGGCGCGATCGCGGGCGCATCGGTCGCGTCCCGGATCAACGCGTTGACCCGCTCCGCCACCCGTTCCACCAATCGGCTCGGCAGGCGCCCGCCGATCAGGATCACCGCCGGATCGATCAGGCAGTTGATCGCGTCGAGGGGCGTGCAGAGCGTGTGCGCCGCCCTCTCCACCCATTCCTCCAGGCAGCGCTCGATGTCTGGCGCCCAGTCGGCCTGATGCAGCACCTGCCCGATCTCAAATCCCGAATTCTCCAGATGCTCGGCAAGTCCGGATAGCGATACCAGTTTCTGCACGGTCTCGCGTCCCCGCTTGCCGCCGCCGGCCGCCATGAAACCCAGTTCGCCGCTACGCCCGTGCGTGCCGCGAACATACGCGCCATCCGCAACGAAGCCGCCGCCCAGCCCCGACGACACGAGGATGTAGAAGAAACTGCTGTAATTCTGTCCGAAGCCGAGCTGCATCTCGCCCATCGCGGCGGCGGCAGCATCGTTCTCGACGAACACCGGCAGCGACAGCGGCTTGTCGAACAGCGTCGCCATGTCGATTCCGTCCCACGCCGCATAGGCCGCCGGACGGCCCGGCATCGCAACCAGCGCGAGGTCGTCGGGACGCGCGACGCCGATGCCGACCAGCTTGGTGGGATCGATCTTCGCGCTTTTCAGCATCGCGCGGACCGAGCGCCGAAATAGATCGCGGACGTCGTCGGGCAGCGCAAAGCTGATCTCGATCGACTTGCGCGCGAGGATCTGCGCGAGGAAATCGACCAGCACGATCGTGATATGGTCGCGGTCGATATTGACGCCGATCGAATAGCACGCATCGGCCCGGACGACGAGTTTGGTCGGCGGCTGACCACGTCCACCGCGACGCTGCCCCGCCTCCTCGATCATGCCTTCCTGCAACAGCCGCCGCGTGATGTTCGCGATCGCCGGCCCGGTCAGCCCGGTGATCCGCGCAAGGTCGATCCGCGTCAGCGATCCGCCGAGGCGAATCGCATGCAGCGTCACGCGCTGGTTGTGGTCGGCGGCGCGCTCGAGGTTGGTCCCCGACAGACGCGGCGGCGTTTGAAGAGTCATGCGGACCGATAATCCAGGTTCGAGAACAGAAGACGAAGCCGCACTGCGCTGCAACATAGCGACTTCAGCGTCGGTGACGAAGTGATCCCGCGATTGCGAAGGCTTGGCAAGCGCACACTATTGGCGTTCAGTGAACGCGCGGCATATCGGCCCGGTCTGAAGACCATCTTCTGCATCCCCCCGTTTCCAAACTGTTCGTTTGAATTATCCAATTTGATGTTCTAATCCACTTCTGCGGTTGCGCAAGAGCTGGCGATGAAGCCAGTCTGGCGACCGAACGAATAGAGGGGATGTGCGCGACATGGTTCACCTGGCACCCGGCAAGCTCCCCCGCCTATTTCCCTCCGAACGGGTGACCTCGATGTCCATCTTCACGCGATCGTGCCTCGTGGGCACGCTGTTCACCACGATCCTCGCCGGCCCCGCCTTCGCGCAGGATGCCGCCAAACCGAGCGATGCGGTCGATCCGTTCATCGGCACCGGCGGCGAGGGCCACACCTTCCCAGGCGCAGTCGCTCCGTTCGGCATGGTGCAGTTGTCGCCGGATACCGATACCTCCTGCGTGATCCGTACCTGCTACGGCCATGCTGCCGGCTATCGCTACGACGATCCGACGATCGAGGGGTTCAGCCACACGCATTTCTCGGGCGCGGGACATTCCGATCTCGGCGACATCCTCGTCATGCCGGTATCGGGCGACGCCGTGTCGATGGACCCCGGCACGCCCGCCGCACCCGGCTATCGCTCGCGCTTTTCCCACGCCAGCGAAGTCGCCAAGCCTGGCTATTATGCCGTTACGCTCGACGGGCCCGGCGTACGCGCGGAAATGACCGCCGGCACCCGGATCGGCGTGCATCGCTACAGCTTTCCCAAGGGCAAGGCCGCGCACCTCGTCGTCGATCTTCGGTCGTCGCTGTATAATTATCCCGGCAAGATCCTGTGGTCGGGACTGCATTTGCGGGACGACGGCGTGCTCACCGGTTTCCGCGAGACGCGCGGCTGGGCGCCCGGGCGCAAGCTCTACTTCGCGATGCGGTTCTCGGCGCCGCTGGTCGGCCACGCGCTGGTCAACCGCGAGAAGGATATCCCCTACAAGGGGTTCCAGGGCCCAGGCCGCGGCAGCGATGCGCTGGCGGAGAAGCTCGGTCAGGCACTGGAAGCGCGGCTCGATTTCGGTCCGCTCGACGCACCACTGGAGGTGAAGGTCGGGATCTCCGGCGTCGACGAAGCCGGCGCGCTCGCCAATCTCGACAGCGAGCCCGGCGGCTTCGACGCCGTCCGCGCCAAGACTGGAGGCGATTGGGATACCGCACTCGGCGCGGTCAAGTTCGAGGCGCCCGCACCGATGCGCCGCATCTTCGCGACCGCGCTTTACCACAGCTTGCTCGCCCCGAGCGTGTGGAGCGACAGCGACGGGCGCTACCGCGGCCCCGACGATCAGGTGCACCTGGCCACCGGCTTCACCGTCCGCTCGACCTTTTCCCTCTGGGACACGTTCCGCGCCGAACACCCGCTGCTGACGCTGATCCAGCCGGAAAAGACCAATTCCGACATCGTCCGCTCGCTGATCGCCAGCCAGCAGCACAGCCCCGACGGCATCCTCCCGGTCTGGCAGTTCGCCGGGCGCGAGACGTGGACGATGATTGGTTATCACGCGGTCCCCGTTATCGCCGACGCGTATCTTAAAGGCATCGGCGGCTTCGATGCGGACGCCGCATTGCAGGCGATGGTCGCGAGCGCCGACCACGCGTCCTACGGCGGGCTCGGCGAGTATATCCAGCGCGGCTACGTCCCGATCGACAAGGAGCCGGAGGCCGCATCGAAGACCGTCGAATACGCCTATGATGACTGGACGATTGCGCGAATGGCGCGGCGGATGGGCAAGACCGCCATCGCCGAGCGGTTCGAGAAGCGCGCGGGCAATTGGCGCAACAGCTTCGACGCGAAGTCCGGCTGGCTGCGCGCAAGGCTCGCGAACGGAACGTTCCGCACCCCCTTCGATCCGACCGCGATCAACTACGGCTCCGATTATACCGAGGGCAATGCGTGGCAATATAGCTGGTTCGTCCCGCAGGATCAGGCGGGGCTGTTCCGGCTACTCGGCGGCGACGCGAAGACCGTCAAGAAGCTCGACGCGATGTTCGACTTCGACAATTCGAAGGTCGATTACAGCCACGCGGAGGATATCGCCGGGCTGATCGGCCAGTACATTCACGGTAACGAACCGAGCCACCACGTCGCCTATCTCTATAATTACGCCGGTGCACCGTGGCGGACGCAGGAGCGGCTCGGCCAGATCGTGCGGAGCCAGTATGGCGCCAAGCCGGAGGGGCTGAGCGGCAACGACGATCTCGGCCAGATGTCCGCATGGCTCGTCTTCACCGCGCTCGGTTTCTACCCGGTCGCGCCGGGATCGAACGAATATGTCATCGGCCGCCCGTTCCTCTCGCAGGCGACGCTCGCGCTGCCCGGCGGCAAGCAGTTCGCGATCCGGACGGACAATCTGTCGGACGCCAACCCCTATATCCGCTCCGTCACGCTCAACGGCACGCCCCTCACTCGCAGCTATCTGCGCGACGACGAGATCCGCCAGGGTGGCGAACTCCGCTTCGTGATGGCCGCAAAACCGAACAAGCTCTGGGGCAAGGGCGCGAAGGCCCGCCCGTTCTCGTCCTCGACCGCGCCACCGACCATGCCGCGCCACTAAAGACTGTCAGACCGATTGCCCCCGCGCCCCGGTTGCGCCTAGCTTCGCCCCAACGCTTCCGGAGTCCGTCGCAAATGACCGCAAAGTTCGTCCTGCTCGCCTCGATCGCCCTCGCCACCACCGCAATCGCGCAGGACAAGACCGCGCCGGTCGGCGGCGACATCCCCGCCAAGTTCGTGCCGCCGACCGCCGCGCAGGATTACGTGAAGCGCGAGGTGATGATCCCGATGCGCGACGGGACCAAGCTGTACACCGTCATCGTCTATCCCAAGGGCGTCGCGAACGCGCCGATCGTCCTGACCCGCACGCCGTACAACGCCAAAGGGCGGGCGAACCGTTCCGATAGCGCGAGCATCCTCGCCACGCTGCCGCTCGCCGACGAGATGTTCGTCAAGGCGGGCTATATCCGCGTCTATCAGGACATTCGTGGTAAGTACGGCTCGGAGGGCGAGTATGTCGTCACCCGTCCGGTGATCGGTCCGCTCAACCCGACCAACGTCGATCACGTCACCGACGCGTACGACACGATCGACTGGCTGGTGAACAAGGCGAACCTGCCGGAATCGAACGGCCGCGTCGGCATGATCGGCTCGTCCTACGAGGGCTTCACGGTCGCGATGGCGCTGCTCGCTCCACACCCCGCGCTGAAGGTCGCCGCGCCCGAGAGCCCGATGATCGACGGCTGGATGGGCGACGACTGGTTCCACTATGGCGCCTTCCGCCTCGCCAACATCGCATGGCTCGGCAGCCAGACCGGCTACAAGGGCGCGGGCAAGGCACCGCCGACCGGCGGCTATGACGATTACGACAATTTCCGCGAGGTCGGCTCGGCCGGCGACTGGGCGAAGAAGTCCGGCTACGATCAATTGCCCTATTGGCAGCGGATGGTGTCGCACCCCGCCTATGACGGCTTCTGGCAAGGCCAGGCGCTCGACAAGCTGCTCGCCGCCAACCCGTCGAACGTGCCGACGATCTGGGAACAGGGGCTGTGGGACCAGGAGGACATGTACGGCGCGATCACCGCTTGGGAGGCGTTGAAGGCCAAGGGCAAGCTCGGCAACAACCACCTCGTGATGGGTCCGTGGCGGCACAGCCAGATCAACCGCGAGGGCCGCAGCCTCGGGCCGTTCCAGTGGAATGGCGACACCGCGCAGCAATTCCGCGAGGATATGCTGCTCCCCTATTTCAATCAGTATCTGAAGGACGGCCCACCCACCGCGCTGCCCGCCGCGGCGATCTACAACACCGGCGAGAATCACTGGGACAAGTTCGCGACGTGGCCGCTCGCGTGCGAGACCGGATGCACCTCGCCGCTCAAGCCGATTTACCTGCAGGAGGGCGGCGCGCTCGGCTTCAGCAAGGCGACGACCGGCGGTGACAGCTATGTCTCCGATCCGTCGAAGCCCGTCCCGCACCTACCCCGCCCGGTGAACTTCGGCGACGGCCGCTGGGGCGACTGGCTGGTCAGCGATCAGCGCGGCGTCGACGGCCGGCCCGACGTGATGACCTACACCACTGAGGCGCTGACCACGCCGGTGCGCGTGTCTGGCGCGCCGATCGCCGACATCTTTGCGAAGACGACCGGCACCGACGGCGATTTCGTCGTCAAGGTGATCGACGTCTACCCGGCCGAGAACGCGACCGATCCCAAGATGGGCGGCTACGAACTGCCGATCAGCCTCGACATCTTCCGCGGCCGCTATCGCCAGAGCTTCGCCAAGCCGACCGCGATTCCCGCGGGCAAGGTGCAGGAATACAAGTTCCGCCTGCCGACCGTGAACCACGTGTTCCAGCCGGGCCACAAGATCATGATCCAGGTCCAGTCGAGCCTGTTCCCGCTCTACGATCGCAACCCGCAGACGTTCGTCCCCAACATCTTCCTCGCAAAGAAAGCGGACTATAAGCCGGCAACGGTGACGATCGTCCGCGGCGGCGCATCGGCGAGCGCGGTCTGGTTGCCGGTCGTCCCGCTCGATCAGTCCGCGGCAATGGCCAAGTAATCGATCGAACCAAGCCGACATAAAGACGACGTCGTCGCCCGGCCAACTCGGCCGCGGCGGCGTCCCCGCAGCGTCATTACCCCCTGACGCCAGACTGATCATACTACCGCATCGCCTAGTCGTTTCCGATCACGCGCGGCCGCCTGCAATTTCGTACTGAAGGCGCAGGTTACCAAGGGCAATGCGATGACGAAGGTTCAAGACGACAGCCACTTTCCCGCCGTCGACGACGACGATTCGACCTATTTTCAGCGTCGAGCCGAGTGGCATGAAGGCCGCGCCGAGGTCGCCGAGGATTCGAGCACGCGGTCGCTGCACCTGCGGTTCGCTCGGCTCTATGCGGCGCGCGTGACGTCCTGATATGGTACATTACAGCTAGTATTCTTACACAAAACTACCAGGAACCAAGAGGTTACCGGTAGGTTTATGCGTCCAGTCCCGTCGCGATACCCCGCGTGCGGCAAGATACTGGAGCTGCTCACATGAAGCGCATGACGTCCGCCACCGGGGCCCTGGCCCTGATGGCGTCCATTGCCGGTTGCGCCGCGCCCGCGACGCGCATCTCGACCGGGCTCCAGCGCTACGGGCTCGATCAATCGCGCTCCGATTGCGTCGGCGGTCGGCTTCAGGCGAACCTCTCGCTCGGCCAGTTGCAGCGTCTGGGCAAGGCCGCCGCGGCGTACCGCCAGGGCGACACCACGCCCGGCGTGCTCACCCCGTCCGATCTCATCCGCGTCGCCTCCGAGCTCCGCGATCCGAAGATCGCGCTCGAAGTTGGCAAGGCCGCCGCGGGCTGCGGCGTGCTGCCGTAACGCGGCCCCTCTCCACCCAATTCCAAAACGTAAGGATCTGATATGAACAAGGACGAATTCCAGGGCGGCGCCCGCTATGTCGGCGGCAAGGTCGAGAAGGCTGTTGGCGACACCGTAAACAGCCGCGACTGGCAGGTCGACGGCGTCGTCGACCAGGTCGCCGGCGGCGCACAGAACCTCTACGGCCGCGCCAAGTCGGCGATCGAGGACGCCGTCGACGGTGCCCCCGAACTCGCCGACAAGATCGGCAGCGAAGCGCGCGAAGCCGGCGATCGTGCCGCCGACGCCGCTCGTCGCGCCGCCTCGACCGCACAGGCATCGGCCAAGGATGCCCCCGTCCTTTGGGCACTCGGCGCCGCTGCGGTCGGCTACGGCCTTGCCTGGCTCGTCCACGGCAATCGCGACTGATCGCATGACCGTGGCGCCGCCTCTCAAGTCGCTTCGTGACTCCCCCGATCTGCGCCACCTGCGCCAGATCATCGCGGGGCTGGACGAAGGCGTCATCCTCGTCGATCCCGATCAGGACATCCTGTGGGCCAATACGGCCGCACTCGGGATGCACGGGGTCGACTCGGTCGAGGATCTCGGCACCACGGTCGACGATTACCGCCAGCGTTTCCAGCTGCGCTACCGCAACAACCACAAGCTCAACGACGCCGATTACCCGATCGAACGCGTCGTCTCGGGCGAGGCGTTCTCGGAAGTGGTGGTCGAGGTCGCGGTCGCTGGCGAGGACGAACCCCGCTGGGTGCATCAGGTGCGCAGCCTCGTCCTAACCAACGACGACGACGAACCCGAATGCCTCGTCATGATCATCCAGGACGTCTCTGCACAGTTCGAGGCCGAGGATCGCTTCGAACAGTCGTTCAACGCGAACCCGGCGCCTGCGGTCATCTGTCGCCTGTGCGATCTTCGCTTCGTGAAGGTCAACCAGGGTTTCATCGACATGACCGGCCACGACCGCGAGGCCGTCCTGTCGCGCACGGTCTACGATATCGACGTCCTCGAACGCGGCGAAAAGCGTGATCTCGGCAAGGAACGCCTCGCAAAGGGCCGCACCATCCCGCAGATGGAGGCGGAGCTCAGCCTTCCCGACGGCTCGACCAAGCTCGTGATCGTCGCCGGCCAGCCGATCGACATGGGCGATCAGCCCTGCATGCTGTTCACCTTCGCAGACCTCGAACCGCGCCGGAAAGCCGAGACGCAGCTGCGCCATAGCGAAGAGCGCTTCATGCGGACCTTCTCGCTCGCCCCCGTCGCGCTCGCGATCGGCGCGCGCGACGGTCACCGGCTGTGCGACGTCAACGAGGCCTTCACCAGCCTCACCGGTTATTCCTCGGCGGAGATCATCGGTCGCCCGCTCGGCGACGTCGACCTGTGGGAAACGCCCGCGCTGCGCCATGCGATCGAGGCCGATATCGACGCCGGCCTCCCGATCCGCGACCGCGAAGTCCGCATCCGCGGCAAGGACGGCGACATCATCGACTGCATCGTCTCGACCGAGCCGATCCAGCTCGACGACGAAGCCTGCGTGTTGTGGGCAATGCGCGACATCAGCACGCGCAAAGCGTCCGAGCGCGAACTGGTCAACGCGATCGAGGCGGTGATGAAGGACACGAGCTGGCTCAGCCGGTCGATCATGGAAAAGCTTGCGCGGATCCGCACGCCGAACGCCGAGCCGGTCGGCGTCGGGCTCGACGAACTGACGCAGCGCGAGCGCGAGGTGTTGGCGCTGATCTGTCGCGGGCTCGACGACAAGTCGATCGCGCGCACGCTCGACGTTTCCAGCAACACCGTGCGCAACCATGTCGCGCGGATCTATTCGAAGATCGGCGTCAACCGTCGCAACGCCGCCGCCGCCTGGGCGCGCGCGCGTGGCTTTGACGGCGATTCCATCCCGCACGCGCTCCACCTCAAGGCGCCCTCGAAGGAGATCGCCGCATGACGCGCGACAAGGACAAGCCGGACCAGGACGACGCCCGCACCCGCCAGGCGAAGGGCTCTATCCAGGAGGCGATCGGCAAGATCATCGGCAATGCCGCGATCGAGCAGCGCGGCTCGCAGGAAAGCGAAGCCGGCGCACGCCAAGCCAAGGCCGACGAAGCCTCGAAGGCTGGCAAAGGCTCGAAAGCCAGAACCGCGAAGGCTGACAAACAGATCGACACACCCATCGATAGGCACGGCAAAGACTGACGCCGTTCCTCGAATATCGTGAATAACAGGAGTGAATTATGGCTAACCATGTGAACCCCGGCGTCCTGCCGGCGGATGATTATCGTCGCGTGAAGACCCCGACCCGCATCTCGTGGGGCGCAATCTTCGCCGGCGTCGTCATCGCGATCGCGATCCAGCTGGTGCTCGGCATCCTCGGCACCGGCATCGGCCTCAGCCTGGTCGATCCGGTCGAGGGCACGACTCCCGGCGCGACCGGCTTCGGCATCGGCGCAGGGATCTACTGGATCATCACGACGGTCATCGCGCTGGGCGCAGGCGGTTACGCCGCAGCACGCAGCGCTGGCGTACATGACCGCTTCGACGGCCTGATCCACGGCCTGGTCGTCTGGGGCGTCACCCTGATCCTCACCATGTACCTGCTCACCTCGGCCGTCGGCGGCATCATCGGCGGCGCATTCCGCACCGTCGGTTCGGTCGCATCGGCAGCCGGCACCGGCATCGGCGCAGCAGCCCCGAAGGTTGCCGACGTCGCCAATGTCGACGTCACCGACGTTCGCGCCGAAGCTGCTCAGTATCTGTCGGACGCACCGTCGGATCCCGCGCAGATGACGCCGGAGCAGGCGCAGAAGGAAATCGCCAAGGAGCTGCCGGCACTCGCAAAGGGTGGCCAGGACGGCGCGCAGGCTGAAAGCCGCATCGTCGACATCGTCGCTGCCCAGCGCAAGATCAGCCGTCCGGAGGCTCAGGCCCAGGTGACGCGCGCCAAGGCACAGTTCGTCCAGACCAAGAACAAGACCGTAGAGACCGCCAAGTCGGCCACCGACACCGCCGCCGGTGCAGCCGCAGGCACGTCGTTCATGATCGTGATCGCGCTGCTCATCGGCGCCGCCGCAGCAGGCTTCGGTGCGACCACCGCCGCCCGCCGCCGCGTCTACACCGACGCCGTCTGATACGGCCGATCGGTTCGTGTAACGGGCGCCGTCCGCGTAACTGGACGGCATCCCATTCGGCGAACGGCCGCGCAACCGCGCGGCCGTTCGTTCGTCAAACAGGTTACATCGTCGCTGCCGACCGGGTAAGGAGCCGCGGCGAGGACCTGATAGAAATCCAAGGGTACCGAGATGACCACGTCGCAACAGGATCGCCGTTCGCTTCGCATTGCCATCGTCCGCGCGTTGCAACTTGCTGACGCCCAGGACGACCATCTCGTGGCGGCCTTGCTGGCGCAGGCGCTCGACGCAGCTGAGAACGAGCTGTCCGAATAAAGTACCGATGGTACGTGCGCGCCACGAACATTTTATAATGAATGCTGCCGTCCGTCGGTCCACCGAAGACCAAAACTCGCCTCTGTGGGTTGGCTGATCGCGCCAAGCCTGCGATGGCAGCACCATGAATTCTCACGGAACACTGCTAGAGCCCGGTCGCAACTGCTGGCGGATCGAACCTGCCAAGCAGGCCACCGTCATCGTCGACGCCGACGATTATTTCAAAGCCGCCCGCGCGGTGATGATGAAGGCCAGGAAGCAGATCCTGCTCGTCGGCTGGGATTTCGACGCGCGCATCCGCTTCGGTAGTGGTGACGACGATGATGGCGGCCCCGAGCGCGTCGGCGAGTTCGTCACCTGGCTCGCGCGCCGCACGCCGGGGCTCAACATCCATATCCTCCGCTGGGATACCGGCGCGATCAAGACGCTGTTCCACGGCCAGACGCTGTTGCGGATCGCCAAGTGGATACGGGACCCGCAGGTCCATCTGCGGCTCGACGGCCATCATCCCCCCGCCGGTTCGCATCACCAGAAAGTGGTCGTGATCGACGACGACGTCGCGTTCTGCGGTGGGATCGACATGACCGTCGATCGCTGGGACACGCGCGCGCACGCCGACGACGAACCGCGCCGGATCGAGCCCGACGGCTCGCCCTACGGTCCGTGGCACGACGCGACCACGATCCTGCAAGGCCCCGTCGCGCGCGCACTCGGCGACATGTGCCGTGGCCGCTGGGAAGTGTCCGGCGGCGGCGCGCTGGAACCGGTGACTGGCGGCGCCGACTGCTGGCCCGATCATGTGAAGGCCGACTTTACCGACGTCGAAGTCGGCATCGCGCTCACGATCCCAGAAATGGCCGAACAGGAGCCCCGCCACGACATCGAGGCGCTGTACGTCGATCTGATCGCGCGGACGAAACGCTTCTTCTACGCCGAGAGCCAGTATTTTGCCTCCCGCAAAGTGGCCGAGGCGATCGGCAAGCGGCTGCGTGAACCCGACGGTCCCGAATTCGTCATCGTCCACCCGACCACCGCGGAGGGCTGGCTCGAACCGATCGCGATGGACTCCGCGCGCGCCCGGCTGGTCGAGGCCTTGCACGAACAGGACCCGCACAAGCGCCTACGCCTCTACCACCCCTTCACCGCGGGTGGGCAGCCGATCTACGTCCACGCCAAGGTGACGGTGGTCGACGACGAGGTGCTCCGCGTCGGCTCGTCCAACTTCAACAACCGCTCGTTGCGGCTCGACAGCGAATGCGACGTCGTCATCGACGCCGCGCGCGATCGCAACGCCGGTGAGCGCGACACGATCGCCAGCATCCGCAACGGCCTGCTCGCCGAGCATCTCGACACCGACGTCGCTACGATTGAGACATCGATCGCGGAAACGGGCTCGCTGATCGAGACGATCGAACGGTTGCGCGGCGACGGCCGCTCGCTCCGCCCGTACGAGGTCCCCGAACTCGACTCCGTCCGCGAGTGGCTGGCCGACAACAAGATCCTCGATCCCGAGGGTCCGGGCGAGATGTTCGAGGGACTGTCGGGCCGCAAGCCGCTGCTCAAGAACCTGCGCCCGCACCTCCACCGCGCCGACGGCAGCATCTCGCCGGTCATGGCCGCGGTCGCAGTGGGCGGCACCGCGGCCGGCATTGCGCTGGTCGGCACGATGCTGTGGGGACTCCGCACCAAGAAATGACGCGCAAATCCTCCCTCCGCTTGGGGGGAAGGATCAACCTCGAAGCTCATCCTCGAACGCGCGCACGATCCGCCGGTCGGGGATGAGCCACAGCGCTACCACCGCCACGTACAGCGCGATCGCGAACCAGCGGCTGACGAACGCGAGCGGCACGCCGGTGAAATACAGCGCGATGCTGCCCCACCCCTTCCAGTCGGAACCGATCGCGCGCGCGACCGCAGACTCCTTGCCGTTGCAGGCGATGATCGCGCGTTCGGTCAGCGAATAGCCGATCGCCGCGAGCCCCAGGACGATGCCGTAAGCTGCCGTCGCCCCCGCCGCGAACGCGCTCTCGTCGAGCCAGCGGATCACGAACGGTACCAGGCTCAGCCAGAACAGCAGGAACAGGTTCGCCCACATCACACGCCCGTCGACGCGCTCGACCGCGGAAAACATGTGGTGGTGATTGTTCCAGAACAGCCCGACGTTCACGAAGCTCAACACATACGCCAGCAGCACCGGCGCGCTGCCGATCAACGCGTGCAGGTCGCCCGTTTCCGGCACCTTCAGTTCCAGCACCATGATCGTGATGATGATCGCGACCACGCCGTCGGTGAAGGCCTCGACTCTCCCCGGCCCCAGTCGTTGTCCGCTCATGGTCGCCCCCGCCAGCTCTCACCGTGAGCTTGGCCAAAATAAGAAATATGAACTCAGTATCTTGCAATAAACCGGCTCGGTCTCGGCCGTTGCGATACTATGACCTATATACGATCGACCGATCTATCCCAGTCCAATCCGGGCTTTTACATCGCGTCGCGGCGTGTCATTCATCCGGCGACGCAGTTTCTGTTTGCCATTTGTAGACGTGATAAACGCCCGGCAGATCAGGAAAACCTGTGTTCGGAGAGGCTTGACCCTGAATCGCACGCTTCCTTGCACTTCCATGACAAGACGGAGTTACCGAAATGAGCAGCGGCTTCATCAAGACCGAAGACGGCGTCGACATCTTCTACAAGGATTGGGGACCCAAGGACGCGCAGCCAATCGTGTTCCACCACGGCTGGCCCTTGTCGTCGGACGACTGGGACACGCAGATGCTGTTCTTCCTCGCCGAGGGCTACCGCGTCGTCGCGCATGATCGCCGCGGGCATGGCCGCTCGTCACAGGCCGAAACCGGCAACGACATGGATCATTATGCCGCCGACGCTTCCGCCGTGGCCGAGCATCTCGACCTGACCAACGCAGTGCATATCGGCCACTCGACCGGCGGCGGCGAAGTCGCGCGCTATGTCGCGCAGTTCGGCCAGCCCCAGGGGCGCGTCGCCAAGGCCGTCCTCGTCAGCGCGGTCCCGCCGCTGATGCTCAAGACCGACGCCAATCCCGGCGGCACGCCGATCGCGGTGTTCGACGGGTTCCGCAAGGCGCTCGCCGAAAACCGCGCGCAGTTCTTCCTCGATGTCGCATCGGGGCCGTTCTACGGCTTCAACCGTCCGAACGCCGTCGTCTCGGACGGCGTCGTCCGGAATTGGTGGCGCCAGGGCATGATGGGCAGCGCGCTCGCACATTACGACGGCATCAAGGCGTTTTCGGAGACCGACCAGACCGCGGATCTGGAGGCGATCACCGTGCCGATGCTGGTGCTGCAAGGCGATGACGACCAGATCGTCCCCTATGAAGACGCCTCGCTCGTACAGGCGAAACTGCTCAAGAACGCCACGCTGAAGATCTACAAGGGCTTTCCGCACGGCATGCTGACGACGCACGCCGAGGTCCTCAACCCCGATCTGCTGGCGTTCGTGAAAAGCTGAACACCCGCCACGACCGGCCCGCCGCGTGCTCTGCGATTTCGCGGCGGGCCGATACCTTAGAAGCTGACCGTCAGCTGGGATCGCGCGGCGCTTGCGTCGCCTGTTGCCGCCACAGCATCCACGCCACCCCGGCCAGCACTGCCGTCGCCGCAAGCAGCACCGCCCACAGCACGATATTCCGCGTCGGCGCCCCCGCATCGCCGAGCGCCGACAGCGTCACCGTCGCGGCCGGCACCGACACCAGCCGCGCTTCGCCCGGCCTGCCCTGCCCATCGGCAAGATCGGCGGGTGACAGGAACACGTCCTTCGCCACAACGCGCCCGGCCGCCAGCGTGAACGGCGCAGTGCCGCTGGCGAGGAAGATCACGCCGCGGTCCGCAAAGCCGATCCGCAAGCGCGGCGCGACGGTGAACCCCGCGCTGCGAGCATCGGCCTCGATCCGGATCGCACGCGGCGTGTCGCCGGACAGCGTGATGTCGCGCCCGCCATCGCTGCGCGCGACGCCTTGCCCCAGCAAGGTCCAGGGCTGCTCGCGGTCGTCCCGCCCCAATATCCGAACCGGAACGACGCCATCGCCCTCGACCGGTATCACCCGCAAGCTCGCCATCGGTGTCGCGAACGGCACCGCGAAATCGACGGCGCGCGCATTTCCGGACGTCAACGCGGGCGCCTGAGCCTCGACCGTTTCCGACGTCGCCGCACCGTCGGGCCGCACGTCGAGCACGGCGCCACGGATCGCAACCGGCGCCAGCAACCGAGACCCCGCGCTCCACGTGATCCGCAGATACTCCCGCGCCACGGCAGCACCGTCCAACGCGACGATCGACGACCGCACCGTCTCGCCCCCGCGCCGATAGACCGTCGCCTCGCCCAACCGCCGCCACTCGCGCAGGTCCGCACTGGCCTCGACCGTCAAGTTCACCGGCTGGCCCACCGGCAAGTCCGCGGCAACGGCAACCCGCTCGACCGCGCCCGACACACGCCGCGCATCGAGCAGCACGCCGAGCAGCACGGGCGCGCCGCCAGCCGCGACCGGCTCGCCGCGCACTTCGGCAACCTGTGCCGCACCGCGCCCATCGAGCCTCAACGACACGCCCGACACCTTCAGCGCATCGGGCGCCCCCAGGATCGGCATCGGATCGAGCGACACATGGCCGACCACCGCGGACGCGCCTGCACGGGCGATCGGCATCGCCCGCCCCTTCGCATCGAACACGCGCAAATCATGCCCGTCGCGAGTCTGCAATCCTGCCAGTACCGCGGCCGGCAACGCCAGTCGCTGGACTTTCGCACCCGCCTCCACCGACAGCGGCAAGCGAAGCGCATAGCCGTCCGGCTCGCCATCCGATCCCGCCGGCGCCGCAGCGGACAACAGCGCGGCACCAACCAGCGCACCCAACCGCCACCGAACCCCGCTCATGCCACCGCCCCGCGTTTCGTATCGTCCGACGCTACCTTAGGGGGCAGCGGCGCCAGATACCCAACCAGCAGCATCAGCATCCCGACCGCAATGAAGGCGATGATCCGCGCACCGCCGCCGGTCGCGTACAGATCGACCACCAACAGCTTGACGACGGTCGCCCCCAACAGGCTTGCCCCCGCCAGCCACAGGCTGCGCGTCGCACGCCGATGCGCGGCGACCATCAGCGTCAGCGCGATCACCGTCCACAGGATCGCGATCCCGGTCTCCACCAGCGCATTGCCGAGCAGCGTATCCGCCTCCCATGCGACGCCCGCGAGATGGTGCGCCGTCCGCAACCACGCGCCGTTCGCCGCGACGAAACCAAGCGCGGCGATCGGCAGCCAGATGCGCTTGCTCGCCAACAGCGCCGCGCCCGCCGGCACCGCATCCGCGGCCAGCACCGCCCGCCGCCACAGCAACAGCACGCCCGCCGCCAGCGCGACCATCACGTCGACCGGATTGAGCACCGGCACGAACGGCAACGGCGCGGTATCGCCCGACGAAAACAGCGCGATCGCGACTGCGCCACCGAAGATGCCCAGCGCGATCGGCACCGCCGCCGTCCACGCATAGTCCAGCGCATGGCGATCGAGCGGCCACCGCCGCCCTGCCCGCTCGCCGCGCAAAGCCGGTCCCGCCCACAGCATAAGGCCTGCAAGCACCGCCACCGCGCCGGCCAGGAACGTCACCTCGTTCCACGCCGTCGACCACAGTGCCGCGCGATCGATCCCGAACCACAGCATGTCGGCGAGCAGGACCACCGCCAGCCAGACGCCGGCGACATGGCTAGCCGACGCCACCGCCCGCGTGCCGGGTGCCTCGACGTCGTCACGGTCGCTGCGGAACAGCATCCACCCATGCACCGCGAGTGCGACGATCCACAGGAAACAGCCCGGCGACGACAGCACGGTGCCGCCCCGATCGGCCTGCCCCACGAAGCCGATCCACAACGCGCCCACGCTCACGCGCGCCGGCCACGCCGCGACCGGCCAGTCGCGACGTCGCGCGATCGTCTGGAACGCCGCTGCGCTGACCAGATACGCCAGCATCGCCAACAAGATCTGCACGTTCGTCGAGAACACCGGCACCGGCGACAGCGATCGCTCGACCGCCGGATAAAGCCGCGTCGCCTCCATCAGCCAGCCGATCCACCACGCCGCAAACCCGGTGAGGAACGCCGGCGTCGCGATCACCGCCTCGCCCCGCGCATAGGCCTTCGCAAGCCGCGTCTCGCCGGGCGCGATCGTCTCCCGTGCGAACCACGCCGTCGCGAACCACCCGAGCGCCATCAGGATCGCACCGACGAACGCCGGATTGGCGAACGGCAGCGCCGCGATGTTGTCGTCGAGCGTGCCGAGATACAGCAAGGTCGCGACGACCTGCAGCGCCAGCCCGAACAGCCGCGGCATCCAGCGCGCCTGCCGCATCCCGACCCAGAACGCGCCCGCGCCTTCCAGCGCCCACGCCGCCGAGGTCCAGCGCGCGCCCAGCGCAAGCGGGATCGCCATCGTGACGAAGCCGATGCCGATCGCCAGCATCGCCTCATTCATCACGCGCAGCCCCTCTTGCTGGCGGCGCCGTGCCACCAGCGAGACACCCAGATACAGCGCCGCAAAGCCCAATGCCGCAAACGCGCTGCCGAACGGCCGATCGCCGATCAACGCGACCTCGAGCCCGAACCCGGCCAGCGCCGGCCCGAACAACAACGTCGTATCGACCGCGTTGCCGAACTTGCCCGGCGTCGCCCGCGTATAAAGGACGGCCGTCACGACATAGATCAGCACCGAGACGATCAGGAATATCTGCGCGACCAGGAAATGCTCGGGCCGATACGCGGTCGCGCCCCACAGGCTCGCAATCCCGAAGGTCGCGAAGAACCCAACCAGGTTCAGCACGCGCCAGGTCCGTGCCCGTGCGATGAACAGGATCGCGAGGTTCAGGATCGTGCCGTACCCGAACAGGCCGAGCGCATTGCCGCCCTCCCCGCCCAGCAGCAACGGCACCGCGAACCCGCCCGCGAACGCCGTCACCGCCAGGGCCTGCGAACGCTGCAACAGCGCCAGTGCACAGCCGAGCGCGCAGACCGCGATCATCAGCACGAACGCCGCGGACAGCGGTACGAGATCGTAGAAGCGCGCCGCCCCGAACAGCGTCAGATAGATGATCGCGACGCCACCGCCCTGCAACGCCAGCGCGAAATCCGGTCGCTTGGTCCGCGTCCGAAAGCCGATGCCGAGCAGCGCGATGCCGAACAGGCCGACCACCGCGAGACGGAACTCAATCGGGAACAGCCCCGCCGCCGCGGCATAGCTGGCGAGGAACGACAGTCCGACGAACAGGATCACGAGCCCGAGCCGGACGATCGTGTTGCCGCCGAACAGCCAGCCGCGCGCAGCCGCAACGCCGCTCGCCAACCAGCCCGGCTCGCTTGGTTCGGCGGGCGCAGGTACAGACGCAGCGCGGTCGCCCGAAGGCGGCGAACCCCAGCGGCTTCCCGCCGCGGTATCGAAATCGGTCAGTGCTTCACGTTGCGATACGACCTCCGGCGCGACCGTCGCGGTCGGCGGCTCGGCGACCAACGGCTCGATCGATCGCGGCGTGGTGCGGACCTCGGGCGCATCGGCGACACCGTCCGTGCGATAACGCGGCGCGTCCATCAGTTCGTTGACGTGGGCCCGCAACAAGGCGACCTCGGCGCTCAGTACCGCCGTCTCGCGCACGATCTCGGTCCGCATCGCCCGCCGCAACGCCCAGCCGATGCACAAGCCAACCGCCCCGCCCAAGAATAAAGCGGTTTCTGAAAAGCTTCCGAGCACCCAGCCGAGCAAAGCGCCGACTATCGCCATCCAGATTAGCATCGTCCGCGCTGCCCTCGCCTAGTCATCGTCCCACCTACTCATGGACGTCTTTGCACTAACATGGCGCAAGCCCCGCCGCCGGTCGAGCGTGATTGCGAATACGCGCGCCGACTAAATTTAAGCTGCATGATCCCGTTTCTCGATTTCGCCCGTTAAGTGCCTGCCCTGCAACGAAAGGGTGCAAGACCAGGGGAGATACCGATGCAGGGGATGCGTGCATGGTGGCGTTGAGCGAACGGCGATCGGTCGTCGTCATCAGCGACTGGGTCGACGGCTGGCCTCCCGCGGATTCCTCCACCGCATCGGCCCCTCGCGACGGATCGGCATGGCGCGCGCTCGATCCCGCTAGCCGACCCTGGACGGGTGCCGCCGATCACCGCGAACCCGTCACGGGCGGATATCTGGAACGCCTGCCGCTTGCGCTCGTCGCGGCCGGAATCGTCGAGCAGGCCGAGATCTGGCATCACTGGCGCGGCGAAGGCGACCCGCCATTCCACCGCGACAGCCCGGTGCTCGCCCGCCGCGCCTTCCGCCTCGACCACGACCACGCACCGTTCGCCTCCACCGAGATGATCGATTTCGTGCGGACCTTCGGCGCACCGCACATCCTCGTCGTGCTCGGGCTAGGCGTCGCGCCCGAGATCCTCGCGCTCTGCGCGAACAGCATCATCCTCTACAATTCGATCGACGCGCCCTCGTTGCGCGTGCCACCTGAAGTCAGCGAACATTTCGATCTCGTCATCACCGGCGCGCAGTGGCAGTCGGACGAAGTCGAGGCGCGCCACCCCGGCATGCACACCGCGATCCTGCCGGTCGGTCCCGAATTCGCCGCGATCGACCAGTTCCGCCCGCTCGGCACGCCCAAGGATGTCGACCTGATCTACGTCGCCGCCGCGCAACCGTATAAGCGCCACGACATATTGTTCGAAGCACTCGCGCAACTCCCGCGCGACGTCCGCACGCTCTGCGTGTTCGGATACGGCGAGGACGCCGACGCGCTCCGCCAACGCGCACGCGACCAGAACCTCTCGATCGAGTTCGTCGGACCACCGGGCGTGCCTGTCGACGAGGTCAACCGCCTGATGAACCGCGCCAGGTTCGGTGTCGTCTGCGGCATCGAGGACGGCGCGCCGGCAATCCTCACCGAATACATGCTCGCCGGCCTGCCCGTACTCGCCAACGCAGAATTACGCTGCGGATTGCAGTTTATTCTGCCTGAGACCGGCATGACCGCTTCGACGACCGGGTTTGCCGATGCGATCCTTACAATGCGTGAAACCTACGCCGAATTCCGGCCCCGCGACGCCGTATTGGAGCGTTGGACTTGGCAGCATAGCGTTGTGCGTTTGGGTGCGATTATCCAGCAAATACATGATGCAAAGCAATTACATTTGCATAGTCAGGTCTGAGGCGTGGGCTTAGGTTCGATCAACAACGCGGATGACCGCGGATTCGCGGATTGGAAGAGCGTGCACGGTATCGGACCTACTCCCACCCTTGCCACGACCGACGATACGAGCCCGCCGCCGCCGCTGATCTGCTTCTCGCATCTCCGCTGGGATTTCGTCACGCAGCGCCCGCAGCATCTGATGAAGCGGTTCGCGCAATCCCAGAGCGTGTTCGTCTGGGAAGAACACATCCCCTGCGACCATCCGCTGCCATTCCTCGAACACCACCCGTTTCCCGCGGATAACGTGATCGCGCTACGGCCACGCCTGCCGCACTGGTGGAACGCCGAGCAGGTCGAGGCAGGGTTGCGGCAACTCCTCGACATGCTGGTCGCGACGAGCATCCGGACCAAGCCCGTCCTCTGGTTCTACACCCCAATGATGCTCCCGTTCGCCGAGCATCTGGATGCCGCTGCGATCGTCTACGACTGCATGGACGAACTGTCCGCGTTCCGCTTCGCCGACCCCGCCCTGCTCGACCGCGAAGCGCGACTGCTCGAACGCGCCGACCTCGTCTTCACCGGTGGCTACAGCCTGTACGAAGCCAAGCGCGGCCGCCACCGCGACGTTCACGCCTTCCCCTCCGCCGTCGACGTTGCGCACTTCGCACAAGCGCGGACCGGCAACATCGAACCCGAGGACCAGCGCCACATCCCCGGTCCTAAACTCGGTTTCTTCGGCGTCATCGACGAACGCATCGACTTAGCGTTGCTTGACGCAGTCGCTGCTCGGCGACCGGACTGGTCGTTCGTAATGATCGGCCCGGTCGTGAAGATCGACCCCGCGCACCTGCCACGCCGCGCCAACATCCACTGGCTCGGCGGCCGCGGTTACAACGAACTCCCTGCCTACCTCTCGGGCTGGGACGTCGCGCTGATGCCGTTCGCGATCAACGCTGCGACGCGCTTCATCAGCCCGACCAAGACCCCCGAATATCTCGCCGGCGGCCTGCCCGTCGTCTCGACCCCGATCGTCGACGTGATCCGCCACTACGGCGACGCGGCGGCCGTGACAATCGCCGCCGATGCGACCGCGTTCGTCACCGCCTGCGAAGCCGCGCTTGCCCTCCCCCGCGAAGGCGCGTGGCGCGACGAAGCCGACCGCCTGCTCGCCACGCAATCCTGGGACCGCACGCAAACCGCCATGGCCACCGAGATCGACCGCATCCTCCAGGCGAAACGAACCTTCCGCCCCGCCCCGAAGCGCGAACGCTACGACACGCTGATCGTCGGCGCAGGGTTCGCCGGCGCGGTCCTCGCCGAACGCCTGGCCAACGACAGCGGCCAGCGCGTCCTCGTCGTCGACCGCCGCCCGCACATCGGCGGAAACGCGTATGACGAGCATGATGCGGCGGGTGTGCTGATCCACCGCTACGGCCCGCACATCTTCCACACCAATTCCAAGGACGTGTTCGACTATCTCTCGCGCTTCACCGACTGGCGACCGTACGAACATCGCGTCCTCGCCAGCGTCGACGACAAGCTCGTGCCGATGCCGATCAACCGCACCACGCTCAACGAACTATACGGCCTGTCGCTCAAGAACGACGCGGAAGCCGCCGCCTTCCTCGCCAGCCGCGCGGAATCGGTCGAGGACATCCGTACCTCCGAAGACGTCGTCGTCGCCGCAGTCGGTCGCGATCTCTACGAGACGTTCTTCCGCGGCTACACGCGGAAACAATGGGGCCTCGACCCGTCCGAGCTCGACCGCGCCGTCACCGCGCGCGTGCCGACGCGCACCTCGACCGACGACCGCTATTTCACCGACAAGTTCCAGGCGATGCCCGCCAACGGCTACACCCGGATGTTCGAGGCGATGCTCGATCACCCCGGCATCACGCTCGATCTCGGCGTCGAATATCGCGACGTGATCGACCGCATCGACGTCGACCACATCGTCTTCACCGGCCCGATCGACGAGTATTTCGACTTCCGCTTCGGCAAGCTGCCCTATCGCAGCCTCCAATTCCGCCACGAGACGCACGACGTCGCACAGTTCCAGCCGGTCGCAGTCGTCAACTATCCCGACGAAACCGTGCCGCAGACCCGCATCACCGAATACAAGCACCTGACCGGCCAGCTCCACGCGAAGACCAGCATCAGCTACGAATTCCCAAGCGCGGAAGGTGATCCTTACTACCCTATCCCGCGTCCAGAAAACCAAGCCCTGTTCAAACGCTACGAGGCACTTGCCGATGCGGAGGACGGCGTTACCTTCGTCGGCCGGCTCGCGACGTATCGCTACTACAATATGGACCAAGTCGTGGGCCAGGCACTCGTCACCTATCGCCGCATGGTCGCGAAGTCCGCCGTCCTCGAAACTCCCGTGATGGCCGCCGAATGACCCGCATCTGCCTGTTGACCGACAGCCTCGCCCCGTCCGGCGTCGGCGCGCACATGATGACGCTCGCCGAAGGATTGGGCGGAGACGAGGTCATCGTCGCCGCGCGGCCCGGAACCGGCCTGCTCGAACACGCCGCCGCCAAGGGCTATGCGGTGAAAGCGCTCGACGACGATGCGGGCCTTGCACGCTGGCTCGACCGCGCAGCGCCCGACATCGTCCACGTCCACGCCGGTATCGGCTGGGAAGGCCACGCCGCCGTCCGCGCCGCGCACGCGGCGGGCGTGCCGGTGATCCGCACCGAACACCTCCCCTACCTCCTGACCGACCCTGCGCAGCGCGACGAGCACCGCGACACCTCGGCCGCACTCGCGCGCCTGATCTGCGTCTCGGACGCAGTCGGCGATAGTCACCGCGCGGCAGGCGTCGATCCGGCCCTCGTCGCGACGATCCACAACGGCGTCGGCGCGCACAAACCCTCACGCTGGCGTGAAGCCCTGCGCCGCGAATGGGGCGTCGGCAATGCCCCCGTCCTGCTAATGGTCGCGCGCTTTGCCGAGCAAAAGGGCCACGCGCTCCTGCTCGACGCGTTGCCCGCAATCCGCGCCGCGCACCCCGACGTGATCGTGCTGCTCGCCGGCGAAGGCCCCCTCCTCACCCAGACCGCGCGCGCGATTGCAGCAAAGGATCTGGCCGGCACCGTCCGCATGCTCGGCACGCGCAACGACGTCGCCGACCTGATGACGATCGCCGACCTGCTCGTCCTCCCCTCGGCATTCGAAGGCCTGCCGCTGGTCGCGCTCGAGGCAATGGCAGCGGGCCTCCCCGTCGTCGCTACCGTTGCACCGGGCAATGCCGAAGCGATCGAGGACGGCGTCACCGGTCGCCTCACCGCCGCAGACCCGGCCAGTTTCGCCGATGCGATCGTCACGCTGCTAGCCGACCGCGACAGCCTGAAAACAATGGCCAGCGCCGCGATCGAGCGCCAGCAGGACCTATTCTCGGCCGATCGCATGATCGCCGACACGCGCGCGATCTACGCCGCCGTGCACGACCAGACAGACACCAAACATAAGGGAGACGGCGTGGAGCGGACACGGATCGGGTTCATCGGCGCAGGCGGCATCGCCAATCGCCATTTCGGCGTGCTGGAGCAGTTCGACGACGTCGCGATCGTCGCGGTCGCCGACGTCGACATGGCCCGCGCGACCGAGGCCGCCGCCCGCTTCGGCGCGCGCGCGTTCGACGATGCCGCGGCGATGCTGGCCGCGGTCGAGCTCGACGCGCTCTACATTTGCGTGCCGCCGTTCGCGCACGGCGAGCCCGAACGCCTCGCGATCGAGCACAAGCTCCCGTTCTTCGTCGAGAAGCCCGTCGCGCTCGATCTCGGCACCGCAGAGGACGTCGCAGCGGCAGTCGACCGGCTCGGTCTCGTCACCGCAGTCGGCTATCACTGGCGCTATCTAGACACCGTGGACGAGGTGAAGGCGCTGCTCTCGGCGACCCCCGCCCGCCTCCTCTCCGGCTATTGGCTCGACTCCACCCCGCCGCCGCGCTGGTGGTGGAAGAAGGACGCATCGGGCGGCCAGATGCTCGAACAGACGACGCACCTGGTCGATCTCGCGCGCTACCTCGTCGGCGACGTCGTCCGCGTCTACGGCCAGTCAGGCCACATCGACCGCGCCGCCTTCCCCGGCCTCGACGTAGCGACGACCAGCACCGCGATGCTCACCTTCGCCAGCGGCGCGATCGCCAACTTCGCGTCCACCTGCCTGCTCAACTGGAACCACCGCGTCGGCCTCCATTTGTTCGGCGAAGGCCTCGCGATCGAACTGACCGACCGCGACGTGATGATCGACATCGGCCGCGGCCGCCCGGTGCGCGGCACCGGCAGTGATCCGGTCGTACTGGAGGATCGCGACTTCATCGACGCAGTCCGCGGGGCTGAGAACCGCATCCGCTGCCCCTACCCCGCCGCGCTCGAAACACTCCGCCTCGCGCTGGCGATCGAACGCTCCGCCGTCGAAGGCCGCGCGATCGACGTCCGCGAGCGGGAGGTGATCCATGTCTGAGTGGCGCCACGTCCGCTCGCTCGGCGTCGAACGTCCCGGCCAGGCCTATTTCTTCGGCTATGACGAGGCACCTCCGGGCGACGGTCAGGTCCGCCTCGACCTGCTCTACACCGGGTTCTCCGCCGGCACCGAACTCACCTTCGTCAAGAACAGCAACCCGTATCTCCACTCGCGCTGGGATGCAGGTCGCGGCGTGTTCGTCCCCGGCGAACCGAGCGCGCACTATCCGGTGCCGTTCCTCGGCTACATGGAATGCGCACGCGTCAGCGACAGCCGGGTCGACGATTTCGCAAACGGCGACGTCGTCGGCACGGTGTTCGGCCACAAGACCGGCCACACCGCGGATCCGTTCAACGACCTGCTGACCAAGCTCCCGCCCGAGCTCGATCCGATCCTCGGCATCTATATCGGCCAGATGGGCCCGATCGCTGCCAACGGCATTCTTCACGCGGACGTCGAACTGCTCGGGCCCAATGTCGTCAACCTAGGCGACGGCATCCGCGGCCGCCCCGCCTTGGTGATCGGCGCCGGCATCGTCGGCATGCTGACGGCCCTGTTCGCCCAGGCCGCCGGCGCCAGCGAAGTCGTGATCGCCGACCCGTCCTCCTTCCGCCGCCTGCGCGCCGAATGCCTCGGCATCACCGCGATGACCGAGGACCAGGCCTGGGCGTATGCCAAGGCACGCTGGCTGCACGGTGGCGACGATCGCGGCGCGGACGTCGTGTTCCAGACCCGCGCCGACGCCGCCAGCCTCCACGCCGCGATGCGCGCGCTGAGGCCGCAGGGCACGGTGATCGACCTCGCTTTCTACCAGGGCGCCGCCGACCGGCTCCGGCTCGGCGAGGAGTTCCACCACAACGGCCTCAACCTCCGCTGCGCCCAGATCAACCGCGTCCCGCGCGGCCTTGGCTTCCAATGGGACCGCCGCCGCCTCGCCAACGAGACGGTGAAGCTGCTCCTCGCGCGTGGCCCCGAGATCCGCGCGCAGCTCATCACGCACGTCGTCCCCTATGACGACGCCCCCAAGTTCATCGCAAAGCTGGTCGGCGAACGGCCCGAGTTCCTCCAGATCGTGTTCAAGGTCGGCGATTGAATACCGCACTCACTGCCGACGCCCGCCCGATCCGCATCCTGTTCGTCTTCGCCTGGCTCGTCGTCGGCGGCGAGGAGACGGAAGTGCGCCTGCTCGCCCAGGCGCTTGATCCAACCCGCTACCGGATCGAGGTCGTCGCCTGCTTCCGAAAAGACGGCATGCCCGAACAGACGCACGCGCAACTCGAAGCGATCGGCGTCCCCGTAGACCGCACGCCCTACGCGCTCGGCTTCGACGAGACCGTCGCCTACCTCGCGAGCAAGCTGCCCGCGTACGACGTGGTCATCTCGTGCCAGAACGTCGCGGACATCTATCCCGCGCTGGAACGCATGCACCTCCACCCGCCGTTGATCGAACATGGCGGCCTCGTCTCCGAGGCGCTCGCCGGCCCCAAGCATTTCACCGCACGCTATGTCGGCGTATGCGCCTCGATCCGTGACGCCGCCGCTGGCCGCATGCCTGATCGCCCGCAGCATGCGATCGAGATTCCCTCGATGGTCGATACCGGCGCGTTCGATCCTGCCCGACGCGCGCCCATGCGGGCCGCACTCGGTATCGCCGACGACGTCCCGCTGATCGGCTGGCTGGGCCGCCTCGACCCGAAGAAGCGCGTCGAGGATTTCATCGAAGCCGCTGCAGTGGTCCACGCCCGCCACCCCCGTGCGCGCTTCGTGGTAATCGGCGGACCGGACGCCTTCATCCCCGAATACGCCGTCGCCCTCCGCAACCGAGCGCACGCACTCGGCCTCGACACCGCCTTGACCTTCCTCGGCGACCGCGACGACGTCCCCGACCTGCTCGCCGCACTCGACATCTTCGTCTGGCTCTCCGGCGGTGAAGGCATGCCGCACGTCATCGCCGAAGCCGGCGCCGCACGCCTCCCCGTCATAGCGACCCGAGACAACGGCTCCGAGCAACAGATCGTCGACGGGGTCAGCGGCCTGTTCGTGCCCCATGAAGACCCGCCCGCGGTGGCTACTGCGATCACGAAACTCATCGAAGACCCGGCACTGCGGACCCGCCTCGGCACTGCCCTCCGTGCCAAGGTCGACAGCGAGTATGCCGTCGCCGCCGTCGTCCCCCGCTGGGAAGCGCTGTTTGCCGAAGTCCTGTCCGACCGGCCGCCCGTGCCCCGCCCGACCGGCCTGTTCCGGAGCTTCCTGCAAGGCGGCTTCGAATCCTCCACGCACCGCCGCGCGCACGACCGCAAGCGCGTCGACGTCATCGCCGCCAGCCACCACGACATCCTCGCCGCGCATGATTACAGTGAACTCACCAAGCTCGGCATCCTGACCGTCCGCGACGGCCTGCGCTGGCATCTGATCGAACGCGAACCCGGCCGCTACGACTGGTCCAGCCTCGACCGCCAGCTGGAAGCCGCCAAGGCGATCGGCACCGAAGTCATCTGGGACCTGCTGCATTACGGCTGGCCCGACGACATCGACATCTGGACGCCCGCCTTCGTCACGCGCTTCGCCGCCTTGGCCGCCGCCGCCGCGCGTCATATCGGGCCAGCCGGACCCGGCGAGACCCGCTTCTACGCCCCGGTCAACGAGATCTCGTTCTTCGCCTGGGGCGGCGGCGACGCAGCCTATCTCAACCCGTTCGCCCAAGGCCGCGGCTACGAACTCAAGGTCCAACTCGCCCGCGCATCGATCGCCGCGATGGAAGCGATCCTCGCGATCGACCCCGCCGCGCGGTTCGTCCACGCCGACCCGGTCATCAACGTCATCACCGACCCCGCCCGCCCGAACGACGCCCCCGCCGCTGAAGGCCACCGCCTCGCGCAATACCAGGCCTGGGACATGATCGCGGGGAAAGCATGGCCCCAGATCGGCGGCCGCGCGCCATTGCTGGATATCGTCGGCGTCAATTTCTATCACAACAACCAGTGGATCCACGGCGGACCCCCGCTAGCGTACGACCACCCCCTCAGCCGCCCGCTCCACGCGATCCTCGCCGACGCCTACGCGCGCTATGGCCGCCCGATCTTCATCGCCGAAACCGGCATCGAAGGCAGCGCCCGTCCCGCCTGGCTCCGCATGATCCTGCGCGAGGTGACAATCGCCCAATCGCTCGGCGTGCCCGTCGAGGGTGTGTGCCTCTACCCCATCCTCGACCACCCCGGCTGGGACGACGACCGCTACTGCCCCAACGGCCTGCTCGCCTGCTCGCCGGTCCTCGCCGACCGCGTGCCGAACGCTGCGCTCGCCGACGTCATCCGGCAGGCGCAGGGGCCCGATATCCTGCGTTAACTTGGTCCCCGATACTGATCGAAGTCGATACGATCGAGGGGACATTTCCGCCGCCACGTCGCGTTGACGGTTGCCACCAAGGCATGCGGAGAGAGATCACATGGCCATTAAATTTGCAGGAACGATGAACGCGATAAATCGCGGGCTCGACGCGACCAAGCCCACCAAGGGTGCCGACATGGTCGAGGATTGGGAGGCTGCGCTGGCCGAGATCGATACCCCTGGCGCCAAGGGAATCCTTCGCGATCTCGGTTCGCTGCGCAAGCAGCTCGAACGCGACGAGCCCGATGCCGACCGCGTCCACGCGCTGCTCCACCGCCTCGGCACCGCGACCACCAAGATCGCCGACAAGGCCGACAAGTCGCAGGACAAGCTGAAGGCCCTCGGCGAAGCGCTGACCGAAGCCGGTGAAGACGCACCGGACGAGGAAGAGGACGTCGCCGCCGCCGCCGCTCCCAAGCGCGCGCGCAAGAAGGCCTGAACGAAAAAGGGCCGGCGATCGCAGGATCGCCGGCCCTTTTCCTTACTTACGTCTCAGGCAGTAACCGCCTCGGCCTTCGGGTTGACCTTCGACGTCGCCATCGCGGTCAGCTTGTCGTCGGTCGCATATTCCTCGTCGAGCGTGTCCTTCAGGATCGCCGCGATCTCGCTGCGGCCAAGCTGGTTCGCCCACGCGATCAGCGTGCCATAGCGCGTGATCTCGTAATGCTCGACCGCCTGCGCCGATGCGATCAGCGCCGCATCGAGGACCGCCTTGTCGGCGATCTCGCCTGCGACTTCGTTCGCTTCCTTGATGATCCCGTCGATCGCCGGGCAGGTCACGGCCTTTGCCTTCTCGCCGAGCAACTCGAAGATCCGCTCGAGCCGAACGATCTGTCCCTCGGTCTCGCGCAGATGCGTCTCGAACCCAGCCTTCAGACCCGGTGCCGTCGCCTTCTCAGTCATCTTCGGCAGCGCCTTGGTGATCTGGTTCTCAGCATAATACACGTCCTGCAACTGGTGCAGGAACAGGTCTTCGAACGTCGCGATGTCCTTGGAAAACAGGCCCATGATCATATCCTCGCATAGCTGGTCCACGCGAAGCGAAATGCTCCGGTGGTGGGGAAACGCCCTTACCGCGGGGTAAGTTTCGTCTCCCGACCACCGGAGCGTCGGGGGATCAGCCCTTCAGCTTGGCCGCCGTCTCGGCGATCCGCTTGCCCTGATAGCGCGCGCCATCGAGCTCTTCCTTGCTCGGCATCCGGCTGCCGTCGCCATCCGAGATCGTCGTCGCGCCGTAGGGTGAGCCGCCCTTGACCGTGTCGACGCCCATCTGCGCCTGGAAGCCATAGTCGAGCCCGACGATCGTCATGCCGTGATGGATCAGGTTGGTGATGATCGAGAACAACGTCGTTTCCTGGCCGCCATGCTGGCTCGCGGTCGAGGTAAACGCACCGCCGACCTTGCCGATCAGCGCGCCCGAGAACCACTGGCCGCCGGTCGTATCCCAGAACTGCGCCATCTGCGCGGGCATCCGGCCGAAGCGGGTCGGCGCACCGACGATGATCGCGTCATACTGCTCGAGCGCGGCGGGACCTTCGATCTCGGCATGCGCGGTATCGGTCTTGAAGTGCGCCGCCTCGATCACTGCCTGCGGTGCGGTTTCGGCGACGCGGCGGATGTCGACCTCGGCCCCACCGGCACGGGCGCCCTCGGCGACGGCATCCGCCATCTGCTCGATATGGCCGTAGGACGAGTAATAGAGCACGAGAACCTTGGTCATGGGCATTTCCTTCGAGTTCCCCTCCCGCTTGCGGGAGGGGTTAGGGGAGGGCAGTTCCGGGCGGGATCGCGGGAGGAAGCCCCTCCCCCGACCCCTCCCGCAAGCGGGAGGGAAGTATTACTCCGAGTCTACCAGAACGATCTCGGCGTCCTCTTGAGCCGTGATCGTCACCGTCTGGCCGCCCAACAGCGCCGCTCCGTCGCGCGCACCAAAAGCGTCGTCGCCGATCGTGATCGCACCGGTCGCCGGCACCAGATACACATGGCGTCCTTCGCCGACCGCATAGTCGACGCTGTCGCCAGCCTTCAACGTCGCCGCCAGCACCCGCGCATTCGCCCGGATCGGCAACGCATCGCCGTCACCTTCGAACCCGCTGGCCAGCGTCACGAACTGCCCCGAGCGCTCGCCCTTCGGGAACGGCTTGGCACCCCAGCTCGGCGCGCCACCTTTGCGCGACGGCTCGATCCAGATCTGGAAGATCGTCGTCGTCTCCGGCTCAAGGTTATACTCGGCATGCCGCACCCCGGTCCCCGCGCTCATCACCTGCACGTCGCCGGCCTCGGTGCGGCCCTTGTTGCCGAGCGAGTCCTGATGCGTGATCGCGCCCGAGCGGACATAGGTGATGATCTCCATGTCCTGATGCGGATGCGGCGGAAAGCCCGAGTTCGCGGCGATCTGGTCGTCGTTCCACACGCGGATCGCGCCCCAGCCCATCCGGGCCGGATCGTAATAGCTCGCGAACGAGAAATGATGCCGCGCATTCAGCCAGCCATGATCGGCATGGCCAAGGCTGTCGAAGGGGCGGCGTTCAACTTTGGAAAGGGTCGTGGTCGTCATGATAGGTCTCCACTGGTTGACCCCAAGATAGGCGCTGCGATTACGCCGTAAATAGAAACGCTGGAAACCGATCGTTTCGGTGAGTAATGCGTGTTCGAAGTAGAGCACCCGAATAGGCCACCACCCCGGCGGAGGCCGGGGCCCAGTTGGGCAACGTCGATAACGAAGCGCAGTCCTTCGTTACGACAACCTTTCCAACTGGGCCCCGGCCTCCGCCGGGGTGGTAATCCCGGCACAATCGCGGAGACCCCCATGCGCCTGCCCGATCTCGAAGCCTGGGCGATCTTCGCCAGCGTCGTAGAGCACCGCTCGTTCAGCGCCGCCGCCGACGCGGTCGGGCTCAGCAAGGCGACCGTGTCGAAGGCGATCACCCGGCTCGAAGCGCATCTCGGCCAGTCGCTCTTCCACCGCACCTCGCGCCGCCTCGCGCTCACCGAAGCCGGCAAGCCGCTCGCCGAGCACGCCGCACGCATCCTCGCCGAAGCCCGCGCCGCGGAAGAGTCCGCACACGACGCCGCCAGCGCGCATACCGGCCGCGTCCGCCTCGCCGCCCCAATGAGCTTCGGCGTCACCAACGTCGCGCCGATCCTCGCCGAGTTCCTCGTCGCGCACCCCGGCATCGAGGTCGACTTCCACCTCTCCGATGCGCGCGTCGACATCGTCGCCGAAGGCTTCGACGTCGCGCTGCGGATCGCGGAGCTCCCCGACAGCTCGCTCCGCGCCCGCCGCCTGTGTAGCATCCAGGCGCACACCGTCGCCGCACCCAGCTATCTCGCGAAGCACGGCACACCGACGCACCCGGCACAGCTCGGCGAGCATCAATTGGTCGGCTATTCGAACGTCGTCGGCCCGTGGCGCTTCCATGGCCCCGGCGGCGCCGACGTCTCGGTGCGGCTACAGGGCCAGCTCACCGCCAACAGCGGCGAAGCGATCGTCCCCGCGCTGATCGCCGGTCTTGGCATCGCGCGCCTGCCCGACTTCATCGTCGACCGGCATATCGCGTCCGGCGCGCTCGTCATCATCCTGCAAGACTGGGCGCCCGCAAAGATCGGGTTGCATCTCCTCACCCCGCCAAGCCCCCTCCGTCCGGCGCGCGTCGAGGCCCTGATAGACTTCCTCGCGGCACGCCTTCGCGACCCCAATGCAGGGCAAGCGTAAAGCGGCGACCTTGCGCAAAACCGGGCCGGATGCCATGTAAGAGGCTGGATAGACGCTCGAGTTTGCACCCCAGCGCGATCCCAACGACACCCGATACCGGGATGAGGACTTTGAGCAGCGGCCGCGCTCAGTCGGTAGTTCATGTATCGATTCCGTGATTTCCGCGTGGCTGACCCGATAATCCGGTCATGGATTCTCGTCGTCTTCGGCCTGTGTCGGGACAGCGGACCATGCCGAAACGAAAAGGCATGACCATGCGGCCAGACGCTAACGACACGATCTCCCCAGAAACCAAGACCGGCGTGACCCGCCGCAACCTGCTCGGCTCGGCGATCGTCGCCGGCGGCGCAGCGGCGTTGCCGATCGCGCACGCCGACGCCGCGACCACCGAGCGCACCGTCGACGTCCTGCTGATCGGCGGCGGCATCATGAGCGCGACGCTCGCCGTCCTGCTTCGCGAGCTCGAGCCGACCTGGACGATCGAGATGGTCGAACGCCTCGACAAGGTCGCCGACGAAAGCTCGAACGGCTGGAACAACGCCGGTACCGGCCACTCCGCGCTGTGCGAACTCAACTACACGCCGGTCAACAAGGCTGACGGCAAGGTCGAGATCGCCAAGGCGGTCGAGATCAACGAGCAGTTCCAGGTCACGCGCCAGTTCCTCAGCCACCAGGTCGATACCGGCATCCTCGCCAACCCGCGCTCGTTCATCAATTCCACACCGCACATGAACCTGGTGTGGGGCGATGCCAACGTCGCCTTCCTGCAAAAGCGCCACGCCGCGCTCCAGGCGAGCCCGCTCTTCTCCGGCATGGAATTCACCACCGACCCGAAGCAGATTGCGCAGTGGGTGCCGGTGATGATGGAGGGCCGCGCGCCCGGCACGAAGCTCGCCGCAACGCGCTCGCCGCTCGGCACCGATTGCGACTGGGGCGAAGTCACGCGCCAGTATATCGCCTCGCTCGCCAAGCAGGACAATTTCACGCTGACCACGGGCCACGAGGTCCGCTCGCTCGAACGCGAGACGATCGGCGGTAAGAAGGCGCGCTGGCGCGTCACCGCGCGCGACATGAAGACCGACGAGAAGCAGGTCATCAAGGCACGCTTCGTGTTCGCGGGCGCAGGCGGCGGCGCGCTGCCGATCCTCCAGAAGTCCGGCATCCCCGAGGCCGACGATTATGCCGGCTTCCCGGTCGGCGGCTCGTTCCTGGTCGCGGACAAGCCCGAAATCACGCACCGCCATCTCGCCAAGGTCTACGGCAAGGCAGCGGTCGGCTCGCCGCCGATGTCCGTGCCGCATCTCGACACGCGCTTCCTCGACGGCAAGCAGGCGCTGTTGTTCGGCCCGTTCGCGACCTTCTCGACCAAGTTCCTCAAGGAAGGCTCGTATTTCGATCTTCCGGCGTCGGTCACGCTCGACAATTTCCGGCCGATGCTCGCGGTCGGCTGGGACGATTTCGACCTCGTCGAATATCTCGCGGGCCAGCTCATCATGTCGGACAGCGACCGGATGGATGCCCTGCGCGAGTATTTCCCGGGCGCGAAGGACGCCGACTGGCGCCTGTGGCAGGCAGGCCAGCGCGTCCAGATCATCAAGCGCGATCCGGAGAAGGGCGGCGTGCTGCGGCTCGGTACCGAGATCGTCGCGTCGAAGGACGGCTCGATCGCCGCGCTGCTCGGCGCCTCGCCGGGCGCCTCGACCGCGCCATCGATCATGCTCAACCTGCTGAAGAAGGTGTTCCCGAACCACCTCGCCACCGCCGGCTGGCAGGCTAAAATCCGCGAGATCGTCCCAACCTACGGCGTGATGCTCAACGAGACGCCGGACGTCCTCGCCGAGCATTGGGCCTCGACCGCCGACACGCTGCAACTCGCCATCCCCTCGCCCACGGTCGGCGTCGCAGCCGGCCCACGCCCCGCGGCCATGCGCGTAAAGCCAGACCGCAGCCCCGACCTCGCGCTGTAAGTTAAACCGACGTCCATTCTACAATCCTCCCCCGCCAGGGGGAGGTGGCTGGCACTTGCCAGACGAAGGGGGAGGAAGGCGATGACTGCCGTTGCGTGTCCTCCCCCTCCGTCACCTTCGGCGACACCTCCCCTTGGCGGGGGAGGATCAGCGAGTGTCGTTTCAGGAACGTACCTTAAGTCCTTGGAACGGCTGTCCTACGCTGCGACGATCTGCCACGGTCGCAAGATGATCGCCCCGCCACCCTCGCAAAACCACCCCCGATCCGGCCAAGGATCGGCTCCAAAAGCCGGAAGTGCACACTCCGCACAAACCGCGCCAGCGTGTGCACTTTGTGAACTTCCAGCTTTTCGGCGGGCCGCAGCATGAACCGCCTGGCCCCCGATGCAGACGATTCGCGCTTCATCCGCCGCGTCATCCTGACCATCGTGATCGTCGCGGTCGTCGCGGCGCTCTACAAGGCCGGCGACCTGCTCATCCTCGCCTTCGGGTCGATGCTCGGCGCGATCGTCATCCACGCGATCGCCGATCTCTACCGCGACCATCTCCGCGTTCCGCGAAAGCCCGCGCTCGGCCTCGGCATCGCCACCGTGCTCGGCGTCATCGCGTTCCTGGTCTGGTTGTTCGGCGTGCAGTTCCGCAGCCAGGTCAACGTCCTGATCGCCCAGACGCCGGCGCTGCTCGACCAACTCGCCGCGTATCTCTCGCAAAGTGCGGTCGGCGCGAAGCTCGTCGATGCCGTGCAACAGGCCTATGCCGGGTCGAAGGTCGCGCAGGACGTCGGCGGACTCGTGACCGGCGCGGGCGAACTCGTGCTCAACTGCCTGTTGCTGCTGGTCGGCGCGCTGTTCTTCGCCGCCGATCCCAAAGTGTACGAACGCGGCTTCCTGCTGCTGATCCCACGCTCGAAGCGGGCCGCAGTCGAGGATGCGCTGTTCGACGTGGGCTCGACGCTGCGGCTGTGGCTCGGCTCGTCGCTGATCCTGATGACGACGATGGGGATCCTGGTCGGCATCGGGCTCTGGTTGTCGGACGTCCCCAGCGCCGCCGCGCTCGGCCTGCTCGCCGGATTGTCCGAATTCATTCCGTATATCGGCCCCACCGCGGCGATGATCCCGGCGCTCGGCCTCGCCGCGACGCAGGGCACCTCGTCGATCGTCGGCACGCTCGTCACCTATGCCGTCGTGCGGCTCGTGCAGACCAATTTCATCACGCCGTACGTACAGAACCGCGTGATCTCGATCCCGCCTGCGATCACGGTGTTCGCGATCATCGGCATCGGCACGATCTTCGGCCTGTTCGGCTTGTTCTTCTCGGCCGCATTGCTGGTGGTGATCTTCACGCTCGTCCGCAGCCTGTATCTGCGCGAGGTTCTCGGCGAGGATATCCCGAAGACGGTCCACCGGACGTTGCTCGGCCCCGACCTGACGCCGAGCCCCCCGGCCGAAGATTTGTAAAGAATACAACTGCTCGGCGGCGATCCGACCAATTCGTCGCGTCAACCTTAGTCCGAAATTAACCTTTTGCCTTCAGATGTTGTGTGGTTAATGAATGGAAGTCGAGCTGCTGACATGGGGTGTCGGGCGGTCTCGCGAACAGGGGACGACGCATGCGAGTGCTGCTGATCGAGGACGAGCCGACGACGGCCAAGGCTATCGAGCTGATGCTGACGACCGAAGGGTTCAACGTCTACATCACCGATCTCGGGGAAGAAGGCCTCGATCTGGGCAAGCTGTATGATTACGACATCATTCTGCTCGACCTGAACCTGCCCGACATGCACGGTTACGACGTGCTCAAGCGCCTGCGCGTCGCCCGCGTCGCGACGCCGGTGCTGATCCTGTCGGGCGTCAACGAGATGGACTCTAAGGTCCGGAGCTTCGGCTTCGGCGCCGACGACTATGTCACCAAGCCGTTCCACCGCGAGGAACTGATCGCGCGCATCCACGCCGTCGTCCGTCGCTCGAAGGGTCACAGCCAGTCGGTCATCCGCACCGGCAAGCTGGCGGTCAACCTCGATGCGAAGACGGTCGAGGTCAATGGCAGCCGCGTTCACCTGACCGGCAAGGAATATGCGATGCTGGAGCTGCTCTCGCTCCGCAAGGGCACGACCTTAACCAAGGAAATGTTCCTCAACCACCTTTACGGCGGGATGGACGAGCCCGAGTTGAAGATCATCGACGTCTTCATCTGCAAGCTGCGGAAAAAGCTCAGCCTCGCGTGCGACGGCGAGAATTACATCGAGACCGTCTGGGGTCGCGGCTACGTGCTGCGCGAGCCCGACGAAGTGCTCGAATCCCAGGTCGCGTAAATCCCCAGTTTTCGGGAGCACGAAGGCCGCGGCATCGGGGGGTGCCGCGGCCTTTTCTATTTCTCGGGGTTCCAAATCCTCCCCCGCCAGGGGGAGGTGGCTGGCCCTTGCCAGACGGAGGGGGGGGAAAGCGAAACGTCGGTTGCGCATCCTCCCCCTCCGTCGCCTACGGCGCCACCTCCCCCTTGCGGGGGAGGATACTGAAATCCACCCTAAGTTTTCCGCCGCCACCGTCGGAACAGCCCCCGCTTGCTGAGCGACTCGAACATCTCCTGAGGGCCTTCCGGATCGAGCACCTCGTTATCCGCCAACCAAGCCTCGACCGCAGTCAGATCGGGCACCTCGTAACACCGCAGCGTCTTGCTCACGCCGCCCCGGTCCTGACGCAACCGCTCGATCGTCTCGATCAACGAGCCCGTCTCGGCGATCATCGCACTGACCACATCCACCGCGACACCGAGATGCTCCGCCATCAACCCGTCCCGGATCGCCGCAACAGCCTTCGAGGTCGCAGCGTCGACAGCCCGGATCGCGAGGTCACACTCCGTATCGAGCCGCAGCGAACGATTGTTGACGTTCGAAGACCCCAACCGGAACACGTCGTCGTCCGCGATCAGGATCTTGGCGTGGCAATAGATCGGTGCGCCGTCCTTGGTGTACGGATGATACATCCGCAGCCGCCGGTGCGCGTCGCGTCGGTGCAGCGCCTCCATCAACCGCGCCCGCGCGGTGTCCATCGCCAACGGCTCCAGCCAGCCCTGCGCCACGGTCGGGTTGATGATGACGATCTCTGGCCCATCCGCCTCGTCGAGCCGCCGCGCCACCGCCTCCGCCACCTTACGCGACGCGAAATACTGGCTCTCGATATACAGATGCTTCTTCGCGCGGGCGATCTGCCCCAGGAACAGCGCCTCGCTCTCGTACACCGGCGCCTGGTCCGACATTTCCGGCTCGGTCCGCGCTATGCCTACGTCGACGTCACGGAAATCCACCGCCAGCCCCTCGGGCCAGAACGTCCCGCCCGGCACGCCTGCCGCCATCGGCTTGCCCCCCGCCAGCCGCCAGCGCCGGCGGAACAGTTCGCCCAGCGCATGTGCGACGGGGCCCTGCACCGCGCTGATTGCGTCGTGCCACGGCTTGTACGGCTTGCCCGATGGCTGGACGCGGTGCAGATCGCCGTCGCGGTGCTCGCGCGTGTCCCAGCGGTCCCCGGTCATGTCGATCCCCCCGCAGAAGGCCAGCGCATCGTCGATGATGACGATCTTCTGGTGATGCGACGCCGCGGTCGGATGATGCCCGTCGAGCTTGGTATGAATCCGCTTGTGCCGCATCCACTTGAGCATCGTAAACAGCGTCGACCCGCGGAACAGCGACTTGATCGCCCCGGTGTCCCAGCGCAGCACGAAAATCTCGAGTTCGGGTTCGCGCTCGACCAGCCAGTGCATGAACGCGCCCAGCGTCCTGGGTTCGCCCGGCCGATCGACGCCCGGCTCGAGCGAAATACGCGCATCGAAGTCCCAGCCGATCAGCAGGATGCGGCGCTTCGCTCCCAGCATCGCGACGCGCGCCGTCCGGAAATAGTCCGCCGCATCGACGATCACCGCCATCCGCTCGGCGCGTTCGATCCGCCAGCACTCCGTCCCAACCTGCATCGGTGTCCCTTCGTCCGTTGCCGACTGATATGCGTGGCGCGCGGTTTGGTTGCGTGAATGCCCTGTATCGTCGCGCCCTGCCGCCCTATCTGGGATGACGATGACCGCTCCTCCTACCCAGCCGCCGGCGCAGCGCAAGGTGATCCATGTCGACATGGACGCCTTCTACGCGTCGGTCGAACAGCGCGACGATCCCTCGCTGAAGGGCCGCCCAGTGGCGGTCGGCGGATCGCGCGCGCGGGGCGTAGTGGCGGCGGCAAGCTACGAGGCGCGCGCGTTCGGCGTTCGCAGCGCGATGCCGTCGGTCACCGCGATCCGAAAATGTCCCGACCTCGTGTTCGTGCCCCCTCGGTTCGACGTGTACCGCGAAGTCTCGGACCGGATTCGCGCGATCTTCGCCGACTATACCGACCTGATCGAGCCGCTGTCGCTCGACGAGGCGTATCTCGACGTCACCGAAGATATCCGCGGGCTCGGCACGGCCGCCGCGATCGCGGAGGAAATCCGCGCGCGGATCAAGGCGGATACCGGCCTCACCGCGTCCGCCGGGGTGAGCTACAACAAGTTCATCGCCAAGCTCGCCTCGGACCAGAACAAGCCCGACGGCATCTGCATCATCACGCCGAAGCGCGGCGCGGCGTTCGTCCAGTCGCTGCCGGTCAAGCGCTTCCACGGCGTCGGGCCGGTGACCGCGCAGAAGATGGAACGGCTCGGCATCCTCACCGGCGCGCACCTCTACGGCATGACGCTCGCGTTCCTCCAGGCGCATTTCGGCAGCTATGCGGACTATCTCTACGGTGCGGCGCGCGGCATCGATCACCGGCCCGTGCGCGTCAACCGGGCTGCGAAGTCGGTCGGCGCGGAACGGACGTTCGAGACGAACCTGACGACCGCGGAGGATTTGCGGGCGGCGCTGCACCGAGTGGCGGATGCGGCTTGGGTGCGGATCGAACGGCACGGCACCCGCGGTCGCACGGTCACGCTCAAGCTGCGCCACGCGGACTTCCGCACGATCACGCGTGCACGATCGTCGCAGGCGCCGGTCACGGACAAGGCTGCATTCCTGGCGGCGGGCCTCGACCTGCTGATGGCGCAACTGCCCGTGCCGGACGGCGTGCGCCTGCTAGGGCTCACGTTGTCGGGCATCATGGGCGAAGACGACGAAATACAGCCTAGCCTGTTGTAGGTTCAACTGGCGTCGGCGCCCCCTGCATCGGGCGCCAGCAGCGTCAGGATCGCAACCGCGCCTTGTCCCGGCCCTTCGCTTTCCAAACGCAGCGAACCCTGCATCGCGTTCACCGAATTGGCGCACCAGTGCAGTCCCAGCCCGCCCGACTTGTGCGCGCGCGTCGAGAAGCCCCGGTGAAACAGCGTCGCCGCGACCTCAGGCGTGATCCCCTCGCCATCGTCGCGAATCTCGATCGTCACACGGCCGTCGCCCTGCTCGATGGCGGTAACGATCGATCCGCTGCCGGTTCCCCGCGCGACGATCGATTCGGCCGCATTGGCGAATAGGTTGCCGATCACCTGGCTCAGGATCAGCCGGTTCGCCATGACCAGATTGGGTCCCGCGGGAAACCCGAACGCGATCGAAGCGCCGTCTAGATAGCGGACGATCGTCGAATTGCGCGCGATGATCGCGGTGACGTCGCATATCTCCAGCGCCGGACGTTCGTGCGCGCCCTGCTGCTGCTGCCCGATGATCTCGAGCACATGACCCATCGCCTCGCGGCCGATGCTGAGTTCGTGACGGGTGGATTCGCGATTGGCGGCTTCCGCGTCGATCGCCGCGGTGACGAACGCGGCCAGCTTCTCGCGGCGTTCGTCGGAAACATCGCCTCGCGCCAGTTCGTCGATTGCCCGATCGAGCGTAGCGCGGTCGATCGGCGGTACCTGCGCGATCTCGCGGCTGAGGATCGTGCTGATCGGGTTCAGCGCGTTGCGGACGTTGTGCATCACCGCCACAGCACTCTCGCTCCGCCCGAGATCGAACGACTGCACGCCGATCTGTTCGCGTAGATCCTTCAACTGCTGCAACATCGCGTTGAAGTTGCGCCCGAGCGAGCCGATCTCGTCGCGCCGCTCGTCCTCTTCGAGCAGCGTAAGCGATCCCGACGCGCGAACCCGCCGCATATGATTTTCGATGCGCAGCAATGGACGCAGGACGAGTTGCGCAATGAGACGACGCAGCACGATGAGCACGAACAGCAGAAGCACGGTGGATCCTGCGATCGCAAACACCAGCACGCGCCTGCCGAGCCGCGTTGCATTACTTGGCACGGCAAACCGGGTTGTTGCCACGGCGCGCCCATCGGCGCCGATCAGTGGCACGGCAATTGCCGCTCTCGACCCTCGATAGGTCGCCACCTCCGAACTGCTGGAACCGACGTCTAACGTCGCGTCGACACCCAAAGCCTCCGAAATCTGCTTGGCGGTTATCACGCGCGCGACAACGACATAGTCTAGTTCGGTATCGGCGATGCTCGAACCGTCCATGCGCGCGACGCCGACCGCTGCGACGCTCTTCCCCAACCGCGCATAGAACCGAGCCGAGCGCCGACCGCCAAGCACGCGTGCGAAGTCGGTACGATCGAGCACCGATACCCACGGCCCCCGCAGATTCGAACCCGACGATCCACTCCATCCAGCGAGGGCGATACGGCCGTCCACGGCAATCTCGGCGAAACCATCGGCGGGGAGTAGTCGCGTGACCGGCGCAGCGCGACTATTGGGCGCAAGCTGAGCCCCGGACAGCTTCGCTGCATCGCGGCGATCTCGTGCCTCCGCCTGGACCTCGGCAGCGTATCTGGTCAGCACCGCACGTGTCCGTTCGACTTGCCCCGCAATCGCCGCGTCTTCCAGCTTGGTAAAGCTCGGCGTGATGATCGACGCCAGCAACACCGTGATCGCGACTGTCCCGCACAGCGCGACGCCCGTCATGATCAGCACGAGTTTCGCACCGAGCGACGCAGGCCGCCGCATCTCGCCGAATTGCCGGCCGAGCGTGGCCGGAACGCGACCCATCCCGACCGTCGGCATCAGTTCAACATTCCGTTGCCCAATTGCCGCGGTGCCGTCGGTCCGTCGCCAGCAATATCGTCTTCGCCGCCGAGATAGCGCGCGTTTGCCATCTCGAGCGCAACATCCGCGGCAACCGGGCGCGAGTAGAAATAGCCCTGGAAGTGGCTCGCTCCAGCCAGCTTGAGCGCCTGGACCTGCGCGTCGGTCTCGACGCCTTCCGCAATCACGCCCAGCCCCAGCGCGCGGCCAAGATGGATGATCGAATGCACGATCGCCGCGCTTTCGCGCTCCCGACCCATCCCATCGATGAACGAGCGGTCGATCTTCAGGCAATCGAGCGCGAACTTGCGGATGTTGTACAGGCTCGAATACCCCGTCCCGAAATCGTCGAGCGCGATCCGAAACCCCATCTGGCGCAGCTTGTAGAGCGTTTCCGCAGCGCGTTCGGCATCGTCGAAGATCGCGGTCTCGGTGATCTCGATCTGCAATCGTGCAGGCTCGATCCCGGCGCGCTCGACGCTCTCCATCATGTGCCCGACGAAATTATGACGGCGAAACTGGCGCGGCGAGAAATTGACCGAGACATACTGACCGGGCCATTGCTTCAGGACGTCGAGCGCTTCGCCCAGCACCCAGTCGCCCAGCTCGTGGATCAGGTTCGATTCCTCGGCGATCGGAATGAACGTGCTCGGACTCATCGCGCCATATTCGTCGGTGTTCCAGCGGATGAGCGCCTCGAAACCGATCACCTCGACCGCGTCGCGCGACACGATCGGTTGATAGACCAAACTCAGTTCGCCCTTCGCGATCGCCTGGCTCAGCCCACCCTCGACCCGCCGGCGAAAGCGGATGCCTTCGTCCATGCTTTCGTCGAACAGGCGGACGATCCCTCGCCCACCACGCTTGGCGTCGTTGAGGGCGAGATCGGACCGTCGCATGACATCCACCGGATCGCGGCCCTGCCCACCCTCGCTGACAACCACGCCCGCCGACGCCCCGCCCTGCACCGAATTGCCGAACACCTGCAGGCTGACCGAGCACGCCGCGACGACACGCTCGCATGCCATGACGCCCGCCGCCTCGCCGGACGTCTCGAACAGGATGCCGAACTCATCCCCGCCGAGCCGGGCCACCAATGCTCCCTCCGGCGCCGATCGTTGCAGAATCGTGCAGATCTCACGGATCAGCGCGTCGCCTGCCAGATGGCCAAGCGTATCGTTGACCAGCTTGAAGCGATCCAGATCGACCATGACCGTCGCGAACAGTCCCGCCGCACGCGTCCGCTCGGCAAGCGCGCGCAGGAACGCGAGCCGGTTCGGCGCGTCGGTCAGCGAATCGTGCGTCGCCATATGCACCGCGCGACTCTCGTTCGCCGCAAGCTCGGCGCTCTGCTCTTCGAGTTGAACAACCTGCGCGGCCAACGTGACGCGGGCCGCCTTCAACTCGCGATCGATTTCCCACCGTTTCGCAAGCGCCGTCGCGGTCTGCGTGACCTCGGCGACCTCGAACGGCTTGGCGATGTAGAAGATCTTGTCGGCGGGTCCTGCGACCTTGCTGATCTCGATCGGCGAGAAATCGGAAAAGCCGGTAACGATGACGAGGTTGATCTCCGGGTCGAGCGCCCGGATGCGCTGCGCCGTCTCGCGCCCGTCGATACCGGGTGGCATGCGGATATCGATGAACGCGACGGCGAAAGGTTCGCCGTCCGCCAACGCCCGCGCGACGTCCGCGTCCGCGTCCAGTCCTTGGTGCGCATGCGTCAGCACGAAGCCCGCGATGTCCCCGCGGCGCAGATCGCCGGCGTTCCCTCCAAACAGGTCCGCCGCCATCGCGCCGAGCGCCTCGCCGCTCTCCGATCGCTGACCGGCGAAGCTGCGCCGGTAGCTGTCATGCATCGCTGGCTCGTCGTCCACGATCAGAATGCGCATCGATACAGTTCCTCACTGGCCACCGCATCCGTGGCTTGCGGTACGCCAAGTGCCTTCATCGTTACGAAGGATAGCAACCTAAAGCAGTTAAGACGCTGTGAACGATGTTTGTAACTTATGTCCAAGTGCTTGAGCACCCAGCACGATTGCGCCAAGCGGCCCGGCGTTGTTGCCTAACGCGGGCGGCACGATGAACGTGTCGACCAGCGCGACCTCGGGCAGCGTGATGTACCCGCCGAGGCTGCGCGTCATTGCTGCACGAACACGCGGGAACAGGTGCGATGCCCCCATCACGCCACCGCCCATGACGATGCGGCGCGGGATGCCGGTGAGCACAAGCGTATGGCAGAGCTGCCCGAGCGCATCGGCGACGTTATCCCAAACCGGATGCTCCGCAGGCGCTTCGTCGGCGGGAAATCCGATCCGTGCCGCAATGGCCGGTCCCGCGACCAGTCCCTCGATGCACGCGCCGTGGAATGGGCAATTGCCGATCCAGTCGTCACCCTGGAACCGAGCGGGGCGGATATGCCCGAGTTCGGAATGCGTCAGGCCATCGACCGGCCGGTTGCCTGCGATCATGCCGGCGCCGACTCCGGTGCCGACCGTGACATAGGCGATGTCCGGCAAACCCTTCGCCGCTCCCCAGAACGCCTCGGCTAGCGCCGCGCCGACGACGTCGCTGTGAAAGCCGGTCGGCACGCCGTAGCGCCGGCTCAGCCGTCCCGCGATGTCGGTTCCCGCCCAGCCCGGCTTGGGCGTCGAAGTGATATGGCCGTAATCGCCCGAATGGCGATCGATCGAAACCGGCCCGAAGCTCGCGATACCGATCGCCACGAAGCCACTCCACCGGTCGAGCACCGCCTCGATCGCGGCCAGCGTCTCTTCGGGGCGCGTAGTCGGTATCCGCACGGTTTCCTCGATCTGGTCGGGTCCGCGCGCAAGAATGCAGATGCATTTGGTGCCGCCAAGTTCGATACCTGCGACCAGCGGTGCTTCCGTCATCCTCAACTCCCAACACGTTTACCGCGCCCGCTTCCTTCGCCGACGCCGTCCAGTCAAGAGCAGGTCGGTTCTGACGATCACGGTGAACGAGGATTTGATCTGCTGTCGATCCGTCCGTTCGTGCGTTATGCCGGTCGAGTTCACCCGAACAGACAGGAATTCCGAATGGCGAAGAAACCCGCGAAGCTGATCAAGGCGGACACCGATGTTTCGGTCGAGGCACAGCCCCAGTACAAGGTCGAGTATCGCGAGATCCAACCCTTTGGCACGCTGAAGAGCCTGCCGATCGCACTTGAGGACAATGCCCGTGCCCAGAGCGTCGCGACGCTGAACCAGGTGCTCGCGGACACGATGACGATCCGCGATATGTACAAGAAGCATCACTGGCAGATGTCGGGCGCAACATTTTACCAACTGCATCTGCTGCTCGACAAGCATTACGAAGAGCAGGCAGCACTCGTCGATCTGATCGCCGAACGCATCATGGCGCTTGGCGGTATCTCGATCGCGATGTCGCACGATGTTGCGGAGATGACGACGATCCCCCGCCCGCCCAAGGGTCGCGAAGACGTCCCGACGCAGCTTGCGCGCCTGCTCGAAGCGCATGAGATCATCCTGCGTCAGGCCCATGAAGGCGCCGAAGCTGCCGACGAATCAGGTGACGACGGCACCAACGATCTGCTGGTGAGCAACATCATCCGCACGCACGAACCGCAGGTGTGGTTCCTGGCAGAGCACCTCGCCGCGACCGAACTGGTCCGCAGCGACAAGTAAGATTACGGCCACCTCTTCATGCGAAGAGGGGGCCGTACTTTCGTTCCGGCAATGCCGTGGGCGATAGCTCGCCCGACGTGCTCAGCGCGTGGCGTTATACTTCAACTGATCGTCGGTGAGCTGGAACCCGACCAGCGCCTCGAAGCTCGCACGCAGCACGGCCTGGCGAACTTCCGGCGTGCTCAGCGGATCGACCGCAGCGTCCTGATCGCCTGCCTTGCGCTTGCGGGTCAGCTTTTCCCGAACGTCTTCCGGCAAGGTGGCCGCAGCCCGCGATACCGTTGCCGTCGTCGTGGCCGACGCCGATGCCAGCGCTTGTCCGGCGGCAAAGTGCAACGCCACCCGGCCGATGCGCTTGGCGACAACCGCGCTGCCGCCGCGCACGACGGTGATGAAATACGGCAACGTCACGTCGCGCGCCGCCTCGGTCCGCGTCCGACGAGCGCGGATGTCGAACGTCACGTTGGTCACGACCTGGTCGGTCGCATCCGCGCAGGTCGATCGGACGTTGGTCATGAAGCCGGCGACGTCGATCGCCGCCTGGTCGCGGCTGGTGACCGGATCGAACAGCGTGATGTCGCCGGTCGCTGCCGGGATCGCCACGGGCGGGCAGACCGAGCGGACTGCGGAAATGCCGCCGGTCGCATCGACTTCGCCCTTGCCGGCGCACCCGCTCAACAAGATCGCACACGCAGAAACGGCTAGGATAGGGGCTTTCACGGCGACGCTTACCTTCTCGAACGAGCGAAAGGGCCACCGCATGTCGCAAGCGGCCCCTGTCGCGGCGCACCATAGGAACCGGCTATCGTCCAGGCAAGCAATCGCGTAGAGGCGTGGCATCATGAGCCCAATCGACAAGCCGCCGCTCGAACTGTTGATCGCAGCACCCCGAGGCTTTTGCGCAGGCGTCGACCGCGCAATCCGGATCGTCGAACTGGCGATCGAGAAACACGGGGCGCCGGTCTATGTCCGCCACGAGATCGTCCACAACAAGTTCGTCGTCGACACGCTGAAGGCGCAGGGCGCGATCTTCGTCGAGGAACTGAACGAGGTACCCGATGGCGCGCCGGTCGTGTTCTCGGCGCACGGCGTACCTAAGTCGGTGCCGCTCGATGCACAGAATCGCGGGCTCGAATATCTCGATGCGACCTGCCCTTTGGTGTCGAAGGTCCACCGCCAGGCCGAGCGACTGGTCGCGCAGGGGCGTCATATCGTCTTCATCGGCCATGCCGGGCATCCCGAGGTGATCGGCACGTTCGGACAGGTTCCGGCGGGCGCGATGTCGCTGATCGAGACGGTCGAGGACGCCGAAGTGTTCATGCCGATTGATCACACCAACCTCGCCTTCCTGACGCAGACGACTCTGTCGGTCGACGATACCGCTGCCGTCGTGGCGACGTTGCAGCGCCGCTTCCCGCAAATGTTGCCGCCGCGGGGCGAGGACATTTGCTACGCGACGTCGAACCGCCAGACCGCGGTGAAGGCGATCGCGCACAGCGTCGATGCGGTGCTGGTGATCGGCGCGCCGAACTCGTCCAACTCGGTGCGGCTGGTCGAGGTCGCCGAGCGCGAGGGTACGCCGGCGATGCTGATCCAGCGCGCAAGCGAGCTCGACTGGGATTTTCTGGCGGGCGTCGGCACGCTGGGCATCACGGCCGGCGCTTCGGCGCCTGAATTGCTGGTCCGCGAACTGGTCGATCGGCTGTCGGAGCGCTTCACGGTGAGCGAGCGCGAAGTCGAGACGAACCGCGAGACGATCGCGTTCAAGCTGCCACGCGGACTGGAGGCGGCCGCCTAGCATGGCGGTCTACACGCAGGTATCGGCGGAGGCGCTGGGCGCGTTCCTCGCGCGCTACGATCGGGGCGAACTCCTGTCCGCCAAGGGCATTGCGGAGGGCGTGCAGAACAGCAACTACCTCGTCGAGACGACCGCCGACCGCTTCATCTTGACGCTGTACGAGGAACGGACGTCGACCGACGACCTGCCGTTCTTCCTCGACATGCTCGATCATCTCGCGGCCGACGACAATCCAGTACCGCGGGCGTTGCCCGACCGCGATGGCGTGGCGATCCAGCAGCTCGCCGGACGATCGGCATGCCTGATCGAGTTCCTGACCGGGGTTTCGGTATCGCATCCGACCGCAGCGCAGGCGTTTGCGGCGGGTGCGGCGATGGGGCAGATGCACGCGAGCCTCGCCAGGTTCGACCAGGTCCGCCCCAACCCGCTCGGCGCGGATACGTGGCGACCGTTCCTGGAGCGCTGCGGCCGCGACATCGACACGATCGAACCGGGGCTGTTCGACCGAACCGAGGCGGCATTGACGGCGGTCCTGGCGGAATGGCCGCGCGACCTGCCGATGGCGGCGATCCATTCGGACCTGTTTCCCGACAACGTGCTGATGCTCGGCGACCGCGTGACCGGGGTGATCGACTTCTATTTCGCCTGCACCGACATCCGCGCCTATGATCTGGCGGTCATGCACACGTCGTGGGCGTTCGACGGCAATGGCGAGAATTACGACCCGGCGATCGGCAAGGCGCTGATCGACGGCTATGCCAGCCGCTTCCCGCTGTCCGATGCGGAACGCGCCGCGCTGCCGATCCTGGCGCGGGGCGCCTGCCTGCGGTTCCTGCTGACGCGGGCGTGGGACTGGCTCAACACGCCTGCCGATGCGCTGGTGACGCGCAAGGATCCGCTCGCCTATTGGCGGCGGCTCGAGACGTATCTCAAGGACGACCTGTTTGCATGACTGACGAAGCTCCCGTTTCCATCACCAAGGTCGAGATCTTCACCGACGGCGCATGCAAGGGCAATCCGGGCCCCGGCGGCTGGGGCGCGGTGATCCGCATGGGCGCGCATGAGAAGGAATTGTCGGGCGGCGAGACGCCGACGACCAACAACCGGATGGAGATGACCGCGGCGATCGAGGCGCTCAACGCGCTGACCCGGCCGTGCGCGGTGACGCTGTATACCGACAGCAAATACGTAATGGACGGACTCACCAAGTGGGTGAAGGGATGGCAGCGCAATGGCTGGAAGACCGCCGACAAGAAGCCGGTGAAGAACGCCGAGCTGTGGCACGCACTGCTCGCGGCGGTGGCGCGGCACAAGATCGAGTGGCAGTGGGTCAAGGGTCACGCCGGCCACCCGGAAAACGAACGCGCCGACAAGCTGGCGAGCGATGCCGCGGTCGCTGCCGGGCGTAAGTAGAAGCTAGAACCGCCCGGGCGAATAGCGGGCGGGATCGATCGCCGCGACCGCGGGGTCGGGACTGACGCCGAGCAGCAGGCTGGCGGCGAGCAACGCAGCCGCGGGGGCGGTCTGGATACCGAAGCCCCCCTGCCCCGCGCACCAGAAGAAGCCGGGCACGTCGCAGTCGAAACCATAGATCGGCAGGCGATCGGGCGCGAACGTCCGCAGGCCCGCCCAGCGTCGCTCGACCGCCGCGACTCGCCAGTCGACGACCTGCTCGAACCGATCGATCGCGATCGCGACGTCGATCTCCTCAGGGGCGGCGTCGCACGGGTCCGTCGGCGTCTCGTCGTGCGGGCTGAGCCACAACCGACCGCCGGGCTCGGGCTTGAAATAGAAGTGCCCGCCGAGGTCGGCGACGTGCGGCATCCCGTCAGGCGCGCCGGGATCGGTGCGCATTTGCACCATCGTCCGACGATACGCCTGCAGACCTAGCGGGCGCACGCCGGCCCGCGCTGCGACCGTATCCGCCCAGGCCCCGGCAGCGTTGACGATCGTCCTTGCCTGGAACGCACCTGCCTTTGTCTCGATCGTCCATATCCCGGCGGCACGAGCCGCCCCCGCAAACGCCGCATCGGTTACGAAGACCGCGCCGGAACGGCGCGCGGTGGCGATGCTTTCGGCGTGGAGCGCGGCGACGTTGATATAGGCACAGGTCGCCTCCTGCACCCCGAGCGTCCATTCCGGGCGAAGGCCGGGCACGAAGGCGGCGGGATCGACCCGGTCCAGGCGCACGTCGCTATCCGCGAACTCGGCAAGAAACCCGTCCATCGCCGATTCGTCTTCGGCGCGGCCGATGTGGAGCGAGCCCAACGGAGCCAGATGGCCGCCTGCATGCAACAATGGCCCGGACGCGGTGGTCAGCGGCTGGATATCCGGCCCGCCGTAAGTTTCCGACCAAAAGGCCGCCGAGCGACCCGTCGCGTGATAGCCCGGCGCGTCCTCCGCCTCCAGGACGAGCACGCGCGCCTGCGACCCGATCGCCGCGGCTAGGCTCGCCCCCGCCATGCCCGCGCCGACGATCGCGATGTTGTACACGCCCGTCACCGTCAGGCCACGCACGCAGCCAGGAACGAATCGATCGCCGACAGCGCCCGATCTCGCACGCCATCAGCCTCACGGAGGATCTCATGCGCGGATTCCGATCCGAACCGAACGACCTGCGCATTGCGCAACCGCGCCGCAAGCCGGAGCGCGGCACGCGGATCGACCAGCTTGTCGGCCTCCGCGATCAGCATCAGCACGGGTGTATCGATCGACTCGACCCGCGGATCGGTCGCAAGCGCTGCAGCGCCCGCGAACCCCTGTGCGAGCCACGCCCAGCTCGGCGGACCCAACACGAGTTCGGGATGCGCGGCCTGCCACCAGCCTTCGTCGCTGTAGCGATTGGCGTCGTGCGTCAGCAGCGATTGGCGGGAGGCGACCGATCCCGGCCGCTCGTTGCTGCGCCACGCCGCACGCGCCGGGTCACCGCGACCGGCAATCCACCGCGCAATCGTTGCGCTGAACGCCGCCCCGAACGGTGCCTTCAACCCGATCATCGGCGCGACCAGGATCGCCGCATCGGGCGCGATCGTGCGATCGGCGAGCGCACGCATCACCATCATCCCGCCCATCGAATGGCCGAGTATCACGCATGGCAGGTCGCTGCCCGTCGCTTCCGCGGTCCAATCCGACCAGAACGCCGCGAGGTCGGCATCGAACACGCCATAGTCGCTCGCATGGCCGACATGCGCGTCCCTCGACAAACGCCCGGACCCGCCCTGCCCGCGCCAGTCGAACGCCGTCACCGACCAACCCGATGCATGCAGGTACGCGAACGTCTCGAGATATTTCTCGAAGATATCGCCACGCCCCGTCTGGAACAGAATCCGCCCTCGTGGCGCCTGCGCAGGCCAGTCGAATCGGCGCAACTTCCAGCCGTCTGGCGCGGTCCAATAGCCGATGCGCGCTTCGTCGGGAATCGTCCGACGCACCGCCAGCGGATCGATCGTCATGCGCAAACCCGTGCCACCATTCGAAATTCTCCAGGGACGGTTACTTTTTCGAAAGCCATGTCCGTTAGGGACTAGCCGATGGGATGGAACATTGCTCTTCCAATTTTGATTCTGGTGCTCGGTGGCCTGCTGGTCTCGGCGGGTATCCAGGATGCGCGAACGCGGGAAATCGCGAACTGGAAGACCGCGGCGGTCGCTCTGCTGGCGCCGCTGTGGTGGTATGCGAACGGACTCGATCCGTGGCCCGACATGGCGTTGCAGATCGGCGTCGCGCTCATCGTCTTCGCTCTGTTCCTGCTCGCCTTCCACTTCGGCATGATGGGCGGCGGCGACGTGAAGCTGATCGTCGCGCTCTCGCTGTGGCTGCCGTTCCCGGCGTTCCTGTCGATGCTGATGGTGATGTCGATCGTCGGCGGCCTCGTCACGCTCGTGATGATGATCGAGCATCGTGCCAAGAAGAACGCCGGTCAGATCGAGGTCCCCTACGGCGTCGCAATAGCAATCGCCGGCCTTCTCGCGCTGCGCGAACCACTCCTTAACCAGTTTCAGTGATGATTAACGTCGAAATACATTCGCGGCGCCTGAAAGGCACGATCTAGTCATGGATACACGCAAGATCATTTTGCTGGTCGGCGCGCTTATAGTCGCAGCCGTCACGGCCTTCTTCGCCCGAACGCTGATCGCCGGCAGTTCGGCGCCGCAAGCTGGCGCCACCGCGATCGCCGCGCCGATCATCGACGGCCCCGAAGTCCTGGTCGCAACCCGCTCGCTCCCGGTCGGCACGATCCTCGACGCCACCGCGCTAAAGTTCCAGCCCTGGCCGAAGGAGCTGGTAGACAACGCCTATTACCTCCGCGACAAGACCGACCTGAAATCGCTGCAGGGCACGGTGGTGCGCAGCATCATCACCGCCGGGCAGCCGGTGACGCAGGGTGCCCTCGTGAAGCCCGGCGATCGAGGGTTCCTCGCCGCGGCACTCGGACCCGGCATGCGCGCGGTCACCGTCCCCGTGTCGGCACAAGCCGCCGTCGCCGGGTTCGTGTTTCCAGGCGATCGGATCGACCTGGTCCTCACGCAGGAGGTCAAGGGCGGCGGCGACGGCGAACCTCTCAAGGTGTCGGAGACGATCATGCGCAACATCCGCGTGCTCGCGACCGATCAGCGGACCGACAATCTGGTGGGATCCGACGGCAAGACCGAGGTCAAGACCTTCTCCAACGTGACGATCGAGGCGACGCCGAAGATCGCGGAGCAGGTTGCGCTCGCACAGACGCTCGGCTCGCTTTCATTGTCGCTACGGTCGATCGCCGACAATTCCGCCGAGTTGGAAGAAGCGATCGCGTCGGGCGCCGTTAGCGTGCCCAACGGCACCGACCCGAAAGCCGAGAAGGCGATGTTGGTGCGGGTCGCCAGCCAGCCCATCTCCGGCGCATCCAGCTATCAGACCGGCGCCGACGTCTCGCGCTATCGGCGTAGCACGGTGCCCGGCCGGCCACCAGAAGGCGGCGGACCAAATGGTGGACCGATGCAGGTCATGAACAGTCCACAGCCGAGCGGCGGCGGCACCGTCGTGACGCAAGGTCCGGCAGTACGGGTCGCCCGCGGCAACGCAGTGACCTTCGTTCCGGTCGGGGGGAAGAATTAAGATGCGTATCTCCATGACGCGCCGCCTGCCCCATATCGGCTGGCCGCTTGCAATCGCGCTGGTGGCTGCCACCGCAGCTCCTTCCGCCCCCGCACTTGCCCAGCGGGGACAAGCCCGCCCCCAGGCCGCGCCCTCAGGCCTGCCCGTCGTCCAGGTCAACACCGGTCGCGGACGACTCGTCACGCTGGCGCGGCCGATGAGCGACTTGTTCGTCGCCGACGACACCATCGCCGACGTTCAGGTCCGCTCGCCGACTCAGCTTTACGTGTTCGGCAAGAAGACTGGCGAGACGACGATCTCGGCAACCGCAAAGGGCGGCGGCGTCGTCTACGCCTCGACCATCCGCGTCGGCAACAACCTCGATTCGGTGCAGCAGATGCTCGGACTCGCGATGCCCGAAGCCCAGGTCGTCGCGACGCCGATGAACGGGTTGATCCTGCTCACGGGTACGGTCGCCGCACCCGAGGATGCCGCCGAAGCCGAGCGGCTGGTACAGGCGTTCGTTGGTGATTCGACCAAGGTCGTGTCGCGACTGAAGACCGCAACGCCTCTGCAGGTGAATCTCCAGGTGCGCGTCGCCGAAGTCACGCGGAACTTCGTCAAGAACATCGGCGTGAACCTGACGAGCCGGGGTTCGGGTAACTTCCTCTTCAACATCGCGCAGGGTCGGCAAGGCACCATTACGACTGCCCCCGGCGTCGTTGGCCTTCCCAATGCGCCTGTCGACGCCAACGGCGCACGGCCAGGCAACACGCTCTACGGCTTTCCCGCCAAGGCAGCGATCGGCTCGACCATCGGCTTGGCGGGGCGCCTGCTCGGCATGGACCTGCTCGGCGCGATCGATCTCGGTGAAACGCTCGGTCAGGTGACGATGCTCGCCAACCCGAACCTGACCGCGCTGTCGGGCGAGACGGGCACGTTCCTGGCAGGCGGCGAAATCCCGATCCCACTGGCGCAGGCGCTCGGCACGATCTCGGTCGAGTACAAGCAATACGGCATCAGCCTCGCCTACACGCCCACGGTCTTGTCGGATGGTCGGATCTCGCTTCGGGTACGCCCCGAAGTGTCGCAGCTCGATTACGCCAACGCGATCACGCTCAGCGGCACGCGCGTGCCCGGCCTCACGACTCGTCGTACCGAGACGACGGTCGAACTCGGTTCGGGCCAGAGCATGATGATCAGCGGCCTGCTGTCGAACAACAACAACAACAGCTACGACAAGACGCCGGGGCTGGCGAACCTGCCGATCATCGGCGCGCTGTTCCGCTCCAACGCGTTCCAGCGCAACGAGACCGAACTCGTGATCGTCATCACGCCGTATCTGGTGAAGCCGGTCAACAACGCCAGCGACATCGCGCTGCCGACCGATGGCGCGCGCGCACCGACCGATATCGACCGCGTGCTGCTGGGAACGCTCAGCGCCACCGGTGGCGGCAAGCGGCCGGTGCCGACGATCGCGCGACCGTCCTATGTTCCCCCGGCGATCGGCGCCGCCGCCCCGGTCATGCCGATGCCGCGTAGCGACGTCCGCCGCAGCGAGGACGATATCGCCGCGCGCCCTGCCAACGGGAATGGCGCCAAGACCAAGAAGGGCGCCGTGCCCGCGCCAGGTTTCTCGAATTGAGCCGGCCCGTGCCCCGCTGCTTGCGAACACCGCATCAAGGATTTCCGATGATCACCAAGTCGATCCTGTTAGCGTCCCTCGCCCCCGCGCTGTTGCTCGGCGGGTGCATGGGTACCGAGAATCGCGGTCTTGAATCGGTCCATCAACCGGTCGTCAGTCGCTCCGACTATGCGCTCGATCTCGGCGTGTCGGGCGGTGCACTGGCGCCGGGCGAACAGCAACGGCTTGCCGGCTGGATGAACGCGATGCGGCTTGGCTATGGCGACCGCGTAGCCATCGACGATCCCGCGGGCGAAGGCCCTGCCGCGCACGGCGACGTCGCCGCCGTGGTCGCGAGCTATGGCCTGTTGCTGAGCGACGACGCGCCGGTCACCCCGGCCTCGGTCACGCCGGGATCGATCCGGGTGGTTGTCAGCCGGATGCGCGCGCAGGTGCCGCACTGCCCGGACTGGTCGCGCAACGCGACCAACGAGTTCGAATCCAACACGTCGTCCAACTTCGGCTGCGCGATCAACAGCAACCTCGCGGCGATGATCGCCAACCCGGCCGACCTGGTGCGCGGCAAGGAAGGGGCGGAGACCACCGATACCGCCGCCTCGTACAAGGCAATCGACACGTACCGCAAGAAAGCGCCGACCGGTGCCGGTTCGCTCGCCGCAGCTACGCCGGGAGGCAAGTGATGAACGCTCCATGGAAGCCCGCTGGCGCCGCCAGTCGCGATCCCTTCACCGCCTATGTCTGCGACGAGACGACCGCGGCGGCATTGCGCCCGATCGCGACCGAACTTGGCTGGTCGGTCGACAAGATCTACAAGGGCGGACTGCGCAACGCGATCCAGTCGCTGTCGGTTGCCGCATCCCCGCAAATCCTGTTCGTCGATCTCGCCGAGTCGGGCGATCCGCTGAACGACATCCACGCGCTCGCCGAAGTCTGCGAGCCCGGCACGGTGGTGATCGCCGCTGGCCAGGTGAACGACGTTCGCCTGTACCGTGACCTCGTCGCGAGCGGTATCCAGGATTACCTCCTGAAGCCGCTCCATCCCGACATGCTGCGCGAGGCGTTCGTTCATGCGCAGATGATGCTCAATGCACCGAAGCCCGTCGACCTGTCGCCGGAGCGTCCGCATTGCTCGGTCGGCGTGATCGGCACGCGCGGCGGCGTCGGCGCATCGACGATCGCGACCTCGATCGCGTGGCTGCTCGCCGACAAGGAGAAGCGCTCGACCGCGCTGCTCGATCTCGACGTGCATTTCGGCACGGGCGCGCTCAGCCTCGATCTCGAGCCCGGCCGCGGCCTGACCGACGCGATCGAGAATCCGAGCCGCATCGACGGATTGTTCATCGAACGCGCGATGGTCAAGGCGACGGAAAACCTTTCGGTGCTCAGCGCGGAAGCCCCGATCAGCTCGCCGGTGGTCACCGACGGCTCCGCCTTCTACCAGTTGCAGGAGGAGATGCGCGCGGCGTTCGAATGCACCGTCGTCGATCTGCCGCGGGCGATGATGATTCAGCACCCGCACCTGATCAGCGACGTGAAGCTCGCGGTGATCGTCACCGACCTGACGCTGGCGGCCGCGCGCGATACGATCCGTATCCTGTCGTGGCTGAAGACGAATGCGCCTCAGATCGAGCTGTTCGTGGTCGCCAACCGTGTGCACACCGGCGGTCAGCTCGAGATCAGCCGCAAGGATTTCGAGGGCTCGATCGAGCGCAAGATCGATTACCTCGTGTCGTTCGACCAGAAGCTTGCGGCGCAGTCGGCCAAGCTCGGCAAGCCGATCGTCGAGGTCGGCAAGACCAGCAAGACGATCGCGCCGATCGTCGCGCTCGCCAGCGCGCTCGCCGCAGCAGTCGCGGACTGCGGCATCGACGGTGCGAAGGCGTCCAGGGGCCGGTCGCTGATGGGCAAGTTCGGCGAGCTCCGCGGGCTGATGACGAAGCGCACGCTGAAGCCGGCAAAAGCGAAATGACCGTGCATGGTCACGCCCACCTGACGAGCGTCGCGCGATGACCGGCATGGCGCCGCTCCTGCTCGTGATGGTCGGCGCGAGCATCGTGCTGGGCATGATCGTGTTCGCGTTCGCCGGGCCCTCGCCGGGCCGCGCGAAATCGCGCCGGCTCGTGGCGTTGCGCGAACGGCACGGCGACGAGATCACCGTGGCGGACGCACACATGCGGCGCATTTCGCATGCCCGCGATACCAAGATGGATCTGGCGTTCGGCCGTATCCTCCCTAATCCGGTCCAGCTCGCAAAGCGGCTCGCCATGACGGGCAAGGACTGGACGGTCGGCCAATACGGCATGGCGACGGCCGGGATAGCATTGGTCGTCGCCGCACTTATGCTGTTCAAGGGCATGCCGATCCTGCTCGCCTTGCTGTTCGGCCTGTTCGTCGGCATCGGCCTGCCACATCTGGTCGTCGGCAAGACGATCAAGCGACGCGTCACCAAGTTTACCGCGAAGTTTCCCGACGCGATCGAACTGCTCGTCCGCGGGCTGCGCTCCGGCTTGCCGATCAGCGAGACGATCGGCGTCGTCGGCCACGAACTCGACGGCCCGGTCGGCGAGGAATTCCGCTCGGTCAGCGACAAGATGAAGATCGGCCGGACGATGGACGCCGCGCTCCAGGAGACCGCGGACCGGCTCGGAACGCCGGAATTCCAGTTCTTCGTCATCACCATCGCGATCCAGCGCGAGACCGGCGGCAACCTTGCCGAGACGCTCGCCAACCTCGCAAACGTGCTGCGCATGCGCGGCCAGATGAAGCTCAAGATCAAGGCGATGTCGTCGGAATCGAAGGCGTCTGCCTACATCATCGGCGCGCTGCCGTTCATCGTGTTCGGGCTGATCTGGTTCATCAACGGCACCTATATGCAGCGGTTCTTCGTCGACGAGCGGCTGATAATGATCGGCATGGGTGGCATGACGTGGATGGCGATCGGCGCCTTCATCATGGCCAAGATGATCAACTTCGAGATCTGAGGGACTGACGATGGGCGAGACCGCCGGACCTACCCTGCTCGGGGTCGACGTACTCTGGGTCGCGACGATCCTGTCGGGCGTCGCCGCGTTCGCCGTGATGATCGCGATCTATGCGGTGACGACGGTTCACGATCCAATGGCGAAACGCGTCAAGGCACTAAACGACCGGCGCGAACAGTTGAAGGCCGGTATCACCGCCTCGACCAAGCGCCGCGCCAAACTGGTCACGCGCAACGACACCGCGGACCGGATGCGCGGCATTCTGTCGTCGATGAAAGTGCTGCAGGACAGCCAGGTCAAGGCGGTCCAGGTCAAGCTGATGCAGGCCGGCATCCGTTCGAAGGAATGGGCGCCGGCGGTGATCTTCGGACGGCTGGTGCTGCCGATCGTAATCGGCGGGGCGATGCTCTACTGGGTCTATGGCACCGACGGTTTCGCGACCTGGGGTCCGCTTAAGAAATACGGGCTCGTCGCGATGAGCTTCATCCTGAGCTACAAGGCGCCGGACCTGTATCTCGACAACAAGATCAAGAAGCGCTCGGATGCGATCCGCAAGGGCCTTCCTGATGCGCTCGACCTGCTCGTGATCTGCGCCGAGGCTGGCCTGACCGTCGATGCCGCGTTCCACCGCGTCGCGCGCGAACTCGGCCGTGCCTATCCCGAACTGGGCGAGGAATTCACGCTCACCGCGATCGAGCTGGGCTTTCTGACCGACCGCCGCAGCGCGTTCGAGAACTTCGCGTTGCGCGTGAAGCTGGACGCGGTGAAGGGCGTCGTGACGACCATGATCCAGACCGAGAAATACGGCACGCCGCTCGCCTCCGCGCTGCGCGTATTGTCGGGCGAATTCCGCAACGAACGCATGATGCGCGCCGAGGAAAAAGCGGCACGTCTGCCCGCGATCATGACCGTGCCGCTGATCCTGTTCATCCTGCCGGTGCTGTTCGTGGTCATCCTCGGGCCAGCCGCCTGCTCGATCTCCGACGCGCTGCTCAAGGGCTAAGGCAACCGCAACGCGGGCGGATCGTTGAGCCCCCGTAACAGGAGGGTTTTCCAGATGCCGTTGTTTTCCACGCCCACGCAATTCGCCGCGCTCGCACTGATCTTCGTCGCCGGCTGGCTGTTCGGATTGGCGAGCCATCCCGGTGGCAAGAAGTGGAAGGCGCGCTATCACGCCGAACGGGATGCCCACGCGGTCGCCAAGAAGGACGCCGACATCCGCGCCGCCGCAGCCGAAAAGCGCGCGGTCGAAGCCGAACACGAGAATGCGCGCCTCGTAAAGGCCACGCCGGTAGCGCCAGTCGCCCCCGTGACGACGACGCGTGCGCCGGTCGAGGATCGCTCGATCTTCGTGTCGCCTGACACGCGTCCCGTAGCCGCGTCGTCGGCGCGCCCGGCCTACAATAATGATGGCACCAAGCGCGGCTGGTTCGACTTCGACCGTCGCTAATATCTTAAGGCGGCCCACTCACCACCGAGCAGGCCGCCTTATCGAAGCCTATTGGTAATGTGCGACGTTCTCGAACCCGGTGTTCGTCTTCGCCATTTTAACTAGCTTTCTAGCGTAGGACCGCACGTGCCGGTCGAAGCGCGTATCGTTGTAGACGCCGCGCCAGATATACTCGTCGCGTTCGAGTAATGCGGCAAGCGCTGCGCCGAAAGCGGCCCGGCTATCCGCCACGCCCTTCCGGCTCATCAGCGCACAGACCATCTCCTCGGCCGATGCCTTGTCGCAGTCATCCTGCAATTCACGGCCGCCACGCTCGGCCACAACCTGCTCGGATCGCGCAGCAATACCCCGTGCGTCCAGCCATTTGCGGACCGCGTCGCCGTCCCAGTCCTTTTTGTCCACCAACGCCCAATCTCCGTTTCGCGCGCGCTAGCCGGTGGAGCGCGCCTGCCAGCGCCGATATCCGATCACAGCCAGCACGACCATCGCCGCGTACAGGCCGGCAGTGAGCATGAGACCCTTGTAGGCGAACATCCCGATATACAGGACGTCCACCGCGATCCACAGCAGCCAGTTCGCCGCATGACGTCGCGCGACCCAATATTGCGCGACCAGACTGAAGCTGCTGAGCGTCGCGTCGGCCCATGGCAATGCCGCGTCGGTGTAACGGCTCATGAACCAGCCGATCACGAACGCCCCGACCGCACCCGCGCCGAGACCGGCGAGCGCGCGCGATGGCCGCAACGGCTCGACGACGACGTCGCCGCTATCGTCCTTGCCGCGCGCCCAAGCCTGCCAGCCATAGACGATGGCGATCGCGAACAGCGCCTGGAGCACCATGTCCGCATAGAGCCGTACGTCGAGGAACAGCTTGAAGTAGAGCGCACAGGCGATGAAATTGACCGGCCAGCACAACATGCGGCGCTTCGCGGTCAGCCATATCCCAGCAAAACTGACGGCGACCGCGATGATCTCGAGCGGCGTCATGACTGAGCGATCCGGCGCAGAAAGTCCTGGCCCGGACGCGAGAAGAACCACGCCGCATGGTCGATCAGATAATCATCCCAAGCCATGGCGGCGGACGCGGTGTCCGCCACGACGGCAGTGAAGTAATCGGCCTCCGACAGCGCGAATTCGACATGGACCAGCGGCAACAGCGACACGACCGCGGCGATCTCCTCATGGCTCAGCGGCAGGACTTCGGCATAGCCCGCCATAAGCGCCAGCGCCGTCTCGGGATCGGCGATCGCATCGTCCGCCCCCTGCCCCAGATCCAGCCACCGCACCGCCGTTCGCTCGATCGCCGTCGCGATGTCGTGAACGGCGTTGGTGCGATCCGCTAACCCGAAGTCGAACACGGTCCGCACCGCGCCCTCTCGCGTCCAGAGAAGATTAGAGGGATGCCAGTCGTTGTGCGTCCACAACGGCGTCTGTTTCGCGAGAAGCGACGACAGGTCGCTATCGGCCTGCTCGAACAATCGCGCGAGTTGCGCCTGCCACGGGCGTTCCGCGAGGAACGCGGTCAGCGCCGGGCGGGCGGCAACATATGCGCTCGCCGCAGCCAGCGGATCGGCGGCAGGAAGTATGGTGAAACTCGAAACCAGGGGTTGTCGGCATCGCGCTGGCGCATCGAACCCGCGCGCCGCGACGTGCAGTTCCGCCAGCGCCACGCCGGCGGCATGGGCATGGTCGAGCGACAGGAACGGCGTCCACGACAGCCGATCGCGATACAAATCCTCCCCCGGCGCTTGACGGTGCAGTTCGTACGACCACGGACCGATCGCGACGGCGCTCGCCCCTTGTGCGGTCGCCATCACTTCGGGCACCGACACGCCCGCACCCGCGAGATGCCCGATGAATGCGTGTTCCTCGGCCAGCCCTTCGACCGTGCGGACTCGGTGATGGTGGCGCTTCAACAGGAACGCGCCGTTGGTCGTGTGCACCAGCGTCGCGGCGGAGAAGGGGCGCGGGGAATGCCAGTACAGCCCGGTCATCCGCCCCGCCGCCGGAAAATGCACCAGCACCGCCTCGGCCTCGTCCGCAGCGATGGCGGGCCAAGTCGGCGCCTCTAGCGTCGTACCCATGCCGTGGACCAGATGCTTCAGCTGCGACGCCACCTCAGAACGCCCGCGAGATCGTCGCCATGACCGCCGCGCCGCTGCCGATATAATAAGCGGGCGGCGAGGCGGCGATGACCGTGTCGCCTCGGCCGATCGTGTCCTGCGCGTTGGTGCTGACCGACTGCACGCCGGCAAGGACGTGCGGATCGGTGACGTTGATCGCGTTGACGCGCAGGTCGGTGCGCTTGCCGTCGAGCCAGTCAGCAAGGTGCATGCCGACCGACAGGTCGAGCGTCGCATAGCCCTTGATGCGCTCATCGTTCATGAAGCTCGCATATTGCCGGCCGATATATTTCGACGCGACGCTGCCGAAGAACCGCCCGTCGTCATAGATCCCGCCTGCGCCGAACTGCACGGTCGGGCTGGACACCGCGTGCTTGCCCCTGGTCGGCAGGAAGTCCGCGCCGACCGGCAGGTCGTCGTCGATCCGCGCGCGCAGATATTCGCCGGAGAGGTACAGGCTGACGCCTGCGACCGGCCGGTAATCGATCTCCGCATCGACGCCGTACGAGGTCTGGCCACCGGCGTTGAGCGTGGCATTTACCTGCGCACCGCCCTGGTCGAGCACGGTCGCGAGCTGGCGGTTGCGGAACTTGTAGTGGAAGCCGGACACCGAGGCGGAGAGCTGTTCGCCGATGAACCGATAGCCGATCTCCTGCGACACCGAATATTCGTTCTTGAGCGCGTTCGTCCCCTGCACGACCACTTCGCCACCATAATAGCTGTTGTAGAGCGTGAACTCGTTGGGCGTGCGGAAGTTGGTGGTGATGTTGGCGAACAGTTGCTGGCGATCGTCGATCCGGTAGTGGATCGCGGCACGCGGCAATGCGGCGAAGCTGTCGTTGCGCACCTTGTCCTGCGGCCCGGGCAGGTAATTGCGGCCGTTGCGCAGGACGTTCACGCCCTTGAACCCGGCATCGATCGTCAGCCGCGGCGTCAGCGCGATGCTGTCGGCGAAGAAGAAGCCCTTCGTTACCGTCACGGTGCGCTGATTCTCATAGGCGAGCAGGCGGCCGTCGGCGGTGCGGATCGCTTTGGCGCGGTAGCCCCAGCGGTCGGTCGGCCGGCCATCGGCGTCGACCGACGTGTAGGATTGGGTGACGCGGTCGGTGCCGTAGTCGAACCAGAGCCCGGCGGTGAGCGTGTGCGCGCCGGTCTTGAAGGTGAGCTTGCTGACGTTGCCGGTCCGCATCTGGTCGCCGGTATAATTGCCGAGCACGGTTGCCACGCCATCGACTGCGCCGGGCAATGCGATCGGCTGCGCCAGCTCCTCGGTGCCAAGGAAATTGCCTTCGGTGGTCAGCTGCGTGCCGTAGGGCGAGTTGCCGTAGCCGAACTGGAGATAGGTGGTGCTGTCGAGCGCCAGCCGATCGGTCAGCATCAAGTGCACCGGCGCGGAGGCGTAGAGGTTGCGGAACGGCGCGCGGTACAGCCGCCAGTAATTCGTATTCCCCTCCGTATAGCGCTTGTCGTAGTTGAAGCCGCGACCTTGCGCGTTCCACTCGGCAAGCGTCGGGCTCGGATAGCTCGACGAGTTCGCGTCGTTATACGACAGTGCGAGGCTGGCGCGGTTGCCGGCGCCCCATTCCCCCAGGATCTTCGCGTCGATATGCTGGCGCGTGTCGAAACCGGCACCCCGCCAGTTGTCCGCGCGCGTGTTCGAATAGGACAGGAACGCCTTCAGCCCGGTGTTACCGATCGTCCCGCTATCGACCCGGAAAAATCCCCGCCGCGCTGCGTAGCTGCCGAGCGACAGGTCGACGAGTGCGCTAGGACGCGCCTTCGGATCGTCCAGCGTCAGCGACAACAGACCGCCTGCGCCGCCGAGCGTGGGTGAATCAATATCAACCGACCCTTGCGCGAGTGAGATGCGCTTCAGGTTCTCGGGATCGGCGAACTGCGACGGATAGGCGTAATAATAGCCGATGTCGTTCTGCGGCGCGCCCTCCATCAGCACGCCGATCTCGTCCTGGCCAAGCCCCCGCAACGTCAGGCTCGAACTCGTCGACAGGCCGTACGGATCGCTCGACGCGACGTTCGCGCCGGGCAGCAGCGTGACGAGCTGGAACGCGTTGAGCGTCGGCGCCTGCTTGACGATGAAGTCGGCGGAAATCGCACTCTGCGCGCGCGGCACCTTCTGGTCGGGGAGCAAACCCGCCGGGTCCTGCTTGCCGACCACACGGATTTCGGCAGGTTCGACCGGGTCGGCCACCTGCGCGCCTGCCGACGATGCGGCGAGGGTCGCTGCGACCAGGCCTAAAAGCCTGCGCTCGCGCGCCGCGGAAATTACACTCAAACCAGCAGTTAAAAACGTCACGTCCACTCCAATCGGAGGGACGACGGGCCAGCCGCAGACCCTCCCTACGCCGGTATAAGCCGGATCAGGTTCAGCGGGTCATGGGCTGTTGCCCACCTCTCAGCCGCACATCAGCGGCCCCCCGGGGATGCGTGCCGCTTAGGCGGTTGGGCGGGTAGTGGAAAGGGCTATCGTGTTGATCTGGCTGGAGTGCCTCACGTCATGCAGTGGCAAACCTCAAGACCATTCCGAAGAACGGCGCGCAGCGGCCGGCCTACCCAGAAAACATGCTGTGAAAACAAGGTAGGCCGACCGCCTCGGCAGCTCGATCAACGAGCACCGTCCGGGTCGGCAAGGGAGCGCCAACGCCGCGACGGTATGACAAATACGTTGCAGCGCGGCATTTAGACTCATCGTGCCGTGAAATGTCTCGGCTAACGGCGGCGTCGGACGGTTAGGCGCGACCCTCGCGACGCTTGATCTCGCCCAACAGCGCCTCGGCCACCGGGTTGCCGACCTCGCCACCCGACTGTTCGTACGCACCCGCGAGCTCCGCGTCCGTCGCGCCCTGCAAGAGCGCGTTCACTTCGGCGTTGAAGTCGTCGACCTCGCCTGCGGCGGCATCGGCGGCGTCCTCGCTCGTCACCGCAGGCTCTGCTCCAGCGGTGGGAGCGTGCGCCATCACGGCATCCTGCTTGAAGATGTCGAAGGCTTCGGCAGCTTCGTTACGTTCCTCAATGGCGATTTCGAGACGGGTGAACAGGTCGAGTTGGGGTGCGGTGTTTTCCATGGCGGCAGCTTATCCGCGCGAACGTGGTCCAGGCAACTCGTTCGCGCACGGCCGTCGGACGGAGGAGGAACGTACCAGGAATCTCTATGATGCAGAGCAACTCGTGAGACTTCCGGCCGGAACGTCCGTTCTGCCCTTCAAGCCACCGACCTGGACCCAGCGATCGGTTGCAGCAGGGAGAGAGCATGACCGCGATCCGAGCCGCCGAACCCTATGACCTGTCCCGGTTGATGGCGTTCGATTCCTTTCCCGGAGACCGGATCGCGGAGATCGTCGAGCGCCGCATGCTGGTCGCCGAAGTGGACGGCGTCATCGCAGGCTATATCGCGTGGCAGACCGGCGGATGCATCGGCATGGACTATGTGAATAAACTGGTCGTCGATCCCGACTATCGTCGCCACGGGATCGCCCAATCGTTGATAGCCGAACTGAATTCGATCCTGAACGGGCGGGTTTTCATCTCGACCGGTGCCGACAACAGCGCAGCAATCGGACTTTTGAGGCTTACCAACTGGCAACCGGCAGGGCAGATCGTCGGCTTACGTCCGGCAGACGAACCAGAAATCTTTTACTACCGCGATTTATGATTCGAAAATCCGGCCGCTGCGCAAGGTAGCGATATCTTTTTTGGAATTAGTGGGCCGAAGTGGTATTTTTGCGGGACTAGTCGAAGTGACGACTTCTGTAGTCAGACGTTGCGGTCGGTATATTCGGATATGCCACAACGGATGCTAAATCCCGATCAACGGCTTCGCGAGCATCTTGAGGATGCCTTGGTGGAGGCGGATGCGCTTGGCCAGACCGTCGTCGCCGCGCTGATCTCCGAGGCGCTCGATGCAATGCATACTCACGACCTTAAGGGATCGTAGAACGAAGCCTGTGTGTTGGGCGACAATGATACCGCAATTCCCGCAAGCTTCGAACGTCCCGCCGCTACAATCCTGGTCGGAGGCGCCTCGCGTTCGTCGGATGAACGCAGCCGACATCCGATCAAGCGGGCGTTACGTTCTCTGCTGGCTGCAACAGGCGTTGCGTGCCCGCGACAATCCGGTAATCGACGCGGCGATCCGTCTCGGCAACGATCTCGGCCTGCCGGTCCTCGTCTACCACGGACTGCGAGACGATTACCCCTACGCGTCCGATCGCCTTCACCGCTTCATTCTGGGTGCGAGCCGCGATCTGGCGCGAGACTGCCGGCAGCGCGGCCTTGCCTGCGTCCAGCATGTCGACCGCGCCGACGCACGCGAGAAGGGTCTGGTCTATCGTCTGGCCGCCGACAGCGCCGCGGTGTTCGTCGAGGACCAGCCGACCTTCGTCGCGCGCTGGCAGTCGGACCGTGTCGCCGCCCGCACCGAAGTCGCGATGTTCGCGGTCAATGCCGCATGTCTGGTACCCCCCGCGCTGCTCGGCGACGGCATCGGCTCGACCACCGCGTTTCGACGCCGGCACGAAGCGGTGAGAGCGGATTGGGTGGCGATCGCCGATCTTCAAGCGGGCATTGCGGCGTATGATGGCCCCCTGCCCTTCACATCGGATCGACTTGAGTCATGCAGCGACGCCGACCTGGACCGGCTGGTCGAGAATGCGGCGATCGATCATTCGCTTGCGCTCAGTCCGGACTTCCCGGCCGGCCGCGACGGCGCCTTGACGAAGCTCGAACGGCTGATGGACACGGTGCTGCCGACCTATGCGACGACCCGCAACGATGCGACCAAGCCGGTCGGTGCGAGCATGCTCTCGCCCTATCTGCATTTCGGCGTGATCGGCCCGCGCGAGGTCATGGCCACCGTCGAAGCCGCCGATGCGCCTGTCGCCGCCAAGAGCAAGTTCGCCGACGAACTGCTGACATGGCGCGAGTGGTTCCACTACCAGGCTCGCGCGCTTCCCTCGCCCGAACGCTACGACCGCGTCTCGGAATGGGCCCGCGAAACGCTGGCCGCTCACGCTTCTGACCCGCGTCCGGAAGTGGAAACGCTCGCCGACCTGCTCAACGGAACCACCCGCGACGAGACCTGGAACGCCTGCCAGCGCCAGTTCCTGGTCGATGGCTGGATGCACAATAATCTGCGCATGTACTGGGCCAAGCGGATCATCGCCCTGACGCCCGATCCCGAGACCGCGTGGGCGACCGCCTGTTACCTGAACGACCGGCTCAGTCTCGACGGGCGCGATCCGTCGACCTACGGCAATATCGCGGCGTCGTTCGGCGCAGGGTCGCCTGGCCGCGACGGGCCGCCGATCTACGGCAAGGTGCCGGCGCGGTCGGATGGCTCGACCCGGCACCGCGACGGTGGCCCGGAGTGGCTTCGCGCCGCCGCAACGCGTACCGCGCCCGAACCTACGCTGCCGTCGGGCCTGCCGTCCGCACTTTACCTTACGGGCGAACTGCCCATCTAACCCGAGCGCGCGTCGTCGCCCGCTAACGACGCTCGACCCATTCACCTGCAAGCATGGCGCGCCCGTCAGGCGCAGCGCCGTACACCGGAATTGACCATGACATCGACTGCGCAAGACCGCCCGGAATCTCGTACGACGGGCTATGTCCTGACCAGCAGCGTGACGTTCGCGATGGCCGCCGCTGCCGGCGTCGCGGTCGCCAACATCTATTACAACCAGCCGATGCTGGGCGTGATCGAGAAGGACCTGCCGGGCAAGCTGTCCACGCTGATCCCCACCGCCACACAGCTCGGCTATGCCGCAGGCCTGTTCTTCCTCGTGCCGCTCGGCGACCTGATCGAGCGCAAGCGCCTGATCGTGATCCAGTTCGCCGTCCTGGCTGCCGCGCTGGTCGCCGCCGCGATCGCGCCCACCGCGGGGCTCGTCGTGGCCGCGTCGCTGCTGGTCGGCATCGCCTCCACGGTCGCACAGCAGATCGTCCCGCTGGCCGCCAACCTCGCCGCGCCGGACCGACGGGGGGCGACCGTCGGCACGGTCATGTCAGGCCTCTTGTGCGGCATATTGCTCAGCCGGACACTTGCCGGCTTCGTCGCCACGCATGCCGGCTGGCGCGAGATGTTCTGGCTGGGCGTGCCGATGGCGCTCGCCGTCGGCCTCTGGATGGCGATCAAGCTACCCCGCAGCCAGCCAGCCGCCACACTGTCCTATGGCGGTCTTCTCCGCTCGCTCGTCGGGCTATGGCGCGAGTTCGACGCATTGCGGCTGGCGACCGTCACCCAGTCGCTGATCTTCGCCGCGTTCACCGCGTTCTGGACGATCCTCGCGCTCAGGCTTCAGGAGCCGCGCTATGCGATGGGCGCCGATGTCGCGGGGCTGTTCGGTATCGTCGGCGCAGTCGGCATCTTCGCCGCGCCGATCGCCGGACGGTACGCGGATCGAAAGGGCCCGCACATGGTGATCGCGCTTGGTGCCGCGCTCACGCTGGTATCGTGGATCCTGTTCGGCGTGTGGACGTCGATCGCGGGCATGGTCGTCGGTGTCATCGTGCTCGATTTCGCCGTCCAGAGCGCGCTCGTCTCCAACCAGCACATCGTCTACGCGCTGCGCCCCGAAGCGCGGGCGCGGCTCAACACGATCTTCATGGGCGGGATGTTCCTGGGCGGCGCGGTCGGGTCCGCCGCCGCGACGCAGGCCTGGGCCGCGGCGGGCTGGTTCGGCGTGGCTATGCTCGGCATCGTGCTGACCGCGCTGGCGACGCTGATCCAGACGGTCAGCCTGGTTCGGCGCAAGCGGGCGATCTGACCGACCGCCCGACCCGCTTACAGTCCGATAGAGTAGAGTGCGTGGTGCGCCAGGATGAACAGCGTACGACGATCGGCGCCACCGATGACGAGTTGCAGCGGACGTTCCGGGACGTCGATACGACGTAACAGCGAGCCGTCCGGCCGATAGACGAACACCTGTCCATTGGCGACGTACAGGTTGCCGGCCGCGTCGCGCGTTGCGCTCTCGCCGCCGCGCGGTGCGACGACCTTTAGGTCCGTCACCCGGCCATTGTCGCCGACCAGACCGCTATACGTGCGGTTCTCCGATCCGTTGGTCAGCACTACCCGCTCGCCGGGGGGCGCCGTGACGAACCCGTAAGAGTCGAGCGTATCGGACCAGCGCCAACCCTGATGATCGTCCGGCCCCTGATTCCACACGCGGAACGCCGGCAGCACCAGCGAACCGTCGGGCGAGACATATTCCTGCGCCTTCGCCTCGCCCATCTTGCCGGTGAAGAAATCGGCGAGCGGTGGATATTGGTACGTCGTAGGATCGATCCGGTCGGCGAACTCGCCGTTCGCCCAGACGTTGACGGGCAACACCGTCGCCGCACCGCGTCTCGCCTTGGCCGGGGTCGGTGCGATGACTCGAACGTCAGCCGGCTTGGTCGGATCGATGCTGTAGACGGTCCCGTCTCGCCCGGCCGACGACAGCACCAGCAGATCGCCGGACTTGGCGACCGCGAGGTTCACCGCGTCGAGCGGCGCTTCCGCGACGATCGACAGGCCTTCGGTCTTCGACCAGCCATGGATCCGCTGGAAGCGGCGATCGATGAAGTACAGCTTGCCCTGCGCATCGACCGCGCCACCGGCGATCGAATAGAAACCGTCGGCCAGCTTCTCGACGCCGGGCGTTGCCGGTATCGGGGTTTGGACCGCCGTTGCAGGTGCGGCCGGCACGTCGAGCTTGGCGAATTCGAGTTCGCGCACTTCCTGCCCGCGTGTCATGTCCTTGATCGTGTTCTCGAACGGGAACTTGCTTGCGCGCAGATATGTGCCGCAGCCCTTCGCATCGCAGCTCGCAAACCCGCTTTCGGCGTTCACATGGACATTGCGGAAACGGATGTCGCCGGAGTTGTAGAGCTTTACCGCCGCGTCCATCGGCTTGATCGACCGTGTGACGCGGTAGCTGTGGTAATTGGCGAACAAGATGTTGCGCGAATTGCGGATCTCGGTGGAAATCGCATCGACGCCGTCGCGCACCTCTTGCTCGGTCTGTGGCGCGAGGAATTCCCAGTTCTCGACGTTGTCGAGGACGATCTCGGCGCGATAATGGTGCTCGGCCGACAGTTCGTAGACGTGACCGGGGGTCTTGGTGTTCGAGACGTGGAAGCCCGCCGATGCCAGCGTGTTCGGCGACCAGATCGCCGCAAACGTACCGCCGCCGCCGTCGGTCACCCAGATGCTCGGATGCTGACCATCGAAGCGCGCGCGCGGATCGCCGAATCCGATCGGGCTGCCCTTGGTCAGCACGGTGCCGCCCCCGCCCTGGATCTTGACGTCATTGATCATAGACGCCTCGCCCGCCTTCCACAGAAGCGCGGTCGCGCGCGGGTTCACGCCCCCGGTCCACAGCCCCAAGCCGGAGACGATCGCGTTGCCGCCCTTCGCACTCTCCAGCAGCGCCTTCGGACCGCCGACACCCATGTACGCGGGCGTCTCGTCGGGGAGATAGAGATGCGTGAGGCTCGGATGCAGCGAGATCAGCACGCTGTCGGGCCGTAGCTTCAGCGTGTCGGTGACGCGGTAGCGACCGACCGGGAGATACAGCACGCGGTGAGTGTCGATTGCGCGCTGCAGGGCTGCGGTATCGTCGGTGGTATCGTCACCTTTGACGCCCAAATCACGCACGTTCGCCCATTCGCGCACGGCCGGCATGGCCCGGATCGCAGGCGCGCGTCGAGCGGGCAGTCGAGACAGCGGCGCGATCGACACGTCGGTCGCATATTCGCCGATCGTACCGAGGCCCGCCAGCTTCAGACCGTAAGAAAAGTCGGCGACCCGGTAGGTCGGCCCCGCCGCCGCGACGGTCTTTCCGCTGTCACGGAAACGCGCAAAGGTCGGCGTGTTGCTCGCGACCGCATTGTCGAATCCGATCTGCGTGAAGACGCTGTTCTCCGCCGAAACGACGATACCTGCCTGCGACACGTTCTCGAACCGGACGTCCTTGCCCCAGAACGAATCCGAATAGCCGCGGTCGATCTCGATCCCGATCGGCGTATCGCGGATCGCGACGTTGACCAGAGTCAGGTCGACCTCATGCTCGCGGATCGCCGCGTCGCGCTGCCCCTGGAACTCCGAGTCGAGCAGCGTGAACTGCCACGCGGGCGAGGTCTTCTCCGACATGATGCCGTAGCGGCCGCCGAAGAAGCGCAGATTCTCGAACTCGTTGCCCGCCTGATAGACGCCGGCGAGACCCGAGCCGATGTGGAAGTCGATGTGCCGCAGATAGCCGTGCTGCGCGACGCGGAAGCGCACCGCGACCGCACCGGCATTGCCATCGCCGATCCGGAAATCGACATTGGACAGCGTGGAATAGAAAGTGCTCGAGGTCGCGTCGAAGATCGCCGGATCGAACGGCACGCTAGTGCGCGGCGGGACGGGTGCCTTGCCGACGCGGTACTGGTCCTCGCCGGTGAAGCTGACCATCGCCGCCACGCCGGACCCGAAGCCCGCGCTGTTGTCGGCAAGGACGATCTCGGGGCGGGTCGCGCCGACGCCGAAGACACGGACGGCGGAGCGGATGAAGATCGTGCGCGTGATCCGGTAGCGTCCCGACGGCAGGAACACGACGCCGCCATGACCGCCAGCCGCCGCCGCGTCGATCGCCTGCTGGATTGCCGCGCTGTCGTCCACGCGGCCGTCGCCGACGCCCTTGACGGTGATCGCGCGCGGATCATCGGGCTGGCTGAGATAGACCGAGACCGACTTGGTTGGCGCCGCCGTCTTTGCAGCCACGGTCTTTGCAACGGACGGGCTGGCGACAAGAAGCGCCGTTCCGCAGAGCAGCCATTTCGCAACCATCGTCCGTCTCCCGTTATCAGGACAGCAGTCCTACCGTTCGTGGAGGCCCGCTTCATCTGCGACGAAGGTCGTATTCGGAGCCCCTAATCCTCCCCCGTAAGGGGGAGGTGGCTGGCACTTGCCAGACGGAGGGGGAGGTAAGGGTAACCTCTGTTCCGCGTCCGCCCCCTCCGTCGCCTATGGCGCCACCTCCCCCTGGCGGGGGAGGATAAAGCGGATGTCAGATCGCCAGCGTCTGCGCGACGATCGCAGCCTGCGTCCGGTTGCGGACGTTCAGCTTGCGCATCAGGGCGGTCATGTGGACCTTCACGGTAGCCTCGGCGATGCCGAGATCGAACGCGATCTGCTTGTTGAGCAAACCCGAATGCACGCCGCGAAGGACCCTGATCTGCGTCGGCGTCAGGCGCGGCGACGCGGCGCACGTCGCGGCAGTGGTCGCGGCCGAAGGTTGGTGCGTATCGTATCCAGGCCGTTCCATGGTCATCCCTCCCTGTGCGCCGGCCGAAGTCGTAGCGGCCGATGGGTGGCCGAGACGCGGTGGCTGTCGCTGTTGATCCAGTGATCCGTTACGCGGATTCGGTTGGACAGGTTTTGACTATGGGCCGTGCGATCGGACGCAATCAAGCCTTTTTTGTTGTCAGATCGCAAAGACCTGTCGTACAGATATGCCATCATATCGGCAGGCGAAGGCGCCGTCGATCAACGGGAGGGGCGTGATGTCACGAGCACTGGACGATCGCGCGCGACTGCGATCTGTACGCCGATGATCAGCCCCGACATGCGACTCGTGATCGCTGCACTCACGGGTATATTGCTTGCCGTCCTGATGATCGTTCGCGGTCGACTCCACCCCTTTATCGGCCTGTTGTGCGGCGCGTTCACCGTCGGCCTGCTCGCCGGCCTTCCCCTCCCCGACGTCGCCAAGGCGGTGCAGAAGGGGGTAGGCGACATCATCGGCGGCACGGGGCTGGTCGTCGCACTCGGCCTGTCGCTCGGCGCGATGCTGCATCTGTCGGGCGCGGCGGCGTCGCTTGCAAAGGGCGCGTTGCAGCTGACCGGCAAGCAAGCGGCACCATGGGCGACGCTGGGCATCGCGATCATCGTCGGGCTTCCGCTGTTCTTCGAGACCGGCCTCGTCCTGTTGCTGCCGATCGTCGTCGCAGCCGCCGAGGAGATGACCGGCAAGGACGGTGCGGAACGCGATGCAGCTAAGTTGAGGCTGATCATGCCGGCGCTGGCAGGGCTCGGCGTGGTCCATGCACTCGTCCCGCCTCACCCCGGCCCCCTGCTCGCGGTCGAGGCATTGGGCGCCAACCTTGGCAAGACGATGCTGTACGGCATCGCGATCGCCATTCCGACGGCGATCATCTCCGGGCCGCTGCTCGCGAAGTTCACCACGCGCGGCGTGCGGCTGGAAGCGCCGGTATTGCACGATCCGGGGCTCGGCATCGCCCCGCCGCCGCGGCTGTGGTCGCTGTTGATCGTGCTCCTGCCGGTGCTGATGATCGCGACCGGCGAGCTGGGCCAAATGATCCCGGGTATGAAAGGAACCGCATGGCTCGTCGCCGCGAGCAACCCTGTCGTCGCGTTGCTGCTGACAAACCTCATCGCGCTCCCGCTGCTGTTCGGCCGGCGGCTTCGTGAGGCTGCGATCCAGAATGCGGTGTGGCACGAGACGATGGGCGCGGCGGGCGCGATCCTGCTGGCGATCGGCGCGGGCGGCGCATTGAAGCAGGTGCTGGTGACCGCAGGCCTGTCCGACCTGCTCGCGCGCACCGTACTGATGTATTCGATCTCGCCGCTGTTGCTCGGCTGGCTGGTCGCGGTCGGCATCCGCCTCGCGGCTGGCTCCGCGACGGTCGCGACGATCACTGCGGTCGGCATTATGCCAGGCGTCGTCGCAAGCTCGGGCGTGTCCCCCGAACTCGTCGTGCTCGCGATCGGCGCGGGCTCGGTGTTCTTCAGTCACGTCAACGATCCCGGCTTCTGGCTCGTCAAGAGCTATGTCGGCACCAGCACCGCGGACACGTTCCGCACCTGGTCGATGCTGGAGACGTCGATCTCGGTAGTCGGCCTCGCGTTCGTCCTGGCGCTCAGCCATGTCGTCTGAGACTCCGAGCGACCCGCCGCCGATCGTTCCGGACAAGCCCGCCGCAAGCGGCTTAAGGCTGGCGGATCGCGCCTATACCGCGATCGTCCAGATCATCCTCGACGAGCATCTCGCGGTCGGCGACCGGCTTCCGGCCGAGGACAAGCTGGCGACGATGTTCGGCATGTCCCGCACGATCGTCCGCGAGGCGCTGGCGAGGCTCGCGTCCGACGGCATCACACAGGCGCGGCGCGGTGCGGGATCCTACGTCAAGCGGCGCCCGTCGGAGCGGCTCGGGTCGCACATGCCGATGGCCGACATCGCGGCGACGCTCGGCACCTACGAAGTGCGCTTCGTACTGGAAGCGGAGGCGGCGCGGCTCGCGGCACAACGCCGGTCGCACCACCAGATGGACGCGATCGAACACGCGTTGGAGGCATTGCGCACCGCGTTGCTGTCGAACGCGCCGGCGCATGACGAGGACTGGGTGCTGCACCGCGCGATCGCCGAGGCGACCGCCAACGCCGCGTTCCTGCCGGTCTTCGATCACCTCCAGGATGCGGTGATGCGGATCCTCCGCGCCGGGGTCGACATCTCGCGGTCGCGTGCGCCGGAAGTGATCAAGGCGATGATGGACGAGCACGACGCGATCGTCGAAGCCATCCGCGCGCAGGATGCGGACGGCGCGGCGCTGGCGATGCGCTGGCATCTCTCGCAAGGCCGCAAGCGCCTGATGCCCTGACGCATCAGGCTTCGGCTCACGCGCCGCGCCTGCGACCATGGTCGTAGATGATACCGCGCTCAGTATATCGTAGAGAACGACAAGAATGACACGTGGCCAAGCCGGACCACGGCACGCGCTACGTGCGACAAGGGGATGGACGGATGAACAAGGTTACGCGCAGTCGACGGTCAGTCGGATCTTTCAATGTTAACGCAACCAGCATGATCGTGCTGGCCACCGCGTTGCTCTGCGCCCCTGCCGCAGCCCAGACAATTGCCCCGCCGTCCGACCTGCCCGCTTCGACTCAATCGGCCGATCCGGCAGCGCCGCCTCAGACGCTGACCCCGCAGACCGCTGCAGAAGAGCAGGCCGCGCCGGACAAGGACATCGTCGTCACAGGGTCGCGCATCGTCTCGAGCGGCTACAACGCACCGACGCCGACAACCGTGATCGGCGAGGACCAGATCCTCAAGAACGCACAGCCCAATATCTTCAACGCGGTCGCGCAGCTGCCGTCGCTGCAGGGTTCGACCGGCGCCTCCACCGGCACGTTCAGCACGTCCAGCGGTACGCAAGGACTGAGCTCCTTCTCACTCCGCGGCCTCGGCCCGATCCGTACGCTGACCCTTCTCGACGGCCAGCGCGTCGTCGGCGCCAACGTCTCCGGCGTACCCGACATCAGCATGTTCCCGCAGTTGCTGGTCAAGCGCGTCGACGTCGTCACCGGCGGCGCATCCGCCTCCTACGGCTCGGACGCGGTGGGCGGCGTGGTCAACTTCATCACCGACACGCGCTTCAAGGGCTTCAAGGCGAACGTCCAGGGCGGCATCACCAATTACGGCGACGACAAGCAAGGCCTGGTCCAGGCCGCGTTCGGCACCGCGCTGTTCGGCGACAAGCTGCACCTGATCGTCAGCGGCGAATATGACGACGAGGACGGCGTCGGCCCGGGCGATTTCGGCACCGACCTCGCCAAGGGTCGCGACTGGTACCGAGCCACTACGCTCGTCAACACCGGACAAACGAACAACGGCCTGCCGCAGTTCAACTACCGCGACTATGCCCAGCCTTATCAATATGCGCGCTTCGGCCTGATCAACAACGGCCCGTTACAGGGCATCGCGTTCGACCAGAACGGCGCGCCGTATAATTTCAACTATGGCTCGAACGGTCGTCCGACCGGCACCGGCGGCGTCACAAACTGCTTCCCCGCCAACAGCTTCTGCGTCGGCGGCGACCTGTCGGGCGCGCCGGGCTCGGGCGCATCGCTCAAATCCTCGCTTGAACGGCTCAACGGCTTCGGGCGGATCGGCTTCGACTTTGCCGAGAACAACGAGGCCTATGTCACCGTCAACGTCGCGCAGGTGAAGACCAGCAACCAGCCGAGCCCGGGGTACAACCGCCCTAACCTGACCGTGCAGTGCGCCAACCCCTTCCTGCCGCAGCTGGTGCGGGATCGTTGTGCGACGGCGATAAATCCCGCTACCGGGACTCCAGGGATCACGCAGTTCAACTTCGGTACCAGCAACGGCAACTTCCCCGATCCGCTGGTCCAGACGGACCGGCGCCAATACCGTTTCGTCGGCGGTCTCAAGGGCAAATTCGAGATCGGCAGCACGCCCTGGACCTACGATGCGTATTACGAGCACGGCATCACAAAGGCGGCGATCGACGTCGACAATACCGTGTTGCAGCCCCGCTATGTCGCGGCGACCAACGCGATCACGCTGAACGGCGCGATTGTCTGCGCCGATCCTGCCGCACGCGCCGCCGGGTGCCAGCCTATCAACATCTTCGGCGGTGCGGTGCCGTCGGCATCGGCGCTTGCCTACGTCACGCCTGCCAATGGGCCGCTCCAGCGCACCAAGCTGACGCAGGACGTCGCCAGCCTCAACTTCTCCGGCGAGCCGCTCAACCTGTGGGCCGGGCCGTTGGCGGTTGCCTTCGGTGGCGAGTATCGTCGCGAATTCTACCGCGTCCACGGCGATCCCTATGGTGCGGGCGTAACCGCACTCAGCCCCAACAGCACCGCCTATCCCGCCGATCCGCTGTTGAATTCCGCGCTGGGCAGTAACTGGGCAGCCGGCAACTACAAGAACGGCCGCGGCAAGTACGAGGTGTATGAGGGGTTCCTCGAACTCAACTTGCCCTTGTTCAACAGCGAAGCCATCGGTCGTGCCAACCTGAACGGCGCCGGTCGCGTGACGCACTACTCAACGTCGGGCACGGTCTGGGCGTGGAAGGCCGGCGGCACTTGGGATACGCCGTTGGACGGTATCCGGTTGCGCGCCGTCACGTCGCGCGACGTCCGCGCGCCGAACCTGTCCGAACTGTTTGCCGCACCGACCGTCACTACGCTGCCGAACTTTACCAATCCCTTTTCCGGTAGCGGCGTGCAGGCGTTCCAGAACACCGTCGGCAACCCTGCTCTGAAGCCGGAAATCGCGCGCAATACCGAGGTCGGTATCGTCCTGTCGAACCCGTCATGGGCACCGGGTCTCGGTCTGTCGTTCGACTATTACAAGATCAAGCTAGACGGCGTCGTCTCGACACTGTCGCCAGACCAGATCGTCCGCTTCTGCTTCGAGGGCAATCAGGCGTTCTGCGGCGGCTTCGTGCTGAACAGCCCGACCCAGGGCGGCAATTTCATCAACGTCCAGCCGTTCAATCTGGCATCGTGGAAGACCAGCGGGTTCGACATCGAGGCGAGCTATCAGTGGAAGAAGCCACTCGGCATTCCTGGCAACTTCACGCTCCGCGTGCTGGGTACGCATGTGAAGGAGTTCCTCGTCGACGCCGGGATCGCCGGCGTTGACGTCGTCGACCAGGCCGGAGCCAACAACGGCGCGACGCCGGACTGGAAGTGGCTGGCGACGCAGAGCTACGACAACGACGTCTTCAGCCTCAACCTGCAGGAGCGCTGGTTCTCGGACGGCGTGTTCGGCAATCAATATGTCGTCTGCACCACCGCTTGCCCGGTCTCGACCGCCAACCACCCGACCATCGACTATAACAAGATGAAGGGTGCCTTCTACATTGACCTCGGCGGTTCGGTGAACCTGACCAAGCAGGTCAGTATGTTCTTCAAGGTCGACAATCTGTTCGATCACGACCCAGAGCCCGCGCCGCAGACCAACACCGGCCTCGACGTGAACCCGGCACTGTACGACACGCTTGGCCGCTTCTACCGCCTGGGCGTCCGCGCCCGGTTCTGATCGACCTGTCCCCGGTAGCGGTTGCTATCGGGGAGCGTCCCAAGACCGTGCCAACGTGACCGATGGGCAAACGACCCGTGTCGAACGAAGACGGATCAGCCCTCGCTTTGCCAACCCGCACGGAGCGGCAGGCGCAGGACGCGGTCGTTCGCGGTCATGAACAACGCCCGCCCCCGTTCCCCGAACGCGCAGTTGGCGATCGGCGCGCCGGTCGTCACCAGCGCGAGCGGCTCCGCATCGGGCGTCATGAACATCATCCCGCCGGGCAGCGAACACACCAGCGTTCCGTCCCGCGCGACCTTCATGCCGTCGGGCAACCCCGCCCCGCCCCGCGCCTTCATCGCCGTGGCATCAAGCAGCACCCGGGCATTGCGCACGCCCTTCGTATCGAGGTCGTAGACCATGATCCGTGGCGCGGTTTCGTCCGACACCGAAACGTAGAGCCGCGTTTCGTCCGGGGACAGCGCGATGCCGTTCGGTCGCGTCAGGCCTCCCTCCAGCAGTTCGATCACGCCACCGGGGCGTAGCCGATAGACGCCGTTCACCGACATTTCCTTCAGCGGCGACGTATCGCCTTCGGTCATGCCGTAGGGCGGATCGGTGAAGTAGATCGTTCCATCGCGCGCGACATGCATGTCGTTCGGGCTGTTGAACCGCTTTCCCTGATACCGGTCGACCACCACCTCGCGCCGTCGCGTGACCAAATCCACGCGATCGATCGAGCGCCCACCACTGTTCGCGATCAACAACCGGCCCGTACGGTCGAGCGCAAGTCCGTTCGCGCCCGGTTCGCGGATGAGCTTCGGATCGGTGCCTCCTGCCCCCGACGGAGCGAGGAACGGCACGGCCGGTCCACCCTTGCGCCAGCGACGGACGATATTGGCAGGAGGATCGGAGAACAGCAGATACTGCCCAGCCTCCACCCATACTGGCCCTTCCGCCCAGCGAATGCCGGTCGCGATCGTCTCGACTTGCGTGCCGGGCGCGACCATCCGGTCGAACGCGGGCGACAGACGCTGGATACGGGGCTCGGCGACGTGGCCAGCACCAAAAGCAGGCGCGGCGACCATCGCCACCGCCCCGCAAAGAATGTCGCGACGTCCCGGCTGGAACGCTTCCTTCGCGGAACGCTCAAGGCCGAGCTGCTTCATAGTCGATAGGCTTGTTTGACGAGGTCGTAGGCAAGCGCACGGGCGACCTCGTGCGCTTCATCCTCTTCGAGCCGGTGTTCGGCGACGAGTTTCGCCAGGAACGCGCAGTCCATCCGGCGCGCGACGTCGTGGCGCGCGGGGATCGACAGGAAGGCGCGCGTGTCGTCGTTGAAGCCGACCGTGTTGTAGAAGCCGGCGGTCTCGGTCGCGCGTTCGCGGAACCGGCGCATGCCTTCTGGACTATCGTGGAACCACCAGGGCGGGCCGAGCCGCAGCGACGGGTAATGGCCGGCGAGCGGGGCGAGTTCGCGCGAATAGGTGTCCTCGTCGAGCGTGAAGAGGATCAGCGTCAGCGCCGGGTTGTTGCCGAACCGGTCGAGCAGGGGTTTCAGCGCGCGGACGAACTCGCCGGGCAGCGGAATATCGCCACCCTTGTCGCGGCCGAAGCGTGCCAGCACCGAGGCGTTGTGGCTGCGCGAGACGGCGGGATGGAGTTGCATCACCATGCCGTCCTCGACTGACATCGCCGCCATCTCGGTCAGCATCTGCGCGCGGAAGAGTTCAGCGTCGGCGGCGGTCGGTTGGGCCATGATCCGGGCGTAAAGCGCTTCCGCTTCGGCGGGTGTCAGGTCTGCGGTCGCGGCAGAGGGATGGCCGTGATCGGTCGAGGTGGCGCCGGCATCGCGGAAGCGGGCGCGATGGAAGCGGTGTGCCGCAAGATAGCCCGCATAGCTGCCGACGTCTTCGTTCGCGGTCTCGCCGAAGCGGCGGACGTTGGCGGCGAAGCCCGGCGTCTCGGGATCGACGACGGGGTCGGGGCGATAGGCGGTCACTACGCGGCCGTTCCAGTCGCTCGCGCGGATCGCGGCGTGGTGGTCGAGCGGGTCAAGCGGGCTTTCGGTGGTCGCGATCAGTTCGATGCCGAACCGGTCGAACAGCGCGCGGGGGCGGAATTCGGGCGTCTTCAGCGCGGCGCCGATCGTGTCGTAATACAGGTCGGCGGTCGCGGGTTCGAGGCGGACGTCGATCCCGAAAGCCTCGGCGAACACCCAGTCGAGCCACATCCGCGAGGGGGTGCCGCGGAACAGGTGGTAGTTCTCCGCGAAGATGCGCCAGATCTTTCGCGGATCGCTCTCGGTCGGGCTGCCATCGACGGTCGGCACGCCGAGCGCGGCGAGCGACACGCCCTGGCTGTAGAGCATCCGGAACACATAATGATCGGGGACGATCAGCAGCGAGGCAGGATCGCTGAACGCCTCGTTCCGCGCGAACCATGCGGGATCGGTATGGCCGTGCGGGCTGACGATCGGCAGGTCCTTGACCCCCGCGTGCAGCGCGCGGGCGATGTCGCGGGTGCGGCCTTCGCTGGGAAACAGGCGGTCGGGGTGGAGACGTAGCGGATGGGTCATGCGAGGCGTTCCGGATCGACGGGGGTATAATGCGGGACGAGCAGGTGGATAACCAGCAACGCGACGAGATAGGCGCAGCCGGCGACGGCGAAGATCGGACCATAGCTGCCGACGCCGGCAAGGATAGTGCCGGCGAACTTGGCCATCAGCATGCCGCCGCACGCCCCCGCCAGCCCGCCGAGACCGATCACCGATCCGCCCATGCCGCGCGGGAACAGGTCGCCGGGGATCGCGTACACGTTGGCGGAGAAGCCCTGGTGACACGCGCAGGCCAAGCCGATCGCCGCGACCGCCCACCATAGCCCCGGCGCCTGCGCGGCGAAGATGATCGGCAGCGCGAACAGTGCGCAGGCGAACAACGCCGTCTTTCGCGCACGGTTGGGGGTCGCCCCTTTCGCCAGCAACCGCGACGAGAACCAGCCGCCCGCGACCGATCCGACATCGGCCAGCACGTAGACGGCGACCAGCGGCGGGCCGAAATCGAGCATCTTCACGCCGTATTGCCGGTTGAAGAAGTCGGGTAGCCAGAACAGGAAGGTCCACCACACCGGATCGATCAGGAACCGACCGAGCATATACGCCCAGGTCTGCCGCAAACGGAGCAGCGTGCGCCAGCGGACCGGCTTGGCAGCGGGTACGGGATCGGCCTCGATCCACGCCAGTTCCTCGGGCGTGACGCGCGGATGCTTGCGCGGCGATCGGTAGAAGGCGAGCCAGGCGACCAGCCAGATCACGGTCAGCGCGCCGGTCGCGACGAACGCCATCCGCCAGCCGAACGTCACCGCGATCACCGGCACGATCAACGGCGTGAGGATCGCCCCGACGTTCGAGCCCGCGTTGAAGATACCGATCGCCAGCGCCCGCTCGCGTTGCGGAAACCATTCGTTCGCCGCGGCGAGTGCCGCGGGGAACGCCCCGGCCTCGCCGATCGCGAGCGGGATGCGCGCGAAGATCATCATGCCCGCGCTGGTGAACAGTGCGTGCGCCACGTGACCGATCGTCCACAGCGTCACCGCAACCGCATAGCCGATCTTCGCGCCGACCCGGTCGACGAACCGCCCGAACAGCACATAGGCGATGCCGTACGCAGCCTGGAATGCGATCGCGAGATCGGCATAGCCCTGCTCGGTCCAGTTGTAGCGCGCCTGGAGTTCGGGTTTCAGCACCGGCAGCACGAGCCGGTCGATGTAGCTGAGCGCGACCGCGGCAAAGAGCAGCGCACAGACGATCCACCGCACTTTGCCGCGCGGTTTCTCGATCGTGGCGGCGGCGGTCACCAGTTGCACAGCGTGCCATCCTCAAGACGCGCGACCGGGAGATAAGCGCGCTTATACTCGTAGGTCGCCGCGAGATCCTCGTCGATGTCGACGCCGAGGCCCGGCGCATCACCTGGATGCATCATGCCGTCGTCGACGCTGTACGCGTGCGGGAAGACCGCATCGGTCTCGTCGGTGTGCGGCATATGCTCCTGCACGCCGAAATTGGGCACCGACAGCCCAAAATGCAGCGCCGCCGCCATCGCCACCGGCGACAGGTCGGTCGCGCCATGGCAGCCGGTCCGCACCTGATACAGATCGGCGAGCGACGCGATCCGGCGCAGATGCGTGATGCCGCCGGCATGGACGACGGTCGCGCGGATATAATCGATCAGCTGGTTCTGGATCAGGTCCTTCGCGTCCCAGATCGAATTGAACACCTCGCCCACCGCGATCGGCGTCGTCGTGTGGTGGCGGATCAGCTTGAACGCCTCCTGGTTCTCGGCGGGCGTCGGATCCTCGATCCAGAAGAGGTTATACGGCTCGAGCGCCTTGCCGAGCCGCCCCGCCTCGATCGGCGTCAGCCTGTGGTGGATGTCATGGAGCAGGTGCACATCCCAGCCCATCGCCTCGCGCGCCGCCTTGAACAGTTCGGGGACGACGCGGAGGTATTTCTCGGTGGACCACACGCTCTCGCTCGGCAGGTCGGCATCGGCGGGTTCGTAGCGCGCGCCGTGCTTGGCGACGCCGTAGGTCGAGGCGAGCCCCGGTACGCCGCATTGCAGCCGGATCGCCTTGTAGCCCTTCGCCTGCTCCGCCTTCGCGACCGCGATCGTGTCCTCGATCGTGGTGCCGTTGGCGTGCGCATAGACCATGCACGCATCGCGCGCCGCGCCGCCGAGCAACTGGTACACGGGCATGCCCGCAAGCTTGCCCTTGATGTCCCACAATGCCGTATCGACCGCGGCGATCGCCGCCATCGTCACCGGGCCGCGGCGCCAGTAGGCGCCCTTGTAGAGATACTGCCAGATGTCCTCGATCCGGTGCGCGTCGCGGCCGATCAGGCACGGTACGACGTGATCGGTCAGGTAGCTTGCGACGCTCAACTCGCGACCGTTGAGCGTGGCGTCACCGAGTCCGGCGGTACCGTCGTCGCACTCGATCTTCAGCGTGACGAAGTTGCGGCCTGGACAGGTGACGATGACGCGGGCGGAAACGATCTTGGGCATCGCGGGTCCTTCAGGCGATTTCGAGGATGGCGGATTTGAGCTGTGCCGAACTCGGCCCGGCCATGATCGTGAACAGCCCGGGCTCGACGACCTCGCGCATGTCGACGTCCCACAGCGCGAACGCGTCGGGGCCGAGCGTGAAGCGCAACGTCCGTCGCTCGCCGGGCGCGAGCGTCACGCGTTCGAAGCCCTTCAGCTCCATCACCGGTCGGGCGACCGACGACACTTGGTCGCGGACATATAGCTGCACGACCTCGTCGCCGGCGCGTTGGCCGATATTGGCGACGTCGACCTCGACACCGACGCTGCCGGCGATGCCGATCTTCGCTGCCGACAGCCGCGGTGCGCTGACCTCGAAGCGGGTGTAGCTGAGGCCGTGCCCGAACGGGAACAACGGCGCCGTCTCCGCGAACAAATAGCCACGCTGGGTCGAGGGCTTGCGGTTGTAATAGAACGGCACCTGGCCGACTTCGCGCACCACGGTCACGGGCAGCTTTGCGCCCGGATTGATCCGCCCGAACAGCGCCTCGGCCATCGCGGTGCCGCCCTCCTGCCCCGGATACCAGCATTCCAGCACCGCGTTCGCCTTCGCGATCACGCCCGGCCAGCTCGGTGGACGCCCGTTGATCGCGGCGATCACGATCGGCTTGCCGAGCGCGTGCAGCGCGTCGAACAGCGCATTCTGCTCGCCGATCAGGTCGAGGGTGGTGCGGTCGCCGAGGTGGTTCGCCGAGAACCCTTCGCGGCTGGTCTGTTCGGTATCGCCGATCGCGAGGATGATCGTGCCGGCACCGCGCGCCACCTCGACCGCTTCGGCGATCAGCGCGCGGTTCTTGGCGGGATCGGCGAGCAGCACTGCGTCCTGCGACCGGTCCTCGCTCTGCGTGATGAACACACCCTGCGCATGGACGATCGTCGCCGCGCCGCCGACCAGTGCACGCACGCCGTCGAGCAGCGACACCGCCTGCCGCGGCGGCGCGGAATAGCCGCCGAGCCGCGCGATTGCCGCATTCGGCCCGATCACCGCGATCTTGCCCTTCGGCGCGAGCGGCAGAGTGCCGTCGTTGGTCAGCAGGCACATCGATTTGCGGGCAGCTTCCAGCGCGACGCCGCGCGCTTCCGCGTTACCGGTCAGACGAGCGGCGGCGCGGGGATCGACCGACGACTCCTCGAACAAGCCGGCGTGGAACTTCAATGCCAGCATGCGCGCGCAGGCGGCGTCGACCTGCGCGATCGGCACCGTCCCCGCGCGTACCTGCGCGGGAAGCGTGCGGTAGGCCAGACCGTCCGGGAGCGCGCTGTCGACGCCGGCCGCCAGCGCGAGTTTCGCCGCCCCGTTCAGGTCCCGCGCGACGTCGTGGATCGTGTCGAGCTCCTCGATCGCGCCGTAATCGCTCACGATCGCACCCGAAAACCCCCATTCGCCGCGCAGCACCTTGCCGAGCAGCCAGTGGTTCGCATGGCTCGGCACACCGTCGATCTCGTTGTACGACGGCATCACCGCGCCGATCCCGGTGCGCGTCACGACGCTACGGAACGGCGGGAAAAAGCTCTCGCGCAGTTCGCGCTCGCCGATCGGTGCCGGGCCGATATTGTTGCCCGCCTGGGGCTGGCCGTGCCCGGTCATGTGCTTCAGCGTCGCGAAGACCTTGCCCGGCGCCAGCGTCGTGCTGTCGCCCTGCAGGCCCTCGACCGCGGCGACGCCCATCTCGCCGCACAGATACGGATCCTCGCCGAACGTCTCCTCGATCCGGCCCCAGCGCGGGTCGCGCGCTATGTCGACGACCGGCGACAGCGAGAGGTGGCTGCCGTGTGCGCGCACTTCGCGGCCGATGATCGCCTGTCCACGGCGCATCAGGTCACGGTCGAAGCTGCCTGCCATGCCGATCGCCTGCGGGAACATCGTCGCGTCGGGCGCCATGTAGCCGTGCAGCGATTCCTCGTGGAAGATCACCGGGATGCCAAGCCGCGTGCCCCGCGCCCAGCGCTGGACCGCGTTGACGAACGCAATCGTCGAGGCTGTCCCGCGCCACGCAGCGCCGGTGCCGCCCGCCGTCACCGCGACCGACGGCCCGCCACGCTTGTCGGACGGCCGCGTGACCTGCCCGAACCCCGCCGGATACGCGGCGGTCGCGCGCGCCGGATCGAAATCGAGCCCACCCGGCATCATCACGTCAGCCTTGGTCGCCCACAAGGAAATGGTCTGGCCAACTTTCTCCTCCAGCGTCATCCGCGCCATCAGGTCGCGGACCCGAAGATCGACCGGCGCGCGGGGATCGCGGTAGGTGGGTGACGCGGTAGCGGCGTACGCAACGCCGGGAATGAGCCCTGTAATGGAGACCGACCCGAGCAGGCCGAAAAGGTCACGCCGGGTCGGCATCAAGGTCGGGGCACTCCCTGCTGTGTTCGTACCGGCCAAGATTATCTCCTAATGTGAAACGCGGCATTGCTGTCGAAGCCGTCGTCGTGATAGCGATAACATGGCTGATCATCCGCGATCCTGTCAATGTGGTGCGGAACGGCGGGAGAGGATTATGACGATATTCGGCCGATGGATCGGTAAGTTCGTGCTTCTGTTCGGAGCGGTAATTGGTTTGACCGGACCGGCGCAAGCTGAGGACGGCTATGATCTCTGGCTGCGATATCCGGCTTCAGCGACGGCAAATCCGCGCAGCCTACCGACGATCGAGGCGCGCGGTGATACGCCTACGCTCAAGGCGGCAGCAGCAGAACTGCGTCGCGGCGTGAGTCTGTTCGGCACGAGCACGCCCACAATCCTGCTGACCACCACCAAAGATCGCGATGTCGCCGCACTTCGCCTGCCGTTGGCGGCGCTCGGCGACGAGGGATACCGCGTCGGATACGTCACGCTCGGCTCCCGCCACGTGCTGCTCGTCACCGCCAACACAGATCGCGGTGTACTCTATGGCAGCTTCGCGTTGCTGCGACATCTCCAGACCGGCGGCAGCGTCGACCGAATCGACCTGACCTCGACCCCGCGCGTGAAGCTGCGCGTGCTCAATCACTGGGACAATCTGGATGGCGTGGTCGAGCGTGGCTATGCCGGCGCGTCGCTGTGGGACTGGTGGACGCTCCCCGATTTCCGCGACCCGCGCTACACCGACTACGCGCGCGCCAACGCGTCGATCGGGATCAACGGCACCGTCCTGAACAACGTCAACGCGAAGACGGAAAGCCTGACCGCGCCGTATATTGCCAAGGCTGCTGCGTTGGCGGACGTGTTCCGGCCGTACGGGATCAAGGTCTATTTGTCGGCACGGTTCTCGGCGCCGATCGAACTCGGCGGTTTGAAGACCGCCGATCCGCTCGATCCGCAGGTCGCTGCGTGGTGGAAGGCGAAGACCGACGAGATCTATCGCAGCATTCCCGATTTCGGCGGCTTCCTGGTCAAGGCGAACAGCGAGGGTCAGCCGGGCCCGCGTGATTACCACCGCAGCCACGCGGACGGCGCCAACATGCTCGCCGCCGCGGTCGCACCGCATGGCGGAATCGTGATGTGGCGCGCGTTCGTCTATGCCGAGACCGACCCCGACGACCGAGCGAAGCAGGCGTATACCGAATTCAAGCCGCTCGACGGCAAGTTCGCGCCGAACGTCATCGTCCAGGTCAAGAACGGCGCGATCGATTTCCAGCCGCGCGAACCGTTCCACCCGTTGTTCGGGGCGATGCCCAAGACCCCGCTGATGATCGAGTTCCAGATCACCAAGGAGTATCTCGGCTTCGCGACGCACCTCGCCTATCTCGGGCCGCTGTTCGCCGAAACGCTCGGCAGTCAGACTATGCGGACGCCCGGTGAAACCGTGGCGAAGGTCGTCGACGGTTCGGTGGAAGGTCATAGACTTACCGGCATGGCGGGCGTGGCGAATATCGGCCGCGACCGCGACTGGGCGGGCTCCACCTTCAACCAGGCGAACTGGTACGCGTTCGGCCGGATGGCGTGGGATCCCACACTCGGCGCCGCCCCGGTCGCGCGCGAATGGGCGGCGATGACGTTCGCGCCCTCCCCGAAAATCGTCGACCCGGTGGTCGCGATGATGATGGGATCGCGTGAGGCGGTAGTCGACTATATGACACCCCTCGGCCTCGCGCACGTCATGGCGACGGGGCATCACTACGGCCCCGGCCCGTGGGTGGCCGACCTCAAGCGCCCCGAATGGAACCCGGTCTATTACCACCGCGCCGATAAGGGCGGGATCGGCTTCGATCGGACCAAGACGGGAAGCAACGCGGTTGCGCAATACGCGCCCGAGCTTTCCCGCAAGCTGGCCGCCCCTGCAACGACGCCGGAGCGCGACCTGCTGTGGTTCCACCATGTGCCTTGGGCGTACCGGACGAACTCAGGGCGATCGGTGTGGGCGGAAATGGTCCATGATTACGATGCGGGCGTGAGCTACGTGGCCGGCATGCGTCGGCAGTGGGAGGGCGTGAAGACAGAGGTCGACGCCGAGCGCTGGGTGAAGACCGCGACGTATCTAGCGGTCCAGGAGCGCGAGGCGCGCTGGTGGCGCGATGCGAGCCTTGCCTATTGGATGTCGGTCAACGGCCTGCCGCTACCGGCGGGCGCCGCGGCACCCGCACATGACTTGGCATGGTACAAGGCACAGCGCTTTCCGTACGCGCCCGGCAACCCGCAATAGCTGCGCGCTGACACAAGATAAGAGGACGAGGACGCGATGATGAGACGGTGGCCGGTAGCGCTGGTGTTGGGCGCGCTGATCGTGACGGGCGCGGGCGCGCGGGACGCTGGGCCCGCACGAGACGCGCATTGGATCGCTACCTGGGGATCGTCGCAGATGATCGCCGAGGGCGACAATGCGCTCCCAGCCGATCGGGCCGGTGCGATCACGTTGCGCCAGGTGGTGCGGGTCTCCGCCGGCGGCGAACGCGTACGCATCCGGCTCTCCAACGCGTTCGGCACGCGCCCACTGCCGATCGGCGGCGCGCACGTCGCCCGATCGGTCGCCCCCGGTACGCCGCGGATCGAAGGCGGTGCGCGGCTGACCTTCTCCGGCCGTAGCGACGCGGTCATCCCGCCCGGCGCGGAAATGTACAGCGACCCTGTCGCGTTCCCGGTCACAGCCGGTGCAGATCTAGCGATCAGCCTATATCTCCCGGAAGCCGCAAGCCCGCAGACCGGCCACCCCGGCTCGCGCGCGACGAGTTTCACGCTGGCCGGCAACGCGGTGGCGGATGCGACGCTGGCGGGCGCGACGCCGACGACGCATTGGTATGCACTCGCGGACGTCGAGGTCGCCGCGGCACCGACGGCGGGTACGATCGTCGCGATCGGCGACTCGATCACCGACGGTTACGGCGTGAAGCCCGAACGCAACACTCGCTGGACCGACGTGCTCGCGCAGAGGCTTCGCGGAACTACGGCAAAACGCGCGATCGGCGTCGTCAATGCGGGGATCGGCGGCAATCGCGTTCTGCTCGACGGACTTGGCCCAAATCTCCTCGCGCGTTTCGATCGCGACGTTATCGCACGCAGCGGCGTGCGCTGGGCGATCGTGCTGGAGGGCGTGAACGACCTCGGCGTGCTGACCCGCGACGCACCCGCCACGCCTGCACAACACGCCGCGATCGTCGCGCAGATCACAGCCGGCTTCGCGCAGGTCGTCGCGCGGGCGCATGCTCACGGGATCAAGGTGATCGGGGGAACGGTGATGCCGTTCGGCGGCAACACCTATTATCATCCCGCCGCGGAGAACGAGGCGGATCGGCAGGCCGTCAACACGTTCATTCGCACGTCCGGGGTATTCGACGCCGTCATCGATTTCGACCGGTTGATGCGCGACCCGGCGCATCCCGATCGGCTATCTCCTGCGTATGACTCGGGTGACCACCTGCACCCGTCCGAAGTTGGCTATAAAACGATGGGTGAAGCCGTACCGCTGAGTCTGTTTGGCGGCGCACGCGCGTCGATCCGGTCGAGATCGGTGATTGGCGCTGCGGCCCTTGTGCCGGTCGGTCCTTCCGAGCGCGGCGTGGCCAAGGGGCCTGCCATCGCGATCACCTTCGACGATATTCCTGCCCATGGTCCGCTTGTGCCGGGGCAGACTCGGGTGGATGTGATCCGGACGATTACCGGGGCGCTGGCCGCGGCGAAGGCGCCTGCGTTTGGGTTTTTGAACGCGGGTTTCGGGCTGGATGCGCCGGACGATGCTGCTGGGGCGATCGCGGCTTGGCGTGCTGCCGGACTGCCACTTGGCAACCACACTTATTCGCATGCCGATCTCGACAAAGTCGGTGCGGCTGCGTTTTCCGCCGATGTGGTGCGGAACGAAGCGCCGCTTGCTGCTGCCGCCAAGGGAACCGATTGGCACTGGTTTCGATATCCGTTCCTGTCGGAGGGTAGCACGCCCAGTGTTCGCGACGCGGCTCGTGCCGACCTCGGGGCTCGGGGGTATCGGGTTGCGGCGGTGACGATGAGTTTCAACGATTTTAGCTGGAACCCGGTCTATGCCGCTTGCTCAGTCAAGCGGGATGCGGGGGCGATCGCCAAGCTGGAGGCGAGCTTTCTTCGCGATGCGCGGGCTGCGGCCTTGGCGGCACGGGCGCGGGCCAAGGCTCAGGTGGGACGGGATATTCCCTATGTCCTGCTGATGCATGTTGGCGCGTTCGATGCGCGGATGTTACCGAAACTGCTCGCGCTGTACCGCGAGATGGGGTTTCGTTTCGTGACGCTGCCCGAGGCGGAAGCCGATCCCTATTATGCGCGGGCGGTCGATCTTTCGCTGCCGGGGCCGACGCCGTCGCTCGCCGGCCCGCCTGCCCTGCCTGCACTTGTCGGTCCGCCGGCGGGGCTTTGTAGCTGATTACCGCCCCTCTCTCCCGCGGATCGGGAGAGAGGGGTTTCACGTCACTTCTTGTTGAGCGCGGCCTGTGCTGCTGCAAGGCGGGCGATCGGGACGCGGTACGGGCTAGCCGAGACATAATCGAGGCCGACCTTTTCGCAGAACGCGATGCTGGCCGGGTCGCCGCCGTGTTCGCCGCAGATGCCGAGCTTGATGCCGGCGCGCGTCTTGCGGCCGCGTTCCGCTGCGATCTCGATCAGTTCGCCGACGCCTTCGACGTCGATGCTGACGAACGGGTCCTTCGCGTAGATGCCCTGCTCGACATACGCGCCGAGGAAGCGCGAGGCGTCGTCTCGGCTGACACCCAAGGTGGTCTGCGTCAGGTCGTTGGTGCCGAACGAGAAGAACTCGCCGACTTCCGCGATTTCGCCCGCACGGAGTGCTGCGCGGGGGAGTTCGATCATCGTGCCGACGAGATACTCGATCGTCCGGCCCTTTTCGGCGAACACGGCCTGGGCGGCCTTGTCGACGACGGCCTTCATCAGTTCCAGCTCGCGGCGGGTGGCGACGAGCGGGATCATGACCTCGGGGATCGGGGCCGCGCCGGACTTCTCCGCGACGTCGACCGCCGCCTCGAAGATCGCGCGGGCCTGCATCTCGTAGATCTCGGGATAGGTCACGCCGAGACGGCAACCGCGATGGCCGAGCATCGGGTTGAACTCGTGCAACTCCGCCGCGCGGCGCTTGAGCGTGTCGACGTCGACGCCCGCCGCGGTCGCGACTTCGGCGAACTCCGATTCCTCGTGGGGCAGGAATTCGTGGAGCGGCGGATCGAGCAGGCGGATCGTCACCGGCAGGCCGGCCATCACCTCGAGAATCTCGGTGAAGTCCTTGCGCTGTTCGGGGAGCAGCTTCTCCAAAGCGACGCGGCGGCCCTTCTCGTCGCTCGCCAGGATCATCTGGCGGACGTTGGTGATGCGGCTGCTCTCGAAGAACATGTGCTCGGTGCGGCAGAGACCGACACCCTCGGCGCCGAACTCGCGCGCGACGCGGCAATCCTCGGGGGTCTCGGCGTTGGCGCGGACCTTGAGGCGGCGGACCTCGTCGGCCCAGACCATCAGCGTCGCGAAATCGCCCGACAGCTCGGGCTGCACCGTCGCGACCGCGCCGATCATCACTTCGCCGGTGGTGCCGTCGATGGTGAGCAGGTCGCCCTCTTTCACCTCGCGGCCGCCGCAGCGCATGATCTTCGCCTTGGCGTCGATGGAGAGCGTGCCGGCGCCGGAAACGCAGGGGCGTCCCATGCCGCGCGCCACCACGGCCGCGTGGCTCGTCATCCCGCCGCGCGCGGTCAGGATGCCCTTCGCCGCGTGCATGCCGTGGATGTCGTCGGGCGAGGTCTCGGTGCGGACGAGGATCACGGCGACGCCATCGGCGGCCTTCTTCTCGGCGGCATCGGCGTCGAACACGACCGCACCCGAGGCGGCGCCCGGCGATGCGGGGAGGCCCTTGGTCAGTACGTCGCGGTGCGCCTTGGGATCGAGCGTCGGATGGAGCAGCTGGTCGAGCGCCATCGGCTCGATGCGCAGGATCGCTTCCTCGCGGGTGATCAGACCCTCATTGGCCATGTCGACCGCGATCTTGAGCGCGGCCTTGGCGGTGCGCTTGCCGGCGCGCGTCTGGAGCATCCAGAGCTTGGTCTTCTCGACCGTGAACTCGATGTCCTGCATGTCGCGATAGTGGTTTTCGAGCGTGTCGAACACGTCCGCGAGCTGGTGATAGACCTCGGGCATCGCCTCTTCCATCGAGGCGGGCTTGGCGCCGGCGTCTTCGCGCGCGGTCTTGGTCAGATATTGCGGCGTGCGGATGCCGGCGACGACGTCCTCGCCCTGCGCATTGATCAGGAACTCGCCGTAATAGGCGCGGTCGCCCTTGGACGGGTCGCGCGTGAACGCGACGCCGGTGGCCGACGTGTCGCCCATGTTGCCGAACACCATCGCCTGGATGTTGACCGCGGTACCCCAGCCGCCGGGGATGTCGTTGAGGCGGCGATAGACCTTCGCACGCTCGGACTGCCACGAGCCGAAGACCGCGCCGACCGCGCCCCAGAGCTGGTCGTGAACATCCTGCGGGAAGGGCTTGCCCCAGAGCTTCTCGACGAGGCCCTTATATTCGGCGACGAGCTTGCGCAGATCGTCGGCCGAGAGTTCGGTGTCGAGCGTGAAGCCCTGATCTTCCTTGGCGATCTCCAGCGCTTCCTCGAACGCGCCGTGATCGAGTTCGAGGACGACGTCGGCGTACATCTGGATGAAGCGGCGATAGCTGTCCCAGGCGAACCGTGCGTCCTCGGACTTGGCGGCGAGGCCTTCGACGGTCTCGTCGTTGAGGCCGAGATTGAGGACGGTGTCCATCATCCCCGGCATCGAGGCGCGGGCGCCCGAACGGACCGAGACGAGCAGCGGGTCGGCGGGATCGCCGAACGTCTTGCCGGTGACGCCCTCGATGTGCGCGAGGCCGGTGGCGACCTCGTCGCGCAGGCTTTGCGGGAACTGGCCGCCCTCGTCGTAATAGACCGCGCAGAAATCGGTCGAGATCGTGAAGCCCGGCGGGACCGGCAGGCCGATCGACGCCATCTCGGCGAGGTTCGCGCCCTTGCCGCCGAGCAGGTTCTTGTCGCCCTTGCCGCCATCCGAAACACCGCCGCCGAAGCGATACACATATTGGGTCATGGTCGGTCCTCTAAGTGTTTGTTTTTACCCGCAAGACGGCGCGGAAGTGCACAAAGTGCAGACGCTGGGAGCATCTGCACTTCGCCTCAAATCACCCCTCGATCTTCGAGAAATCCGCGACGTTGTGCACTGCGGCGCGGACTCGCTCAAGTAGCGCGAGACGAGCGGATCGCTTGGCGGGATCGGAATCATTGACGATAACGCTATCAAAGAACGCGTCGATCGGTGCGCGCAGAGACGCGAGTGCGGCCATGGCGGCGGCGAAATCCTCGCGTTCGATCGCGGCGGTGGCGCGGGGTTCGGCGGAGTCGAGCGCGGTCATCAGCGCGGTCTCTGCGGGTTCGGGGGTGTAGGACAGCGCTTCTTCTTCGCCCCTCCCTGGAAGGGAGGGGTTGGGGGTGGGTCGGTCCGAGGCGGGCTCGGCGTTCCCACGAGGGCTACCCACCCCTGGCCCCTCCTTTTCAGGGATGGGAGCAGAAGAGGCTGCGCTCTCCTTCGGCGCTTCCTTCTTCAGGATATTGGCGGCGCGCTTGTAGCCGGCGAGCAGGTTCGCCCCGTCCTCGGTGGTCACGAATGCCTGAAGCGCGTGGACGCGCGCGAGCAGGCGGACGAGATCGTCCTCGCCCCCGAGCGCGAACACCGCGTCGATCAGGTCGTGCCGGACGCCGGCTTCGCGTTGCTGGACTTTGAGGCGGTCGGCGAAGAAGTCGAGAAACTGACCGACATATGCCTCATACTCATTCTTTCGCTCAGTATATTGCAGATCTGCTCCAGCGATTAGCAATCCCTCATCGTCAGTAGCGTTCGATGCCAACCGAATTGCGGCCCGACGGAGATTTCGGAAAAATTCGTGGGGGGCGCCCAAATATTCTGCGCGTAGAGCATCGCGAGCATGGGGTTGCTCAAAATTGTCCAAGCGGGAGTGAAGACGAGCCGCGAGCCACGTAGCAGAATAAGGCTGAGTAAGCGGCAAACGTAGGCCATTCACTACGATCAGTTGAGCGCCCCCCAGAACAGCGCGTCTCAGCGCATACGGATCTTTGGATCCTGTCGGTCTTTCGTCGATCGCAAAAAAGCTAGCAATCGTATCCAGCTTGTCCGCCAAGCTTACGGCCACCGTTACCGGGTCGGTGGGGACGTCGTCGCCTTGGCCGACCGGTTTGTAGTGGTCGCGGATAGCGGTGGCGACGGACGGGTGCTCGCCCTGCGCGGCGGCGTAGTAGCCGCCCATCAGGCCTTGCAGCTCGGGGAACTCGCCGACCATGCCGGTTACGAGGTCTGCCTTTGCGAGGCGGGCTGCGCGGTCTGCGTGGGTGGCCAATTCCTCCCCTGCAAGGGGAGGGGGACCGTCAGCCGCAGGCTGAGGGTGGAGGGGGTTCTCCGCGGACGCTGCGCTTCGTGGCGCGCCCCCTCCACCAGCTTCGCTGGTCCCCCTCCCCGTTCCGGGGAGGATTATGCCCTCTTCTACCAGCCAGCGGGCGAGTTGCGCGACGCGGTCGACCTTGTCGGCTACGGTGCCGAGCTTTTCGTGGAAGACGATCTTCGACAGCTTCTCCGCCTGCTCTTCGAGCGGGACCTTCAAGTCGGTGTCGTAGAAGAACTTCGCATCCGACAGGCGCGCGGCGAGCACCTTGCGGTTGCCCTCGACGATCTTCGCGCCGCCGTCGTGCGCGGCGATGTTAGCGGTACAGACGAACGCGTTCGCCAGTTTTCCATCCGTCCCGCGGCAGACGAAATATTTCTGATTCACGCGCGCCGTGAGCTGGATCACCTCCGGCGGGACGTCGAGAAACGCGGGGTCGAACTGGCCGAGCAGGGGGATCGGCCATTCCGTCAGGCCGGCATTCTCGGCAACGAGTCCCTCGTCCTCGATGAGTTCGAGACCGGCCTGCGCGGCGGCTTCGCGGGCGTGGTCGCGGATCAGCGTGGCGCGTTCGTCGTGGTCGACGATGACGTGGCAGGCGCGCAGTTTCTCGACATAATCGTGCGCGCCGCCGATGGTGATCTGGTACGGGTGGTGGAAGCGATGGCCGAGCGTGGCGGCGCCGCTGGCGATGCCGGCGATCTCGAACGGCACGATCTCTTCGCCGAGCAGCGCGACGATGCCCTGCAGCGGGCGGACCCAGCGGAGCGATTCGGTGCTGGCGGAGGCGTCGCCCCAGCGCATCGACTTCGGCCACGGGAACGCGCGGACGATGGCGGGGATCGCCTCGGCGAGCACGGCGGCGGTGGCGCGGCCGGGCTTTTCGGTGACTGCGAAGAGCGTGCCGCCTCGGTCTACGAGTTGCTCGCGCGTGAGGCCGGTTTTGCGGAGGAACCCTTCGAGCGCTTGCGGTGGCGCGGAGGTCTTGGGACCCTTGGTTTCCTCGGAGACGGCGGCGGTCTCGAGCGGCAGGTCGCGCGCGATCAGCGTCAGGCGGCGCGGGGTCGCGTAGGTGACGATGGCGCTGGCGGCGATGCCGGCCTTGGCGAGCTCGGCGGTGAACAGCTTCGCGAGGTCTTCACGCGCCTTGGACTGCATCCGGGCGGGAATTTCTTCGGAGCGGAGTTCGAGGAGGAAGTCGGTCATTTGGGTTCGCACGCGAAGAAGAAGGAGTTGGGTTCACGCGGAGACGCGGAGACGCGGAGTAGAAGGGGAGAAGAAAGGTTTGGGGCGCTGCGCGCTGCTGTTCGACGCCGCAGGCGTCTCGCATCATGCTGAAGCGCGGGCGAAAGAATGCGAAAGCGAGACACCCCTTCTCCCTTCTGCTCCGCGTCTCCGCGTCTCCGCGTGAACACATCTTCTACCGAGCACATCATGCCGCCCATCCGTGCTTGTCCATCCAGGCGGCGCAGGCGCCCTTCGCAAGGTCTCGGACGCGGCCCATATAGGCTTGGCGTTCGGCTACGGAGATTACGCCTCGTGCCTGCAACAGGTTGAAGATGTGGCTGGCTTTGATCGCTTGCTCGTAGGCTGGGATCGGGAGCTTGGCCGCCAGTGAGTTCTCGCATTCCGCTACGTGCTTGCGGAACTGGTCGAAGAGCGAGTCCGTGTCGGCGATCTCGAAGTTCCACTTCGACATCTCCTGCTCGTTCTCCAGGAACACGTCGCCGTAGGTCACGCCGGCGTCGTTGAACGCCAGATCGTAGACCGAGTCCTTGTCCTGGATGTACATCGCGAGGCGCTCCAACCCGTAGGTGAGTTCGCCGGCGACGGGCTTCATGTCGAAGCCGCCCATCTGCTGGAAATAGGTGAACTGCGTCACCTCCATGCCGTCGCACCAGACCTCCCAGCCGAGACCCCAGGCGCCGAGCGTCGGGCTTTCCCAATCGTCCTCGACGAAGCGGATGTCGTGCTTCAGCATGTCGACGCCGATCGCGGCCAGGCTGCCGAGGTAGAGTTCCTGGAGGTTGGCGGGGCTCGGTTTCAGGATCACCTGGTACTGGTAATAATGCTGGAGCCGGTTGGGGTTCTCGCCGTAGCGGCCGTCGGTCGGGCGGCGGCAGGGCTGGACGAACGCAGCGTTCCACGGTTTCGGCCCGAGCGCGCGGAGCGTCGTGGCGGTGTGGAAAGTGCCCGCACCCATTTCCATGTCGTAGGGCTGCAGGATCAGGCATCCGTGTTCGCTCCAGTAATCGTGGAGCGTGAGGATCATGCGCTGGAAGCTAAGAGGCTTTATCACGGGCTGGGTCACGCGCGGGCTTTGGCGGATGGGGGTGCGGGAGGCAAGTGGTGCGTTAAGGTGCGGCGTCCTACATGGGCTCCACCAACGATAAGGATGCCGTCACCTTGAAGCTGTTTTCGAAGATCGTTTCGTTCCGATCCGCGCTCTCTGCCATCGCCATGGCGTTCGCCCTGCCCGCCTGTGCGCAGGTCGCGCCGAAGCCTGTGCAAGCCGCGAACGATGCCGATCCGGCCTTGTGGGTGGTGAAGGACAAGGACACGACGATCTACCTGTTCGGGACGATCCATGTGTTGAAGCCCGGCATGACGTGGTTCGACGAGGCGGTGAAGACCGCGTTCGATCGCTCGAACCAGGTGGTGCTGGAGCTGGTGATGCCCGATCCGGCCAAGATGCAGTCGCTGGTGATGGCGACGGGGGTGTCGAAGGACGGACCGACGCTGACCGAGCAGCTGCCCGCGGACAAGCGCGCGGCGTATGCAAAGGCGGTGACCGATCTGGGACTGCCGGCGAATGCGTTCGATCGGTTCAAGCCTTGGCTGGCGGCGACCAACCTGTCGATCGCGCCGCTGTCGAAGCTTGGCTATGATGCGGCGAACGGGCCCGAGCAGGTGATCACGGCGGCGGCGAAGGCTGCGGGGAAGCCGGTGATCGGGCTCGAGACGGCGGAGCAGCAGCTCGGGTATTTCGGCGGGTTGTCGCAGACGGCGCAGATCCAGTTCCTGGGGAGCACGATCGACGAGTTACCGAAGTTGGAGACGACGATGGCGACGATGGTCGACGAGTGGGCGAAGGGGGATCCCGAAGCCCTCGCCAAGGAGATGAACGATAGTCTCAAGGACTCGCCCGAGGTTGCGAAGGTGCTGCTGGTGGACCGCAATGCGCGTTGGGCTGAGTGGGTCGCGAACCGGATGAAGTCGCCGGGGACGGTGTTTATCGCGGTCGGTGCGGGGCATCTGGCAGGTAAGGATAGCGTGCAGGCACAGTTGGCCAAGCTTGGAGTGAAGGCCGAACGGGTTAAGTACTGAGCTGCCCGGGTCCCTCTCCCCTCGGGGAGAGGGAGGGAGGAGCCCTTGCGACGGAAGGGTGAGGGGGAGTTGGCGCGAACGTCCCGAGCCTCACTCCCCTCACCCTCCCACACGCAAGCGCGTGCGGGCCCCTCCCTCTCCCCAGAGGGGCGAGGGTTCAGTTGATTAAATCCCCCACTTCCGCTATGCGCCCGCGCTTCCGGTCCATGGTCATCCCTGGAGGCGTGGGCGGGAAGGACAACAAACGAGTTTCGGAGAATATTGATGAGCGACCAGTTGACGCTCGCAGCCGAGACGCGTGACCGGGTTGGCAAGGGAGCCTCCCGGGCGCTGCGTCGTGATGGCCGCGTGCCTGCCGTGATCTACGGCCTGAATCAGGAACCCACCTCGGTTCACCTCGAGGAAAAGGCGCTGATGAAGGCGCTGATGACCGGCCACTTCATGAATTCCGTCGTGATGGTCAACGGCGTGCGCACGCTGCCGAAGGACGTGTCGTTCCACCCGGTTTCGGATCGCCCGATCCATGTCGACTTCCTGCGCATCGGCGAGCATTCGACCGTCACCGTCGCGGTGCCGATCGCGTTCACCGACGAGGACGACGCACCGGGCATCAAGAAGGGCAAGGGCGTCCTCAACATCACGCGTCACGAGATCGAGCTGGTCGTCGACGCTTCGGACATCCCGAGCGAGATCACGATTTCGCTCGCCGGTCTGGAGATCGGTGATTCGATCCACATCAGCGACGTGAAGCTGCCCAAGGGCGCGACGCCCGCGATCGACGACCGCGACTTCGCGATCGCCACGATCGTGCCGCCGACCGTGCCGACCGTCGAGGACGAAGAGCTCGAGGCTGAAGTCGCCGAAGCACAGGCTGCCGAGGCTGCTTCGGACGAAGAGCCGGTCGTCGAGCCGAACGACGATAACAACGACGACGACAAGATCACGCCGCAGAAGAAGGACTGAGGGTTCAGCCCTTCGTCCTAGGATGAACTGGCGGGCGGGAAAGCTAGGGCTTTCCCGCCCGTTTCGTTTTATGGGGCTGCCCTTACTGTTCCCTCGCGAACGCGGGGGTCCAGGATCAAGCAGCGCCGCCGCCCGTTACCTTGGGCTCCTGCGTTCGCAGGAGAACACGGTTACGTGGCCGACGCGTTCTTTTGGAGAATCACACGTGCAGATCTGGGCGGGACTCGGCAATCCGGGGGCGCAATATGCGATGCACCGGCACAATGTCGGGTTCATGGTCGCCGACGCGATCGCCGAGGTGCACGGCTTCGGCGCGGTCAAGAAGCAGTTCCAGGGCTGGACGCAGGAGGGGCGGATCGGCTCGACCAGGATCCTGCTGCTGAAGCCGGCGACCTTCATGAACGAGAGCGGCCGCGCGATCGGCGAGGCGTTGCGCTTCTACAAGCTCGGCGTCGAGGCGCTGACGGTGTTCCACGACGAACTCGACATCGCGCCGTTCCGCGTGAAGGTGAAGACCGGCGGCGGGACCGCGGGGCATAACGGGCTGCGCTCGACCGACCAGCATCTGGGGCCGGAGTTTCGCCGCGTACGGCTGGGGATCGGGCATCCCGGGCACAAGGATCGCGTGACCGGGTATGTGCTCGGGAATTATGCGAAGGCCGAGATCGAGCCGCTGTCCGACATGCTCGGCGCGGTCGCGGCGGAGGCCAAGTGGCTGGCGGAAGGCGACGACGTCCGCTTCATGAACGATGTCGCGTTGAGGATGCAGCCATGACCACCCGCTCTTTGTTTGCCACGCGGTTCTACGAGGCCGATCTCGGTGACGACGATCTGGTCGAGGAACTGGAGGACGCGGCGCTCGAACTGGCGAAGGCGGATCGCGCCGGAGTCGCGTGGTCGAAGGCGCATGGGTATCGCGGGTACACGTCGTATGCGTCGCTGAACGACCTGCCGCTGCGCGATCCGCGGTTCGGCGATCTGGTTCGGCTGCTGAACAAGCATGTCGCGCAGTTCGCGAAGGACTGTGCGTTCGATCTTGGTGGGCGGAAGTTGAAGCTCGACAGCTTTTGGGTGAACGTCCTGAAGCCCGGTGGCGCGCATTCGGGGCATATCCATCCGCATAGCGTCGTTTCCGGGACGATGTACGTGGCGATTCCCGAGGGGGCTGGGGCGTTGAAGCTGGAGGATCCTCGGTTGCCGATGATGATGGCGGCGCCGACGCGGCTGGAGGATGCGGCGGAGGATCTGCGGACGTTCGTTTATGCGGAGCCCAAGCCGGGGAGTGTTTTTCTCTGGGAGAGCTGGTTGCGGCACGAGGTCGTGCCGAATGCTGGCCCCAAGAAGATGGACGGCGAGCGGATCAGTATCAGTTTCAATTATCGGTGGTGAGCGGGGCGGCAGCCTGGTGTTTTAGATCGCACCACCCCGGCGAAGGCCGGGGCCCAATTGGGAAACATCGCTAACGAAGGACTGCCCTTCATCAGCTTGGCTTTCCCAATTGGGCCCCGGCCTTCGCCGGGGTGGTAGTGTTCGGGGGAAGCGTTATTCTCATTCTTCCCCCTCCCCTTCAGGGGAGGGTTGGGGTGGGGCTTGGCCGCATACGCCATCATTCGTGGCACTGCCCCACCCCGACCCTCCCCTGAAGGGGACGGAGTAGCGGGGGCGGCACTCAGCTCGCGCCCCCTGCCCGATCAGGCCGTCTTCATCGAGGCCATGTCGATGACGAAGCGGTACTTCACGTCGCTCTTCACCATGCGCTGATACGAGGGTTCGATCTCTTCCATGCGGATCATCTCGATGTCCGACACCAAGCCGTGCTCATTGCAGAAATCGAGCATCTCCTGCGTCTCGGCGATGCCGCCGATCAGCGAGCCGGCGATTGCGCGGCGCTTGAAGATCAGGTTGCCGACCGAAGGGGACGGATGTGCGTGCTCGGGGACGCCGACCAGCGTCATCGTACCGTCGCGCTTGAGCAATGCCGTGAACGTGTCGAGGTTGTGGCTCGCCGCGACGGTGTTCAGGATGAAGTCGAAGCTGTTGGCGTGTTCGGCCATCGCGGCTTCGTCCTTCGACACGATCAGGTCCTTCGCGCCGAGACGCTTGGCATCGTCGCGCTTGTTGGGCGAGGTCGAGAAGACATAGACCTCGGCACCCATCGCATTGGCGATCTTGACGCCCATGTGGCCGAGACCGCCGAGACCGACGATGCCGACCTTCTGGCCGGGGCCGACCTTCCAGTGCTTGAGCGGCGAGTACGTCGTGATGCCGGCGCAGAGCAACGGCGCGACCGCAGCGAGGTCAGCCTCGGGATGCGAGACCTTCAGCACGAAGCCTTCATCGACGACGATCTTGTCCGAATAGCCGCCGAAGGTGTGGCCGCCGAGCACGGGATCGGGGCCGTTATAGGTGCCGACGAAGCCGGTCGTCTCGCAATATTGCTCCTCGCCGTCCTTGCACGACGGGCATTCGCCGCAGCTGTCGACCATGCAGCCGACACCTACGACGTCGCCGACCTTGAACTTGGTGACGTCGCTGCCGACGGCGGTGACGTGGCCGACGATCTCGTGGCCGGGGACGCAGGGGTAAAGCGTGCCTTCCCACTCGCCCTTGGCGGTGTGGAGGTCGGAATGACAGACGCCGCAGAACGCGATGTCGATCGCGACGTCGGTCTTGCCGGGCTCGCGGCGCTCGAAGCTGAAGGGCGCGAGCGGCGTTGCGGGAGATTGCGCGGCGTAGCCGTGGGCGGTCGTGGTCATGGAATTCCTGATCTATCTCAAGCTGGGATCGGGATATAAGCGTCGACCATATGATAACTACCGACCGGTATGATTATTTTGCTGCACTGCGGCAATCGAGTGGGTCGATCACGAGGTGCTGGACCTGGCGCGCGGCGCGGAGCTTCTCCCCTCCCTGGAAGGGAGGGGTTGGGGGTGGGTCGGTGTCCAGATCGTGGAACGGTTGCGGCCAAAGCTGGCCTACCCACCCCCAGCCCCTCCCTTCCAGGGAGGGGAGCAGGACGAACTCTTACCGCGCGCGCGGCCTTCACTGGCCTTCCTTGCCGCCCTGCCCTAAAGCGCCCGCACATTCTTATACCAAGGGCATATCATGGGTTTTCGCTGCGGCATCGTGGGGCTGCCGAACGTCGGCAAGTCCACTCTCTTCAACGCGCTGACCGAGACGGCCGCGGCGCAGGCGGCGAACTATCCGTTCTGCACGATTGAGCCGAACGTCGGTAACGTCGGCGTGCCCGACAAGCGGCTCGATGCGCTCGCCAAGATCGCCGGATCGCAGAAGATCATCGAGACTCAGTTGGGCTTCGTCGACATTGCCGGGCTGGTGCGCGGCGCGTCGAAGGGCGAAGGGCTCGGCAACCAGTTCCTCGGCAACATCCGCGAGGTCGACGCGATCGTCCATGTGCTACGCTGCTTCGAGGACGGCGACGTGACGCATGTCGACAACAAGGTCGACCCGATCGCCGACGCCGAGACGGTCGACACCGAGTTGATGCTGAGCGATCTCGATAGCCTCGAAAAGCGCGTCCCGAACCTCGCCAAGAAGGGCATGCAGGGCGACAAGGAAGCCAAGATCGGTGCCGCCGTGCTCGGCCAGGCGCTCGAACTGCTGCGCGAAGGCAAGCCCGCCCGGCTGACCGTGCCGAAGGACGAGGACGAGGCGCGCGTGTTCGCACAGGCGCAGTTGCTGACCGCCAAGCCGGTGCTGTACGTGTGCAACGTCGACGAGGGCGATGCGGCGAACGGCAATGCGCTGTCGGCGCGGGTGTTCGAGAAGGCGAAGGCCGAGGGCGCCGAGGCGGTCGTGGTGTCGGCGGCGATCGAGGCGGAAATCGCGACGATGCCCGCCGAGGACCGCGGCGAGTTTCTCGGCGAACTTGGGCTGGAGGAGACCGGTCTCGCCCGCGTCATCACCGCCGGGTACAAGCTGCTCCACCTGCTGACGTTCTTCACGGTCGGCCCGAAGGAAGCGCGTGCCTGGACCGTCCACGAGGGCGCGACCGCACCGCAGGCCGCGGGCGAGATCCACGGCGATTTCGAAAAGGGTTTCATCCGCGCCGAGACGATCGCGTTCGACGACTTCATCGCGCTGGGTGGGGAATCGAAGGCACGCGAGGCCGGCAAGCTGCGCGCGGAAGGCAAGGCGTACGTCGTCCACGACGGCGACGTGATGCACTTCCTGCATAGCTGAGGGTTCGGCGGCGGCGGTGGGTCAGCGATAGTTTTCGCAGGCTACCCCGTCGCCGTCACCGTCCATGCCGGCACGATAACCCGGCTGACCGCGGTGAAGCGGCGCGGCCCCCGCCGCCCGCACTTCGCGGCATCCGCTGTAGAATACCGAGCTTTCCGACTGGGAGCTGGTCGAACGGCGGGCCGGTGGCGATGATCCAAATGCTGGGCGAACGACGTTGTAGGGCTCGGCGTCTGCTACGCGCCGTGCAGGCGCGACGGCGTGTCGCCGCACCACCGGCGGCGCGGCGATCGCCATATCGGGGACCGCCTTGGTATCGACGATAGCAGGGGCAGGAATGGGCTGCGGCTCAGTGGCTTTCCAGACACCGGCAAACATCAATGTCGAGGCGATTGCCGTGACTGTGATAAAGGAACGCTCCATGACGCCACCATACGGGCGTAGTGGTTTACGAATGTTTGTTGGGTTGCTGTTTTAGGGCAAGGCAAAGATGGTGAAAGACTTGATGTCGGTGTTAATAAGATTGCAGCCGTAGCTATCAGTCCTCGCACACCTCGCCTGCTGCTGTGATTTTACCACCTTCGATCGTCGCGAAACATCCGGGATTGTATCGTTCAGCTTGGCATAGCCCCTCTGCTGCTTCGCCAGCCGGTGGAATAGGTGTCTGCCCCGGTCCATCGACGCTTCTGAGACACCGACCTTGGCAATCCGCCTTGTCGGCACACATCTTTCCGCCATCGGCGTAGCGGGATTGACAGATTGGGAAGCCGAAAGCGCTGCGGCTCTCATATCCTCCTTGGCCTAGGCAGGTGCGGCTTTCGGACACATTCAGGCGCTTGGGCAAGCTGCTGCAACTTCCAGCAATTACGGTAACAAGTAGGGCCGCCATGGTTCGAGCGTAACGAAGTGAGCATATCGGCATGACCGAATGTTTCCCTACTGTGTCTATGCCCGCAATTGAGCCCTAGCCGTTGGCCTTGGTATGATCAGGCAATGCCAGTGGTCGTCTTGCGGACTTGCGGCCTGCCGCGGCGACTATGACTGCGCTGGACAGGAGGATGCTGGATACGAGCGCGCCGACCGACAGCAGGCCCGCGCTGGTGACCGATGCGTCGAAAGTCGTGCGTTTGCCGATCCTGATCGAGACTTTGGCGGCGGGGGCGTTGGTGGTTTTGGTTCGTTCGGAGTGCGTTGGGGTCTTCATGCGCTGAGGCTGAACCTTTCGCGGGTTTCGGGCAAGGCTGCGCTTTAGCGCCACGAGCGGTTTGGCGGGTTCGGAGAGAGACTGCGCGGTTGTCGCGGGTCGTGCGGGGGGGTAGACCGGCGGCATGCTCGCGCGCCTGATCCTGGCTTTGCTCCTTGCTGCGTTTGCGTTTCCTGCGGTGGCGCCGGCGGCGTGTCATGATGCGTCTGCTTCGCGGGGGAGTGCCATCGTCATGGACATGGCGGCGATGGGCGGGACGCACGCGGCAATATCGGGCCATCGGCCGGATCACGAGGCGCCCGACCGGAAGGCTACGCCGCTGCATGGGTGCATCGGGTGCGTGCCGCCTTCGAACTGGAATGGCGCCCGGGTGCTCGGCGTGGCGTTGCGGGAGCCGGGGATGGTGACCGAGCGGGCGGCGGTGCTGGATCTTGGGGCGGGCGTCGCGCCGGCTTTGCGGCCTCCGCGGAAGGCTTGATCGTCGGGTGCTGAGGCGCCCAGATTTTCAGGCTTTTCCGAGGATATACTAATGACTCGATCGAGGTTTCTCGCGGCTGGGGCCGTGAGGGCGATGCTGCTTGCCGGCGGTGTCGTGGCGGCGGTGCTGCCCATTGGCGCGGTGGCGCAACATGCCATGTCCATGCCGGGCATGACGATGCAGGATGCGGCTCCCAGGAAGACGGTGAAGAAGGCCAAGCCGCGGCCGGGGGTTAAGCGTTCGGGTGTGCGTTCGGCTGCTCCGTCGGCTCACACGTTGCAGTCGGGGAGTCCTGTCGATCATTCGACGATGGACCATTCGGCGATGGGGCACCCTGCTCCGGTCGCTCCTCCGACTTCGGCCACACCGTCTGCGATGCCCGAGGCTATGCCCGGCATGGATCATGCGCAGATGGATCACTCGGCGATGCCCGGGATGGCGATGGATCATGGCGCGATGGGCCATGCAATGATCGCCGACCCCGCCTATCGCGCGGCATCCGATGCGGCGCTGGAGAAAATGCCGGCGGGCTCGGCGATGGCGGGAATGGCGATGGGGACGTCGGCCGGGTTCTACAGCCAGGGGAGCGGGACGTCGCGACTGCCGGCGGCTGAGGGGCCGATGCGCGGGTATATGGCGCAGGTCGGCGAATGGATGCTGATGGCGCATGGCTATGCGTGGGGCGTCGCGACCGACCAGGGGGGACCGCGCGGGAAAAGCGAGGCGTTCGTGCAGTCGATGGCGATGCTGATGGCGGATCGCGACCTTGGCGACCGGTTTCACATCCAGCTGCGGACTATGAACAGCCTCGAGCCGTTGATGGGCGCGCGGGGCTACACCAATTTGTTTGCAACCGGCGAACTGGCGAACGATCGACCGCTGGTCGATCGGCAGCATCCGCACGACCTGTTCATGGAGCTTGCCGCGAAGGTCGATTATCGGCTGGGGAACGGCAACACCGTCTTCCTGTATGGCGGGCCGGTCGGCGAGCCGGCGCTGGGGCCGAGCGCATTCATGCACCGCGGGTCGGCGCGGTATCAGCCGATGTCGCCGATCACGCATCACTGGTTCGATTCGACGCACATCACCTACGGCGTGGTGACGGCGGGGTATGCGACGCCGGCGTTCCAGCTGGAGGCGTCGGCGTTCAAGGGGCGCGAGCCGGACGAGCATCGCTGGAATATCGAGACGCCGCGGCTCGATTCGTGGAGCGTGCGGGGAACGTGGACGCCGTCGCCGTTCTGGGCGGTGCAGGTGAGCCATGGCCATCTGAAGGAGCCCGAGGCACAGCATCCAGGGGAGGACGAGAACCGCTCGACCGCCAGCGTGCAATATGCGCGGGGCGGGCTGGCGACGACGTTTGCGTATAGTCTCAAGGACCGGGTGCCGGGGGAGAAGCTGAGCGCGTTCCTGGCGGAGGCGACGTATGAGCTTTCGGCGCGGCATGCCGTGTTCGGCAGGGTCGAAAACGTGGCGAACGACGAGCTTTTTCCCGATCACGACGATCCGCTGCATGATCGGAAGTTCCGCGTGACGAAGGCGGAGGTCGGGTATGCGTACCGGCTGCCGATCGTGGGTCCGCTCGGGTTGGCGCTCGGCGGGACCGTCGCGGCGTATGCGAAGCCGGCGGCGCTTGAGGCGGCGTATGGGAAGACGCCAGTGAGCTGGACGTTGTTCAGCAAGTTGGCGGTGGGGTTGTAGGGGAACTTGTTTCCCCGCGAAGGCGGGGATCCAGACTGGGCTCCCGCCTTCGCGGGAGAACAAGAAAGCGGGAGAGGAGCCCTGGACGGGTTTCGCTCGACGTTGGTGCCGAGTAAGGCGCGAAGTCGCCATCTGCTCGGGACGAACGGTTATGATGAAGACGGCTGTGCTCGCATTTCTAGGGCTGACGCTCGCCGGGTGTGCATATCCGTATACGCCCCCTGCCCTTGCACCGATTACCACGCCTGCTCCGACCACGATGGCGGCGGCCGCGATACCGGGCGAGACTCGGGCGCCGGTTACCATCCTCGTGTCGATCGATGGCTTCCGGCCGGATTATCTCGACCGTGGCGTGACGCCCAACCTCAACCGGTTGCGCGCTGGCGGCGTGTTCGCGAGCATGCGGCCGTCGTTTCCGAGCATCACCTTTCCCAATCACTGGACGCTGGTGACCGGTCTGCGGCCCGATCGCAGCGGAATCGTCGGCAACAAGATGGAGGATCCGGCGCGGCCGGGCGAGACGTTCACGATGGCGACGGACGATCCGTTCTGGTGGAGCGAGAGCTCGCCGATCTGGGTCGATGCGGAGAAGGCCGGGATCAGGACGGCGACGATGTTCTGGCCGGGCGCGAACGTCGCGGTCGGCGGCAAGGTGAAGCCCGACAGCCACGGCGCGATCGAGGGCGGGACGCGGCCGGAGGACTGGCAGCAGTTCAACCAGCAGGTTTCGGGGACGCAGCGGGTCAATGCAGTGCTCGACTGGATGCGGCGGCCGGCCGCGATCCGCCCCAAGCTGGTGACGCTGTATTTCGATACGGTCGACAGCGCGGGTCATGCGGGTGGGCCGGACAGCGCGGGCGTGGCTCAGGCGGTGGCGGATGTCGATGCGAGCATCGGCGCGCTGGTCGATGGGCTGGCCGCGCTGGGGCAGCGGGCGAACCTGGTGATCGTCGCGGATCACGGCATGGCGGCGACTAGCAGCACGCGGGTGGTGGCGCTCGATACGATCGCGGACAAGGCGGATTATCGCACGGTCGAGACGGGGCCGTACGCGACCCTGTTCGCGGTGCCGGGGCATGAGTCGGCGTTGGAGGCGCGGTTGCTGACCCGCCACGATCATCTGCAATGCTGGCGCAAGGGGGAGATTCCGGCGCGGTTCCATTATGGGCGCAACCCGCGCGTGCCGAGCTATTTGTGCCTTGCCGATGTCGGCTGGCGGGTCGATCCGAGCGCGCCGACCAAGGCTTCGGTCGGTGGGATGCACGGCTATGACAACATGGCGCCGGAGATGCGCGCGCTGTTCATCGCCAACGGACCGGCGTTTGCGCGCGGCAAGACGATTGCGAGCTTCGACAACGTCGCGATCGAGCCCTTGTTACGCGACCTGATCGGGTTGCCGGCCGAAGCGGGGCTGGACGGCACCGACGCCCCCTTCCAGAAGGTGCTGCAACGATAAGAGGAGAGGTTGTGCAGTATTTCGAGGATATCGAGGTCGGTCGGACTGCGTCGTTCGGTTCTTATGCCGTCACGCGCGAGGAGGTGATGGACTTCGCGGCGAAATACGATCCGCAGCCGTTTCACCTGTCCGACGAGGCGGCCGCGCAGACGCATTTCGGGCGGTTGTCGGCGAGCGGCTGGCATACGTGCGCGATGGTGATGTCGATGGTGGTCGCAAACCTGAAGGATAATCAGCAGGCCGGGCTCGGGTCGCCGGGGATCGACGAACTGAAGTGGGTGAAGCCGGTGTATCCGGGGGACACTCTGCGCTGCGAGACCGAGATCCTGGAGAAACGCGTGTCGGCAAGCCGGCCGGAGATGGGAATCTTCAAGAGCCGGATGCGGGTGTTCAACCAGGACGACGTTATGGTGATGACGTTCGTGTCGAACGGGCTGGTCGCGACGCGCCCCACGGATGCGAACGCCAGTTGATTGCCGAGCCGTTGCCCTGATGGATGGCTGACGGCCTTCCCGATGCAGCAATAATTCACGCGAAGGCGCGAAGGCGCGAAGAGAAGGTTTGTTCACGCGGAGACGCGGAGACGCGGAGAGTTTTTGAATGGCAGAGCTTTGGGTGGGGTTCGCTACCGCCACCCGGGCTAGGCGCTCTCACCCCGAGTTACCCCCTGCGTCTCCGCGTCTCCGCGTGAAATCGAAGTTTTCTCTTCGTGCCTTCGCGTGAACCAACCTGCTCTAGTTACTGCGCTGGACGGCCGCCGCCGCGGTTGCCACCGCCCTGACGTCCGCCACCGAAGCGCTGTCCGCCGCCGAAACGCTGGCCGCCGCCGCCGTGATTGCCTCGGAACGCGCCGTCGCCGCGATTGCCGCGGAAGCCACCTTGCGCCTGGGGCTGCTGCGGGTTGGTGACCTGGCCGGGCTGGGCAGGCTGCCTGGGTTGACCGAACTGGCCGCGATCGGGGCCACGGCCGCGATCCCAGCCTTGGCCGGGACCTCGCCCGGGACGGCCGTTGCCGAACTGGCCTTGACCGGGCGTGCCGGGATTATTCTGATAGCCCGGACGGTTGCCACGCCAGCCGCCGTCCCGGCCGCCATTGCCTCGGTTGCCAAAGCCGCCCCAGTTGCCGCGGCCACCGTCGTTGCGGTTGCCGCGATATTGCTGGCGGCCCTGCCAGTAGCGCTGCTGGTTGCCGTTCCAGCGGTGCGGGCGGCGGTAGCGGTCGTAGACGTACACGCCTGAGCCGGGATAGTAATAATCCCCGCTCCAGCCGTAGTAGGAGTTCAGGCCGCCATAGCCTGCAAAGCCGTCATAGCCGCCGCCGTAACTTGCACCGTGATAGCCGTCGCCGTAGCCACCGCCGTAATAAGGGTCACTGGCATAGCCGACGCCCGCGCCGCCATAGCCGTAACCATCAGTGCAGCCTGCGACGCCTAGTCCGAGACCCAAGGCTAGGCCGATAATGCCGAAGCGCTTCATAAACATGGAGGTTCTCCCGTACGTGGAGAGCGGACACTACGCGCCGCCATTCATCGTATAACGGAGTCGGTATGTCGCAAGTTCCATGAATGGGGTCTGACGGGTTTGGGGCTGGCGCGAGCGCCTGTGCGGATGAGGCGCCCTCCCTCTACTGTTCCCTCGCGCACGCGGGGGTCGAGGGTAGCGGTGCGCTACGGTATTTAGCTGGGCCCCCGCGGCCGCGGGGGAACAAAGGCCGGGGGGCTTCCGCGGCAAGCGCGTGGTCAGTGGCCGGGGAAGTGGATCAGGGCGGTTGCTTCGATGCCGTCGGTGCGCAGTGCGTCCGCACCGCCTAGGTCCGGCAGGTCGACCAGGAACTGGGCTTGCGTGACGACCGCACCAGCCTTGTGGAGGAGGCGGACGGCGGCGCGGGCGGTGCCGCCGGTGGCGATCAGGTCGTCGACCAGCAGGACGCGGGCGCCGGGGGCGAAGGCGTCGGCGTGGATCGCGATGCGGTCGGTGCCGTATTCGAGCGCGTAGTCCTCTGCGATGGTGGCGCCGGGGAGCTTGCCGTCCTTGCGGATCAGCAGGACGCCGGCCTTCAGCGGTGCGGCGAGCGCGGCGGCGAACAGGAAGCCGCGGGCTTCGATGCCGGCGACCAGATCGACGGGGCCGGAGACCGCCGCGACCATCCGCTCGATCGCGGTCGCCCAGCCGTGTGGGTCGAGCAGCAAGGTGGTGATGTCGCGGAACTGGATGCCGGGCTTGGGGAAGTCCGGAATGGTACGGATCAGCGCCTTCAGGTCGGCGTTGCGCTCGTTGGTCTCGGACATGGACGTTCCCTTCTTCGCGCGAAGCGGCGGCCGTATCGCGGTGCTGCGCGACGGCCAAAACGAAAGCGGCGGATCAGGCTGTTCGCCCGTCCGCCGCTCCCTCTATCCTTGCGCCCTTACCGCGGGAGCCCGGCCGTCATCAATGCTTAACGTCGCGCCAGACGTTCTGGTACGCGCCCCAGGCGAGGCCGCAGAAGATCAGGATGAAGATGATCGACGCGAACCCGGCGGCATGGCGCGCCTCGAGGTTAGGCTCGGCGGTCCAGGTCAGGAACGCCGCGACGTCCGTCGACATCTGCTCCTTGGTCGCCTTCGTCCCGTCCGCATAGCCGACCTGACCATCGGACGTCAGCGGTGGCGGCATCGCGATGTTGAGGTTCGCGAAATACGGGTTGTAGTGCAGACCCTCAGGCGTCTTGATGTCCGGGAATTCCTTCAGCATCTTCGCCGACTGCGGCTGGTAGCCGGTCAGCAGCGAGTGGATGTACGCACCACCATCATGGCGTGCCTTGGTCATCAGCGATAGGTCGGGCGGCAGCGCGTTGTTGTTGGCGGCGCGGGCGGCGACGTCGTTGGCGAACGGCAGCGGGAAGTGATCCGACGGGATGTTCTTCCGCGTGGCCGCCTCGCCCGTCTCCGGGTTGATCGACGGCTGCTCGATCACCCACTGGTTGGCGATCGCCTTAACCTCGGGCTCCGAATAGCCGATCTTCTGCAAGTCGCGGAACGCCACCAGGCGCAGCGAGTGGCAGGCCGCGCAAACTTCCTTGTAGACCTGGAAACCGCGCTGGAGCTGGCGACGGTCGAACTTGCCGAACACGCCGTTCGAGGCGAGGTCCAGCTCCTTCGGGTGGAGATGATACTCGCTCTCGGCGGTGGCCGCGACGGGGTCGGTGATGGCCCCGTAGACGCTGCCGAACAGCGCGATGCCGAGCACCAGCACGAAGGCCGCGCCGACCAGGGATGCGATGAGACGAACCATGTGTGTGTCCTCTAGTTCGTATCAGTGCGCGGTGTGCGGCGCAGAAGCCGTCGACAGCGCGGTCTGGGCCGGGCTCGTACCACCGTGATTGGCCAGGACGGCCTCGGTGATCGAGTTAGGCAACGGCCGCGGACGCTCGGCGCGCGAGATCAGCGGCAGGATGATCAGGAAATGCGCGAAGTAATAGGCCGCGCAGATCTGGCTCAGGATCACGTAGGTCGCCGTCGCCGGTGCACCGCCGCAATAGCCGAGGATCAGGATGTCGGCGACCAGCACCCAGAACGCGATCCGCGCCTTCGGACGATAGTTCATCGACCGCACCGGCGAACTGTCCAGCCAGGGCAGAAAGAACAGCAGCAGGATCGAGCCGAACATCGCCAGCACGCCCCAGAGTTTGGCCGGCAGGATGAAGTCCGCGGTGAAGGCGCGCAGGATCGCGTAGAACGGCCAGAAATACCATTCGGGGACGATGTGCGCGGGCGTCGAGAGCGGGTTCGCCGGAATGTAATTGTCCGGGTGGCCGAGATAATTCGGGAAGAAGAACAGCAGGCCGGCGAAGATCAGCATGAAGATGCCGAGCCCGAAGCCGTCCTTGGCGGTGTAGTATGGGTGGAACGGGACGGTGTCCTGCTCGCCCTTCACGTCGACGCCGGTCGGGTTGTTCGAACCCGGAATGTGCAGCGCCCAGATGTGCAGGATAATGACGCCCGCGATCACGAACGGCAGCAGGTAATGCAGCGAGAAGAAGCGGTTGAGCGCGGCATTGTCCGGTGCGAATCCGCCCAGCAGCCAGATGCGGATGGTGTCGCCGACCAGCGGGATCGCCGAGAAGAACCCGGTGATGACCTGCGCGCCCCAGAAGCTCATCTGGCCCCACGGAAGCACGTAGCCCATGAACGCGGTCGCCATCATCAGCAGGAAGATCACCACGCCGAGCAGCCACACCATCTCGCGCGGTGCCTTGTACGAGCCGTAATAGAGCCCGCGGAAGATGTGCGTGTAGACGACGATGAAGAACATCGAGGCGCCGTTCGCGTGGGCGTAGCGCAGGAACCAGCCGGCGTTGACGTCGCGCATGATGCTCTCGACCGAGTCGAATGCGACCGCGCCGTTGGCGGCATAGTGCATCGCCAGCACGATGCCGGTGACGATCTGGATCGCCAGCGCGGCGCCGGCGAGGACGCCGAAGTTCCAGAAGTAATTGAGGTTGCGCGGGACGGGATAGCCGCCGCCGAGTGAATTGTAGACGAGCCGGGGAACGGGAAGCCGCTCGTCCAGCCACCGCGTCAGCGGCAGCTTCGGTTCGTATTGCTTGGCCCAGGGAAAGCTCATGGTGTTTTCCTCAGCCTATCGTGACGACGGTGTCGGAGTTGAAGGCGTAGTCCGGAACGTGGAGGTTCGACGGAGCGGGGCCTTTGCGGATGCGTGCGGCGGTGTCGTAGGCCGAGCCGTGGCACGGGCAGAAATAGCCGCCGAACGGCCCTTTGTTCTCGCCCTCGCCCGCGCCGAGCGGAACGCAGCCGAGATGCGTGCAGACGCCCAGCGTGATCAGCCAGTTCTTCTTGCCTGCCTTGGTGCGCTGCTCCAGCGTCTGCGGATCGCGCAGCGTTGAGATGTCGACGGCGTCGGCTTCCGAAATTTCCTTCGGCGTCAGGTTGCGGACGAAGAGAGGCTGCTTGCGGAAGCTGGTCTTGATCGCCTGGCCGGGAAGGATCTTCGACAGGTCGATCTCGGTGGTCGACTGCGCGAGCACGTCTGCGCTCGGGTTCATCTGGTTGATCAGCGGCAGGACGATCGCGACCGCGCCTACCCCTGCGAAGGATACCGCGGCGATGTTGATGAAATCACGGCGGCGAGGATCATGGGCCTCTTCGTGAAACGGCTCTGGCGATTCGCCGGGAGGAACCATGTCGTCGACTGTCGCCATTCATCTCGCCCTTGCACGTTATTTTTTTCGTGGCCTGGCGGGGTTTCCGGTTTCGACGAACCGTTGCCCACCCTGCCCGACCGTCCCCACGGAGGCTGGCCTTTGATAGACGGCGGGGTGCGGGTTTGCCAACTGCATTTTGCTTTGGGTTACCGTCCGGCCCTCTTCGCGCTAAGGGATCGGGCATGAGAATTGCCCTCTATCAGCCCGATATCGCCGGAAATGTCGGCGCGATCCTGCGGACCGCAGCGTGCATGGGGATCGGCGTCGACCTGATCGAACCGATGGGATTCACCTGGAGTGAGAAGGCGGTCGCGCGCTCGGGGATGGATTATGTGGGGGCGGTCGACGTGGTGCGGCATGTCGATTGGGACACTTTCCTGGCGCAGGTACAGGGGCGGATCGCGTTGCTGACGACGAAGGGCGCGGTGCGACTGGATGTCGCCGAGTTTCGCGAGGACGACGTGTTGTTGATGGGGAGCGAGGGGACTGGGGTGCCTGAGGAGGTGCATGCGCGCGCCGATGTGCGGGTGCTGATCCCGATGCGGCCTGGGTTGCGGTCGATGAACATTTCCGTGGCGACCGGGATCGTCGCGGCGGAGGCCTTGCGGCAAACCGGCGGCTGGCCGGCATGACTCTTCTGCTCCCCTCCCTGGAAGGGAGGGGTCGGGGGTGGGTCGGCCGGCTTTAGCCACCAGCGGTCGGATGCGCGGACGCCGACCCACCCCCAGCCCCTCCCTTCCAGGGAGGGGAGCAGAAGAGGCAGCCCTCATCGCCGGTACGCCCGTTACCCTTTCAAGCGTGGCTCGCCGCCGGTAAGACGCCCGCATGATCGACCTCGACCCCCAGCAAGCCGCCGCCCGAACCTGGTTCGAATCCCTGCGCGATCGCATCTGCGCGGAGTTCGAGGCGATCGAGCGGGAGGCGGGCTCCGACGCGTCGTTCGAGTACATGCCGTGGGACCGGATCGATCCGTCGGGTGAACCCGGCGGCGGCGGCGTGCGCGGCGTCATGAAGGGCAAGGTCTTCGAGAAGGTCGGCGTCAACGTCTCGACCGTCGGTGGGACGTTCGAAGGCGATTTCGCCAAGTCGATCCACGGGGCCGGCGAAGACCCCCGCTTCTTCGCGACCGGGATCAGCCTGGTCGCGCACATGACCAACCCGCACGTGCCCGCGGTTCACATGAACTGTCGCTTCCTCAACACGACCAAGCGCTGGTTCGGCGGCGGCGGCGATCTCAACCCGCCCTTGCCGATCGAGGAGGATACGGTCGACTTTCACGCAACGATGAAGGCGGCGTGCGACGCGCACGATCCGGCGCACTATCCCCGGTTCAAGGAATGGGCGGAGACGTATTTCTACATCCCGCACCGGAAAGTGAGCCGCGGTGCGGGCGGCATCTTCTTCGACCATCTCGACGGTGATTTCGACGCGAACTTCGCGTTCACTCGCGATGTCGGCGAGGCGTTTCTAGATGCCTATCCGCGGATCGTGCGGCGGCGGATGGATACGCCGTTCGATGCGGCCGACGAGGCGCAGATGCTCGAATGGCGCGGGCGGTATGCCGAGTTCAATCTCGTCTATGATCGCGGCACGCTGTTCGGGCTGAAGACCGGTGGCAACATCGACGCGATCCTGATGAGCCTGCCGCCGCGCGCGACGTGGTCGTGATCCAGTGGCGCTAATCCCGGTTGCCGACGATGTCCTCGCGACGATCGTCACGACGCTGGAAATGCGAACGCGGCCACCGCTGCGGCCGAGCCCGGGATCGCGGTTGCGGCTTGTGAAGTGGGAGCGGCCCGCGCTGGAGAAGTATCGCGCGCTGTTCCGGCGGGTGGGGAGCCCGTGGCTGTGGTTCTCGCGGCTGGTGATGGCGGACGATGCGCTGTCGGCGATCGTGCATGATCCGGGAATCGCAGTGTATGCGGTGCTCGATCCGGCGGGGATCGAGGTCGGGATGCTCGAACTCGATTTCCGCGTGGCGGGGGCGTGCGAGATCTCGTATTTCGGGCTGATCCCGGAGCTGGCGGGACAGGGGCACGGCCGGTGGTTGATGGCCGAGGCTTGCGCACGCGCCTGGGCGAAGGGGGTTGAGCGGGTCTGGCTACACACCTGCACGCTCGATCATCCTAGCGCGCTGGGGTTTTATTGGGCGCAGGGGTTCGTGGCGGTGAAGCGGACGATCGAGACGTTTCCCGATCCGCGGGCTTCCGGCTTGTTGCCGCCGGAGACGGCGCCGCAGATCCCGTATTTGGGTAAGCGGGGCTAGGTAGAAAAACATGTTTCCCCGCGAAGGCGGGGATCCAGACTGGGCTCCCGCCTTCGCGGGAGAACAAGGAGGCGGTAGGAGCATGTGTGATGCTTCTGGCCTCGGACTAGCTTTGAGGCTCGCCCCCTACCGCGCCAGCCGCCGATAAGCAGAGATCGCTATCAGGGCCATCGCGATACCCGCCGCCATCGCCGCCACCGCGGCGCCGGCGTCGACGATCGCCAGCGCAACCGGGTTGGCCGGCCCGCCGTCGCGCAACGCCTTGTCGGCCATCATGAACGGCGCGCCGACGAGCCAGCCGCTGATATAGCTGAACGCGGCCAGACCCATCAGCGGGAGCCCCGAGCCTCGGCTGAGCGTGAAGCTGCGTCGGATCGCAGCCAGCGCACCAAGCGGGGCTTCGGCGAACATTGCCGGGCCGGTCAGCATCGTCCGGCCGAGTATGTAGAGGCCGGGGATCGCGTACAGCAGCAGCCCTGCGCCGGCCGGTAGCGACACGATCACCATCGCCAGCAGGAAGCGCGGGAAGATCCGCAGGCACCGCTTCAATGCCTGCCGCAGGTCGAGATGCTCGCGGTCGAGATACAGCGCGTAGAACAGCGACGTGCCGAAGAAGCTCATCACATAGGCCAGCAGATACCAGCCGCCATGCGCCGCAGCCCAGGTCTGCACCGCATCGGCCCAGACCATCGCCTGCGCTTCGTTATTGCCCGCCGCGGCATCGGGCATCGGCGGATCGGGAACGACCAGCGCGAGCGCAAAGGCAGGCAGGAACAGGAACGGTGCGGCGATCCGCAGCAACAGGTCGCGGTCGCGCTTGAACAGCGTCCAGGCGTCGGTGAGGACGGTCGCGAAATCGAGCTTCATCGGGGATTTCATTCCTGGGGAAGTTTCTCTCTGACCGCGACGTAGAGCTGCGCGGTGAAGACCGCGGCGAGCGCGGTGAAGACGGTGGTGACGATCGTCGCGACCACGCCCGACAGGAAGGTCGCGGTGGCGCTTCCGTCGGCGCCGAGCGCGAGGCGGAATATGATCCCGGTCACCGACTGCGCGGCCCAGGTGGACACGAGCATGACGATCGCGAACAGGATCAACACGCCGATGATCCGCCACGTCAGCCCCTTGGTGAGTTGGACCGAACGGCGGATCGCACCGATCCCGCGACGCTCGTTGAGGATGACCGGGTTGAGCAACACCAGTCGAGCGCCGATCCAGATCGCCACCAGCAGAAAGGCAAGCCCGTACAGCGCCACGAATGCCGCCGCATTCGCGCTGGGCGGAGTGATCTGGACGCTCGATCCGCTGGCCGCAGCCGCGAAATCGAACCCCGAATTGAGCAGTACGATCACCGGCGGCACCACGAACAGCGCTGCCACGAACGTCAGCAACATCGTGATGCCGAGCGCCGGGAGCACGCGCTTGCCCGCCACGCGACGCGCTTCGGCGGCGTTGGTGGCGGGATCCGTCGCGATCGCGACGATCGCCAACTGTGCCCAGATCACCGCGACCAGTGCGGCGATCGCCAGCGTGGCGCCGACCAGCGCGAACGTCAGCGTACCAGGCGTCGAGAAGGCGGCGAAGCCATCGCGGAGCACGCTGGGCAGCGCTATACCGAGCAGCGCGATCGGTGCGATCATGCCGGTGCGCCCGTTCAGCACCTCGATCGTGCGATCCCAGACCGTTCCCATCTTCACGCGTGCGTTGACTATGCCCGTCGTTGCGCCCGTCGTTGCCATGCCCGTGCTCCCGCCATTCCCGTTCCTGCGCGAGGTAGCCCAAGCCCTCGCGCTTGACCACATGGTTGAAGGGCTCGTCGCGGTTGCAACTTGCGGCACGGGTGCGCAATTGGGATCGGTGATCACCCCTCCCCTCTCCGATATCGAATGGCGGACCAGCGCCGGCCTTACCCCCTATGCGGATGCGCTGGCCGAAATGGAGGCGCGCGCGGTTGCCGTCGGCACCGGTGAGGCGCGCGAACTGCTGTGGATGCTCGAACATCCGCCGGTCTACACCGCGGGCACCAGCGCCGAGCCGGGCGACCTGATCGACGCGCGCTTTCCGGTGATTCCGACCGGGCGCGGCGGGAAATACACCTATCATGGGCCGGGGCAGCGGATCGGCTATGTCGTGCTCGACCTCACCAAGCGCGGACGCGACGTGCGCTGTTACGTCCACGCGCTCGAATCCTGGGTGATCGCAGCGCTGGGCGAGCTCGGCGTCGAGGCGTTCGCGGTCGATGGCCGGGTCGGCATCTGGACGCTCGATCCCAATGCTCCGGGGGGTCGCGAGGCCAAGATCGGGGCGATCGGGGTGCGGGTCAAACGCTGGGTGACGCTCCATGGCTTCTCGGTCAACGTCGACCCGGACCTGTCGCACTTCGGTGGTATCGTGCCCTGCGGCCTGCCGGAATACGGCGTTACCAGCCTGCAATCGCTCGGCATTCCGGCCGACCTTGCAACTTTCGACGCAGCCCTGGCGTTGACGGCCGATGCTTTCCTTGAAACAGTTTCTTGTCCTTGAGAAAACGAGGCTTGAGGGCAAAGCGTTATCGGATTAATGTCCACTACGATTTGGGTATTAAGGGCGAGCAGCCAGCCAAATCCTCTATCTAGGGAGCTTCCACATGCGTGCACTCATTTCCAAGGTTCTGACCGGTTCGCTGATCGCCAGCGCAGCACTCGCTGTTTCGGCTTGCGGTCCCAAGACCGAGACCACGACCGACAACACGATGGTCACCGACATGAACGCCACTGAGGGCATGGACACGATGTCCGACAACATGACCGCAGTCGACGGCGCGTCGAACGGTGGCATGATGGCCAACGACACCATGATGGCGAACGACACGATGATGTCGAACGACACCATGATGACGAACAACGCGATGACCACCAACGCAATGTAATTTCCGCAAGGGAACTACGACGTTGTGGAGGGCCGCCCGGGCAACCGGGCGGCCCTTTTCGTTATTGGCGGCGCGCGATGGTTTCGGCGATCGCAACGCGTGCGGCCGCACCCTCTATTGGGCACTCTACGGCACCCCCACGGCATCGTCGTCGAGCGATCGTTTCGGCGCCGACGAATTTTTGACGTTCCCACCCGGCAACGGCGTCGGACGACGGGTTGAAAAGGTTAAAATCGCTTGGGAGTTTCACGGAAACGCTTTAGATTCGATCACTTGGAATGCCCTGGGGAGGTTGGAATGAAGGTGTTGCGTACCGCGCTCGCGCTTTGCGTGGCGTCGAGCGGGCTCGCTGTGGCGCAGTCGGCGTCGGCGCAGTTCTTTTTACAGTCGCGCGATTTCTCGGGCGCAGCCGTCACCGGTGAAGAATCCGACCTTGGCCAGGCCCTGCCCGGCGCGACGTCGGCGGAAATGCGCGCGGCGTTGGTATGGCACATGCGCGCGGCGCTCAACGTCGCGGCGTTGCAGTGCCAGTTCGAACCGACCTTGCTGACGGTGCCGAACTATAATTCGATCCTGGCCGATCACGGCGAGGAGCTGAAGGGGGCGTTCGACACGCTCACCAAATACTTCCTGCGCGTGAACAAGGCGGCGGGGCCCAGGGCGGGTCAGGGCGCGCTCGACCAGTTCGGGACGCGGACCTATTCGAGCTTTGCCACCGTGGCCGCGCAATACGGCTTTTGCCAGACCGCAGGGTCGATCGGGCGCGATGCGGTGTTCGCACCGCGCGGGCATTTCTTCGAGGTCGCACTCGCCCGCTCGCGCGAGTTGCGCAACAGCCTGATCCCGTGGGGCGAGCAGCGCTTTCCCCGGTACATCGGTCGCGAACGGGGAGCACCGATGATGATCCGCCTCGATCCGATCTGCTGGAACAAGAAGGGCGAATGGGTCGTGAAGAAATGCGGCGCGCAGAACTGGCCACCGGCCGGTATGGGTATGGCGACTCGCTGAGTCAGCTGGCCGAGGGTTGAGTGATCTGGGGTACGCCCGCGCTCACCCTTCGCACCCGGCAAGTGGCCGCTAGGCCTTCAATGTTCAACATCTTGACCGCCTGGCCTCATGCAATACCCCCGCGAAAGCTGGCGTAGCGCGTGAGGCTAGGGTTAGCGCAGGCCGAGCAGCTTGTGCGTCTGGAGCGACAGTCGCCATTGCGGGCGTTCCATCACCAAATCCACGCAGGCCTCGCGGTTCGCATCCGCCCGGGGATCATCGAGCGGCTGAAGCAGGAAGTTCTCGAAATTCCAGGTCTCGACTTCCTCGATGTCGCTACCCGGTTGCGGCCAGACCAGCTTCAGTTCGTGCCCGACACGCTGGACGACGATGCTGCCCGCCTTGGGGCTGATGCAGATCCAGTCGATACCGGGATGCGCCGGAATCGTACCGTTGCTCTCCATCGCGATGCGGAAGCCGTACGCATGCAGCGCATCGACGATAGCGTCGTCGATCTGGAGCATCGGCTCGCCACCGGTCAGGACGACGAAGCGATCGTGCATCCCTTCTCCCCAGAAGCCCGCTACTGCTGACGCCAAGGCTTGCGCATCGGCGAACTTGCCGCCGCCCAGCCCGTCGGTGCCGACGAACTCGGTGTCGCAGAACTTGCAGACCGCGGTCGCGCGATCCTGTTCGCGGCCCGACCACAGGTTGCAGCCGGCGAACCGGACGAACACCGCGCGGCGACCGGCGTTGACGCCCTCACCTTGCAACGTGAGGAACATTTCCTTGACGGCGTAGCTCATGTCAGGCCGGCTTGACGGCGTAGCGCGTCGGATCGGCGATCCCCGCCTCGTCGAAGCCACGCGAACGCAGGCGGCAGCTGTCGCACTCGCCGCAATGCTCACCGGCGGATGTCGGATCGTAGCATGACCAGCTCAGGCCCAGATCGAGCCCGAGGCGCGTGCCTTCGCGGACGATATCCGCCTTGGTCATCATCTGGAGCGGCGCCTGGATGCGGAACGGTTCGCCTTCGACACCGGCCTTGGTGGCGAGTTCGGCGAGGCCTTCGAAGGCGGCGATGAACTCGGGGCGGCAATCGGGATAGCCGGAGTAATCGAGCGCGTTGACGCCGATATAGATGTCGCGCGCGCCGGCCGCCTCGGCCCAGCCGAGCGCGAGGCTGAGGAAGATCGTGTTGCGTGCAGGGACGTAGGTGACGGGAATGCCACCGCCGTCTTCGGTACCAGCGCCGTCCTTCGGCACGTCGATGTCGGCGGTCAGCGCGGATCCGCCGAACGCGGAGAGGTCCATCGGCAGGACGATGTGGCGCTCGGCACCGAGCGCGCTGGCGACGCGGCGCGCGGCGTCGAGCTCGATCCGGTGACGCTGGTTATAATCGAACGACAGTGCGAGCACGCGCTGGCCGGCTTCGCGCGCGAGGGCGGCGGATACCATCGAGTCGAGCCCGCCCGAGACGAGGGCGACCGCAAAGGGAGCAGGGGATGTCATGATGCATGTTCGCTAGGCCAGCGAGCGCAAAAAAGAAAGGGGCCGCCCGGCGGAGCGGCCCCGAGTTTGGCGCGGACGCGCGCCACAAGGGAGAAAACGTGCTGAATAAGAGCACGTGACCGGAGATAGGGGCGAGGCGTAAAATTGCGGTTAATGCCACTTTGCCCTCTCCCCTCCGGGGAGAGGGAAGGAGGAGCCGTAGGCGACGGAAGGGCGAGGGGTGTTGGGACTGGTGTCCTGAGCCTCACGCCCCTCACCCTCCCACGCTTCGCGCGGCCCCCTCCCTCTGCCCTGCAGGGAGAGGGCTTTATCCCTCCACCGGCACCGGGAATTTCTTCGCGCAGAACGCACAGTCGACGATGATGAAGCCGGTCTCGTCCGCCATCGACTGGCGCTCCTCCAGGGGAAATTTCGATATTACGCCCTTGATGTAATCCGGATCGCAGCGGCACCCGCGCATGATCGGGATATCCGCGAGGATGCGGACGTCCTCCTCCTCATTGAACAGGCGCCACACCAGCGTTTCCAGTGGCAACGTCGCATCGGTCAGTTCGTCGACGCCCATTGTGCTGCCGAGCGTGGCGACATGCTCCCATTCCGGATGATCGAGCTTGGTGTGCAACCGCTCACGACCGTCCTCGCCTTCGGGGAGATGCTGGAGGAACAGCCCGCCGGAGATGCAGCGACCGTCGGGACCCTTCGCCATGCCGGTGCGGATCATCGTCGGGATCTGCTCAGACTGCGTGAAATAGCTCTGGGCGGCCTGCGACAGCGTATCGCCGTCGAGCGGCACGATGCCCTGATAGCGCTCGTTGCTAGTCGCCATGTCGAACGTGATCGCGAGATAGCCGGCACCGAACAGCGCGAACAGCGATGGCTCGGCAGGCGCTTCGGCGAGCTTGTCCGCGTCGTACTCGATATAGCCGCGCACTTCGCCGCCACGATAGTCGCAGACGAGCAGCTGGACGACGCCGTTGTCGGTGCGCGTTTGCATGGTGAGCTGACCGCTCGAATCCTTGAGCGTAGAACCGATCAGCGCCGCGAGCGTGAGCGCCTCGGCGAGCAATTTCTCGATCGCGGGCGGATAGGCATGCGCGGCAAGCACTTCGTCGAGCGCGGTGCCGAGCCGCACGATCCGGCCGCGTGCACTGCGCGCGGGGATCGCGAAGGCCAGCGCACGGTCGAGATCGGTCACGTTGGGATCGAATTTTGGCGTATCGTTCATCGTCCGCCAGATGGTGACCCTGCCCGTTCAGGTCAACCGATCTGCCCGAAGCACCAGCGCAGCACCGACTTCTGCGCGTGGAGCCGGTTCTCTGCTTCCTGCCAGATCAACGACTGCGGGCCGTCGATCACGTCGGGCGTGACTTCCTCGCCGCGGTGCGCGGGGAGGCAGTGGAGGAACTTCGCGTCGGGCTTGGCGAGTACCATCAACGCGGCGTCGACCTGGTACGGGGTGAGCGCCTTCAGCTTGGCCTCGGCATGCGCCTGCCCCATCGAGATCCAGGTGTCGGTGACGACGATGTCCGCGCCCTCGACCGCCTCGCGCGGATCGGCCACGACGCGGGCGCGCCCTGACGCGCGGACGATCGCCTCTTCCTCCGGCTGGAATCCCTGCGGGCACGCAGCCACGACGTCGAACTGCATCAGCCCGGCCGCCTCGACGATCGAGGCGAGCACGTTGTTGCCGTCACCAAGCCACGCGACCTTGAGGCCGGGCAGCGTCTTGCCGCTCTCGATGATCGTCAGCAGGTCGGCCATGATCTGGCACGGATGCGACGCGTCGGTCAGGCCGTTGATGACCGGGACCGAGGCATAATGCGCCATCTCCTCGATCTTGGCATGATCGTCGGTGCGGATCATGATCGCGTCGACATAGCCCGACAGGATGCGCGCGGTGTCGGCGATCGACTCGCCGCGGCCGAGCTGCATCGAGCCGCCGTCGGACACGATCGAGGTGCCGCCGAGCTGGCGGATCGCCATGTCGAACGAGAAGCGCGTACGGGTGGAGCTCTTCTCGAACACCATCGCGAGCGTGTGGCCGGCGAGCGGTGCATCGGTGTCGACGCGGCCCTTGGGGAAGCCGGCGCGCGCCGCCTTGCGGTCGAGTGCGTCGGTCAGCATAGCGGCGATGCCGTCGGCTCCGGCGTCGGTGAGATTCAGGAAATGGCGGATGGTCAAAGCATCGGCTCCAGTCATGCAGGCCGTTATTCGGTAAAACCGTTCGTCCTGAGTAGGGGCTGAGCGAAGCCGAAGACCCGTATCGAAGGGCCTGGTATCGAAGGTCGCGCCCGGTATCGGCGGGCCCTTCGATACGCCATTTCGGCTTCGCTCAATGGCTACTCAGGATGAGCGGAAAATTTCAATCGTCGGCAGCGGGTACGTAGACGCGCGCGGCGGTCGACAGCTTGTCGATGCACTCGGCGATGTGGCTCTCGTCGATCACCAATGGCGGCAGGATGCGGACGACGTTCTCGCCCGCCGATACCAGCAGCAGATTGTGGTTGTCGCGCGCGAACGCGACGAACGCGCGACTGTCGCTCTTGAGCTTCAGCCCGAGCATCAGCCCGGTACCGCGGACGCTGTCGAACAAATGATCGTGGTTGGGGATCATCTGCTCGAGCCCCTGCCGCAACCGGTCGCCCATCGCGGTGACGTTGTCGAGGAACCCGTCCTCGAGCATCACGTCGAGGATCGCCTCGCCCGCCGCCATCGCCAGCGGGTTGCCGCCATAGGTGGATCCATGCGTGCCGGCGACCATGCCCTTGGCCGCTTCCTCGGTCGCGAGGCAGGCGCCGAGCGGGAAGCCGCCGCCGATACCCTTGGCGACCGCCATGATGTCCGGCGTGATGCCGTACAACTCATGCGCGAAGAACTTGCCGGTACGCCCATAGCCACACTGGACCTCGTCGAGCACCAGCAGCAGGCCGTGCTCGTCGCACGCCTTGCGCAGGCCGGTGAGGAACTCGTGGCTCGCCTGGCGGATACCGCCCTCGCCCTGGATCGGCTCGACCAGGAAGCCCGCGGTGTTGTCGTCGATCAGCGCGAGCGCGCCTTCGAGATCGTTGAACTTCGCATAGGCGAACCCCGGCAGCAACGGCTCGAACCCGTCGCGCATCTTCGCCTGATTGGTCGCCGAGATCGCACCGAGCGTGCGCCCATGGAACGCGGTATCGAACGTGATCAGCGTGTGACGCTGCGGATTGCCGTTGGCGAAGTGATAGCGCCGCGCGGTCTTGATCGCGCACTCGACCGCTTCCGCACCCGAATTGGTGAAGAACACGGTGTCGGCGAAACTGTTATCGACGAGGCGCTGCGCAAGGTGCTCGCCCTGCGGCGACCCGTACAGGTTCGACACGTGCATCAGCGTCGCGGCCTGCTCGGCGATCGCCTTGGTCAGATGCGGGTGGCCGTGGCCAAGCGCGTTGACCGCGATGCCGCTGGCGAAATCGAGATACTGCTGGCCGTCCTCGCCGAAGAGGTACGCGCCCTCGCCTCGGACCGGACGCACGCCACACCGCGGGTAGACGGGCATGAGCGGGGTGATGGTCACGACGGCAAGCTCCTTCAAACAGCGAGGGCGACCCTTATCGGCCGCCCGAACCGCGTGATACGAGCGCGCGGCGTTGGGGGCAACAACCGCGTGGCATCTCGAGGCAAACGGCGCGGCGAACGGCGCCCCCCCTGCTGCGTATGATTTCACCATAGCTCTTGCCGCACTTGGCAGAAGAGGCGCATGATCATCAGGACGTGGTGCCAGGATCCTGTGCGCTTTGATTCGATTCGAATCACCCCGCCGCACTATAGGGGAGATCACCATGTCTAGAACATTACAGTGTATCGCACTTCTGCTCGCCACGACGTCGGCCGCCTACGCCAAAGACGCCTTCACCGGAACTTGGAAGGGCGACATCAAGGAAAGCGCGCTCTCGACCAAACCTTCGGCTGCACTGATCGACCAGGGGGTCTATACCTGCTCGAGTTGCATCCCCGTGGTCAAGATCGCCGCCGACGGTGCGCTGCATCCGATCGCCGGCCACGCCTATTACGACGCGATGTCGGTGACGATCGTCGATCCGGCCACCGTCAAATATGCGACGAGCAAGGGCGGCAAGTCGATGAGCGACGCCACCGCGACGCTGTCCGCCGACAATAGTTCGATGACCACCGTGTTCAACGATACCAGCGCCGCCAACGGTATTGCCGTCACGGGCACGACGGTCAGCGAGCGTGTCACGGCAGGCCCGGTGGGATCGCATGCGGCGTCAGGATCGTGGCGCCAGACGAACCAGACCCAGGTCTCCGACAGCGGCCTCGTGTTCACCTTCGCCAAGGCCGGCAAGGTCGTGACGTATTCGACGCCGACCGGCACATCATACGTCGCGACGACGGGTGGCCCAACGGTCGCCGTCGCCGGAGATCCCGGCTGGACGACGGTGTCGCTCAGTCAGCCAAACCTCAATACGTTGCACGAAACTGATTATCTCGACGGCAAGGTGATCGGCAAATACGTCATGACGGTCTCCCCCGATGGGAAGAAGATGACGATGGACGTCAACGACATCAAATACGGCCGGACGTCGACGTTGGTGGCGTACAGGCAGTAGGCGATCGTCTGAAAGCGACGTCGGTGCCCAGCTAGATTTCACTCTCGCGAACGCGGGAGCCAAGGCTGGGCACCCGCCTTCGCGGGTGAACACAGTGGAGGTGGCGAGCTTGGCGAACTCAGGCCGCCTCCGTGTCGTTTTCGGACGGGCGCGACATCGCCACCCGTTCCCTACACGCTCTACCGTTACGTCACGCGTCGATCGCTTCCTCGTCCATCCGACCCGCGTTCTCCTGGATGAACGCGAACCTGTGCGCGGGGTTGTTGCCCATCAGGCGGTCGACCAAGTCCTTCACCTGCGCGCGCTCCTCATATTCCTGCGGGAGCGTGATGCGGAGCATGCCGCGCGTCGCCGGGTCCATCGTGGTTTCGCGGAGCTGGCTCGGGTTCATCTCGCCGAGGCCCTTGAAGCGGCCGACGTCGACCTTCTTGCCCTTGAAGACGGTGCGTTCGAGTTCGGCGCGATGCGCGTCGTCCCTCGCATAGATGCTCTTGGTGCCGACGGTGAGGCGATAGAGCGGCGGTTGGGCAAGGTAGAGATGCCCACGCCGGACGAGTTCGGGCATCTCCTGGAAGAAGAACGTCATCAGCAGCGTGGCGATGTGCGCGCCATCGACGTCGGCGTCGGTCATGATGACGATGCGTTCGTAGCGGAGCGTATCCGGCGTGCAGTCCTTCCGCGTGCCGCAGCCCAGCGCGAGCGTCAGGTCGGCGATTTCCTGGTTGGCGAAGATCTTGGCGCTGGTCGCCGACGCTACGTTGAGGATCTTGCCGCGGATCGGGAGGATCGCCTGCGTCTTTCGATCACGCGCCTGCTTGGCCGATCCGCCTGCCGAATCGCCCTCGACGATGAACAGCTCGGTGCCTTCAGGCGAGTTCGCCGAGCAGTCGGTGAGCTTGCCGGGCAGGCGGAGTTTCCGCGCGGACGTCGCGGTCTTGCGCTTGACGTCGCGTTCCTGCTTGCGGCGCAGGCGTTCGTCCATCCGCTCCAGCACATAGTTCAGCAGCGCCTTGCCGCGCTCCATGTTGTGGCTGAGGAAATGGTCGAAATGATCGCGCACCGCCTTCTCGACGAGGCCGGCGGCTTCGGGGCTGGTGAGGCGATCCTTGGTCTGGCTCTGGAATTGCGGCTCGCGGATGAAGACCGACAGCATCAACTCGCTGCCGACCATGACGTCGTCCGCGCTGATATCCTTGGTCTTCTTGTTGCCGACGAGATCGCCGAACGCGCGCAGGCCGCGGACCAGTGCCTGGCGCAGGCCTTGCTCATGCGTGCCGCCGTCGGGGGTCGGGATGGTGTTGCAATACCAGCTATACGAGCCGTCGCTCCACAGCGGCCATGCGACCGCCCATTCGACGCGGCCCTGGGTTTCGCCGTTCGCGCTCGGGAAGTCCTGCGAGCCGGAGAAGAAGTCGGAGGTCGCGCACTCGCGGCCGGCGATCTGGTCGCGGAGGTGGTCGGCCAGGCCGCCGGGGAACTGGAACACGGCCTGTGCGGGGGTGTCGTCACCGATCAGGTCGGGGGCGCAGTGCCAGCGGATCTCGACGCCCGCGAACAGATACGCCTTGGAGCGGACGAGCTTGTAGAGGCGCTGCGGCTTGAAGTTCAGTTCGGTGCCGAAGATTTCGGTATCGGGTGTGAAGGCGACGCTGGTGCCGCGACGGTTGGGCGTGGGGCCGAGATGCTCGATCGGACCGAGCGTCAGGCCCTTGGCGAAGCGCTGGCGGTACAGTTGGCGGTCGCGCGCGACTTCGACGACGGTGTCGGACGAGAGCGCATTGACGACGCTGATGCCCACCCCGTGCAGGCCGCCCGATGTCGCATAGGCCTTGCCGGCGAACTTGCCGCCCGAGTGGAGCGTCGAGAGGATCACCTCCAGCGCGGACTTGTCAGGGAACTTCGGGTGCGGATCGACGGGGATGCCGCGGCCATTGTCGACGATCGTGAGGCGGTTGTTCGCCTCCAGCGTGACTTCGATGCGCGTCGCGTGGCCGGCGACCGCCTCGTCCATCGCGTTGTCGAGTACTTCGGCGGCGAGATGATGCAGCGCGCGCTCGTCGGTGCCGCCGACATACATGCCGGGACGGCGGCGTACGGGTTCGAGGCCTTCGAGCACCTCGATCGACGACGCGTCATAGGTGTTGGCGGCGGTTTTGCCGGCGCCGGGCGTCGAGGGGGACGCGAACAGATCTTCAGCCATGGAGGGAACGTAGCCGCAGGCGTCGGACAAAGCCACAGGCTCCGTTTGTTCTCCCTGTGATGCAAAAGTCACATTGATATAGATTGTTGCTTTGGGGGGATAACTTTCGCGGAACCGGCCGTTTATGAAAAACCTGTCATGAAGTTTCCGGGAGTGAATATGAATAAGACGATGATGGTGGCGCTCGCTGGCGCCGCTACGCTGGGTTTTGCCGCAATGCCTGTCGCGGCACAGGAGATCACCGAAGACGCACCGTTCAGCGGCATCTATTTCGGTGCGGCCGGTGGCTATGACGTGCAGCCGAACGACGAAGGTTCGTCGATCCTGTTTGATCGCAACCTCGATGGCCGCTTCGGCGATGCCGTCACCACGGCTGCTGGCGCAAACGCGTTCTCGCCAGGCTTCTGCAACGGCGCCGCACGAAGCAGCACGGCTCCTGCCGTCGGTGGCCGTGGCTGCCGCAACGACAAGGACAACACCGCCTATTACGCGCGCGTCGGCATCGACCAGCAGCGTGGCAACATCGTCGTCGGCGTCGTCGGCGAGTTCGGCAAGTCGAACATCCGCGACAGCGTCACCGCCTTCTCGACCACGCCCGCCTTCTACACGATGACGCGCGACCTCGACTGGGAGGCCTCGATCCGCGGCCGTGTGGGCTATGCGGTCAACACGACGCTGTTCTATGGCACTTTCGGCCCGGGCTACGCGCGCATCAATCGCGATTTCTATTCGAGCAACACCGCCAACGCCTATGCGCAGAGCGGCAAGAAGAACCAGTTCGGCATCACCGGCGGCGGTGGCATCGAGCAGAAGCTCGGCAAGAACATCTCGGTCGGCATGGAATACATGTTCCACCAGTATCAGGACGACGACGCCCGCGTTCTCGTCACGCGCGGCACGCAGCCGGCGAACAACCCGTTCGTGCTCGCGCCGAACACGGCAGGTACCGCGTTCAAGCGCTCGGATGACAACTTTCGTTGGCACAGCCTGCGCGGCACGGTTGCGTTTAGGTTTTAAGGCGAAGGGCGGCCTGCACCAAACTGGTGCAGGACTCGCCCAAGCCCGGCCGGCGCGGCTAGCCGCGGCCGACGACATGGGCTTTGCCCATGGCTAGCTGATTGAGAAAGGGCCGCTTCCACGCATGGGGAAGCGGCCCTTTTTGACTCCATGCAAAGTTTGTTTCCCCGCGAAGGCGGGGACCCAGTCTGGGCTCCCGCCTTCGCGGGAGAACAAGGTGAGGATGCTTGCCCTCAACCGCGTCCACCACCCCGGCGAAGGCCGGGGCCCAATTGGTAGACGCCGCTAATATAGCGAAGCACGCAGTTACTATAACCTTCCCAATTGGGCCCCGGCCTTCGCCGGGGTGGAGCCCGTTTGGAAAAAGCCGCTTCCTCGCCCGAGGAAACGGCCTTTTCTATGTCACGCTAGCCATGGGCAAAGCCCATGTCGTCGGTCGCGGCTAGCCGCGCCGGCCGGGCTTGGGCGTGTCCTGCGCCAGGTTGGCGCAGGCCGCCCGGCGCCTCACCTAGGCCGCGGACCGCCGAACGGCAGCGGCGGAGTCGGACGACGATCGCGACGCGGGAGCTGCGCCTGATACGCGTGGCCGCAATGGTCGACGCAATACGGGAAGCCGGGGTTCACCGCCTTGCCGCAAAAGTGGAAGTCGGGCTCGCCGGGATGGCCGAGCGGCCATTTGCAGATGCGGTCGTTCAGTTCGAGCAGGCTCGTCTTGTTGGCCATCTCGGCCGACGGCTTGGCGGGCACGAGGCGACGCGGCGGGGCCGGCGTGCTCGGTGGCTGCTGCTCGCCGGGTGCCTGGCGGAGGAAGCCGCCGGGACCGACCGAGCGCAGGATCGGCTGCGGCGCACGGACAGGTGCGACGACCGCCGGAGCAGCCTCGTCCTCATCCTCGTCTTCATCGTCCTCAGGCTCTTCGGCGACCGGCTCTGGCTCGACCGGTGCCGCGGGCTTGGCCGCTGCCACGACGGGCGCTGCGACCGGGGCAGGCTTCGGGGCCTCGACCTCAACCGGCTCCGGTGCCGCGACCGGCTCAGGGGCTGCCGCAGCAGCCGACGCCGTTGCCTCGGCCGCAGCCGCCGCCTTAGCCTCGGGATCGTTCGGCTTCACCGGCGACGGGCGCGCCTGTAGCTCGAGGCGATGCGCCTTGCCGATGACGGCGTTGCGGCTGACGCCACCCAGTGCTTCGGCGATCTGGCTGGCGGTCTGGCCGGCCTCCCACATCGTCTTGAGCGTCGCGATGCGCTCGTCGGTCCAGGACATGTTCGTTCCTTAGTCTTGCTCAGCCGGGTTGCGGGCGGCAGCGGCAGCGATTACCCGCAACGCCTATGAGCAGCCAGCCCCCAATCGGTGAAATCCATTCGGCGGTGCATTCCGCCCCCGGCGTTCCCGTCATAAAGAGCGTGAACTGGGAGGGATTGCGAACCCTCTATATCAAGGAGGTGCGCCGGTTCTTCAAGGTGCAGCTTCAGACGGTGTGGGCGCCGGCGATCACGACGCTGCTGTTTCTGATCGTGTTCACCATCGCAACCGGCGCAAAGAGCCCGGTTCCGGTCGACGGCCAGATCGTCGCGTTCGCCGATTTCATCGCGCCGGGGCTGATCATCGCGCAGGGCATGATGGGCCCGGCGTTCGCCAATGCGAGCTTCTCGCTGCTGGTCGGCAAGATGCAGGGCACGATCGTCGATTATCTCCAGCCGCCTTTGTCGACGGGTGAATTGCTCGGCGCGCTGGTCGGTGGCGCCGTCACCCGCGCGGTCATCGTCGGGATCGTCGTTTGGGCGGCGATGGCGCTGTACCCGGGTGTGCACGTGACCCCCCATGCGCCGCTCGCGATCATCTGGTTCGGGTTGCTGGGCGCGACGTTCCTCGCGCTGCTCGGCGTGCTGACGTCGATTTGGGCGGACAAGTTCGATCATGCCGCGGCGGTCACCAACTTCGTGATCGCACCGTTGTCGCTGCTGTCGGGGACGTTCTACTCGGTCGACAAGCTCGCGCCGGCGTTCCGCGCGTTCAGCCATGCGAACCCGTTCTTCTATATCATCTCGGGCTTTCGCTACGGGTTTCTGGGTATCGCCGACTCGCCGGTGATGATCGGCGGAATCGTGATACTCGTGATCGACTTGGTGCTGGCGACGCTCTGCTACCGGTTGCTGAAGAGCGGTTGGAAGCTGAAGAACTGATGCACAGGCTCGCGCTCTGGTTGGTGGCGTTGGCGGTAGCCTTGCTGCCGGTCGGGGCGGTGGCGCAGGGCGCGGTGGCGGACCCGGCGTTGCGGGCGAAGGCCGATGCGCTGGTCGCGATCCTGGACGGGCGCGGCGCATATGACGCGTATTTTGCGGGGAACTTCCGCGAGAAGGTGCCGAAGGCGCAGTTCTTGGCGATTGTCGAGCAACTGAAGGCGACGTTGGGCGTGCCGCAGAAGATCGAGTCGTTGACGGCGACGTCGGCATGGTCCGCGGATCTGGTTGTTGGCTATGCGCGGGGTACGGCGAGCGTTCGGCTGGTGATCGACCCCGCGGCGCCGCATGCCGCGACCGGGTTGCTGATCACCGGCACGGGCGCGCGCGACGATAGCCTCGCCAAGGTCGAGGCGGAGTTTCGTGCGCTGCCGGGGGCTAGCGGGTTCGGGCTGTATGCACTTGGCGAGGGCAAGCCTGCGCCGATTCTCGAATACCGTGCCGATGTCGCGGCACCGCTCGGGTCGGCGTTCAAGCTGTGGGTGCTGGCAGAACTGGCGCGTCAGGTTGCGGCGGGCGAACGGCATTGGGATGACGTCGTGAAGGTCGGGGCGCCGTCCTTGCCGTCTGGGGTGTTGCAGACCTGGCCTGCTGGGTCGCCGGTGACGGTGCAGACGCTGGCGACGATGATGATCTCGATCAGCGATAATACCGCGACGGATACGCTGCTGACGACGCTCGGACGCGCGAAGGTCGATGCGATGGCGGAGGCGGCGGGTGGCAGCGTGCCGGTGATGACGACGCGAGAGATGTTCGTGTTGAAGGGGGATCCCGCGCTGACCAAGGCTTGGGCAGCGGGGTCGGTGGACGAGCGGCGGGCGCTGCTGGTGGACAATGCGGTGAAGATCGCGACGGCCAAGCTCGATCCTACCGTGTTCGCCGGGAAGCCGGTGGCGATCGACAGCGTCGAGTGGTTTGCGAGTCCTTCGGCGATGGCGGGGCTGCTGGATCGGTTGCGCGGGGCGGATGCTACGACTCGGGCGGTGCTGGCGGTGAATGCGGGGGTCGATCCGGCGATCGCGAAGCGGTTTGGGTATGTCGGGTTCAAGGGTGGTGGCGAGCCGGGGGTGCTGACGTTGAACTATCTGGTGCAGGCGAAGGATGGGCGCTGGTATGCGGCGACCGGGAACTGGCACCGGGCTGATGATGGCGTGAACGAGGTTCGGTTTGCGGGGCTAATGGGGCGAGCGCTGGCGTTGTTGGCAGCGCGGTAGGCTAGCTTATCTAAAGAGCCACTAATCCGTGCCACCACCCCGGCGGAGGCCGGGGCCCAGTTGGGGAACGTAGCCAACTTAGGACAGGGCGCTGTTACGACCTCCTTTCCACCTGGGCCCCGGCCTTCGCCGGGGTGGTGTTATCAGTGGGAAAAAGCGGCGGTAGCTCAGGCTCGTCCGGCCGCCTGCCAGCTATCTGCGCAGAGCCCGTAGATCAGGCTGTCTCGCAACCCCAGATGCGTTTCCCATTCATCCCGCAGCAAGCGCTCGCGGCGGAAACCAAGGCGCTCCAGCAACAGAATCGATGCGGTATTCTCCGTATCCGCATCCGCGAAAACCCGGCTCCGGCCTTCCGCAAACAACCGATCAATCACTGCCGACACAGCCTCACGCGCGATCCCTCGCCCCCACGCCTCGCGCGCGAGGATGAAACCGATCTCCGTCACCCCTGCCCCATCGGCCTCGCTGCCCGAGACCCAGCCAATCGCGCGGTCGTCGCCGGTGCGGGTGATCGCCCAGGTACGCTGGTTGCCCGGCGCGGCTTCCTCGGCGAGGTAGGTGCGGACGTCGTCCACGCTACCGAGCGGACCGTCCGCGGAATAGGCCATCAGCTCCGCGTCGGCGAGCATCGGGTGCAATGCAGGCGCATCGCCCTCGACGAGCGGCCGCAACCGCAGCCGACGCGTCTTCAGCACCGGCGATACGCCGGCGCGCCGTGGTCTGCGTCCGGGTTGCCTCACGCGGTCAAGGCATCCACGAGCGCGCGGACTTTCTTCTGGCGCCACTGCGGGAGCGGGGCGACGAGCCAATACCCCCCCTTCGAGGGCTGCGACTCGCCGATCAGCCGGACGCGGGCCTGCGCAAGGTCGCGGCGGGCGAGCAGTTCGGGAACGGTCGCGCGGCCGAGCCCCGCCGCTGCTGCGTCGATCGCGAGCCCGGCGTCGGTGACGCGGACCAGCGCGACGCCGTCCTCACCGGACCATGCGATGGCGGCTTCGCTATCGGTGCCGGGCTTGGCGATCGTCACCATACCCTCGGATTCGAGGGCCTCGCCCTCATGCTCGCCCGGGCCATCGCCCCAGCGGATCGCAAGGTCGAGATTGGCTTCGGTGAAATCGACATTCTCGTCTGCGGTAATTAGCACGAACCGCAGCTCCGAGTCCGCCTCGGCGATCTGGGCAAGCCGCGGCATCAACCACTTCTCAGTCAGGTCGCGCGGCGCGGCGATCGTCAGCGATTTCGACGACTGCCCGGCCTGCATCGCCCGCACGGCTTCCTCGAACTGGAGAAAACCGCCGCGCAGCGCGCCGAGGCCAGCTTCCGCTTCAGGAGTCAGTTCGAGCCCGCGCGTGGTACGGCGGAACAGCACGACGCCGAGCGTATCCTCCAACGCGCGGATCTGCTGGCCGACCGCCGCCGGCGTCACCGCCAACTCGTCCGCAGCACGCGTAAACGACAGATGCCGCGCCGCCGCATCGAGCACGCGCAGGCCGTTGAGCGGGAGGTGCGTGCGCTTCAATTCAGCACCGCGGGGGCGAAGAGCGAGAAGCGGGGGATTTCAACCGCGAACACGGCGCCGTCTTCGCGGACCATCTGGTAGCTCCCCTGCATTCCACCCGACGGGGTCGCGAGCGGGCAGCCCGAGACGTAGTCGAAGCTCGCGCCCGGTTCGATCACCGGCTGTTCGCCGACTACGCCTTCGCCCTCGACCGAATGGCGCGCGCCGCGGCCGTCGGTGATCACCCAGTGGCGGGTGAGCAGTTGGACGGTCTCGGTGCCCTCGTTTTCGAGGCGGATATGATACGCCCAGAACCAGCGGCCGCGCTCGGGCTCGGACTGTTCGGGCAAATAGCTGACCGACACGCGCACCGTCACCCCATCGGTCGTCGCCGCGTTGGGGAACAGCGCTTTCATAGTCCAGCCTTGCGCAAAGCCTGATCAAGGTCGTCGATCACGTCCTGCGCATCTTCAAGCCCGACGTTGATCCGGAGAAGACCCTCGGTCACGCCCATCTCGATCTGCTTGTCGGGCGAGACGCTCGCGTGTGTGGTCGAGGCGGGATGCGTCATCAGCGAGCGCGAGTCGCCGATGTTGTTCGAGATGTCGACGAGTTCCAGCGCGTCGAGCAATGCATGTGCCTGTTCGCGACCCTCGACCTCGAACGCGAAGATCGGGCCGCACGCGTCCATCTGCCGCTTGGCCAGTTCGTGCTGCGGATGGCTCGGCAGGAAGGGGTGCAGCACGCGGAGCACGCGACCTTCCAGAAACGCGCCGACCTTCATCGCGTTCTCGGACTGACGGTGAATGCGCAGGTCGAGCGTCTCGAGGCCCTTGAGGACCACCCACGCGTTGAACGGCGACAGCGTCGGCCCGGTGTTGCGCGTAAACGGCAACAGCGTGTTGGTGATGAAATCCTCGGTGCCACAAACGGCGCCGGCGAGCACGCGGCCCTGCCCGTCCATCATCTTGGTCGCGCTGTAGGCGGTCACGTCCGCACCGAACTCCATCGGCCGCTGCAAGGCCGGCGTCGCGAACGCGTTGTCGACCACCGTCGTGATGCCACGCTCGCGCGCGATGTCGCAGATCGCCTTGAGGTCGGCGATGTCCATCGTCGGGTTGGCGGGCGTCTCGAAGAAGAACACCTTCGTTTCGGGGCGGACCGCGTCGAGGAACGCCTGCGGATCGCGCGCATCGACGATCGTGGTGGCGATCCCGAACTTCGGCAGCAGCGTGTCGGTGAGCCAGCGGCACGAGCCGAACGCCGCGCGGCCGCCGACGAGGTGATCACCGGTCTGGAGCTGGCACAGGAGGGACGCGGTCATCGCCGCCATCCCGGTCGCCATCGTCCGGCACGCCTCGGCGCCTTCCAGCAGCGCGATCCGCTCCTCCAGCATCTGCACGGTCGGGTTCTGGAGGCGGGAATAGGTCATTCCCTCCTGTTCGCCAGCAAAGCGCGCCGCGGCGTCGCCCGCCTTGTCGTAGCAATAGCCCGAGGTGAGGAACAACGCCTCCGACGTCTCGCCATATTCGCTGCGGGCGGTGCCGCCGCGGATGGCGCGCGTCGCGGGACGCCAATTCTGAGTGATCGAACGATCCTGGCCGGTCTTGCGCTTCATGCGCGCCGCTTTGCCGGGGGGGAGCCGTGATGACAAGCCTTGCGGGTGTATGCCCCTGTTCCCGAAGCCGTCATTCTCCCCTCCCTGGAAGGGAGGGGTTGGGGGTGGGTCGGGTTCCGGATCATGGAACGGTCGCGACACAAGCTGGCCTACCCACCCCCAGCCCCTCCCTTTCAGGGAGGGGAGCAGGTTCCGCCTAGTACCGCCCCCAGGTGAATTTCGACGACAGCGCGTAGTTCCAGACCGCGCCGACCAGCACGCCGATCAGCGCGGAGGCCGCCCAGGCCCCGTCGCGCATCTCGTACAGGAATGCGGCGATGCCGACGTTGGCAACCGCGCCGACCGAGCAGATCACCGCGAACGACACCCAGCCGTCGGCCAATTGCCGCCACCCCTTCAACCGCCGATCACGATACGTCAGCGCGTTGTTGAGGAAGAAGTTGAAGGTTAGCGCGGCCAGCGTCGCGACGATCTCGCCGACCAGGAAGTGCGTGCCGAACCCGACGAACAACGCGGTCAGCACTGCCATGTGGATGCCGACGCCGAACACGCCGATCGCCGAGAACATCGCGAACCGCACCGGCACGACCCGCCCGAACATCCGGTCGTAGATCGCGATCAGATATTCCATCGCGACGACGTGATCGAGCTTGCTCTCGCCCTCGGTCCGGCAGCGGAACGTGTACGGCACCTCGACGAAGCGCAGCGGCGTCGGCGAGGCGGTGAGCAGGTCGAGCAGGATCTTGAAGCCGATCGCCGACAGCGACGGCGAGAGGTGGCGGACGATGTCGGTGCGGATCATGAAGAAACCGCTCATCGGATCGTTGAGATCGCATTTCAGCACGCGGCGCGACAGCTTGGTCGCAAGCGCCGACTTGGCGACGCGGTCGCTGTCCCACTCGCCGGTGCCGCCGCCGCTGACGAAACGCGAACCGATCACGACGTCGGTATCGCCGTCCTTCAATAGATCGAGCATCGCCGGCAGCAATGTCTCGTCATGCTGGAGATCGCCGTCGATCACCGCGACGACCGGCGCGGCGGTGGCGCACATCCCCTCGATGCACGCCGACGACAGCCCCCGCCGACCGATCCGCTGGATCACGCGGACGCGCTTGTCGAGCCGGGCAATCTCGCGCGCGGCATCCGCCGTACCGTCGGGACTGTCGTCGTCGACGAAGATCGCTTCCCAGTTCAGCCCGACCAGTGCCTGGTCGAGCTTGGCTATCAACGTCGCGACATTGGACTTCTCGTTGAACGTCGGGATGACGACCGCGAGTTGCAGCAGGTCACCGATCACTGGGCGGTCAAACGAGGTTAGCCAACACTGCATCGCCCATGTCGCGGGTCGACAGCGTGCCGCCGAGATCGGGCGTGCGCGCACCACCGAGGATTGCGGTAGCGACGGCCGCTTCGATCCGATCGGCCGCTTCTGGCAGGTCGAGCGAGTGGCGCAGCATCATCGCGGCGGACAGGATTGCGGCACAGGGGTTGGCCTTGCCCTGCCCTGCGATGTCGGGCGCGCTGCCGTGGATCGGCTCGTACATACCCTTGTTCGATCCGTTGAGCGCAGCGGACGGGAGCATGCCGATCGATCCGGCGCACATCGATGCCTCGTCCGAGAGGATGTCGCCGAAGAGGTTGCCGGTGACGATCACGTCGAACTGGCCGGGGTTGCGCACCATCTGCATCGCCGCGTTGTCGACGTACATGTGGCTCAGCGCGACGTCGGGATAGTCGGCCGATACCTCGATCACGACGTCGCGCCACAGCTGCGAAGTCTCCAGGACGTTGGCCTTGTCGACCGAGAGCAGCTTGCCCTTGCGGGTGCGTGCGGTCTCGAAGCCGACGCGCGCGATGCGGGCGATCTCGCGCTCGTCATAGCGCATTTCGTCATGGCCTTCGCGCAGGCCGTCGGCGGTGGTGCGGATACCCTTCGCGCCGAAATACACGTCGCCGGTCAGTTCGCGGACGATGACCATGTCGATCGACCGCGCAATCTCTGGGCGGAGCGCGGAGGCGTCTTCGAGACCCGCGAACAGCTTGGCAGGGCGAAGGTTCGCGAACAGGCCAAGCTCCTTGCGCAGGCCGAGAATGGCTTGCTCGGGACGAAACTGGCGTTCGAGCGAATCGCAGTCTGGGTCACCGACCGCACCGAACAGGATCGCATCCGCGCGGCGGGCGAGTTCGAGCGTCTCGGGCGGAAGCGGATGACCGACCGCCTTGTACGCGGCACCGCCGACGAGGCCTTCCTCATAGGTCAGGTCGAGGCCGAGCGTATCGAGCACGCGACGCGCCTCCGCCGTGACTTCGGGTCCGATGCCGTCGCCGGCCAGTATCGCGATCAAGGGCATGTGCGTTTCTCCTGCGCGGCCCCTTGCCGGGCGGTGCGCGCTCACGCAACCGCCCTTTTCAGGCGATCGACCAGCCGGTCGCGCGCCGCCAACGGATCGGCGCGACGGTCGACGAGAATGTCGCGGGCGAGGAAGTGACCGGTCAGGCGCAGGCCGTCGAAGATGTCGGACCATTCCGCCTCCCCCCCAACCATCACGAAGCCAGGCAATCGCAACAATTTCGCTTCGTACCCGAACGCCGCCCCGCGCGAGACCGCCGCGCCACTTTTGGGAGACACGAAGCCGAGATCATCCTCCGCTCCGGTAGCGACGCAACGGTCGAGATCCAGTCCGAACCCCAATTCCGCCAGCACCAGCAGTTCATAGCGAACCAGCGCCGCTGCCCAGCCGCGAGCTGACGGCGCCCCCTCGATCGCGCCCAGCACGCCGTCGAGCGCATCGTGGATCTGCGGATAGGGCTGTGCTTCGGGTAGCGCGGCGGCGGCCAGCGCAGTCGCCCATTCGAGCGCACCCGCGGCAAGCGGTTCGCCGTGAAGCGTCGCGCGGCTGTGAATCAGCTCGGCGGTCAGCGACGCGAGTTGTTCGCCGGTCCGCGCGCGCCATTCGCCCTGGATGACGTTCGCCTGCAGCAGCACCGGCCGCATCGCGCGCGACCGCCCGCCGCGGACGTAGCCGGGCTGCACGCCATCGTTCCGGGTCAGCGCGCGCACGATCGCGCCATGCTCGCCATGCTGGCGAACGGCGACGACGATGGCGGAGGCGCGAAGGTGCATCGGTTACCCTGTACCGCTCTGGCTCGAAGGAGAGGAAAGATTTAGCCGCGGATAGGCCTCGCCGTCACACCGAGCGTTCGTAAGCCGCACCGAACCCTGTGTGCCACGGCCGACGCGTGTCAGGTGCGCCGCGACCGGGGGCGTTCAGAAATCCAGTTCGACCAGAGCTGTTCGGCCTGTCGCCAGCGCGTGCGCACCGGGTCGGGGCCAAGCGGCACGTCGACGCGATCGAGTTCGAGCACGGGTCGATCGGTGAAATGCGTGGTCGGCAATACGTCGCGCATCTCCGCGAGCATCGTGCACAATGCCTGGAAGCGGCGGACATGGACCGCGTTCGCGCGCGTGCCGCGGCGGTTGGCGAGTTCGAAGCCGTGGCTGACGATCGTCACCGCGGCATGATGCGACACCGCCGCATGTTCGAGCGCGTCGTAGCTTTCGCCCGCCGACAAGGCGCAGAGCTGGAAGGTGCGGATCCGGCCACGGAGGTCCTCGATCACCGTCACGGGGACTTCGGTGATGCCGGTGCCGTTCGTGCGGCGGACCGGGGCGATCTGGCGTGCCGGGAGCGAGATGCGGCTGGTGTGCGGCGCCTCCGACCCGTTGTGGCTGCTGTCATAGGCGAAGCCCAGGCCTTCGAGCGCGGTGAGCGTGTCGTCGTTCGCGGCGTAGCTCCCTGCGCGAAACGCGATCGGGTGCGGCGCGCCGGCCTCGACCAGCAATTCCGTAGCGCGAACGAGCAGGTCGGTCTGCTCGGCACGGCTGTACGTGTAAAGTTGGAACCGGTCGTGCGCGACGCCGCGATCGCCCGCCCGCGCGCTGGTCCAGTTGGGGTGGAGGTGGAGCTGGACCTCCTGGCCGGCGTCCAGGATCGTATCGATCATCCGACGGATCGGCGCCGGTCCGAACGTGATCGCGGGCATCGGGTCGACGAAGAAACACGCCTTCAGATTGTGCCGGGCCAGCTCCGCCAGTTGATAGCCCAGCCCTACCCCGGCCGGTTCCAGCGACCGCGCGTAGATCGCGTCGCAATCCAGACCGGCGGCATGGTGGCGCCACGCGAACTCGGTATCGATGGTCAGGAAGACAGGCGTAGTCACGGGTTAGTATGTAACAATCAGTAGTGAAAATGGCGTTGTGATTTTATACAAATCAACTTGATTTGGGTTATAATTTTTTCCCGATCCGGGACGTCATCGTCTTCAGGCCCGCACGACGATCTGTGCGTTCTCGATCGACGGCAAAGTCCATGCGGCTACCGTGAATGATAAAAGTCGTAGACCTGCTGGGCGACGCCTGCCGATACGCCGGGTGCCTGCTGAAGATCCTGCAAGCTCGCGTTGCGGACCGCGCGGCCAGTGCCGAAGTGCATCAGCAGCGCCTTCTTTCGCGCGGGGCCGATGCCGGGGACTTCGTCGAGCGGGCTGGCGCCGATGGCCTTGCTGCGCTTGTCGCGGTGGACGCCGATCGCGAAGCGGTGAACCTCGTCGCGCAGGCGCTGAAGGTAGAACAGCACCGGCGCGTTGACCGGTAGCTGGAACTCGCGACCGTCGAGCATGTGGAAGACCTCGCGGCCATCGCGACCGTGTTCGGGGCCCTTGGCGATCCCGACCAGGCACACGTCCTCGACGCCGATCTCCTCGAGCGCGGCCTTGACCGTATTGAGTTGTCCCTTGCCGCCGTCGATCAGGACCAAATCCGGCCAGTCGCCCGAATCGCGATCGGGGTCCTCGGCCTGCGCGCGCGAGAACCGCCGCGTGAAGACCTCGCGCATCATCGCGAAATCGTCGCCCGGCGCGGTATCCTTGTTCTTGATGTTGAACTTTCGATACTGGCCTTTGCGGAAGCCCTCGGGCCCCGCGACGACCATCGCGCCGGTCGCGGCGGTGCCCTGGATGTGGCTGTTGTCGTAGATCTCGATGCGCTCGGGCGGCTCGGCGAGGTCGAACAGGTCGGCGACTTCGCGTAGCAGCTTGGCCTGCGTGGTCGATTCGGCTTGGCGCCGTTCGATCGCCTCGATCGCGTTGCGCTTGGCCTGATCCATCAGGCGACGGCGATCGCCGCGCTGCGGAACCTGCAACGCGATCTTGTAGCCGGCGCGTTCGCCTAGTGCTTCGGCGAGCAGTGCACCTTCCGTGAGTTCGCGGTCGAGTAGGATCTGCTTGGGCGGCGGGACCTCCTCGTAGAACTGGCCGAGGAAGCTGGTCAGCACCTCGTCCTCGGGGACGTCGTTGGTGTGCTGCGGGAAGAAGCTGCGATGCCCCCAGTTCTGGCCGCCGCGAATGAAGAACGCTTGAATGCCGATCAGGCCGTCCTTGCACGCCATCGCGAAGATATCGGCGTCGCCCACCCCTTCCGCGTTGATCGCCTGCGTGCCCTGGATGAAGGTGAGCGCACGGAGACGATCGCGGAGCAAAGCCGCGAGTTCGAAGTCCATGTTCTCCGCGGCGGCTTGCATCTGCGCGCCGAGCTTCGCCTGCACGCCGGTCGATTTGCCGCCGAGGAACGCCTTCGCATCTTCGGTCAGTTCCCGGTACGCGGCCTCGTCGATGCGGCCCACGCAGGGGGCTGAGCAGCGCTTGATTTGATAGAGCAAGCACGGGCGGTCGCGGGTCTTGAAGAAGCTATCGGTGCAACTGCGCAGGAGGAACAGCTTCTGGAGCGCGTTGAGCGTGTTGTTGACCGACCCGGCGCTGGCGAACGGACCGTAGTAATTGCCCTTCGCGCGCCGTGCACCGCGGTGTTTCTGGACGCGCGGGAAGGCGTGGTCGTCGCGCAGGAGGATGAACGGGAAGCTCTTATCGTCGCGCAACAGCACGTTGTAGGCGGGGCGATAGCGCTTGATGAGCTGCGATTCGAGCAGCAGCGCCTCGGCTTCGTTGTTGGTCGTGACGATCGTCATCGACCGGGTCTGCGATACCATCCGCTGGAGGCGCTTGGTGAGGCGCTCGACCTGGCAGTAATTGGCGACGCGGTTCCGGAGTGCGCGTGCCTTTCCGACGTAAAGCACGTCGCCGCGCGCGTCCTGCATGCGGTAGACGCCGGGGCGGATCGGCAGCGTATCAAGCACGTTCCTGATTGCCGCTACACCGGCCGCTAGATCGGGCGCCTCACCGCCGCCGCGGACGGCGAATGTGGACTTGTCTTCGTTGAACCGGTCGGGGGAATTGGGGGAGGACATCGTTGGGGAATCTAGGGAGTGCGAGGGGGTTATGCCAGCTTAAGGCAGTGATGTTCACGCGAAGGCGCAAAGACGCGAAGAGAAGGGAGAAGTTGGTTCACGCGGAGACGCGGAGCCGCGGAGAGAAGATTCGACGCTCAGCGTTCGTTCTCAACCTGCCGAAGGCTTACATCCACTCGTGGCTGCTCGGTACATCATCCCGAGCCGCAACACCTCCGCGGCTCCGCGTCTCCGCGTGAACCCATCTTCTCTTCGCGCCTTCGCGCCTTCGCGTGAATCAATCTTACGCGCCCTACGGGCGAAGGCAGAACGTCAGGTTTGGGCGAAGACCTTGGTGCCGACGATCCCGACGATGGTCAGAGCCATGAAGCAGGCCTGGATGCCGCTGACCTTGTCGCCGAACAGGATGACGCCGCCGATGATGACGCCGATCGCGCCTGCGCCGGTCCAGATCGCATAGGCTGTGCCCGCTGGAAGGCCGCGCATGGCGAGCGCGAGCAGGCCCATGTTGACGAAGCTGAGGATGATCGGGACGCTGGAGGCCTGCCACGTGGCGAGAGTGGCCGCCCATTTCAGGCTGAGCGCCCAGCAGATTTCAGTGACGACGGCGACGGCGAGGATGAGCCAGGACATGAATATTCTCCAACGGGCTCAGATTGGAGACTCGGCCGCCGGAAACCCGGGAAGAGACGGCCGTCAACAATGATGGGTCGTGGGAGGAACGTGCCCTCACCTTCCCACTGCTTCGCAGCGGGCCCCTTCCTCTCCCCGACGGGAGAGGAGCAGGATCAGTTCAGGCGGCTGAGGCCCGAGATCGAGCGGTCGACCATCATGCGGTCGGCGGCGGCGTCGTGGTGCTCGGCGATGAGGATACCGGCGGCCTTCGCCGCAGCATCCGCCGCCCGCGCACGGACTTCGGCGATTGCGGCGCGCTCGGCGGCAGCGATCTTGTCCTCGGCCATCTTTGCACGGCGGGTCATGAGGTCTTCGGCGCCAGCCTTCGCCTTGGCGATGATCGCCGCGGCTTCGTGATGCGCGTGCGCCTTCATGGCTTCGGCTTCGACGTGCGCGGTCTTGGCCTTCGCCTCGTATTCGGTGCGGATCGCTTCGGCTTCGGCACGGAGCGCCTTGGCTTCGTCGAGCTGTGTGCGGATGCCGGCGATGCGCGTGTCGAGCATCTTGCCGATCATCCCTGGAACCTTCTTCCAGATCATCAGCAGGATGACGACGATCATCGCCACCGCGACCCAGCCGGTCGAGGTTAGGCCGAGCGCGGTTGGATCGGGCACATGCTCGACGCCGCCGGGCGCGGCCGTGTGACCCTGGAGGCCCTGGTTGTCGATCGCACCCTCGGGCGCCATGCCCTCGCCGTGGATGACCTTTGCGGCCGAATCTGGATTAGCCATGCGCCGTCGTCCTGCGTACCGCGTCGGTCGCCGCGTCCAGGCTGACCTGGAGGCCGGCTACCTTGGCGGCCAATTGCTGTGCTGCTTCGGCGGCGACGCCCTGCAAGTTCGAGAGCGCCTCGGCCTTCGCGTTGGCTACCGCCAAATCGTGATGACCCAGACGCTCGGCGAGTTCGGCGTCGGCCGCATGGACCTGCTGCTCGAATGCGGTCGCCGCACGCTTCGCAGCGGCAGCCGTCTCGGCCTGCGCCGCAACGCGGGCCGCGTCCATTTCGGCCTGCCAGTTCGCCTGGACCGTATCGGCCTGCGTACGGGCAGCGACCGCTGCCGCCAGATCGCCCGCGATTCGGCCTTCGCGCGAGTCCACGTTGGACACGATCTTTGGCACCATTCCCTTGCCGATCCCGAAATACAGGATGCCGAAGGTCAGGAGCAGCCAGAAGATCTGCGAGGCGTAGGTAGCGGCTATCTGGGAAATCTGGGGCATGTCGGTCCTTCGTGAAACGGCCGGGCGCGGTCGCCCGGCCAATTCAGCGAGTTGTTAGGCGACGAACACGAGGATGATCATCGTGACGAAGGCGAGCAGACCGAGAAGCTCGGCTGCTGCGAAACCGATGAACAGACGGCCCTGCTGGCTGTCGGCTGCGCCCGGGTTACGGAGAGCGCCGGCGAGGAACTGAGCGAACACGTTGCCCACGCCGAGTGCTGCGAGGCCCATGCCGATCGCTGCGAGGCCGGCACCGATCATCTTTGCTGCTTGTGCGTCCATGGTAAATTCCCTTTGAAAATCAGTTAGGTAATGGAAAACTTAGAAGGTTCGCCCACTTAGTGGAGGTTAACCGCGTCGTTCAGATAGACCGACGTCAGCAACGCGAACACGTATGCCTGGATCGCGGCGACCAGCAGCTCGAGCAACGTGATGCCGATCATCAGCAGCATGCTCGGCGCGCTCACCAGACCGATATACATCCCGCCAAGGTTCAGGCCATTGATCACGAACGCGGCAAGCACCTTGAGCAGGATATGCCCCGCGGTCATCGCCACGAACAGTCGCAGACCGAGCGAGAACGGACGCACCAGGAACGACATCAGCTCGACCACGAAGATCAGCGGGATCATCAGTGCGGGCGTGCCGCTCGGCACGAACAGCGAGAAGAAGTGGAAGCCGTGCTTGCCGAAGCCGACGAGCAGCACGATCGCAAAGCTGATCAGCGCCAGCACGCCGGTGACGGTCATGTGGCTGGTCACGGTGAACGGGTGCACGCCGGGGACGATGCCGAACGGCAGGAGCCCGATGATGTTCGCGAACAGGATGAACATGAACAGCGAGAAGACATAGGGCACGAACCGCTTGCCGCCGGGACCGACATTCTGCTCGAGCATGCCCGAGATGAAGCCGGTGAAGCCCTCGACCGCCATCTGCCAGCGACCGGGCACGAGCTCGCGCTTCATGCCACCGATCATGAACGCCCAAAGCGCGACCAGCGTCACCACCATCCACAATGCGGAATTGGTGAACGACAGGTCATAGCCACCAACGATCCAGTGCGAGCCGAACGCCGGCTCGATCAGGAACTGGTGCATCGGATCGATCTTGCCGCCCTGTTCTGCCGCCACGTGGAATCCCTGCCGTCTTGATACGACAAACGCCCGGTTACTCCGGGCGTTCGCCTGAAATTCGAATGATCTGCCTGAACGCGACCGCTATCCCGAGGAACAGCAGCACGATCAGTCCCCAAGGGCCAGTGCCGAACCAATGGTCTATCAACCATCCGATCAGCGCACTGCCGACGAGACTCCCGATCAGAGCGGAAATGACGCGATTGCCTTGCGAGTAACCCCGCTCGGCATCCGCCCCCTTCTGCCCCTTTGCCAGCGTTTCCCGATGCTGCGCCTCTCGCAATCGCTCATCGAGCGCGGAAAGTCGCGGATCTTCAACACCCTGGGGGTCCTGTCCGGGTTCGATCTCCGCCACGCACGTTCCTCCACCTGATTTCGCATCGGGGAGGAAGCAAGCAGCGACGAGCGATCCCGCCAAGGCGCGGTCCGTTTAGAAAAGGGGGGGGTGCAAGTCAACCGGTGTGACAGGGGTGTCATTAATGGGAGGGCGGATGGGATTGAGCCAACCCTACTTCTTCCCCCCTCCCTAGAAGGGAGGGGCCGGGGGTGGGTCGGCCGGTTGGCTGGCGTCACGGATCCCAAGCAGCCTACCCACCCCCAGCCCCTCCCTTCCAGGGAGGGGAGCACTTCAGCTTAAACGCAGCGCGAATCGCGTTCGGGCGCGCCGGCGGTGCGGGTCTTCCAGACACCGTTCGGCGTCTTGTACTTCTCACCAGGGTTGGTCTGCATGATCAGGTTGCAGCCGCTCGTGAAGGCGAGCTGCTCGACCGTCGCGCCGCTCGCCTGCGCCTTTTGCGTATACGCCGACTTGCGCTGGATATTGATGTTGTTGACCAGCGCACGCAGATCGCCGCTCGCCGCACCAACAAGTCCCAGATAGCCGTCGGGCTGCTCGCCGACCTCGCCCCCAGCACGCGCCGCAGCATAGGCCGGATCGCGCTGCGCGGTCGCCGCGACAGACAGGCCACCGAGAGCCGCCGCTGCGGCAACCATCATAAGGACCTTGGTCTTCATCTTAGAATATCCCCGGATTCTGCTGGATCAACGATTTCGCCTCGCCATCGAGACGATAGACCACTTCCTGCGTGACGTTGATGTTGAGGTTGATCTCGATCGGCTTGTCGGGCGCCGACACGTTGATGCAGCTCGGCAAGGCGGCCGTCAGCCCGATAATCGCGATCGTCCTCGTCATCATCCGCAAGATCGGCCTTTGCTCCAGCTTCTTCAATCCTGTTTCGGTCATGGCACGATCCTGCTTGCGGGAGGCTGAATGGTCGGGGGTTTAGGAGGAGGCGGCGCCGACTGCTGCTGGAGCAAAGCCGGCAGGTTGCGCTGGATCAGCCGCTTCGGATCGTAGAAGCTCTGCGCCGAGTCGAGCAGCCCGCGGAACGGCGCCTTGATTCGGATATTGAACACGAACGGCAGCTTCTGCAGGCGACGGACGATGAAGTTCGACTTCGCCCCCTCGCCCTGGCTGATCCCGGCGAACCGCACGTCGGTGACCATCTCGCCCGCAAGCGGCCCGTTCAGGCCGACGCGCAACGACTGGTAGCGCAGCGACTTCAGCGCGCCGAATGCGATGTTCGCCCAGACGCCAAGATCCTTCTGGCTGAGATCGCCGACATAGGCGAGCGTCCCGCCACCCGGCCGGACGCGCAGGTCGCCGCCTTCGATCCGGCCGCCGGTCTCGTCGAAGATCATCGGCAGCACGCCGTCGAAGATGCCGGTCGCATCGAGATTCTTGAAATCGAACTGTTGCAAGAATTGGTCGGCCGCCATGTTGGCGACGTGGAACGTCATCCGCCGCTCGGACTGCGCGGAGAAATCGAGCAGCGTCGGGTCGAGCGTCAACGATCCCCCCGCGAACGGCCACCGCCCGCCTTCGACCTGCACGCGCGCGCCGGGCAGCGTCTGGTAGCGGATCGTGCCGTCGTTGACCGGGATACCAGGGTTGAGCGTGCGGATCGTCGCCACCTGCCCCGGCGCGCTCTGGAGATTTAGCAGGTCGGTGAAGCGGATCTCGGTGGCGATTCCAGTGACCGGGCCGAACGCGGCGGCGAGATCGGTGCCGGCGGTGCGGAATACGCCGGTGCTGGTCACGCCGTCGGGGTTCCAGGCGATGTGCCCCTCGCCGCTGACCGATCCGTTGACGTCGGCGATCACGCCGAACGTCAGCGGGGTGAGCGCGTCGGGTTGCAGCTTGTCCTTGGCAAACGCGATCGCGGGGACGGCGAGGTCGGCCTTGCCTGCGCCGGCGCCGAGTGCGTGGGTCAGCGTGACGTCGGCGACCTTGGTGTTGGTGGTCGGCTCGAACAGCGTGCCCGCCGCGGTGATCGTGCCGTTGACCAGCGCGAGAGTCACAGTACGCGCGGCGAGCGGCTTGAACCTAGGCGTCGGCGAGGCATCGGACACCCCCATCGCGCCGGCGAGGTTCAGCGCGCCATTGACGAGCGTCCAGTCGCCTGCCGCATCGCCGAGCAACAGCGGCACGTTGGCGATCTGACCCGAGCCGCCCGTGAACGCGCCTGCCACGCCCTGCCCGGTCATGCGGCCCGTGACGGTGGCGAAATCGAGTTTCGTGATGCGTTCGGGCGCGCCGAATCGAGTCTGCACGCCATCGATGGCAAAGCCGCGATCCGCCAGCCGCACGGTCGCTCCCGCGGTGGCAAGCGTGATCGGGGTAGTGCCGAGTCGCCCACCCAGCTTGGCCGCGGCGATCTTCGCGCCGCCGCTAACCCGTGCGCCGTTGACCTGCACCAGCGCGCCATCGAGCGGGCACAAGGTCAGCCGCGAGGGATCAAGCACAAGCCCGGATATCGCGAGACGCTGCACGGCAAGCGGCGTGCAACCGGTGTTGACGACCAGCCGCCCGCGACCGTTCCACAGCGCCCCAACCGGCATCGACAGGCCATCGACCCGGTTGCCGGGACCGCCCGCACCGATCGGTCCCCCGAGCGTGACACGCGTCGCGATCGAGGTTGCCCCGCCCGGCGTGGCGCTAAAGGTGACGGGCGTCAGCGCCAGTCGCCCGCTACCCGCCGCATAAGGCGCGATGGTGGCCACGCCGCGGATCGCCGCGCCCGGTTTCGCCTGTGCGAGCGACACGCGCGCCTCGGGCAAGCCGCCGCCACGCATCGCGAGGACCGTGTCAAGCCGGACGCCACCGTTCGGCCAGCCGAACGCAACCCCGCTCCCGCCGCCAAGCGCCACGCGCGCACCGCTGGCGGAGGCGAGCGCCAGACGCGACAGCACGGCCTTGCCGCGCCCGCCGTCGATCCACACGCGAAGGTCGGCGTCCGCGGCAAATCCGCGGCCGGCCTTCTGGACCGCCTGTGTTACCGCGGTCGCCAACGGCGCTACGGGCGTCCCCGCCGCTGCTCCGCCTATTCCCGCCAGCCCCGCGAGTCGCTTCTGCGCCACGGCGGCCCCGCTCGCCTGGATGCGCCCGTCGAACGCGATCTGCTCGCCGATCCGGTACGTGCCCGCGAACGAAACCCGCCGCGCGCCGCCCTCGGTGGTGCGAACCGTGTCGGCGGCAATGTCCGCCTTGCCGCCAGTCGCCGCCGCGGTTCCGGCGAAGTCGATCGTGCCCCCGACCCCGGCCAAAGTCGCACCCGGCGTCCGTGCCGCGCCCGTCTTGAGCCTCGCCTTGCCCTGCCAGCGATCGAGCGCCGCGGAGAGGCCGACGTCGAGATCGGCCACGATCCGCTCCGCCTGCGTCGTGCCGCAGGTGAGCCTCGATACACGCACCGGCCCGGTGATCGTCGGTTTCGCCGCGTCGATCCGCAGTTTCACCGTCGCCGCAAGCCAATCGATCACGCACCCGCCGACATCGAGCCGCTCGCTGATCGCTGCCAGCGTACCGCGAAACCCATCGTCGAGCTTGCCGGAGCCGGCGAGCTTCAGTCCGACGATCCCTTGCGGCGTCTCCAGCCGCATGCGCCCATCGGCGACCGATACGTCGAGCGCCGGCAACGCGAACGGCTTCCCCGACGGCGCTGGCAGCAACCTGTCGATCGCGCCAAGCGAGACCTTGCCGTCGACCAGCCGCCCGCGCAGCCGGACCTTCCCCGCGCGTACGCCCACCAGATACGGTCCCGACAACCCGACACCGGTTCGCGTCTCAACCCAGTCGGCGACCAGATCGGGATGCGCCGGATTACCGATTACGACGTTCGTCAATCGCTGGCCGCCCAGCGCAAGATCGGCGATGTCGTAGCGCGCAGGCACGCCGGCCTTGGCGAGTTCGCGGTCGATGAAACCCTCGGCGATCGGCTTCCGCACCAGCCACAGCACGACCAGCGCGGCGATCAGCAGCAGCGCGATCCCCAGCGCAACGCGGCGGGCGGTCGCGGTACGGCGAGGATGGGCCCCGGGGTCGGCCCCCGTCTCGCTCGTCTCGCTCACCAACGCACTCCGCCATATTCGAGGTCTCTGCATAGGCGGGAGCGAGGTCGTCATGCAATTGCCCAGGGATGTGCTAGCATCGCAAAATGGCCGAACCGGACGAAGACGCTGACGTCCGGGGGGACGATCTGAAGGGCCATCGCGGCCGCCTCCGCAAACGCCTGTTCGAAGGCGGCAGCGACGCACTGCTCGACCACGAACTCATCGAATACCTTCTAGCGATCGCCATACCCCGCGGCGACACCAAGGCGCTCGCCAAGGCGCTGATGCGCGAGTTCGGCGGGATCGGTGGCGTGCTGACCGCGGATGCCGAGGCGCTAGGCCGGGTGAAGGGCATGGGGGAAATCTCGACCGCCGCGATCAAGATCGCGCATGCCGCCGCGATCCGCCTGCTCCAGTCGCACGTCAGCGACCGCCCCGTGCTCGCCAACTGGCAAGCGCTACTCGACTATCTCCGCGCGGACATGGCGCACCACGCGATCGAGCGCTTTCGCGTGCTGCATCTCAATACGAAGAATATGCTGATTCGCGACGAGGTGATGAGCAAGGGCTCGATCGACCAGGCCGCGGTGTATGTCCGCGAAGTCATCCGCCGCGCGATCGACCTCGGCTCCGCGTCGATCATCCTCGTCCACAACCATCCGAGCGGCGACCCCTCCCCCAGCCGCGCCGATATCGACATCACGCGGACGATCGCGGAAGCAGGCAAGCGGCTCGGCATCACCGTCCACGACCATATCGTGATGGGCACCGGCGGCCATGTCAGCCTGCGCGCGCAGGGGTTGATCTGACGCAATCAGATGAAGGAGAAACATCCGAAACTCCTCGTGCCTTTTCATCCGTATCTTCGTTGTCACGGCAAAGGAATTGCATGTGGATAACAAGTTGCACGACGAAGCCTCGGAGGTAACCGCCGAGCACGGTCAGGTCATGGTCGACGGGCCGGACGGCGTCGCCGTATCATTGACGCCCGACGCCGCGGCCGAAACTTCCGATCGGCTGCTCAATGCCGCCGTCGAGGCGCAGGGGCAGATCCTGGCTGAAACTCGAGTCGCGAAAGATCGGGTGCGCAAGGCCGACTGATCTACCGCAAGTCGCAGGTCTCCGATCTATAGTAGCGGTACACGTAACTATCGACCGGAGACGCGATGCGCCAAATTCTATACATGAGTTCGAGCACCATAGCCGGCGACAAGGCCGATCTCGTGGGAATATTGCAGCAGTCCCGGCACAATAACGCACTGCATGACATCACCGGATTGTTGTGGTCGGACGGCACGCATTTTTTGCAGGTGATCGAGGGGCCGACCGCATTCGTCGACGCGACGTTCGGCCGTATTACGCAGGACGATCGTCATTACGATCTGTCGCTCCAGCACAACATCCCGATCCACGAACGGCAGTTCGGTGCCTGGACGATGGCGCACAGGCGCGCGGACGATCCTGTCGATGCGTATGATGCGCGCATGCGGCGCCTGCTCAACGGCGCGTCGCAGCGGGTGCGCGATCCGTTCCTCGCGCTGATGGCGACGGGTTCGCTGGACGGCTGACGTAACGAAGGCCGCCGGGCGCGAACCCGACGACCTCGATCCGTGCGATGAGACTTTGCGGACGTGTCGTGGCCGTCAGCCCTGCGACAGGAAGCTGGTGACCTCGGTCTTGGTCAGCGACTTGTTCTTGTCGGTATCGGCCTTCGCGAAGGCGGCGGAGACCCATTTCTTGGTCTCGGGCGCGTCGGGCTTCGTCGAGGGATCGGTCTTGCTCTTCAGTGCGACCATCCAGCCGCCGAATTCGGTCGCGCTGAGTTTGCCATCGCCGTTCTTGTCGTAGGTCGGGAACTCGGTGTCGACGACCTGTGCGACCTGACTGCCGGTCGCGGGCTGCTCGCGCGCGGCGGGTTGCATCGGCACCGCATCGGTTGGCGTACCAGATGGGGCGGCCTGCCCGACAACAGCACCGCCCGGCGCCGAAGTCTGCGGGGATGTCGTGGTCGTCTGCGCCAATACGGGTGCAGCAACCAGTACCGCGCCGGCCAGCATGGCATATTTCAACATTGCGTCTCTCCGGTAGTGTTCTACGCGTCTACTAAGCGATTTTGCGACCATGCCCGATATATACTCGGCATAGCGAACCGCTTGCTCACTATATACGCGGCACATGCCCGGATTTATACCTCGCGACGGGTGTTTGAACCTTCTCCTGCGTCCTGCTACCGCGTTTCGCATGCAACCGCGGGCCGAACGGCACGCGACGCGCCCTACCCTTTACGCTCCCGAGGAAACCCGATGGTCCCCCGCTATTCCCGCCCCGACATGGTCGCGATCTGGACGCCCGAAGCACGCTTCAAGATCTGGTTCGAGATCGAGGCGCACGCCACCGACGCGCTCGCCGAACTGGGCGTGGTCCCTAAGGAAGCCGCCGCCGCGATCTGGGAAAAGGGTGCGTTCGAGGTCGACCGGATCGACGAGATCGAGCGTGAGACCAAGCACGACGTCATCGCCTTCCTGACCAACGTCGCCGAGCATGTCGGCCCCGAAGCGCGCTTCATGCACCAGGGCATGACATCGTCGGACGTGCTCGACACCTGCCTCGCGGTGCAGTTGGCCAAGGCAAGCGACATCCTGATCGCCGATCTCGACGCACTGCTGGTGGTGCTCGAACGACGCGCGCGCGAGCACAAGATGACGCCGACCATCGGTCGCAGCCACGGCATCCATGCCGAGCCGGTGACGTTCGGGCTGAAGCTCGCGCAGGCGCATGCCGAGTTCGCCCGCAACCGCGCGCGGCTGGTGGCGGCGCGCGAGGACGTCGCGACCTGCGCGATCTCGGGTGCGGTCGGTACGTTCGCTAACATCGATCCGTTCGTGGAGGAGTATGTTGCGGGCAAGCTCGGGCTGTCGGTCGAGCCGGTGTCGACACAGGTCATCCCGCGCGATCGCCACGCGATGTTCTTTGCGACCTTGGGCGTGATCGCCAGCTCGATCGAGCGGCTCGCGACTGAGGTGCGTCATCTGCAGCGCACCGAAGTGCTCGAGGCGGAAGAGTTCTTCTCGCCGGGCCAGAAGGGCTCGTCGGCGATGCCGCACAAGCGCAATCCGGTGCTGACCGAGAACCTCACCGGTCTCGCTCGGATGGTGCGCGGGTATGTGACGCCGGCGATGGAGAACGTCGCACTGTGGCATGAGCGCGACATCTCGCACTCGTCGGTCGAGCGGTACATCGGGCCGGATGCTACGATTACGCTCGACTTCGCGCTCGCGCGGCTGACCGGGGTGATGGACAAGCTGGTCGTGTACCCCGAGCGGATGTTGAAGAACCTCAACAAGATGGGCGGCCTCGTCCATTCGCAGCGCGTGCTGCTGGCACTGACGCAGGCGGGGGTGAGCCGCGAGGACGCGTATCGGCTGGTCCAGCGCAACGCGATGAAGGTGTGGGATTCGGACGGCGCGCTGTCGCTGCTCGAATTGCTGAAGGCGGATCCGGAAGTGACGCTGTCGGATGCCGAACTGGAAGACAAGTTCGACCTTGGCTATCATTTGAAGCACGTCGACACGATCTTCGCGCGGGTATTCGGCGCGGCCTGAGGACTAAAGGCAAAGGTTACTCCCCTCCCTGAAAGGGAGGGGTTGGGGGTGGGTCGGCTGGCTCGAGCCACACCCGTCTGGCGCTTGCGGATGCCAACCCACCCCCTGCCCCTCCCTTTCAGGGAGGGGAGACCGTTGCGGATCGGCGGTGTAACGTCCGAAACGACCCAAATGCACGTAACGCAATTGCGATTACGTGTTACAAAATTGCGACAACGCGCAACTAAGCCCATATCCGGCTTGCCGGATATTGTTCCGGCATTGGAGACCTACCCATGCGCATGTTCGAAACCGTGACCAGCACCATGCTGGCGATCGCGGCTCAAGCGCTGGTGGTCGGGGTGGTCATCACCGCCTTCTGATCCATCGGCCCGCCCGCCCCCTCCCGAGGGGGCGCGGCTAGGCCGGCAGTTTCAAGACGCGCGAATAATCACTGCTTGCGTGGATAGCGCGCCGCGAATTCCTCGTCGGACATCACCAGATAGCGGATCATGTCGATCAACGCCCACGGCGCGCTGATGACCAAGCCGACGACCGTGAGCGTGAGCACCAGCATGACGATTCCCGAGCCGGTCCGGCCGAGGTAGAAGCGGTGGATGCCGAGCGTGCCGATCACGAACGCCATGACCGCGGCGACGTATTTGTTGCGGTCGTTGGTCGGGAGAGCCTCGGGCGGCACGGCACGCCGTGGGCCCGGCGCGGTGGGCATCGGGAAGACGCTGAGCGCGCGATCGTTGGCGGCCTCGAAATCGACTTCCAGGCCGATCGCGGGCTCGCCGCGGTGCGCCCAGTCTTCGCGGGCGAACCGGTAACGCTGTCCGTCTTGCCCGGCGACGAGACCTTCGCCCGTACGGGGATCGACGCCTAAAACCTGTCCGCGCATATCATTCCTCGGTGTTAGTTCGGCATTCTGGCGGATGATGCGAATCAGGCAAGCTCGAACTTACTCCCGGTGTCAGGCGGCAAGCGCGGTTTGACGCCAATGTCTGTCGTCGTCGTTGTCTGCATTCGTCGATCGCGTTTTCCGCGAGCGGACTGCACGCTTGTGCGCCTTTGCACCCGGACGGCAAGTAAAGACGCCGAGCCAGCGCGTCATGAAACCCCGAACGCGCAGGCTGGATGCCGCAGCGGCCAGCGCCATGAGAATGTCGAGATAGGCCGAAATCTCGAACGTCGTGATCCAGATCGCGACATCCGGGGCGGCCAGAGTGAGTAGTCGAATGCCGTCGCCTTCGCCGACGAGCGTGACCATCGCGGCCGTTAGCATCAGCAGGACCATGACCGCGGCATCGCCCCGCGTGAACCGTGCCAACCGCGCCGCAGGCTTGTCGATCAGCACTCGGCGCAATGCCTTGCCGATCGGCGTCTGGGGGGCGGTGGCCATGACCAGCCAACACGCTATCGCGGTGAAAAGACATGCCAGCATTGCGCCCCCCTTTGGTTCTATATGGTAGACGGGTTTATTCCCCGGCGAACACGCCCTTGAGCTTGGCGAAAAACCCCTGGCTCGCGGGGCACTCGTCACCCGTTTCCGTCTCGCGGAACATCTCGAGCAGTTCCTTCTGGCGGTTGCTGAGACGCGTGGGGGTTTCGACGTCGATCTGGACGACGAGGTCGCCGTGGCCGCGGCCCTGCAGGACGGGCATGCCGGCGCCGCGCTGGCGGAGCTGCTTGCCCGACTGGATGCCGGCGGGGATCTTCACCTCGTGCGTGCGGCCGTCGAGACCGGGGATCGACAGCGCCCCGCCGAGCGACGCGACCGTGAAGCTGATCGGTGCGCGTGCGAAGAGCGTGGTGCCTTCGCGTTCGAACAGATTGTGCTTGGTGACGTGGAGGAAGATGTAGAGGTCGCCGGACGGTGCGCCGCGGGCGCCCGCCTCGCCTTCGCCCGACATGCGGATCCGCGTGCCTTCGTCGACACCGGGGGGGACGTTGATCGAGAGCGTCTTGGTCTTCTCGACACGACCTTCGCCACGGCAATCTGGGCACGGGTCGGCGATGACTTCGCCCGCGCCGTTGCAGACCGGGCAAGCGCGCTCGACCACGAAGAAGCCCTGCTGCGCGCGGACTTTACCGTGACCGCCGCAATGCTGGCAGGTCTTCGCGCGCGTACCGGCCTTCGCGCCCGAGCCATCGCAGGTGTCGCAGAGCGCGGAGACGTCGATCGTGATCTCGGTCGTCTTGCCGTGGAAGGCTTCCTCCAGGCTGACTTCCATGTCGTAGCGCAGGTCAGCGCCGCGTCGTGCCGCCGAGCGACCGCCGCCGCGCTGCGCGCCGCCCATGAATTCGCCGAAGACGCTTTCGAAGATGTCGCTGAAGCCGCCGAAATCCTGTGCGCCGCCGCCGTGACCGCCACCGCCGCCGTTCTGGAACGCGGCGTGGCCGAAGCGATCGTATGCCGCGCGCTTCTGCGGGTCCTTGAGGCATTCGTACGCCTCGCTGACCGCCTTGAACTGCGCTTCGGAATCCTTGCAGCCGGCGTTCTTGTCCGGGTGATACTTCATCGCGAGCTTGCGGTAGGACGACTTGATCGTCCCCGCATCCGCGGTCCGCTCGCATTCGAGCAGTTCGTAATAATCTGTCTGGGTACTCATAGCGGCCCTCTTAGCCCTCTCCCCTCCGGGGAGAGGGTTGGGTGAGGGGCCATTCCACACGGCAGCGCGCGGAACTGCCCCTCACCCCGGCCCTCTCCCCGAGGGGGAGAGGGAGTTTCGGTTACGCCTTCGGGTTGTCGTCGACTTCCGAGAACTCGGCGTCGACGACGTCGTCGTCCTTCTTCGCCGCATCACCATCAGCCGACGGCGAAGCGTCCGCCTGGGCCTGCTTCTCGTAGATCGCCTGGCCGAGCTTCATCGCGACCTGGGCGAGCGCGGTACTCTTCTCGGTCATCGCATCCGCATCGCCGCTCTCGACCGCAGCCTTGGTCGCGTCGATCGCAGCCTGGATCTCGGTCTTCAGCGACTCGTCGACCTTGTCGGCGTTGTCCGCCAGCTGACGCTCGGTGGTGTGGACCAGCGACTCGGCGTTGTTCTTCGCCTCGGCGCCCGCACGACGCTTCTTGTCCTCCTCGGCGAAGGTCTCGGCATCGCGGACCATCTGGTCGATGTCGTTGTCCGAAAGACCGCCCGATGCCTGGATGCGGATCTGCTGCTCCTTGCCGGTGCCCTTGTCCTTGGCCGACACGCTGACGAGGCCGTTCGCATCGATGTCGAACGTGACCTCGATCTGCGGCACGCCGCGCGGTGCGGGCGGGATGCCGACGAGATCGAAATTGCCGAGCATCTTGTTGTCGGCCGCCATCTCGCGCTCGCCCTGGAACACGCGGATCGTCACCGCGCCCTGGTTGTCGTCCGCGGTCGAGTAGGTCTGCGACTTCTTGGTCGGGATCGTCGTGTTGCGATCGATCATCCGGGTGAACACGCCACCCAGCGTCTCGATGCCGAGGGACAGCGGCGTCACGTCGAGCAGCAGCACGTCCTTGACGTCGCCCTGCAGCACTCCGGCCTGGATCGCGGCACCCATCGCGACGACCTCGTCCGGGTTAACGCCCGTGTGCGGTTCCTTGCCGAAGAACTGCTTCACGACTTCACGGACGCGCGGCATGCGCGTCATGCCGCCGACCAGCACGACCTCCGAGATGTCCTCGGGCTTCAGGCCGCCATCGGCGAGCGCCTTGCGGCAAGGCTCGAGCGTGCGCTTGACCAGGTCCTCGACCATCCGCTCCAGGTCGGCGCGGGTGATCGACTTCACCAGATGCTTCGGGCCGTTCTGGTCCGCGGTGATAAAGGGCAGGTTGACCTCGGTCGTCTGCGCCGACGACAGCTCGATCTTCGCCTTCTCGGCCGCTTCCTTCAGACGCTGCAGCGCCAGCTTGTCCTTGGCGAGGTCGATGCCTTCCGCCTTCTTGAACTCGTCGGCGAGGTACTGGACGATCTTGTTGTCGAAATCCTCACCGCCGAGGAAGGTGTCGCCGTTCGTGGCCTTCACCTCGAACACGCCGTCGCCGATTTCCAGCACCGAGATGTCGAACGTGCCGCCGCCGAGATCGTAGACCGCGATCGTCTTGCCGTCCTGCTTGTCGAGGCCGTAGGCCAGCGCCGCCGCGGTCGGCTCGTTGATGATGCGCAGCACTTCGAGGCCGGCGATCTGGCCGGCATCCTTGGTCGCCTGGCGCTGTGCATCGTTGAAGTACGCGGGAACGGTGATGACCGCCTGCGTGACCGTTTCGCCGAGATACGACTCGGCGGTTTCCTTCATCTTCTGCAGCGTGAACGCCGAGATCTGCGACGGCGAGTAATCCTTGCCACCCGCCGAGACCCATGCGTCGCCGTTCGGGCCGCGCGAGATCTTGTACGGGACCAGCTCGGTGTCCTTCTTGGTGATCGGATCGTCGAAACGACGGCCGATCAGGCGCTTCACTGCGAAGATGGTGTTGTCGCCGTTCGTCACTGCCTGGCGCTTGGCCGGCTGGCCGACCAGTCGCTCGCCATCCTTGGCGAATGCGACGATCGACGGCGTGGTGCGCGCGCCCTCGGAATTCTCGATGACCTTGGGCTTGCCGCCTTCCATGACGGAAACGCAGCTGTTGGTCGTGCCGAGATCGATACCGATTACTTTAGCCATGAGTTCTAATTAGCCCCTCACTTGAAACGAAAATACGAAACCGGTTCCACCCCGTTACGGCAGTGGAACCTTTCTGATGATGGGCGCGATATAGGTGGCCTCGCGCTTGCCGCAAGATTGTACCGGTCATAGGATGCGCAAGTGGTCGGGCCCGGAGAAAAGTAACCTATGCGTATCGTTTTCGGACTGGGTGTTGCCGCGATGGCACTGGCGTCGTGCGCGCCGCCCAAGGAACTGTCCGTCGACGGGGCCTGGGTGCGGCTCGGCGCGGTGACCGGACGACCCGCGGCGGCGTATTTCACAGTGCACGGGGGGCCTACACCTGCGACGCTCATCTCAGCCACCACGGACGTCGCGATCAAGTCGGAGATGCACGAGACCATGGACAAGGGCGGCATGTCGACGATGACGCCGCTGACCCGCGTGGAGATTCCGGCGAACACGGATGTCGCGTTCGCGCCGGGCGGGCGGCACGTGATGCTGTTCGACATGAACTCCGGGATCAAGCCCGCCGATCGCGTGACGCTCACGTTCGCGTTCGCAGATGGGACGCGGATCATAAACAACGCGACCGTGGTCGCGGCGGGAACCCCGGTAGGGAAGTGACCGGAGCAGGCTCAAGGCGCGGGCTTACCGAGGGAGAGACGGCGCTCGCGGCATCGGTGTTCGGGGGCGCGATCGATTACTCTCGCGTAAGCCTGTCGCGGCGGAAATGGGCGTTCTTCCAGCCACGCGATACTGTGATGGCGCCTCGTGGCTGCATCCACTTTCATCCCAAAGGCGATCTGTGGTGCGACGACTTCGCCCACGCGAACCTGACGCTGCAGGGGCTGTTCATTCACGAAATGACGCACATCTGGCAGCACCAGCGCGGCGTGTTCCTCCCCTTGGCGCGGCATCCCTGGTGTCGGTACGACTATGCGTTCCGGCCGGGCGTGGCGCTGCACCGCTACGGCATCGAGCAACAGGGCGAGATCGTGCGGCACGCCTTCTTGTTGCGCGCGGGAGCGAAGGTCGCGGGAGCACCGTCGCTCGCGCAGTATGAGACAGTGCTGCCGTTCACGCCCGCTCGTTCCGCCAACGCCCCTCGTCATCCTGACGAAAGTCAGGATGACGAGTGACTCAGCGAGACGATCGGGGCTCTGGATCCTGACTTTCGTCAGGATGACGGAATATTCGATGACGCGTCTGGCTTTACAGCCAGCTACGACCATCCGGCCCGGCGCACCCGTAAGGCGGCAACTGGCCCGGGAACCGCGCTTGCATCTTGTGGCAGCCCCAGGCGCGCATCGGGCCCGGCGCATAGCCGTTTAGCGCGATACCAACCTCGTCATACGGGCTGGAGCCGCGCGCGACGTACATGTACCAACGCCCGCCGAACATCACCGCGGCCGCGATGAGCACGACACAAACGACCTGGACGATTTTCTGCATTGGGGACCCCTTTTGTAAAGAAGGGCGCCCCGTTGCAGACAACATGGATCAATTTCAACCACCGATCTGGTAGATCGACACCCACCCGATCGGCAGTAATCTGCCGATTACAGCGCGTCGAAATCGATAGGTCGTGTTCTATCAAGCGCTTGCGGGGCCTCGGGCATCGGATATTTCAATCCGGTCGCGCAGTTGAAAAGAACGACCTTGTCGTCCTCGTCGACCAGCCCGGTGTTCAGCGCCTGATGATACGCCGCCAGCGTCGCGCCGCCCTCGGGGCACAACAGCAGCCCATCCTGCTTCGCCGCCGCATCGACCGCCTTCAGGATCGCCGGATCGCCGACCGCGAGCGCCTGCCCGCCGCTCTCGCGAACCGCGCGGAGGATCAGGAAATCGCCGACCGCCTTCGGCACGCGGATGCCGGCGGCGACGGTGCTGGCGTCTTCCCAACGCTCGGCATGCTCCTCGCCCGCCTCGAACGCGCGGACGATCGGCGCGCAGCCGCTCGCCTGCACCGCGAACATCTTCGGGCGCTCCGAGCCTATCCAGCCGAGCTTCTCGAGTTCGTCGAACGCCTTCCACATGCCGATCAGCCCGGTGCCGCCGCCGGTCGGGTAGAAGATCGCGTCGGGCAGTTTCCAGCCGAACTGCGCGGCGAGTTCGAGACCCATCGTCTTCTTGCCCTCGATTCTGTAGGGCTCCTTCAACGTCGAGAAATCGAACCAGCGGCCTTCTGCGGCGCCCTTCCCCACGATCGCGCCGCAATCGTCGATGAGGCCGTTGACCCGCCAGACTCGCGCGCCCTGCATCGCGATCTCGCGGACGTTGATCTCGGGCGTGTCGTCGGGGCAGAACACGATCGTCTCGATCCCGCACCGCGTCGCGTACGCCGCCAGCGCCGCGCCAGCGTTGCCGTTGGTCGGCATCGCGATCTTCGTGACGCCCAGTTCCTTCGCCATCGCGACGGCCATGACGAGACCTCGAGCTTTGAAGCTGCCGGTCGGGAGGCGGCCTTCGTCCTTCACGAGCACGTTGGGCCCGCCGGACTTGGTCAGCGGCACTAGCGGGGTCTCAATTTCGCCAAGGCTGACGATGTTGGCCGTGTGGCGGACGGGGAGCAGTTCACGCCACCGCCACAGGTCGGTAGGCCGCGCCTCGATCGTGTCGCGCGAAACCGACGACCGCACCGCGTCGAGGTCGTAGCGCACCAGCAACGGTCGCCCGGCGCGCGACAGCCCATGAAGCTGGTCCGCCTCATACTGCTCCCCGGTGATCGAGCATTCGAGATGCGTGACGAAGGTCTGGCGATCGGTCGTGAGGTTCTGGTTCATGGACTGACTTTCAAATCCTGCCCTGCAAGGGGAGGGGGACCAGCGCAGCTGGTGGAGGGGGCGTGCCGCGTTCGTAACGCTCTACGCAGGCCCCCGGCCGCAGATGGTACGCGGGAGGTGAGCCCCCTCCACCACCACGCAAGCGCGTGGCGGTCACCCCCCCCGTTCCGGGGCGGATTCAGCCAGCCTTGGCGACGCCGACCATGGCGGGACGCAGCAGTCGGTCCTTGATCATGTAGCCCGCCTGCATTTCCTGGACGATCGTCCCGGCAGGCTGATCGCTCGGGACTTCGAGCATGGCCTGGTGCTTGTTCGGATCGAGCATCTGGCCTTCCGCGGCGATCTTGGTGATGCCGTGGCGCTGGAACACGCTCTCCAGCTCGCGACCGGTCGCTTCGAGCCCGGTTACAAGGCCCTTCATCTTCTCGTCCGAGCGCAGGTCCGCCGGGATCGCCGACAAGCCCCGCGCGAGATTGTCCGCGACCGACAGCACGTCGCGCGCGAACGCCGTGGCGGCATAGGCGCGCGCGTCCTGCGCTTCCTTCTCGGCGCGGCGGCGGACGTTCTGAATCTCGGCCTGCGCGTAGAGGACGTTCTGCTTGGCTTCGGCAAGCTGGTTCTCGAGCTCAGCGACGCGGTCGTTCGAAGCCACTTCAGGCGCGGCTTCGGCGGTCTCTTCGCGCAGGTCTGCAGGCGTGTTCTGGTCGATGTCGGACATGGTTTTCCCTATAAATTGGGCCGGCTCAACCCATCAACCGGGCGAGCGTTGCAGCCGTGAAATCCACCATGGGCACGACGCGCGCATAGTTCAACCGCGTCGGGCCTATGACACCGACCACGCCGACCACCCGACCGTCCAATCCGCGGAACGGCCTGGCGATGACCGAAGACCCTGACAACGCGAACAATTTGGTCTCCGCGCCGATGAAAATCCGCGTCGAATCACCGGCCCGCGCGCTGTCCAGAAGCGATGCGACTTCCTGCTTTCCCTCAAGATCGTCGAGCAGGTCGCGGACCCGGTCGAGATCGGCGGCGGCGGCGGCATCGATCAACCGCCCCTGCCCACGCACGATCAGCACCGGGCGGCGATCCGCATCCTCGCTCCACACCGCGATCCCGCGCTCGACCAGCGTCCGCGCCGCGCCGTCGAGCGCCGCCTGCCCGTCCGCCAACTCGCGCTCGATCCGGGTCCGTGCATCCGCCAGCGTCAGCCCGCCGAGCGTCGCCGACATGTAGTTGCCCGCCTCGACCAGCGCGGACGGCGACATGCCCTTGGGCAGTGCGATCACGCGGTTCTCGACCGAGCCATCCTCACTGACCAGCACCGCCAGCGCCTGTTCGGGCGACAGCGCGACGAATGCGATCTGGCGGAGCTTCAACTCGCGCTTGGGGACCATCACCAGCCCCGCGCACGCCGACAGCCCCGACAGCGCAAGCGTGGTCGCGGCGAGCGCCTCCTCGACCGGGCCACCGACGCCCGCACGCGCCTCGATAGTCTGGCGCTCCTCGAACGACGGCTCCATCGCCTGCATCATGCCGTCGACGAACAGCCGTAGGCCGCGGTCGGTCGGCATGCGGCCGGCGCTGGTATGCGGACTGGCGAGCAGGCCGAGACCTTCGAGTTCGCCCATCACGCCGCGAATCGAGGCGGGCGAGAGGCTGAGGCCGGTCAGCTGCGCGATCGTCTTCGACCCGACCGGCGTGCCGCTCGCGAGATAGCTGTCGACGACCGCGCGAAAAATGTCGCGCGCGCGATCGGTCAGTTCGGTGACAGGGGGCGTGGCCATCGCTTTGATCTAGGCTGGCGAGCGGGAATGCGAAAGGCTAGGCACACCATATTGCCCACCACCCGTTCGTCCTGAGTAGGGACTGAGCGAAGTCGAAGGCCCGCATCGAAGGATGTGCTCCAAGCGGGCCGATCCTTCGATACGCCGCTTCGACAAGCTCAGCAGCTACTCAGGACGAACGGAAAATTTTTAGGACACCGACTATGCGCCCATCCGGCCGCGCCCCAGACCAGATGCGTGCGATCACGATCGAGCCGCGCTTCACCAAGCATGCCGAAGGCTCCGTCCTGATCGGCTTCGGCGACACGAAAGTGCTCGTCACTGCCAGCGTCGAGGAGAAGGTCCCGCCGTTCATGCGCGGCAAGGGCGAAGGCTGGGTGACCGCCGAATACGGCATGCTCCCGCGCGCCACCAACACGCGCAACAACCGCGAGGCCGCCAAGGGCAAGCAGTCGGGCCGCACGCAGGAAATCCAGCGGCTGATCGGGCGTTCGCTCCGCGCAGTCGTCGACCTCAAGCTGCTCGGCGAGCGCCAGATCGTGATCGACTGCGACGTGATCCAGGCGGACGGCGGCACACGCACCGCGTCGATCTCGGGTGGCTGGGTCGCACTCCGGCTCGCGATCGACGGCTTGCTCGCGAGCGGCAAGCTGACCGCCGACCCGCTGACGCAGAAGGTCGCCGCGATCAGTTGCGGCATCTACCAGGGCAATCCGGTGCTCGACCTCGACTATATCGAGGATTCGGGTGCGGATGCGGATGCGAACTTCGTGCTGCTGGAGAACGGCAACATCGCCGAGGCGCAGGCGACTGCCGAAGGCGCTACGTACGACGAGGAGGCGCTGCTCCGCCTGCTGCGTCTCGCGCGGATCGGTTGCACCGACATTTTCGCGGCGCAGGCGAAAGCCGTCGCAAAGTGAGCGGCGAAGGCAAGGAACCGCAGGCAATCCGCAAGCTCGCACCGGGCAAGCTGGTCATCGCCAGCCACAACAAGGGCAAGGTCCGCGAGATCGCCACGTTGCTTGAAGGGCGTGGGCTGGAGGTCGTTTCGGCGGCCGAACTCGACCTGCCGGAACCCGTCGAAACGGGCACCACCTTCTTCGCGAACGCCGAACTGAAGGCACGCTCAGCCGCCGACCTGTCGGGCTACCCCGCACTAGCGGACGATAGCGGGCTGTGCGTCGATGCGCTGAACGGCGATCCGGGTGTGTACACGGCGGATTGGGCGGAAACGCCGAAGGGTCGCGACTGGATGATGGCGATGCAGAAGGTCGAGGACGCGGTCGTTGCAAAGGGGCCGGATGCGACGCGCGGCGCGCATTTCGTCAGCGTGCTGGCGCTGGCGTGGCCCGACGGTCATGTCGAGTGGTTCGAGGGGCGTGCCGAGGGTACGCTCGTCTGGCCGCCGCGTGGGGATGTCGGGTTCGGGTACGATCCAGTGTTCGTGCCGCTCGGCTACGACCAGACCTATGCCGAACTCCCGCACGAGACGAAGAACGCGATCAGCCACCGGAACGAGGCGTTCAAGTTGCTCGAAGCCGCGGTGTTTTGATAGACTTACTGCCTGTTCCCCCGCGAAAGCGGGGGCCCAGAAGCCACGAATGTCACGCTCTTGACCCTGGGCTCCCGCCTTCGCGGGAGAACACCTGGGACTGACCCTGTCTAAACCGCGATCGCCTGCTTCACCGGCCACGTCACCGTAGGCAGCGCCTCGAACGCCGGTTTCGCCAGCAGATACCCCTGGATATACCGCACGCCGAGCCCCCGCAGCGCATCGAACTCGCCAAGCGTTTCGACCCCCTCGGCAATCACCGTGATTCCCAGCGCGGTGCACATCCGCAGCATCCCCTCGACGATCATCCGCCGCGGCAGGCTCGTGTCGATGTCGCGGATCAGCTCCATGTCGAGCTTGATGATGTCCGGCTGGAACCGCGCGAGCAGGTTGAGCCCGGCATGCCCCGCGCCGAAATCGTCGAGCGCCGTGCCGAAACCCATCTTCTGATACGTCGCGATGATGTTCGCAACGTGCGCGGGATCAAGCATCTCCTCGTTCTCGGTAAACTCGAAGATCAGCCGATCGGTCGGCATCCCGACTGCGCCCGCCGTCTTCAGCGTCAGCTGGATGCACGCGGCCGGCGAATAGACCGCGTTCGGGAGGAAGTTGATCGACAGTCGCGCGGGCGTATCGAGCAGCCCGGCCTTCACCGACGCCTCGATCGCGCGCACCCGGCATTGCTGATCGAACGCATAGAGGTTCGCCGCATCGACCTGCCCCAGCACGCTGGCCGCCGACTGGCCTTCGGGACCGCGCACCAGTGCTTCGTAGGCGAAGACGGTCTCGGTCTCGACATCGACGATCGGCTGGAACGCCATCGAGAAGGCAAACGACAGCCCGGCGCCGTCTCTGCATCCGACGCAGCCAGCGAGCCGAGCACCATCGGGTTTGGATACTGGTATCATTAAAACAGGTTAGCCGACGATCGCTTAAGAAAGTGCGACCAATGTGGGTCTACCGGCTTGCTCCAGATCAATAGGCGCGCTCGCCAAATACGTTGCCGGGCGGCGAGTAGCGGCACACCAGATAGTCGTCGGTCTTGTTGCTCGCCATCGCGCAGCCGACCTGGGTCGAGCCGCGCCAGACGATCTGCGTGTAGTGCGCGACGTCCTCGAACTCGCCGGTGCGGCTGAACCCGGGGGTCGGCATATTGATGAAATCGCGCTTCTCTGCGACCCAGTGCCCCATCATCTCGGTATACGCATAGGCATAGCGCGTGCCGGTCCAGAGGTTCTCGCCTTCGCGCGACATGCCCTGGGGTTGCGGGGCGTGCGCGAATTTGCCGGTCCGCGCCATCTCCTCGGCATAGGCGCGCGCGGTGGTCGCCAGCGTATCGCTCCAGGTAAGCGGCGCCACGCCGACGGCGGCGCGCGCGGCGTTGTGGCCGTCCATCATCGCCGTCTTGAGCAGGCTCGCACCGCGCGGTGCCGGCGCCATCGTGTCGCGCCGCTCGACGACACGCTCGGGGCCCTGCGCGCAGCCTGCCAGCAAAAGCGCCCCGGCGATCGCCAAACCCATCCGTGCCGTCATTGCGCTTCCTTCGGCCGCCCCGTGCGACCATATGCGCGAGATAATGCCCGTCTTCGAAACACCAAGCCCCCGGTCCGATTCCCCCGGCGACCTCGCGCTGTACGTCCACTGGCCGTTCTGCGTGTCGAAATGCCCGTATTGCGACTTCAACAGCCATGTTCGGGAAGAGGTGGACCAGGCCGCGTGGCGGGATGCGCTGCTCACCGACCTTGCGCATGAGGCGGGCGTGTTGCCGGGACGAAAGTTGCAGTCGATCTTCTTCGGGGGCGGCACGCCGTCGCTGATGCCGCCGTCGACTGTCGCGGCGGTTCTCAATGCAGCGGAAAAGGCCTGGGGGTTCGCGGAGGGAATCGAGATTACGCTGGAGGCTAATCCGTCTTCGGTCGAGGCGGCGCGGTTTGCGGATTTGGCGCGCGCCGGGGTGAACCGGGTGTCGCTGGGGCTGCAATCGCTCGACGATCGGGCGCTGAAGTTTCTGGGGCGTGCGCATGACGTGAACGAGGGACAGGCTGCGCTGGCGACCGCGCAGAGTGTCTTTCCGCGCGTCAGTTTCGACCTGATCTATGCGCTTCCCGGCCAACGGCTCGACGATTGGCGCGCAGAACTGGCGCGCGCGTTGAGCCTGGGGACAGAACATCTCTCACTGTATCAGCTGACGATCGAAGCCGGCACACGGTTCGCGACCGAGGCTCTGGCGGGGCGGATCGTGATCCCGGATGGCGATTCGGCCGCCGATCTGTTCGAGGCGACACGCGCCGATACCGCCGCGGCGGGGTTGCCAGCGTACGAGACGTCGAACCATGCACGGCCGGGGTCGGAGAGCCGCCACAATCTCGCTTACTGGCGGTACCAGGATTACGCGGGAATCGGGCCTGGCGCGCATGGGCGTCGGGGCGGGCTGGCGACGGTGCGGCGGAAGAAGCCGGAGAACTGGCTGGCAGCGATCGAGCGCAACGGCCACGGGATGGAGGTCGAGGATCCGCTGACGCCGTCGACGCGCGCGACCGAGGCGTTGCTGATGGGGTTGCGGTTGGCGGAAGGAGTCGATCTGGACCGGATCACCGAGCTGAACGCGGGCGTGATACCGGTCGACCTAGCTGCGGTGGCTCGGCTCGAGGCGCTCGGATTGATCGTTCACTCGCCGGGGCGCCTGCGGGTTACCGAAGCCGGCGCACTCCTACTCGACGCGATCCTGCCGGAGATCGTCACCGCCTAATTTGTTCACCCGCGAAGGCGGGAGCCCAGTCTGGGCACCCGCCTTCGCGGGTGAACAAGTTTACTTCCCGAACCCGGCCGGTGCGGGCGAGACGACTGTGGTCGTACCGCCCCGAATTTCCTTCACCTCGAGCGCGCGCTCGGCGACGTTGTCCTTGCCGAAGCGGAATGCGCCGTCGATGCCGGCGAAGCCGTCGCCGTCCCGCAGGCGATTGACCGGGAACGGCGTACCGGGCTTCCAGTCGCGCGCGATGCGGACCGTCAGCAGGACTGAATCATAACCGAGGCTCGACAGGCGGTACGGCCCTGCCCCGAACCGTGCGCGATATTTGGCGGCATATTGGCGGTACAGCGTGTCCGAAACACTCGCATACCAGGCGCCGTTGAGCGCTGCCTTGGCGGCAATTGCGGTGTCCGAATTCCAGAGTTCGGTGCCGAGGATACGCGTCGAAGCGCCGCTGCCGCGCTTGACCATTGCCGCTGCCGACGCCGCGGTGGCGCCACCATCGGCGATCAGGACAGCATCATAGGGGGCTTTCGCCGCAAGCCGCGTGACGGCGCCGGAAATGCCCCCGGGCCCGCGCGCGTAGGTCTGGAGCGAGACGACTTGGCCGCCCGCACCCTCGACCGCGCGGAGGAATGCTGTCGATGCACGCTCGCCGTAGAGCCCGTTGGGGACCAAGCCGGCGAAGTTGCTGACGCCGCGCTCCTTGGCGAAGTCGACGACGCGCGCGATCGACTGGGTCGGGACATAGCCCATCAGGTAGGCGCCGTTGCCCGCCACGCCGAGATCGTTGGAGAAGCTCAGCACCGGGATTTTAGCGGCGCGCGCGATCGGCGCGACCGCACGGACGTCGTCGGCGAGCAAAGGCCCGAGGATCAGCTGCGCACCCTCGGCGATCGCACGCTGCGCGGCGGCGGCGGCACCGGTCGCGGTGTCGTAGTTGGTGATGCGAACGCGCTGGTTCTGCGTGTCGAGCAAGGCCAGCATCGTCGCGTTGGCGATCGAGGTACCGACGCCCGCGTTGCTACCCGACAGCGGCACGAGCAGCGCGACGCGATTGCGCTCGGCATCGCGAGGAATGCCGGTCTCGACGCCGATCTCGGGCCGATCGACGGGGCGCGTGGTCGGGCGCTGCTGCGTCGGCTCGACGGGGCCGCGTGGGACGATCGTCTGGCACGCGCCGAGCAAACATGCGGCCGTGAGGGTGGCCCAGCGGATGAATGCGCGTGGTTGCCGTATCGTCGTCGCGTCTGCCATGACCGTCCCCATGAACCCTGAAACTCTTCTCGATCCCGGCCTCTACATCGTCGCGACCCCGATCGGCAATCTTGGCGATCTGTCGCCGCGCGCCGCCGACATCCTCCGCCGCGCCGACGTGATCGCGGTCGAGGACAGCCGCGTCACCGCCGGTCTGCTCCGCCATATCGTCACGAAGACGCCGATGGTGCCGTATCACGATCACAGCGCGGAGGGCGTGCGCCCGGCGCTGATCGCCCGGATGGCCACGCAGGCGGTGGCGCTGGTGTCGGATGCGGGGACGCCGTTGATTTCCGATCCCGGATTCAAGCTGGTGCGTGATGCGCGGGCGGCGGGGCATCTGGTGGTGACAATTCCGGGGCCGTGCGCGGCGGTGGCGGCGCTAACGCTGGCGGGGCTGCCGACCGACCGGTTCCTGTTCGTCGGGTTCCTGCCGTCGAAAATGCACGCGCGGGCTGAGGCGATCGCGGAGGTGGCGACGATCCGCGCGACGCTGGTGATGTATGAGTCGGGGCCGCGGCTTGGGGCCTGTCTCGCGGCGCTGGCGGAGGGGCTCGGCGACCGCGAGGCGGCGGTGACGCGCGAGATCAGCAAGAAGTTCGAGGAGGCGGTGACCGGCACGCTCTCGACCCTAGCGGCGCGTTATGCGGATGCGCCGCCGCGAGGAGAGATCGTGATCGTCGTCGCGCCACCCGGCGAGGCGCCACCGGCCAGTGCCGAGGACGGTGATGCGGCGCTGATCGAAGCACTCACCCGCCTGTCCACCGGTCAGGCTGCGAGCGAGGTGGCCAAGAAGCTCGGGCTCGACCGCAAGGCGCTGTATGCTCGGGCGCTGGAATTGAAGCCAAAGGCCTGATCTCCCCTCCCGCTTGCGGGAGGGGTCGGGGGAGGGCATGCCATGGACGTGCCGCCCCCGCCCTCCCCTAGCCCCTCCCGCAAGCGGAAGGGGAACACGCAGGACCGCCAGGTTGCGGAGGCGACCGGGCGTCGCGGCGAGCGGCTGGCGGGGTGGTGGCTCCGCCTCAAGGGCTGGAGCATCCTCGATCGCCGAGTCCGCACCCCCGCCGGCGAAGTCGACCTCGTCGCGCGAAAAGGAAACCTCATTGCTTTCGTCGAAGTAAAAACCCGCGCGACCGCCGCCGAACTCGACTTCGCGATCGACGAACGCCGCCTCGCCCGCGTGGCAGCAGCAGCGGAATACCTGATGCCGCGCTATGCCGGACCCGGCGACGATATCCGCGTCGACGTGATCCTGCTCGCCCCCGGCACCCGCCCGCGGCATATCGAGAATGCCTGGATTGGGTGACGCCGCCCGGTGACTTCGCGCCCGCCCGCGCCTACATGCGCTCGACCGAACAGAAGGAAGACGCATGAGCCTCACCGTCGCCGTCCAGATGGACCCGCTCGACAGCATCAACATCGCCGGCGATTCGACCTTCGCGCTGATGCTGTCCGCGCAGGACCGTGGCCATACGCTCTTCCATTACTCGGCCGAGGACCTGAACTACCGCGACGGCAAGGTCTGGGCGAAGGCGCATCCCGTCACCGTGCAGCGCGTCGTTGGCGATCACTTCAGCATCGGCGAATCCGTGAACCTCGACCTCGGCGACGAGGCCGACGTCGTGCTGATGCGGCAGGATCCGCCGTTCGATCTCGGCTACATCACCGCGACTCACCTGCTCGAGCGGATCGCGGACAAGACGCTCGTCGTGAACGATCCGGCACAGGTGCGGAACGCGCCAGAGAAGGTGTTCGTCCTCGATTACCCGCAATTCATGCCGCCGACGCTCGTCACGCGCTCGCTCGACGAGGCGCGGAAATTCCTCGCCGAGTACGGCGCGATCGTCATCAAGCCGCTGCACGGCAATGGCGGCAAGGCGATCTTCAAAGTCGAATCGGACGGCGCGAACCTGTCGGCGCTGATGGAGGTCTTCAACATGACGTGGCGCGAGCCGCACATGGTGCAGGCGTTCCTCCCCGACGTCGCGAAGGGCGACAAGCGCATCGTGCTGATCGACGGCGAGGTCGCGGGTGCGATCAACCGCCTACCGGGCGAAGGCGAGATCCGTTCGAACCTCGCGGTCGGCGGCTCAGCGGAAAAGTCGGAACTGACCGACAAGGAGCGCGAGATCTGCGCGGTGCTCGGGCCGGAACTGAAGAAGCGTGGGTTGCTGTTCGTCGGGATCGACGTGATCGGCGGGACGTGGCTGACCGAGATCAACGTGACGTCGCCCACAGGGATCGTCGCGATCTCGAACTTCGATGGGACCGATGTCGCGGGGATGATCTGGGATGCGATCGAGGCGAAGGTCGCGGCGCGGTAATTTCAGCGCGAGTTGGAGCTGGTACGCCCAACGGTCAGAAGACCACCACCCCGGCGGAGGCCGGGGCCCAGTTGGCAAGGTTGCAGTAACGGAGCGCCGTCCTCCGTCATAACCGTCCCTCAATTGGGCCCCGGCCTTCGCCGGGGTGGTGTGATGTCGGCGGAACCCATTCGGCGTCCCGGCAGTATCTCATACCCATGACCGAATTCATCCTCGATCTCATCGCCTGGGGCGGATATTTCGGTATCTTCCTGTTGATGGCGCTCGAGAATATCGTGCCCCCGGTGCCGTCCGAAGTGATCATGGGGCTCGGCGGCATGGCCGTCGCGCGCGGCGACATGAGCGTCGTTCCGCTTATCGCCTGGGGCACCGCGGGCTCGGTCGTCGGCAACTACTTCTGGTATTATATCGGCCGCAACATTGGCTACGAGCGCTTCCGCCCGTTCATCGAGCGCAACGGCCGCTGGCTGACGATGGAATGGTCCGACGTCGAGAAGATCCACCGCTTCTTCATGAAGCGCGGTGGCTGGGTGATCTTCGTATTCCGGTTCATGCCGACCTTCCGCACCGTCATTTCACTGCCCGCCGGGATGACACGCATGCCGATCTGGCAGTTCGTGATCTGGACCGCGGCGGGCAGCGCGATCTGGAACACCGTGCTGGCCTATGCCGGCATCCTGCTCGGTTCGCATTTCGAGGAGCTCGATCGCTATGTCGGGCCGGTCGCGGTGGCGACGTTCGTCGTCATCATCATCGGCTATGGCTGGCGCGTACTGACCTGGAAACCGAAGGGCTAGACGCCGCCATGCGGGTGGGCGTTGCGGTACACGTCCATCAGGTGCGCGGCATCGACCTGCGTATAGACTTGCGTCGAACTCAGGCTCGCATGACCAAGCAACTCCTGCAGCGCCCGCAGATCCGCCCCCCGCCCCAGCAGATGCGTCGCGAAACTGTGCCGCAGGGCATGCGGCGTCGTCCGATCGCCCAGCCCCAACCGTGCTCGCGCCGACTGCACCGCGCGGCGGATCATGACTGGCGACAACGCCCCGCCCTTCGCCCCACGGAACAACGGTTCGCCGCGCGTAACCGGCCACGGCGTCTGCGCGACATATGCTTCGATTGCCGTACGCACCTGCGGCAACAAGGGCACCACGCGCGTCTTGGCGCGCTTGCCCGTCACCCGGATCGTCTCGCCGAGCGGCAGGATATCGCCCCGCAACGTCAACGCCTCGCCGATTCGCAACCCTGCGCCGTACAGCAGCAGCAACACCGCCCAGTCGCGCGCGCCGATCCACGGCTCCGCCGCGTCGTCGGCCACCTCTTCGGCCAACGCGACCGCTTCGGCCGGCGAGATCGGTCGCGGCACGCCCGCCTTCACGCGCGGCCCCCGCATCCGCGGCTGCTCCGCGCCTTCGTTCGCCCAGGCGAGAAACCCCCGCACCGCCGACAATTCGCGCGCCGCGGATGCGTTGCCCAACCCCGCCTCGCGACGCTGCGTCAGGTACGCCCGCAGGTCCGTCGCCGTCACCCGTGCCAGCGCCCCGCGCGTGATCCGCTCGCCCCAATGCCCGACCAGGAACGCGGCCAACCGCTCCGCTGATGCCTGGTACGCCCGCACCGTATGCTCCGACCGCCGACGGTCGCGGGCGAGGTGGTCCGCCCAAAGCATAGACGGTGGCATCGTTTCCGTATTATCCATACAAGCACAGTAACGCGTTCCTTCGGCAAAGAAAATTAACTCCATCGCGATAGTCAGTGCCATGTCCGCTACCGATTTCCAGTCCGAGTCCTTCGCCGATGAAAAGCGGCGCGTGGCCGCGCTTCACGCACTGGCCTTGCTCGACAGCGAGCCGGAACGCGAATTCGATGCGCTCGTCGCGCTGGCGGCAGAAATGCTTGGGTGCCCGATCGCGCTGATGACCCTGGTCGACAGCGATCGACTATGGATCAAGGCCGCAACCGGCGGCGAACGCGGCGAAATCAGTCGCGATATCGGTATGTGCGCCTACACGATCCAGAACGACGATCCGCTCGTCATCGAAGACCTCGACATCGATTCGCGGTTTGCCATGAACCCGCTGGTCATGGCCGAGCGGGGCGCTCGCTTTTATGCAGGTGCTGCGATCCATGCGATCGATGGCCGGGGTGAGCGTCATGCGATCGGCACAATATGCGTCATCGATACGGCGCCGCGCAGTCTGAACGATGCCGGCCGCCGCGCGCTGATGCATCTGGCAACGCTGGCGGAAACGGCGATCGCGGCGCGCTCCGCCGCGAATCAGGCGATTGCGATCGCCACCACCGCCGACCGGCAAGCCGCAGCGCTCGAACGCCAGGACCGGATTTTCCGTCAGGCTGAACGGATGGCTGCGATGGGGTCCTGGCAAGCCTCGCTCGATCATCAGGAGATGGCTTGGTCGGACGGCGTGTTCCACATCTACGGCCTGCCCGTTGGTCCCGTGCCAGAAATGGAAATCGCGATGGGCTTTTATCCGCCGCACGCGAGGGACGAGCTGAACGCCTCGATGGCCTCGACATTGGAAACAGGTAGGCCGTTCGATATCGAGGTCGACTTCCTGACAGCAAAGGATGAACCGCGTAGGGTCCGCGTGCTGGGCGAACTTGAGATCGACAACAATACAGCCGTTGGGTTTGTCGGGGTATTTCAGGATGTCACAGAGCGCCATGCGCTTGAAACGACATTGCGACGGACCGCTGATACCGATTCGCTGACCGGGATCGCCAACCGTGCGGCGTTCGATCGCGTGCTCGACCGGGCGATATCCCGCGCGCATGCCGAGGGAACGCCGCTGTTGCTGGCACTGGTCGATCTCGATGGCTTCAAGGCTATCAACGATACGCTTGGGCATACCGCCGGCGACGACGTACTGCGCGGCGTTGGGCGGGAACTTCAGGCGCAGTGGTTGATGGGCAGCTTCGTTGCGCGGCTCGGTGGCGACGAGTTTGCCGTGCTGATCGAAGATCCAGTGCTTGCCGCGACACCCGCACGAATCTGTGCGCGGCTGGAGGAATCGCTGCGGTTTCCCATTTCCATGAACGGATTGGCGATGGTCAGCGCCGGCACGGTCGGGATCGCCGCACTAACGCCTGATTGCCACTCGATCCGCGACTTCGTCCACCGCGTGGACACGGTGCTGTACCAGGCAAAGCGTGCGCGGGTAGGCGAACGCCGACGATCCGACCGACGAAGCGCTGCGTAAAGCGGTTCACGCGGAGTCGATCTGTCCCCATATACCGACACGATGTCGTCCCGCGCCCGTGTCCTGATCCTCAACGCCGCCCTCGGGCCGCTCGACTACCGCGTGCTGGCGGGCATGAGCGTCGAGCCCGGCTCGGTCGTGGTCGCGCCGCTGGGGCCCCGGCAGTTGCTCGGCGTGGTGTGGGAGGCGGAGCGGATGCCGTCGGATGCGGAGGTGGGCGACAACCGGTTGCGCAATCTGCTCGCGGTCGCCGACGTACCGCCTCTGGGGGCGCCGTTGCGGCGGCTAGTCGAGTGGACCGCAGATTATTACCTCGCGCCCGCGGCTTCGGTGTTGCGGATGACGCTGGCGTCCACCTCGGCGCTGGAGGGGGCACGAACCGCTGTTGAGTATCGTTCTACCGGGGTCGTGCCCCCTCGCCTGACGCCACAGCGCGAGCAGGCGCTCGAGCGGATCGGTGACCGGCAGGGCCTGATCCGCGAACTCGCGACGATCGCCGAGGTGAGCGACGCGGTGATCCGCGGGCTGGTGAAGGTCGGCGCGATCGAGGCGGTCGAGGTGAGCATCGACAACCCCTACCCCGTGCCCGACCCGCAGCATCATGAGCCGACTTTGTCAGAAGACCAGCGAGCAGCAGCCGATGTCCTGGTCGCTGGCGTGGCCGAGCATGCGTTCCACCCAACGCTGCTCGACGGCGTCACCGGGTCGGGCAAGACCGAGGTGTATTTCGAGGCGGTGGCGCAGGCGATCCGCGACGGTCGCCAGACTTTGGTGCTGCTTCCCGAGATCGCGCTGACCGAGCCTTTCCTCAAGCGCTTCCACGACCGCTTCGGCTGCGAGCCGATCGCGTGGCATTCGGGACTCCGCTCGACCCAACGTCGGCGTGCGTGGCGAGCGATCGCGAGCGGTGAGGCGCTGGTGACGGTGGGGGCGCGATCGGCGCTGTTCCTGCCGTACCGCGACCTTGGACTGATTGTGGTCGACGAGGCGCACGAGACCAGTTTCAAGCAGGAAGAGGGCGTGCATTATCACGCGCGCGACGTGGCGGTGATGCGCGGCAAGTTCGAGGGATGCCCGGTCATCCTTGCCTCCGCGACGCCCGCGATTGAGACCCGCCAGCAGGTCGCGACCGGGCGCTACGCGGAGTTGAAGCTGCCCGGCCGGTTCGGGGCGGCGGAGATGCCGACGATCGAACCGATCGATCTTATCAAGGAACCGCCCGAACGCGGCCGCTGGCTGGCCCCGCGACTGGTGAAGGCGATGCAGGAGACGCTTGAACGGCGCGAGCAGTCGCTGCTGTTCCTCAACCGGCGGGGCTACGCGCCGCTGACGCTGTGTCGGACGTGCGGGCACCGATTTCAATGTCCGAACTGCACCGCCTGGATGGTCGAACACCGCCTCACGCGCCGCCTCGCCTGCCACCATTGCGGCCATGCCGAACCGACGCCGCGCGTGTGTCCCGAGTGCAAGGGCGAGGATACGCTGGTCGCGTGCGGGCCCGGCGTCGAACGAATCGCCGACGAGGTAACGGCGTTGTTCCCCGAGGCGAAGACGGCCGTCGTCACGTCCGACACGATCTGGTCCCCGGCCAAGGCGGCGGAGTTCGTCGGGCGGATGGAGGCGGGGGATATCGACATCGTCGTCGGCACGCAGCTCGTGACGAAGGGGTATCACTTTCCGAACCTCACCCTGGTCGGCGTGGTCGATGCGGATTTGGGGCTCGACGGCGGCGATCTGCGGGCTGCGGAGCGCACGTTCCAGCAGATCCGGCAGGTGTCGGGGCGCGCCGGGCGTGGCGAAAAGCCGGGGCACGTCTTCATCCAGACGCATAGCCCCAGCGCACAGGTCATGCAGGCGCTGATTACCGGCGATGCCGACGCGTTCTACGCCGCGGAAACGGACGCGCGGAAGGATGCAGGCGCGCCGCCGTTCGGGCGCTATGCCGCGATCGTGGTGTCGTCGGAGGACCAGTCCTGCGCGCACGAGACGGCCAAGCTCGTCGGCCGCAGTGCGCCCGAAGTCGACGGCATGCACGTTTACGGCCCCGCCCCCGCCCCGCTGGCGATGCTGCGCGGCCGGCATCGCTACCGACTGCTCGTCCATGCGCGGCGAGCGCTGGACGTGCAGGACGTCATACGGGACTGGCTGGGGAAGCTGGAATGGCCTTCCAAGGCGCGGGTGACGGTGGACGTCGACCCGTATAATTTCCTCTGATCGTGCGGGCAACGCGGCCTTAACGCTCGGCCCGGTATGCGTGCCGGATGACGCCGTCCCGCATCGCACCCATCCAATGGCTTCGCGCACTCGCGGCGACGCTCGTGTTGCTGATGCACGCGTCCGACATGATCGATTCCGGGCCGGTCGCACTGACCGGCAAGTTCGTACCGTCTGTCCCCAATCTATCGATGTTCGGTGCGAGCGGGGTCGACCTGTTCTTCGTCATCAGCGGGTTCGTCATGGCGCAGTCGCTGGCGACCGCGGACGCTGATTCGTGGCGGTTCCTAGCGAAGCGATGGCTGCGGATCGTGCCGTTGTTCGCGTGCGTCAGCGCAGTCTACATGATGATCATGCACGACCCGTTGACCGTTCCGGCGGCGTGGATGTCGATCACCGTGCTGCCCGTTCTCGACGGAGCGGGCTACCATGTTCCCGCGCTGTATCCCGGCTGGACGCTCGGGTTCGAATTCGCGTTCTACGCCATCGTGGCGGTTGCCATGCGGGCGCCGCAGCGCCGTGTCGAAATGCTGCTAGCCCTCACGGTGGCGTTGGCGCTGATCGGCAGCGTCGTTCATCCCGGCTGGGCGCCTTTGAGGCTGCTGCTGAACCCGCTCCTGCTCGAATTTGCGCTAGGCGTGGGTGTGTGGATGGCTTGGCGCAACGGGATCAGCGCACGCTATGCGACGCCCGCGCTCGTCATCGGGACCGTGCTGCTGGTGGTCGGGATCGCCTTCGGACTGGGCGTGCCGCTATCGCTTCAGATCGAGGTTGCCGTTGCCGGTACCTCGGGCCTCGCGCGGACCTGGACGTGGGGCATTCCCTGGGCACTGGTGGTAGTCGGGGTGATCGACACATCGGCGGAGGGACGGTGCGAACGGATCGTCGCGCGCGTGGGCGATGCGTCCTATTCGACGTACCTAACCCATCCCTGCCTGATCGCGCTGCTCTGGATCGTCGGAGGCTATGCCCCAACCATGTCACCCTATCCGTTCGCGCTGGCGTTCATCGTCGCGTCGACGATGCTGGGATTGGCGGTGCATCGGTGGATCGAGCGGCCGCTGCTGGCGCGGTTGCGGCATCGCCCGTCAGTATCGATCAGGCGAGCACCAGCGCTCGCCTGACAGGCGTTATTCGCCGGCGTGTTCGGCGAGGACGGTCAGGCCCTTGGCGTTGACCTCGGCGAAGCCGCCCTTGATCGCGATGATTTCGGGGGTGCCGTTCTGCGTGCGGAAGATTTGCACGCCGCCGTCGCGGACCGTCGACATGAAAGGCGCGTGGCCTTCGAGGACGCCGAAATCGCCTTCGGTGCCGGGGACGACGACCATGTAGACCTCCTCCGAGCGGACGAGCTTTTCTGGCGTGACGAGTTCGAAATGCAGCATCTTGTTCGCCTTCTCCCTCTCCCCTGCGGGGAGAGGGTCGGGGTGAGGGGCAGTACCGGGCGAAGGCGCTTGTGGCGACCCCTCACCCCAACCCTCTCCCCGGAGGGGAGAGGGAGCTAGAAAGGCTTAAGCCTCGGAAGCCATCTTTTCGGCCTTGGCGACGGCTTCGTCGATACCGCCGACCATGTAGAACGCCGCCTCTGGCAAGTGATCATACTCGCCCTCGACCACGGCCTTGAACGACCGGACCGTATCCTCGAGCTGAACGAACTTGCCGCTGATGCCGGTGAAGACCTCGGCGACGTGGAACGGCTGGCTCAGGAACTTCTGAATCTTACGCGCACGCTGGACGGTGAGCTTATCCTCTTCGGACAGCTCGTCCATGCCGAGAATCGCGATGATGTCCTGCAGCGACTTGTACTTCTGCAACGTCGACTGGACCGCACGCGCAGTGTCGTAATGCTCCTGGCCGACGACGCGTGGCTCGAGCAGACGGCTCGTCGAGTCGAGCGGATCGACTGCCGGGTAGATGCCCAGCTCCGAGATCGCGCGGTTGAGGTTGGTCGTCGCATCGAGATGCGCGAACGACGTTGCCGGCGCCGGATCGGTAAGATCGTCTGCGGGAACGTACACGGCCTGCACCGAAGTGATCGACCCCTTGTTGGTCGACGTGATGCGCTCCTGCAGCGCGCCCATGTCGGTCGACAGCGTCGGCTGATAGCCCACGGCGGACGGGATACGACCGAGCAATGCCGAAACCTCTGCGCCCGCCTGCGTGAAGCGGAAGATGTTATCGACGAAGAACAGCACGTCCTGGCCCTCGACGTCGCGGAAATACTCGGCGATCGTGAGGCCCGACAGCGCGACGCGAGCGCGCGCGCCTGGCGGCTCGTTCATCTGGCCAAACACCAGCGCGACCTTCGAGCCTTCCGACTGCGGATTGCCGTCGGCATCCTTGGCGATGACGCCCGCGTCGAGGAACTCGTGGTACAGATCGTTACCCTCGCGGGTACGCTCGCCTACCCCTGCGAACACCGAGGTGCCACCGTGACCCTTGGCGATGTTGTTGATCAGCTCCTGGATCAGCACGGTCTTGCCGACGCCGGCGCCGCCGAACAGGCCGATCTTGCCGCCCTTCGCATACGGTGCGAGTAGATCGATGACCTTGATGCCGGTGACCAGGATCGCGCTCTCGGTCGACTGGTCGACGAACAGCGGCGCGGACGCATGGATCGGGGCGGTCGTCTCTGCGCCGACCGGGCCACGCTCGTCGATCGGCTCGCCGATGACGTTCAGGATGCGGCCGAGCGTCTTCGGGCCGACCGGCACGCGGATCTGCGAGCCGGTGTCGGTGACGGTCTGGCCGCGGGTCAGACCCTCGGTGGCGTCCATCGCGATCGTGCGAACGGTGTTCTCGCCGAGATGCTGCGCGACTTCGAGCACGAGGCGGTTGCCGTTATTGTAGGTTTCGAGCGCCGACAGAATGGCGGGCAAATTGTCGGGGAAATGCACGTCGACGACGGCACCGATGACCTGCGAAATGCGGCCGGTGTTGTTCGTGGCCTTGGGGGCGAGCGTGGTTCCGAGGGTCTCTGGGGCGGTTGCCATTGTCTGCTTCCTTGGACTTACTTGAGCGCTTCGGCGCCCGAGATGATTTCGACCAGCTCGGTCGTGATCGCGGCTTGGCGGGTACGGTTATACTGGATCGAGAGGCGCGTGATCATATCGCCGGCATTGCGCGTGGCGTTGTCCATCGCGTTCATGCGCGAACCCTGCTCCGACGCTGCGTTTTCGAGCAGCGCGCGGAAAATCTGGATCGCGACGTTGCGCGGCAGGAGATCGGCGAGGATAGCTTCCTCGTCGGGCTCATATTCGACCACGGCCTCTGCTGGCGCACCCGGCTTGGCTTCCGCGCCGGGGATCGCCGACAGCGGGATCGGGATGATCTGGATGCCGGTCGGGACCTGCACCAGCGCCGACACGAACTTCGCGTAGAACAGATGCGCGACGTCGAACTGACCTTCGCCGAAGCGCTTGATGAGGTCCTCGGAGATTTCCTGCGCATCGCTGAACGCGAGCCGCTTGATCTGCCCCATCTCGTGATCGGCGAGGATGTCGTTCGGGAAGAAGCGCTTGATCACGCGCCCCTTCTTGCCGGCGACATAGAACTTGACGGTCTTGCCGGCCGCGATCAGTTCCTCGGCCTTGCGGCGAGCCGCGCGGACGATGTTGGTGTTGAACGCACCCGCGAGGCCGCGCTCGGACGTCGCAATGACGATCAGGTGGACCTGGTCCTTGCCGGTGCCCGCGAGCAGCGGCGACGCGCCCGGCGCGATCCCGACGCGCCCCGCGAGGCTCGCCATCACCGCTTCGAGACGCTCGGCATACGGACGCCCGGCAACCGCCGCGTCCTGCGCACGGCGCAGCTTCGCAGCGGCGACCATCTTCATCGCCTTGGTGATCTTCTGCGTCGACTTCACCGAGCCGATGCGGATCTTGAGGGCCTTAAGTGATGCCATCTTCTCTTCCTGCTCCCTCGCCCCTCCGGGGAGAGGGTTGGGGTGAGGGGCTGCCACGGGAGCGGCACCTCGCGGTACTACCCCTCACCCCGACCCTCTCCCCAGCGGGGAGAGGGAGTTTTACTTATGCAAACGTCTTAGCGAACGCTTCGAGCGCTGCCTTCAGCTTGTCCTTCGCCTCGTTACCCAGGTCGCGGGTATCGCGGATCAGCTTCAGCACGTCGGCATGGTTCGTACGCATGTCGGCCAGCAGCGCCTGCTCGTAGCGGGTCACGTCGTTGACCGGCACCTTGTCGAGATAGCCGCTGGTGCCGGCGAAGATCGACACGGTCTGCTCCTCGAACGGCAACGGCGAGAACTGTGCCTGCTTCAGCAGCTCGGTCAGACGCGCGCCGCGGTTGAGCAGCTTCTGCGTCGATGCATCGAGATCCGACCCGAACTGCGCGAACGCCGCCATCTCGCGGTACTGCGCCAGCTCGAGCTTGATCGAGCCCGACACCTTCTTCATCGCCTTGGTCTGTGCGGCCGAACCGACGCGGCTCACCGACAGGCCGACGTTGATCGCCGGACGCACGCCCGAGAAGAACAGGTCGGTCTCGAGGAAGATCTGGCCGTCGGTGATCGAGATCACGTTGGTCGGGATGTACGCCGAAACGTCGCCCGCCTGCGTCTCGATGATTGGCAGCGCGGTCAGCGAGCCGCCGCCGTTCGCGTCCGACATCTTCGCCGCACGCTCGAGCAGACGGCTGTGGAGATAGAACACGTCGCCCGGATATGCTTCACGGCCCGGAGGACGACGCAGCAGCAGCGACATCTGGCGATACGCGACCGCCTGCTTCGAAAGATCGTCGTAGCAGATCAGCGCGTGCATGCCGCGATCGCGGAAATACTCGCCCATCGCGACGCCGGTGTACGGTGCGAGATACTGGAGCGGTGCGGGGTCCGACGCGGTCGCGGCAATGACGATGGTATATTCCATCGCGCCATTCTCTTCGAGCGTCTTGACCAGCTGTGCGACGGTCGAGCGCTTCTGGCCGATCGCGACATAGACGCAATACAGCTTCTTCGACTCGTCGTCGCCGGCGTTGGCGATCTTCTGGTTGATGAACGCGTCGATCGCGACGGCGGACTTGCCGGTCTGGCGATCGCCGATGATCAGCTCGCGCTGGCCGCGGCCGACGGGGACGAGTGCGTCGATTGCCTTAAGCCCGGTCTGGACCGGCTCGCTGACCGACTGGCGCGGGATGATGCCCGGTGCCTTCACTTCGACGCGGCTGCGCTCGGTGGTGTGGATCGGGCCCTTGCCGTCGATCGGGTTGCCGAGGCCATCGACCACGCGGCCGAGCAGCTCCTTGCCGATCGGCACGTCGACGATCGTGCCGGTGCGCTTGACGATGTCGCCTTCCTTGATCTCGGAATCGCTCCCGAAGATCACGACGCCGACGTTATCGGCCTCGAGGTTGAGCGCCATGCCCTGCACGCCGTTCGAGAATTCGACCATCTCGCCGGCCTGGACGTTGTCGAGGCCGAAGATGCGCGCGATGCCGTCGCCGACGCTCAGCACCTGGCCGGTCTCGCTGACCTGGGCCTCGGTGCCGAAATTGGCGATCTGATCCTTGATGATCTTCGAGATTTCTGCGGCGCGGATATCCATTAGCTTAGCCCTTCATCGCGTGCGCGAGAGTGTTGAGACGCGTCTTGATCGACGAATCGATCATCTGGCTGCCGACGCGGACGACGAGTCCACCCAGCAACGATGGGTCGACGCTGAGGTCGACGGAAACTTCACGGCCGACCCGCTGGCGGAGCTGATGCTTCAGCTCGATCACCTGCTCGTCGGTCAGCGGATGCGCGGACGTCACCTCGGCCGCGATCTCGCCGCGATGCTGCGCGGCAAGTGTCCGGAATGCCTTGATGATCTTCGGCAGCGCGCCCAGCCGGTGGTTCTCGGCGAGCACGCCGAGGAAGCTCTTGGTGGTCGCATCGACGCCGAGTTCGTCGGCGACTGCGGAGACCGCCTTCACGGCGGCGCCACGCGACACCATCGGGCTGGACGTCAGCGTGCGGAAGTCCTCCGACTGCGCGAGCGCGTCGCGCACGTTCGCCAGGCTCGACTCGACCGTGTCGATCGTCTTGGCGTCACGCGCCAGTTCGAACAGGGCGAGCGCATACCGCCCACCTAAGCTCGCCTGAATAGCGCCGCCGACGTTACCGGGAATTGTCTCCACGGACCTTTGAATCCTCGCCTGAAACCGAAAATAGTGCCGCCCCACGGGGGAAGAGGGCGCGAAAGCACCTCTCATGGGACGCGGCGCGGGTAGCATCGGGTTCGCGGATTGGCAACCCGGCGGGAGGGTCGGGGGGACGGGTTTGTGACTGTTTTGTCATCGGCTTCCACACAAACTGTGTCACCCCGGACCTGTTCCGGGGTCCACCCCTCCGCTAAACCCGACGCCTGTTGCTCATGTGGCACGGTGGATGCCGGAACCAGTCCGGCATGACGAATAGGAAATCAGAATGACCGGCACGATGGAAACGATGCAGATGTCCGACGGCGCGACCGTCGCGGTCTATCACGCGCAGCCGACCGGGGAGCGGCGCGGTGGCCTCGTGCTGGTGCAGGAAATCTTCGGCGTAACCGACCACATCCGCGACCTCTGCGATGAGTACGCCACCGACGGCTACGAGGTCCTGGCACCGGCCCTGTTCGACCGCGAGCATCCCGGCTTCGAGGCGGACTATTCAGGCGACGGCCTCGCGCGTGGCGTCGAACTCGCACGGCAGCTTCACCCGTTCGAGCTATCGCTGAAGGACGTCCAGACCTGCATCGACACGCTCGCCCCCGCCGGACCGGTGTTCGTGGTCGGCTATTGCTATGGCGGCTCGGTCGCGTGGTTCGCCTCGACCAAGCTCACCGGCGTGGCGGCGGCGAGCGGCTATTACGGCAGCATGATTCCGGCCGCGGCGGACGAGGAGCCGAAGGTGCCGGTCATCCTGCACTTCGGTCGCCACGACCACGGCATCCCGATGGAGGGCGTCGAGCAGGTCATCGCCAAGGATTGGCCGAATGCGACGGTGTACGTTTACGAAGCGGGGCACGGGTTCAATTCGGACCGGCGGAAGGATTATCACGAACCGAGTGCGGACTTGGCGAAGCAGCGCACGCTGGACCTGTTCCGCGCCAATGGCGGCTGAGCGGCCTCTTCCCCAACACGAACGCCACCCCGGCGAAGGCCGGGGCCCAATTGGAAAGGTGGCAATAATTGGAGGACGCGCTCAGTTAGCAACGTCCCCCAATTGGACCCCGGCCTTCGCCGGGGTGGTGGCTATGGTAGCGGGCCTCGGCGCAGGCTGGCGCTACAGATGTGAAGCCAGCCTCTGTTTCCTTGTTCTCCCGCGAAGGCGGGAGCCCAGTCTGGGTCCCCGCCTTCGCGGGGAAACAACTCTCTCCCAATCCTCCGAAATCACTCGCCCGGAAAATCAGCCCCAAGGCTATCCGCCTTGTGCGCCTCGATCTCCTTCAACCGCTCCGCCAGTTTCTTCGTCACCGCATCATACCCCCAAGCCCCCAGCACCAAGTGCCGCGGCGGGTTCGCATCCTCGGTCAGCGCGATCATTGCCTCGCCCGCCCGCACCGGGTCACCCGCCTGCGTCCCGCTAACCTCTCGCGTCCCATCCAGCCGCTTGCCCGCCGTATCCGCATAGTCGGCGATCTTCACAGGCGTCTGCTTCAGCGACCGCCCAGCCCAATCCGTCCGGAACGGCCCCGGCTCCACGCACGTCACGTCGATCCCAAGTGGCTTCACCTCCGCCAGCAACGCGTCGGACCAACCCTCGACCGCATGCTTCGACGCGGCGTAATAGCCCGACCCCGGAAACCCGACCTGACCAGCAACCGACGTGATGTTGATGATGTTGCCACTCTTTTGCCCCCGCATGATCGGCAGCACCGCGCGGGTCAGCGCGAACAACCCGAACACGTTCGCATCGAATTGCGCCCGGATCTGCGAGTCCTCGCCCTCCTCGACCGATGCCTGATAGCCGTAGCCCGCATTGTTCACGAGCACGTCGATCCGCCCGAACTTGGCCTTGGCCTGCGCGACCGCATCGTCGATCTGCGCCTGCTCCGTCACGTCGAGCGACAGCGCGAGCGCACGGTCCTCGGCGCCCTCCGCCAGATCGGCGACACGATCCGCATCCCGCGCGGTCACCACCGCACGCCAACCGCGCGCGAGCACGAGCTTGGCGAGTTCGCGACCGAAACCGGTCGAGCAGCCGGAAATGAACCAAACGGGCGTGTCGGAGGCCATGAGACATCTTTCGTTAGGGGGTATGCGCGGAAGAACGGCCGGCCCGCCGATTTGGCTCCCGCTTTGAGCGCAAGCCACGGGATGCGCGCGCGTCGCGACCGGCTATACCGATCCAATGAGCATCGCCCCCGACACCGAAACCGCCTGGACCGCGTTCGAAGCGCGCGATCGCGCGTGGGACGGCCGGTTCGTCGTCGGCGTGAAGACCACCGGCATCTACTGCAAACCAAGCTGCCCCGCGCGCCACCCAAAGCGCGAGAACGTCACCTTCCACCCCGATCCGCCAAGCGCCCGCGCCGCCGGCTTCCGCGCCTGCCTGCGCTGCACTCCGGACGAAGTCGGCCGTGACCGCGTCGCCGTCGCCGCCGCGGTCGCGCTGCTCGAAGCCGCGGAAGACCGCCTCTCGCTGGACGAGGTCGCCGCGAAAGTCGGCTACGCGCCCCATCATTTCCACCGCCTGTTCAAGCGCGCCACCGGCGTCACCCCCGCCGCCTACGCGCGGGCGCTGCGCACCAGCCGCGCAGCAAACGCCTTATCGGAGGACTCAACCGTGACCGAAGCGATCTACGACGCAGGCTATTCCGCCCCCAGCCGCTTCTACGAGGCGGACGCGAAACGGTTCGGCATGCCCCCCAGCGCCTGGGCGCGCGGCGGCGAAGGTGTCACGATCCGCTGGACCATCGCCGACACGAGCCTAGGCGCGCTGTTCGTCGCCGCCACCGACAAAGGCCTGTGCCGCGTGTCGTTCGACGAAGACGCGGACGAACTCCGCCGCCGCTTCCCCAGCGCCACGATCGAGCCGGGCGACGAAGCCCTCGCAGACCTGGCGGCGCACGTCGTCTCGGCCGTCGAATCCCCCGACCGCGACCAAGACCTCCCACTCGACGTCCGAGGCACCGCGTTCCAGGAAGCGATCTGGCAAGCCCTACGCACCATCCCGATCGGCGAAACCCGCACTTACAGTGAACTCGCAGCGCTCGCCGGCCGTCCTGCCGCAGTCCGCGCCGCCGGCACCGCGTGCGGGCAGAACCCGGTCTCGATCGTCATCCCCTGCCACCGCGCGCAGCGGATCGGTGGCGCGCTCGGCGGCTACGCCTACGGACTCGACCGCAAGCGCGCGCTACTCGCCTCCGAAGCTCAGCGCGCAGACTTGCAGGAATAGACGAGCTTCTCGTTCGGCAGCGGCGGCAATACCGCACGGACCGCCGCCTGCTGCCCCGCAAGCCGACTCAACGCCGCCTCGTCCATGTTGCACACGTTCGGCACGACGCCCCGCGCGGTCCGCGCCGCTTCCATCCCCGCCGCCGACATCAGATAGCGCGTGTTCGAATAGACGCGCGTTGCCGGATCGAACGACAGCACGGACACGGTCTGCTCGGCGTCGGGCACCAGCACGCGGTCCCATCGACCATTCGCGCCGACATATTGCGTCTTGCCGTTGACACACCCCTTCGCGCCCCAGTCGATCGGCACGTCCTCGCTCGACGAGATCGTGATCCGGCTCCGCTCCGGGATCAGCGTGCACATGAGCTTGCCGAGCGCCGCGTCGGGCGTCGATATCCGCGTCTTCGGCAGCGCGGACAGCGGCACGTCGACCTCACCCGACGGGCGCAGCACGAACACGACAATCGCGACCAGCACGCTCAGCCCGCCGATACCCAGCGCCCACACCGCCTGCCGCCGTTGCCCGCGCGATTCGAGCAACCCCGCGCTCCCGATCACCAGCGCCCCCGCCACCAGCAGCAGTCCGGCGAGCGCCATGACGTTCTCGCGCGCGCGCCCGGCCTCGGTCCGCGCCTTCTCCAGTGCGACCTCGCGAGTCATCGCATCCTGCGTCGCGGCGTCGCGCTTGGCGGACGCCGCATCGGCGGTCGCCTTCGCATCCGCGTCGGCGTCCTGCCGCAAGCGATCCTCAATCGACGTGCACCCCGTCCCGATCGACGCGTAAGGTTGTTTCGCATCGTGGAGGAAGCCCGCGAGTTCGGTATCCGCAATCGCGAACCCGAACGTCGAATCGCCCTCCTCGCCCCGCGTGATCGCCGAGTTCACCCCGATCACCCGCCCGCAGCGATCGAGTAACGGCCCGCCCGAATTGCCCCGCGCGATGCTGGCGGTGTGGAGCAGAACCTCGACACTGCTCAGCACGCGGCGCCCGGAGAGCACGCCCTCCGACCGCACCGGCGTCATCGGCCGGATATAGTCCGCCGCCGAACGCGCCGTCGCCAGGTCGACGTTCCCCGGGAAGCCGAGCGACACCACCGGATCGCCCTCGGTCATCGGACCGGTATACAGCGCGCTTGGCGGCAGGCGCGCACCGGTGAACTCGATCAGCGCCAGGTCGCGTTGTGAGTCGTACGCGATCACCTTGCCCTGGTAGGATTTGCTGCCCTCGGTCGGGACGATGCCGACGACGACGTTGTCGGGATAGCGTTCGGCGAGGTCGACGACGTGTGCGTTGGTGACGATCCGGTTGGGCGCGATCGCGAAGCCGCTGCCATGGCCGAAGCCGACCACCTGGTCGTCGACCACCGCGATCGTCACGACGCGCACGACGCCGCGCCCGGTGGCGGCGATGTCGTCCGCAGATGCGGAGCTCGCCAACCCGAAGGTGAGCGCGAGAAGAAGCAGCAGGCGGATCATGTGCCTGCCTTCGGGGAGTTCGCGGCGGCGATCAACCCTGACCATCGCACCGCGCGACAGCGGCGCTTCCACGCGCCTGTTTTGGTTAGCAAATTATCAAGCCTTCGCGCCTAACCCGGTCGGCATTCATCCAGGGATACAGGCATGAGCGCATTCGGGCGTCGTAATGGCATCAGCGGGGGGCAGTCGGCCCGCCCCGCATTCGGCGTCGCGCGTCCGATGCAGGGAAGTTCGATACCGGGCAGCAATCCCGTGGCGCGCGCGGAACCCGAGGGCGGTGCCCAATTCCCGCCGATCGATTCGCTGCCCATGCCGGGGGAGACCGACGGATTCAGCTCGGGCATGATGCCCGCCGGTCAGCTGGACGCGATGCAGCGCCTATCCGATCGCCAGAATGCGAGCGGGGAAGCGGGCAACAGCCGGACCGAGGGCTTCGAACAGTCGATCCACAAGATCAAGGAACAGGTGCTCCCGCGCCTGCTCGAACGCGTCGATCCCGAGGCCGCGGCAACGCTCAACAAGGACGAGCTGGCCGAGGAATTCCGTCCGATCATCGGCGAAGTACTCGCCGAGCTGAAGCTGACGCTCAACCGCCGCGAACAGTTCGCGCTGGAAAAGGTGCTGGTCGACGAGCTGCTCGGGCTCGGACCGTTGGAGGAGCTGCTGGCGGATCCGAACATCACCGACATCATGGTGAACGGCCCCGACCAGACCTATGTCGAGCGCAAGGGCAAGCTCGAACTCGCGCCGATCCAGTTCCGCGACGAGGAGCATCTGTTCCAGATCGCGCAGCGGATCGTCAATTCGGTCGGCCGCCGCGTCGATCAGACTTCGCCGCTCGCCGATGCGCGCCTGAAGGACGGCTCTCGCGTCAACGTGATCGTCCCGCCGCTGAGCTTGCGCGGTACAGCGATTTCGATTCGTAAGTTTTCTGCCAAACCGATCACGCTCGACATGATGGCGGGGTTTGGCTCGATGTCGCCGAAGATGGCGACCGCGCTGAAGATCGCGGGGGCGTCGCGGTTCAACGTCGTGATCTCGGGCGGTACGGGCTCGGGCAAGACGACGATGCTCAACGCCTTGTCGAAGATGATCGACCCCGGCGAGCGCGTGTTGACGATCGAGGACGCCGCCGAGCTTCGCCTGCAACAGCCACACTGGCTCCCGCTTGAAACGCGTCCGGCCAATCTGGAGGGCCAAGGCGAAATCTCGATCCGCGATCTCGTCAAGAACGCGCTGCGTATGCGGCCTGACCGAATCATCCTGGGCGAAATTCGTGGCAGCGAGTGTTTCGACATGCTCGCGGCCATGAACACGGGTCACGACGGCTCGATGTGCACGCTCCACGCCAACTCCCCGCGCGAGGCCTTGGCGCGTATGGAGAACATGGTGATGATGTCCGACATCAAAGTGCCGAAGGAAGCGATCTCGCGTCAGATCGCGGATTCAGTCGAGCTGATCATCCAGGTGAAGCGCCTCCGCGACGGCTCGCGCCGCGTGACCAACATCACCGAGGTGATCGGCATGGAAGGCCCGGTGATCGTCACGCAGGAGCTGTTCAAGTTCGAGTATATGGACGAGTCGGCGGACGGGAAGATCCTGGGGGAATACCGCTCGATGGGGCTGCGGCCGTATACGCTGGAGAAGGCGAAGCAGTTCGGGTTCGACCAAGCGTATCTGGAGGCGTGCCTGTAGGGGCGAAGCGTGCCGAAATCGAGTATCTCTAGCTCCACTTCCACCACCCCGGCGAAGGCCGGGGCCCAATTGGGGGACGGTGATAACATCGGCCAGCACCCCGTTATTGACACCTTCCCAATTGGGCCCCGGCCTTCGCCGGGGTGGTGTGCTCTGCAGGCGTTGCGCGCATCTCAGGTATGCCTTCATCGGCCTGATTATCAACAATTTCGTAGAGCTAGGTTCGGCAGACTAGCCCGCCTTATACCGTTCCCTCGCGAACGCGGGAGTCCAGGAACCACGAACGCCCCCGGCCTGTGACCCTGGCCTCCCCGCGTTCGCGGTAGTCCAATTATTGTTTTGCCAAGCCAGGCTTAACTGGATCAAGATAAAGCGCGCCGTGCCAAGCGGATACTGTCTCGCAGGCAAGCACGCCGCATCGCTATCCACCCCGTCTCCGCCCCGCCCCGGCGAAGCCCCCGCTTGTACCCGTCCCCCGACCCGCTAGGGGACAGCGCCACATGCGTCGTGCCCTGCTCACCCTCGTCCCGCTGATCGCGGTCCTCTTCGTCTCGGCGCGCGAGCCCTCGAAATCCGCTCCGGCAACCGCGACCTCCCCCGCCGCACGCGACCGCGGCGTCTACCATCTCGCGGCGGACGCCGAAGCGCGCTGGATCGCGTTCGACCTCACCCCCGGCAACCAGATCCGCTTCAAGATGCAGCTCGACGGCCGCGACGTGACCGCGATCCTCGACACCGGCGTCAGCTACACGCTGCTCGCCAAGGCCTCCCCCGCGGTCGATCCCGCCAAGCTGGTCGCGGGTGGCAGCGCGACCGCGATCGGCGGATCGGTCGCGCTCGGCTGGATGCCGACGCGCTCGGTCGCGCTCGGTGGCCTCGCGCGGACCGGTGGCGGCGTGACCGTCGCCGACCTGCCCGCGATCGCCACTGGCAGCGCCTCCGCGGTCGACCTGCTGGTCGGTGCCGACATGCTCGCCGGCCATGCGCTCGACATCGATTACGCCGCCAAGCGCTTCCGCCTGCTCCACTCCGGCCGCCTGCCGTTCAAGGGCGAGAGCGCACCGCTGCGCGTCTCCACCGAGCGTAGCGTGTATGAAAGCGCGCTCACGCTGGGCGACCGGCGCCTTGCGCCGATCGTGGTCGATACCGGCGACGGCTCGTCGATCACCGTCACGGCGGCGGGATGGCAGGCGGCAAACCTGAAAGCGTTGCGTACCACCAGCGCGATCGCGTTCGGGCTCGCCGGCCCGGCAGTCAGCGGCCTTGCGATCGTTCCCGAGATCCGCGTCGGCGAGATGATCGCACGCGAGGCCGAGGTCCGGATCGAACCCGCAGACGGCTTCTCGCAGGCGATCGGTACCGCCGGGCGTATCGGCTCTGGCTTCCTCCAGAACTACCGCGTCCTGCTCGATCCCGGCGCACGGCGGATGGTGCTCAGCCGAGGTCCCAAGGCCGACCTGCCGCCGCCGCGTTCGACCAGTGGCCTGCTTATCGGCATCGAGAAGGACCGGCTGAAAGTCCTTCACGTGATGCGCGGCGGCCCGGCGGCGGCATCGGGCTGGAAGGACGGCGACCTGATCTGCACGATCGACGGCACACCCGTCACCAGCAGCTATTCGACGAGTCCGATCGCGTCATGGACGGCGGGTATGCCCGGCCGCGTCGTGACGCTCGGACTGTGCGACGGCACCATACGCAAGCTCGAATTGACGCATTTTTATTAGGACTGCCCATGTTTAGCCTGCGTCACCGATCGGGGCAGGCAATCTTGCTGCTCCTCGTCGCCTTCGCGCTCCGTAGTCCGTTCTTCGGCAACCCGGTGATCCATAGCGACGAGCAATTCTACCTGCTGGTCGGCGATCGCCTGCTGCACGGCGCATGGCCATTCGTAGACATTTTCGATCGCAAGCCGGTCGGCCTGTTCCTGATCTTCGCCGCCATCCGCAGCATCGGCGGCGATGGCGTGCTGATGTACCAGCTTGCCGCGACGCTCGTCGCCACCGCCACGGCATTTCTGGTCGCGCGGATCGTCAGCCGCCTGTGCTCCGATGATGCGAACCCGGTGGCGAGCGTCGGCGCGGCGCTGATTTATCTCGTCTGGATCATCGTGTTCGACGGTGCGGGCGGGCAGTCGGCAATATGGGGCAATGCCTTGATGGCCGCCGCCGCGCTGCTCGTGCTCGATACGACCCGCGGCCACCGGCATATCTCCTTGCGCGGTGCCGGTGCGATGCTGCTGATCGGCCTGGCGATGCAGATCAAATACACCGCCATGTTCGAAGGGATATTCTTCGGCCTGACGCTGGTGTGGGCCGCGTATCGCGATGGGCGGTCCAAGACCCGACTGGCCGCCGACGCCGGCTTGTGGATCGGCGCAGCGCTCGCGCCGACTTTGCTTGCCTGGGCCGTCTATGCCGCCGCCGGGCATAATGACGCCTTCGTGTTCGCTAATTTCCTGTCGATCTTCGGCCAGCAGAACGACGACGGCCTGGGTTCGAACCTGCTGAAACTCGCAGGCGCCATCGCGTTGGCAGGTCCAGCGATCCTGCTTGCTTTGCGAAGCCGCCGAACGGCGCCGTTCGCGCTGGCGTGGCTCGCTTCCGCGGGCGTCGCCATCGTCATCATGCGTCGTTTCGAACTGCTCTATTTTCTGCCGATCTCGCTTCCTCTCGCAGTCGCTGCTGGGACCGGACTGGCCAACGGCTCGATCGTCACCTGCCGCCGCTGGCTCATGGCGGTGATACTGTTCGGGGTTGTTGCTGCGACGATCGCCAGCGGGACGCGCTTGGTGCGACGCGGCAACGCTCGACAGGTGGCGAACCTTGTCGCAATGATCGGCCAGAAGCCGCAAGGATGCCTGTTGGCGTTCGGCACCGAAGCGATCCTGTATTATCTGACGCAGTCCTGCCTCCCGACACCGTATATCTTCGGAAGCCATCTGAGCAGGATGACGGAGGCACATGGTCTCGACGTCGACCAAGCGACCGAGACGGGCCGCGTGCTGGCCGCCAATCCTGGCGTCATTGTTGTCCGCCCGTCGAAGCCCGACACCAACCTGACGACGCAGGCGATGGTCACCGCCGCGATTGCACAGCGCTATCGGCTTGTCGGCATCGTCACGGTCGGCACTTCACCCCGCGCAGTCTACCGTCTTCGCCGATCAACAGTGCCTAGGTCTTGAACGCGAGGCCGATCGTGACCGCAAGTCCGATCAGCGCCAGCATCTGGACGGTCGGCCAATCGACCCAGCCCACCGAATCCGGATCGCGCCGACGGCGCCGTCTGCGTTCGCCAAGCCCCGCCACAACGGCCAGCACGGCCAGTCCACCGCTTGCACTCCACAACACCGGCGCCCCCATCAGTCCAAGCATTCAGCCGAGCTTCTCGACCTTTTCCTGCAACTTGGCGAGTTCGTTGCGCAGCGCAGCGATCTCGTCGTCCTTGCTGGCAGCGGGTGCAGGCGCAGGTGCGGGCGGCGTCATCGCCTGTGTTGCGGCGTCGAACATCTCGAGATTGCGCTTGGCGATGTCGGCGAACGGCGAATTAGCGAACGCGCCTTCGACCGCGGACTTGAACTGGTCGTGGTTGCGACGGAAGCTGTCCATCGACGCCTCCAGATACCCCGGCACCATCGTCTGCATCGAATCGCCGTACATCGAGATCAGCTGGCGCAGGAAGTTCACCGGCATCATCGTCTCGCCGCGGCTCTCCTCCTCCATGATGATCTGCGTGAGGACGTTGTGCGTGATGTCCTCGTCGGTCTTCGCATCGACCACCTTGAAGTCGCGTCCCTCGCGAGTCATCGTCGCGAGATGATCGAGCGTGATGTAGGATGACGACTCGGTGTTATAGAGCCGCCTGTTGGCGTACTTCTTGATGATGACGATTCCGTCGGCAGCCTTTTGCTTCTTCATGGATCCCCCGTCTTATGTTTGAAACGGAGGCTACAGTCTTTGATGACGCACCGCAACAAGGTCCGAGGCCCTTACCCTTGTTCCTTTCCGTGCTGCGCAACGAGACTGCAGCATCGCCGGAACGCATGGCCCGCGCGCTAGCGGGATTGCGCGCCTATCAGGGCGCACCGCGAGAGGAACACCCTGTTCCGCGGCCTGCGATCCATCGCGCCGGCCGGGTCGCGTTGCGCGATTATGGCGGCGAAGGACGTCCCGTCGTGTTCGTCCCATCGTTGATAAACCCGCCCGATATCCTTGATCATTCGCCCGAGTCTTCGCTGGTGCAATGGGCCGCCCAGCAAGGATTCCACGTCTGGCTAGTCGACTGGGGATCACCCGGCGACGCCGACCGCGACCTCGATCTGGCGGCGCATGTCGAGCGGTTGCTGGTTCCGCTGCTCCAGGCACTCCCCGAGCCACCGGTGTTGGTCGGATATTGCCTCGGCGGCACGCTCGCGCTGGGCGCCGCTGCGATCACGCCCACCGCCGGTGTCGCGACGATCGCCGCCCCCTGGCACTTCGAAGGCTACGGCGAGGGCCGCACCACGCTCGCCGCGACCTGGGCTGCGGTCCAGCCCGCCGCGGCGCTGCTCGGCCTGCTCCCGATGGAAGTGCTCCAAGCCGGCTTCTGGCAACTCGACCCTGCGCGTACGATCGCCAAATACGAAGCCTTCGCCGATCTCGCCTCCGACAGCGACGCGGCCCGCGCGTTCGTCCGGCTCGAGGACTGGGCAAACGCCGGCGCCCCTCTCCCTTACGCCGCCGCCGCCTCGCTGTTCGAGGACTGCATCGCCAACGACCTGCCCGGCAAAGGCGGCTGGGGCATCGCCGGCACCCCTGTCGATCCGCGCGCGCTGACCTGCCCCACGGTCGAGTTCGTCTCGCTCAGCGACCGCATCGTCCCCGCCGCCACCGCGATCGGTCTCGCCGACCGCCGCGATCTTGGCGCGGGGCATGTCGGCATGATCGTCGGCCGCTCTGCACGCGCGCGCCTCTGGGAACCGCTCGCCAACTGGATCGCCGCGCTCGGCTGACCTACATGGGGTCCAACCATAGAGGATCCCGACATGACCGACCTGAACCCCCACGACGTCGTCATCACCGCCGCCAAGCGCACCCCCGTCGGCAGCTTCCTCGGCGCGTTCGCGAGCGTACCCGCACACGAACTCGGCCGCATCGCGATCGAGGCCGCGCTCGAACAGGCCGGCGTAGCAGGCGAAGACGTTTCCGAAGTCATCCTCGGCCAGGTCCTCACCGCCGCCCAGGGCCAGAACCCCGCCCGCCAGGCCTCGATGGCCGCCGGCGTCCCCAAGGAAATCCCCGCCTGGGGCGTCAACCAGGTCTGCGGCTCGGGTCTTCGTGCGGTCGCACTCGCGGCGCAGGCGATCCAGACCGGCGACGCGACCATCGTCGTCGCGGGCGGCCAGGAATCGATGTCGCTCTCCGCGCACGCGCAGTCGATCCGCGGCGGCCAGAAGATGGGCAATCTCAGCCTCGTCGACACGATGGTCAGCGACGGCCTGACCGACGTCTTCAACGGCTATCACATGGGCATCACCGCCGAGAACCTCGCCGAGCAATACCAGGTCACGCGCGGCGAGCAGGACGCCTTCTCGGTCGCCTCGCAGAACAAGGCGGAGGCCGCACGCAGCTCGGGCCGCTTCAAAAACGAGATCGCGCCCGTCACGATCAAGGGCCGCAAGGGCGACACCATCGTCGCCGACGACGAATATATCCGCGCCGGCGCGACCATCGAAAGCGTTTCCGGCGTGAAGCCCGCGTTCAAGAAGGACGGCACTGTCACCGCCGCCAATGCCAGCGGCCTGAACGACGGCGCCGCAGCCCTCGTGATGATGCGCCGCGACGAAGCCGAACGCCGCGGCTCGACCATCCTCGCGACGATCAAGAGCTGGGCCTCGGCCGGCGTCGACCCGTCGATCATGGGCATCGGCCCCGTCCCCGCCACAAGGCGCGCGCTGGAGAAGGCCGGCTGGACGCTAGCCGACCTCGACCTGATCGAAGCTAACGAAGCCTTCGCCGCCCAGGCACTGTCGGTCGGCAAGGAACTCGGCTGGGATGCATCGAAGGTCAACGTCAACGGCGGCGCGATCGCGATCGGCCATCCGATCGGCGCCAGCGGCGCGCGCGTCCTGACGACGCTGATCTACGAGATGCAGAAGCGGGATTCGAAAAAGGGCCTCGCCACGCTTTGCATCGGCGGCGGCATGGGGATCGCCATGTGTATCGAGCGGTAAGACCCCAAAATCCCGTAACTTTGTATCGATAGCGCTACCGGGTGTGACAAATTGTGACGATTTTGTCACATCCGGTTGCAAACGTACAGGTGAGCTCATCTCAACCTGAACACAGGCTTGCCAGTTCGCTGCTATGCGGGCTGTATGTCACCCATAACGGCAAAAGTGCCGGAAAATGGGGGACATTAATTGTCTAGAGCACGTGATTTCCTATCTGCGACGATCCTTGCGGCCGGAGCTGTCATCCTGCCGTCCGCGGCATCCGCGCAGGTCGCACCCGCGACGGCCGGAGGAGTGCCCGACGGTGCTAATTCTCAGGCTTGCACGCCAACCCCGGGGTCGCCTTGCCCGGACGGCACGACGCTGGAGAGCGCAGACGGCCAAGAAGCCAAAAATGGTGAAATCACCGTTACGGGCTCACGCATTCGTCGCCCTAACCTAGACTCGGCCGTCCCGATCACCTCGATCGCTGGCGACGTCTTCTTCCAGCGCGGCAACACCAACGTGGGTGACACGCTGAACGATCTGCCGCAGCTGCGCAGCACGTTCTCGCAGCAGAATCCCGGCTCGGGCATCGGCATCGCCGGTCTCAGCCTGCTCGATCTTCGTGGACTCGGCACGTCGCGTACACTGGTGTTGGTCAATGGCCGTCGTCACGTTCCAGCCGATATCCTTAACAACGCGGTTTCGCCCGACGTCAGTTCAATTCCGAACGACCTGATCGAGCGGGTCGACATCGTTACCGGTGCTCAATCGTCGGTCTACGGCTCTGACGCGATCGCCGGTGTCGTCAACTTCGTGCTGCGCGACAGCTACGACGGCGCGCAGATCCGCGGCCAGGCTGGCGTTTCCGAAAAGGGCTTCGGCGGCAATCAGTACGTGTCGGCGATGGTCGGCAAGAACTTCGCCGATGGCCGTGGCAATTTGACGCTGCACGGTGAATACTCGCATCAGGAGCGTGTTTTCGGATCGGACATTCCCTCGTTCCGCCGCGTTGACGGACTTGGCATCGTCGATGTTGATCCTGCAGGCCTGCCCAACGGCAGCGACGGTTTCCCAGATCGTATCTTCCTCCGCGACATCCGTAGCGCCGCCATTAACCGCTATGGTCTGGTCCCGATCACGCAGCTGTCGACCAACCCCGGTTGCGGTACGGGGATCGGCTCCACCAACGGGGCGCCCGGCACAACGGGTGGCACGGCGTATAACTGCACCTACGTCTTCTCGCAGGACGGACGCCTCACGCCCCAGACCGGCACCCGTTACGGCCAAGGTATCATCGGCGGCATTCTCGGCGGCAACGGCCAGACCGGTCGAGAAGGTCAACTTTTGTCGGTGCTGCCGTACCAGCAGCGGTTGAACTTCAACCTCCTTGGCCACTTCAAGGTCAGCGATGCATTCGTGCCCTTTATCGAAGCCAAGTGGAATCGTGTCGATGCGGTCGGATCCAACGCTGGACCGTCGTTCATCCAGGGGACTTTTAGCCAGTTGGATCTGCGCGAGCGCGTTCGCCTCGACAACCCGTTCCTCAATCCGGCTGACCGCGCAACGCTTGCCAATGCAATCCTAGCGTCAGGCTGCAACACCAGCCTGACGGCCGCCTGCTCGCCGACGGGAAGCCGCTCGACGTTCGGCGGTCAAGGTATCGGCGGCCCTCTGAACGCAGCGGATCGCGCGGCAATCGCAGCTGGAACCTATCGCTTCGTGGACTCGCGTGTCCTTGCCGACTCCGGAATTCGCGACGAGAAGTTCCGTCGTGACACCTACCGGATCGTCGGTGGCGTACGCGGCAACTTCAACGACGACTGGAACTACGAAATCTCGGGCAACTACGGCAAGTTCAAGGAAGACACGACGACGTTCGGCTATCTCGACAAGCAGCGCTTCCTGCTGTCGCTTGATGCGGGCCGTAACCCGGCAAACGGCCAGATCCAGTGCCGTGCCCAGTTCGATGCGGCTTCCGCGGTACCGTTCGCCGGCAGCGACGCGCGTCTCGCCAGCGACATCGCGGCCTGCGCTCCCTACAATCCGTTCGGTGGCGCGGATAACACAGCGGCGGCAAACTATTTCCGCTACAACGCCCGACACAAGGCCAGCCTATCGCAGCTTGACATCCAGGGCTTCGTCGGCGGCGATCTGAGCCAGCTGTTCGAATTGCCAGGTGGTCCGATCGGCTTCTCGCTCGGTGGCGAATATCGCAAGGAGCGCGCACGCTACCAGAACGATCCATTCGTCGAGAGCGGCGCAACGAATGCGGTCATCATCGGGGAGTTCGACCCGCCTGCGTTCGAGGTGAAGGAAGCGTTCGGCGAAATCCGCATTCCGCTGTTGAAGAACATGCCGTTCTTCCATGAGCTGACGTTCAACGGTGCAGGGCGCGTGTCCGACTACAAGGGCTCCGTCGGCACGGTCTATACGTACAACTTTGGCGGAGAATGGGCTCCGATCCCCGACATCCGCTTCCGTGCGAACTACGGCAAGTCGGTTCGTGCACCGAACGTGTCGGAAACCGGCTTCCCGGCAGTGCCCAACTTCGCACCGGGCTTCCTCGATCCTTGCGCGTCGGGCAACATCGCCAACAACCCCAATCGTGCGGGCAACTGCCTCGCCGACCTCGGTGCCGGCTTGCTCGCAGGACTGCCCAACGTCTCGTATTCGCTGAACATCATCAGCGGCAGCAATCCGAACCTGGATGCAGAGACCTCTAAGTCGCTCACTCTGGGTGGCGTGTTCACACCGCGTGCCGTGCCTGGCCTGTCGCTGAGCGTCGATTATTATGACATCAAGGTGAACAACGTCATCGTCTCGCTGACGGCGCAGACGATCGCCAACAACTGCTACGATCAGGCTACGACCAGCAACATTTTCTGCTCGCTCTTCACGCGTTTCCGTGGGCCAGGCACCGGATCGTTCGGTGAACAGCCGGGTCAGATTCTCGGCAACTCGCTGGTGTCGGCAGGCGTGAACTTTGCCAAGCGCGTCCGTCGCGGCATCGACGTCAACGTCGGCTACCGTGCGGAAATTGCCAATGACGTCCGGATCAACTCAAGTGTGATCTATGTCCACGGCCTTGAAAGCAGCAACTTCGAGAACCCGGCAATCCCGTCATTCGAGAACAGGTTGCTCGGCGAACTAGGCGATCCGGTCGACGAAGTCCGCTTCGACACCGACCTTAGCGTAGGTGCGGTCAGCTTCGGTTATCGGCTCCGCTATATTGGGCCGATGTGGGTGAACGCGTACGAAGACTTCAACGCACTGCAATCGGCATGCACGCCTGCCGGTTGTCCACCAGTCAACGCGGATTACTCGGATATCCGCAAGTACCCGAACGTCTTCTACAACGACGTACGGTTCACCTGGAACCTGTCGAACCAGGGCGGTGCCGGCGATGACTTCCAGTTCTACTTCGGTGTCGACAACGTGCTCAACAAACTGCCACCGCTCGGCAGCTCCGGCACCGGTGCCGGCAGCTCGATCTACGACATCCGTGGGCGGAACTTCTATGCGGGCGTCCGCGCACGCTTCTGATCTGGTTCCAAACGAACTTGACGTGCGATACTGCGGGGTCGGTGGTTTCCACCGGCCCCCTTTTTTTCGATGGGTGACGAATGATCCACGATCCCGTTGCGCAAGCCGATCGCCTGCTCGCCGCAGGCCGCGTTCGCGACGCCGTGATGCTGATCGAGCAGGCTGGCCATTCGGGCAACGTCGATGCGGTGTTCCGGCATGCGACGTGGAAGCTCGCGGGTACTCCCGTCCCACGCGATTTGCCGGGCGCGCGCGCGCTGCTTCGACAGGCGACGTCGCTGGGCAATCCAGATGCGGCGCTCGTCGAGATCGCACTGACTGCGAACGGCAGTGGTGCCCCGGCGGATTGGGCCGGGGCCCGCGCTTTGCTCGACGCGGCGGCGGGAACCGACCGGGTCGCCGCCGACCAGCTGACCCTTCTTGATGCAATGACGCTGACCAAAGACGGCGCGCCGATCGATCCACCGGACGCGCAAAGGATCGGCGAGAACCCCGGCGTTCGGCATATCGCTCAGCTATTTACGCACGAGGAGTGCCTCCATATCGCCCAGTGCGCGGCCGATATGCTGCAACCCGCGACGGTCGCCGATCCGCGGACCGGGCGTAACGTCGCCAACCCGGTCCGCACGTCCGATGGCGCCGTCATCGGCCCGACCCGCGAGACGCTGGTCGTCCAGGCGCTGAACCGACGCCTCGCGGCCGTCACCGGGACAGACTGGCGGCAAGGCGAAGCGCTGTCGGTATTGCGCTACCGAGCCGGGCAGCAGTTCCGACCGCATGTCGATGCATTGCCGGGCACAAGCAACCAGCGCATACGGACTATCCTGGTCTATCTGAACGAAGGCTTTGCTGGCGGCGCGACCTATTTCGTGAACAACGCGCTCAGGGTGACGCCGCGCACCGGCGATGCGATCATCTTCGACAATGTTCGCGCGGATGGCTCGATCGATCCGGCGACGCAACATGCAGGGGAACCGGTCACCGCCGGGGTCAAGTGGCTTGCAACACGCTGGATTCGCGCGCGACCGTTCAGTGTCTGGACCGGCCCCGAAAACGCGGCATGACCGCTCAATCCCACATCCGCACGAACCGGCCGCCCAGCCCTGTCAGTAACTCATACTGGCTCATCCCCGAATTCGCCGCCGCCGCAGGAAGACGATAGTCGAACGACACCCAGTCCCCCTCGATCTCGTCCCCCGCCAGGGCGATCGCCACCAGATCCATCGAAACGCGCCCCAGAACCGGCAGATCGTTCCCCGCAACAGACGACGCTATCCCGATATTGGAAAAACCCCGCCAATAGCCGTCCGCATAGCCGAGGTTGACGATTCCCACCTCGGTATCGACAGGCGCATACCACTGCGCATTGTAACCGACGCTCCCGCCCCTCGGAACGCGACGCCGTTGTAGTATCTGCGCTTCGGGCCTGACCACTTGTCGGATCAGATCGTCCAGTTCGGGCAGGGGGATGCCGCCATACAGAGCAAGACCGGGCCGTGTCAGGTCGAACGCATATCGCTCGCCAAGCGCGACGCCCCCCGAGTTCGCCAAGCTCATGCGTTTAGCCGTCGTCCTACCGACCAACGCCGCGAAACGGTCGCGCTGTTCCGCGTTCATCGGCGAGTCCTCGTCGGCGCAGGCCAGATGACTCATCAGCGTTTCGATCTGGAGGCCGTCGAGCAGGCCGCTTGCAATATCGTCCACCGACACCCCGAGGCGGTTGATGCCGGTGTCGACCATGACGTCGCACGCGCCGCCGCCGGCCGCTTTCCAGCGCGCAACTTGGGTCGGGGTGTTGAGGACCGGGCGGGCGAAGCCGGCGGCTGCGGCGGGCATGTCTTCTTCGCGGACGCCGTGGAGGACGGAGACGGTCAGGCCCAGCGGCGCGAGTTCGGCGGCTTCCTGCCAGTTCGAGACGAAGAAGTCGCGGCAACCTGCGCCCGCCAACCGCCGCGCAACTTCGATCGCACCGAGACCGTAGCCGTTCGCCTTCACCGCGGCGCCGCACGCTGCGGTGCCGCTCATGCGGTCGAGCGTGCGCCAGTTCTGGACGAGAGCGTCGCCGTCTAGGCGCAGGCGGAGGGGGGCATGAATATCGATCACCCGGCGTGGGATAGTGCCGCGGGCGCGGCGCGTCGACCGTCTATGCCGCCTCGATGCGTCCGACCGGCACGAGCAGGCAGCCGTTGCCGTCGTCCAACCCGGCCACCCGGACTCCGAATACATCGCCGAGCGTTTCCGCGGTCATCACCTGGGCCACGGGACCGAACGCGACGACGCGGCCATCGGCGAGCAGCAGCGCGTCGTCGGCCGCGCGCTGTGCCTGGACGAGGTCATGGAGGACGATCGCCACCCCTGCCCCGCCGAGCGCATAGCCTCGCAGGCGGGCGAGCAGGTCGATCTGGTGCGACGGGTCGAGGCTCGCGAGCGGTTCGTCGGCGAGCAGCCAGCGCGGCTCGCCCGCCAGCACGCGCGCAAGCAGGACGCGCGCGCGCTCGCCGCCGGAGAGTTCGCCGACCGGGCGATCGGCGAGGTGCGTGGTCTCGGTGTCGTGCATCGCGCGGTCGACGGCGTCGCGGTCTTCGGGCGACGGGGCAGCATGGGCGCCGAGGTGCGGAAGGCGGCCGAGCGCGACGACATCGCGCGCAACGATGTTCCAGTGGACCGTTGCGTCCTGCGGGAGATAGCCGATCGCGCGTGCGCGGGCGCGCGGGTCCATACTGGCGACGTCCTGCGCATCGAGGCGGACGCTGCCGGTGCTGCGGTCGACGAGCGCGGCAGCCGCCTTGACAACCGTGCTCTTGCCGGCGCCGTTGGGGCCGAGGATCGCGGTGACTCGGCCGGGGCGGAGATGCGCGGAGACGTCGTGGAGGACGGTACGTTTGCCGAGCTTCACGCGCAGTGTGTCGATAATCAGATCCATGCGCGGCCCCGTTCCTTGACCAGCAATCCGAGGAAGAACGGCGCGCCGATCATCGCCATCGCGACGCCGAGCCGTACTTCGCCAGCGCCGGGTGCGAGGCGGACGAGGCTGTCGGCAGCGAGCACGAGCGCCGCTCCACCGAGTGCGGAGGGGAGTAGCAAGGCGCTCGGGCGGTGGCCGAAGATCGGCCGCAGGAGGTGCGGTACGACCAGCCCGACGAAGCCGATCACGCCGGTCACCGCGACGCCTGCGCCAACCACTAGGCCGGTGCCGAGCACCACCAGCAACCGGACGCGACCCATCCGTATGCCTAGCGAGCGCGCCGCAGTCTCGCCGAGCGACAGCGCGTCGAGACTGCGGCCGGTGAGCATCAGCAGCACGGCGCCGACGACCATCGGCGGGAGCGCGAGCGTCACGTCGTCCCAGCCGCGATCGGTCAACGCGCCCATGATCCAGTCGATCACCTCGGCGACCGCATAGGGGTTCGGCGCGATCGAGATCAGGAACGCGGTCAGCGCGCCAGCAAGGCTCGACAGCACCGTGCCCGCGAGGATGAAGGTGATCGCGCTCGGCGACCGCCATGTCAGCGCGGCGAGCAACGCGACCGCGCCACCTGCGCCCAGCATCGCAGCAACGAAGATCGCGGGGCCCGAGCCGAGCCCGAACACGATCGCCGCTACTGCCGCGAGCGCTGCGACCGACGACACGCCAACGACTGCCGGGTCGGCGAGCGGGTTGCGGAGATAGCCTTGCAGCACCGCACCCGACAGGCCGAGCGTCGCGCCGAGTGGGAGGCCGAGTACCGCGCGCGGCAGGCGGAGTTCGAGGATGATCCACCAGCGCAGGTCGCTCGAGAACCAAGCGTCGAGCGGTACCCAGACTTTCCCGCAGCCGAGCGACAGGCCGAACAGCACGACCACCAGCAGGACCAGCGCGATAAGTTTGAGTGTGCGGGTCATCGAAGCGCCTTCTTGCCCATACCAACCACCGCCGCCACCCTGGCGAAGGCCGGGGCCCAAATGGGGGACGATTGTGACGGCGCGCGGCACTCCGTTACTTCGGTCATTCCAACTGGGCCCCGGCCTGCGCCGGGGTGGTTTTGATATGGGTGTCGCATCACAGCCCCGCCCGTATCGCGGCGAGACGTTCGAGCGCCGGTGGAATGGTCGGGCCGCCGCAATTGATCAGGACACGCGGGAAGACGGCTTGCGGCGTGCGCGGCAACAGGCGCTGGCGCAACGCCGTACCGCGGCTTTCCCGTTCGGAAGCGATCACGACGGCAGGTGGCTGCGTCACGATCGTCTCGGCGGACAGCGTGCCGGTATGCGTCAAGCCGTAGCTCGCGGCGGCGTTGCGGAAGCCGACGCGTGTCATCATGTCGTTCAGCAGCGTGCTCCCCCCGGTCGCGAGGTCGCCGCTGATGTAGAGCAACGCGCTTGGTGGCATATCACCCTTTGGCCCATCCTTGCGGCTCCAGCGTGCCACGGCGCGATCGATCTCGGCGTTGATCCGCGCGCCGCCCATCGGTGCTCCGGCAGCGGCGGCGATCTGCGTGACCTGCGCCTGGCTCTCCGCGATCGAGTCGGGGATGCCGACCAGCAGCGTCTTCAAACCAGCGCGCGCGTAGGCCGCCTGAGTCGCGGGCGGCGTGTAGGTGCTGGCGATGACCAGATCGGGGTGCAGCGCAATCACCTCCTCCGCAGTCCCGGCGATCCCGCGAAACCGGCGCGCGACGGCGATCGGGATCGAGGTCGCGGAAGGGTCCTGCGAATAATGGCTGATCGCGGCGATCCGCGCGGGCGGCAGGATGCGGACGAGTACCGAATCCACGCACGGATTGGTCGAGACGATCCCCCCGCCTCCGCTCGCGGCGACACCCGGGGGCTTGCCGCAGCCCCCAAGCAGGAGCGGGAGGAGAATCGCCGCACGCCTCACTTTAGGCGCAACCGCACGCCGCCATAGGCCGCGCGGCCGTAATTGCCGTAGCCGGCGATCGTCTCGTACCGCGCGTCGGTCAGGTTATCGACGCGGCCATAGACTGCGAACCGCTCGCCGATCGGTAGTTCCGCTCGCACGCCGGCCAGCGCATAACCGTCGAGGCGCGTGGTGTTGGCGGCGTCGTCGAAGCTGTCGCCAACCATCGTCACGGTGCCGCCGACGGACAGCCCGAATGCGAACCGGTAATCGGCATCTACGCTCGCGGTCTGTTTGGGGCGCCGTGCGAGAACATTGCCGAAATCGTCCCCGATCGAGCGGTTCTCGGTGTCAATATAGCTGTAATTCGCGGTCAGCGTCAGCGCCTCGACCGGGCGCAGCGCGAGCATGAATTCGACGCCATCCGCTTCGGCACGCGCGACGTTGTCGTAAACGCCGAACGGGCGGTTGGCGCAGATCGAATTGGCCGTCTCCAACTCGGTCGGGCTGCAATCGCGGAAGTCGATCTGGTTGCGCGTGTGGCGATTGAAATAGGTGACGCCGACGCGGGCACGATTACCGAGAAACGCCTGTTCGACGCCGATATCGAAGTTGCGCGCTGTCTCTGGAGCGAGGAAGCCGTTCCCGTAGTCGGAGAAGAGCTGGTACAAGGTCGGTGCCTTGAAGCCTTCGCCGTAGCTCGCGCGGACGGTGGTGCCGGTTCGCAATGCCAGCGCGGCGTTCGCGCCGAACGTCGTGTGGCTGCCGAAATCGTCGTGATCGTCGTTGCGGACGCCACCGGTGATCGTGAGAACCTCGAGCGGTTTGACGATCAGCTGGCCGTACACGCTGGTGATGCCGGTATGCGCAAAGGTGAAGCCGTCGGTGAAGCGGCTGTTCTCGCGCTCGATGCCTGCGACGACGCGCACTTGGTCGAGCGGGCGGAAGTCGCCCTGATACTCGTAGCGTTCGCTGCGGCCGCGGCCGAGAAACGTCACGTCCCCACCGGGCTGCGAGTAATTGTCGCGGTTGATATCGGCGATCGTGAACGCCACGCGGTTGTTGAACCGGCCGTCCGCGAAGTTCGCGTACAGCCCCGCATAACCGTACAGCTCCTGGGTGGTGGCGTAGGCGGGACTGTCGGCGACCACGTAGGTCTTCGGGTCGAAACCGTCGTCGATGTCGACGCGGCTGTCAGCGAAATAGCCGCGCAGGTCGAGGCCGATGCCCGGCGCGAACTCGACGCCGACCCGCCCGGTCGCGCCATATTGGCGATAGCCGTCGCGCTCCGTGCCGCTCGCCGCGGACGAGATACCGTCGGTGCGCAGATATCCGCCGGTCAGCGATCCGGACACAGGACCCGATTTGCCCGACACGCCCGCGCTCGCGAACACGCTGTCGGCATAGCCGTACTCGGCGTTGGCGCGCGCCTGCACGCCTTCGGTTGGCGCGGCGGTGATGATGTTGACGACGCCGCCGATCGCCTGGCTGCCCCAAGGCACCGAGTTCGGGCCGCGCAGGATCTCGATCCGCTCGACCGAGCTCGACAGGAGATTGCCGAAATTGAAGCCGCCGCCGGTCGACGACGGATCGTTGACGCGCACGCCATCGATCACGACGAGCGTCTGGTCCGCCTCGGCACCGCGGATGCGGACGCTGGTCAGCGCGCCGACCGTGCCGTTGCGCGTGACCGTGACGCCGGGCGTGGTCGCGAGCAGGTCGGAGACGATGGTGGTCTGCCGGCGCTCGATCTCGGCGCGGTCGATCACGGTCACGGCTTGGCCGATCTCGCTCAGCGGTTGCGCTGCACGGGTCGCGGTGACGACGATTTCGGGGGCGTCGGGGTCGGGAATGTCCTGCGCATAGGCGGGCGATGCGATCGCCGCGGCACTCAGGAGAAGGAAGAATTTCGTCATCGGCTGCGTCCTAACCAGAACCGCCAGCGACCATTCGCCGGGCGGCCAGACGTCTCTCGCTCGAGGAAACCCGGCATGACCGGAGCACTCGTCCGCGCCGGACACCCGCCCGCGCAGTGGATCGACCGTGAGAGGCAGGTCTCCTGGCTTCCGGGTCGCCGCGCCCACCCCGCCTTCCCAGGTCGAGACCCAGTGGCATATTCGGGGTGGCCGCTATCCGGTCACAGTTGCGGGTACAGCGCCGGTCTTGCGGATTTGGATCGTGACGACCCGGCCCGCGCACCGACTTCCCTTTTGATCCCGTTGCCGGGAACCCTTCACGTAGGCGGCATTAGTCGCGCGCCTGACACGGGTCAACGCTGGGGATAAGGAGCATCGACCCGCGATAGCGCGCGCTGAGGTAGGGTTGGCACAGTCCATCGCACCACCCCGGCGGAGGCCGGGGCCCAGTTGGGAAACGTCGCTAACTGAGTGCGGTCCGTCGTTACTGCGACCTTGCCAACTGGGCCCCGGCCTCCGCCGGGGTGGTGGCGTGTTAGTCGGGACGTCGCTTTCCCTTCCTTGTTCTCCCGCGAAGGCGGGAGCCCAGACTGGGTCCCCGCCTTCGCGGGGAAACACGCTGTCTTCGTTTATCCCAGCGGAGCCGGACTAAGGCTCACCGCCCCCCGTAGCGCAGCCCCACCCAGATCGTCCGCGGCGTGGCGCGCTCGATGATGTTCGCGCCGCTGATCCCTGCCTCGACCCGCTCGTTGAACAGGTTCTCCCCGCGCACCTCGGCCACCAGCGACCGCATGATTGGCAGCGCCGCATACGCGTCCAGCGTCGTCGCCGGATCGAGCACCCGCGTATTCTGGTCGTCATCGAACTGCCGGCCGATATGCCGCACTGTCAGCGACAGCGCCGCCGCGTCGTGTCGCCAGTCGACCGTCCCCGACACCTGATCGCGCGGGGTCTGCGCCGGACGCAAACCGTCCAACGCGGCGGTGATCCCCGATCCCTCGACCTGCGAGTTGGTCTGCGACCACGACGCCTGCACACCAAACGGCCCCGGTCGATACGACGCATCCAGTTCGAACCCATGCGCGCGGATCGCATCGAGGTTCTGGCGGACGCGGTAGGTGGCGACACCCGGCAACACCTGCGGCGGGGTGGTCGTCGTGACGTTCGCCACCGCATCCTTCAGCCGGTTGTAGAAATACGTCGCGGCGATGCTCACGCCCGGCGCTGGCGTCAGCGTCACCCCACCCTCGACCCCGGTCAGCCGCTCCGGCGACAGCAGTGCGTTCGCCGCGGTCGCATCGTTACCGACGCGGAATGGCCGATACAGTTCGTTGAGCGTCGGCAACCGCCACCCGCGATACCCGGCCGCCCGCAGCGTGATCGCCTCGACCGGCTGATACGCCACGCCCGCGCGCCCGGTCGTCTCGCTGCCGTCGCGGTCCGCATAGCGCAGGTTGGTCAGCGCTACGCCCGTCGCCAGCGGCCGTTCGGACAGATACCCGCTATCGATCGACCACCAGTCGACCCGCCCGCCAAGGCTGAACGTGAAGTCGCCCGCGACCACGCTCCCATCCGCGAACACGCCGGTCGTCGTCGTGCTCCCGCCAGCCTCGCGCCGCCGCGTCGGCACGGTGTTGACGAACGTATAAAGCTCCTGCGTTTTCCCGCTGACGTCGCGAACATCCGCGCCCAGACGCAACGCGATGCTCTCGCCCAGCGGCGGCGCGATCTCGATCCGTCCGCCAAGCCCGGTCGCGGGCGTATTATACTGGTTCAGCGACTGGATCGCGGTCGTCCGCGCGGCATTGATGCTGTTGAAGCTGCTCGCGAACGCGCGCGTCTGCAGATACGCCAGCGCCGAATACCCCCAGCGCCCGCGCCCCACCAACCGGACGCTAGCATCCGCGCCTTCGCTCTTGTTGTCGGTGAAGTCGCTGCCCCGGTCGCGCCGATCGGTGAACGCGCTCGCATTCATCTGCAATTCGGTCTTCGCACCGATCCCGACCACGGTCCGCAGCGCCCCCGACGCCTGCTCGTACGGCGCGGCGTGATCGACGATTCCCCGGCTCTCCTCGACGGTCGGCGTGAAGCCATCACCCCGCGCATAAGCGCCGGACAGGGTCGCAAACCCCGACCCGCGCACCAGTGCAGCCGACCCCTGAGCATCGACCGAATCCCGGCTGCCATACGCAACGCTGCCCTGGAAAGGCGCCGCCTGATCCGGCGTCGCACTCTCGATCTCGACCGTCCCGGCCAGCGCCCCCGGCCCCTGATACCCGCTCCCGCCGCCGCGCGTCACGCGGATGCGCCCGAGTCGCCCCGTCGCATACGCCGGAAACGCGACCCAGCCGCCGAACGGATCCGCCTGCGGCACGCCGTCGAAGATCAGCAGCGCGCGGCTCGACGCATTGCCGCCGATACCGCGCAGCGAAATCCCCTGGCTGGTCGGGTTGGCGCTGCGCGAATCCGACCGGCGAAACTGCTGGAGCCCCGCGACGTCGGACAGCACGCTCTCCAGCCGATTGCTCGCATTCGCCTGTATCCGCGCGCGGTCGATCGTGACGATGTCGTAAGCACGATCGCCGGGCGCGTCGGCCAGCCCACGCCCGGTGACGACGATGTCAGCCTGCTGGTCGGCAGGCGCGACCATTGTCTGCGCGACCGCGCCACTGGACGAAATCAACACGAAGGCGAGCGTAGAGAGCGAGATACGGATCATCGCCGCCGCATGGCAGCTTTTCCGCCCGCCCGGAATACGCCTCCGACGTCAGGCCGCGCCGAGTTTCGCCGCGTTGCGCGCAATAGCCGCCGCACCCGCCAGAACCGCTGCGTCCTCGACGAACCCCGTCGGGGTCTGGCCGTACTGCGGCATCGCCGCCATCCGCGCACGCCAGCCGGGATAAGACGCGGCCACCGCCGTCAGTCCGCCGACCGCGGCACCAATCCACCGCTGCCGCCGCGGGACGAGCGAAGCGCCCGCGATCGCCGACGTGACGAACCGCGCGGCCAGGCCGATCGCGACGATCCGGTCGGGCGCGGTCTTCTGCTTGTCCCCCGCCATCTCGCCGATCGCGAGCGCCAGCGCACCCGCCGCTACGATGGGGTGCGACAGCAGCTTCGGCGCACCATTGTCGGCGGGCAGTTCGTCACGAGCGGCGGCGATGGCGACCGCAGCGAGCGGCGTCATCGCGCGCTGGCCACCGACGAGGCCCATCAGGAAGGATGCAAGCATGATGTTCTCCGAGAAAAAGTTCGAGCGCATCAACGCGCGCAAGCTCAACCGGGGTCCGCCTTCGTGACTGACGGGCGATCCCTTTGATTCAGCGAGGAAACCGGGCCGCATGTCGGTCGTTCATCGCGGTATCTCCCCAAAGCTTCAGGACAAAGATCGATGAGATTCGATGACAAGATCATAGTGATCACCGGCGCCGCCTCCGGCATCGGCGAAGGCGCCGCGCGTCGTTTCGCTGCGGAAGGCGCGACGCTCGTACTCGGCGACAAGGACGCGGACGGCCTCGCGAAGGTCGTCGCCAGCCTCGATGGCACGACCGTCGAAACGCTCGAAACCGACGTCTCCGACATGGCGGCCTGCGAAGCGCTGGTCGCGCATGCGATCGACAAGTTCGGCCGCATCGACGTGCTAGTCAACGATGCCGGCGTGGATCATCTCGGCAAGCTCGACGAGGGCGACCTCACCGAATTCACCAAGGTCATCGAAACCGACCTCTACGGCGTCGTCCACATGAGCCGCGCCGCGATCGCCACGCTGCGCGCGAACAAGGGCTGCATCGTCAACGCCTCGTCGGTGTCGGGCCTCGGCGGCGACTGGAACCACAGCTTCTACTGCGCGGCCAAGGGTGCGGTGACCAACTTCACCCGCGCGCTCGCGATGGACGAGGCGAAGCACGGCGTCCGCGTCAACGCAGTCAACCCGTCGCTGACCTACACCGCGCTGACAGCCGGCATGAAGGACCAGCCCGACCTGATCGCGAAGTTCGAGGAGCGCATCCCGATGGCGCGCGGCGCACAACCCGAAGACATCGCCGGCGCCATCGCGTTTTTGGCTAGCGCCGACGCGCACTATATAACCGGGGTCAACCTGCCGGTCGACGGCGGCCTGTCCGCCTCGAACGGCCAACCGGCGCTCTCCTGAGCGCGAGAGGATCAGCATGACCGACTACAAGAAGACCGACGAGGCGATCGCCAAGCTCACCCCCGAGCAGTTCCACGTCACGCAGCAGAGCGGCACCGAGCGGCCTGGTACCGGCGAGTATCTCAACACGCGCGAGCCCGGTCTCTACGTCGACATCGTCTCGGGCGAGCCGCTGTTCGCGTCCGCGGACAAGTTCGATTCGCACTGCGGCTGGCCGAGCTTCACCAAGCCTATCACGCCCGAGCACGTCGCCGAACTCCACGATCGCAGCCACGGCATGGTCCGCACCGAGATCCGTTCGGCGGGTGCCGATAGCCATCTCGGCCACGTGTTCGAGGATGGCCCACAGGACAAGGGCGGCCTGCGCTACTGCATCAACTCGGCGTCGCTGCGGTTCGTCCCGCGCGTCGAGATGGAAGCCAACGGGTATGCCGCATACCTGCCGCAGGTCGACGCGGCAGGCTGACGCAGGCGCGTGATGGTGTGCCGCACGGGCACACCGTCACGGTTTTCTAATACTCGATTTCAGCGCCGGGTCGCGAGCTTCGCGCCCAGCGCCGTGATCAGCCCGAACACCGCATGGTTCACGCTATGCATGCCGATCGTCTTCGCATCGGCCTGCCACTCGGGTGGCTTCACGCCGAGCAACGGCCCCGTGATCCAGTGCATCGCCGCATAGAACGCCGCGCCGAACACCAGGCCCGAGCCGACGACCGACGCTTCCTCGTCGACGGTCGCGGCATAGACCGCACCCGCCGCCGCAGACAGCAACAGGTGACCGCCCTGCGTGACCGCCTGCTCGCGCGACGACGGCAAGGCACCAGCAGCCGGCGTATCGATGCCCAGCTTCTCCGCGGTCTTGCGTTCGAGCGTGACGATCTCGGACGGTTCGCCAGTCTTGCGCTCGCCCGCCATTAGCAGCGCAGTAATGCCCAGCCCGGCCACCAGGCCACCTGCGACCGCGCCGGCCATACGTCGTGAATCCATCGTCGTGCTCCTGAAGTTCTGCGACCCACAACGCGCGGATCGCAAATCGGCCCACCACGTCGCGCCGCCCGATCATCTTTGCGAATCATTGGCTTAGCCGCCGGAACAGCAGCCTCCCGAGACTGTTTTGGTACCAGGACCCTTCGCGTCGCCCGCTTCCACCACGAGCCCGACGCCCCGATCCGACGAGGACCATCATGCCGATCCAGACCACCGACGATCTCGCAATCACCTATGCCGATACCGGGCCGCGCGACGGCCAGCCGGTCCTGCTGATCCACGGCTGGCCCGACGATGCATCGACCTGGGACGAGGTCGTCCCCGCGCTCAACGCAGCCGGGTTGCGGACCATCGTGCCGACCTTGCGCGGCTTTGGCGAAACTCGGTTCGTCGGGGATGCACCGCGCACCGGCAACAGCGCGATTTTGGCGATGGACATGATCGCGCTGATGGACGGGCTTGGAATCGAGATATTCATGATCGCCGGCCACGACTGGGGCTCGAACACCGCGGAAGCGCTCGCAATCGGCTGGCCCGACCGCGTCGAACGGATGGCGATGCTCGCCACCCCGCCCCGCCTCGGGGGCATGCCGACGCCACCGTTCGAGCAGGCGCAACGTCAATGGTATCACTGGTTCATGGCCACCGCGCGCGGTGCGCAAGCCGTGCGCGACGACCATAAGGGCTTCGCGCACATCCACTGGGTCAACTGGTCGCGCTCCGGCTGGTTCGACGAGGCGACCTTCGCCCGCGTCGCACGCTCGTTCGAGAACCCCGACTGGGCGGACGTCACGCTGCACAGCTACCGAGCGCGCTGGAACGAGGCCGAACCCGATCCGCGCAGCCAGTGGCTCGAGGACAAGGTGAAGGCGACCAGGACGCTCTCGCTGCCGACGATGTATTTCCAGGGCGCGGTCGACGGCGTGAATCCGCCATCGTCGAGCACCGCGGTACCCGCCAAGTTCACCGGCCCGTTCGCGTTCGTGACGCTCAACGGCGTCGGCCATTTCATCCAGCGCGAAGCCCCCGACGCGGTCGCGCGCCATCTCATCCAGCTTTTCACCGGCAATCCCGCCGACCTGTCCGACACCACCGACCGGAGCCTCACAATGTCCAAGACCAAGCCCTTCCTCGCCGGCGTTGCCGCGATCGCCGTCGTCGCCGCCGCGGCGATCGGCGTCGCCAGCGCGCAGACCGCAGCGCAGACCAGCGGTCGCCCGCTCACCCAGGTCGCGCAGTTCGATCACCAGGCGACCGGCGTCGCCGTCACCGCCGACGGCCGCCGCTTCGTCAACTTCCCGCGCTGGACCGACGACGCCCCGATCTCGGTCGCCGAAGTGATGAAGGACGGCTCGCTCAAGGCCTATCCGGACGCCAAGTGGAACAGCTGGCGCAACGCAAAGTCCGCCGAGATGCCGGTCGGCGATTACTTCGTCTGCGTGCAGTCGATCGTTCCCGACGGCCACGGCAACCTCTGGGTGCTCGATCCCGGCGCGCCGGGTAACGAGAAGATCCTCGAAGGCGCACCCAAGCTGGTCAAGGTCGACCTCGCCACCAACCGCGTGACCAAGGTCATCAAGGTGCCGCTCGACGTCGCGCTTCAGGGCACCTACCTCAACGACATCCGCTTCTCGCCCGACGGCAAGACCGGCTACATCACCGATTCCGGGACGCGCGGCGCGATCATCGTCATCGATCTCGAAACCGGCAAGGGCTTCCGCGCGCTCGACGGCCACGGCTCGACGCAGATCGACAAGACCGTGAAGGTGATGACCGACGGCAAGCCGCTCGTCCGCCCCGACGGTCGCCAGCCCGCCTTCGCCGCGGACGGCATCGCGATCTCCAACGACGGCAAGACGCTGTATTACCAAGCGCTCACCGGCAAGACGCTCTACTCGATCGACACAGCCTTGCTGCGTGACGGCGTCAGCGAGGCGACGCGGGCCGCGGGCGTGAAGACGGTCGCGCAGACGCACGTCGCCGACGGCCTGTGGATGAGCAAGGCGGGCACGCTCTACCTGACGTCGCCGGTGAACAACGGCATCACCCGGCTGGTCGGCGATCATGTCGAGCCGGTGCTGACCGACGCCCGCCTGCGCTGGCCCGACACGTTCTCGGAAGGCGCGGACGGCCGCATCTACGTCACCGCCAGCCACATCCAGGACACCAACTGGTTCAAGCCTGGTGCGCCCGCGTCGCTCAAGACCGAGCTGTTCTCGTTCGCACCCGCAAAGTGAGGCCCGACATGACCTATCTCCGCTACAGCGACGATATCGAGACGATTCAGCCGGACGAACAGGAGTCGATCGACGGCATCATCCAGGGCATGTCGCAACAGACCGAAACCGTCGAGAAGCGCGAGGGCCATGCGGTCCGCGCGAGCCACGCGAAGAGTTCGGCGTGCGTGATCGGCGAACTGACGATCGCGCCCGGCCTGCCGCCCGAACTCGCACAAGGCGTGTTCGCGACGCCCGGCCCGCACCCCGTCGCAATCCGCTTCGCGCAGGGACCCGGCGAGACGCTTGGCGACCGCGTCTCGACGCACCGCGGCATGGCGATCAAGATCTTCGACGTACCCGGCGACAAGCTGTCGGGCCACGATGCCGACACGCAGGATTTCGTGTTCGCGACGGGCACGACCTTTCCGTCCGGCACCGCGCAGGGGTTTCTCAGCGACGCCAAGAAGATCGGTGCGGCCGTGCCCTTGCCGGAGGGCTTCAAGAGCGCGGTGTCGAGCCTCGCGCGCAACGTGAACAAGGCGCTGCATGCGGTCGGCACCGAGAGCCCCAAGGCGGACTTTTTCGGCCACCCGTTCAGCCATCCGCTTGCCGAACCGTATTTCAGCCAATGCCCGATCCGCTACGGCGATTACGTCGCCAAGCTCGGCGCCTTCCCCGCCTCGCCCGAACAGACCGCGCTGAAGGACTGGGAACTCGACCCGAAGCAGGACGAGGACGGTTTTCGTCATGCCGCCGTGCGCTATTTCGGCGAACATGACGCGGTCTTCGAACTGCGCGTACAGCTCTGGGCGAACGCCGAGACTCAGCCGATCGAGGATACGTCGGTCGACTGGCCCGAGGAGGAGAGCCGCTACCTGACGGTCGGGACGATCCGCATCCCCCGGCAGGAAGCCTATAGCGCCGCCCGCGTCCGCTATTTCGACGATGTGATGACGTTCCGCCCCGCGCACGCACTCGCGGCGCATCGCCCGCTCGGTTCGGTGATGCGCGCCCGCTTGCAGGTCTATCAGGCGCTGTCGAAGCTGCGGCACGGCGAGAACGGCATCAAGGCCGAAAATACCGCCACGATCGACCAGATACCGGCCTGAGACGAGGGTCCCTTCGGGGAACCCACTTGCGCTCCGGGCAAATAAAAACCCCGCTAGTCCATGGGACTAGCGGGGTTTTCAATGGTGGGCGTGGCAAGGATTGAACTTGCGACCCCTGCGATGTCAATGCGGTGACAATAGTTGATTTTCAGCTTGTTTTCGAAGGGCTTAGCAATCTCACTAGGAGTGCTTGCCCAGTATTTGCCCAAATGCGTCATTGGATCGGTTCCTTCAACCTAGATTCTCACCCTCTCAAGAGCAGGTCAATGTCTTTCAGATTGGCGATACCCCCGAACGATCTCACGACCGCCTGATGCAATCGCAATCAACTGACGAAATCATGATCACGGCAAACCGAGATCCTAAACGCATCGCTTACCCGTTGTGGTCAACAGATCGTCCCTGCAACGATCCGGCAGCGTCCGCCGGCGGCAATAGGAGGCTTATATGAACATGCACGTTTCGATGGGTATCGTAGTGGATCGCGAGAAGCACGCGGTGTGGGACGGGGCTCTTGCCGAGTATCAGGCCGCCAAGGACGCACTCTCGCAACACAACTCAACGATCTATGGTCCCCTGTATAAGGAACTGGAACGCATTTCTCCGCGTCCGAGTCTCCGCTTCCAAATCGAAGCGCTAAACGGTCAGGTCGCTCGCTATCACGTCGACCCACGAGATCTGAACGCTTGGGATGATCACTGGTCGCCGGTTTACAGGCGAAAGGCGGCCGAAGGCCGAGATGCGTGGCTGACATATCGAAGCAACTGCGAACGGCTCGGCACAGACGCTGCTGGTGAGGAAAGCGACCGCTTGTGCGACGCCCAATGTGCGATCGAGGGTACGCTGATCCAGATGCCCGCCCCAGACCAAGCAGCGCTCCTGTGGAAGTTGGAACGGCTTTTCGGTCCGGAACCGGGCGATGCTGACGACTATGCACCGGGATGGTGTGCCGAATGGATGAACGTCGTCATGGACGACGCCCGTCGGCTTCTCGGTCAAAACGTAAGCCCTTTTTTGGCGTGGTCGACGGACGAAAAAATCGCGGCTTGACGCTTCTCAAGGACTGATGTCCCAAGCGTGCGTCCGATCTAGAGAGCGGCCGTATATGGGCAATTAAATTGCTTAAGCCGCGTTTATAGTCCATATCTGGACGATGTTCGAGACTCCCACCGAAATGGCCATGGCGCTAGGTCAGCGGATCAAGCGCCGTCGCCTTAGCATTGGATTGACCCAAGCCAACGCCGCAAGCCGGGCCGGCGTATCGTATCGAACCTGGCGCAGATTAGAAACTGAAGGAAAGGCCTCGATCGACGATCTCATTCGGGCGGCGGTAGCACTGCGGTGCGAGCAAGACCTGAGCACCCTCTTTCCCGAACCCGCGGCGACCTCGATGGATGCGCTGCTTCATCAGCAACAAGCGGCACGTGCGGTGGCCCCCAAGCCACGGCTGCGTGCGCCATCGGCAAGGGCGACACGATGAAACTGGCGCCGGGGACGCCGCTGCAAGTCGGCCTGGCGCTAGACGAGACAGAGCTCGCCACGCCGGTCGGTCGCTTGGCAATGTCGGACGGGCTGGCTCAACTCGAATGGTCGGCCGACACGATCGAAAATCGGTGGCGGATCGATCCGCTCCTCTATCCCCCCGAGCCTGGCCTGCAAGCGGCGCGAGGGCGTGCATTCGACGGGCTGCCCGGTTTCCTCGCCGACAGTCTCCCCGACGCTTGGGGACGGCTGCTGATGAAGCGGCGGCTTGAGAAGCTCGGCATCAGGATGGAGACGTTGACCGCGATCGATAGGCTCGCGCTGGTCGGCACGAGCGGCCGCGGTGCGCTCGTCTATGAGCCGACCACTACACCCGCCGATGACGTCGATGCCATCGACCTCGACGCTCTGGCCGAGCAGTCGTACGCGTTACTGCTGGGCGACGAGGGATCGCTGCTCGATACGCTCGCCCTACTGGGCGGCGCCTCCGGTGGCGCACGGCCAAAGATCCATATCGGCTTGCCCGTCGACGACGCAGCCAGTGCGGAGTGGATCGTCAAGTTCCGGGCGATCCACGATCCCGTGGATATCGGCCCCGTCGAGGAAGCCTATGCCCGAATGGCACGTGCTGCCGGCATTGCCATGGCGGAATCGCGCATCATTCCGTCCAAGGACGGTTACGGCTGGTTCGCGTCCCGTCGGTTCGATCGCCCCTTCCCCGGACGCCGGCTGCACATGGTATCGTTGGCGGGCGCCATCGAAGCGCCCCCGGATATGCCGACCATCGACTATGATGGCTTTCTGCGCGCAACCATGGCGATCACGCGACACGCAGACGATCTGTCGGAGGCATTCAGACGGATGGTGTTCAACGTCCTCGCATACAATCGTGACGACCATAGCCGGCAACACAGCTATTTGATGGGGCCGGATAGCGATTGGCGTCTCGCACCCGCCTATGACCTGACCTTTTCCGCTGGTCCCGGCGGTGAGCATTACATGGCCATCGAAGGCGAGGGTCGCGCGCCGACGCGGGCGCACGTCAGTGCGCTCGGACGGCGACACGGTCTGTCAGCGCGGTCGATCGCAGAGATCATCGACATGGTCCGTGCGGCCATCGCGGAGTGGCCAAGAATCGCGAAAGAGGTCGGCGTGCACGCGTCCCGTACTGAGATTGACGGGCGGCTCGCGCACATCGCCGCGGCGTTTGATTAAGGCGGGCAACGACCGACGTCCGGCACATGGCGCTTGGGAACCACTGCCGACCGACCTACAATAGTATCATGGACATGCCTGCGTCTCCTGACCCGATGAGAGTCTCTTGCCGCCGCCCGCGATTGGACGCGGAGGCTATCGATGCGATCGGAACGGTACTTGCTTTCGTGGGGCGGATGCTACGCAGTGCGGTTGGCGGGTCCGCTTCTCTTATTGCGGTCGCCACGGCGCTCGTCGTCAGCACAATCCTTGCGCGACTTCCCCGAAGTTTGCGCCCCTGGATGCCGACAATACGAGCGCCGTCGTTCCATCACCGCTGGCTGGTTGCTCCGCCTGCACAGTGGGCAGCACCCTAATCGATCTGCATCGTCGCTGCTCGACTTGAGCGGCGCCACCGCGATCGTCGGCGACGCCGGGATCGTTACGACAATGCCGGCGCGTGCTGCACATCCTGTACGAGGTGTACTGCCTGAACGACGTACACATTCTGCACGAACCTTACGCGCGCTGGCCTACGATGCGAGTGATCTATGAAGAAGAAGGACGATTGGGTGACCCAAGAACAGGTCGCCGAGGAATGCGAGAAGCTGCTCGCCGAGGGTAAGCCGATCCACGCGATCAACGCCAACATGGTCATCGACCGGCTGGGCACGAAAGGACGCCGGACGGTGTACAAATATGTCGAGCTGTGGCGCACCAGCAAACAAGGCGAGGCAGCGTTGCCGCCGTTTGTGCTGGACGAAGACAAGGCGAAAAACCTTGTGACGGTCTTCACAGGGATGCTGGGCGAGATCGTTCGGGACGATCGTCAGGCCGCTGCAGAACTCGTCGCGACCGCCGACCGACGCGCGGCGGCGGCGGAGTCCGACAAGCTCAGCTTGCTGGTGAGCCTGGAAGCAACCGAACAGGAGCGCGAGGACGCGATCGAGAAACTGCGCGTGGCGACCATCGTGATCGAACAGCTTCGTACCGGGGTGGCGACCCAGCAGGAACTAGCCGTCACCTTCCGCGCCGAACGGGACGAACTGTTGAGGCGATACATGCAACCCTCGCCTGCCCCTCAACCGGATATGATCGACGACTCTTCCCGTCTTCTTTAGGACAAAGGCCCGGGCCGTGTTGCGGCCCGGGCGATCAATTGGTCTTGTGTTGCCAAGGCCAGTCCGACACGCGTGACGCCACATCGGTCAACCAAATATTCATGGGCATGGGATTTCGCTTCAGTCGATCCGCTTGCGTAGCCTCAAGCTGGATTCATCGCACTGTGCATTGATGACGGGTAGTGGGTCAGTTTGAAAACAGGGGTGCAAACCAACCGCCGCCCGTGTGATAAGGCGGCATGGACGGTTGGATTATTGCAATAGCAGGACGGATGGCAAACGACGGCTCGTCGTTCATCGCAATCTTTGTCGTTGGCAGTGACGATCAAGACGCTGCCGAGAAAGCAGTTAGAGACGAGGTGACCGGCACCATCGATATCCTCGAATGCCGCCTGATGCCGCCCGGCGCTGCACTGGCGTTCAACGTACAGCCGGGAGAAGTAAGACAGCTCACCGCATGACGAAGCCCCCAAAGCGCCCGCGCGATCCCAACCAGCTTGCTAAGCTGATTACCGATATAGCGACGGGCGACGCGAGCGACCTCGAACAGACCACATTTGAGAGGCGCGCCAGCACAGCGGGGACCAAGGGCGGCCCAGCCCGTGCGAAAGCTCTTACGCCAGCCCAGCGCTCTGAGATTGCCAGCGTGGCAGCATCGGCGCGTTGGAAGAGAGGTTAGGCTGCTTCCTCGCCCTTATCCCGCTCTGCCTGTTCCGCAGCGCGATGCTCGGCAACGTCATCATCGAACGCCAGATAGAAGTTGAGCTGAGGGTCGTCCGGAAAGTTCTTGTTCATCCGCTCGACGTCACAGACCGCCCGATAAACGTCATGAGCGATAGCTTCACGGCGCTGTCTAGCTGATTTCTGGCGCTTCGTGGGCGTGCCGCCGGTGTCGATATCGAAGTAGTGCTTCGTGCTTACCCCGTTATCGAAGAGTGTGACGCACTGCTTCGCGCGGTAGGTGAAACCGCCCGCCTCGTCGTAGCGCTTCTCTTGCCGAAGCGCCTGCGTCACCTGCCTACGAAAGACTTGGCGGACGTCCTGCGGACGCAGGTTGAGTTTGCCGTTAGCCATCGCCCAATCGATAAAATCATTGGGGTCGCCGGAATCTTGACCAGTTTGCGCCGACCACTCTTCCCAATGCCGGATTACCTGTTCGTTGTAGTCGGCCATCGGTACCTCCTAGAGGCCGGTCGGGGCGAAATGGCCCCAACCGTCCTTGAAACTCCAATCCATCAGATGCTCGCGCACCCCAATCTGATATTCTCGTAGCCAGCCCCACTTTTTGGTCCGGTTCTGAATTTGGCCAACCACGATTGCCGGATGAACCTCTGCACGCGCGGCAAATTTCAGCACGTCATCACGGGAGATGAACGGGCTCTTCCTCGCGATGAATGAGTCAAGCAGAACGCGCGGGATGCAAAACTCACCGGCAGCCTCGTTAGCCAGCCTCTCGCATTCAATGATCGTATCTGTTCCGGTATCGCTATCGACCGGCGCAAACGTCTCTTCCTTGCCGTCCCCGTTAAGAATGTGCTCAATCTCGTGCCTGAGTACGAAACAGAAGTTGTCCAAACGGTCCAAGCGAAGCGTCATGCCAATCACAGGCTGACCGCCAAGCCACACGCAAACGCCGTCGATCTTCGATCCCGGCAGTGCTTCCACGAGGACGAAACGCACCCCGCACTTGTGCAGGATACCGGGAATATGGGTTAGGTCGTCCTTGATCAGCATGTGCTCGCGGATCGAACTCAGGCTGTCCCGAAGCCGCTTTTCAGAATACAGTGGGCACTCGATCTGCTCGGCGATTTTCCGAACGCGGTTCAACCATACATACTGACTCTCAGTGGTTCCGGCGTAGTCGTCGCTCTTCCTCGCAGCATGGGCGAGAAGCGGGGCATCGCTCACGAATGGGATATCTTCAATCCTATTCTTGCCAAAAAATCGCATCATTTGAAGGTCGAGCAGAGCGGGCTCGGCATCCTCGATCCATCCGCGCTTGATCATTTCCCGCACGGGAAATTTGGAAACCCAAGAGGCGCGCGTCCGCACGCCGGGGTCTGCCTTCCTGGCCTTCTGCAAATCATACATCTTCTGCAAGTTCATGAAGAACTCCGCAGGCATATCGAACGCATCGCCCAACGCAATTGCGGTGTCAGGGGTAATCGACGTCGCCCCCTTAATCAGCTTGTTCAGCTGACTAACGTCCATGCCGAGAATGTAGGCGAGGTCAGCCTGCGCCCAGCCACGGACATCCAGCTCTTCCTCAATGAATGTGCCGGGATGATCCGCCGGCAATGGTGCGGCCTTTGCCATCAATGGTAATCCTCAATCTTCAATATAGTGATCGTCTGCGGTTCCGTTTCTTCATCCATCTCGAAAACCATTCGATACTGATCGTTCAACCGAATTGACCGCTGACCCTCACGATCCCCTCTCAATTTCTCGTAATGCAGGCTCTTCCAATTCCGCAGTGAACGGTCGTCGATCGCAGCGCGAAGGACGGTCAGCTTGCGCCGGGCCGATTTGATCACCGCGACCGGGAGGCGGGTTGATCCCGCTTCATCCGTCTCGATGAGGCTCAGCCCTGGCTCTGCGAACTCGATCCTCATTGAGGCCTAGTACCACACCGGGAATGTGACACGCAACGATAAGTTGATTACTAATGCCAAACTGACCCTTATGCTTGACTGGAGAGTCGAAGAGTTAGACACAGGGGGCGTGAACAGGCTCTCGAATGATGATCGCGCGAAAACCCTTCATTTTCTCTGCGAGGGAATGAGCATTCGCGCCATCACGCGGCTGACCGGCGCGAGCAAGAATACTGTCGCGAAGCTGCTGATAGACGCTGGGAAAGCATGCGCCGCCTATCACGACGCCAACGTGCGCAACGTCAAAGCAGCCCGCGTGCAGGTCGATGAAATCTGGTCGTTCACCTACGCCAAACAGAAAAGCGTCGCTACCGAGAAGGAAGCGCCGGAAGGCGTTGGGGATACGTGGACGTGGACCGCGCACGATCCCGATAGCAAGTTGATCGTCTCGTATCTCGTTGGCGGTCGCGATGCAGAATATGCGATGAGGTTCATGGACGACTTGGCGTCGCGCCTCGCCAGCCGAGTCCAACTGACGAGCGACGGTCACCGCGCCTATCTGGAAGCCATAGAGGGCGATTTTGGGGCCGATGTGGACTATGCGCGGCTTGTGGAGCTGTATGGCAACACGATCGGCGCACCGGGCCGCTACAGCCCCGCCGAATGCACAGGCAGCAAGAAAATCGATCGCGAAGGCAACCCGGATATCGCGCACGTCTCGACAAGCTATGTTGAACGCCAGACCCTGACCATCCGCTTGCACATGCGCCGCTTCACCCGCGTGACCAACGCCTTCACAAAGAAGGTCGAGAACCACGCGCACGCCGTCGCGCTCCACATGATGTATTACAATTTTGTCCGCATTCATAAGACGAAGCGCATCACCCCAGCGATGGCCGCTGGCGTGGCTGATCGGCTTTGGCAGATTGCGGATATCACGAAGCTGATTGAGGATGCCGAAGCTGCCCCGGCAAAGCGCGGGCCTTACGAGAACGCCTCATGATGGCATCCTTCAAAATTGAGACGCTCAGCCACCCTACCAACGGACTCGTGGCGGCAAATATCTATTACCCGACCGACCCTTCAACGTTGCTCGTCGGGACCGACTACATCTACCGATCGCACGAGGAGGCAGAGGGGGAGACGTGATCGCCATTATTAAAAAGGCATTTCCAGATCATCCCGTCGCGCGAAAGTTCGACTGATTTCAAACTGACACACTACCTGATGACGCAGGAGCTGGCTTTGAAGATCATGCATCTGGTTGGCAGACCAAAGATTTCCTTAACGGCCTTATGCTCCCGTTAAAGGAGGTGCAAAGCGATGTCGGCAGCAGGATACCCGCGATTTTTAGTTTTCCGTGTACTGACCGCTGCTCTCCATACAGGATGTCCTGGTAGCGATGAGTCGGACGCCAGCGCGATCCTCTGGAAATTAGGGTATCGGCGCAATCGTGCCCAAACTTGGGGTGGAAGCGGCGTGGATCGATACGCGGTCGCTTGACGCAACGGTTACCCATCATGCTGACGGTCCCCGCAGCGTCCAGCATAGCCAGGTCGATCTTGTGACGGCGCGCCCATCGCTTGCCGATGGCCGAAATTAGCTGGGTAGTCGGTCCGGTTTAGAGCGTTTAATTCATTAGATTTCCCCCTGCTTGCTTGGGCTCGAGTCCCAAGCCGAGCAAGACGAAGCCGTACCTATGGTCTGGTGTTTTCCGGCGGGGATATTGCTGGCTCGACTTGCAGCCACAGCCGCTGCGCGTGTCGTTTTAGGGCACGCCGAACTGTGGCGAGGTCGTCCAAAGATATGGCGAGATGATCGGCCAGCGCCTGACCGCGCAAGCCAAGGCCGATCCCGTCGATCAGCTTCGCCTGCGTCGCGGACGCGGCTGCCAAACGGTCGAGCACGTCCGCGCAGATCCGACGGACACGCTCGGTCTCGATGATATCGTCGGCAGATTGGACAGTGTAGCCGCCGATCGCCATCTGCTCGGCCAGCACTTCGACCGGGATCGATACCGGATCTTCCGCCCGCCGCTCACGAGATCGGCGGGCAGTCGATGCGATGCTGCGCATGATGCCGGCGAGAAACTGCTCGCCGGTAATACCTTCCCGGCAGGACCGCGACGTCAGCGCCCTTGTAACGGCGTCATGCAGCAGATCGCGTCCTTCGCCCGCGTAGTCGCCGGCAAGGTGATCAGCAGTCCGTCCAATCGTGGCGTGTGGTTTCAGGTCGAGTCGACCGATGACCGTCTCCACCTCGGCGCGTGACAACGGTCGGAAGCCATCCTGCGGCACGAAAGGTTTGGACATGCCGGTCCTACCTTATCATGCGCCGAAGGAACAATTTGCAGACAGGCTGTCCGAATTTTTCCGCACCGGCGCATGAATGTGTAGGGGCAGTTTTGTCATGCCGGCAGGATTAGCCGCTACCGGTAAAGCAACACTGAACGTGACCGTTCGTCAGGCGGCATCCTGATCCAACCACGGTGCCAGTGCGATCGCGTCGTTCGCCGCTTTCCCGATCTGCGCCGCGAACCGCGCATCACGCCGTGCCTGTAGCGCGGCTACATACCCGCGACCCGGCATCAGTTGGATGATCCGGCGCAAGATACGGTCTTCGACCACGTTCACCTCCGCCCGACCGTCGAGCATTTGCCGCCAGCGAGCGAGCAGCAGTACTTCGGACACGCAGTCGCCTTCGCAGACCTCCTTGACCAAATGCCATTGTCCAGCCTCGATCAACTTCGCCACCGCCGCAGGCTTTGCCGTCCATTTGCCAGGCAGATCCAGCGCGGCCAACATCTCGGTCTGATGGACGGGTTTCATGGCAAAGCCGCCCGTAAAAATCCGCAACAAGTCGACGTGACGGGCCGCGCTCTTGCCGCCGAACGCCAACCAACCCCACCCACGCGGCAGGGTGAGCCCGTGGCGGGCGCAGCCGGCGATGAGTAACGGGACGTCGTGCATGCTTCCGCCCCAAGAGCACAATTCCGTATCGGCAGGTGTATCCGCCAATTCCTTCAGGATACCGGCGAGCACGCCCCGTTCATCACACTCGGGTGCCGAATATGTAACGAACCGGCTGACGTCGATACCGCCGTCGGCATGCTCGCGCGCGATCAGGATCGAGGCGGTCGTGATCGTCTGGAACGGCCACCGCGGAGTCTTCAGCGGGTCTTCGCTGCGGGTGTAGCCCGGCCGGCTGGGGCGGTCGCTGTCATCCGGCACCCACCGCTCCATTGCCTGATAGCGGCGGTGGGCGGTGCGATCTAGGACGGCCGACTCGAGATCGAGGACGACATAGGTGCGCGGGCCGCGAGGCGGGGCGGGAAGTTCGAGCTTCATGATTATCTCCAGCTTGCAAGGGTGGCGCCGGACGCGGGCGCGCCGGCGCATAAAGTCAGCCGAAGCGAACGACCGTTTCGGCCGGCACAGCGTCCGGCTCGATCCAGTCCTGACCAGTCGGCAGGAAGCGGTTGCTCGCCAGCAGCGTGTCGCCCATCCTCGCCGCCCTGGCCTTGATGCGCTTCATCGCCAGCTGACGGCCTGTGCCGATGTCCCGCGGCTTACCAGCCACGCGGACGAGGCTTCCGCGCCGATCAACGACGAAGTGTTCGCCCGCACGGATGCTGACGAGGGTGAGCGGGGCGGTGTCGTTCACGGCATGGGGCACCAGCTTGTCGATAACATCAACCGTCAAAACCTCGCGGTATGCCAGGCTGAAGCTGGTCGGCTTCGTCGCCTTTGTGCTGGCCCAGCCCGAATAGATGACGTCCTTGCCCAGCAACTGCGCGACACGGGCGAGTTCCATGCCGACCTGAAAGCTCATCTCCTCGCCGGACGAAAACGCTAGGCAATCGTTTGCGAGTTTGAACCTCGGCCAACCCATTTCGACCCGCAGGGCAAGCATCAGGTTCTGGTGGCGAAGCATTATTTCCATCGTTTCATTCCTTTGGTGACGGCCTGTGGCCGGAGCATTTTTCCCGTCTTCTACGGTGCTCGATCCCGACTTCCAGTTGGCCCGCTCATTCAGTTGAGCGTGCGAGGCACGTGTCGCCCGGACACCGCCACGAGCGTCTCGATCGCTCGGCGCAACCGGCGAAGGGAACGCGTGTTGCGGAATAGACGAAGCAGCGCCGTCTGCGCCGCTGCCTCGACGCGCGGCAGCGCCGATGGTGGCAGGCCGAAGTCGCGGGCGATGTCTCGCCACAGGCTGGCGACGATCATTTCGGCGTGAGCCGGCCCGGGGCCGAGCACTTCCACCACCTCGACCCGCGACAGCAACGCCTCCGGCAGACGATCGATGCGATTGGCGGTGAGGATCCAGTTGACGTGCGAGAGGTCAATCTCGGCTGCTAGACAGCCATCGAAATACCGGCTGGACGTCGACCGATCCAGCAACCCGAGCAACGTGGCGACAGGATCGCCCAAATCGCCTGATGCCGCCTTCTCGACCTCGTCAACGACGATCACCGGGTTGGCGATGCCCGTGCGCAACATCGCCATCGCGGCGAAGTTGGGCTGCGGGTGGCGAAAGCCGCGTGGACTGCCGGCGAGTTCGGCATTGCTGCTTGCACCTGCGAGCGACAGGATCGCGCTGCTACAGCCGGAAAGCTCACCAATCCGGCGCGCCAGATGCGTCTTGCCCGCACCAGCGGGGCCGACCAGCAACAACGGACGGAACGACAGCCAAGGCAGTCCCGCCCGTAGCTGCAATGTCGCCTGATCGGCGAGACGACCGATTACGGCATCCATCCACGGCGCTTCTGCCCGCAAAGTTGCGGCAATGTGCGACTCGTTGCCGCGGGTCCTCGCCAGCATGGGCGCGCCTGCCAGCGGCAAAGGCGTCGTCAGCGGTGAGTACACGTCGCCGATCGAAGCGATACACTTGTTCGCCTCATTGCCGTAGGTCGGAATCGACACACAGGGGCGGACGTGCGGCTTTCCGTCGACCACCATCACAGCCGCACCTCTGCGTCCGGCGTGGCGATCCATGCGTCGGTTGCGGCGATCAGTGCCGCGGCATCGGCCCGGCTTTTTATCCACAGCCGCCATGTGTTAATCGCGCGCGACGCAAGATGTGTGCGGATGGCACCGTGGCAACCTGTCCTGTGCGCCTCGTGCAGTTGGTCTTCCATCATCGGCCGAAGCGGCAAACCCACCGCGTGTGACACACTGTCGAACGAGGTTGCCTGCCCTCCGCCGTAGCTGTCCGCCACATCGATCATCTCGCCGCCAAGCGTCAGATCGAGCTCACGCAACAAGCTGGCTGCGGTAACCGTATCGCGCGCTGTCTCACACGCAGATATCAGTGAGGGAATCACAATATCTTCCGCGCGCCACAGCAACAACCGGGTTGGCGGGACATGCAGTCGTTCGGCCAGCCACCTTATAGTTTCTGCCGGATTGTCGGTGACGGTGGTGCTGTGTGCCGCCAGATCGAACGCAAGGGTGCCGAAGCTATAGCGCGCGGTGAGCGTGGCGGCGCCGACTAGCAGCGTGCGTGCTGGAGCCTTGCCGTGCGCGCGCTGGTGGATCCAGGCGGTGAAGAGAGCAACGGTGTCAGTGGTCATGGACGGTCCTTGAAATGAAAGCGGCCCGGTCATCACGAGATGACCGGGCCGGCAGAGGCGGTGGTGACGACGGTAGTGGTCAGGCGGTGGCGAAGGCGCGCTCGTCCTCCTCTCTCCGCAGCCTTGCGGTGACGCGCTCCAGTGCGGCGGCGATGTCCGCATGCAACGCACGCGGGCGGCACCACCGCATCAGCGCGCAGTCGAGGAAGGCAGACAGGTGCGCTAGATCCGGCGTTGCCGCGATATGCCGGGCCAGCGCCGCCATCGGCCGGGTGACCAGCGCCTCATCTCCGGCACGCGACGCGTTCCAGGCGAACCATAAGACGAGCGTGGCTACGGCATCCTCCATCACATATTTGCGAATACGCTCGGTCTCTCCAGCATCCCACAAAACCGCAACATCAGCCCCGCCCACATCGGTTTTCACCGGTATACCAATCTGATCGCAGATGGTGGCAAGCCCCACCTTACGGCCGTAGCTGCTGTATAAATCAGCCAGATCGGCATGTTCTCCGCCATAGCGGTGTGCGGCGGCATGGTCGGCAAGCGCCTTTAAGTTCCATAACCGCGCACGTTGCGCCGATAGACGCAGCACCAGCGCGTCGAACTGGCTGCCGTTGAACGACGTTACGGTGTCGGCTTTCGCCATACGGGTATCAGCTGCATGGATCAGATCGGACTCGTTTGTACCGTGGGCGACGACCAGCGCTTCGATATCGAAGCTCCAGCCGCCGCCACGATGGCGAGCCTCGGCAAATCCGATCGCGACCGGTTGGTGTGTCGGCCAAGGTGGAAACGAACCGTCCGCCACTTGGGGGGCGATGGTCTCAATGTCGTAGGCCAGAATCGTCGCTGGCATCTGGATGCCGTCCGAGTGGCGCGATGATGATGCGCGCATGGTTCACCTCTTCATAGAAAGCGGGTCATGGCCCGCGGGACAACCAAAGCGCTGCAAGGCATGGGCGCAAAACACGCACCTTTTTCCCCTCACTCACTCTGATCACCACGCTGCTCGCAATCAGCGCTCCCGAACATCTCCAGGCGGTCATTCGCGATTGCAATCGACTGATCGACCAGTCGCGGCCGATTGCTATTGTCCTGCGAGAAAGGATCAGGAACAACGCGGGGAAGGATTGCCCACCGTTATCGGAACGTACTTTTGAAGCTGCTAAGGAATCGCGGAAACGACCGCGTCATCGACCATTTGCGGGCGGCGGGTAACACGGCGACGATCCGTGCTGCGGCGTCCAATCTCTCGGTGTTTGGCGTAGCCGCGCTTGTCGATGGTCATCGTCGCGCCCCTGAAGGCAAGCTGCTACTGCCCCCCGCCGCGCTGCTTGCCGATGGCGTCGCGGGCGGTACCGCGGACCGTGCCGAGCGTAACCGATTGGCCTTGCGGGGAGCCGCGTCCCGAACGTCGGCCTGGCTGGAACGGGTCGATATACGTGTTGCATCAGGTCGGCTGCCCCAATCCACGTTGATCCTCGACGCCATTGATGGACGTCGAATCGCTATGGTTGGCGCCTGCGCGCTAACCACCGAAGGCCTTGGCCTGACGCCGGCCGACCGGCTGGGGATCGTTCAGGTAGCGGAAGGCGATGACGAGGCCGTCATGCTGACCGACTGGTTCGAGGAACAGTGGCAGGGATTACCGATCGATCCGATGGGACGCGCCGAGATCGTCAATGTGTTCGCCCCCGCCGCCGCCCGCCGGCCGGCCGCCGATGTGTATCTTCGTGTCCTCGACGCAGTCTTCGCCGATATGGGCGAAGGTGCCGACGAAGAATCGATCGTCAAGTCGGCTACGGGCATCCGCAACACCGTGATCTGGTCGAAGCTGTACCGTTTCCAGCGCGATGGCGCGGTCGGCGCGATCGACAAGCTACAGCGGTACGGCGGCTGCATCATCGCTGACAGCGTCGGCCTGGGGAAGACGTTCGAGGCGCTTGCCGTCATCAAATATCATGAATTGCGCAACGATCGCGTCCTCGTGCTCGCCCCCAAGCGGCTGCGCGAAAACTGGACGATCTGGAAGCAGAACGATCGTCGCAACATGCTGGCGGCGGATCGCTTCAACTACGACGTGCTCAACCACACCGACCTGTCGCGCGAGAGCGGGCTGTCCGGCGACATCGACCTCAGTCATATTAACTGGGGAAATTACGACCTCATCGTCATCGACGAGTCGCATAATTTTCGGAACAAGACGACGCACCGTGACCGCGAGACGCGGTACGACAAGCTGATGCGTCAGGTGATCCAGGCCGGCGTGCGCACCAAGGTGCTGATGCTGTCGGCGACCCCGGTCAACAATCGCCTCGCCGACCTGAAGAACCAGATCGCGTTCGCGACCGAAGGCAACGACGCCGCGCTCGCCGATCAGAACATCCCGTCGATCGAGGGCACGATCCGCTTCGCACAGGGCGCGTTCAATCGCTGGCTGGCGATGCCAGAGGAACGACGGACGTCGGAACGGCTGCTTGACATGCTCGGCTTCGATTATTTTCGTCTGCTCGACCTGCTGACGATCGCCCGGAGCCGCAAGCATATCGAGCGCTATTATGGCACCGCGGAGACGGGCCGCTTTCCCGAACGCCGCGCGCCGATCAACATCAAGGCCGACGTCGACACGACCGGCGCGTTCCCGCCGATCGGCGATATCAACGCGGACATCCGCCGTCTGACGCTCGCCGCGTACGCCCCACTGCGCTATGTGCTGCGATCGAAGCAGGAGGCGTACGACCGCGCCTACAACCAGCAGGTCCGCGGCGGGCAGTCCGTGTTCCGCCAGCTCGACCGCGAGGAAAGCCTGGTCCACCTGCTGCGCGTCAACCTGCTGAAGCGGATGGAAAGCTCGGTCCACAGCTTCGCGCTGACGCTGGAACGGCAGCTGGCGACGGTCGACACACTGATCGGCCGCATCGACGCGCATGACGGCGCGATCGAGGAAGTATCGATCGACGATATCGAGGTTGATGATCCGCTATTCGAGACGCTGGCCGTCGGCAAATCCGTCCGCGTCCTGCTCGCCGACGCGGACCGGGTGCGCTGGCGACAGGATCTGACCGAGGACCGCCTGCTATTGGAGGCATTGCTGGCAGCGGCGCGGACGATCACGCCCGAACGCGATGCCAAGCTGGCGGCGTTGCGGCGGTTCATTGCCGACAAGCAGGCCAACCCGTTCAACGCGGGCAACTGCAAAGTAATCGTCTTCACGGCGTTCGCCGATACCGCCGGCTATCTGTATCGCGCACTCGCGTCCGACATCGACGGCACCGTCGCACTGGTGACGGGAACGGGCGCGAACAAGACGACCGCGAAGGGCGTCCGCACCGACCTGGCCTCGATCCTGACCGCCTTCTCGCCGCGTTCGAAAGGACGCGCCGATGGCGAGAATGATGACGCGGGCGAGCCCGAGATCGACCTGCTGATCGCCACCGACGTTATCAGCGAGGGGCAGAACCTGCAGGATTGCGACTGCCTCATCAACTATGACATCCACTGGAACCCGGTGCGGATCGTCCAGCGCTTCGGCCGGATCGACCGGCTGGGATCGCGCAATGCGGAGATCCAGCTCGTCAATTTCTGGCCGAACGTCGACCTCGACACCTATATCAACCTCGAACGTCGCGTATCCGGGCGGATGGTGCTGCTCGACGTGTCGGCGACCGGCGAGGAGAACATCATCGAGGCGCAGGCTGGCGACACGATGAACGACCTCGACTATCGCCGCCGCCAGCTGGAGACGTTGCAGACGACGGTGATCGACCTTGAGGATCTGTCGTCCGGCGTGTCGATCGCCGATCTGACGCTGAATGACCTGCGGATCGACTTGGCTGGGCTGAACGTCGACGAGCGTGGAGCCCTCGTCCGGATGCCGCTAACCGCGTACGCCGTCGTGACCGCCACGCCGGACATTCCCGCCGGCGCCATCTTCTGCCTGCGCGCGGAGACGCCCGCCGCGCTGGCCGCGATCGCCATCGCCGATCCGCTGCGCCCCCACGTGCTGGTGCATGTGAGCGAGGACGGCGCGATGCTGCTGCCGCCGGGACAGGCCAAGCGTGTGCTTGACCGGCTGAAATGGCTCGGCGACCGCGGGCGCGCGATCGACACCGACGCGTGGGACCAGTTCGATGCGGCTACGCGGGGCGGCCTCGCGATGGAGGAATGGCGCGACCTCCTCGCCAGCGCGCTCGCCGCCGTCACCGGCAAGGCAGAGGAGCGTGCGGTCGCCAGCCTGTTCTCGCCCGGCGGTACGCTGGGCGGCGCTGACTTTGCGGGCATCGACGATTGGGAAGTGGTCGCCTGGGTTGCGGTGCTGCCCTCCGCATGATGCTGGGCCGCCTGTTCGACGCGCTCGCCCTGCCCGCCTCCGCGCAAATGGAGCGGCGCGTGCCCAAGGCGCTGCTGGCCGAGCATGGCGCATCCAGCGCAGGCGACCGCAAGCTGGTCGACGCGGGGATCGAGCGGCTGCGCTGGCGGGCCACGCTGAAGCCCGCAACGATCGGCGTCCCGGCAATGACCGACGAGACCCGCGATTATGCGGAGATCGCGGTGCTGACGCTGGAGACGCGCGCCGGGGCCAATGCAATGCGGCTCGCTCGCATCGCACATAGTGCCATCCCCTATCCGCTAATCCTGATTACCGGGACGGCCGATGCTGCCACGATCAGCGTCGCGCCGAAGCGACGGCACGAACGGCATGCAGATCGCTTCGTGATCGAGCGGCTGGTGCTGTCACCCGACCTCGAGGAGCCGGGCGACGAACCCGCCGCCGCGTTCATGGCGAGCCTTGCGGTTGCCGACTTGCCCGCCGCCAGCCTATGGTCGCTGTACGAGGGGATAATCGACCGTATCGAAGCCTGTGCCGCCGCCCGGATCACGGGTGAGTTTCGCTTGCCCGCCAACGCGCATGAGGCTGAGACCCGCCGCAGGGCGCTGGGCGCGCATGACGGACAAGTTCGCGAGGTGGCGCGGCTACGCAAGGCCGCCGCTGCCGAAAAGCGGCTGTCGACGCGGGTCGCATTATCCCACACCATCACCGGGGCCGAAGCAGAACTTCGCCGCCTCACTCACTTGCTGGCCTGAGCCGGCGCGGAGCAGATATGACGATCGAGCGCATGACCCTCAACGACCCCGAAGCCCAAAGCGCCGATCCCGTCGCCGACAATATTGCGGCGTTGAAGGCGCTGTTTCCGGCTGCCGTCGCCGACAGCCGGATCGACTTCGACACGCTGCGTCAGTTGCTTGGTGACGAAGTGGAAGACGGCGACGAACGCTACGGCCTCAACTGGCCGGGCAAGCGCCTCGCTCGTCGAATAGCGCTAACCCCGTCAACCGGCGCGTTGTTGCCGGCTCGCAAGGAAAGCGTAAAATGGGAATCGACCCGTAACCTCATGATAGAAGGCGACAATCTAGAAGTATTGAAACTGATCCAGAAAAGTTATGCGGAAAGCGTAGATTTGATTTACATCGATCCGCCTTACAATACCGCCGGGGACTTTGTTTACAATGATAACTTCCGCGATACGCTCAAAGACTACTTGCTCCAGACTGGTCAGATTGACGATAGTGGCCATCTCACCTCAGATTCAGAGGGTTCAGGCAGATATCATTCACGCTGGATGAGTATGATATATGCCCGACTGATAGCTGCCCGACCATTGCTTAGTCCGACCGGAGTGATTCTCGTTTCTATTAATGAGATTGAGTATCCCCGTCTTCGTCAGATTCTTGAGGACGTATTTGGCGATGAGAACCATTTAGTAGATTTTGTATGGAACAACGAGGGCAATGTTGATCAGCAGAGCGCGATTAAGGGAGTGCACGAGTACGTTGTAGCATTCTGTCGCGACCGGTCAGTATTTTCCAAACCACCCGTAATAGATCCAAATATATCTGATGATAGCAAACTTTATAATGATACTATTGAGAATTCTATTACAAAGAATGGTCCTGCAAATCCTCCATCGACCGTTACACTTCCAGAAGGGTTCCCAGCCCTATTTAAAGATGGATTATTGAAACCGCGGGAAGATGTTTGGCCATACATCATTGACCCTTTAGAGGTGCGCGGTGGAAAGCTCGTCTCCCCCGGACGAGTACGTAGCGGATGGAGCTCACGAAACCTGCTTGAGCTGTACTGTCAAAACGGATGCGTTCCTATCCAAGATAGCGAAGGGAAACAAACTTGGTTTTCTTTGAAGGAAACGGGCGCTATCTACGGCTTCAAGTCGCGATCACAACAGCAAAGTCACGTTCTATCGGTCATTCGAAACGTAGGAACGACAAAGCAGAATAGCTCGCAGCTTCAAAAGATAGGTGTAGAGTTCAGCTATCCTAAGCCCGTTTTGTTGATACAATACCTTATCAGCGTATTTACCGCAGATAAGAAAGATGCGCTTGTCATGGATTTCTTTGCCGGCTCTGGGACAACCGGGGAGGCTGTCGCGAGACAGAACGTCAAAGACGATGGCACGAGAGCGTATGTGTTGGTCCAGTTGCCGACTGAAAATAGCCGTAGAGGGTCCGCCGATTTGGGTAAGGCCGTTCGAAAGCGTCTGGCCCATACCGCGGCCACCTTTGCTAGCAAAAAAGGCACTCAGGGTTTCCGTGTCTACAAGCTCGCAACCTCCAACTTGCGCGTGTGGCAGCCTGGCGACAATCTCGTTGCCGATTTGCTCGCCGCCGCAGACAACATAGTTCAAGGCCGGACGGAAGACGATCTGCTTACCGAGTTGCTACTCAAGCAGGGCATCGACCTGACCGAGCCGATGGTGACGGAGACGATTGCAGGCGCGCCCGTCCATGCGATGGGCGGCGGCGTTCTGGTCGTGTGCCTCGCCCGCATCACCGCCGCCGGTGCCGAGGCGCTGGCGGACGGCATCGCCGACTGGATCATCGCGCTGAACCCTGTTTCGGCCGCGACGATCTTCTTCAAGGATGCCGGTTTCGAGAATGACGTCGCCAAGGCCAACGTCGCCGCGATCCTGGACCAGCGGCTCGACGACAAACTGCTGAAGGTCCGCAGCCTGTGAAGCTGAAATTCGAATCCGACCTCGATTACCAGCTACAGGCAATCGAGGCGGTGTGCGACCTGTTCAAGGGACAGGACATCAATCGTACCGAATTCACCGTCAGCCGCGTTGCCGCGGATGCGGCTCAGGGTGCGTTGGGGCTGGACGAATCGACGCTGGGCATCGGCAACCGCCTGACTCTGCTTGATGACGAAATCCTTGCCAACCTGAACGCCGTGCAGCTTCGCAACGGACTCGCCCCGGCGTCGGCGCTGACGAACGGCAATTTTACCATCGAGATGGAGACGGGGACGGGCAAGACCTATGTCTATCTCCGCACCGTGTTCGAGCTGAACAAGCGGTTCGGCTTCACGAAGTTCGTCATCGTCGTGCCCAGCGTGGCGATCCGCGAGGGCGTGGCCAAGACGATCGAGATGACCGCCGACCACTTCCGCGCGCTCTATGCTGGGGTGGCCGTCGATGCGTTCGTCTACGACAGTGCCAAGCTGGGGCAGGTCCGCGACTTCGCCACCGCCTCGACGATCAAGATCATGATCGGCACGATCGGTGCGTTCAACAAGCAGGACACCAACGTGTTCTACACGCCGCACGAGAAGACCGGCGGCGAACGGCCGGTCGATCTGGTTCGCGCGGCGCGCCCGGTGCTGATCGTCGATGAACCGCAATCGGTGCAGGGTCGCGACCCCGACAGCGCGGGTGCGAGGGCGTTGCGCGAGATGCACCCACTGTGCACCGTCGGCTATTCCGCGACCCACCTGCACACCCACCATATGCTGTACCGGCTCGATGCGATCGACGCTTATGAGCGCAAGCTCGTGAAACGCATCGACGTCGCCGGCGCGGAAGTACGCGGCGCGAACAACACCGCCTATGTCCGGTTGGTGTCCGTGAAGACCGCGAAGAACAAACCCCCGGTCGCGACGGTGGAGATCGACCTGCAGGGTGCGGGCGAGGTTCGCCGGACAGAGATGACGGTCCGCGATGGCGACGACTTGAAGGACCGCACAAACCGCGACGTGTACCGCGACGTCTCGGTCGGCACGATCGAGGGCGGCAAGGGGCGTGAGTTGGTCCAGCTCAACATACCCGGCGACGTCGTGTATCTCCGCCCGGGCCAGGCGCATGGCGATGTCGACCGCGACGGGATCGTCCGGCGCATGATCGAACGCACGATCCGCGAACATTTTCTCCGCGAACGCGCGTTCCGCGAACAGGGCCAGCACATCAAGGTGCTGAGCCTGTTCTTCATCGACCGTGTCGAGAATTACCGGGCCTACGCCGAGGACGGCACGCAGACACTGGGCAAGTACGGACGAATGTTCGAGGAGGAATATCGCAAGCTCGCCGGCCATCCCGACTTCCGTGAGTCGCTGTTCGCCGGTCGTCAGCCCGAGCCGGAATCTGCCCACGATGGCTATTTCTCGATCGACAAGAAGGGTGTGCCGGTCGAAGCCGAACTCAACGCTGCCGGCGACTTCCGGAACGCCAAGAGCCGCGAGGAGGCCGAACGCGCCTTCCGCCTCATCATGCGCGAGAAAGAGAAGCTGCTCGACGAAGCCGAACCTCTGCGCTTCATCTTCTCGCACTCGGCGCTGCGTGAGGGTTGGGACAATCCGAACGTTTTCCAAATCTGCACTCTGCGCGAGATGGGGACGAACCGCGAACGTCGGCAGACGATCGGCCGTGGTCTTCGCCTGTGTGTCGACGCCAATGGCGACCGCCGGCGCGACGAGGGGCTGAACGTTCTCACGGTCATCGCCGACGAGAGCTTCGAAACATTCGCCGAGGGCCTGCAGAAACAGATCGAGGAGGATCTCGGGATCAGCTTCGGCACCGTCGTCGCCGACAGCTTCGCAGCGCTTGTGTACGAGACGCCGGACGGCACACAGCCGATGGGCGTAGAGGAATCGCGCGCGCTGTTCGATCACTTGCGCGATGAGGGCTTGATCGATGCCGCCGGCAAGATCCAGGACAGCCTGCGTACTGCACTCAAGGACAACACGCTGGTCCTGCCCGACCGCTTCGCCGCCGTCGCGGGTCCGGCGCGGGCTCTGCTGGTCAAGCTGGCCGGCCGGCTGGATATTCGCAATGCCGACGAACGGCGAACGGTGAAGCTCAACAAGGCGGTGTTTCTCAGCGAGGACTTCAAGGCCCTGTGGGACCGGATCAAGCACCGCACCACCTATCGGCTGGCATTCGATCCCGACGCGCTGATTTCGGATGCGGCCGGACGCATTGCGAACGCGCCCCACGTCGCACGCGCACAGCTACGCTGGCGCAAAGCGGGGCTCGCGATCGGTCGCGGCGGTGTCGATACCGGTGAAGAGACGACCTCCGGCTTCGTCACCGTCTCCCCGGAAAGCATCGTCGTCCCCGACGTGCTGGGCGAACTGCAGAACCGCACACAGTTGCGCCGCGCGTCACTGGCGAAGATCCTGATCGACAGTGGCCGGCTCGACGACCTGAAGCTCAACCCTGCGGCCTTCATCGACCAGGCTGCGGACCTGATTGAACGCGCCAAAATCGCCGCGCTAGTCACCGGCGTCCGTTATCAGAAGATCGGCGACGACGTGTTCTACGCGCAGGAGCTGTTCGAATCGGAAGAGCTGAAGGGCTATCTCGGCCGTATGGTTGAGACCAAGAAGTCGGTCTACGACGCGGTCATCTGGGACTCATCGACGATCGAACGGCCCTTCGCTGAAGCGCTGGACAGCAACGAAGCGGTGAAGGTGTTCGCCAAGTTGCCGTCATGGTTCAAGGTCGCCACACCCCTGGGGTCATACAATCCAGATTGGGCGGTGCTCGTGTCGACCGAGGCAGGCGAGCGGCTATATTTCGTCGCAGAGACGAAGGGCGTGCTGCTGATGGAAGACTTGCGCGGGTCCGAGGCGGCGAAGATCGAATGCGGCAAGCGCCACTTCGCCAGCGTGGCACGGTCGGAAACCGAGCCAATGTTCACGGTGGCCCGCACCGTAGAGGACCTGCTGACCCAGGCGGCGCAGATCACTCAAGAGGCATGAGGATGTGATTCGCGGCTTCGTCTAGTCGTGAAGGGCAAGCGCACATCACGCCTGCCCTTCACGACCAGACGCGAGATGTGCCGCGAGAGCTTGTCGCGTTCGTGGGGACATGGCCGGCGGTGCTCCATCGCCTAGCTGTAAAGTCGGAGCCGCCGAAGCGTCCACACGCATCGCAACGAGCTCAGCTTCTACCGTCGGCAGGAATTTGCGCAACGCGGCCCGCGCCTCCTTCAGCTTGGCCACCGCAGCCTCCTGCGTTGTAGCAAGCTGCTGCAGGATCGGATCTAGCCCGGCAAGGTGTGTGTGCGCAGCTTCGCACACCGTGCGCGCAACATCGCGCCTCACCGTGCGTGCCGGAGTCGCGCGTTTGCGACTAAGGGCTTCATCCGTAGCCGAATAGTGGCTGATGATCGCACTTGGACCGCTCAGGATCATCTGTCGCAACATTGCCGCGTGCACCGCAGTGTCTATCAACACGTCTAGGTCGTTGGCAACCAACGCAGCACGGTCCAGCCGCGCTTCGGCCTTTCGGAGCGACGGTGGCGGCATCGGCGTCCGTTGGGCTTGCGCCCGTAGCCGTTCTAGATCGTGCCTCAAACTTTGCGTGCTCTTAAGGAGCTGCGCCTTCTTTCGCTTTCGCCATAGCTGCCACGATGCGATATTCTGGTCGACCTCAGCGTCGGTGAAGTGTCCTTTCGCGTGCAGAGCCTGACGGCCAGGGGTGTAACGCGTTTGTGGCTTCGGCAGGCCGCGTTGCTCGTTCCGCTCATTGGTGAAGCGGGTTGTGATCCCCTCGGCGATGGCTTGTGTGTTCACGATCTCGGACCATCTATTTTTCAGCTTCGGCACCCAGTCCTCAGCGCCAACTTCCGCATTGCGCCCCATGCGCTTGAGCGGGATCGATTTCATTGTACCCCATTTGTCACGCTGCCGCTCGCGCTCAAAGCTCCACCTGCCATCAGCCAGCTGCTCGGCTTCACCGGCATAATAGATCAATTGGAAGTGCCAGTTCTTTTTCGAATTTTTCGCCGTGGGTTCATGGATGACGGCCTGGCAAGGTAACTGACGAACGGTAAATTCGTCGACCATCTTGTCGAGGCAGTCGCGCATGCCCTTTGGGGACATATCGTGTGGGAACTGTCCCACTATCGAATACGCGATGCGGCTGTTGTGCGGCGTTTCTAGCGCAATGTGCGGCCGCAACTCTGCCGGAAACGACCGCATCCGCTTCGCCAGCCAGCGCTTTACGACGCCTGCATCGTTCACCATGATCGAAGCCTCACCGCCATCGCTTGCCTTAGCCTTCGCTATGGTCTCGCGCAGTGCATCCGGCATCGTGGCGTCGCGGGTGGCTTGATCCCATGCCGCGTCGACGCCGCGCGTGGTGACACTGATTTTATGAGATCCAACGAAGTGGGCGTGCTCGTTCGCGAGATCCCAAAATCGCATACGGTCGTCGTAGGTGCTGCCATTTGTAGCGGCGATATAGACCACGCGCTCGGCTTCGGTGCTCTTGCCGCCCTCGGTGTAAGCCGCCTCATTGGTGGCACGCACATCGCCGGGGATGAGGGAGTCGGAGGCGTTGAATCCCTCGCCATAGGCCGCACGCTTCTCCGCGACTGAAATTGTGCCTTTCGCCGATGCGAGAATGACCTTCTGCTCGAAGTGGTGGTGCCGGACGGCTGAGGTGGGTCGCGCCGCCGCCCGAGGCTCGGCGATGCGAATGGACCGATCCATACGATACTGAGACGTAGGCGACAGGCGGCCAGTTAGAGCAGATGAACTAGACGCCGAACCCCGATGCCGTGCAATATTGTCATCCATCTGGGCCCGGGGTCCACGTTTTATCTCCCAACCGCCCATCAGCAACGCCTCGATTTCGAGCAGCCACTGCGGTGCGTTCTCGAGATGCGTGCCGGCAAACTGTGCGCGCGCTACTGGCATGGGGATACAATCCGCAGCAATCCAGTGTCGAGCACAGCGCCATTCATCGAAGATGAGATGCACGATTTCGTCTGCCCGGCAGACGAAATCAGGTATTGAACAATTCTCTCTGCCTTCTTCTGTTTGCTTCTGAGCTTAAGGACGATGTGCTGGACCGGTTCAATTGTGCACATGGGTCCAGTCCTGATCCGGCACTGCGATGTGCTCGCTCTGCGCGTAGGCGATGAAGCTCTTGATGTGCGCGATGCGCGCGCGTTCCCCGCGCGGGGAGAGCGGGGTGGCGTCTGCATAAAAGACGAACCTTTGAGCGGCCTTGTCACCGATATCGGTAAGGCGGTCAGCCGTGGCCTCGCTTACGCCCATCGCCTCGACGAACAGCCTAGCTGAGCTACCTTGCCGCGATCGCTCCGCTCGGCTCAGGACACCCTTGGCGTCGAGCCATTTGTCGATAAGACCGGCCATCGTGACGGTAATTTTTGCGGCCAAGGCCGGCGGTGCGAATGGTTCTGATGATTCAACGTGGCGAAGGAAGGGTGCCGTCACTTCAAGGTCATGCCCATCCGATTCTACGGGCGACGGGCGCGCCGTCAGCATGGTACAACCGTAGTCGTCATGCTCCGGCATTTCGTGAACGAACTGAAACACGAATTCGCGAACAGACGAACCGGGGTTTCCACGACCGTCCCCGTTCGCCTGAAAAAGCTCGTCGGCGACCTGAGCGATCCCGACCGCGATATCCTGCATCCAGCAGGCCCACGTAGACCGCCCCCAACCGAGGCCATCTCTTAGTTCGTCTAAGTGACCCTTGTGCTCGGCGAAATAAGCAGGCGTCAGGACCGACGATCCGGACATGGTGGGATTGTCGGCCATCTTGGCCAACAGAAGTTTGCGAGCGTGGGTCATGAGCGTCGCGTTGACGTAGCTTGCCGCAGCGAGGGCATAGGTTTCGGCGCTATGCTCAGGATGCTTAGAGAGGTCATCGAGAACGAGCTGGCGACCATGCTTGATGGCCGCGTGACATGATGCGACGAAATCTTCGGGGTCTGCGCAGAAATTAGGATCATACAAAGTCATTTTCGACTCCTGCAATTGAAGAGCGCCTGTCGGTACCGCAAAGTGCGGGTGCGCAACTGACACGCGGTGACGGCCGTTTTCATTGATTGAACCGGCGCGATTGAGGGATGTCACTTGACGGCTGCGGTATCCGTCACGACAACTTATTGATCGCTTCACGCATATGCTCGACGCCAACGCTGGCGTAGCGCTGAACCATCCGCAGCGACTTCCAGCCGCCCATGTGCATAATGGTGATGAGGTCGATACCCGCCATTACGCAGTGCGACGCCCAGTGATGCCTCCAATCGTGAACCGTGAAGTCCTCGATCTCGGCGCGCCCTAGCGCTGTAGCGTGAGCGCGCTTGAGCGGGTTGCCGCCCGGAATCGGCGCAAGGCGCGTGTCCTGGTACGGCTGGCCGTGCTTGTTGAGAAAGACGTGACCCTTGGTGGGCCTGCCGCGGTCTTCCCATATCGGCCCGAGCACGTCTCTGACCCGGCGGTGCATCGGCACCGACTGGATCACAGCGGTCTTGATGTGGTTCAGGCGGATCGCCTCGCGTGCCATATCAACCCCATTGGCGCCCCACTGAATCTGGAGCGCGGTCTGAACCCGAGGACCATGGAAGGCGAGCATGGTAATAATTGGTCGGACATGCGGCGTATAGGAGCCGATCAGCCGGTCGCGCTCCTCCTTGGTCAGGAAGCGAACTCGTTCGTTGTCGAACGGGATAGCCTTGATCTTGATAGGCGACAGGTCATGCATTTCGTGATGAACATTGACCGCCGCTTGGAAGACCGCGCGGTAGCGGTCCTGCCCGGCCGGATCGTGACCGGTTAGATAGGCGCGGCGGAAGTGCTCCCATGCCTGCTTGGGTTCGCGCAGAGTGAGGTCGCCTATCAAGCCATTCAGCTTGCCAACGCGCAGCACGTCCGAGGCGCAGGGCGACTTGGCCTTCGACAGATAGCTGTCGAAGGCGTCCGCCATGATGCCCTGTGCCACTGCCGCGGCGGGGCCGAACAACAGCTGATGGCGCAGCTTTGTCTCGTATTCGGCCATCAGGTGCGACGCAGCATCTGCGTCACACGTTCCTGAACTGAATTCCTTGACGTCGATCCGCTTGTCGCCGAGCGAGACTTGGCCACGGATGTAGAGAATACCGTTCTTCCCACGGGGACGGATGGAGAGCATGTGATCTTGTCCAAGAGCAGTCGGTATTGTGCCTGCGTCGCGCGGACCTGACCGCATACGTGCATGAAGGGCACACCGTGTTTCGTGAAGGTGCGACGCATCCACTTCGCCGGTTCGGCACTGGTCATGCCCAACAGGTCGAGAATGTCATGCGGCGTCAGCAGCGTGTCGGCTGTGCCGACGCTGGCCCTTCTGGGTGGCGAACGTGCTCCATCGGCCCCATCCGGCGTGGCGAGGGGCACGGACGATCCCGGCGGCGTTCCCGCGCGGTTCGTTAAGGACGCCATCGGCGCGCAACCAGCCATGAGTGCCTTAGCCTGCGAGGGCTCTTGCGGCACGACTGCATCGGCTGGGCTGGCGGCCCCCGGTGCAGGATCTTTACTCGACATAGGGGAAACCCGTTGGTCGGCGCGCACGGGTCCCCGGCCTAGCACCCGACGATGGCCGGAGACCCGCACGCGCGAAGTTTCCTCATGATCGTCGAGCCGGCCTCCTCGCACGCGAACGAGCGGGGCGCCTGCCTCTATTGTATGTTCGTCGATCGATTTCGCCAAGCGACCGGTTTTCGCCCCGAATTCGTTGCCCGCCACGTGCCCAGAATCTGCCCAACCGGCAGCCGGAATGCCCGATTTTGCTGGGCATATACTGGGCACGAAGCCCGATATCAGACACTGCTCAGACGCAAAAAAGCCCTGGTAACTCGTTGAGCTACCAGGGCTTTCTATGGTGGGCGTGGCAAGGATTGAACTTGCGACCCCTGCGATGTCAACACAGTGCTCTACCACTGAGCTACACGCCCGCCGGAGGGCTCCACTAGCCGCGCTCTTCGCGGCGTGCAAGCCCTCAATGCATGCCCGTTACATTATCCATCTCGAACAGCCGGTCGACCTCGGCGACCAGGTCGCGCAGGTGGAACGGCTTGGACAGGACGCGGGCCTGCGGCATCGCCCGCCCGGCCTTCAACGTGACCGCCGCAAAGCCGGTGATGAACATCACGCGCAGGTCCGCGCACATCTCGCCGGCCTTCTGCGCCAGTTCGATGCCGTCCATCTCGGGCATGACGATATCGGTCAGCAGCAGGTCGAACGTCTCGGTTTCGAGCAATGGAATCGCCGCCGTCCCGCGGTCGACCGCGGTCACGGCATAGCCCGAGCGTTCGAGCGCTCGAGTCAGATACTCGCGCATGACCTGATCGTCCTCGGCCAGCAGAATTCGTAACATCGATCTAAAGTCCCGTTTTTACACGCACATTCCGCGGCCGCCCTACCCTGAAAATGGTTAACATATCCAGGTCGATTGCCCATGCCCGGTGCTGGCCCTAGCGTGGCGCGATGCAGTCTTCTTCCTTCGAGCGCCTGGGCGCAATGCCGCCCGTGAGCCCGGTGGTAGTGTCCGTCCCGCACGCAGGCCGCGACTATCCGCTCGCGCTCAAGACGGCGTTGCGCGTGCCGCTTGCCGGGCTGCTGCCGCTCGAGGACCGGCTCGTCGATGCGGTGGCGCGTGCCGCACGGACCGATCAGACGACGATCGTCCAGACCCGCGCGCGCGCCTGGATCGATCTCAACCGGCGCGAAGACGAGCGCGATCCGCTGCTCGACGAGGGCGCGCCGTCGATGCCGCTCGCCCAGCAATCCGCCAAGCTGCGCAGCGGGCTCGGTCTCGTTCCCCGCCGCGCATCGGGGGCGGGCGACCTCTGGGCGCGGCGGTTCACCGATGCCGACGTCACCGCGCGGATCGTCAACGATCACCGCCCTTATCATGCGGCGCTCGCGTCGGCGTTGAAGGCGGCGCACGACCGATTCGGCGTGGCGGTGTTGCTCGACGTGCATTCGATGCCGCCGCTCGGGCCGGGTGGATCGCGAATCGTGATAGGCGACCGGTTCCGCCATTCCGCCGAGCCACGCTTCGTCGCGCGAATCGAGGCCGAGTGCGTCGCGCGCGGGTTCTCGACCGCGATCAACGCGCCCTATGCGGGCGGGCACATCTTGGAACGTCATGCGTGCCCGGCTGCAAACGTTCACGCGATCCAGTTCGAACTGGATCGCACGCTGTATCTCGATCGCAAGCTCCACGCGCCCGGCGCCGGCTTCGCGCGCGTGGTCGACCTCGTCCGCGCGATCCTAGCGGCGCTCACCGACGAGGCCTTGCCCGTCCCGCTCGCCGCGGCCGCCGAGTAAGCGGACGCACCTAGCCGATCAGCGCGTCCAGCAGTTCCTCGATCCGCCCTGCCCGCGCGATCGGGTCGGCAATGCCCTCGGCGGCGATCCAGCGCCCGTTCTTCTCGACCAGATCGTCGAGCGGTTTCGCCGCAGTCCGGTCGTGCGGCGTGAATGCGATCGCCGCGGGACCGGCGTCGATCTGTCGGACGCCCGCCTCACGCGCCATCATCCGGATACGGGCCACCTGCAACAGTCGTAGTGCCGCCTCGGGCGCCTTGCCGAATCGATCATCCAGCTCGGCCTCGAACAGGTCGAGCGCCGAGACATCCTCAAGCCGCGCAAGCCGGCCATAGAGCGACATCCGGACCTCCATCTCGGGGATCCACGCTTCGGGAAGGCTGCCGCCCAGTTCGAGATGGAGTTCGGGAATCCAGTCGTCGATCGGCGCCCCGCCCTCGCGGTCGATCCACGCCAGCCGCAACGCGCGACCGAACAAATGCTGGTACAGGTCGATCCCGATCAGCTTCATGTGACCAGCCTGCGCCTCGCCGACCAGATCGCCCGCGCCCCGCAGGTCGAGATCGCGCGCACTGATCGCAAACCCAGCGCCCAGGCGGTCGAACGCCTGGAGCGTGCGCAACCGCTTCAGCGTCGTCTCCGCGATCGTCGCCTCGCCGTCGGTCAGCAGCATCACCTGCCCCCGCCGTCCGCTGCGACCGACGCGGCCGCGAAGCTGATGCAGCTGCGACAGCCCGAACCGATCCGCGTGATGCACGATCATCGTGTTCGCGCGCGGCACGTCGAGCCCGGCCTCGATGATGTTGGTCGCAAGCAGTACGTCGCCGTCGCCCGCCGCAAACGCGACCATCGCCTCGTCGATCTCCCCCGCCGGCATTTTCCCGTGCGCCTGCACCAGCCTGAGTTCAGGCACGAGCTTGGCCAGCTTGGCGGCAAGCGGCGCCATGTCGTCGATCCGCGGCACCACGACGAAGCTCTGCCCGCCTCGCGCCCGCTCGCGACGCAGCGCCGCGCGCACCGTCGCGTCGTCGAACTGCGCGACCGACGTGCGGATCGGCTGGCGACGTGCCGGCGGGGTGGCGATCACCGACAAGCCCTGCAACCCGATCATCGCGGATTGCAGCGTGCGCGGGATCGGCGTCGCGCTCAGCGTGAGGACATGCCCCGCCCCCAGCGCATGCATCTTGGCCTTGTCGGCCGCACCGAACCTTTGTTCTTCGTCGATTACGACGAGCGCGAGATCCTTGTACGCGACGCCCTTGCCCGCAATCGCTCCCGTGCCGATCACGACGCCGATCGATCCGTCCGCAAGCCCCGCCCGAACCCGCGCCTTCTCCGCGGTATTGGACAGCCGCGACAGCCCCGCGACGGTCACGCCGGTGCCTTCGAACCGCTTCGAGAACGTCTCGATATGCTGGCGGACCAGCACCGTCGTCGGCGCGGCGATCGCAACCTGGCGCCCGGCCAGCGCAACGGCAGCAGCGGCTCGCAACGCGACTTCGGTCTTGCCGTAGCCGACGTCGCCGATGACCAGCCGGTCCATCGGCTTGCCGCTCGCGAGGTCCGCCAGCGTCGTCGCGATCGCCCTTGCCTGGTCCGGTGTCTCGGTGAACGCGAAACCGGCGGCGAATTTCTCGTACCGGGCACGGTCGGGCTCGATCGGATCGGTCGTCCGCGCGTCGCGTTCCGCAGCGATCGCGGCCAGATCTCGCGCGCTTTCGGCGATCGCGGCATCGATTGCGCCCCGCCGCTTCTGCCACGACGCGCCGTCGAGCGAATCGAGCGTGACCGCGTCGATCTCCGCACCGTACCGCCAGATCCGGTCGGCCTCGCGCACCGGCACCAGGCGGCGGCCTTCCTTGGCATATTCCAGGACGATCGCGTCGCCGTCGGTCCCCGGCAGCATCTCGAGCCCACGGACGACGCCGATCCCGAACTCCTCGTGGACGATCACGTCGCCGCATCGCAGCTCGCTCGTCAATCCCGGCAACATGCCAGCGCTGCCGCCCGCGATCTCGTCGCCACGCGCCCGCCCCCCGAGCAGGTCCGCGCCGGCAACGACCGAGGTCCCGCTCGCGACGAAGCCGCGATCGATCGGAGCAACCAGCAGCATCGCGGTGCCGGGCTTGGCCGAAACGACGTCCGTCCAGCGATCGATCGACGTAAAGGCGATTTTCGCCGCACGCTCGAGCTTGGGCTGGAGGAACCGCAGGTCGCGCGGCGATCCCACGACGAGCAGACGCCCATCCGCGAGCGCGTCCTTGGCAAACCGGGCGAACGCACGCGCCGGATCGCGGCGTTCGATGAACCGCGGGGGCATTTCGTCGCCGACGTCGAACGCGGCCGTTTCACGTTTCGCGATCTCGGTTGCCCAGACCTTTTCGAGGACCAGATCGGCGGAGGCACGACGTCGGGGCAATCCGTCTGCGGCGATGGCAAGGAACCGATCGCGCCGCTTTTCCGCATCCCGGTCGAACGCGATCGCCGCATCCGGCAGGTGCGCGAGGATCGACACGCCCTTCTCGACCGCGGGTTCGGTCGCGCGGCCGATCTCGACGACGTCGACGTCGCCCAAGCCGAGCTGAGACACCGGATCATAATCACGCAGGCCAGTGATGCGGCCATCGGCGAATTCGATCCGGACCGGGGTCTCGCGATCGGCGGGGAAAACGTCGATCACGCCACCGCGTACCGCGATCTCGCCGGGTTCGTCGATCCGATCGTCGGTCAGGTAGCCGACCTCCTCGGCGATCGCGGCAAACGCCTCGATGTCGATCGGATCGCCGACCTGTAGCCGCGGTGGCGCCACGTCGAACATCGGCGGCGGCGGATAGCGTACCGCCGTCGCCTCGGCAGTCGTCACCACCAGGATGGGTGCCGCCTTACTCTCGGATCCCGCGCGCAATCGCCGCAACGCCGCCACGCGACGTCCGACATTGGCAGGCGATGCCGGCGCGTCGTCGCCGGGCAGCGCGTCGCTCGACGGCACATGGACGACCAGCGCATCGGGCGCGAGCGCCGCCGCGATCATAGCGATCTCCGTCGCACGCTGATCGTCCGCCGCGACGTAGACGAGGTTCCCGCCGGACAAGCGCTCGACGATAACCGCCGCCAGCGGTGCCACCGCCGCGCTAGGCTTCGCCGCTATCGCTGGCGCGATATCCGCATTCTCGACGTCTTGACTGACCTGAAGCACCGATACGCATCCTTCGTTCGAGGATGAACGTGATGCAGGCAGCGTGCGTTCCGGCGATACTATCCTCGATCAGGGTATTCGATCACCATGCGAAAGCGGGAACGATCGTACGCCGTCCGACCAGGAACGCGTCGGCCACGAGCCGCAGCGGTGTTACGTCCACGTCGCGGGAGCGCGAGCCGACGAGTGCGGCGAACTTGGCATAGAGCCCGGGATATTCGGCATCCGTGGCCTCGGTGACCTCGCCGTCGATCTCCAGGATCGCGCCGCCCATGCTCAGCTTGAGCGTACCGCCGTCGGTCTCAACGACGATGTCCCATTGCTGCGGCCCTTCGTGGAGGAAGTCGAACGCCGCCGTGACGGGGATGTCGCCGCAGGTGAGATCGATATTGGCAGCCAGCGGCGACATCCGGCCTTCCGGCACCTGCAGGTCCGCACGATGCACCACCCAGTCGCCGGGGAGGATCTCGGTCGCGATCGACAGCGCGTTGATGCCGGGATCGAACACGCCGAACCCGCCCGCTTCCAGGATCCAGTCCTGCCCGGGGTGCCAGCGCCGGATATCCTCGCGCCATGCGATCGTGACGCGCTCGACCGTGCGATCGGCGAGCCACGCGCGCGCCGGCGCGACGCCGGCCGCTTCGCGCGAATGCCAGGTTGCGAACAGCGATCGGCCAGCGGCAACCGCATGCGCCTCGATCCGCGCGACCTCGGACAGCGTCGCGGCAGGCGGCTTCTCCATCATCACGTCCAGCCCGGCATCGAGCGCCGCCATCGCGATCGCGGATCGTCCGACCGGGGGCGTGCAGATCGACACCGCGTCGAGGTCATGCCCCGCCGCAAGAAGTTCGGCGATGTCGTGGTAATTATCGACGCCCTCGACATCCGCATTACGGCTGACCGCCGCGACCAGTTCGAAGCGCGGATCGTTCGCGATCGCCGGCAGATGCTGGTCGCGCGCGATCTTGCCAACGCCGATGATCGCCAGCCGGATCGGCTTTGCGGACTTTGCCTCGGTCGCCATTAAAACCCTCTCAGTTACAGTATAACGGTGCTTACTCGTCGCCGATCAGCGTCAGCACGTCGCCGATGATCCGCGTCATCGCGATCCGCGCCGCGGCGGGGTCACGTGCGATGATCGCGTCCGCAACCGCGGCGTGATCGGGGATATTGGCGGAACGGCCCTTGATCCGGTTGGTGAAGCGGATCGACGTCCGCAGCGCGGTCGAGACCACCGATTGGAACTGCGCGTAGAACGGGTTCTTCGACGCCCGCAGGATCGCCATGTGAAACGCGATGTCGGCCTCGAGCGGATCGGTCGTTCCCGCCTCGCCTGCTTCCATCTGCGCCAGCCCGTTGCGGATCGCCGCCTCGTCCGCGGCGTCGCCGAACCGCGCCGCCAAGGCCGCGGCCTCCGGCTCGATCGCGACGCGCAACTGATTGAAGTGCCGCAGCAACTCGACCGAGAACTTGCGCTCCAGCGTCCAGCGCAGCACGTCGGTATCGAACAGGTTCCACGAGCTCGCCGGTTGCACGACGGTCCCCTGCCGCGGCCGCGCGCTGACCAGGCCCTTCGCAGTCAGCATCTTGACCGCCTCGCGCGTCACCGATCGGCTCACGCCATGCGTCTTGGCGATCTCGGCTTCGGTCGGGAACGGACGGTTTTCGTAGCGTCCGGTGACGATCGCCCGCCCGAGCGTGTCGAGCATCCCATGCGTCAGATTACGGCCCAAGATCGCGGTGGCCGGAAGAACGTCGGTGTCTGTCGTATCGGTCGCCATCGGCCGGGTTTTGGCGCAACGCGCTCCTGGTGTCACGCGTCTTGCAACGCGCCGCAACGATATCCGGTGGAAGGCTTGCCGCATTCATCCTACAATTGGCGACAATGCGGGCAAAGGCGGGTGTAATCGTCAAGCTCGCGAGGATGTCGAGGTAGAGTTATGCAGGCTTTCATTGCAGTCGACTGGGGCACCACCAACCGACGTGCGTTCCGGATCGAGGACGGTGCGGTCGTCGCGACCGAACGCGACGACCGCGGCGCCGCGACCGTAGCGACCGACGAGTACGGCGCCGAGGTTGCGGGTATCCGCGAACGGCTGGGCGACCTGCCGATGCTGCTCGCGGGGATGGTCGGATCGAACATCGGCTGGCGTAGCGTGCCCTATGTCGCCGCCCCCGCAGGACTTGCAGACGTTGCCGCCGCGCTCGACCGGATCGACGACAGGACCGCGATCGTCCCCGGCTTATCGTACCGCGACGGGTTGCACGCCGACGTGATGCGAGGCGAAGAGGTCCAGCTGCTGGGCGCAGTCTCCGCTGGGCTGGTACCGGCGGACGCGCTGCTCTGCCAGCCCGGCACGCATTGCAAATGGGCGACCGTCGAGGGTGGCAGGATCACGCAATTCACGACAGCAATGACCGGCGAACTCTTCGCGCTCTTACGCGCACACGGCATCCTGTCACGGCAGCTCGGCCATCCGGTCGAGCCGGGTGAAGCGTTCCTCGAAGGCGTCGCTGAAGGCTCGAAGCGCGATCTCGCCGCCAGCCTGTTCGCGATCCGCGCGCGCGGCGTACTCGGACTTGCCGACGATGCGCACGCCGCCTCGTTCGCGAGCGGGCTGCTGATTGGCGCGGACACCGCCGCGCGAATCGAGCCCGGCGCGACCGTCCACATCCTAGCCGACGCCGCCCTCGGCGCGCTGTACGCCAGCGCGATCGATGCGCTCGGCGGCGCGTCGCACCATATAGACAGTCAGGCCGCGTTCGTCGCCGGCATCACCCGCATCCAGGATCTTGCAGCATGACCAACCGCCAAGCCTTTGACGACGCCTTCGCGAAATGCCCGCTGATCGCGATCCTCCGCGGGGTAAAGCCCGACGAGGTCGAGGCGATCGGCGAAGCGCTGGTCGAGGCCGGCTTCACGATCCTCGAAGTGCCGATGAACTCGCCCGACCCGCTCGACAGCATCGCCCGACTGGCGCGCAGGCTCGAGGGACGTGCGGTCGTCGGTGCAGGCACGGTCTTGCGGGTCGAGGATGTCGAGGCCGTCGGCGCGGCGGGCGGCACGCTGATCATCGCCCCCAACGCGAACGTCCGCGTGATCGCCGCGGCGGCGGACAAGGGCTATGTCGCGCTCCCCGGCATCGCGACTCCGACCGAGGCGTTCGCCGCGCTCGACGCCGGTGCCGCCGCGCTGAAGCTGTTCCCCGCCGAAGCCGCAAGCCCAGCGGTACTCAAGGCAATGCGCGCGATCCTCCCCAAGGACACGCGCGTGCTGCCGGTCGGCGGGATCGCGCCGGAACTGATGGCGGATTGGCGCAAGGCCGGTGCAGCTGGCTTCGGGCTCGGCTCTGCGCTGTTCGCACCGGGCATGACCGCGGCGGACGTGGGCGCGAGGGCGAAGACGTTCATCGAGACGTGGAACGCGGGTTAGACCCAAGACTGGAAGCAGGGATCGTCTTCCCGGCGTGCAGGGTTTAGGGCCGCGCGATGATGTTTGCCGAACAGGAACGAGACCTCGCCAAACTTACGGCTGCCGACCGGTACCGATCGCTCCGGCCGCGTAAGGGCGTCGACTTCGCCTCGAACGACTATCTCGGACTCGCCGGATCGGACCGGCTTCGTGCGGCAATGACCGATGCGTTGCAGCGCGGCGTCCCGGTCGGGTCGGGCGGGTCGCGGTTGCTGCGCGGCAATGCGCCCGAGCATGAGGCGCTGGAGGCGGACGCCGCGCGGTTCTTCAGGACCGAGGCGGCGCTGTTCTTCGCGAGCGGCTATGTCGCCAACACGATCCTGTTCGCGACGCTGCCACAACGCGGCGACCTGATCGTCCACGACGCGCTGATCCACGCCAGCGCTCACGAGGGCATGCGTCTCACGCGAGCGAACTGCGTCGCCGCCGCGCATAACGATGCCGATGCGGTCGAGGACGCGATCGTCGCGTGGCGCGCGTCGGGCGGCACGGGTCGCGTGTGGATCGCGGTCGAGAGTCTCTACAGCATGGACGGCGACCAGGCTCCGCTCGCAGCGCTAGCCAAAATTGCAGACCGCCACGACGCCGTCCTGCTGATCGACGAAGCGCATGCGACGGGTGTGTTCGGCACCGACGGCCGCGGGCTTGCCGAAGCGCTCGACGGCCGCGTGAACGTCATTACCCTGCGCACCTGCGGCAAGGCGCTGGGGTGCGAGGGCGCGCTGTTGTGCGGACCGTCGGTCATGCGCAACTTCATCATAAATCGCGGGCGCGGGTTCATCTTCTCGACCGCACCGTCGCCGCTAATGGCACTGGCGGTTGGCGAGGCACTGCGGATCGTTGCGGACGAACCGGCGCGCCAGGAGAGGCTCTGGACGTTGATCGCCAAGGCAGAGCGCGTGCTCGCACCCTACGGCGTCGCGGCGACTGGTTCGCAGATCCTGCCGCTGGTGCTCGGTGACGCCGCACGGACGATGCGGGTCGCCGGCGCGATCCAGGCAGCCGGGTTCGACGTGCGCGGGATACGGCCGCCGACCGTGCCGGAGGGGGGATCACGGTTGCGGATTTCGTTGACGCTGAACGCCACGGTCGAGGACATCGAAGCTCTGGGAGCGGTCATGGAAGAGGCATTGCGATGACGATCGTCGTTACCGGGACGGACACCGATATCGGCAAGACCGTGTTCGCTGCCGGGCTCACCGCAGCACTCGGCGCGCGCTACTGGAAGCCGGTGCAGGCCGGGCTCGCAGACGGCAGCGATGCGGCTTCGGTCGTGACGCTCGGCGTTCCTGCGGACCACGTCCTGCCCGAAGCATACCGGCTGACGACGCCGTGCTCGCCGCATCTTGCCGCCGAGATCGACGGCGTCACGATCGATGCGGACCGGCTTGCGCTACCCGAAGTCGATGGCCCACTGGTGGTCGAGGGCGCGGGCGGCGTGATGGTCCCCGTGACACGCGACCTGATCTTTGCCGACCTGTTCGCGCGGTGGAACAAGGCGGTCGTGCTCGTTGCGCGCACCGGGCTCGGCACGATCAACCACAGCCTGCTCTCGATCGAAGCGCTGCGCAGCCGCGGCGTCCCGATCCTCGGCATCGCTTTCGTCGGCGATCCGGTCGAGGATAGCGAGGCGACCATCGCCGCACTCGGGAAAGTCCGGCGCCTCGGCCGCCTGCCCCGCCTCGATCTACTCAACGCCGCGACGCTGGCCGAGGCGTTCGCCGCGAACTTCAACCTGGAGACGTTCCGATGAGCGACTCCCCCGTCTGGCACCCTTTCACGCAGCACGGCCTGCGCGAACCGATCCCGCTCGTCACGCATGCCGAGGGTGCCGCGCTTTACACCGCCGATGGCCGGCGGATCGTCGATGCGATCTCGTCCTGGTGGGTCACCACGCATGGCCACGCCAACCCGAAGATCATCGCGGCGATCGCGGAACAGGCGGGCAAGCTCGACCAGATCATCTTCGCCGGCTGGACGCACCAGCCTGCCGAAGACCTCGCGCGCGGGCTGACCGCGATCATGCCGCCCGAATTGACCCGCGTGTTCTTCTCGGACTCAGGCTCGACCAGCGTCGAGTGCGCGCTGAAGATGGCGCTCGGCTATTGGCTCGATCGCGGCGAGGATCGCCACCGCATTCTCGTGCTGGAGCACGGCTATCACGGCGACACGATCGGCGCGATGTCGGTCGGCGCGCGCGGCGTCTACAACCGCGCCTACGCGCCGCTGCTGTTCGACGTCGGCACGATCCCTTTCCCCGCCGCTGGGCACGAACAGGCGACGCTCGACGCGCTGGAGGCGGCCTGCGCGGCGCATCCCGCCGCGTTCATCGTCGAGCCGCTGCTACTCGGTGCGGGCGGGATGCACATTTATCCCGCGCATATCCTCGCCGAGATGCGGCGGATCTGCGCAGCGCATCACGTACTGTTCATCGCCGACGAGGTGATGACCGGATGGGGCCGCACCGGCACGTTGCTCGCGTGCGAACAGGCGGGCGTAGTGCCCGACATCCTCTGCCTGTCGAAGGGGCTAACGGGCGGCGCGATCCCGCTCGCGGTGACGATGGCGACCGAAGCGATCTACCAGGCACATTACGGCACCGACCGGTCGCGCATGTTCTTCCACTCGTCGAGCTACACCGCCAACCCGATCGCCTGTGCCGCCGCCAATGCGAACCTTGCAATCTGGCGCGACGAACCGGTGCGCGAGCGGATCGCCGACCTCGCCACGTGCCAAGGCTCGCGGCTGGAGGCCCTCGCCCAGCATCCCCGCATCGCCAACGCGCGCCAGATCGGCACCATCACCGCGGTCGAACTCCGCGGCGAGGATGGCTATCTGTCACAGATCGGCCCGCGCCTGCTCGCGTTCTTCGCCGAGCGCGACCTGCTGCTCCGCCCGCTTGGCAACACCGTCTACGTCATGCCGCCCTATTGCATCGAAGACGCCGATCTGGACCACATCTATGCGGCGATCGCCGAAGCATGCGATGCAATCCGGCATTGATCCTGACGTTCTTGCTGCACTGCAGCAACAAATGATGTACGTGCGACGTTGAGATAAGATCGCGGCCGAGTACGCTGGCGACGAAAGGCTCGATTGACGTGAGAAACATCGCCGATACCCTCGCCCGCATGGCGCGCGCCGGAGCCCCGACGCCGCGCGACACTGCGCCCAGCCGCCTTACGCCACTGGCCGAGTTCGGGACCAATCCGGGTGCGCTGCTCGGCTTCAGCTACGTTCCCGCCAACCTGCCAGCGAACGCGCCACTGGTCGTCGTCCTGCACGGCTGCACGCAGACCGCGGCGGGCTATGACCACGGTTCAGGCTGGTCGAAGCTCGCCGATCGCGCCGGTTTCGCGCTTATCTTTCCCGAGCAGACGCGCGCGAACAACCCCAATCTGTGCTTCAACTGGTTCGCGTCGGAGGACACCGCGCAGTCCGGCGGCGAGGCGGAATCGATCGCGCAGATGACCGAGACGATGATCGCGCGCCACGGCCTCGACCGCAGCCGCGTGTATGTTACCGGGCTGTCGGCGGGCGGCGCGATGACGATGGCGATGCTCGCGACGCGGCCGGACCTGTTCGCAGGCGGCGCGGTAATCGGCGGCCTCGCCTACGGCACCGCGACCGGCGTGTCGCAGGCGCTCGACCGGATGCGCGGGCACGGCGACACGAGCGATGCCGCGCTGGTCGACGCAGTCCGCAGCGGCGCGCGGGGGCACGATGGACGCTGGCCGACGCTCGCGATCTGGCACGGCGGCGCGGACGCGACGGTGAGTGTGGCGAACGCGGACACGATCGCGCGGCAATGGCGCGGCGTCCACGGCGTCGATGCGAAGGCCGTGCGCACGGAGCGGATAGGCACCGCCGTCCACCGGATCTGGTCGAACGCGGACGGGCACGATGTCGTCGAGGACTGGACTGTGCCGGGCATGGGTCACGGCACGCCGATCGATCCGTTGCACGGCGAGCGCCTCGGCGCCGCGGGGCCGTTCATGCTCGATGTCGGGCTTTCGAGCACGGCGGTGATCGCGAGGTCTTGGGGGTTGGTTGCGGCGGCGAAGGCGGAGACTGCGATCAAGCCGGCACCAGTCGAACGCGTCGCCAAGATTGCTATCCCCGTGTCGCCGAAGACAACATCGAAACCTCGCGCCGAAGCCCCCGCCGGTATCCAGGCAACGATCGAGAACGCCCTCCGCGCAGCCGGATTGATGCGGTAGGATAGACTTCGGCTAGGTGTCAGATCCGACTGCGGGCCAACTCCCCCGTCATCCTGACGAAAGTCAGGATCCAGTGCCAAATTGGACGACGTTCGTTACCCTGGATCCTGACTTTCGTCAGGATGACGGAGTGGTTGGGAAGGGTTACGCGGTCGCCCCAGCATCTTTCACACAGCATCGCGCCCTATCGATCCTCTCCCGCCAGGGGGGGGTGGCAGGCACTTCGCCTGACGGAGGGGGCGGCATGGACAACCATAGTTGCCCGCCCTCCCCCTCCATCGCCTACGGCACTACCTTGCCCTGACAGGGAAGGATCGACGCGAGTAATCGACAAGCCGCGCAACCCAGCTAAAGCCACCGCATGACGTCCACCCCGCCCCGCCCCTGGCGCACCGAGTTCGCCGCCACGCTCAAACTCGCCTGGCCACTCGTTGCGACCAATCTCGCCCAGGCACTGGTCGGCGCGACCGACGTCGCGATGCTAGGGCGACTCGGGTCGGACACGCTCGCGGCAGCGACGCTCGGCCTCAACCTCTACCTCGTCTTCCTGATCTTCGGGATGGGCCTCACCACCGCCGCCGTCCCGATGATCGCACGTGAGCGCGGCGCACGGCCCCACGCGGTACGCGATATCCGGCGGACCGTGCGCCAGACGATCTGGGTCGCCGCCACGCTCTGCATCCCCTCATGGATCGTGTTGTGGAATGCCGAGCCGATCCTCGTCCACCTGCTCGACCAGGATCCGCTGCTCGCGCACGAGGCGGCGCGCTTCGTCCGCGCAGTGATGTGGGGAATGCTGCCCAGCCTCTGCTTCCTCGTACTCCGCGCGTTCGTCGCCGCGCTGGAAAAGCCTGCCTGGTCGCTGGTGGTGATGGTCGGACTATTGGTCGTCAACGCCGCGCTCAACTGGCTGCTGATCTTCGGTCATGCCAGCCTCCCCGCGCTCGGTCTGCTCGGCTCGGGGATGGCGAGCAGCATCGCCAATGGCCTCAGCTTCGTCGCGATGGCCACCGTCATCGTCTACGCGAGGCCGTTCCGCCGCTACCGCCTGCTCGGCCGGTTCTGGCGCGCCGACTGGCCACGCTACCGTGCGGTGTGGACGCTGGGCCTGCCGATCGCGATCACGCTCGGGTTCGAATCCACCGTGTTCATCGCTGCGGTGTTCCTGATGGGCCTGCTCGGCACCGTGCCACTCGCCGCGCACGCGATCGCGATCCAGATCGCCAGCGTCACCTTCATGGTCCCGCTCGGCATCGCGCAGGCGGCGACGATCCGCGTCGGCCTGGCGTCAGGGCGTGGCGACCGTGTCGGCATAGGCCGCGCAGGTTGGGCGGCGTTCGCGATCGGCGAGAGCTTCATGGTGCTGACCGCCGCGCTGCTGATCCTCGCCCCACAGTTGCTGATTGGGATCATCCTCGATGTCGATGCGCCTGCGAACGCGCCGGTCGTCGCGCTCGCGATCTCGCTGCTCGCGGTTGCTGCGATATTCCAGGTGGTCGACGGCGCGCAGGTGATCGGCGCGGGCATGTTGCGCGGATTGGGGGATACCACGGTGCCGATGATCTTCGCCGCGATCGGTTATTGGGGGATCGGCATCGGAGTCGGCGCGTGGCTCGCCTTTGCCCGCGGCTGGGGCGGCGTCGGTATCTGGACCGGGCTGGCGACCGGATTGGCCGTGGTATCGGTGCTGATGATGGCCCGGTGGCAGGCGCGCGAGCGGCTCGGCCTTGGTTGACGCTCCGCTGGGCGTGTTTTCGCGATAGGCCGGTACCGTTAACGCGTAGAGCGCGTTAACTTATATTGCATCACGGGAGCCTAACATGTCCGACCCAGACCGTATCGTCGCGATCGGGCTTCTCACGCAACGCGACGTGTTTGCGCTGGGGCACGATCTGTCGCGCGTCTATCCGATCGACGAGGCCCCCTGCTTCGGTGCGTTGCTCAGCGCGATCGACGACGCCGACCGCGCGTTTCACCGCGAGCACGATGCCCGCCAAATGCATGTCGATCAGCAGATCAAGGTTGCAACACAAGCACGCTAGCAGCGTTCGAGACCCGCTGCCCTAGCGGAGATCGATCATGACGCATTTACCTACGGAACTGCTGCTGCTCGGCTGGTCGACGGTCCTGCTGTTCGCGTACGTCATGATCCAGGGCCAGACCGCGACGCGCGACCGCGGGCTCGACTGGAACGCGGGCCCGCGCGACGGCGAGCAGAAGCCGCTCGGCGAGATGGCCGGCCGCGCCGAACGCGCGCTCAAGAATTTCCAGGAAACCTACCCGGTCTTCATCGCACTCGCGTTGGGGCTTGCGGTGACCGATCGCACCGGCGGGCTCGGTGCAATCGGCGCATGGCTCTGGTTCGGTGCGCGGATCGCTTACATCCCGCTCTATCTGTTCGGCATCAAATATGTCCGCAGCCTGAGCTGGACGGTGTCGATCCTCGGCCTGCTGCTGATGCTGATTCGCTTCCTTTAAGGGCTAACCGCGCAGCGTGCGGATGATCGCCGAGAAGTCGAGCCCGCCCTGCCCGGCCTCGGCAAACGCCTCGTAACGCTCGGCAGCCTTCGCGCCCATCGGCGTATCGGCACCAGTGTCCTTTGCCGCCGCCATTGCGAGCCGCAAGTCCTTGAGCATCAGCGCCGCCGCAAAGCCGCCCTGATAGTCGTGATCGGCCGGCGTATCGGGACCGATCCCGGGGAGCGGCGCGTACGTCGTCATCGACCAGCTCTGCCCCGACGACACGCTGGCGATGTCGTAGAAAGCCTGCGCATCGAGCCCGAGCTTCTCCGCCAGCACGAACGCCTCGCAGGTCGCGATCATCGTCGCGCCGAGGATCATGTTGTTGCAGATCTTCGCCGCCTGCCCCGCACCGTTCGCGCCCGCGTGGATGACCGCCTTGCCCATGTCGGCGAGGATCGCTTGTGCCCGGTCGAACGCCTCGGCAGAGCCACCGACCATGAAGGTCAGCGTCCCCGCATTCGCGGCGCCGATCCCGCCCGAGACGGGCGCATCGACCGCGACGAGACCCTTGGCTTGCGCGGCGGTGGCGACCTGCTTGGCGGTGGCGACGTCGATCGTCGAGCAGTCGATCAGGATCGCGGACGGCGACGCGACCGCGAACAGCGCGTCATAGACCTCGGCGACATGCTTGCCGGCGGGGAGCATCGTCACGATCGCCTCGGCACCGTCTGCGGCTTCCGCCGCGGACGCGACTGGCAGGCAGCCTGCCGCCTTCGCCTTGCTCAGCGCGTCGATGCTCAGATCGAACGCGCGAACGTCATGGCCCTTCTTGGCGAGGTTCGCCGCCATGCCGCCGCCCATGTTGCCGAGCCCGATGAAACCGATCCGTGCCATGTTCTCTCTCCTAATTTTGCTCCCCTCCCGTTCACGGGAGGGGTTGGGGGAGGGCAGTGCCGCAAACACCTCGCGCGTGGTCGCGGCACGCCCCTCCCCTGACCCCTCCCGCAAGCGGAAGGGGAATTCGTTACTTCCCCGTCCAGGTCCCGGCGCGCTTCTCGACGAATGCGGCCATCCCTTCGCTCTGGTCCTCAGTCCCAAACAACCCGTGGAACAACCGCCGCTCGAACTGGACGCCCATCGCGAGCCCCGTCTCGAACGCCGCGTTGACCATTTCCTTGTTCGCCAGCACCGCCAGCGGCGCCATCGCGGCGATCGTGGTCGCCGTCTTCACCGCCTCGTCGACCAGCTCGTCCGCCGGCACGATCCGCGAGACGAGGCCCGCGCGCTCCGCTTCCTCGGCATCCATCATCCGCCCCGTCAGGCACATCTCCATCGCCTTGGCCTTGCCGACCGCGCGCGTGAGGCGCTGCGATCCACCCATACCGGGGGACACGGCGAGCTTGATCTCGGGCTGGCCGAACTTGGCGGTATCGGCGGCGAGGATGAAGTCGCACATCATCGCCAGCTCGCACCCGCCGCCAAGCGCATAGCCCGCGACCGCCGCGATGATCGGTTTCCGCGTCCGCGTGAAATTCTCCCAGCCCGCGAAGAAGTTGCTCGCGTACATCTCCGCGAAGCCTTGCGACTGCATCTCCTTGATGTCCGCCCCCGCCGCGAACGCCTTGGCCGAGCCGGTCAGCACCGCGCACCCCTGCGACGGATCCGCATCGAACACGGCAAACGCGGCGATCAGGTCGGCGAGCACCTGCGAGTTCAATGCGTTCAACGCCTGGGGCCGGTTCAGCGTGACAAGCGTAACGCCGCCGCGCTGCTCGACCAGGATGGTTTCGTAGGTCATTCACTTACTCCTTGTATCCCCGCGAAGGCGGGGACCCAGTCTGGGCTCCCGCCTTCGCGGGAGAACATTTAGACGGATCAGCCGGGCGTCCACGCCTCATGCTCAGGCAACGGCGCGAAGATCTGGTCGATCACATGATCGGTCACATCCTCGGGCGTCGCCGGATCCCAGCGCGGCGCATTGTCCTTGTCGACGATCACGGCCCGCACGCCTTCGATAAAATCATGCCGCTGCACGACATGCGCACCAACCGCGTATTCCTGCCGCATCTCGTCCGCAAAGCTCGCCATCCCCGCGCCCTCGTGAAGCAACCGGAGCGACACCTTCATCGTCTGCGGCGACTTGGTCTTCAACGTCGCGAGCGTCTGCGCGGCCCACTCGCCCCGATCGGCTTCGAGCGCAGCGTAGATCTCTTCCAGCACATTGGAGGCGAACAACCGGTCGATATCGTCCTTGCGCGCCAAGATCTTCGCGTCAGGCGCCGCGGTCGCCAGCGCGTCTAACACACCCGCGATGTCCTGCGGCGTCTCCGCAATCCGCGCCTTGGCGGTATCGAGCGTATCACTCGCCAGATACTGCGTCGCCAACCCCAGCGCGAGACACTCCGCGCCATCGAGCCGATGCCCTGTCAGCGCGAGATACTGCCCGATCCGCCCTGGCAACCGCGACAGATACCAGCCGCCGCCGACATCCGGGAACAGGCCGATCCCCGTCTCCGGCATCGCGAACTTGGTGTTCTCGGTCGCGACGCGAAACCGGCACGGCAGCGCAAGGCCGACGCCGCCGCCCATCGTGATCCCGTCCATGAAGGCGATGATCGGCTTGGCATAGGTGAACAGCCGGTGGTTCATGCGGTACTCGGCATAAAAGAATGCCCGTGCCTCGACGCCATCGGTCGCACCGGACGCGGCGAGCATGCGGATATCCCCGCCCGCGCAGAACCCGCGTCCCTCCGCATGATCGACCACGATCGCCTCGACCGCCGCATCGCCACGCCACGCCTCCAGCGCGTCAAGCACGCCTTCGCACATCGCCAGATTCAGCGCATGCAGTGCCTTGGGCCGATTGAGCCGTACCCTGCCGATCGGCCCCTCGACTGCGGTAATCAGGTCTTCGGTCATCCGCTCTTCCTTGTTCTCCCGCGAAGGCGGGAGCCCAGACTGGACTCCCGCCTTCGCGGGAGAACATGCTATTGCCGCGTCAGCTCGCGACCCACGATCATCCGCATCACCTGGTTCGTCCCCTCAAGGATCGAATGCACGCGCAGGTCGCGCCAGAAGCGTTCGATCGGATAGTCCTGCAGATACCCATAGCCGCCATGCAGCTGCAACGCACGGTCGACCACCGACGAGCCGGTATCCGTCGCGAGCCGCTTCGCCATCGCCGCAAACTTGGTCTTGTCGGGCGCGTTCGCCGTCACCTTCGCAGCCGCCATGTAAAGCAACGCGCGCGCCGCCTCCAATTCGGTCGCCATGTCCGCCAGCATGAACTGCGTGTTCTGGAAATCCGTGATCGCCTTCCCGAACTGCTTGCGGTCCTTCGTATAGGCGATCGCCTCGTCTAGACACCGCTGCGCGCCCCCCAGCGAGCACGCACCGATGTTCAGCCGCCCGCCGTCGAGCCCCATCATCGCGATCCGAAAGCCCTCGCCCTCGCCGCCAACCATGTTCGCCGCCGGCACGCGGACGCCGTCAAAGATCACCTGCCGCGTCGGTTGCGAATGCCAGCCGAGCTTCTTCTCGTTCGCGCCGAACGACACGCCCGGCATGTCCTTCTCGATCACGAGGCACGAGATGCCCTTCGGCCCATCCTCACCGGTACGGACCATGGTGACATACACCTCGTTCTCGCCCGCACCCGAGATGAACTGCTTCGAGCCCGTCACGATCCAGTCGTCACCGTCGCGCACCGCGCGCGTCTTCAACGCCGCCGCATCGGAGCCCGAACCCGGTTCAGTCAGGCAATAGCTTGCAAGCCGGTCCATCGTCACCAGGTCGGGAAGATACTTGTCCTTCACCCCCTGCGACCCGAACCGGTCGATCATCCAAGACGCCATGTTATGAATGCTGATGAACGCGCTCGTCGAAGGACATCCGTACGACATTGCTTCCATGATCAGCGCCGCTTCGAGCCGCCCAAGCGCGATCCCTCCGCTCTCCTCGCTGACGTAGATCGCCGCGAAGCCGAGTTCGGCCGCCGCCTTGATCGTCTCACGCGGAAAGATGTGCTTCTCGTCCCACCCGGCCGCATGCGGGGTGATCCGGTCGGCAGTGAAGCGGCGCGCCAGCTCTTGGATTTCGCGCTGGTCGTCGGTGAGGTCGAACTGGTTTGAGGTGAACTGGTTCATCGTGGTCCTATCTCCGTCATGCCGGGCTTGACCCGGTACCCAGTGTCACGGACGCCTGTGTTCGTGGCTCTGGGTCCTGACGTGCGTCAGGATGACGATTGGGGGAAATGACGTGGATCGGCAACCGGCTGTCTACATCTGGCCAGCTGGCGCAACGGGACGCTGTACATCGGCGTCACGTCCAACCTGATGGCGCGGATCGTTCAGCATCGTGCCGGATCCTTTGGCGGCTTTACGCGAATATACGGCGTCAAACGGCTCGTTTGATTCGCGATGGCGGACACGATGGAGGAGGTCATAGCTCGCGAGAAGCAGTTGAAGAACTGGTGCCGCGCCTGGAAGATCGAATTGATCGAAGCCGACAACCCGACTTGGCGCGATCTGGCAGAGAATTGGGGCTTCGATCCGCTCCCCCAGCCGTCATCCCGGGCTTGACCCGGGACCCAGAGCCGCAAGCACCTACGCTCGTGGCTCTGGGTCCTGACGTTCGTCAGGATGACGGAAGAACGATAGCCCACCCAATCACCCCATCGTCGGGATAACGAACGCGTCGTTATTGCGCGCAGGCCCACCATCCTCGGCCATCGCCGGCAGCGCAGACCCGTCCGGCCAACGCTGCGTGATCGTCTTCACCTTGGTCCAGAACTTCACGCCCTCCATGCCGTGCTGGTTGGTGTCGCCGAACGCCGAGCGCTTCCAGCCACCGAAGGTGTGATACGCGACCGGCACCGGAATCGGCACATTGATGCCGACCATCCCAACGTTCACCCGCGCCGCGAACTCGCGCGCCGCGTGGCCGTTGCGCGTGAAGATCGCGACGCCGTTGCCGTATTGATGCTCGCTCGGCAGGCGCACCGCCTCCTCGAAATCGGCGGCACGGACGACCTGGAGGACGGGTCCGAAGATCTCCTCCTTGTACGCCGACATCTCCGTCGTGACGTGATCGAACAGCGAAGGCCCGATGAAGAAGCCCTTCTCATGCCCCTGCAATGCAAACCCGCGCCCATCCACGACCAGTTCAGCGCCTTCGTCGACGCCGGTTTGGATCCAGTTCTCGATCCGGGTGCGATGCGCCGCATTCACCACCGGCCCGTAATGCGCATCGTTGTCGGTCGACACGCCAACCCGCAAAGCAGCGATCGCCGGGATCAACTTCTCACGCAACGCGATCGCGGTCTTCTCGCCGACCGGCACCACCACCGGCAGCGCCATGCAGCGCTCGCCCGCGCTCCCGAACGCCGCGCCCGACAAGTCCGCGACGACCTGGTCGAGGTCCGCGTCGGGCATGACGATCCCGTGGTTCTTCGCGCCGCCCATCGCCTGGACGCGCTTGCCCGCCTCGACGCCGCGACGGTACACGTAATGCGCGATGTCGGACGACCCGACGAAGCTCACCGCCGAGATCGCCGGATGATCGAGGATCGCGTCGACCATTTCCTTGTCGCCGTGGACGACCTGGAAGATGCCCTCGGGCAGCCCCGCCTCGACGAACAATTCGCCCAACCGCACCGGTACCGACGGATCGCGCTCGCTGGGCTTGAGGATGAACGCGTTGCCCGTGGCGATCGCCACGCCCGACATCCACAGCGGGATCATGGCCGGGAAGTTGAACGGCGTGATGCCCGCACCGATGCCGAGCGGCTGGCGCATCGAATACACGTCGATCCCCGGCCCGGCGCCCTGCGTGTATTCGCCCTTGAGGATGTGCGGGATGCCGCAGCAGAACTCGATCACCTCCAGCCCGCGCTGGATGTCGCCCTTCGAATCCGCGATCACCTTGCCGTGCTCGGACGACAGCAGCCGCGCGAGTTCGTCCATGTTCGCCTCGACGAGCCGCTTGAACTCGAACATCACGCGAGCACGCCGTTGAGGGTTAGTCGCAGCCCAGCCCGGCTGCGCCTTCTGCGCCGCGGCGACCGCACGGTCCAGATCGGTCGCACCCGACAGCCGCACGCGCGCCTGCACCTCGCCCGAATTCGGGTCGAACACGTCGCCGAAGCGCTCGGCCGTGCTGGCCGCACCGCTCACGAAATTCTCGATCGTCCGCATGGCATCCTCTTCTTGTTGCACGCACCGTCGGGCATAAGCGTTTCGCAGCCAAGCGGGGTTGTTTGCAGAATCGCTCTGCGAATATGCAGCATAGGGTGAGGCGTTCATGGATTGGGACGACGTCCGGTATTTCCTCGCTCTGGCGCGCACGCACCGGCTTGGGCCAGCTGCAAAACTGCTGGGACAGGACGCGACGACGGTGTCGCGGCGACTCCAGCGACTGGAGCGGCGACTCCAGACGACGTTGTTCGAACAGACCGTCGCCGGATACGCGCTGACCGAACGCGGCGCGGCGCTGCTCGACCATGCCGAGACGATGGAGGCGTCAGCGCTCGGTATTCAGGAAGTCGTCGGCAACGACGCAGGCGTGCTCGCCGGGCCGATCCGGTTGAGCGTCTCGGAAGGCTTCGGCAGCCGCATCCTCGCACCGCGCCTCGCGTCGTTCACCAACCAGCATCCGCGGATCGCGGTGGACCTGATTGCGTCGACGGGGTTCCTCAACCCGTCGCGGCGAGAGGCGGATATCGCGGTAATGCTCGCGCGACCGAAGAGCGGCCCATTGGTGGCGCGAAAACTCACGGACTATCACCTTGGCCTCTACGCGCATCCCGATCACCTCGCGCGGGCGGGGCCGATCGCGACCACCGCGGACCTGATGCGGCACCGGCTGATCGGCTACGTACCGGACATGATCTACGTGCCCGAACTCCGCTATCTCGCGGAGATCGACGGGCGCCTGGATGCGTCGATCCGCAGTTCGAGCATCGTCGCGCAGGCCGAGCTTATCGCCGCGGGCGCGGGGTGCGGGATCCTGCCGTGCTTCATCGGCGACGGCATGCCGGGGCTAGTGCGGGTGCTGCCCGACGCCGTCGATATTCAGCGCTCGTTCTGGCTCGTCGTCCACCGCGACGTTCGCCGGATCGCGCGGATCGACCGGTTCATCGCCTGGCTGGACGCGACCATCGGCGCGCTGAAGCCGCTGATGCTGGGCGTGCCCTCGGCGCCGATTGCCGCCCCCGAATGACGCCCGTATAGATCGATGTTGCATGGCAGCATCGCCGGGCCCGGAGCAGCGCGTTGATCCCCAAACTTTATCACCAGATGATCGACGCGATCGGCGACGGCACCGGCCTGCCCGACATCATCCTCCATATTCATGCGGGCATGGCGCTGTTGATGATCGCCCGGCTGATCACGCGGCAGTCGTTCGGGACGTTCATTCCGTGGTGGGTGGTCGTCGCGGGCGAGGCGTTCAACGAGATCATGGACCGGCTTAACTTCGGGTCCTGGCGCTGGGAGGACACCTCGCTGGACATCGTCAACACGCTGCTGTGGCCGACGGTGATCTGTGTCGGCGTGCGGTTGCGGCCGATGATTGCGCAGCGGGTTACGATCAAGACGGGTGTGGTGGAGACCGGGTCGGATGCCGTCTCGATAAAAGACGTGCCGGTCGAGACGCAGCACTAACCTGCTCCCCTCCCTGAAAGGGAGGGGTTGGGGGTGGGTCGGCCGATTGACTCGCGCGACGAATCCCAAGCAGCCTACCCACCCCTAGCCCCTCCCTTTCAGGGAGGGGAACGCGTTGTGGGCGGGTGAGCGCAGTCTATTCCAGCCAACCGCCCTGGCTTAGCCCAAAGCCACATACCGTTGCAGGTGATAATCCTCATCACCCAACTGGTGATCGATCATCACCAGCCGCTTGGCGTAATGCGACACGGCGTATTCCCACGTCATGCCGATCCCGCCGTGAAGCTGAATCGTTTCCTCCGCGACCAGCGCGCCGGTCCGCCCGATCGTGTATTTCGCCGCCGCCAGAGCCCGCTCGCGCGCCTTCGCGTCATCACCGTCGAACGCCGACGCCGCGTTGATCACCGCGGAATGCGCCTGCTCGATCTCCAGGAGAACCGTCGCCATGCGGTGCTGGAGCGCCTGGAACTTGCCGATCGGCACGCCGAACTGTTTCCGGTCGCGGAGGTAGCCGAGCGTGGCTTCCTTGACGAATTCCATCGCGCCGACCGCTTCGGCCGACAGCGCAAGCAACCCTGCACCGATCGCCACATCGACGATCACCTGCCCCTGCCCTTCGCCACCAACGCGCGCATCCGCGCCGACAGTAACGTTCTCGAACGTCACATCACCGGCCGCGCCGCCTTCGATGACGTTGAAGCTGCGCACCGACACCCCGGCCGTATCCGCCGGCACGAGCAACACGAGCGGATCACCGTCCTGCTCGACCGTCACCACGAACACCGATGCCGCACCCGCCTGCGAAACGACTGCCTTCGTCCCGCTAAGCGTCCAACCATCGCCACTCTTCGTCGCGGTCACCGGCGTCGCGCCATCCTCATGCGCGAACGCGGCGATCGTCTCGCCGGACACGATTCCGGCGAGCGTTTCGTCATGCCCGCCAGCCTTCGCCAGCGCACGCCCCGCCATCAGCGCACCGAGGAACGGCTCGACCACCAGCGCGCGGCCGAGCGCCTCGAACACCACCATGATGTCGAACCCGCTGCCGCCGAAACCGCCCGCCGCCTCGTCGAACAGCGCGGACACGATACCGAGTTCGTTCAACTGCTGCCAGACCGCTGGGTCGTATCCCGTGTCGCCATACGCGCCCGCGTTGCGCGTCTCGATCGGATAGCCGTCGCGCAACGCCCGCACGAGCGTGTCGGCGAGCATGCGGCGGTCGTCGGTGTGTTCGAAGTTCATGGTATCACAGACCCAAGATGGCTTTGGAGATGATGTTCTTCTGGATCTCGTTCGACCCGCCGAAGATCGACAGTTTGCGGTTGTTGAAATAGCTCGGCGCCGCCATCGCCGCGTCCTCCGGGCCGACATCCTCGCCGTTCCAGCCGGCCTCCAGAGCCTCGGGTATGTAGGGCGCCGCGTACGAGCCATAGGCGCGACGCGTCAGCGAGGTGATCTCCTGGCGGATCTCGGTACCCTTGATCTTGAGCATCGAGCTCTCCGCGCCCGGCGCACCGCCGCCCGCGACCGCCGCCAGCACGCGAAGATTGGTCGTCTGCATGTTGGCCAGATCGATCTCGACCCGCGCCATCCGCGCCGCGAACAACGGATCATCCGCCAGCGAGCGCCCGCCCTTCTTCTGCATCTGCGCGACTTCCTTCAACCGCTCGAACGACGCGATCGAGAAGCCGACGCCGGCGATGTTGGTGCGCTCATAGGTCAACAGGTACTTGGCGTAGGTCCAGCCCATATTCTCTTCGCCGACGAGATTGGCGACGGGCACCTCGACGTCGGTGAAGAACACCTCGTTCACCTCCTGCTCGCCGTCGATCAGCGTGATCGGGCGGACCTCGATGCCGGGCGACTTCATGTCGATCAGCAGGAACGAGATGCCCTCCTGCTTCTTCGCGGTCGCATCGGTGCGGACGAGGCAGAAGATCATGTCGGCATGCTGGCCGAGCGTCGTCCAGGTCTTCTGGCCGTTGACGACATAGACGTCGCCCTTCCGAACCGCAGTAGTCTTCAGGCCCGCGAGATCGGAGCCCGCACCCGGCTCGGAATAGCCCTGGCACCACCAGTCGGAGCCATCGAGGATCCGCGGCAGCCACTGCTTCTTCTGCTCTTCGGAACCGTATTTGATCAGCACGGGACCGAGCATGTTGACGCCGAACGGAACGACGCGGGGCGCGTGCGCGAGCGCGGACTCGTTATCGAAGATGAACCGCTGGATCACGCTCCAGCCCGGGCCACCCCATTGCTCGGGCCAGTGGTTCGCCAGCCAGCCGCGTTCGTTGAGGATCGCGTGCCATTCCTCCATGTCCGACTTGCGCAGCCGCTTGCCCTCGCGAACCAGCGTCGAGAGCCGCGCGGGCAGTTTGTCGCGGAAGAACGCGCGGACTTCGTTGCGGAACGCTTCTTCCTCGGGCGTGAAGCTGAGATCCATGGTCATGTGACTCCTGATGCTGGAGCCTGTGTGCCACAGTCGATCGTGGAATTGAAGGACCGGTATGGTCAAAGTCGGAGAAAATACGATGCCTAACTACGCAGGTTAATCCGGGCGGTATCCAACTTCTTCTCCCCTCCCTGAAAGGGAGGGGTCGGGGGTGGGTCGGCCAGCTTGAGCCACGCGCGTTCGACTGTGTGGAAGCCAACCCACCCCCAGCCCCTCCCTTCCAGGGAGGGGAGCAGTCTCAGAACCGGTAGCTGATCCAGCCGGCGAGGAAGTCGGAGTTCTTGTACCCCGCATTCGTCAGTGCAGGCCCCGCGATCAAATGCTCGTACCGCCCGGTGAACGACAGCCGCGAGGTGAACGGGTACACCGCCTGGAACCGCAGCGTATCGGCGATCTTCTTGCCCCCGAAATTCTGCGTCCCGGCAAACGCCGAGCCGTTCGCGCGGTACACCGCATCGCTCGTCGTATCGCGCCACGAGCGCTGATATTCCGCGGTCATGCGCAGCTTGCCGAACGGCGTGAACGTCACGTTGGGCGCCAGCGCGACCAGGTTGGTCGGCGTCGCGAACAGCTGATAGCTATAATAGATGTTGTTGCCGAACGGCGCCAACGAGTTGCGCAACGTGCCATTACCGTACGCGCCGCCGCCACTCGCATAGTCCGCGTGGAAACCGACGCGCGGCGCGGACTTGCTCTTGCCGAGCTTGTAGGTCTGGGCCAGCAGGATCAGCCACGCCTTGATCGAGCGGTTGTCGTACGAACCGCCTTGGTAATTGATCGTCCAGTCGAGATTGACCGGCCCCGCATCGCCCCAGACGTGCAGGCCGTAGAAATTACGGACTTCGCGCGCATTTTCCATGCCCCATACCGCCGCGCGGTTCCGCAGGCGCCAGAGGAACGGATCGACGTACAGCTTCGAGCCCCCGAACAGCGTCTCCGGCACGACGATGCCCGTCGAGATGCCCGAGAACCGCCGCGCGCTCTCCGCGTTGTCGTCCTGTGTACCGCCATTGCCATACGCGGTCGGCTTGAAATCGAACACGTCGGCACGGACGCCAGCGGTGCGCGCCCAGGCGCGGAAGCCGTTGAACCCGAAGAACAACGTGTTGTTGTCGCGCGGCACGACCAGCAGGTTGGGACCGTCCGCAAACGTCTGGCGGCCATAGCGCACGCCGACATCGATATCGGCGACCGTCCCGGTCAGGTCGACGAATGCCTGCTGCACCGCCAGCTTGTTGCGCAGGTTCGGCAACGCGGTCCCGAGATTCTGCCCCTCCAGCGTCCCATGCGCGAGCTCGCCGTAGAAACGAAGGTGCTGACCGACATGCAGGTCGGCGCCACCGAACAGGCGGAGAATGTCCTGCCGCTGTGCCTCGGCATCGCGCAGATTGGGGTTGGTCGTCTCATTGACGCGCAACCGCGCCTCGCCCGACAGCGTCAGATAAACGTCGCCATCACCCGCGATCGAGATGAACTTCAACTGTTCGACGATGTCCTTGCGCTTCTTCGGATCGCGCAGCTTCGACCAGTCCTCCGCCCACCGCGACTGGTTGTAGCCACCCGTCGTCGTACCGTCGCCGATCGCGGCGTTGGGATAGCTCTCGGCGATCGGCGAGGCTTCGGCGGTGCTCGACACGTCCTTCGCGCCGGCATTCGCCGGTCGCGAGGGCGGCGCTTCGGCCTGCGCCATCGCCGCGCTCGAAAAGGCCAGGGTCGAAAGCGCGGACGCGGCAAAGCCGGCCGCATACGCCATGCGGCGGATCGTCATCGAGGTCATAAGCAAATATCCGGTACAGGACGCGGGACCGGCGAACCGGCCCCGTACGCGTCAGTGGGCAGGAACGGCAGCGATGGGAGCAGGCACGAACTCGGGGAGCTTGCCCGACAGCGCCGCGTTCAGCTTGTCGCGATCGAGACCGCCCTCCCAGCGGGCGACGACAATCGTCGCGACCGCGTTGCCGATGAAGTTGGTGAGACTGCGGCACTCGCTCATGAAGCGATCGACGCCGAGGATCAGCGCCATGCCCGCGATCGGCACGGTCGGCACGATCGACAGCGTCGCGGCCAGGGTGATGAAGCCCGCGCCGGTGACACCCGCCGCGCCCTTGGACGAAATCATCGCGACGACCAGCAGCAACAGTTCCTGGCCAAGCGTCAGGTGCGTGTTGGTTGCCTGCGCGATGAACAGCGCCGCCAGCGTCATGTAGATGTTGGTGCCGTCGAGGTTGAACGAATAGCCGGTCGGCACGACCAGCCCGACGACCGACTTCTCGCAGCCTGCCGCCTCCATCTTCTGGATCAGGTTCGGCAGCGCGGCTTCCGACGACGACGTCCCGAGCACCAGTAGCAATTCGGCCTTCAGATACTTGATCAGCTTGAAGATCGAGAAGCCGGTCAGCCGCGCGACCGTGCCGAGGATGACGACCACGAACAGCGCGGCGGTCAGGTAGAAGGTCGCGACCAGCGCGCCGAGATTGGCAAGGCTGCCGATCCCGTATTTGCCGATCGTGAACGCGATCGCGCCAAACGCACCCAGCGGGGCCGCGCGCATCAGGATGCCGACCAGCTTGAACACGATCAGGCTGAGGCGCTCGAGGAAGTTCAGCACCGGCTTGGCAGGCTCGCCGACCAGGCTCAGCGAAATGCCGAACAGGATCGCGACGAGCAGGATCTGGAGGATGTTACCCTCGGTGAACGCGCTGACCATCGTGTCCGGGATGATGCTCATCAGGAACCCGGTGATCGTCGTCTCGTGCGCCTTCACGGTATAGTCCGCGATGCCCTTGGTATCCAGCGTGGCGGCGTCGATGTTCATCCCCGCGCCCGGCTGGACGACGTTGGCGACGATCAGCCCGACGATCAGCGCCAGCGTCGAGAAGAACAGGAAGTAGGCGAACGCCTTGCCCGCGACGCGGCCGACCGAGCCGAGCTCCTTCATGCCCGCGATGCCGGTGACGAGCGTCAGGAAGATCACCGGGGCGATGATCATCTTCACCAGCTTGATGAACGCATCGCCGAGCGGCTTCAGCGCCGCGCCGTACGTCGGATAGAAATGCCCGAGCGCCGCGCCGAGTGCGATCGCGATCAGGACTTGGATATAGAGCTGGCCGCTCCAGCGCTTCCGCGCGGGCGTTTCCGCGACGCCATATGTCTGGGTGGGTAGGGTCAACATCGCCTCCTGGTATTCTCGTCCACTCACGCGGGACGTTATGTGCGACGGTAATGCCGGGCCGAACCGGGGACTACAAGAGCAGCCCCTTCAGCGCTTAAAACGTCGGTTTTTAGCCATTTATCAGCATACCCATTGTTCGGACGTGTGGGAATTGTCGCGTTTCATCAATGGCGCAGCTGTTAGGTGTGTGATAATCCGCACAAAATGACGCGACTCCGATCCTCCCTTTTCGTCACGGCGTTGACGGTGCTGATGGCGTTCGCGGCGCTTGGCACGATCGTCGCGGGAGTCGCCTCGATCTACGGCCAGCGCGCCGCCGCAGACGCGCGCGCGGGCGTGCGGATGCGCGCGGTCCAGCAGACCCGCAGCAACCTTCGCCTGCTCGAAGCAGAGTTGCAGACCTATCGCCTGTTGCCGATCATGCTCGGCGAATACCCCGACGTCCGGGCAGCACTCGCTTCGGGCAAGGTCGACCCCGCGCTCAACACAAAGCTCGCGCTGCTGGCCGAACGCACCGGCGCACCGGTGATCTACGCGCTCGATACGCAGGGCATGACGATCGCCGCCTCGAACGCCGGCCGCCCCGACAGCTTCCTCGGCCACGACTACCGGTTCCGTGACTATTTCACCAAGGCGATGGCGTCGGGCGCAACCGAGTTCTTCGCGCTCGGCAGCGTCAGCGGGCGGCCGGGCCTATACCTGTCGCGAAGGATCGACCGCGCCGGCCGACCGCTCGGCGTGGTCGTGGTCAAGGTCGAGTTCGAAAAGATCGCGCGCGCGTGGATCCAGGACCGGATGGCGACCTTCGTCACCGATCCCGACGGCATCATCCTGATCTCCAGCGATCCGAAGCTCGAATTTCGCACCACCCGCCCGCTCTCGCCTTCGCGTCGCGCTGCGCTGGTCGAGACGCGCCAGTTCGGGACGTCGCCGCTGGCCCCCGCCCCACTGACGCTGGCCGACGGGGTTTCACGTCTGCCCGACGGATCGCCTGCGATCACGGTGTCATTGCCGGTACCGATCTCGGGCTGGCGGCTGGTGCATATGGAGCCGCTCGACGCTGCCCTGCGCACCGCCGCCGCGCGCACGCGCTGGGCCACCGCGATCGCCGCGATGCTGACGATCGCGGCGATGCTCGGCGCGTGGTGGCTGTACGAGCGGCGCAAGCGCAACGTCGGCGCGCGCGCGGAACTGGAGGCGGAGGTCGCGCGCCGCACCGCCGAGCTCCGCGCCACCGCCGACCGCCTTCAGATCGAGGTCGAGCAGCGCGAGGCGTCCGACCAGCGGTTCCGCCAGGCGCGCGAGGAACTCGCGCACGCCAACCGCGTCGGGTCGATCGGCACGATCACCGCCAGCGTCGCGCACGAGATCAACCAGCCCGTCGCCGCCATCCGCACCTTCGCCGACAACGCCGCCGCCTTCCTCGACCGCGGCGAACCCGCGCGCGCGGCGACCAATCTCCAGTCGATCGTCGACCTGACCAGCCGGATCGGGACGATCACCGCCGGGCTCAGGCGCTATGCACGGCGTGGCGCAGGATCGATCGGCCCGGTGGCGCTCGACGAGGCGATCGACGGCGTCCGCCTGCTGATCGGCGACCGCTTCCGCGCCAAGGGCGTGACGCTCGACCTGCCGAACGGTCCCGAAGCGCGACTGACGGTGATCGCGGGCCGCGTCCGCCTGGAACAGGTGCTGGTCAACCTCCTCCAGAACGCGCTCGACGCGGTCGCCGACCGGCGAGATGCCCGGGTGAGCGTCACCGTCGGGCGTAAAGGCCGCGACGTCGTGCTGACCGTCGCCGACAACGGTCCCGGTATCGAGACCGACATCGCCGACCACCTCTTCACCCCGTTCGCGACGAGCAAGAAGGACGGCCTCGGCCTCGGGCTCGGCATCGCGCGCGACATCATGACCGAGTTCGGCGGCACGCTCGACCTCGTCCCAGCACCTGAAGGCGCCATTTTCCGTATGATCCTGGTAAAGGCATGAGCGAGCAAGCTGTTCTGCTCGTCGACGACGACGACGTGTTGCGCGGCGCGCTGGAGCAATCGTTCGAACTCGCCGGCATCGCGGTGATCGCCGAGCGCGACCCGACCGTCGCGCTCGCCCGCGTGACCGCCGGGTTCGACGGCGCGGTGGTGTCCGACATCCGCATGCCGAAGATGGACGGGCTCGAACTCTTTCGCCGGATCGCCGCGATCGACCACGAGATCCCCGTGCTGCTGATGACCGGCCACGGCGACGTCGCGATGGCGGTCGCCGCGCTCAAGAACGGCGCGTTCGACTTCATCCCGAAACCCTTCGCGACGGACCATTTGATTGCGGGTGCCAGGCGGGCGCTCGAAATGCGCCGCCTCGTCCTCGACAACCGCCGTCTTCGCGCCGCCGCCGAGGAAACGATCGGCGCCGAACCGCTGATCGGCGAAACCCCGGTAATGGTCCGCCTCCGCGAAACGATGCGCCAGATCGCGCAGGCCGACATCGACGTGCTGGTCGAAGGCGAGACCGGCACCGGCAAGGAACTTGTCGCTGTACTACTCCACCGCTGGAGCAACCGCCGCTCCCGCCCATTCGTCGCGGTCAACTGCGCCGCGCTGCCCGAGGCTGTCGCGGAGATCGAGCTGTTCGGCCACGACGGCGACTCCCGCCTGCCGCGTACCGGCCGGATCGAGGCCTCGAACCGCGGCACTTTGTTCCTCGACGAGATCGAGAGCACGCTCCCCGCGTTCCAGGCGAAACTGCTCCGGGTACTGGAGGAGCGCGAGGTGATGCCGGTCGGCGGCGACCTCCCCCGCGCGCTCGACCTGCGCGTGATCGCCGCCGCCAAACCCGGCCTCGAACAGGCGGTCGAGGAAGGCCGGTTCCGCGCGGATCTCCTGTTCCGGCTCGACGCGGTCCGCCTGCGCATCCCGCCGCTCAGAGAACGCCGCGACGACATTCCGCTGTTGTTCGGCCATTTGCTCCACCAGGCGGCAGAACGGTTCGGCCGCGAGGTCCCGACGATCGACACCGCCACGCTAGCGTATCTCGGCCAGCACGACTGGCCCGGCAACGTCCGAGAACTCGACAATCTCGCCAAGCGTCTGGTGCTGCGCGTAGAGGCGGAAGAGGCGGTCGACGAAGACAGCGACATCCCCCTCCCCGCCCGCGTCGACAAATTCGAGGAAGCGACGATCCGCGCCGTGCTCCAACAGGTCAGCGGCGACGTCCGCTCGGCCTTGGCCGCACTCGGCATCCCGCGAAAGACATTCTACGACAAGCTCAAGCGCCACGACATCGACGTCGAGGCGTACCGCCCGACCAAACCACCCCCGTCATCCTGACGAAAGTCAGGATCCAGAGCCACGACCGCTACCCCCTGTAACCCTGGGTCCTGACTCTCGTCAGGATGACGGGGGTATATGAGGCCCCATCGCGCTAAGTCGGAATGACCGGCGGCGGCACCCCGCCCTGCCGCGTCGCCACGAACTTCGCGAGCGGTGGCCCGATCAGCAGCACGCCCAGGAACCGCAACACCTGAAGCGCCATCACGAACGGCACATCGACCGGGCTAGACGCAGCAATGATCGCGACCGAATCCATCCCACCTGGGCTAGTCGCCAGATACGCGGTAACCGGATCGATCCCCCACCACCGCGTCAACGCCGCCGCGATCCCGCCGCAGAACGCGATCAGCAGCGCCACCGACAACAGGATCCGCGGCATAGCCTTCCCCGCCACCCGCAGCGTATCGCGCGTGAACGACAACCCGATCCGCCACCCGACCACCGCATAGCTGATCGCCAGCAGCCACTGCGGCAACACCGGTTGCGCGACGCCAGTGACGTTGAGCGCCGCCCCCGCCACCAGCGACCCGAGCAGCGCGCCGGCGGGAAGCTTCAGCACCACACCGACACTCGCACCAACCCCGGCAATCGCGATCGTCCGCAGCACGACCAACGGGTCTACGGACGCGAACCACGTTGCGGCAACATGATGCCCGCTACCACCGCCGACCATCACCGCCGCCAGCACCGACGCGACCACCGCCACGCTCACGACCCGCGTGTAGGTCATCACGGCCACCAGCCGAGAGTCCGCGCCGTAAGCCTGCGCCATCAACACCATCGCGCTCGCAGCACCCGGCGTCGATCCCCACACCGCAACAGTCCCCGGAAGCACCTGCCACCGGCTGAGCAGATACCCGAGCACGCTGCTCGCCGCGAGCGTGACGAAATTGACCATCAGGAACACCGGCCAGTGATCCGCCACCGTCGCGACGATCCCCGTGGTGATCGACCCCGCAATCAAAGTCCCGACCGCAGCCTGCGCACCCCGAAACGCCGAAGTCGGCACGCTCAGCGACCACCCCCGCACCGCCAGCACGACCGCCGCGACCATCGGCCCGAGCAGCAACCCCGCAGGCAGCCCAACAACCTCCAGCATCCCCGCAATCACCGCCGACAGCGCGATCAAGACGGCCCACCGCCAGATCATGCCCTGATAGCGAACCATATCGTGTGCCGCGCGCCGCCCTTCCGCGTCGCCCGTGCGATCACTTCGTCGACCGCGAAACCCGCTTCGGCAAGGCGCATGGCAAATGGCTTGCTAGGTGCCGACGACCACACGGCAAGCACCCCACCCGGCCGCAAAGCCGATCGCGCCAGAGACAATCCACGCGCCCCGTAAAGCCGGTCGTTACCCGGCCGAGAAATCCCGTCCGGGCCGTTGTCGACGTCGAGCAGGATCGCGTCCCAATCGCCCTCCGCGATCGCCGCGGCGACATCGCCCTCGAAAATGCGCGTCCGCGGATCGGTCAGGCTGTCGCCATGCACCGCCGCCATAGGCCCGCGCGCCCATTCGATCACCGCCGGCACGATCTCCGCCACAACTACCTCCGCGTCAGGCCCAAGCCGAGCCAGCGCCGCGCGAAGGGTAAACCCCATCCCAAGCCCGCCGATCAGCATCCGCACGCCCGGCCGCCCACCGATCCGATCGCACGCCTGCTCCGCCAGCGCCTCTTCCGACCCGCTCAACCGGCTGTTCATCAACTCGTTCGCACCGAGCATGATCGAAAACTCGGTACCACGCTGGAGCAAGCGAAGCTCACCCCCGCCCGGCACCTGCGCCGTCCCGAGAAGCACGCGAGGGATCATGCCGACCAAGCCGCGATATCGTCCTGCTCGCCGATCAAAGCCAGTCCGTGCGCGATCGAGGTCAGTTCGCCGCCGCTCATGATCGCCGCCTTGCCGAACCGCTCGACGAAGATCCGGCGGATACGCGGGATCAGCGACGATCCCCCAGTCAGGAACACCCGGTCGATCTCGCCGCCGCCGACGTTCGCCACCTCCAAAGCCCGGTCGACCGCGGCCTCGATCCGCACCACGTCATCGGCGATCCACCCCTCGAACTGCGCCCGCGTCACGTCCGCCTCGATCTCGAGCCCTGCGCCCGCAAAGTGGAAATGCGCATCCTCGCCGCTCGACAGCGCACGCTTGAGCGACCCCACCGCATCGTACAGCGGATAGCCGAGTTCGTTCTCGATCACCGCGATCATCCGCCCGATCGCGTCTGGGTCGATGGCGGTCTTCTGCAACCGTTCCAGCTCGGTCATCGTCTTGCGGTTGCGCATCAACGCGAGGCGTGACCAGTCCGCGAAATCGGCAAAATACGCGCGCGGAATCTCCAGTTCCTTGCCGAACGACTTGTAAGCACCGCCCTTGCCCAGCATCGGCAGCACCAGCCGGTCGAGGATCCGGTAATCGAACCGGTCGCCCGCGATCCCGACGCCCGCATGACCCAGTGGCGTACACCGCCGCGCCGCGCCCGGCTCGGCCACGCGCACCACCGAAAAGTCGCTAGTACCGCCCCCGAAATCCGCCACGAGAATCGTCGCCGGCTCAGTCAGGCGCGTGGCGTAGCTATACGCCGCACCGAGCGGTTCGTAGACGTAATGGATCTCCGCCCCGAAGCCCTTGAACATCGCGTCATAGCGTGTGCGCGCGAGCGCCTCGTCAGGTCGCGCGCCAGCGTATTCGACCGGCCGGCCGACGACGATCCGGTGCGGCCGCGTGTCGAGCTTGCCACCCGAATGCGCAATCAGCTTTTCGAGAAACAGCTGGCCCATCTCCTCGAAGCGATAGCGCTTGTCGAACACCGACGCCTGCTCGAACGTCTTCATCGCCGCGACCGACTTGAACGACTGGATGAACCGGCTGTCGAGCGGATACTCCATATACTCGGCGATCGCCCACGGCCCCGCATCGGACGCGAGCCCCTTGCCGCTGTCGTCCTGCCAGAAGCACAGCGCCGAGCGGAACACCGGGCTCGTCTCGGCGGGGGCTGCGAAGGTCACCAGCTCGGGTGAACCACCGCGAGTCCCCAGCGCCACGACGCTGTTGGTCGTGCCGAAATCCAGCCCCAAAGCGGGGCCGCCAGCGTCCGTCTGCATCGCGTCGTCCCTCAATGAACGCGCGCCTATGCCGACGCGGGGTGCGGGATGGCAACCCCGCGCGTGCTTCGGCGGACCAGTTGAGCGGGTTTGGTTGAGCTTTGATCTATGACCGGATGACCGCACACAGCGGAAGCCCGCTAGAGAGTCGGTCTCCAGCGGTTTGCCCTTTTCCAAGCGAACCGTTCGCCCAGATTTTATCGGGCACGCCCCTTTTCCCGCGGACGAAACAAGACCGGCCCCTCGCAGCGTAACCAAACGCTAAGCTCTTTGGGATAAGCATGCCGCGATGTTCGTATCGCTGACAGCGCGTATCACCGCGATCGGACTCATCGTCCTCCTGGCGTTGGCGTCTTTGGCGGGGCTCCTCGCCGATGCGTCGTATCAGGCCAGCCAGAGCGTTCACTGGGCCGCGCATTCCGCCGGGATCATCGAGACGACCGAGGCGGCGCTGGGCGATCTGCGCGAGGCCGAATCCGGCCAGCGTGGCTTCGTCATCACGCGCGATCCAGCCTATGCTCGGTCGTACGCCGAACGTGTGGATAGCGCTGCCCGAACCATCGCCCGAGTCGTAGAACAGACCGACGACAATCCGCTTCAGCATGCAAGGGCGCAGGAGATCGCGGTGCTGATGAAGGAGCGCTCCGCTATTTTGCTGCAACCGTTGAATCTTGCCCGCCGGGGTGATTTTTCCGGCGCGGTCGCGGTCATCGCGAGTGGCCGCGGCCGCGAACTGATGGATGCGATCAGCGTGCGCGCACAGGGCTTTCTCGACGAGGAACGCGCGCTCCAGTCCACGCGGCAGGACGCGGCGGTTCAGCGGCTGGAAAGCGGCAAGAGACTGGCGATACTCGGCGCGATCGCCGTCGCCCTCGTCGTCGTCGGCAGCTTTGCACTGCTCGTTCGGGCGATCCGCCGCCCGCTGGCGACCATGATGCGAGCGATGACCGCGCTAGGCAGCGGCGAACAGGACGCCCGCATCGATACTGCGATGGGATCGCGCGAATTTACCCGCCTTGCCGTAGGCTACAATGCGATGGCCGACCGATTAAGGGGTGCCGTCGCAGACCAGGGCACCAGCGAGCGGCAATTGCAGATCGTCAACACCGAACTCGAGCAGAACACGAAGTCGCTTCGCGAACGCGGCGAGGTGATCGAACTGCTCGGCGGCATGGCGCATCGCATGCAGGCCGCGCGCACCGACGACGAATTGGCGCAGATCATCCGGGTGTTCGTACCGCAGGTGCTCCCCGACATTCCCGGTGCCCTGTACGCGCACAACAACTCGCGCAATTGCCTTGCCCCCGTCGCGAGCTGGGGCGGCATCACCGTGCCGATCGAAGGCTTTGCGCCAGAGCGGTGCTGGGCGCTGCGTCGCGGCCAGAGCCACTCCGTCGAAGACCCCAGCCGAGAGATCGTCTGCGGGCATGTCGCGGAGAACGAGGTGTATCATTGCGAACCCCTGCTCGCGGGCGGCGAGGTCATCGGCGTGCTCTATCTCCAGGGCAGGATCGGAGCCGAGAACCGCTTCCGGATGAACGTGCTGACCGAGAACATCGCATCCGCGCTGGTCAACCACCGCTTGCAGCGATCGCTGCGCGAGCAGACGATCCGCGATCCGCTCACCAGCCTGTTCAATCGTCGCTACATGGAAGAAACGCTCAAGCTGGAGATCGCCCGATCCTCGCGCGCGGGAACTCCGCTCAGCCTCGTCATGTGCGACATCGATCATTTCAAGCGGTTCAACGACGAGTTCGGCCACGATGCCGGCGACTCGGTGCTGCAGATGGTCGCGGCGGAGATGCGCAGTCGGTTCCGCGACGGCGATGTCATCTGCCGCTTCGGCGGCGAGGAGTTCACGATCATCGCGCCGGGCACGACGGCGGAAGCGCTTGCCGGTCGCGTCGAGACCGTGCGGCGCGCCATTGCGGAACTGGCGGTCCGACACGGCAACCGCACGCTGGGCTCGACCAGCATGTCGTTCGGCATCGCGACCTGGTCCGACGCCATGGACCGGGACGGCGCGACGCTCATCCAGGCGGCGGACATGGCATTGTATCAATCCAAGCGTGACGGCCGCAACCGCGCCACCATCAGCATGCTCGCGGCTTAATCCGGGTCGTTCGGACCGGTCCCGGCGCGCCGTCGACTGGAACAGCGTCGCATTGAGAACCGGATTGCACGGATAGAGGATCTCACCGGGCTGCAGACCTTCTCCGACCCCGCCCCGCCTCCAATCGGCTGCGGCAGGAATCACATCAGCGGTAGCGCGCAAGCCACGCGGTACGCCGATCGGTCTGCTTGGTCAGGCAGGCGGGATGGTTCAGGCGTTCGATCGTGCCTACGCCGTCGCCTTGATCGAGCGGGCAGGCAGCGTCGCGCTGCTTGATCCAGGCGCGCTGCGACGTGCGCAATGCGGCGCGACGCGCAGACGGCAACCGTTTCATGGTGGCGGCATAGGTCCTGTTCAGTCGCCCATCGGCCCGCTTGTAATCCGCGCCGAAACAGGCCGCCATCGCTGGGGTGATACCTTGTGCGGCCTCCCCGGTGTTGAGGCAGCGGTCGAGATCGGGCGAGCCGGCTAGGGTGAGGGCAAGCGCTAGGATCAGCATTTCAGGTCTCCTTTCCCAGTCCAACGTCGCAAACCCGGGTCGGTTCTGTGGCGGCTGCGTAAATCGTCAGCCACGCGAAGCCACGTATCGGCACGACGCGCGATTGCGGTATCTAGCGCACCGGAATGACAGTTCGGAGATCGCGATGCGCGTGTTGGTGACGGGATTGGGCGACATCGCTCACAAGGGATATTTGCCGGTGCTGGCGGCCAACCCCGAACTGGAGCTGCATCTGGCGACACGCGACCAGCGGGTTCTCCGTGAAGCCGGACGTTCGTTCCGCGTGCCTCACCTTCATGCCAGCGTAGAGCATGCATTGGCGGCGGCGACCTTCGACGCGGCCTTCATTCACGCCGCGACCGGTGCGCATCCGGCGCTCGTTCGACTGTTGCTGGAGCGGCGTATCCCCACCTTCGTCGACAAGCCGCTCGCCGATAATCTTGCCGAAACCCAACAGCTTGTGGCGCTGGCCGAACGCCAGAAAACGTTGCTGACGGTAGGGTTCAACCGCCGGTTTGCCCCGGGCTACGCGGCGCTTCGTGGTACCGGCCCAAGCTTGATCGTCATGGAAAAGCACCGTCACCGCCAGGCCGACACCCCGCGCAAAGTGGTCTTCGACGACTTCATCCATGTCATCGACACGCTGCTGTTTCTGGCGCCTGCCCCAGTGGAACGCCGCACCATCGAGACTCATGTCGAGCATGGAGTGCTCAAGGCGGTGACGCTGATGCTGGCCGGCGACGGCTTTACGGCCATTGGCACGATGCACCGGGATAGCGGGCTGGACGAGGAACGACTGGACGTGATTGGCAACGGCGTGCGGCAGTCGGTGCGGAACATGTCGGAACTGGTGCGCTCGGCAGGCACGGAGTGCCACCACCGGCGTGGTGACTGGACCTCCGTCGGACGGCAGCGCGGATTCGAAGCGATGTGCGCGGACTTCCTTGCGGCAGTGCGCGCGGGCCGCACCACCCCGGCCGCAGACATTCTAGCGACACACGCGCTCTGCGAAGCCATCACCGCGCATGCGAATGCGCAAGCATCACTGGACCGACCGTCTTATACAAATATTTCAGCTAATTAGAACATCATCCGAGGCACTTGAGAAATACGCGTCAAGTATCTCAAAACCAAATCGGTTGGATTTGAGCGTCGAATCCTCCTCATCGCAAGCAACTAGTCCGCATCAATAACCGATACAATTATCCGTCCGATCCGGACGTGTTATCATCAGGAACCCACTCGGCCTGGAATCGTTGGTGCCCCGCAGCCGAAACGGCTGTTCCATGAGAAGAGTGACTTATGATTAAAACATTGATTCTCGGCGCGTCCGCCGTCGCCATGACTGCCCTGCCAGTTGCGGCCAGCGCCGCGCCTGTCGCCAATTCGGCACAGTCGCTCTCGGTCGCGTCGCCGGTTCGTGCAGGCACGTCGTCGAAGAAGGCAAGCAATCTCACTGGCGTGAGCATTGTTCCGCTGATCATCGGCGTCGGCATCGTCGCTGGTGTGACGTACCTGATCGTCGACCATGAAGACGACAACAACTCCGACAGCAACTAAGTGAAATGGGTCGGGTAACACCGGCCCATTTTTCTACCGAACAGATTGCCGCGGATCGACCCGCATCGAGGCGAACCGATGACCCGCGCATGGCTTCTCCTGACGCTGCTGGCATCGCCCGCCGACCTTGCCGCAATGCCGTCGGGTGATCCTACCGGCACCAGCTTGGCGCGTTGCCTGGAGCGCGAAGCCAACGCCTCCACCGCCGGCCAGACCGAATGCGAGACCGAAGCGCTGCGCGACGATGATCGGCGCCTGAACCTTGCGTACGCGGCCCTGTTGCGGCGGCTCCCCGCCCCGGCGGCGCAATCCCTGCGCCAATCGCAAAGGGCCTGGATCACCTTCCGGGATGCCGAGGACAGGGCGCGAACTGCTATCTACGCCACCCGCAGCGGCACGATGTACGTCCCGATGGAGGCGGCCGCCGGGACAATCCTGACGCGAGACCGCGCGCTGCAACTGGAAGGCTATGCGCGCATACTCTCGATCGAGCGCTGACCGTCCGATCGCTTAACTGGCAAGTCGGGCAACAAGGAAGTCGACGAACACGCGCACGCGCGCCGGCGTGTTCGTGCCGCCGACGAACACCGCGTGGATCTGCTCGACATCGCCTGGATTGAAGTCCTCGAGTACGGGCACGAGCCGTCCCGCGGCGATGTCGTCGACGACGCTGAAAGCCCCGACACGCGCGATCCCGACCGCTGCACATGCGAGTTGACCCAACGTCTCGCCGTTGTTCGCCTCGATATTGCCCCTCACCGATAACGCCATATCCTGCCCGTCGCGGCGGAATGGCCAAACCGGTTCGACGCGGCGAAAGTTGAAGTTCAGGCAATTATGCGCGTGCAGGTCTTCGGGGACCATCGGCGTCCCGCACCGTGCGAGATAGTCGGGCGCCGCGACGATGACGCGGCCGCTTTCGCCCAGTTTGCGCGCGGTCAGCAGGCTGTCCGCCAGCGGACCGAAGCGCACCGCGACGTCCGCCTGCCCGCCCGCGACATCGACGAGCGTATCGGTCAGTGCGAAATCGACCAGGATATGCGGGTACGAACGCGCGAACTCGCCCAGCAGAGGCACGATGCACAACCGCCCATGCGATAGCGCGGCGCTGATCCGCAGCCGCCCGCGCGGCGCGCCTTGATCGGCGATCTGCTGCTCCGCGTCGTCCAGGTCGGCGAGGATCCGCCGCGCGGTCTGCAGATAGACCTGCCCCTCGACGGTCGGCGTCAGGGCCCGCGTCGAGCGTAGCAGCAACCGCACGCCAAGCCGCGCCTCGATCCGGTCGATCGACCGCGCCACCGCCGATGGCGTCAGCCCCAGCGCGCGCCAAGCGCCCGAGAAACTGCCCTCGCGCATCACCGTCGCGAAGATTTCCAGCGCACGAGCCCGGTCGGCGCCTATCCCGATCTTTGCGTCCACGTCACAAATCCTTCGCCGTCACATCGTCTAATAAGGGGGCACCATACCGTCCATCTATGCACCAACGCGAACATTGGGGATACGCACATGGACTATCGGCAATTGGGATCATCGGGCTTGCGCGTTCCCGTGTTGAGCTTCGGCACCGCGACCTTCGGCGGCACGGGGCCGTTGTTCGGCGCGTGGGGACGCAGCGACGAGACCGAAGCACGGCGGCTGGTCGATGTCTGCCTGGAAGCGGGCGTGACATTGTTCGACACCGCCGACGTCTATTCGAACGGTGCCTCGGAGTCCGTGCTCGGCGCGGCGATCAGGGGGCGGCGCGACCGGGTGTTGATCTCGACCAAGACCGGCCTGCCGATGGGTGACGGTCCTCAGGATTGGGGCGCGTCGCGGTCGCGGCTGATCCGCGCGGTCGAGGATTCGTTGCGGCGGTTAGGCACCGATTACGTCGACCTGCTCCAGCTTCACGCCTTCGATGCCTCGACCCCGACCGAGGAGGTGATGGGCACGCTCGACACGCTGATCGCTGCGGGCAAGATCCGCTATGCGGGCGTGTCCAACTATCCCGGTTGGCAGGTCATGAAGGCGCAAGGCATCGCCGACCGCCACGGCTCGCCGCGGCTCGTCGCGCACCAGGTCTATTACTCGCTGATCGGCCGGGCGTACGAGGCGGACCTGATGCCGGTCGGCGCGGACCAGGGGGTCGGCGCGCTGGTGTGGAGCCCGCTTGGCTGGGGTCGCCTGACCGGCAAGATCGGGCGCGACCGGCCGATCCCCGCGGGCAGCCGCCTGCACGACACCGAACAGTTCGCACCGCCAGTCGAGGCCGAACACCTCTACCGCGTGATCGACGCGCTCGAGGCGGTCGCGGCGGAAACGGGCAAGACCGTGCCGCAAGTCGCGATCAACTGGCTGTTGCGCCGCCCGACCGTGTCGTCCGTGATCATCGGCGCACGCAACGAAGCCCAGTTGCGCGACAATCTGGGGGCCGTCGGCTGGGAACTGACGGCCCCACAGGTCGCTGTGCTCGATGCGGCCAGCGACATGCTGCCACCCTACCCCCATACGCCCTATCGCCAGCAAGAGGGTTTCGCCCGGCTGAACCCTGCGCTGGTCTGAGGAACGACATCATGAAGCTCAATCCCGGCCTGCTGGCCCTGGCCGTCGGCGCGTTCGGCATCGGCGTGACCGAATTTGCGCCGATGGGGCTGCTGCCCGTCATCGCGACCGATCTTGGCGTGTCGATCCCGACCGCGGGATTGCTGATCAGCGCCTATGCGCTCGGCGTCGTCATTGGTGCGCCATTGATGACGTTGACCACCGGGCGGGTGCCGCGGCGGACGTTGCTGATCGCACTTGCCGGTATCTTCACCATCGGCAACCTGCTCGCGGCGGTATCGACCGGCTACGGCATGCTGATGGCCGCGCGGATCCTGACCTCGTTCAACCACGGCGCGTTCTTCGGCGTCGGGTCGATCGTCGCGGCCAGCCTCGTGCCGGCGGAACGACGCGCGGGCGCGGTGGCGGCGATGTTCATGGGGCTGACGATCGCGAACGTCGTCGGCGTGCCGCTCGCGACCTGGGCAGGCGACCATCTCGGCTGGCGCGCGTCGTTCTGGGGCATATCGGCATTCGGCGTGGCGACGATGGCGGCGCTGCGGCTGACTCTGCCGGCTTTGCCCGCGCCCGAGGGCAGCGATGCGATGGCGGAACTGCGCGTACTGACGCGGGGCCCCGTGCTCGGCGCGCTTGGCCTGACCGTGGTGGGCGCGAGCGCGATGTTCACCGTGTTCACCTACATCACGCCGATCTTGCGCGAAGTGACTCACGCCTCGCTCGGCTACATCACCGCGATGCTGGTGATCTACGGCCTGGGGCTGACGCTCGGCAACTGGCTCGGCGGCCGTTTCGCGGATCGCTCGGTCGACAAGACGTTGATCATCACGCTCGCCTCCCTGACGACGATCCTGATCGTGTTTGCACTGCTGATGCCATTCAAGATTCCGACCGCGATCCTCATCTTCCTCTGGGGTATTGCGAGTTTCGCGCTCGTTCCGCCGCTGCAGATCCGCGTCATGCATGCCGCGGCGGACGCGCCCAACCTTGCATCCGCCATGAACATCGGCGCGTTCAACCTCGGCAATGCGATCGGCGCAGCGGTCGGCGGCGGCGTGATCGCGGCAGGGTTCGGGTATCCGGCGGTGGCGATGGCGGGTGCCGTCTCGTCGGCGCTTGGCCTCGTCGCGGTGATCGTCAGCGTTCGCCGGAATACCGTACGCGATCAACGCCATTCAGCTTCGGCGAGTCCGGTCGAGGTTATGTAAAAGCCGACCCCTGACCGATGGGGACCGAACGCGCATCGCCTGCGTTGTACGGCCGCTATCATCAGGAGACGCGGCATGAATCCAACCGGCAACACCATCCTCATCACCGGCGGCGGGTCGGGTATCGGCGCCGCGCTGGCGCACCGTCTCCACGATGCGGGCAACGCGGTGATCGTTGCCGGTCGACGTCAGGAAGCGCTCGACGAGGCGATCACAGGGCGGGAAAACATGAGCGCGATGACGCTCGACATCGACGATCCCGCCGCGATCGAAGACTTCGCGCATCGCCTCGTCGCCGAACATCCCGCGCTCAACGTGCTAGTCAACAATGCCGGCATCATGAAGCTGGAGGACGCCGCGACCCGCCGTGATCTGACCGACGCGGAGGCGACGATCGTCACCAATCTGCTGGGTCCGATCCGGCTGACCAACGCGCTGGTCGATCATCTTGCTGCACAGTCCGGCGGCACGATCGTCAACCTGACGTCCGGGCTCGCCTATGTCCCGCTGACCGCCGCCCCCACGTATTCGGCGACCAAGGCGGCGATCCATTCCTACACCGTGTCCCTGCGTCGCGTCCTGGAGGGCAAGGTCGAGGTGATCGAGATCGCGCCCCCCGGCGTGCAGACCGGCCTTACCCCCGGGCAGGAAACGCGTCCCGGCTATATGCCGCTGGAGGCGTTTGCGGATGAGGTCATGGCTCTCTGGACGCAGCAGCCCACGCCTAACGAGATACTCGTCGAACGTGTTCGGCCGTTGCGCAATGCCGAAGCCGATCATCGCTTTCCGGAAGCCGTCGTGCAGTTGAACGAAATGGCCGAACGCGCGCGCCGCGGGGGCTGATCGCTGGTGCCTCGACGTACGAAACGTCGAGGCACTACCCGCCTTTTCTGCTAACTATTCTCAATAGCCTTGATCTGCCTGTTGCGAGCCGATAGGCGGATCAGCGTGAACGCGTCCCAAACTTCCCCGTCGCCCGCGACGATCGCCAAGCGCAAACGCAAATGGCGAAGCTGGTGGCTCAAGCAATTGCACAGCTGGCACTGGATCAGCGCGGCGCTGTCGCTGACCGCGATGCTGTTGTTCGCGATCACCGGCATCACGCTCAATCACGCGGCATCGATCGGTGCCAAACCGGTCGTCGTGGAGAAAAGCGGCACGTTACCGCGCTCGCTGCTCCACATGCTGAGCGCACCGCATACCGCCGACGCGCCGCTCCCCGTTCCCGTTGCCAAGGCGGTCGCGAACGCGGTCGGGCTCGATCCCGCCGGCAAGCCCGTCGAATGGTCCGATAGCGACGCCTATGTCGCCTTGCCCCGCCCCGGCGGCGACGGCTGGGTCACCATCGCGCGCGCGACCGGCGCGATCACCGCCGAAACCACCGATCGCGGCTGGATCTCGTATCTGAACGACCTGCACAAGGGTCGCAACGCGGGCGCGGCGTGGTTCTGGTTCATCGACGTCTTCGCCGGCGCGTGCATCCTGTTCACGCTTACCGGCCTCCTGTTGCTGCAACTCCACGCGCGGCACCGGCCTTCGACCTGGCCGATCGTCGCCGCCGGGCTCGCGCTTCCCGTCTTGCTCGCCATCCTGTTCATCCATTGAGGGGTTTCGCCATGCGTCCTACCGCGTTCCTGTTGCTCGGCGGGGCGATCACCGCGCCTGCCCTGTTGTCGCCTGCGGTTGCAGCGCCGCCCGGTGCCGTGACGATCACGATCCCGCGGCTCGACGTCGCCGAATATCACCGCCCCTATGTCGCGGTATGGCTGGAACCGGTCGGTGGGGGCGCGCCGCGGACGCTGGCGGTCTGGTATGATCTCAAGAAGCGCGGCAACGATCCCGGTACCAAATGGCTCGCAGACCTTCGCGCGTGGTGGCGCAAGGGCGGCCGGAGCATGACGATGCCCGCCGACGGCATCAGCGGCGCGACGCGGACGCCGGGCCAGTACACCATCCCCCTGCCCAACGACGTCAAACCCGGTCAGTATGTCCTCAACGTCGAGGCTGCGCGCGAGACCGGTGGTCGCGAACTCGTCTCCGTACCGCTTACCGCCGGAGCCCGCACCACGGGCAAGACCGAGCTCGGCGCCGTCGCCATCTCCGCCCGCTAAGGATCACAGCATGAAGCCTTTTGTTGCACGCCTGATGGCCGCCGCCGCGCTGTTGTCGATCCCCGCCGCACTGTCGGCGCACCGCATGTGGCTGTTGCCGTCGGCCACGGTGTTCTCGGGCACCGATGGCTGGGTGACGGTCGACGCCGCCGTTTCGAACGACCTGTTCTTCTTCGATCACCAGCCGCTCCGCCTCGACGGCATGAAGGTCTGGCAGCCCGACGGCAGCGAAGGCGCACTGCAGAACGGCGCGACCGGGCGCTATCGCTCGGTGTTCGACGTGAAGCTCGACAAGCCCGGCACGTGGAAGATCGGCACGCAGATGTCCGCCGTCATGGGCAGCTTCAAGGTCGATGGCGTCGAGAAGCGCCTCGGCGGTCGTCGCGGTCCGCCGCAGCCGAACGCCCCCGCCCCGCTGACCGTCGCCGACATCCCCGCCAACGCGACCGACGTTAAGGTCACCGAGGTGTCGGGCCGCAACGAGATCTTCGTGACCGCGGGCGCGCCGACCACCACCGTCTTCAAGCCGACCGGCAAGGGCCTCGAGTTCGCGCCGATTACGCATCCCGACGAACTGGTCGCGGGCGAAACCGCCAAGTTCCGCTTCCTGGTCGACGGCAAACCCGCTGCGGGGTTGAAGGTGACAGTGATTCCAGGCGGCAAGCGTTACCACAATGAAGAGGGCGCGCGCGAACTGACCACTGGTGCGGACGGCGTGTTGAGCGTCTCGTGGCCGACCGCCGGGATGTACTGGCTCAACGCGACGCTCACCGACGCCAAAGCGACTTCGCCGCGGGCAACCGAACGGCGGATGAGCTACGTCACGACGCTCGAAGTGCTCACCCCCTGAGGCGTTCGGCATGAGTTTGGCGGCATGAGGATCGCGTTGCCGCCGACGATCGACGCCGCGGCGTTCGCGGCGCGCGATCCGTCGGCGGTGGTGCTCGATCTGCACGGCGAGACGATGGGGACGTCGTGGAGCGTGCGCTTCGCCGCGCCCGCCGGCACCGATCCGTCGTCGATACGCGCGGCGATCACCGCGCGGCTGGCCGGGCTCGTCGCCGAGATGAGCCATTGGGCACAGAACTCGCTCCTGTACCGCTTCAACCGGTCGCCGAGCGGCACCTGGACGACGCTGCCACCCGACTTCGCACATGTCATGACGCGCGGCCTCGCGATCGCCGAGATAACCGGCGGCGCGTTCGATCCGACGATCGGCAGGCTCATCGATGCCTGGGGTTTCGGCCCCGTCCCCGTCGCCTGCCCCCCAAGCGCTGCCGAAATCGAGACGGCGCGCGCGACATCGGGCTGGTCCCGACTGTCGTTCGCCCCCACCGGCGCGCACCTCCGCCAACCCGGCGGCACCGCGCTGGACCTGTCGGGGATCGCCAAGGGCCACGCGGTCGACGCCATCGCGGACCTGCTTCACGACGCCGGTATCGCGAACGCACTGGTCGAGATCGGTGGCGAACTCGTCGGTCGCGGGATCAAGCCGGACGGCGATCCCTGGTGGGTCGACCTCGAAAGCCCGCCCGGCCTGACACTCCTCCCGCTCAGGATCGCGCTGCACGGCCAAGCGGTGGCGACCTCCGGCGACTACCGTCGCGGCGCCCACACGCTAGATCCACGCACCGGACGCCCGATCGACACCGGCGTCGTCTCCGCCAGCGTCATCCACGAGACCGCGCTCGACGCCGACGCCTGGGCGACCGCACTCACCGTGCTCGGCCCGGACGGCTTCGACCTTGCGCGAAATCACGGCATCGCCGCTCGCCTCATCACCGAAATCGGCGGCACCACGTGCGAATACCTAACCCCCGCACTCGCCGCCATGCTCGCAGACTGACAGCTTACAACCGAGCGTCTCCCAGTTTCCCCGCGAAGGCGGGGACCCAGACTGGACTCCCGCCTTCGCGGGAGAACAAAGCCTAACTACGTCGGATTGCACACGCCCCACCTCCGAGTGACTTCACCCCCACGACGCTACCCGATCCCGCCGTCGCGCGTTACCAAAGCCAATGACCGACGCGCTTCCCCCCGCCATCCCCGCCGCGACGCTCGTCATCTTCCGCGACACGCCGGCCGGTCCCCCGGAACTGCTGATGGTCGAGCGTGCCAAGGCGATGGCGTTCGCGGGCGGCGCACTGGTATTCCCTGGCGGCCGCGTCGATCCCGGCGATCATGCACTGGCGGCCGTACTAGGCTCACCCGGCGACGAAACCGCTGCGCGCGTCGCCGCGATCCGCGAGACGATAGAGGAGGCCGGCCTGCCGATCGGCCTCTCCCCGATGCCCTCCATCCATGCCTTCGAGCAGTTGCGCGCCGCCCTTCACGCCGGAACCGCGTTCGGCGAAGCATTGGCGGAAGCAGGCACATCCCTCGACCTCGAAACGCTCGAGTATTTCGCCCGCTGGCGGCCAGCACACGCCCATGCGCGCATCTTCGACACGCGCTTCTATCTCGCCCGCCTGCCCGCCGAGGCCCCTGCGGCGCGGGTCGACGAGACCGAAAACGTCCGCCTGTTCTGGGCCACCGCCGCGTACATTCTTACCGAGACCGACGCCGGCCGCGCGACGATCATCTTCCCGACCCGCCGCAATCTCGAACGTATCGCGCAGTTCGCCGATTTCGACGCTGCGGTCGCTGACGCCCGCGCGCATCCGATCCGCACCGTCACGCCGTGGACCGAGATACGCGACGGCGTCGAGCATCTCTGCATCCCCGACGACCTCGGTTATCCGATAACCTCGGAGCCGATGTCGGACGCGGTGCGCGGCTGACATGCGCGCGGTGCGGAGGACGATCGGGTGGCTAGTCGCGCTGGTCGTCACCGCGACGCTGGCGCTGATGCTGTGGGCGAGCCTGCGCGGACGGCCGCAGGACGTGCCTTGGGCGCCGCTCGATCTCGGCCAGCCGATTGGACTGTTCACGGGCCGCAAGCTCACTGCGCTGACCGAAGACTTTCCGCAATGCCGCGCGCTGCTCGACCGCGCCGGCGTCCGCTACACCGTCCTGCCGCCACGCAAGGGCGAGGGGCAATGCGGCTATGCAGACGGCGTGCGCCTGACCGGCGGTGCTCGAAAGATCGCCTTCGCACCTGTCGGGTTGGGCGTCGCCTGTCCGGTTGCCGCGGCGCTGGCGATGTGGGAATGGAACATCGTCCAGCCTGCCGCCGAACGTCACTTCGGCGCACGCGTCGCGACGATCGATCATTTCGGCAGCTATAGTTGCCGCCGCATCGCCGGCAGCCATTCGAGCAACTGGAGCGAACACTCAACCGCCGACGCGGTCGACATCGCCGGATTCCGCCTGACCGATGGCACCCGCATCACCGTAGCGCGAGACTGGAAAGGCGACGATCCCAAAGCCGCGTTCCTCCGCGACGTCCGCGACGGTGCGTGCAAGCTGTTCGCGACGACGCTGTCCCCCGACTACAACGCCGCGCACGCAGACCACCTGCATCTCGACCAAGCGAACCGCGGCGCCACCGGCTGGCGCGCGTGCCGGTAGTTTGGCGAGAGAGCACTTATCCTCCCCCGCAAGGGGGAGGATCAGGAGGGGTCAGCTCGCCAAGGTCGTCCCCGAGTCCACCTTCTCGACCCAATACGGAAAGAAAGCCGGCTGCCGGTTCGACCAGCCCGACGCGGTCGCCGCCGCCTCGCTGATCGACTGGAGTAGCTTCCGCCGCAGTTCCGGATGCAGGTGCGGCAGCGCCGCCGCCGCGCAGAACGCCGATGGCAGCCAAGGCCGAACCTCAGCGCCGATCAACCGCTCGTACAGGAACCGCAACGCCGAGAAACTCGTGAGCCGTCCCTGCCCCAGGTCGAACGCAACCAGCGTCATCAACGGCGCCAGGAACGGCTCGATCGCGTCGAGCCCACTATCGTCCGGCACCATCGCGCGCAGATCGGGAAGATTGTTGTACAGCCGCGCCTGCGCCCGGATGCTTGCAGCCTCTACCACATCGCGCGACCAGCGCTGCATCGCATCCTCGCGGTCCAGGCCCACGTCGAGCGAACGCCGGATATACCGCTGCGTCGAACTCGGAAAAGCCGCGAATTCCTTCATCTCGGCGAGGGTCATCGACCCCTGTGCCGGTTTCATTCTGGAAGCCATGTCGTCACCCCGCTCTCGTCAAGGAACCGGCAGACTATGCGCTCGGATGGTTAACAACGACCCTATCGCGCGTCATCTTTCCGTAACACCAAGCGACCATGAAAGCTGTTGCGCTGCAACAAGGCTGCGACGAACCGAACGAAACTAAGCGATTTGATCGTCTTGCGAGGCGTTTAGGCAACAAAAAAGCGCCGGTCGTTGCCGACCGACGCCCGTTCGTTGAGCAGATGCGAGGGTTACGCCTGCTTTTCGCGCAGCGCCCGCTCGGCATCCTCGTCATAGCCCGACGACTTCGCCGGCTCGGTGCCCGACCCCGGCTGCGTCGCCGAAATCGGATCGCTGCCGTCCATCGACTCATCGAGCCCGTTGTCGAGACGCGCGTCGGCGCTGTCCGGGTTCTTCTGCAGGCGCTTGCCGATCGACTTGTCCTGGCCCGCTTCCTGACGCGGATCGCGCCCCGAGCTCTTGCCCTCGGCATCCTTGTCGTCGGGCGCTACGGACAGGCTATCCAGCGCGCTCTTGTCTATGTCGGTCATTGCGACGTCCCTTTTTAATCTTAGCGATGACCAACGGTTGAACAGGCGGACCGTTCCTGCCCAGGCCCACAACCGTCATCCTGACGAAAGTCAGGACCCAGGGTACCGGGGGAAGCGCTTGTGACCCTGGGTCCTGACTTTCGTCAGGATGACGGAGTGTCGAGCGGCGTGACCTTCACCGTCTGCTCCCACAGATACGCCTGCCCGAACACTGTCATGAACGCGATATCCGTCGCATCGCGCCCGACGCAGACGCGCGCGATATCGCTGCACGTCGCCATCTTCGTCGCATCGATCAACCGCCAGTCGCCTGCCAGCCACAGCTCCGCGACCGCATGGAAGTCGGGCGGATCGACCCCCGGCGCATAGGCCGAGACGCACCGAGCCGGGATCCCGCCCGCCCGCGCGAGCGACACCAGCAGATGCGAATAATCCCGACACACCCCCGAACGCGATGCGAACGTATCGAGCGCGGTCGTCTCGCCGCTGCTCGATCCACAGCGATAGTCGAGCGACTGATAAACCCACTCGGTCAGCGCCGCCGCCAGCGGACCGCCTTCCAGCCCGCCGAACTCGCGCGCGACGAAGCCCTCGAACCGGTCCGAGGGACAATAGCGGCTCGGCATAAGATACGGCGTCAGCTCGCCATCGAGCATTCGCGGCGGCGTCGCCGGATACAGCTCGAGCTGCACCCGCTCGCGATTTACGGCGACGATGGCCTTATACTCGGCCGTGAACCGCCCATGTCCGCGCGACCAGCAACGTTGCCCGATCCCGTCCTCGCCGCGCACCGCCCGGATCGGACTGTCCGACCACAAGGTGAGGGACTCGGACTCGATCGTCTGGTCGGCCATTGCCGCCGCTTCGATCTGGAGGAGCACATCGGCGTCCCCCGTGATCCCGTAATCCAGACGCACGTCGATCGAGAGCCGCATTGCGCGTCCCATTCCTGTCCCGAAGCCAAAAGAAAAGGGCCCGGCGGTGTCCCGCCGAGCCCTGCGTTCGTCACACCCTTAGCGGGAGTTAGTTGCGGCTGCTACCAAACAGACGCAGCACGAACATGAACATGTTGATGAAGTCGAGGTACAGGCTCAGCGCCGACATGATGACGACCTTGCCGACCATGTCCGTCCCGGCAACCTGCGCGTACAGGCTCTTGGTGCGCTGCGTGTCGTAGGCGGTGAGGCCCGCGAACAGCAGCACACCGACACCGCTGATGACCAGCTGCATCACGCCCGACTGCAGGAACATGTTGATCAGGCTCGCGACCAGCAGACCGACGACGCCGATGATCAGGAACGTCCCGAACGCCGACAGGTCGCGCTTGGTGGTGTAGCCGTACAGGCTGAGACCCGCGAAACCAGCTGCGGTGGCGAAGAACGCACCCGCGATCGATGTGCCGCTATAGACCAGGAAGATGGTCGACATTGACAGGCCCATCAGGACGGCAAAGCCCCAGAACAGCATCTGCATCGTGCCGGTCGACATCCGGTTCTGGCCGAAGCTGATGCCGAACACGATCGCGAGCGGCGAGAACATGATGACATACTTCAGGATGCCGCCGCTCATGAACACCTGAGCGGCGGGCGACTCTGCGCCGCCCCATGCGAACAGCATCGCGACGATGCCCGTCAGCAAGACAGCCGAGCCCATGTAGTTATACACGGAGAGCATGTACGACCGGAGACCAGCGTCATAGGCCTCGGTACGCTGGCCCGTGGCCGTCGTTCCGAACGGCGCGGCGCGGGGCCGGGGGTCAGACCAATTAGCCATTGTGAAATCAGCTCCTTTGTCCGGCATGGTGCCGGTTATGGTGAATATCGTCTTTTACAGGACGCTTTTCAAGCAGAGTGGTTGCATCGGCATGGTGGTTCGCGGTTAACCTGCCGCAATCCATGATCCGCCTTTTCGTCGCCCTCCGCCCGCCGCCCGCTATCCGTCAGAGCTTGCTCGACATAATGGAGGGCGTCCCGTCCGCACGCTGGCAGGACGATGACGACCTGCACGTGACGCTGCGGTTCATCGGCGAGGTCGAACGGCCGGTCGCCGAAGACGTCGCGGTCGCGCTGAGCCAGACCGTCGCGCCGGTCCCGAGCGTCGCGCTCACCGGAGTCGGCCGCTTCGAGAAGAGCGGACGAACCGACACGTTGTGGGCCGGCGTGACGCCGCACGAGGCGCTCGCCGCGCTCCACCGCAAGGTCGACCAGGCGTGCGTTCGTGCCGGCCTCCCGCCCGAACATCGCGCCTATCTCCCGCACATCACCGTCGCGCGGCTGGCACGGTCCGCGGGTGTCGGGTTCGCGATCGAGGACTGGCTTGCAACACATGCCGCACTGTCGAGCGCGCCCTTCCCGCTACCGCATCTCGTGCTGTACCAGAGCCATCTCGGCCGCGACGGCGCGACGTACGAACCGGTCGCGCGCTGGGCGCTCAATACCGGGGGTGGAACCTGAGCCACGGCGAAGGGTTCGCCAAGACATCAACAGGGAGAGACACTATGCGGATTGCGACACTGGCACTGCTCGGCGCAGCAACGATTGGGCTCGCCGCCTGCGAGAAGACTGGCATGGAGACCGGTGCCCCCGTATCCGGCGGCCAGCGCGCCACCGCGACGCTGCAGACCGCCACCGGCACCGACGTCGGCCGCGCCACCGCCACCGAAGTCGCGGGCGGGCTCCGCTTCACGCTCGACGCCAAGGCGATGCCCCCCGGCACGCACGGCGCGCACATCCATATGGTTGGCCGTTGCGACGCCCCCGACTTCACGACCGCAGGCGGCCACTGGAACCCGACCGGCATGAAGCACGGCAGCATGAACCCGCAGGGCCCGCATGAAGGCGACCTGCCCAACCTGATCATCGGCACCGATGGACGCGGCACGATCGGCATCACGATCCCCGGCGCGACGATGGCGGGCCTGATGGACACCGACGGCTCGGCCTTCGTGGTGCACGCAGGTCCGGATGACCTGATGACCGACCCGGCCGGCAACAGCGGCGGGCGGATCGCCTGCGGTGTGTTCCAGGCGGGGTGAGTGCGTGGCCCCTCCTAATCTTCAGGAGGGGCACATTCGCCTGCGCAACGTCCGTTCGTGCTGAGTAGAGACCGAGTAGTCGCCGAAGGCGACGTATCGACGGCTCGTCTCGAAGCACATGTTTCGCGCACCGACCCGCCCCCTCCCCGTTCGCCCTGAGCGAAGTCGAAGGGCATGTCCCAAGCGTAGGTGCTTCGACTTCGCACAGCACGAACGGAAGAGGGTGACCGGGCTAGGGTCAACAGGAGCGTTTAAACCGTCTCCCCCGCCGCCCGCGCCCTAGCCTCCCGCGTAGCCTCGGCCCCGGGCGCCATCCGGTACGCAGCAACCGCACACGCCAGTGTGATCGGCGTCACCACCAGCAACGATAACATCCCGATCGACAAGCTCCCGGTCAGCGTCGAGACCCGCCCCGCCATGTACGGCCCGAGCGCCAACCCGATCAGCGTCGTCCCGATGAAGAACGTCGCCGTCGCCGTCCCCCGCATCCGCGGCAACACCATGTCTTGCGTCGTCGCAGCAGCCGCCCCCAGCGCGCACGACGCGGTCAACTGCGCGAGGAAGATCCCCGTATAGAACGCGACCGGCGACGACGCGGTAAAGGCGAGGATCAGGAACGGCACCGGCACCACCGCCCCGAAGATCACCACCCACAACCGTCCCGCCGGATTGCGCTGCCGCAACCGATCCGACACCACGCCGCCGATCGTCAGCCCGAGGAACCCCGCAGTCGCGCCGAGGCTGCCGATCATGAACCCCGCCGACGCCGGCGTCGCACCAAGCTCGCGCAACGCATAGGGTGCCGCCCAGAAGCTCGCGGCATAGCTCAGGAACGCGTTCAGCCCATACGCCACCACCGTGCAGAGAAACGCCGGCGTCCCGACGATCAGCGCAAAGGTCGGCGGATCGCGCCGCTTCAGCGCCGACGCCCAGGAGAACACCGCATACACGCCGATCCCGATCGCTACCCATTGCGGCCATGGCTCGCCCGCCGCGACCAGCCCCGACACCGCCGCGACCACCGCCGCAAGCGCAACCAGATTATACCCGAGCGCCCGCGCCCCACCCATCGCCGCACCGATCAAGGTCAGCGGCGGCACGATCGTCACCAGCTCCGCCCCGAACGCGCGGAACGGCGCCGGATGCTTCTCCGGCTCGGGCAGCCCCTCGACGAGCCCCCGGATCGGCTCCTTCAACGTCGCGATCCACACCGCCAGCAACAGCCCCGGCACGCCGACCGCCATGAACGCTGCCTGCCAGCCGACCAGCCCAAGCGGTCCGCCGCCAGGATAGGCCTTGTTCCAGCCCTGCACGATCAGCCCGCCGATGAACAACGAACAGCCGCCGCCGACATAGAGGCCTGCGGAGTAGATCGACAGCGCGGTCGCGCGCAGCCGCTTCGGGAAATAATCGGAGATGATCGAATAGGCTGAAGGACTAGCCGTTGCCTCGCCGATCCCCACCCCGATCCGTGCCGCGGCAAGATGTCCGCCGGTCTTCGAAAAGCCCGACAGCGCGGTCATCACCGACCACAGTGACAACCCGATCGTCATCAGCCGGACGCGGTGCCAATTGTCCGCCAGCCGCCCCAGCGGAATGCCGAACAGCGAATAGAACACGCCGAACGCAGTGCCGTACAGGAACCCGAGATCCTGATCCTTCAACCCCAGGTCGCGCTTGATGTCTTCGGCCAGGATCGAGATGATCTGCCGGTCGACGAAGTTCAGGACATAGACGAGGAACAGGATCGACAGCACGTACCAGGCGTAGCGCGATGCGGCTTTCTCCGGCTCGCCCATAACTGTTTCGGCGTTTGCCATGATCCCTCCCCGATGTTTTTCGAGCTATGGGTATCAGAGGCAAGGAGAGAGAAACAGCGCTTTCGACAGCCTCGGGTACGCCAGGGCGAGCGGCGCGCGTCTACCTCAGTGCGACCCGATCCGCCCCCGACGAAGGGCGCCCTGCTCCAGTCGCTGCAAGAGCGTCTCGATCGTCGGCGGCGTAGTCGGCTCGGCCTGCGCACGCAGAGGCCGGGCGATCGGCGTCGGCGCGCTGACCTCCTCCACCGGTTGCGACGTTTCGACGACCGGTGGCTCGACCGGCTTCGGCACAGGCGCGGTCACGAACGTGTCCGGCTCGGCGGTCGGCGACATTTCGATCACCGGCGCGACCATCGTTGGCTGCGCCAGCGGCGCGACCGGCCGGGCAGGCTCCATCGGCACGGGCCGCATCGCCTTCGGATCATAGGCGGCGAGCGGCAGGTCGAGGTCGGCGGGAATGGTCCGCTCATCGCGCGCGGCACCATCGGTCGCGCCCGCAACGCCGACCTCCATTAAGGGCGTACCGAGATCGGCCGCCGACATCGGCTTGCGCGGCGGTGCGTCGGGATGTGCGTCGGCGCGGCGGATCACCGGCACGCCGTCCTCCCGCGGTCGCGCACCGGCAAACACACCTCCCGGCCCGAACAGCAGGTACAGCGACGACCACAGGATCGCCGCGATCAACGCCCCCGCCCCCAGCGCGAGTATCGCACGCGCCGTCGCCCCGAGCGGCGGTGCCGCCATCGGGATCAGCGCCGCGATACCCGTATCCGATACGAGCGCCTCCAGCGCATCGCCGGACGACAGCATCACGCCCGCCGCCGCGATCACGCCCCCGGCAATCGCACCGACGATCGGCACCAGACGATTCAGACTGCCACGCTGCAAAGTCCGAAGAGCAAACTCTGCCATTAATTTTCCCGCACCGCGGCCGCGATCAGCCGTTCATAGACTGGAGCATAACGGCGAATGTTTGACGACCAGTTACGCTCTTCCTGGACGAAAGCACGCCCCCGCGCACGCCGTTCGTCCCACCCCGAGCGATCCGCGAACATCCCCGAGAGCGCGTCCGCGATCGCCTGCGGATCGTCGGGCGGAAACAGCGTTCCGGTATCGCCATCGCGGATCAGTTCTCGGTGGCCACCGACATCCGACGCCGCGACCAGCCGCCCCTGCGCCATCGCCTCCAGCGGCTTTAGCGGCGTGACCAGATCGGTCAGGCGCATTCGCTTGCGTGGATAGGCGAGGATGTCGACCAGCCCATAATAGCGCTCGACCTCCTGATGCGGCACGCGCCCGACGAAGCGGATCGCATCCGCCACCGGCGATGCCTCCGCCTGCGCGAGCAACGCCGTCTCCATCGGCCCCCCGCCGACCATCAAGAGCCGCGCCTTGGGCCGCAACGCCACCAACGCAGGCATCGCCGCGATCAGGTCGTCGAGCCCTTCGTAATCGTAGAAGCTGCCGATGAACCCGACGACATCCGTACCGTCGAGCCCCAGTTCAGCCCCAAGCGCATCGTCACGCGGCGGAGCATTGCCGAACAGGTCGAGGTCGACGCCGTTGGGCGACACCATGATCTTGTCTTCCGAGATCCCTCGCGCGATCAGGTCGCTGCGCAAGCCTTCGCAGATCACCGCAACCGCATCCGCTCGCCGCACAGCCCACGTCTCCAACGCCCGCGTGGAACGATACCGCAGCGACGTCGCCGTGCCCGTCCCGTTGCCGACCGCCGCATCCTCCCAGAACGCGCGAATCTCGTAGACCAGCGGCAGCTTCCGCTTGCGCGCGACGATCAGTGCGGCGAGCGCATCGATTACCGGCGAATGCGCGTGGAGGATGTCAGGCTTGAAGGCATCGACCGCCGCCTCGATCCGCTTGGCGAACGCCGCGATCCCGACGGCTTCGCCGACCGGTCCCGGCTTCACCCCCGCATCCGTACGATGGAAGGTCAGCCCGTCGACCGACTCAACCGAAGCAGGCGCGACACCGTGCCGCGGCCCCGTCACCGCAGCGACGGTCCAGCCGAGCGCCTCCTGCGCCTTGAGGATCGCCCGCGTGCGGAACGTGTAGCCACTTTGCAGCGGCAGGCCGTGATCGAGGATATGAAGGATACGCATCGTACTATCCCCCTGCCACAGATCGCTTAACGGCGCGTCAACCGACTAGACGTACAAACGATTCCACGAAGCCCGCTATCCGGAAAGGAGGCCGTCACCATGATCGACAATCTCGCGCTCGGCCTCAGCCACGGGTTGATGATGCTCGCCGCGTTCCTGTTGCTCAGACGCCCCGATCTCGACCGGGAGCCCAGCCCGCACGACACCGCCGATACCAAGCGCAAATCCACCGAGAAACCTCGCCCCGATGCGTGATCTCGCGTTCATCGCGTTCCTGCTCGCGTTCTTCGGAATGGGATTCAAGCGGCCGTTCCTGCTCGTGCTTGTCTATGTCTATATCGACATCGTGTCGCCGCAGCGGCTGACCTATCTGCTGCTCAACAGTGTGCCGATCTCGCTGATCGCGGTTGCGCTGGCGGTCGGCGGATGGATCCTCGCCGACGACAAGCGCGATACGCGCGTCGGCGGGCGACAGGTGTTGATCGTGCTGTTGCTGCTCTATTGCTGGGGCACGACGATCGCCGCGGATTTCCCGGTTGAGGCCAAGGAGAAATGGGACTGGGTGTGGAAGGCGCTCGCCTTCGCCGCGTTCCTGCCGCTGACGCTGCGCACGCGCGTCCGGATCGAGGCGCTGCTGCTGTTCATGATCCTCGCGGCATCGTCGATCATCGTCGTCGGCGGCATCAAGACGATCGCCAGCGGCGGCGGCGGCTATGGCCAGCTGAACTTGATGGTCGACAATAATTCAGGCCTGTACGAGGGCAGCACGATCAGCGCGGTGGCGATCGCGATCGTCCCGATCATCGTCTGGTTCATGCATTACGGCACGATCTTCAGGCCGGACTGGCGGGTAAAGGCCTATTGCCTGGCGCTCGTCTTCGCGTGCCTGCTGATCCCGGTCGGCACGTCGACGCGCACCGGGCTGCTCTGCATCGGCCTGCTGGCGCTGCTGTCGATCCGCAACGTGAAACGCAAGGTCGCGTATCTTGCGATGCTCGGCGTGCTGGGGCTGGCGGCGATCCCGTTCCTGCCGTCGACCTTCACAAACCGCATGAACACCATCAAGACCTATGACGCGGACGAGTCCGCCTCGACGCGGCTCGCGGTGTGGAAATGGACGATCGAATACGCAAAGGCGAACCCGTTCGGCGGGGGCTTCAACGCGTATCTGGGCAACCACATCCGCTACGATTTGAAGACCACGCCCGGCGCTGCCGAGGCACCCAAGGTCGAGGTCGACAAGGCCCGCGCGTATCACAGCGCCTATTTCGAGATGCTCGGCGAGCAGGGCTATCCCGGCCTTGCGATATGGCTTGCGATCAACCTGATCGGCATCGTCCGCATGGAATTCATCCGCCGCCGCTACCGCGATCCGGACGGGGAATTCGCCTGGGCCGGACCGCTCGCCGCCGCACTCCAAAGCGGGCACATCGTCTACCTGCTCGGCGCAGGCTTCATCGCGATCGCGTTCCAGCCGTTCATCTACATGCTGATCGGTGCGCAGATCGGCCTCGATACCTATCTCGCGCGCAAGCGGAGCGAGCAATCGTTCCGGCCGATGCGCCGCAGTGCCGTGCCATCTCCGGCGTGACGGATCGCACACCGGTTCACGAACTGCGCGCGCTGACCGGCGTTCGAGGAATCGCCGCGTGGTTCGTCGTCTTCTACCACATCCGCTTGTCGATAGCGGGGCTGCCCAGCGGCGTGCGCGACGTCTTCGAGAAAGGGTACCTGGCGGTCGACTTCTTCTTCCTGCTGTCCGGCTTCGTGATCTGGCTGACCTGGTCCGACCGCATTCGTAACGGCGGGGCCCATGACGGTGGGGCAAGCATTCCGCGCTTCCTGCAAAAACGCATCGCCCGCATCTGGCCTCTGCATCTGGTCACGTTAGGCGGCGCCGTCGCACTGGCCCTGCTGCTCCGCGCAACCGGCCGCAGCGATCCGCAGTTCGTCTTCTCGGAATTGCCGCTCCACGTCCTGCTGCTCCAGAACTGGGGCTTCACGCATCACCTCGCCTGGAACGACCCGGCTTGGTCGATCAGCGCCGAACTGGGTGCGTACCTGCTGTTTCCGTTGCTCGTGATGGCGGTGGACTGGCGGCGCTTGCCGAGTTGGGCGTTACTGGCGATTGCCGGCGGCATGCTGGTCGGCCTGCACCTGGCGATGGACGCACCGACGCTCGGCACCGACATCCCGCGCTACGGCCTCTTACGCTGCCTAGTGGAGTTCACCACGGGCAGCATCGTCTGCGCGTTGTGGTTGCGCTGGCGTGGCGTCTTGCGCGCCCCGGTATGGGCGACACTGGTGGCTGTGCTTTTCGCAGGAGGCTGGATCGCCGGCACGCCGGAAACGCTGGCCGTACCGGCACTATTTGCAGCGATCCTGCTGCTGCTGGCATTGACCGCCGACAAGCCCGGTAACCCGTTCGAACTGAGATGGACGCACTATCTCGGCGAGACCAGCTACGCGACCTATCTCAGCCACTTCATCTTATGGAAGGCGTTCAAACTCGTCTTAGTTGCTGACGCGACGGCGGTATCGCCTACGAAGATCGCGCTCTATCTCGCAACGGTCCTGCTAGCCTCGATCGCCCTCTATCACCTAATAGAGCGCCCCGCTCAGCGCTGGCTCAACAGGCTCTAGACCGCTCCCCTTGTTTCCCCGCGAAGGCGGGGACCCAGACTGGGCTCCCGCCTTCGCGGGAGAACAAGGAAGAGCCGCCCTCGAGAATCAGTCGACCGGCTCGTCCGCCAGTTCTTCCTCGAGCGCGTCGATGATCGCCTTGTTGAACGCAGGAATATCATCCGGCTTGCGGCTCGTGATCAAATTGCCATCGACCACGACCTCCTCGTCCACCACGTCCGCACCCGCATTCTCCAGGTCCGTGCGGATCGACGGGAAGCTCGTCACGCGGCGTCCGTCGATCACGTCTGCCTCGGCGAGCAGCCACGGCGCATGGCAGATCGCGGCGATGATCTTGCCGTCCTCCATGAACTCGGTGATGATCTCGATCGCGCGCTCCTGCTGGCGCATCGTGTCGGGGTTGGCGACGCCGCCCGGCAGCACCAGCGCGTCGTAATCGTCGGTATCGACCTCGTCGAGCGTCAGGTCGGGCGTCGCCGTCTCGGCCTTGTTGATGTCGCCCTTCATGCCCTGGATCGGGTCGGTCTTGATCGACGCGAGCGTCACTTTCGCGCCCGCCGCCTCCAGCGCTTTGCGCGGTTCGAACAGTTCGACGGTCTCGAAACCATCGGCAGCGAGCATCAATACGCGAGCTTGGGAAAGATCGGCCATGTCATGTCTCCAGTGAAATCCCGTGCCCCCTCAACCAAGCGCAGCCCGCCTCGTTCCGGAACGATGCGCCTTCCCGAACATTTGCAGAGATAGCCAGAATCAGACGCCCCCAAGGGACCACCGCATTGCCCACCAAGATCGTGTATTCCGACGACTCCAAGCCCGGCATCACCCGCAAGAAGATGCGGAACGGCTGGGGCTATTGGGATGCCAAGGGCGAACGCATCACCGATCGCGTCGAGATCGACCGGCTGAACGCGATCGGCCTGCCCCCCGCCTATCGCGACGCGTGGTTCTGCCCCAAGCCTAACGGCCACATCCAGGCGGTCGGCTGGGACGAGAAGGGGCGGAAACAGTATCGCTATCACCTCGGCTTCCGCGAAGCGCAGGAGGCCGCCAAATACGAACGCTGCGCCGACTTCGGCCACGCCCTCCCCAAGCTGCGGAAAGCGGTCGAAGCCGATCTCCGGAAACGCTCGCTGACCCGCGAACGCGCGGTCGCCGCGGTCATCCGCCTGCTCGACGGCGGTCATATCCGCATCGGCAACGAAGCCTATGCCGAAGCGAACGAGAGCTTCGGCGCCACCACGCTGCGCAAGCGCCACGGCGAGGTGAAGGGCTCGACGCTGAAACTCCAGTACAAGGGCAAGTCCGGCAAGATGCGGACGCTCAGGATCACCGACCGCTCGCTCAGCAGCTTCGTCAAGAAATGCCAGGACCTCGACGAACAGCATCTGTTCGCCTGGCTCGACGATGCCGGCGTCGCGCACCCGGTCACCTCGACCGACGTCAACTGCTACATCCGCGACGTCACCGGCACCGATTTCACCGCCAAGAATTTTCGGACCTGGGCTGCCAGCGTCGCCGCGTTCGAGGCACTCGCGTCCGCCGAGCGGGACCTGAGCCTCAAGACGATGCTCGAACCCGTGGTGGCGCGCTTGGGCAACACCCACGCGATCGCGCGCAAAAGCTATGTCCACCCGTCGCTGATCGCGCTCGTGAAGACCGGTCAGTCGACCTTCCGCAAGGCACTCCGCCTTCCGCGCGCCAAGCGCTACATGAGCCGGGAGGAATGTGGCCTGATCACCTTCCTCGAAGCCGGCACGCCCGCTGTTGCGACACTGGCAAAAGCGGCCTGACGAGTATTTCCATGACCAATACCACTGCCGCCGCCAAGCAACCGATCTTCGACGCGGGCGACGTCGGCGACCAGGCCCAGGGCTTCGTCACTGCCAGCTTCGCGTGGGTGCAAGCATACTGGCTCCAGATCCTGATCGCATTCGGGATCGGCGCGGTAATCGTCGTCGCGCTGCACACCGCGCGCCGTTTCGGCAGCAAACTCTGCGAACGCCCGCGCGCACTCAACGGCTGGGGCATCGTCGTCGGCAAGGCGATCGCCCGGACCGGCAATTTCTTCATCGTCATGCTCGCCGCCAAGCTGGTCGCCGGATATTCCGCCGCCCCCGGTGAAGTCGCGACGACGATCAACTTCCTGTTCACCGTCGCCGCCGTATTCCAGGCCGCCGTCTGGGTCCGCGAGATCATCCTCGGCGCGATCGAGCACCGCACGCAGTCCGAGCATTATTCGGGCGAAGCGCTGCTCTCGGCGATGGGCCTGATCCGCCTGCTCGTCACCTTCGTGGTGTTCGCGGTCGCGCTGGTGGTGGTGCTCGACAATCTCGGCGTCAACGTCACCGGCCTCGTCGCGGGTCTAGGCGTCGGCGGCATCGCGATCGGCCTGGCGGCGCAGGGCATCTTCGCCGACCTGTTCGCCGCGCTCGCGATCATCTTCGACCGCCCGTTCCGCCGCGGCGACTCGATCAGCTACGACACCGCCTCGGGCAGCGTCGAGGCGATCGGCCTCAAATCGACCCGCATCCGCGGCATCGACGGCGAGGAGCGCGTGATCTCGAACAAGAACCTCCTCAACAAGGAGATTCTCAACAACACGCAACGCAACCACCGCCGCGCGAAGTTCGTCATCGGCGTTACCTATTCGACGCCCCCCGAAGTCTGCTCGCGCATCCCAGCGATGCTGAAGGAAATCGTCGAAGCCAACGACAAGATCTTCACGCGCGCAGGCTTCACCGGCTTCGGCGCGTCGAGCCTGGATTTCGAGGTCCAGTTCGACAGCAAGGGCCCGGATTATGCGAGTTTCTACGACGGTCGGACGGCGGTGGGGATCGCCATCCTGAAGCGGTTCAACGACGAGAAGATCGAGATCGCCTTCCCAACCCAGGTGAATATGATGGCCGCACCGGATGGCTCGGTGGTGATGCCGTATCCTGAGGGGCGACGGGCGGAGGCGGAAGCAACACCCGCCTGATTATCTACCCGGCCGCTCGACGCCTTCGCCTTCGGCTTCGGAATGTACGCGCCAGTTAGGGCAGCCCTACCCTACCTTGTTCTCCCGCGAAGGCGGGAGCCCAGTCTGGGTCCCCGCCTTCGCGGGGAAACAATGCTTGCTAGAATACCGTGAAATCACGTCGGCCGAGACAAGCTGGACATAAAGAGCTCGCCGCCACGCCCCAACACCTCCCCGGCGAAGGCCGGGGCCCAATTGGCGAGGTCGCAGTAACGAAGCGCGACGGTCGTCAGCACAGTTCCCCAATTGGACCCCGGCCTCCGCCGGGGAGGTGCTCGACAAGTGACCCACGCGTAGGCCGTGTCCGGTTGAGGAGAGACTAAATCCCACCCTCATCCAAAGACAGCAACGTCGCATTCCCCCCGGCACTCGTCGTATCCACCGAAACCGCCCGCTCCGCACAGAACCGGTACAAATACCGAGGCCCGCCAGCCTTAGGCCCGGTCCCCGAAAGCCCCTCGCCCCCAAAAGGCTGAGACCCCACGACCGCCCCGATCATCGACCGGTTGATATACAAATTCCCCACCGCAGCCTCGGCCTCGATCACCTCGGCCGCGCGCGCAATACGGCTGTGCAGGCCCATCGTCAGGCCGTAACCCTTGGCGTTCACCCGAGCGATCGTCTCGCTTAGCTTCCCCGCCTCCCACGTCGCGACATGCAGGATCGGCCCGAACCACTCCTGGTTCAGATCCTCGATCGCACCGATCCGCACCAGAGTCGGCGGCACGAACAACCCGTCAGCGGGCGCGTCGAGCGTCTTGACGATCTTCGCCTTCACGCTCTCGCGATACGCCATCAGCCGGTCATACGCGGCCTGGTCGATCACCGGCCCGACATCGGTCGCGGGATCGCCCGACCGCCCGATCCGCAGCGTCTCCATAGCCCCCGACAGCATCTCGATCACGCCGTCCGCGATATCCTCCTGCACCAGCAGCAAGCGCAACGCCGAGCACCGCTGTCCCGCCGACCGGAACGACGACGCGATCACGTCCGCCACCACCTGCTCGGGCAGCGCGGTGGAATCGACGATCATCGCGTTGATCCCGCCGGTCTCCGCGATCAGCGGCACGATCGGCCGCGTCTCGTCGTCGAGCAACGACCGCGCGATCTTGCGCGACGTCGCGGTCGACCCGGTGAACGCGACGCCCTGGATGCGCACGTCCGCGGTCAGCGCCGCGCCGACCTCCGGCCCGCCGATCACGAGCACCAGCGCATCGACCGGCACGCCAGCCTCGTGCGCAAGCTCGACCGCACGCGCCGCGATCCGCGGAGTCTGCGGTGCAGGCTTGGCGACCACGGTGTTGCCCGTGACGAGCGCCGCCACCGTCTGTCCGAGGAAGATCGCCAGCGGAAAATTCCACGGCGCGATCGTCGCCCAGACACCGCGACCCTCGATATGCAGCGTGTTCCGCTCGCCCGTCGGCCCCGGCAGCTCGATCGGATGCAGGTTCAACCGCGCCTGCTGCGCGTAATAGCGACAGAAATCGGCCGCCTCGCGCACCTCGCCGATCGCATCGGCGATCGTCTTGAACGCCTCCTGCACACAGATCGCCATGAGTTCGTCGCGGTGCTTCTCGAGCAGGTCGGCTAGGCGTTCGAGGCAAGCGGCGCGTTCGTCGACCGGGGTGGTCGACCAACCCGGAAACGCCGCATGCGCACGCGTAATGGCAGCCACAACCTGATCCCCCTCCCGCAAGCGGGAGGGGCTAGGGGTGGGCACGCGCTCACCCCCGACGCTACCGTTTGCAGTAGAACGCCCAACGCCAGCCTCAGCATCCGACGATAGCGCGAGCCCACCCCCGGACCCTCCCGCTTGCGGGAGGAGGGAATTAACGGCCCGCACCGTCGCCTCCAGCGTCCCAACATCACTCAAATCCAACCCAGCGGAATTGCGGTGCCCCCCAGCCCCGAACAAATCCACCGGCAACGGAATGCTGGGATGCCGCTTCCCCCCGACCGCGGCGATCTTAGCCACCGGATCCGCCAGGATCTCAGCCTCGGTCAGTCGCTCGTCCGCCAACTGATGCACGAAGCTAGAATTCGCCCCATTCTCCAGCAACCGCCGAACCAGATACGCCAGCAGGTCACGGTGCCCGCCAACCGGCGCGTAAACCCGGCAATGATAGCCATTCTCCTGCACCAGCCGCTCGTACAGCCCGTCGCCCATCCCGTGCAGCCGCTGGAACTCGAAGTCGCGCGAGTTGCCCGCCCACTCCATGATCGTCGCGACCGTCAGCGCGTTGTGGCTAGCGAACGCCGGCCGGATATTCTCCGCCGCCAGCATGTCCTTCGCCACAGCCAGGTACGACACGTCGGTCGCTGCCTTGCGCGTGAACAGCGGATAGTCCGCCAGCCCCTCGACCTGCGTGCGCTTGATCTCGCTATCCCAATACGCGCCCTTCACCAGCCGCACGTTCATCACGCGGTCCAGCCCATTCGCCCATTCGATCACCGGCCGCGCGCGCTTGCCATAGGCCTGCACCGCCATGCCGAACCCGTCCCAACCCTTCAGCGACGGGAGCCCAGCGACCGTGCCGATGATGTCGAGGCTCATCTCCAGTCGCTCGGATTCCTCCGCGTCGACGGTCAGCGCGATGCCCTTCGACGCCGCCTGCACCGCCAGCGCCTCCAGCATCTCGGTCAGCGCAGGCACGCATTCGCTCCACCGCGCCACCTCGTACCGCGGGTGCAGAGCCGACAGCTTGACCGAGATCGAGTGCCCCGCCGCCGGATCGCGCCCGACCGCATCGACGGCGCCGACATACGCCTGGAAGTATCGCTGCGCATCGGCATGCGTCCGCGCCGCCTCGCCGAGCATGTCGAAGCTCGCCGTGAAGCCCTTGTTCTCCGGCCGGCGCATGCGCTTCATCGCCTCGTCGATGGTGCGGCCCATGACGAAGATCTCGCCCATCATCTTCATCGCCGCGCCGACCGCCTGGCGCACGAACGGCTCGCCCGCGCGGCTGATCAGGCGACGCAACGGCCCGGTCGATCCCTCGCCAACCAGCACGCGGCCGACCACCAGCCCCCAGGTCGCCGAATTGACGAGCTTCGAATTCGACTTGCCCGCATGCGCGCGCCAATCCGCGTCGCCAAGCTTGTCCGCGATCAGCAGATCCGCCGTCTCGGGATCCGGCACGCGCAGGAACGCCTCCGCCAGCGACAGCAACGCGACGCCCTCCGACGAATTGAGCCGATATTCCTGGAGGAACTGGTTCACCCAGCCCTTGCTCTGCGCCGCCCGCAGGTCCGCGAGCAGGCCCAGCGCATGCCCCATCACCCGCTCGCGCGAATCCGAATCGAGCGCGGCGCGGTCGAGCAGCGGTTTTAGAACATCGGGTTCGCTCGCGCGGTACAGCTTTGCCATGATATCGCGGGCATGGGACGTTACGGCAGTCGACATTTTCCAGCTTCCGGTTGGGTGAGGCTTGCGATCCGCTCGCCTGTACGCCTAGAGACATTTCAGCGCTTAGCGCCAAATGAGCTTTGAGGGGAATGCCGTGGCGACGATCACCACCGCGCAGATGCAGCAGCGCATCGGCACCGAGACGGTTTCCGACTGGGTCGAGGTCACGCAGGCCATGATCGACAAGTTCGCCGACGCGACCGGCGATCACCAGTTCATCCACATCGATCCGGTCCGCGCGGCGCAGACCCCGTTCGGCGGCACGATCGCGCACGGCTTCCTGACGCTGTCGCTGATGCCGTTGCTGTCATCGAAGGTGCCCGACGCGCCGACCATCGAGGGGGCGAAGATGGGCGTGAATTACGGCGGCAACTCGGTCCGCTTCCTGACGCCGGTCCGGTCGGGCTCGAAGGTACGCGGCCGCTTCAAGCTGCTCTCGTTCGACGAGAAGCGACCCGGCCAGTGGCAGCAGACCAACGCGTTTTCCGTCGAGATCGAAGGCCAGGAAAAGCCCGCCCTGATCGCCGAATGGATCAGCCAGATTTTTGTTTGATGCTTCTCCCCCTCCCGCTTGCGGGAGGGGGCCGGGGGGTGGGCTGCCGCTCTCCGCAATTGCTCCGCTCGCTCATGCCGGGCGCCCACCCCCAACCCCTCCCGCATGCGGGAGGGGAGTGAAGAAGAGGAATACCCATGCGTTCAGCCGTCATCGTCTCCACCGCCCGCACCCCCATTGGCCGCGCCTATCGCGGCGGCTTCAACAATACTCCCGCCCCAACCCTCGCGTCGCATTCGATCAAGGCCGCGGTCGAACGAGCCGGCATCGACGGCGCGGAAGTCGACGACGTCGTCTTCGGGTGTGCGCTCCAGCAGGGGCATCAGGCCGGCAACATCGCCCGCACGTCGCTGCTGCGCGCCGGTCTCCCCGTCACCGTCTCGGGCATGTCGGTCGACCGCCAGTGCGCCTCCGGCCTGATGGCGATCGCCACCGCGGCCAAGCAGATCATCACCGACAACATGGACATCACGATCGGCGGCGGCGTCGAGAGCATCAGCCTCGTCCAGACCCCGCAGATGCGCGTCGCCCCCGATCCCCAGCTGATCGCGATGCACGAGGACGTCTACATGCCGATGCTGCAGACCGCCGAGGTCGTCGCCAAGCGCTATGGTATCAGCCGCGACGCGATGGATGCCTACGCGCTCCAGTCGCAACAGCGCACCGCTGCCGCACAGGCTGCCGGCTACTTCGATGCCGAGATCGTCCCCGTCGATGCCAACATGGCCATCGTCAACAAGGAGACGAAGGAGGTCACGTACAAGGACGTAACGATCACCAAGGACGAGGGCAACCGCGCCGACACCACGCTGGAGGGACTCCAGTCGCTGAAGCCGGTTATGGGGCCCGACTTCACGATCACCGCGGGCAACGCGTCGCAGCTCTCGGACGGCTCGTCGTCGTCGGTACTGATGGAAGAGAAGATCGCCTCGCAGCGCGGTCTCCAGCCGCTCGGTCGCTATGTCGGCATGGCGGTCGGCGGCACCGAACCCGACGAGATGGGCATCGGCCCCGTGGTGGCGATCCCCAAGCTGCTCAAGCGCTTCGGCCTGAAGATGGACGACATCGGCCTGTGGGAGCTGAACGAGGCGTTCGCGGTGCAGGTGCTATATTGCCGCGACAACCTCGGCATCCCCGACGAACTGCTCAACGTCAGCGGCGGCGCGATCTCGATCGGTCACCCCTACGGCATGACCGGCGCCCGCGCGACCGGCCACGCGCTGATCGAAGGCAAGCGTCGCGGCGCGAAGTATGTTGTAGTGACGATGTGCGTCGGCGGCGGCATGGGCGCAGCCGGGTTGTTCGAAGTGCTGTGACCTTAAAATGCAACGTCGGTATAGTGCATGCACTATACCGACGTTGCATCCATCGTCTTTCCCGTATGGGCACCGGCTGTGTTAATAGCTCTGCTCAATACGTCCTGCAACTTTGCGCAGTCGACCTTCCTCGCGCATAGAAACTAGTTTTAACTGCAAAGTTGTCCAATTAATCTGTTGCTGAATGGTAACGTCCGGCAGGCCGGTACCTTCTTTAGACTAACCCCAACGAGAGTTCGCGCCATAGCGACCGTTGCAACGCGAGGGCACTGGCAGCGGAAGGATGCTTCGCTCTGTTTAAGCCCCCAGAATCTGTTCAGTATCGGATAGATCCGCTGCTGGACGACAGCCTGCTCATGCATAAGAGTCGGTAGCCAACGAGCAACGCCGCGCACCGCGTGGTCTACCCAGGCGGAACCCACGGCTTCTACTCGTGCAATAGGGATTGGACTGCTGCATCCCCCCAAGGATCGCACCTCTTCTGAAGGCGATGCGAGAGCACCTGACGGTCTGCGCCAAGGCAACGATGATCCTTCATTGATCAGCCGATCGCCCCCCCTTGAAATTGAAGCCGAAGGTTTCTCACATCAACGCTAGGGGCCTCATTTATCGAAAACGTTTGGCCTGACACGCCGACGAATATCGGCGCGATAGCACCAAAACGCCGGAACCGTCTTCCATCCTCCGCGCTTGAGCTACCAAGGAGAGATAGAATGGACGACCAGCGCGTGTGGGAATTCGAAGGCAGCCTATGGGATGCCAGCGACGAGCATTATCAGGAGCGGATAGACGAGGAGATCATCATGGTCCTTCCCCGTCCGCCGTATGTTTTCCAGGGACAGGAAGCGAAGAACGCCGTCAAAGCGACGCCCGACTGGGCTTCGGTAGAATTGTCAGACCGGCGAGTGTCACGCCCTCAGGAGGGCCTGATCGTCGTTGCCTACACCGTGCGGTGCGCGAACGGCGACGAGAAGTACGAAGCACACTGCACCTCGACCTTACGGATGCGGGGACACGATGATTGGCTGGTCGTTCAACACCAGCAAACACCCCCCTTGACCGCCAGCGTCGAGGCCTGACCACTAGGTCACTGCTGCGCCTGGTACATGCTCGTAGCAGGCGCAACGGATTAAATGGCGGGCGGCCGCCTTGTTGCTGGAGTAATTCCCATAGCCTCAGGCGCAACCGATTATTGCGAATGAATCGCCTAGGCAGCCGTCGGTGAGTAGAGACATCGTGATATCCAAGAACCCCGCCGTTTTCAGATAAACGCGGGCCACCGAAGCATGGGCCAGTGTATTTACAGCGCACCAGACTGCCGCGGCCTTGGTTGGAAAGCGGCGGTTTCGAAAAGCTTATGATGGCTATGGCCCCTGGCTTCATCACGCGACGACGTGGCGTAGTACCGCTAGCAAGTGTTGCAGATACTGAGCGCCTACACATATCGGCGCGTTATCGTAGCACGCATCCTCTTCGGACAAATCAGACACATCGTTGAGGTATTGGACGCAGCACCTGTCTAGGCGGGAGTTGGCCGCAAGTTCGTCCGTATTTATGCCGTGGCTGATCACCTCGGCATAGGCGGTCTCATTCAGCAAATGGCTACCAGATCGACACAAGGTCAAGCACCTGCCCGCCAGCTACGATCGAGCTGGTCAGTGCGGCGACAGCTACCTTGTTACTGAGCGTGACTAAACCCAGGCGCGCGCAGAAGCCAAGGTCGTCGCTGTCATCCCGTCGATCGAAGGTCGGCGCCGGTAGTCCGAACTCGCTCGCTTCGATCATGCGGCAAGCCCTTGCAAAGCAAAACCGCTAGAAGCCGCGGCCACAGCCTCTGTACAGAACCGTATCGCAGGTGCACCGCTAGACAGCGGTCGCCCTCATTTATCAGCGACAGCCAAGCCAAACGCTGATCCCCGCAAGATCGAACACCGTCATACCGCCCGTCGCGGGCACCACCTGGCGCCCCAACGCGTATCGCGCCGGCTATATCTGGACCGGCGGGGACATCAGATTCGAACGATACCTCATCGCCGTCGTTGCCGTCGACCGCGCCGAATGACCGGTGCCGAGGAAGCAACTTATGATCGCTGCCAGCAGGTTCGGCGCCGCGAACTCGCCGAGTTTGAATGCGATTGCCGGCGCGCCGACCGGATCAATCGTACGGTCTGATCGTGCCCCGTCTCGAGGTGAGCGTCTCGGTACACCGCGATAACCGCATCGTCTGGAGGGGGCAGGCGACTACGCTGCGCGCAAGCGGGACGCGAAAAGGGGATACCTCGATTGATGGCGGAACTCTCTCCGATGTCCTCCTGAGGCGGTTTCCTCGGCAGTGTCCAAGACCACTGTCTGTGCCATAAGGCGTTGGACAAGGCGGCGATCAACTTGTGAGCTTCAGCAACACGCGCGCACTGCGACATTGCTGTCCGCGGCAAGCTTCCGCCCCTAGCAAGTGCCGTCGACGACGCCGATCAAAGAGGTGCTTGGGCAATCCCCACGCCATCCTCACCGGCCACAAACAATCCCGCGTAACCCTCACGCGCAGCGAGTGACTCGAGAATGCCTTTGCCGCCTCTTCGACCTTGACGATCGACATCTCCACCAGCCGCGGTAGGCCGCGTTTCGCGCCACCCACCGGCAGATTTCCGTTGATGCCCTGCCGACTGAATGACACCGTCTCAACAATTCTGACCGAGCGCGCGTGTTCGCCCCTTCTTGCTCTCGAACTTCTTTCGCCAGTAGCGCGGTGGTCCTGAAGTCGGGCGTAAACCATCGAATGACTGCTTCGCGCAGACGACGTCTATTGCCCCGACACAGCGCATTGTATCAGGCGAAAGCCATCCCCAAGCCCCCTTCCCTTCCACAAACGGGGGCTCGAAGCCTCGCGCAGAAGTGCGTTGAAGGTTGCCGCCCGAATTCATAATAGCACTCGATCAGCTACTCCGGTCGCCTCGTGCTCAGCAACAGAGCCCAGCAGTACGCATCAAAATAGATTGTCAGGATTTTGAATCGCAATGAATTATCGGCACTCCTTCCATGCTGGCAATAGTGCCGATGTCGTGAAGCACAGCCTGCTGATTGCCCTTGTACAGGCCTTGCAGCAAAAACAGGGCGCGCTGACTCTGATCGACACCCATGCCGGCTGCGGCCTGTACGACCTTGACGGCGAGGACGCTCAACGTACCGGCGAGTCCGCGCAGGGCGTGCTGCGCGCTTTAGCTGATCCGAACCCCTTGTTGAGGGACTACCGCGCCGCCGTACAGGCGGTGAATGTGGGGCCCCAGCTACACTCCTATCCCGGCTCGCCGCGGATACTGGCGCAACTTCTACGTCCACAGGATTTCCTAATTCTGAACGAAAAGCATCCTCAGGACGCCTCGACTCTGCGCAGAGCGATGCGCGACACGTCCGCTGCTGTGCATGAGCGCGACGCCTACGAGCTTTGGCTGGCGATGCTGCCGCCCCGAACCGCCCGGGGCGTGGTGGTGGTCGACCCGCCGTACGAGCAGCCCGACGAACGCGAACGTATCACAGCCACCCTCGCCGTTGCTCACCGCAAATGGGCGCACGGCGTGACAGTGATCTGGTATCCACTGAAAGACCGCACTACGCATTGGCGCTGGAAGGACCAGCTACGCAAGCTCGGCATCCCAAAAATGTTGGGGGTGGAGCATTGGTTGTACGATGGCGATCAACCCGGCGTTTATAATGGCGCGGGCCTCTATATCATCAATCCGCCCTACGCTTTCACGCAGGCCCTACCACCTCTCCTGGAAGCCCTGCGCACCGTGCTAGCCCCGGAGGGACACAGGGGCGAGATCACTACCGATTGGCTGGGCAATTAAAGTAAATCTGCAATGCCCCCTCTCCGGAAGGAATCGTTCGCTGTCAGAGCTTTGCTGGTGACTCTCGCTGGTTGTCGTCCGTGTTCCTCGCGGCGAGCTGACAGGTCTGTTTTGTTCGAAAAATAGTCGATTATCCACGGTCCTGCGAACGGCAACCAAACCTCACTTCCTGCCCTTCAAAGGCCGCTTGTCGACGCGTAGGCCGACATGAATGGATGTCTGCTGTGGTACTCGCGAAAAGAGTGCGCTGCTGGCGGCCGTTTCGGCAAGCGGCGTCGTCATCGTCTACGCCGATGCGATGGACCGGTTGTCGCGCAGTCAGGCCGATGTCCGACATTGTTCGATGGCCTTCTATTTCATGGCATCATGCTCGCGACGCACAGGAATGACGTAGCGACCCCGCTGCATATCGGTATGATCTGCACCATCAACGCCGAACACTGAGCGCAACTCGCGACAAGACCCGAGATGCGCGGCCCGTCGGCGCGCGATGGAAAATATTCCGGCGGTTTCCTACGGTTGAAAAGCGCATCGTGCACGACGGCAATGGCGAACGCACCGCGCCTTATAACGGATAGTGCCACCGAGGAGGCTATCCTGAAGGCCGTCGTCGCGGCAATGTTGGTCAGGAGAAGAGATTTGGACTGAACGGCGCAGAATTCCGGTTGCAGAGCAGAACGATGCTCAAGCCGCATCGACCGATGCCGAACTACTGCTCACCAACCTCGGTCGCGTCTATGCCAAGAAGGTCAAACAGATCACCGCGGCCTTTGAGGACGGGGCGCTGAGAGCGCAGGCGTTCGAACGGTTGCGAGCGCTCATCGATGCGGTGGTGCTGACGCCGGAAGACGGCAATCTCGCGATCGACCTGCGCGGGGAGCTGGCGTCAATGCTCGAGCTATGTGCTGGAGCGGAAACGCAAAAAGCCTCCGCGGGAGATCCCTCGGAGGCATTGCAAATCAAGTTGGTTGCGGGGACAGGATTTGAACCTGTGACCTTCAGGTTATGAGCCTGACGAGCTACCGGGCTGCTCCACCCCGCGACACTTCGCTGTTGCGAA
>NZ_RAPZ01000014.1 GCF_003610375.1 Sphingomonas sp. PP-CC-1A-547
AGACGTCCAGACCCACGAAATGCGTCATCGCTCTCACTCCTTCCCTCGATGCACGAGGTCAGGTCGACCCCGATCCAGGCATCGTACGTGAAGGGGCTGCAAATCTCATCTGCTGTCGAAATGCAGCCGCCGCGATACACCATCTTAGGGAACAAGCTTAGGACAGAAGCTCGTCCACCCAAGCCGGCACCAAGACCCCCGCCGCACCGATCCGCGTCTGCTCGAAGAACACGCTCCCCATCGACGGATCGAGGTTCAACTCGAGCGTCCGCGCCCCGTGATACGCCGCGGTCTGCACGAACCCCGCCGCCGGATACACCGCACCCGAAGTCCCGATCGACACGAACAGATCCGCCTTCGCTAATGCGGCCTCGATACGCTCCATCTGGTACGGCATCTCGCCAAAGAACACGATGTCCGGCCGCAACGCCGCCGCCCCGCACGCGCCGCACACCGACCCCTCCGGCAACGCCCCCGCCCAAGGCTCACGCGCGCCGCACACGGCACACAAGGCCGACAGCAGCTCGCCATGCATATGTAGCATCCGCGTCGCGCCCGCCCGCTCATGCAGGTCATCGACATTCTGCGTAACGATCAGCAGCTCGCCGTCCCAAGCCGCATCCAGCCGCGCCAGCGCGTGGTGCGCGGCGTTAGGCTCGACCGTCGCTAGAGCCGCGCGTCGCAGATCGTAGAACCGGTGCACCAGTTCCGGATCCGCCGCGAGCGCCTCGGGCGTGCAGACGTCTTCGATCCTATAGCTTTTTGGAGCCAGATCGTTTTCGTAAACATTCCAATAGGTTATGCCGCCTTTAGAGCGAAATGTCGGGACGCCGGACTCGGCGGAAACGCCCGCGCCGGTCAGGATTACAATGTTCTGGATATCGCGCATGGCGACAGAATACGCGAGTGACGGAATGTCGGAAAGTGGTGGAAAGCAGCCTTTCCGCTTTGGAGCGGGGCAATACCAAGTCTCGCCAACTCGGCGGCGGCAATAGCCAAGTATTGTCGATAGACTGCAATCAGGATAAGCCGGAAGTATAAAATGTTTAGGGGAGGAAGAAATGCGTAGATTCCTGCTTGGTATGATTGCCTCAATCATCGCATCGGCGGCCGGAGTACAGGCTCAACAAGGGGGCGCGGGAGCGGGGCCGAACAACAGCGGTCCTGGAGACTTGAACCGTCAGCGGACTTTCGAAGAGTTCCAAGTAGGCGTTGCCGACTCCAATCGATTGACGACGCGGCCTGTACCGACGCTGCCGGGAGAAATTAGGCAGGGGCTGGAAGTCCATGACGCAAAGGGACTGGTCATCGGCAAAGTCGAGTCCGTCGGTAAAAGCTTTGCGACGGTGTCGAGCGCGATCGGTAGCGTCGAGGTAGACTTCACCTCCTTTGCAAAAAACAAGAACGGGCTTTTGATCAATCTTCCCAAGAGCAAGATCGACGTGCTGATGGCGCGGGGGCATCCGGCATCGTGAGGGGCTGATAGGCTCAGCCCCGGCCGTCGCCTCTTCACAGGGCGGAGTGTCCCCCGCCGCGCTCCGCCGCGCCGACGTTCGACTTCGAAAAAGCGGACGGGTCGCAATCGCGTGATCCGATCGGACCGATGCGTCCGGTTTCCCCCGTCGGACGTTGAGCAGCATCGACCACGCCACCGTGGCCGTCCGCGACCCGTTCGCAGGTACCATGTCGGCGTCTAGGCCGGCAGAACTGAAGGATCCGATGCGATGTTGACGAAAAAGCTGATGCTGCTGAGCGGCGTGGTCGCGGTCCTTGGCGGCTGTGGTCAGACGACTTCGACCGACTCGAACACCTCGACCGCAAATATCGCCATGGGCAACACCAGCGCCGCGGCGAGTGCGACCCCGGCTGTCAACCGCGTCCGCGGCGTCATCACCGCGATCGGCACCGATGCGCTGACCATCCAGACCTATGACGGCAAGTCGGCCACCGTGCCGCTCGACGCCAACACCAAGTTCGCCTGGGTGGTGAAGTCCGACCTGTCGACGCTCAAGGATGGCGACTTCATCGGCACCGCGACGACTGGTCCTGACAACGCGTTGCGCGCGGTCGAACTGGTCATCTTCCCCGAGGCGATGCGCGGCACCGGCGAGGGGCATTATCCCTGGGACGTTCCCGGCGCGGTCGCGGCAGCGGGCGGCGGCACGAGCGGCTCCAGTGCAATGACCAACGGCACCGTCGACGGGCAGAGCGCGATGACCAACGGCACCGTCGATGGCCAGAGTGCGATGACGAACGGCACGGTCGCGCAGCAGAGCGGCATGACCAACGGCACCGTTACCGGCGGCGCAGGCAAGCCCGGCGAGACCAAGCTGAGCATCTCGTACAAGGGCGGCAAGGCCCAGGTCGTCGTTCCCGTCGGCACGCCGATCGTCCGGTTCGAGCCGGCCGAGCGCACCGTCCTCGCGAAGGGCCAGAAGCTGTTCGCGATCGTCACGACCGACTCCAAGGGCGCCAAGTCGGTCGCCGTTGGCAAGAACGGTCTGACACCGCCAATGTAATCGTACTAACATATTGAAATAACTAGGAAAGGTCGGGGTGGCGCTAAGGCCATCCCGGCCTTTTCCATTTGGTGAAATCGGATACGCCAGCGCACGTTGGTGTGACCTTATCGTAACCTTTGGCCGTTTGCGCGCCGATCACCGCAACGACCCCGTCTTCAAAAATCGCACGATCGCCGCTAAGACGCTTGCAAACCTGTATCCGTAAAGGCGCTGCATGACCGTCATCACCGAAGCCGACCTGATCGAAAGCGTCGCCGACGCACTCCAGTTCATCAGCTACTACCACCCGATGGACTACATTCGCGCACTGGGCGTCGCGTACGAGGCCGAGCAATCGCCTGCCGCCAAGGATGCGATCGCGCAGATCCTCACCAACAGCCGGATGTGCGCGGAGGGCCACCGCCCGATCTGCCAGGACACCGGGATCGTCACGATCTTCGTCAAATGGGGCCAGGATTGCCGCCTGGAGTCGACCCGCAGCTTGCAGGAGGTCGTCGATGAAGGCGTGCGGAAAGCCTATCTCAACCCCGAGAACAAGCTGCGCGCGTCGATCCTCGCCGACCCCGCCTTCACCCGCCGCAACACCAAGGACAACACGCCGAGCGTGATGCATGTCGAGATGGTGCCCGGCAACACCGTCTCGATCGACGTTGCCGCGAAGGGCGGCGGCAGCGAGAACAAGTCGAAGTTCAAGATGATGAACCCGAGCGACTCGATCGTCGACTGGGTGCTCGAGATGATCCCGCAGATGGGCGCCGGCTGGTGCCCGCCCGGCATGCTCGGCATCGGCATCGGCGGCACCGCCGAGAAATCGATGATCCTCGCCAAGCAGTCGCTGATGGGCTCGATCGACATGGCGCAGTTGAAGGCGCGCGGGCCGAGGAACGACATCGAGGCGCTGCGGATCGAGATCTACGACAAGGTCAACGCGCTAGGCATCGGCGCGCAGGGGCTGGGCGGACTCTCCACCATCCTCGACGTGAAGATCTTCGACTGGCCGACGCATGCCGCGTCGAAGCCGGTGGCGATGATCCCGAACTGCGCCGCCACCCGCCACGCGCATTTCGTGCTCGACGGCTCGGGCCCGGTGTATCTGGAGGCGCCGAAGCTGGAGGAATGGCCCGACGTCAACTGGACACCCGACAAGGCCGCGATCCGCGTCGATCTCGACACGCTGACGCCCGACGTCGTGCAGACGTGGAAGCATGGCGACCGCCTGCTGCTCAACGGCAAGATGCTGACCGGGCGCGATGCGGCGCACAAGCGGATCAAGGACATGCTCGATGCGGGCGAGCCGCTACCGGTCGATTTCAAGGGTCGCGTGATCTATTATGTCGGCCCGGTCGATCCGGTCGGCGCGGAAGTCGTCGGACCTGCGGGCCCCACCACGGCGACGCGGATGGACAAGTTCACGCGGATGATGCTCGACCAGGGCCTTTTGGCGATGGTCGGCAAGGCGGAGCGCGGCGGCGATGCGACCAAGGCGATCGCGGAAGCCAAGTCGGCGTATCTGATGGCGGTCGGCGGTGCGGCGTATCTCGTCGCGCGCGCGATCAAGGGCTCGAAGGTCGTCGGCTTCGCCGATCTCGGGATGGAGGCGATCTACGAATTCGAGGTCAGCGACTTCCCGGTGACCGTCGCGGTCGATTCCGCGGGCGAGAACGTCCACCAGCTCGCACCGCTGGTGTGGCGCGAGAAGATCGCGCGTGAAGGCTTGCTGACGCCGGCATGACGACGCGCGCTGGCAGAAGGGGGCGGGGGCCCATCCGGTGGGTCGTGGCCTTCCTCCTTCTGCTTGCCGTCGCAGTCGTCCACGCGCCGCAGTTGCTAGCGTTTCCGTATGAGCAGCACGTCGGCACCGTCACCGTCTATGCCGAGCGTCCGATCGATCCGCGGATCGCCAGCGAACTGGCGCGCGCGGAAGGGTTGCTGCGCGCCAGTCCGATCTACACCGGCCCGCTCGATCGGTCGCTGTTCCTGACGGACGCTGGCTGGCGGTGGCGCCTTTTGGCGATCCAATCGCCGGGTGCCTTTGCATTCCGCCGGACCTTCAGTTCGGCGATCGTCTTCAACCGCAGCGATGTCGCTGCGGATCGCGTGACGAACGGTCGTGCGATCGGCGGCACTCGCACGCTGTCCGGCGTCATCGCGCACGAGACGACGCACATCATGATCGCCAACCATCTTGGCGAACTGCGTAGCGCGATGCTCCCGACCTGGCAGCAGGAGGGGTATGCGGATCATGTCGCGCGCGAGAGCAGCCTGACGGACGCGGAGGCCTCTCGTCTTCGTAAGACCGATCCGGGCGCGCCGGCGCTCGTCTATTACGACGCCCGGCGACGGGTCGCGGCAGCGTTAGGCGCCAAGCGCGGATCGGTCGACGCGTTCTTCGCGGGCGGCTGAACGAAGCAGGGTTCGGAACGCACTCGGGCCAGTCCTGTTGGTAATACGACCTCATCGGAGCACGCTCATCATGCCAAAGACCGCAATCGCCCTCGTCGCATCCTTCGCCCTTGCGACTACGGCCTCGGCCCAGACCACCGCGCCACAATCGGCGTCGACTCAGGGTGGCCTGGGCAGCCTCGGGGGACTCGGCGGTCTGCTGGGTGGGGCGTTGCCGAACGTCGGATCGATCGGCGCGGGCAATGCTGCCGGATTGCTCGGCTATTGCCTGAAGAACAACCTGCTCGGCCAAGGCGGTGCACTTGGCGCCTTAACTGGCGGGCGGAATGCAGCGTCACGAGCGGGCAGCGTAAAGGCCCCGGCCACCGGCGCGCAGTCGATCCTTCAGCGTCTGACCGGACGTCAGGGCGTGCAGACTTCGCCGGGCTATGCCGCGGGACAGGAAGGCGAAGTGCAGGCGCCGAACGGCCAGGCGTTTTCGCTCGACGACCTCGGCGGGCAGGTGAAGACGCGGATGTGCAGCATCGTCCTCAATCGGGCGAAGTCGTTCCTGTAGGGCGGCGGTCTTGGGCAGTCGGCGTCTCTACGGGGCAAAGCGCAGCGTGTGTACCTGAACCAGCATGTTTCCCCACGAAGGCGGGGACCCAGACTGGGCTCCCGCCTTCGCGGGAGAACAAAGACGTGAACTGCCCCTTCGATCTGTCACGGACGGCGGCGTGCCAAACGTCCCGGAATCTCTGGATAGTTTCGGCCATACAATGCCGCAAAACTTAACCGATCAAGTACGTAGCGCTGTGGAGTCTGGAACTGGTCTCACATTAGGCGGCGCGGGCCGGGCAATGGGTTTGCCCCCGAGCGCAGCATGCCAACACGCCCCGTAGTTTTCACAAACGAAAAGAGGCTGCCGGATCGTCTCCCGACGAACCGACAGCCTCCTGACATGGTCAGCGGCCGGAGAGCTCCAGCCCGGAGGACCATGCGTACCGCTTATCCTGTGACACACGCGTTGACTGGGAGAGGATACTCCCCACGCACGTCGGCGGCGTTAGCGGTGCGTCCCCCGAACGAACCGAACCGAACTCACTGCTGAACCATGAGACATCGGATCACCTCCTTTCGCTTGTTGAAACAACGCGGCCAAGCCTGACCGCAACGCCAATGTGTGCCGACCGCGCCTGCGATACAAGCCTTGTTTTACGGAAGTTTTCGGTCAATCCTGTCCGACTGCCGGTTCGTCGAAATCAGCCGCGGCAATCCTCGGTGACGCGCTCGATCTCGGCCCAAGCGGGCACGACGAGCGGCGGCAGTCCGGCCTGCTGGACGACGAACCGCCCGCGACTGAACCCCATCGCCTCCAGCAACGAATCGTTCGGCATCAGCGCAGCCGCGACATAGGGCGGCGTGCCCCCGGTCGGTTGTACGGACACGGCGCGCGTGACACTCGACGTGCGGATCGTGAGCGGCGTCGCCGTGCTCCCCGCGCGCGACAGGTAGACCTGGCGCGCCGCGGTGTCGCACCGCACCGTCAGCGAGGCGTCGGCATTGGCAGGCCCGAACAACGCGATCGAACCGCGCGCATCGCGGCGATACACCCACGTCCCCGGCGAATACGGCCAGTCGCGCCAGTCGGCAGCGATCGGTGCCGGACGCGGCTCCGGGGCAGGGGCCGGGGCGACGGTGCGCGGCGGGGGCGGCGCTTCCGCACGCGGAGGCGGCACGCAGCCCGCGATCGACGCGAGCGTCGCCAGACCGGCAAGCCGCGCCAGGACCAGAGGGCGGGCAAGCGATCGCAAGCCGACGAGGTGAGGGGACGGAGTGCGCATCGCATCGCTATGCGGCACGCCCGGCGGTCGCTCAAGTACGACGAAGCGCGCCCGGCGGGAACCGCCGCACGGTGATACCGGTTCAACGACGGAAGAAATCAGGAGAACGTCCATGTCCGATACCGCCGCCCAGACGCCAACCCAGCTGCTCGTCCAGTCGAACATCTCCGGCACGATGAAGGTCGAGAGCCGCGACGGCGACAATGTCGGCTCGGTCCACGCGTTCATGGTCCACAAGGGCACCGGCCGCGTCACGCACGCCGTCCTCAGCCTCGGCGGCTTCCTCGGCATGGGCAAGAGCTTCTACCCGCTGCCGTTCGCGCTCCTCCAGTTCGACGCGGTCCGCGACCTCTACGTCGTCACGATCGACAAGCGCGTCCTCGAAGGCGGCCCGAGCTGGGCGAACAACGCGCCGGTGTTCGACCAGGCCTATGCCGACCGCGTCGCAAGCTATTACGGGTCGAGCAGCGAGGACCTTGTCGTCGGCTAAGCTCCATGTCGACCGGTGCGGGTAAGTTGCCTGCACCGGTGACGTCCGCGATCACCGCGACCGCGATCCCCCCATCCGCATTTTCTGGCTCTTGCCGTAACGCGTTTTCCGCGTGCCGGGCTTGCCCTCGTTCGAACGTCCCATGACCGGCGCCTTCTGCTGGTCGACCGGCAGGCCCAGTTCCTCGTTCTCCAACTGCCGGATCTCGTCGCGAAGTCGCCCGGCGGTCTCGAACTCGAGATCGCTAGCAGCCTTGCGCATCTGCTTTTCGAGGTCCTCGATATACGCGCGCAGGTTGTGGCCGACCATGTGCGGGCGGTCCTCGTCGATCGGGATCGTCACCTGATCCTGGCTCGCCACGTGCGCGATGATGTCGCCGATGTTGCGGCGGATCGTCGTCGGGGTGATGCCGTGTTCGGTGTTGTACGCGACCTGTTTCTCGCGGCGGCGCGACGTCTCGTTCATCGCGCGTTCCATGGATCCGGTGACGCGGTCGGCGTACAGGATCACGCGGCCGTCGACGTTGCGTGCCGCGCGACCGATCGTCTGGATCAGCGACGTCTCGGAGCGCAGGAAGCCCTCCTTGTCCGCATCGAGGATCGCGACCAGCCCGCATTCGGGGATATCCAATCCCTCGCGCAACAGGTTGATGCCGATCAGCACGTCGTACACGCCGAGCCGTAGGTCGCGGATCAGCTCGATGCGCTCCAGCGTCTCGACGTCGCTGTGCATGTAGCGGACCTTGATCCCCGCCTCGTGCATGTACTCGGTCAGGTCCTCCGCCATCCGCTTGGTCAGCGTGGTGACGAGCGTGCGGTACCCCAGCGCCGTGGTCTTGCCGACCTCCACGATCAGGTCCTGGACCTGTTCCTCAACCGGCTTGATCTCGACGGGCGGATCGATCAGCCCGGTCGGGCGAATGACCTGTTCGGCGAACACGCCGCCGGTCTGCTCCATCTCCCAGCTGCCAGGCGTCGCCGAGACATAGGTCGTCGGCGGGCGCATCGCGTCCCATTCGTTGAAGCGCAGCGGGCGGTTGTCGATCGCGGACGGCAGGCGGAAGCCATACTCCGCGAGCGTCAGTTTGCGACGGTGATCGCCGCGCGACATGCCGTTGATCTGGCCGATCGTGACGTGACTCTCGTCGACGAACAGCAAAGCGTTGTCCGGGAGATATTCGAACAAAGTGGGCGGAGGCTCGCCCGGCATGCGGCCGGTGAGGAAGCGCGAGTAATTCTCGATCCCCGCGCAGGAGCCGGTCGCCGCGATCATCTCAAGATCGAAGTTCGTCCGCTGCTCAAGCCGCTGCGCCTCCAGCAGCTTGCCTTCCAGCACCAGTTCCTTGAGCCGCTCCGCCAGCTCGTGCTTGATCGCCTCGCCCGCCTGCTTGAGCGTCGGGCCGGGGGTCACGTAATGCGAGTTCGCGTACACGCGCACCGAGTTCAGCGACGCGACCTTCTTGCCGGTCAGCGGATCGAACTCGATGATCTCCTCGATATCGTCGCCGAAGAACGAGATGCGCCATGCGCTGTCCTCGTAATGCGACGGGAAGATCTCGAGCGTGTCGCCCTTCACGCGAAAATTGCCGCGCTGGAACGCTGCGTCGTTGCGCTTGTACTGGAGCGCGACGAGTTTGCGTACGATCTCGCGCTGGTCGACGGTCGTGCCCTTCTTGAGGTCGAAGATCATCGCCGAATAGGTCTCGACCGAGCCGATGCCGTACAGGCACGACACCGACGCGACGATGATGACGTCGTCGCGTTCGAGCAGTGCACGGGTGGCGGAATGCCGCATCCGGTCGATCGACTCGTTGGTCGACGACTCCTTCTCGATGTAGGTGTCCGACCGCGCGACATACGCCTCGGGCTGGTAATAATCGTAATAGCTGACGAAATATTCGACCGCGTTGTCCGGGAAGAAAGACTTCATCTCGCCGTACAGCTGCGCGGCGAGAATCTTGTTCGGCGCGAGGATCAGCGCGGGGCGCTGGACGCGGTTGATGACGCTGGCCATCGTGAAGGTCTTGCCCGAGCCGGTGACGCCGAGCAGCACCTGATCCTTCTCGCCGTCGCCGATCGCGGAGACGAGTTCGGCGATCGCGGTGGGCTGGTCGCCTGCGGGTTCGTACTCGCTGACGAGGTTGAACCGCTTGCCGCCCTCGACCTTGTCTGGGCGCGCGGTCGGGCGGTGCGGGACGAAGCTTTCGCCGGTTTCGGGCTCGGCGAGGCTGGTGCGGATCTGAATGGCCATCGAGGGGGAATATGGGGAACATGGCCTAAGTCGGCAACGGCCACGGGACCTGTTTGGCCGATGCCAAGTTTAGCTGTTGTTGACCCGTCCGGCTCGCGCCCATAATGCGACCGTTTCGCAAGCCATCGATCCGCCAGCGCCCGCGCGTAGGCCAAGGAATAGACGCATGACCGCCCCGACCGTCGAAGCAACCCGCGCGCCCGCGCTGATCCCCGAGACCCCCGCGTTCCTCAACGCCAAGGTGCTGTGGGTGCGTCACTGGAACGAACATCTGTTCAGCTTCGCGATCGAGCGGCCATCGACCTTCCGCTTCCGCTCGGGCGAGTTCGTGATGATCGGTCTTCCGCAGGAAGGCGGCAAGCCGATCATGCGCGCCTATTCGATCGCCAGTCCGCATTATTCGGAGGAGCTCGAGTTCCTGTCGATCAAGGTCGAGGATGGCCCGCTGACCTCGAAGCTCCAGCTGATCCAGCCCGGCGACGAAGTGTATCTCGGCAAGAAGCCGACGGGCACGCTGGTGCTAGACGCGCTGCTCCCGGGGAAGCGCCTGTTCATGTTCTCGACCGGCACCGGCCTCGCGCCGTTCCTCAGCCTGATGCGCGATCCCGACGTCTATGCTGCGTACGAGCAGGTGATCGTCGTGCACAGCGTGCGCCGCGTAAGCGATCTCGCCTATCACGACGAGATGGTCGGTTTGCTGGCGGAGGATCCGCTGATCGCCGACGAGGCGCAGACGCAGTTCCACTACATCCCGACCGTGACGCGCGAGCCGTTCCGCACCACGCGGCGGATCGGTGCGCTGATCGAGGATGCGTCGCTGTTCGGCCACCCGGTCCGCGGCGATCAGAAGCTTAATCCCGAAACCGACCGCGCGATGCTGTGCGGCTCGACCGAGATGATCAAGGAATTCGCGGTGATGCTCGAGGCGCAGGGCTTCGAGGAGGGCGCGAATTCGAAGCCGGGTACGTTCGTGATCGAGCGCGCTTTCGTCGGCTGATGGCGTTGCGCTTTGGGTTCCCCCGCGAACGCGGGGGCCCAGGGATTACTGCACCGTCGCATGCCGGGAGGGTTCGGGCCTGGGCCCCCGCCTTCGCGGGGGGACAGCTAGTTGCGTCCCCCGCGTAACCCGCCGATATCGCTCCTTATTCATAAGAGGAGAGACCCATGATCGGTTACGCGACGCTCGGCACCAACGACATCGACTCAGCGCTTGCGTTCTACGATGCGCTATTTGCGACGGTGGGCGGCAAGCGCCTCATGCAAATGCCCGACGCCCGCCAGCTCACCTTCTACGGCGCGGGCCCCGACAAGCCGATGCTGGTGATCGGCAAACCCTATGACGGCGCGGCCGCCACCGCGGGCAATGGTACGATGGTCGCGCTAGCGGCGGATTCGCGCGAGCAGGTCGACCAGGTCTACGCCAAGGCGATCGAACTCGGCGGCGCGGACGAAGGCGCTGCCGGCACGCGTGGACCCGAGGAGATGGGCTTCTACGGCGCGTATTTCCGCGATCCCGACGGCAACAAGCTCTGCGTATTCAAGATGGGGTGAAGCGCCCCCGGTCACTCCGGCAGTGTTCGGCACCTATCGCGTCCTAGCAGGTACACCTCCCCGGCGAAGGCCGGGGCCTAGTTGGGGAACGTCGCTAACTGAACGCCGTCTTTCGTTACTTCGACCTTCCAACTGGGCCCCGGCCTTCGCGGGGGTGGTAGTGTGCAGATTCGGCGTTACTCTTCTCTCTCGTTGTTCTCCCGCGAAGGCGGGAGCCCAGTCTGGATCCCCGCCTTCGCGGGGAAACAGGCTTACTCGCTCGAAGAGAATACACGTCGAACAGCCCGAGGTGATCGAAAATCTAGCGTAAAGCCCGAACCGCCGGCGTATCGAGACACTTTAGCAGCGCCTCCCGCGACATCGTCACACCCGCCGCCGGCTTCACATACCCCGCAACCTCCGTTGGCCGCCCGAGCGTCACCGGCGCAAACCCAGTCTGCCCCGTACACCGCATCGCCGCCGCGAGCAGCTTCGGCGGCGTGTCATACCCTTCGAACGACAGCCGAAACGTTCCCCAGTGGATCGGGATCCCGTGTGCCGCGCCTAGCCGTCGATAGACCTCGACGGCGTCGACCGGCCCAATATGGCTGCCCGACTCCATCTGCCCATCGACGAACCGGAACGCACCGATCGGGATCAGCGCCAGCCGGACCGGCCCGAGCGCCGCCGCTTCGACCGGCCATTGGCCGTCACCCATCCCGGTATCGCCCGCAAAGAACACGTTCCCGCCCGGCAGCGTCACGACGAAGCTCGACCACAGCGCGCGATTGCGATCGGTGAACCAGCGGCTGCCCCAATGATGGTTTAGCGTCACGGTGACAGCAACGCCTGGCTTGATCGCCACCCGCTGCCCCCAGTCGAGCGCGGTCGCCTCCGCACCGGTCTGGCCGATCACGCTGTCGTTGCCCAAGCTGGTGACGATCCGCGGCCGATCGCGCTCCCAAAGTCGTTTCAGCGTCGCCTCGTCGAGATGATCGTAATGATTGTGGCTGACCAGAACGACGTCGATCTTCGGCAACGCATCGAACGCGATCCCCGGCGCGGCGACACGACGCGGACCCGTGCCGAGCGGCCCGGCCTTCTCCGCCCAGACCGGATCGGTGAGGATGTTGAGCCCCTGCGTCTGGATCAGCACGCTGGCATGGCCGACCCACGTCACGACCATCCGCTCGCCCTCGACGCGGGCGGGCGGCGCGATGCGGTTCACCGCGACCGACTTGGGCCACGCAGGCCGGCCATCGCTGCCGGTGAAATACTTCCAGAAGAAGCTCGCCCGACCACCGCCGCTGCCCTTGGGCTGGATCTGCTTGATATCCGCGTCGCCGTCAGGATTGAAGAACCGCGAACCGTCGAAATGGCTCGACGTCGACCCACGATAATAGATCCGGTCGAGGAATTGCGGCACGATCGTCACGATCAGCGCACCGATCACGACCAGCAACAGGATGGCACCGCCGACGATCTTCAATAGTCTCGTCACGGCGTTCCTGTCTGCACGGGATTGGATGTCGCCCTAACGCACGCTGGCGATCATCGTTCAGATCAAGCGCGCAATGCGGTCCGCCGCGCGAAATTCCGCCGCGCGAAATTCCATTGCCACAGCATCAGCAACGGCACGACGATCGTCTCCATGCCCAAGCCAAGGACATGACCCTGCGATGGCACGCCGACCGCGATCAACGATATAAGCCGTGATACGCCCCCGACGAAGATCAGCCCGCCGAGCAGCCGGAACCGCGGTCCCTTGCGCTCGATATTCGGGATGCAGCTGACGAACCCGAGCCCGGTCGCGAAGAATATCCCCGAGATATACCGGAAATGGCTGTCGAGATCCCTCGGCACATCGGCCAGATGCCCGAATGGCGCAGGTCCGTGCAGGACGCCCTGGCCGCCGACGATCAGCGGCAACAGGCACGCCACCGCAATCACGGCCTGCAACAGGCGCTTCTCGATCGAGCTGGTCATGGCAAGGGCCTCAGCAATTCTGGGCGGATACGAAATGCGCGGAGCGAAATCCGCACCTCGAAGATGAACGAGATCAGCGCCGCGATCAGCAGGATCATCGCCAGGATGAAGCACACCGCGACGTAGGTCCCGAAGTGCAGCTTCGCGAGTTCGGCGATGAACAGCAGCGCGATCAGGATACACGTCATGATCGCACTGGAGACCGCGAGGAACAGCGCAGCGTTGATGATCGTCATCCGGCGGTCGAGCAGGCGCAGTTCCCAGACGAAGCGGACATGCTCTGGCCCGGTGCTGCTCGCGTGCAAATGTTCCAGTTTCCGCGCGCGGTCGATCACTCGAGACAGGCGGCCGGCCAGCACGTTGAGCAACTGGCCGATACCCGCCAGCATGAACACGGGCGCTAGCGAAAGCTGGATCGTCTGGGCGATCGTCGAGACGGCGGGGATCGTCGGCATGCGGGCACCATGTGGTAAAACGCGCTCGATAGGAAGAACGCGCGTACCGCATGGCGCCGCAATTACAGCGGCTTGCCGCTGCTTGCCTCGCGCAGGCCTCCAGGACGGCGGTCAGAAGTCCTTGCGCAGCAGCAGCCCGGCATAGCGCTTGTCGTCGCGCGGCACGAACCGCACCGTGCCCGCAAACGTGCCCGCGGTGAGGAACGACGAATAGGACGTGTTCGTCAGGTTCTTCACATACGCGCGCAGCTGCCAGCCGGAGGTATCGCTCAGCACCGCGACGCTCGCGTTCCAGATCGCGTAGGATGGCTGGACCGTGCTCGGCGTCTCGGCGAGCGAATATTGCACCTTGCTGCTGAACGTCACGTCGGTCTGCAACTCAAGCGCCAGCGTGTCGGTCAGCCCGAACTTGTACGCCGCATTCTCGTACAACTTGATCTTCGGCGCATAGGGGAGCGGCTGGCCGTTGATGTTGCAGCTCGTCGGCGCGCCGGTCGGGCAGAGGAAGTTGCGCACCGTCGCGTCGGTATAGGCGGCGGAGATGTCGAGCGTCAGGCCCTTGGTCGGGCGCAAGGTCACATCCGCCTCGACCCCGCGCGAGCGGACCGATCCGGCGTTGATCAGCCGGCTGACCTGCGCCCCCGCGACGACGTCGTTGAAGCTCGCCTGATACCCGTCGAAATTGGTCGTGAACGCCGCCAGACTGTAGCTCAGCGCACGGTTCGCAGTGCTGCCCTTCAGCCCGATCTCATAGGAATTGGACGTCTCCGGGCTCAACGGCACTTCGTCGAGCGGCGTCGTCGCGTTGAGCGAGCGCATGTTGAAATACACGTTGTACGCCGGGCCCTTATAGCCGTGCGAATAGGTGAAATAGGTCTGCGCATGCTCGCCGAGATCGTACTGGAGCCCGAGGCGATAGCTGTCGCCGCGCTTGTCGATCCCGCCGGTCGCGTTGTGATAGGCGCGAACGCCGGGCCGATCGAGCGCCGCCGCGCCGGTGTTGAGCGGATCCGCGGTCGACGTGCGGACGTGGTAGAAATCCAGGCTGTCCCAGGTCGAGCGATAGCCCGCGATACCGCGGAATTTCGGCGTGAAATTGACGTTGGCCTCACCGAACAGCGCGTAATTGTCGTTGGTGATGCCGTAGTTTGCAACGCCCGTGGTCGTCGTTTGCGCGCCGCCGGCCGCGAGCGACGTCAGCGTGCGCTGATACTGCTCGTCGGTCGTCGCGTGCAAATAATAGGCGCCGACGACGTAGTCGATGAGGCCACCCTTGGGCGACGTCAGCCGCAGTTCCTCGGAGAATTGCTTGGTGTTGACGCTGCCCGCATCCTGGCCCGACGGAAACGCGGTCGAGAGCGCGGCGACGCTGTCGTAATCCTGGCGCTGGTTGTTCAGCCATTGCCGCCAACCGGTGATCGAGGTGATGTGATAGTCGCCGAGCGCGAGTTCGCCGGTGAACGACCCGCCGTAATTCTCGTCCTTCACGTCGGTGATCGAGTTGTTGTTGGTCCGGCGATTGCTCGGCCCCGCGACGATCCCGCTAGCGCCCAGCGCGGCGGCGAGGTCGGGTGAATTGGTGACGACACCGGTCGGATAGGCGGTGCGGCTGGTGGCGGCATAGACGCTGGTCGGGGTGGTATCGTGCGAGTTGAGATAGTCGCCGATGATCGTGAACTTCAGGTCGTCGGACGGCGTGACGACCAGCTTGCCGCGCGCGCCGTAGCGCCGGTAGCCGTTGACGTCCTGATTACGCGCGACGTTGCGGACGTTGCCCTTATAGTCGTCGTACAGGCCGCCGATCAGCGCCTGTACCTTGCCGGGGACGAGCGCGCCCGAGATGCCGGCCTTGATTCGGTATTCCTCATCAGATGTGATGCCCGCCTCGCCGAACGCGCGGAACTCGTCGGTCGGGTTGCGCGTGACGATGTTGACGACGCCCGCCGAGGCGTTCTTGCCGAACAACGTGCCCTGCGGTCCGCGCAACACCTCGATCCGCTCGACTTCGCCGAGATCGAGCGTCGACTGGCCCGGGCGAGTCAGGACGACGCCATCGAGCACGGTCGACACCGATGGCTCGACGCCGGGCGAGGTCGTGATCGTGCCGACGCCGCGGATGAAGATCGTGCGATCCTTGTTCGACGCGCCGCTGCGGAAGCCGACCGACGGGATCGTAGCGGCGATGTTCTCGACCGTGTTCAACTGGCGCTCGGCGAGCGACTGGCCGCTGACCGCGGTGATCGCGATCGGCACCGACTGGAGCGTCTCGTTGCGATAGCGCGCGGTGACGATCACCTCGTCGCTCTGCGCCGCCGGGGTGGGGGCGGGGACGGGTGCGGGCGCTTCCTGCGCGAAGGCCGGCATGGCGAGCGCGGCCAAGGCGGTGCCGGCGAGTAGCGCGAGACTGCGCTGGGTGCGTGGATAGAGCATGGTTTCCCTCCCGAAATGATAGCGTCTTTTAATTCCCATTCTAGCGATGGGTATAAAGAACGGCATTGCGCCGCTTCGTGTCAGCTTTAGCGCGCCTCGATCGGTCGCAGCGTCGGCAACAGCAGCTGGATCCATCCGACCGCGAGCAGGTAAGACACGCTCGCGAACAGGAATAACGGGAGATATCCAAGGCCTGCGGTAAGCACGAGCCCCGCGACCTTGGCGATCACCATCCCCCCGACATTGCCGCTGAACGACCCGAACGCGGTCACGCGACCGAGCTTGTCCTGTGGCACGACGTCGGCGATCAGCGCGAAGAGATTGGTCGAAAATGCCTGATGTGCCGCGAGCGTCAGTGCCATGAGCCCGATCGTGACCGCGTAATTGCCCGCGTAGAGCACCAGCGGGATCGGCAGCACGCAAAGCGCAGCCACCAGCAATATGCCTTTGCGCACCGCATTGACGCTGTAGCCCAGCCCCAGCAACCGCGTCGAAACGCCGCCGCCGAGCAACGACCCGACCGCCGCGCCACCATACGCAATGGCGAGCGGCACGCCGAGCGCGACGCCGGTCAGGCCGTATTGCCGGTGGAAGAAGTCGGGCAACCAGAACAGCAGCAACCACCACGTCGCGTCCGACAGGATCTTGGCGACCGCGATCGCCCAGGTCTGGCGGTTGCGCAGGATCGGGCCGTACTCGGTGAGGGGAGCGGTATCCGTCTCGACCGGACGGGGCGGGGAGAAGGTCACGCGCCGTGTCGCGACCAGCCATACCGCAGCCCAGACGAGCCCTAGAGCGCCCGCCGCGACGAACGTCCCGCGCCACCCGACCAGCAGCGCTACGCCCGGGATCGCCAGCGGTGCCAGGATCGCGCCGATGCTGTTGGCGGCGTTGGTCGCGCCGAATCCGCTCGATCGCCAGTTCTTGGGCAGCACCGATGCGATCGTCTTGATCCCCGTCGGCGTCCCCATCGCCTCGGTCGCGCCGAGGCTGACGCGGATCATCACGAACTCGGTCATCGACCGCGCCCAGCCATGCGCCATCGCCGCGATGCTCCACGCCGCGACGCCGATCGGGTTCGCCCATTTGACGCCGAGCTTGTCGACGATCCACCCGGTGAACAGGAACGCGAACGCCGCGCCGCCCTGGAACCAGGCGGCGAGCGTGCCGTAGTCGTCATCGCTCCACCCGAGATCGGTGGCGATGATCGGCTTCAGGACGGAGATGATCTGGCGGTCGACGAGGTTGAGGATGCCGGCGGTGACGACAAGCGCGAACAACAGCGCGCGCGCACGGGCGCTGAGTTGCGCGACGGTCTTGGTAGGCTTGGTCATACGCGCTTAACATGGACGAGGCGCGCGCGGCGGCCAGCCAGTTTCTCTTCGTGGAGCCGGTTATTTGGTTGCAGGGGGGCGGACAGGCTGGCCCTCACTTCGCGGATTTGTTCGGAGATTATCTGATCAATCAAGCACGCTTGTTTCCCCGCGAAGGCGGGGATCCAGACTGGGCTCCCGCCTTCGCGCGCAGTCTCTAGTTACTGCGACTTTTCCAACTGGGCCCCGGCCTCCGCCGGGGTGGCGCTACTGTGGGGTGGGTGCGTAATTAAACCGCCGGTGACCAATCAGATCACCAAAGGCCCATGCTCGATCCGCGGCAACACATGCCGCGCAAACAGATCCGCCTCGGCCGCATGAGGATACCCAGAGAGAATAAACGCATCGATCCCCCCCGCCCGGTAAGCATTCAGCTTAGCCAGTACCTGATCCGGATCGCCGACGATCGCCGCGCCGCAGCCCGAGCGGGCGCGGCCTATCCCGGTCCACAGGTTCGCCTCGGCATACCCATCATCCGACCCTTCACGCAGCTCAGCCTGACGACGCACGCCAGCCGATTGCGAATCCAAAGACCGCTCTCGGATAGCCCGCCCCTCGGCATCATCGAGCTTCGACAACAGCCGGTCGGCGGCGGCGCGTGCTTCGGCCTCGGTCTCTCGCGCCACGACATGGACCCGGTACCCGAACCGCAACGTCCGCCCATGCTTAGCCGCCCGCGACCGCAGATCCGCGATGATCGCGCGGACCGCATCCATCGTATCCGGCCACATCAGATACACGTCGGCATTGGTCGCCGCCGCATCGCGCGCAGCCTCCGACAGCCCCCCGAAATACAATGCCGGACATGTGCCTGACATTGTCGTAACCCGAGGCGGATCGACCTTCAGCTTCCAGAATTCGCCGTCATGATCGAGCGGCTTCCCGTCGAGCAACGTCCGCAGGATGTGCATCGCTTCGACCGTGCGCGCGTATCGCGGCGCGCTTTCCAGCTTCTCGCCCGGCAGGTCGCTCGAGATGATGTTGATCGCGAGCCGTCCGCCGAGCATCCGGTCGATCGTCGCGATCTGGCGCGCGAGCTGCGGCGGCCAGCTCTCGCCGATCCGCACCGCCATCAGCAGCCGCAACCGCTTGAGCATCGGCGCGATCCCTGCGGCGAACGCGGTCGTGTCGATCCCCAGCGCATAGCCCGACGGCAGCAGGATATTGTCATACCCCGCGGTCTCGGCCTGCATCACGATGTCGCGACAATGCTCCCAGCTCGATTTCAGCGCCGCATCGGGCACGCCGAGAAACTCGTAATCGTCGTCGCACAGCGCGGAGAACCAGCTGATTTCGCAAGGGGGCAGGACCGTCATGGCAAATCCTCACCCATCCCGGCCTGCAGCACTGCATACCATTCAGCCCGCGTCCACTCGACCTTGTACGCGTCTGCCGAAGCCGCAATCCGCGCCGGATTCTGCGACCCGACGATCGGAATGATCCGCGCGGGATGCGCCATGATCCACGCCAGCGTCGCGGTGGCTGCATCGACGTCGTAACGCGCGCCATGCTCGGCCAGAAGCTTCGCCGCCGGATGATCGCCGTGCGCCAGCCGCCCGCCGCCGAGCGGCGACCACGCCATTACCGCGACGTCGTGCCGCATCGCCTGGTCGAGCGTCCCGTCGAACAACGGCGCGGTGCGTAGCGGCGAGAACTCAGGCTGCGTGCTGACGATCGGCTGGCCCAGGAAAGCCTGCAGCGCGTCGAATTCTTGCACGCTGTAGTTCGACACGCCGATGCTGCGGATCTTGCCCGCTTCGACCATCCGCGTCAGCGTTTCGGCCACCTCGTGTGGGTGCGTCAGGAAATCGCGACGGTGGATCTGGTAGAGGTCAACATGCTCGACGCCGATCCGCGTCAGCGACGCGTCGAGCGCATCGGCTAGATACGTCGCGCTCGAATTATACGGGATGCCGGGACGGATGCCCGCCTTGGTCGCGATCACCATTTTCGCACGCAATGACCGGTCTTCGGCCAGCGCCCGCCCGAACAGCGTCTCCGCCGAACCGAACCCGGCGGGCACGTCGCAGCCATAGATGTCGGCTGTATCGAAGAAGTTGATCCCCGCCCCCAGCGCGGCCTCGATCATCGCATGGACAGGCGCGACCTCTCCGGCCAGCCGCCACATGCCCCAGGCTATCGGCGAAACAAGGATTTCGCTCTTGCCGAGCGGGCGAAGGTCGTTGGAAAGGCGGATCGTCGTCATGCAGGCGGCTTTGGCATAGGGAATGACAGCTTGGTAGCCACGATCAGATACGGCGTCGTCGGAACGGGCATGATGGGCGTCGAACACCTTCGCAACCTGGCGATCCTGCCGGGTGCCGAGATCGTCGCGATCGCCGATCCGGTCGCGACCTCGATCGACTGGGCGACGGATGCGCTTGGCGACCGCGCCGCCAATGTCGCGCGCTTCGACAGCGTCGAGGCCTTCGCAAAGGGCGCCGACGTGGACGCGATCGTCATCGCCTCGCCCAACAATACGCACCGCGACGTGCTCGAACGGCTGTTCGACATGGACGCCGCGATCCTCTGCGAGAAGCCGCTGGCGACGACGATCGAGGACGCCCGCTGGATCGTCGACCGCGCTGCCGTTCATTCGAAGCCGTTCTGGACGGGGATGGAATACCGCTTCATGCCCCCCGCCGCCGCGTTTATCGAACAGGTCCACGCAGGCCGCGTCGGCCGCCTTCAGATGCTCTCGATCCGCGAACACCGCTTCCCGTTCCTGCCCAAGGTCGGTGACTGGAACCGTTTCTCCGCCAACACCGGCGGCACGATGGTGGAGAAATGCTGCCACTTCTTCGACCTGATGCGGCTGATCGTCGGCTCCGAAGCGGTCCGCGTCTATTGCTCGGGCGCGATGGACGTGAACCACCTCGACGAACGCTATGACGGCCAGCGCCCCGACATCATCGACAACAGCTACACCACCGTTGAATTTGCCAACGGCGTCCGCGCCATGCTCGACCTCAGCATGTTCGCCGACGGTGCCGAGAACCAGGAGGAGATGTCCGCCACCGGCGACGCCGCCCGCCTCGACGTGCTGATCCCCGCAGGCGAACTGGTCTACTCCCCCCGTGTCGGCTTCCTGAACCCGAAGCAGGTCGAGCGTGCCCACGTCGCCGTAGACCCCGCTGCCAAGGCCGCGGGCTCGCACGAAGGCGCCACCTACTACCAGCACGCTGCGTTCGCTGCAGCGGTCCGCGGGGAGGGGCCGGTCCAAGTCACCGCGGAGGACGGCCTGCGCGCCGTAGCGATCGGCACCGCTGCCGAGATCAGTGCCCGCGAGCACCGCGTCGTGCAAATGACCGAACTGGGGCTATAGGATCTACTCCGACAGACCATTGCCACGCCGAGGAAGACCGTCATGAAATCGCTGGTTTGCGCCGCGCCGGGATCGCTCATGGTCGCCGACCGGCCGATGCCCCGTCGCGAGGAGGGCGACGTCCTGATCAGGATGCGCCGTGCCGGGCTCTGCGGGACGGACTATCACATCTATGCCGGGACGCAGCCTTATCTGTCCTATCCGCGCCTGATCGGCCACGAGCTGGCGGGCGAAGTCGTCGAAGCACCGACCGGCTCCCGCTTCACGCCCGGACAGATCGTCACGGTTAATCCGTACGGGGCCTGCGGTCACTGCATCGCCTGCCGCCGCAACCGACCGAATTGCTGCGTCAACATCGCGGTGCTCGGCGTTCATACCGATGGCGGCATGTGCGAATGGCTCGCCGTTCCCGAGGCATCGGTCGTCGATGCGCAGGGATTGTCGCTGGACCAGGCAGCGATGGTCGAGTTCCTGGCGATCGGCGCGCATGCGGTACAACGCGCCAAGCCCACACCCGATGCGCGGATATTGGTCACGGGGGCAGGCCCGATCGGTGTCGCCACCGCGCTGTTCGCCCGGATCATGGGCGTCGCGTCGGTCACTTTCCTCGATACGCGCGCAACCCGGCTGGCGTTCGTTCGTGACCAACTGGGTTTCGAGACGATTGTGGTCGCCGACGACGGCGCGACCGAGGCTCTCCGCGCAATGACCGATGGCGACATGTTCGATGTCGTGTTCGACGCCACCGGCAACATCCACGCGATGCGCGGCGGCCTGATGCACGTGGCGCACGGCGGCACCTATGTCCTGGTCGGACTGTGCAAGGACGATCTGGTCTTTTCCGATCCGGAATTCCACAAGCGCGAGACGACGTTGCTCGCCAGTCGAAACGCGCTGTCGAGCGATTTCGACCACGTCATTGCAAGCATCCGCGACGGGTCGATCCCGACTTCGGTCCTGCAGACGCACGCGTTGACGCTGGAGGACGCACCACGGCGCGTTCCAGCCTTGATCGCCGAAGCGGACAGCGTGATGAAGGCGATCATCTCGATCTAGCCTGGCCATGCTTCGAGAGGCATGTTTTCGATAGATTTGGAGCGCGAGAGGAAGTGCCGATCTCCCCGAATATGTGCATCGCTTCTCGTCCCGTCGGCGGTACCGGGCTGTCCGTGGCCGAACTCGGGTTTGGTTCGGCAACGCTCGGTAATCTGTACGATCCGGTATCCGACGCCGACGCACAGGCCGCCATTGCCGCGGGGCTGGAGGCAGGTCTGCGCTATTTCGATACCGCGCCGCATTATGGTCGCGGCCTGTCCGAGCGACGGCTCGGAGACGGATTGCGCCAGCAGCGCGACGTCACCGTGTCGACCAAGGTCGGTAGGTTGATGACGCCGGACGCGAGCATCGGCGACGACCGCGAACGCGACGGGTTCCGATCGCCGATGCCGTTCCGCATGCACTATGACTACAGCCACGACGGCATCCTGCGCAGCCACGACCACAGCCTACAGCGCCTGGGCCTTGCCCGGATCGACCTGCTCTATGTCCACGATATCGGTCCACGGACGCATGGCGGGGCCGCGGCGCATTATTGGGAGCAGCTGACAGCCGGCGGCGGCTTGCGGGCGCTCGATCGCTTGCGGACGGAAGGAGTAATCTCCGGCTTCGGCGTGGGCGTCAACGAGATCGGCATATGCCTGGACGTGATGCGCGAGATGCCGATCGACGTGATTTTGCTGGCCGGGCGGTACACGTTGCTGGAGCAGGATGCGCTGGACGCGCTGTTCCCGGCGTGCGCGGAAGCGGGAACGTCGATCGTGATCGGTGGGCCGTACAACAGCGGCATACTCGCGACCGGCACGAAGGCGGGCGGTCCGCTCCATTACGACTATGCCGCCGCACCCGACGGCGTCATTGCGAAAGTCCGCGCGATCGAGGCGGTCGCGGATCGGCATGCGGTTCGCCTGCCCGCCGCGGCGTTGCGCTTCTGCCTTGCCCACCCACGCGTCGCGAGCGTCATTCCCGGACTCGGAAGCGCGCAGCGGGTCGCCGAGACCCTCGACCTTTACCACGAAGTCATCCCCGACGATTTCTGGCTAGAGTTATGCCATCTGAACCTGCTGCGCGAGGATGCACCGGTGCCTGTCGCTGCAGCTTGAGATCAGGCGATCGTCGCGTCGCCAGCGCGCGAGCTTTGCCGACCCCGACCAAGGTCGGTGTCCCCGCAGGGAATGGTCATCACGGTGACATACGGGAAGAAAATGGTGCTGCCGGTGAGGATTGAACTCACGACCTCAGCCTTACCAAGGATGCGCTCTACCACTGAGCTACGGCAGCACTCGCTGGCATCGCTGCCGGCGGAGTGGGGCTAAGAGACGAGGGCGGGATGATTGTCAAGGCACCGCACCGCAATGTAGGGCATATTTATGGATGATCGGGATCGAAAGGCGGCGGAGAAGGCCGAACGCATGGCGGCTGCGCTGCGCGAGAACCTGCGGCGGCGCAAGGCGCAGGCGCGCGCCGCCGGCGCGGCACCTGCGACCAAGGATGAGCCTTTTAGCTGATCGCCCTTAAGGCAATGGCGCGCATTTGGCGGTCAGCCAGGCGCGATCCGCCGCGTCGGTCATTTCCGGCGCCAGCACCGCCAGCACCTGTGCGTGATAGTCGTCGACCCATTGGCGCTCTTCCGCGGTCAGCAACGCCGGCTCGATCAGCGTGCGCTCGATCGGGCAAAAGGTGAGCGTCTCGAAGCCCAGCATTTCGCGGTCGGCACCGGGGATGGCGCGCGGCTCGATCAGGATCAAATTCTCGATCCGGATGCCGTATTCGCCGGCCTTGTAATAGCCGGGCTCGTTGGAGAGCATCATGCCGGCACGCAGGGGCTCCATCGCCGCGCCGCCGGGATAATTGGGCGAGGCAATCCGCTGCGGACCCTCGTGCACCGCGAGATGCGCACCGATGCCGTGGCCGGTGCCGTGCGCGAAATCGAGGCCGGCTTCCCACAGCGGACGGCGCGCGAAGGCGTCGATCTGGCCGCCCATCGTGCCGTCAGGAAATACCGCCGTGGCGATGCCGATATGGCCCTTCAGGACGCGGGTGAAGCGGTCGCGCATCTCTTCGGTCGGGTCGCCGATCGGCATGACGCGGGTGACGTCGGTGGTGCCGTCCGCATATTGGCCGCCGGAATCGATCAAATAGAGCTGGCCGGGTTCGATCGGCGCGCTCGACTCCTCGGTGACATGGTAGTGCGGGCTAGCGCCGTGCGGACCGGTCGCCGAAATGGTGTCGAACGAAGTGTCCTTCAGCAGGCCGGTCTGTTCGCGGAACGCGAGCAGCTTGGCGGCGGCGCTGAGTTCGGTCTGACCGCCCTTTACGCATTCGATCTCGACCCAGCGCAGGAAGCGCGCGAGTGCGGCGCCGTCGCGGGCGGAGGCGGCCCGGTGGCCGCTTATCTCGACCGGGTTCTTGATCGCCTTGGCAATTACGACGGGATCGCGCAGCGGCAGGACCTTAGCGCCGCCCGCCTGGAGCGCTTGCGTGATCGCGGCGACCGCGCGCTCGGGATCGGCGGCGACGCGCTTGCCGGCATAGGTGCCCAGCGCAGCGGCGAACGCGGTGCGATCATGGAGGCGGACGGCGTTGCCGAGATGCTGGCGAACCGCGTCGTCGAGCTTGTCGGGCGCGACGAACAGGTCGGTGGTGCCGTCCGCGCCGACAATCGCATAGGACAGCGCGACCGGCGTGTGATCGACATCGCCGCCACGCACATTGAGCGCCCACGCGATCGAATCGAGTGCGGACAGGATAACCGCATCGGCATTTTGCTCGGACAGCCAGTCGGCGATCTTCGCACGCTTTTCCGCGGACGAGGCACCGGCGAACTCGTCCGGCTGGACCGTCAGTTTCGCAGGCGAGGGGGCGGGGCGGTCGGCCCAGATCGCGTCGATCGGATTGGCGTCGACCGTGACCAGCGTTGCGCCCCGTTCGGCGAGAGCGGTGGTGGCCTCTGCGACCCAGGTCCCGGTATGCAGCCACGGGTCGTAGCCGATCCGACCGCCTTCGGGGGCGTGTTTGCCAAGCCACGCAGCGGGGCTGGTCTGCGGCACGGGCTCATAGTCCCACTGCGCACCATCGACCTGCTCGCGAACCTGGATCGTGTAGCGCCCGTCGGTGAAGATCGCCGCGCTGTCGGCCAGCACGACCGCAGAGCCCGCTGATCCGCCAAAGCCGGTGAGCCAGCCAAGGCGCTGTGCATAGCCGCCGACATATTCGCTCATATGCTCGTCGGTGAGCGGGATCACGAAGCCGTCGAGGTTTTGCGCGGCGAGTTGGGTGCGGAGGGCGGTGAGGCGGTCGGTCAGCGGGGGCATGTTTTGGGTCTCTCGTTGGGGCCGAAGTTCACAAAGTTCACAGTCTGGCGAGGTTGCGATGCGCGTCCCGTTGGTATTGCAGCGGGGTTTGCCGGGTCATGCCGGGCGTTGTGGCAGAAACGCGGTTTGTAGGACAGCGGCGAGGGGCGACACCTCGCCGGACGCACATTCGCTAGACTAGCAAATCGATTTCACCGCCCCCCTTGTTCTCCCGCGAAGGCGGGAGCCCAGTCTGCGTCCCCGCCTTTGCGGGGAAGCAAGCTTGGTGTAGGTTCGCAGGACCAGCCGCCCCCCCGGCGAAGGCCGGGGCCCAATTGGGGGACGATGGTAACGAGGGATTGCGCGCCGTTACTGCGACCTTTTCAATTGGGCCCCGGCCTTCGCCGGGGTGGTGGTTGCGGCGGGGATCGGTTCTTGCCAATACCACAGCGTTTGGCATCCACACCCCGCACGGCTAACACACCGGCATGACCACGCCCCCCATTGCCGAACAGCGGCCGCACAGCTTCACCACGCATGGCGTGACGATCGAGGATCCGTATGCGTGGCTGAAGGATCCGAACTATCCGGAGGTCGATGACGCCGACGTGCTCGCGTATCTCGCTGCCGAGAATGCGTATTTCGAAGCGCAGATGGCGCCGCACGAAGCGCTCACCGACACGATCTACGAAGAGATGAAGGCGCGGATCAAGGAGGATGAATCCTCGGTGCCGCAGAAGGATGGCGATTGGCTCTACTGGACCGCGTACGAGACCGGCGGCCAGTACAAGAAATGGTGGCGCAAGCCGGTCGCGGGCGGTGACGACGAGTTGTTGCTCGACGAGCCGGCGCTGGCGGAGGGGCATGAGTATTTCCGGCTCGGGGCGTTCTCGATCAGCAATGACGGGCGCTATCTCGCTTATGCGATCGACGACAATGGGAGCGAGCGGTTCGAGGTTCGGGTCAAGGACCTGGATACCGGCGAGCATCTGCCCGACGTGATCCCGGGGATGCTCAGCGAGATCGTCTGGACCGCGGACGATGCGGGCTTCCTGTACGGGCTGGCGAACGAGCAGTGGCGGACCGACAATGCGCGGTTCCACCGGCTGGGCACGCCGATCTCCGAGGACGTCGTGCTGTTCCACGAGGAAGACGAGGGCTTTCGCGTCGGCGTAGGCGAGACGAGTTCGCGGAAATGGATCGTGATTGCGACCAGCGACCATGTGACGAGCGAACTGTACCTGCTGCCCGCGCATGAGCCGCTGGCGGTGCCGATCCTCGTTTCGGCGCGGAAGGTGGGCCGCGAATATGATGTGGACGAGCATGACGGCACGCTGTTCATCCATACCAACGACGTCGACCCGAATTTCCGGCTTTGCACCGCGCTGGTCGAGGAGCCGGATGCGTGGAGCGAGCTGATTCCGGCCTCGCCGCATTTCTATATGACCGGCGTGGAATGCTATCAGGATTTCTTCGTGGTCGATGGGCGCGAGGATGGCCTCGATCAGATCGCGATCCATCGGTACGAGACGCCGACCGAGGGCAAGCGGATCGATTTTCCCGAGGCGAGTTATGTCGCGGGGCTGGGCGACAATCCCGAGTACGACATGACCGTGTTGCGGCTCGGGTATGAGTCGATGGTCACGCCTGGCACCGTGTATGATTACGACGTCGATACCGGTGAGCGGACGATGCTCAAGGTGCAGGAGATCCCGAGCGGGTATGACGCGGCGAAATACGCGACCGAGCGGCTGAAGATCGTTGCTCGGGACGGGACCGAGATTCCGGTCTCGATCGTGTATCCGGCCGGGTTCGTGCGCGATGGGTCGGCGCCGTTGTTCCTCTATGCGTATGGCGCGTACGGCTATGCGATCCCGCCGGGGTTCTCGACCGGGCGGATGAGTTTGCTCGATCGCGGGTTCGCTTATGCGATCGCGCATATCCGCGGCGGCGATGATCTGGGCCAGCAATGGTATCTGGATGGCAAGCTGGAGAAGCGCGCGAACACGTTCAACGATTTCGTCGATGTGGCGAAGGCGTTGGTCGACGCGCAGTGGACGTCGGCGGGCAGGATCGCGATCGCCGGGCGGTCTGCTGGCGGCGAGCTGATGGGGGCGGTGGTCAATTCCGATCCCGAGCTGTGGGGCGCGGTGATCGCGGATGTGCCGTTTGTCGACGTGTTGAACACGATGCTCGACGAGAGCCTGCCGCTGACGCCGGGCGAGTGGCCGGAGTGGGGGAACCCGATCGAGGACGAGGCGGCGTTCGAGCTGATCCGGTCGTATTCGCCGTACGACAACGTGAAGGCGCAGGACTATCCGCCGATGTTTATTTCCGGTGGGCTCAACGATCCGCGCGTCACGTACTGGGAGCCGGCGAAGTGGGCGGCGAAGCTGCGGCTCATGAAGACCGACGATAACGTGCTGTTGCTCAAGACCAACATGGGCGCGGGGCATGGCGGCAAGTCGGGGCGGTTCGAATCGCTGCGCGAGGGCGCGGAGGAACATGCGTTCGTGCTGTGGCAGCTTGGCGTCGCGGGGTGAGCCGGTTCACGCTCTCGATCACGGCGCAGGACGCGGATATCGACGAGCTTGGGCATGTGAACAATGCGGTCTGGGTGCAGTGGATCCAGGCCATCGCGACTGCGCATTGGGAGGCGGTGGCGCCGGCCGAGCATAAGCTGGCGTATGTGTGGGTCGTGACGCGGCATGAGATCGATTACCGCGGGAGTGTCGTCGCGGGGGAGACCGTTGTTGGCGAGACTTGGGTCGAGGGGGCGCCGAAGGGGGCTCGGTTCGATCGCCATGTTCGGTTTGTCGGGGATGATGGGCGGGTGAAGCTGGAGGCGGTTACGACCTGGGCTTTGCTGGATCGGGGGACCGGGCGGTTGATGCGCGTGCGCGAGGATGTCGCTGCGCCGTTTTATGATGGTCCCTCTCCCCTTTGGGGAGAGGGAGGGAGCGACGCAGGAGCGGAAGGGTGAGGGGCGTTGGGAATTGATGTCCCGAGCCTCACGCCCCTCTCCCTTCCCACCGCAAGCGCGGCGGGCCCCTTCCCTCTCCCCGGAGGGGCGAGGGAGCTTTTAGCCGCTGTTTCTTAGGGCGGTGGCGATGGCGTTGATCGATAGGAGGATGCCTTCGCCGATACGCGGGTCGTCCTCGCCGGCTCGGCGGCGCTTGATCAGCTCGATCTGGAGGAGGTTGAGCGGCTCGATATAGGGGAGGCGGAGGCGGATCGAGGCGTCTAGGGCGGGGTGCTTTTCGAGCAGGCGGGACTGGCCCGTTACCGTGAGCAGACCGTCATGCGTCTGGTGCCAGCCGTCGCGGATCGTGGTGAAGATCTCGCGGAGCTTGTCGTCCTCGACGAGCCCGGCATAGCGTTCGGCGATGCCGATGTCGGACTTGGCGAGCACCATCTCCAGGTTCGCCAACGCGGAGGCGAAGAGCGGCCAGCCTTGCGCCATGTCCTTCAGCAGCGCCTTGTCCTCGAAATCGGCGATCGCGCGGCCGACCCCGTACCAGCCGGGGAGCATGACGCGCGCCTGCGCCCAGCTGAACACCCACGGGATCGCGCGAAGGTCTTCGATGCGGTCGGACTTGGTGCGGCTGGCGGGGCGGCTGCCGATCTTAAGCCCGGCGATTTCCGCGATCGGCGTCATCTGGCGGAAGAAGGTGCGGAAGCCTTCCGTACCGTAGACCAGGTCGCGATAGCTGTGGAATGCGGAGTCGCTGAGCGTGTCCATTGCGGCCGAGAAGCTCGCGTTGTCGGCGTTCGACAGGCGTTCGGGTTCGAGGCTCGCTAGCAACGTGGCCGACGCGATCGCCTCGAGGTTGGTCATCGCGGCGTCGCGCGTGCCGTATTTGGCGGCGATGACTTCGCCTTGCTCGGTGATGCGGATGCGGCCCTGGACGGTGCCCGAGGGCTGCGCGCGGATCGCACGGAACGCCGAACCGCCGCCGCGCCCGACTGCGCCGCCGCGACCGTGGAAGAGCTGCATGCCGACGCGGGCCGCCGCGAAGACGGGTTTGAGCGCGGTCGAGGCTTTCGACAGCTGCCAGGTCGAGGTGAGGTAGCCGCCGTCCTTGTTGCTGTCCGAATAGCCGATCATCACCTCCTGATGGCCGCGCGTCTTGGCGATCGTCGCGATCTCGGGGAGCGCGAACCAGGCGGTCATGACGCCGGGCGCGGCCTCGAGATCGCCGATCGTCTCGAACAAGGGCACGGCCATGATCGCTGCGGTCGGGGTTTCACCGGGGCGGTAGAGGCCGACTTCCTTGAGCAGGAGGTTCACCTCGAGCAGGTCGCTGACCGATTGCGCCATCGAGACGATGTAGTTGGTGATGCACGCAGGGCCGTAGGCGGCGTGCGCGTCGGCGGCGGCCTGGACGATCGCGAGTTCGCCGGCGGTTTCCTCCGAATATTCGGCGAAGCGCGAGGTGAGCGGGCGGGCGTTGGCGAGTTCGCGGCGGAGCAGCGCGACGCGGGCGTCTTCGTCGAGCGAGAGGTAATCGTCCTCGACGCCGGCGACTTTCAGCAGTTCGGCGACGACGCGTTCGTGGACGGCGCTGTTCTGGCGGAGGTCGAGTGTGGCGAGATGGAAGCCGAACGTCTCGACCGCGCGGATCAGCCGGCCGAGCGCGCCGCCCGTCTTGAGCGCGATGCCGAGGCCGTGCGCGAGCGTGACGAGGTCGGCGCGGAAGTCGGCGGGGCTCGCATAGGGTTCGCCAGCGAGGCGGCCGGGGCGGGGGGCGTGTTTCCCCGTGAGCGCATCGTGCGTCGCGGACAGGCGGGCGTAGATGCCGGAGAGCGCGCGGCGATAGGGCTCGTCGCTGCGGCTGGCGGCATCGTCGCCGCTGGCGTCGGCGAGCGCCTGCACCGCGGCGTCGGCGGGGGCGTGTTCGGTCGAGATCGAGAGTTCGGCGCCAAGTGCGTGTACCGCGTCGCAGTAGTAGCCGAGCACGGCTTCGCTTGCTTTGGACAGTGCGGTCTTGAGCGAGTCCGCGGTGACATAGGGGTTGCCGTCGCGGTCGCCGCCGATCCAGCTGCCGGGGCGCAAGAAGCTGGGGGTGCGTTCGCCGAGTGCGCGGTCCCAGCGCTGGTAGAGCGCGGGCAATGCGGGGAGGAACACGTCGCGGAGGTAGCTGAGCGCGGTGTCGACCTCGTCGGTGACGTAGAGGCGGTCGCGGCGCAGGACGCGCGTTTGCCAGAGCAGAGCGATCTGGCGGAGGATCGCGTCGTCGACGCTGTCGCCGTCGGGCGTGGTGTCGCGACCGAGATCGCGCAGGCCCATCAGCTCGGCGATGCGGTTGCGGTGGTCGATCATGCTTTTGCGGCGGACTTCGGTCGGGTGCGCGGTGAGCACGGGGGCGATCAGCGCGTGGTCGAGCAGCGTGCGGATCTGGGCGCGGTCGATGCCTTCGGATTCGAGCTGGGCGATTGCGGAGGCGAGGTCGGCGCCGTCTTCCGCGGCGATGCCCTGGCGGTCCTCGGCGAGGTTGGCGAGCATCGAGAACAGCATGAAGCCGCGGACGAAATCGAGCGTCTCGTCGAGGCTGAGCTTTTCGAGGCTGAGATCGACCGCGCGATCGTCGCCGGGCTTGCCTTCGGAGGCGTCGCGGTGGCGCTCGACAGACGCTTTGCGGATCGTCTCGGTGGCTTCGAACAGCCTCTCGCCGCCATAGGCGCGGATGACGTCGCCGAGCAGTTTGCCGAGGAAGCGGATGTCGGAATTGTTCGCGATTGCGGGGAGGCTTGCCATGATTCCCTGCTGCGCTGCGGCAGGGATCAGGTCAACAAAGAACACCGCGCGACACGCTTAAATAGTCGCTTATTTAGCGCTTTAGACGACAGATTATTGCACAGATCAGCGCTTACGCGACTCCGCGCGTTCTTCCGACGTCACCGTGCCGTCGTGGTTCAGGTCCATCCTGTCGAACCAGGCGAGCGTGCCTTCGCTCCACTCGATCGCGGTAATGACGCCGTCCTTGTTGCGGTCGAATGCCTTGATGCGCGTGTTGGGCGAGGGGAGCTCGTCCTTGGTGACGCGATCGTCGCCGTTGCGGTCGAGCGTGCGGAAGCGGCGTTCCATGCTGGCGCCGAAATCGAGCCGCGAGGTTACCGAGGGCGGCACGAAGCCGACCGCGTTGGCGTCGGCCTGCGCGCGCTGCTCGTCCTTGTCGCCGCACGCGGACACCAGAATTCCCGTCGCGGCGAGCGCCGCTACCAGTTTCACCTGCATAGAATCTCCCGTCGTATCGATGCCGTCAGGCCTCGAGTTCGATGTCCCAATAGAGCCAGTCGTGCCACGTGTCGTGCAGGTAGTTGGGCGGGAAGCTGCGGCCGTGTTCCTGGAGATGCCAGTTGGTCGGACGGATCGCCTCGATATGCAGCGGCATCGCCGCCTGTTTCGGCGTGCGCCCGCCTTTCTTGAGGTTGCAGGGCGAGCAGGCGGTGACGACGTTCTCCCACGTGGTACGACCGCCTTGCGCGCGGGGGACGACATGGTCGAAGGTGAGATCGCGCAGCTTGCCGCAATATTGGCAGGTGAACTTGTCGCGCAGGAACAGGTTGAAGCGGGTGAAGGCGGGAAATTGCGACGGTCGGACGAACTGCTTGAGCGCGATCACCGAGGGCAGCTTCAGCGCGAAATTGGCGCTGCGGACTTCGCGTTCATAGGTGGCGACGATGTCGACACGGTCGAGGAAGACAGCCTTGACCGCGGTTTGCCACGGCCAGACGCTGAGCGGATAGTAGGAAAGCGGCGTGTAGTCGGCATTCAGCACGAGCGCCGGACAACCATCCGGGTGACGCATCAGATCGGGGTGAAACACGGCTTCTCCCACTCAGGCTTCGCAGAGCGCCCTATGGACGACAGCGATGACACCGCCATGACAGCACGCCGCGTGGCGGTCGGTCAAGCATGCTGAGCGACGAACCTGTCGTAACGCGGTTCGCGCCGAGCCCGACGGGGCGGTTGCATCTGGGCCACGCGGTCTCGGCGATCCGCGCGCACGATTACGCGCGGGAGCGGGGCGGGCGGTTCCTGCTACGGATCGAGGATATCGATGGGACGCGGAGTCGGCCTGAGTTCGTGGCGGGGATTTTGGAGGATCTGGCGTGGCTTGGACTGCGGTGGGACTCGCTCGTGTTCCAGTCGGAGCGGCTGGCGACGTATGATGTTGCGCTGGAGGCTTTAAAGGCGCGCGGCCTGGTTTACCCCTGTTTCTGTACGCGGGCGGAGATCGCGGCGAGCGCGTCGGCGCCGCAGGGGGATGCCGGACCGGTCTATCCGGGGATTTGTCGGGGTTTGAGCGCGGAGGAGGTCGCTGCGCGGGGGGATCTGGCGCATTGCTGGCGGCTCGACATGGCGAAGGCTGTGGCGATTACCGGCGTGCTTGCGTGGCACGATGCGATTGCCGGGACGGTTGTCGCCGATCCGTTGGCGCAGGGGGATGTCGTGCTGGCGCGGAAGGATGCGCCGGCGAGCTATCATCTGGCGGTGACTCTGGATGATGCGGCGCAGGGGGTGACGGACGTGGTGCGTGGTGTGGACCTGTTCGCGGCGACGGACGTGCACCGGGTGTTGCAGGCTCTGCTGGGGTTGGGGGTGCCGGCGTATCATCATCACCCACTGGTTGTGGATGCGGCGGGGCGGCGGTTGGCCAAGCGGGATGGGGCTTTGTCGCTGGCTGAGATGCGGGCGGCGGGGGAGGACGGGGTGGCGTTGGCGGCTCGGGTGCGGGGTGGGGATGATGGCGATCGGATAGCGGGGGCCGGGTGAGCGCATGACGGATTGGTGCCAATATCCTTCGAACACGGTGCGGTCGCCAACGCAGCGCAGCCTGCAAATCCTTGTTCTCCCGCGAAGGCGGGAGTCCAGACGGGGTCCCCGCCTTCGCGGGAGAACAAGGAGGAGGGTACGACGCCTGTAACGTGCCACCACCCCGGCGAAGGCCGGGGCCCAATTGGGGGACAGTGATGATGACGCTTATCGCTTCGTTACCTTGGCCTTCCCAATTGGGCCCCGGCCTTCGCCGGGGTGGCGCTCTTGCTTGTACGGGTGCGTTACAGCTCTATCCCCAGCTTCGGCGGCGCCCATGTCATCGCCGCATACAACACGATCGTCAGCACGCACCCCGCCATCAGCGACACCCAGAACGGCGCACCGTGGCGTAGCAGCGCGGGGATCAGCAGGAACATCGGCAGGGACGGCAGCACGTACCAGAAGGTCGCGCCGGCGTGTGCGGCCATCGTCCGAGGGTCGGGCTTGTCGTGCCAGAGCCAGATCATGCCGAGCACCGATACCAAGGGCAGCGACGCCACGAGCGCGCCGAAGCCGGGATAGCGTTTGGCGATCTCCGAGGCGGCGGCGATAAGAATGCCGGAAATCAAGGCTTTCAGCGTCAAGTATAACATGCAGCATTTGCGCGCATCACAAGCGTGTCCGCAACACTATCCTTGCCATTGCTAGCGTCGGCGCGCGCGCTTACATTCCGTCCATGAACACATTCCTCGTCATCCTCCTGATCGCGGCAATGATCGCGACCGTCGTGGCTCTGGTGCGGGGCGTCGTGTCGTTCCTGCAGGAGGGCACGGCGCAGGTCCGCGACGGCAACGGGCCGAGCGCGGCATCGCTTAAGTCGAATCGGATGATGCAGCAGCGTATCTTCTTTCAGGCGCTGGCCATCCTGATCGTCGTCGTGATCCTGTTCGCGGCGGGGCGGAACTAGGGAAAGAGGCTGCGCCCACCTACGCGGTTCGGTCGCTGCTGGCGTTGATATGCGTCCGTCATCCTGACGAACGTCAGGATCCAGAGTAATTGCAGATGCGCTCTGGGCTCTGGTTCCTGACTTTCGTCAGCACGACGGGTCTTGGTGTTGGTGGATAAAAATGGTCAAGCTCAACAAGATCTATACGCGAACCGGTGACGACGGCACGACGGGGCTGGTCGACGGCTCGCGGGTGTCGAAGGCCAGCGCACTGATGCAGGCGATCGGCGATGTCGACGAGGCGAACTCCGCCATTGGTTTGGCGGTAGTGGCGCTCGGCGACGATCCGCTCGCCGCTGCGCTGGAGCGGATCCAGAACGACCTGTTTGATCTTGGCGCCGACCTCGCGACGCCTGCGACCGACGACGGATTTGCACCGTCGGAGATGGTGCTGCGGATCGTTCCGGCGCAGGTCGAGCGGCTGGAACGCGAGATCGATGCGATGAACGTGCACCTCGCGCCGTTGCGCAGCTTCATCCTGCCAGGCGGATCGCCGCAGGCGGCTGCACTGCATCTGGCCCGCGCGATTTCACGGCGCGCGGAGCGGTCCGCGGTCGCGGCGACGCACGATGTGGCGTTGAATCCCGCCGCATTAGCGTATGTTAATCGACTTTCTGATTTCCTGTTCGTGGCGTCGCGGGCGGTGAACCAAAACGGGGCCGGCGACGTTCTATGGCGACCGGGGGCTACGCGCGCGCAGGCGTGATCGGCGTTCGAGCGTTGCGGTACCGGGCGACGCATTGAAGGATAATCGATGCCGCAGCCTGTTCGTCCAAACCCAAACGCCGCTCCTTTGTCGGAACTGAGCGAGCGTTTTTCCGCCGTACGCGCGCTGTCGCTGGCGCTCGCCGCGCCGCTGTCGGATGCGGACGCGACCGTGCAGTCGATGGACGACGCGTCGCCGACAAAGTGGCATCTGGCGCATACGACATGGTTCTTCGAGACGTTCGTGTTGCGCGATCACGTCGCCGGTTACGCGCTCCACGACGAGCGGTTTCCGTTCCTGTTCAACAGCTATTACGAGGCCGAGGGGCGGCGTCATGCACGCGATCGGCGCGGGATGGTGACCCGGCCGTCGCTCGACGAAGTGCGGGCGTACCGCGCGCATGTCGATGCCGCGCTACTCGACGCGCTGCCCGGGTTGTCGGCGGATGCGCAGGCGCTGGTAGCGCTCGGGTGTCATCACGAGGAGCAGCACCAGGAGTTGTTGGTGACCGACATCCTCCACATGTTTTCCGAGAACCCACTGGAGCCCGCAATGTGGCCGGCGCCGCGGAAGGTGCCGGTCGAGATGCCGGGGCCGATCGGCTGGATCGCGCGCGAGAGCGGGATCGTCGAGGTCGGGCATGACGGCGACGGGTTCGCGTTCGATTGCGAGGGGCCGCGTCACGCTGCCTTGCTGGTGCCGCATGCGATCGCCGACCGGACCGTGACGAACGGCGAATGGGCGGCGTTCATTGCCGACGGCGGCTACAGCGAAGCGCGGCATTGGCTGGCGGATGGCTGGGCGTGGGTGAAGGCCGAGGGCCTCGTCGCGCCGCTGTATTGGGAACAGGGCGAGGCGGGCTGGACGCGGTTCGGGCTCGACGGGCGGCGCGCGATTGATCCGGCGGCACCGGTGACTCATGTGAGCTTCTTTGAGGCGGATGCGTATGCGAGCTGGGCTGGCGCAAGGTTGCCGACCGAGTTCGAATGGGAGGCTGCGGCGGCGTCGCATGACGCGAACGGTGGCAACCAGATGGACGTGGCGGGGCCTGTCGAGCCTCGGCCGGCGGCGAATGGCCCGGCGTTCTTCGGCGACGTATGGGAGTGGACCGGCAGCGCGTACCGGCCGTATCCTGGGTTCGTGACCGCGGCAGGTGCAGTCGGCGAATATAACGGTAAGTTCATGAGCTCGCAGTTCATCCTGCGCGGGGGCAGCTGTGCCACGCCGCGTGGCCATGCCCGGCCTAGCTACCGCAATTTCTTCTATCCGCACCAACGGTGGCAGTTCACCGGCGTGCGTCTCGCGAAAGATATCTGATGTTGAAGCCTGAGATCGAGGACGGCCAGCAGACGCTCGCCGACCCGCAATTCCGCGCGGACGTGCTGGACGGCCTTGCCCGGCGCCCGCGGGCGATCCCGGCGCGCTGGTTCTACGACCGGCGCGGCTCGGAACTCTTCGAGAAGATCACCGATCTGCCCGAATATTATCCGACGCGGACCGAGCGTTCGATCCTCGATACGGCCTGCGCCGAAGTGGCGACGCTTGCAGGCGAAGGGCGTGCGGTCGTCGAGTTCGGCTCGGGATCGTCGACCAAGACGCCGATCCTGCTCGATGCCGTAGCGCCGTCGGTATACGTTCCGATCGACATCTCCGGCGATTTCCTGCGGGAGTCATCGAAGGTGCTGGGCGATCAGTTCCCCGACCTGTTGGTACTGCCGTTCGAGGCGGACTTCATGCGGCCCCTGAGCCTGCCGAAGACGATCGCGGATACGCCGAAGCTCGGGTTCTTTCCGGGATCGACGATCGGCAACATGATTCCGCTGATGGCGGTCGACCTGTTGCGCGCGATGCGGTCTTCGCTTGGCGTGGGCGCGATGCTGCTGATCGGGATGGACCGGATCAAGGGTGAAGACGTGCTAGTGCCCGCGTATGACGATGCGCAGGGCGTGACGGCGGCGTTCAACCTGAACCTGCTAGAGCGGATCAACCGCGAACTGGACGGCGACATCCCGGTCGACGCGTTCCGACACAAAGCCGTGTGGAACGACGATCGCGCACGGATCGAGATGCACCTCGAGGCGACGCGGGACGTCGCGTTTACCGTCGACGGGCGATCGTTCGAGATGACTGCGGGCGAGACGATCCACACCGAGAACTCGCATAAATATGGCGCGCGGGATGCGCGGATCCTGCTGCGGTCCGGTGGATGGACGCCGGTGGCGGCGTGGACCGATCCCGAGGGGCTGTTCGGCGTGTATCTGGCCGAGGCCCAGGTGGAGCGCCCCGCGCCCTGAGGCAGGGCCTGTTCCGGACGAGTTACCCGCCACCTAGGCTCAGCCGGGAATACCCCAGTTGGCCTCATTGTCAGCCGATGCGGCGGTGCGGACAAGATGCTCGACATAATGCTGGAAAATCGGAACCGTGAAGGTGACCAGCGTCGGCTCGCCCCCCGGTTCCTTGAACGTGAGCACGACGAAGCGCTGGCCGTCTTCGTCGAGAATCAGGCCAGCTTCCATCGCGCCGGGGCCGCTTGGGGTAATGACGGTCGCTGCCATGATCTTCTTTCACTATCGGGTCTTCGGGCGCCATAACGCTCAGCCGCGCCGAGTCCAGAACCGGCTGGACGTTTGACGTTCGTCAGGCCGTGGCACTCTTGGCATCGGCACGTCGCAGGTCCCGAATTTCCTCCCAGGTGATCGGCCGGTCGCGGCCCGCGCACTGGATGATCAGGCCTGCCGCTTCGGCGTCGTCATAGCCGTCGAAAGCCCGGACCATCTCCTGCAGCGAGCCGCTGGCAACCGACTTGCCGATGTCCTCTTCATTCGCCGCATGCTCGCGCACTACCTTTGCGGGCATATTCCACATGGTCTTCAACACGATTACTGACTCCGGCCCCCGGTGGATCACCGTCGTGAGCCGTGGCGGCGCGGTCGTCCATAGGGCTGGCCGGCGGTATGCGATCGCTTTGGGCGGCGGCGCGGTGAACCGATCTCATGAACCTGTTGCTCCATCCGAGCGGCTGATGCGATCGATCGTTACCGCATACGTCCTATGCGGAAACTTCGCCGGACGGCGCGACCGTGCGTCACTTTCCGCCTTCCCGTCGCGTCAGCGCCGCGACGCAACTCGCACGATCGATCGTGCTGCCGTCGGGTTCTCTTGCGTCGAGATACGTCACGCGGGGGGCATCGGATCCCTTGGGATAGAGATATGCATCGAGCACGCAGATCCCGCTCTGGAACTGAAGCTTTCGCGCGCTGCCTTCGCGAACGTCGGCGTCGGGTTGGCCGAACAGCTTGGTCAGGCCGGCGGCATCCTGGCCGAGCACGCGTTCCAGGCCGACGCTCGTATACGGGATCGCCGGGCGTCCGACCGCAGGTTTCGCGATCGGTGCGGCGCAGCCTGCCAGTCCGCTACCGAGTGCCAGCGCGATGGCTATAGTGGTCAATCGCGTCATGGTCGGCCTTTGCGAGAATACTGGCTGTGGAAGTAATGCGTTGCCATCGCGGCCCCCAGCACTGGCGCGGCGATGTTGAGGACCGGAACCACGAACAGCCCGGTGTTCGCAAGCCCCAGCACGAACCGGCTCCCCTTGGTCGTCGCACGCCAGCCTCGCATCGCCGTTGCGTCCATGTGTCGTGCCGCAACCATGTCACCAAGATCGCGTCCCAGCAGCCAGCCATTGACGACGAAAAACGCGGCCGCGGTCCCGACCCCGGTGACGAGCAGCGCGATGTAGATGGGCAGCATCACCAGGTTGACGAGCACGACGCGCGCAGCGGAGCGTAACCCCATCGCGAGGCTCCGTGCGAACGGCACGGGCCGGGCGGTGCGCAGCGCGTCGGGATAATGCCGAGCCTCGACCGCCTCCACGACCTCATCCGCGAAGATCCCGACGACCGCGATCGCGACCGCTCGGAACAGCAGCCACAAGGCCAGGATCGTGACGAACAGCGCGAACACGGCCGCGAGTCCGCCGGAATGCCAGTCGAGCCACGCGGCCAGTGCGGCTTGCGTACCCCACCACGTGCCGACGCCGAGCAGCGCGAAGACGAGCAGCGTGACGACCATTGACTTGACGAACACCCGGAGCACGGGCGGATCGGTAAGTTGGCCAAGCGAGAGGAGGAGGGCGCGGAGCATCGGCTCGGGATGGCGCGAGGTCGCGGCAAGGTCAACGCGCGTTTCCGCCGTGTCCCCGTCGTGTCTCTGTCGTTTCGGCAGCTCGACCTTTCCCGTTCCCCTGCGGACGCGGGGGCCCAGCTAAACCACGAGCACCGCCCGAGACCCTGGCCCCCCGTTCGCGAGGAACAGCAGAGGGCGTCGTTATGACGACCTATTCCAACAGCATCTACCGAACCGCCGAACCGCCGGAGTTTCGCCCCCAAACCAAAGCCACCACCCTGGCGGAGGCCGGGGCCCAATCGGGGGACGGTGAAGACGACGGACTGCGCGTAATTACCACCGTCTCCCAATTGGGCCCCGGCCTCCGCCGGGGTGGTGGTCTTTCCCAGCTATCAGTCGTCGCTTCGATCATTGCGTTCGTTGCGGCCAATCATTCCCACCCCCCACACCAGTTGCACCAATCCCCCCCGCGATTTACGGCAGGGCTTTCCCGCACCCCCGGAGTTTCCCCTTGAGCACACCAACTTACGACGTCGTCGCGATCGGCAATGCGATCGTCGACATCCTCGCCACCGCCGACGACGCGTTCATCGCCGAGATCGGCGTCGCCAAGGGCTCGATGCAGCTCATGTTCTCGTCGGAAGAAGCCGACGCGCTCTACGCCAAGATGGGCCCGGGCATGGAAATCTCGGGCGGGTCGGCCGCCAACACCGTCGCCGGCATTGCCGCGCTCGGCGGCAAATGCGGGTTCATCGGCCAGGTCGCCGACGACCAGCTCGGCCAGGTCTTCGCGCATGACGTCCGCAGCATCGGCATCGAGTTCGCCACGCCGGTCCGCCCGGGCGACCCGACCACCGGCCGCTGCCTGATCTTCGTCACCCCCGACGGCCAGCGCACGATGAACACCTTCCTCGGCGCAGGCCAGTTCCTGCCCGCTGCCGCGATCGACACCGCGATGATCGCCGACAGCGCGATCCTGTATCTCGAAGGCTATCTCTGGGATCCCGAGGAGCCGCGCGCCGCGATGCGCGCCGCGATCGATTGCGCGCGCGACGCAGGGCGGAAGGTCGCCTTCACGCTCAGCGACGTGTTCTGCATCTCGCGCCACGGCGGCGATTTCCGCCAGCTGCTGTCGGACGGCCTGATCGACATCCTGTTCGCCAACGAGAGCGAACTCGTCGCGCTCGCCGAGACGGACGACTTCGACGCAGCCGTCGCCAAGATCTCGGCACAGGTCCCGACCCTGGTCGTCACCCGCGGCGAGCACGGCGCCTGCGCGATCCAGAACGGCGCGCGTGCCGAGGTCAAGGCCGAGCCGATCGCCAAGGTCGTCGACACCACCGGCGCCGGTGACCTGTTCGCGGCTGGCTTCCTCCACGGTCAGGCGCAGGGCTACGACCTGCAGGCGTCGCTGAAGCTCGGCGCGGTCTGCGCAGCCGAGATCATCAGCCATGTCGGCGCCCGCCCGATGGTCGACATGAAGGCGCTCGCCGCCAAGCATATCGGCTGAGCGAAGACTGTTTCCCCGCGAAGGCGGGGACCCAGACTGGGCTCCCGCCTTCGCGGGAGAACAAGCTTTCTAGCAGACAAAAAAAGGGCCGCGGGAGTTTCCTCCCGCGGCCCTTTTCGCGTCCGGTCTCAAAGCGTTCCCGGAGGCGCCCGATCGTCCTCGGCTGCCCCATCATCGAGCCCCAGCCCGACATGGCTGCGCGAACGGCTATACAGGAAGTAGATCAGCAACCCGATCGCACCCCAGCCCGGCAGCACCAGCTTTGCGGTCAGCGGCAGCGACAGATACAGGCCGATGCAGCCGATGATCGCGAGCGGTGCGACGATGTATACCGCCGGCGTGCGGAACGGTCGCTTGCGGCTCGGGTCGGTCTTGCGCAGCACCATCACCGAGATCGCCACCATCATGAACGCGAACAGCGTGCCCGCGTTCGAATAATCGGCGAGCTTGCCGACCGGCAGGACCGCTGCTGCGATAGCTGCGGCGATACCCGTCACGACCGTGACGACATGCGGCGTGCGGAACTTCGGATGGATCGACGCGAGCTTGGCCGGCAACAAACCGTCACGCGCCATCGTGAAGAACACGCGGGTCTGGCCGAACATCATCATCAGCACGACCGACGGCAGCGCCAGCACGGCAGCAAGCCCGACCAGCCGGCCCATGATCGGCCAGTTGATGACCTGAAGCACATGGACGAGTGCTTCCTTCGAGCACACCAGCGGCTCCATCGCGCCGCCTGCGACGATCGCCGCACAACGCCCGGCCATCTCGGCCGAGCCCGGCGCCAGCACGCCGCCATCGGCGGTCGTCACCGGGTTCGCACCGATCGCGCCGATCGCGCCCGACGCGACCAGTAGGTAGAACAGCGTGCAGATGCCGAGGCTGGCGATCAGCCCGATCGGCACGTTGCGCTGCGGGTTCTTGGTCTCCTCCGCTGCCGTCGAAACCGCGTCGAAGCCCACATAGGCGAAGAAGATCGACGCCGCCGCACCCAGCACGCCGACGCCCGACGAACTCAGTGGGTTGCCGACGCCGTAGGGCAGGAACGGATGGAAGTTATCGGCCTTGAGGACGGGAATCGTCAGCGCGATGAACGCGGTCAGCGCGGCGATCTTGATCAGCACCAGCACCGCGTTGACGCGCGCGCTCTCGGTCGTGCCGACGACCAGCAGCCACGTGACGAGCGCGATGACGATCACCGCGGGCAGGTTCATGAACCCGCCGACGGTCATCGCGGTCTGCAGATCGGCGTTGGGCGTCGCGCCGAATGCAACCTGGACGTTCGCCATCAACGCGTCGGCATTGCGCAACCCGTTGGGAATATGGAAACCGATCCCGTCGAGCAGCCCGGCCAGATGGTTCGACCACCCGACCGCAACCGCACTCGCGCCGACCGCATATTCGAGGATCAGCGCCCAGCCGACCATCCACGCGAGCAGCTCACCCGTGACGGCATAGGTATAGGTGTAGGCCGAGCCCGACACCGGCACCATCGACGCGAGTTCGGAATAGCAGAGCGCCGCGACCGCGCAGACGAAGCCCGCGACGACGAAGCTCAGCAACATGCCCGGCCCGGCCTTCTGCGCGGCTTCGGATGTCAGCACGAAGATACCCGTGCCGATCACCGCACCGACGCCCAGCAGCGTCAGCTGGAACGCGCTGAGCGTTCGCGCCAGACCCTTTTTCTCTGCCGTCGCCAGAATGGCATCCAGCGATTTTACGCGACCAAAAATCAACGCGGTGTCCCCCGGGGATAGCGAGGGCCGGGTCAAATGGCCCCCTTTGCTCAAGCGCCCGAGCCTAATGGCAATTTTATTACGCGCAATCCTTTAGTGCGGTGAAGCTGGCCTATCGCGCCAGCATCGGCCCGAGCGGGCGCCCGCCAAAGACATGAACATGCAGATGCGGCACCTCCTGGTGTCCGTCCTGGCCGACGTTTGCGAGCAGCCGATAGCCGGGTTCGAAAAGGCCGGCGGCGCGCGCGACGGTGCCCACCGCACGGATGAACCCGGCGATCTCGGCGTCTGGCGCGCGGTCGGAGAAGTCGTCCCAGGACACGTATGCCCCCTTGGGGATCACAAGCAGGTGAGTCGGCGCCTGCGGGTTGATGTCATGAAAGGCGATCGCAAAGTCATCTTCGTACACCCGCTTCGACGGGATTTCGCCGCGCAGGATCTTAGCGAAGATGTTCTGGTCGTCATAAGGCTGGGTGGCGTCGATCGGCATATATTCCCCTCCCGCTTGCGGGAGGGGTTAGGGGAGGGGCTGGCCATCCCGATCCCGGCGGAGCATGTGCGTCATGCCCTCCCCCGACCCCTCCCGCAAGCGGAAGGGGGGCAGGTCAGCCCGTCCGCCCAGCCTTCTCGATCAGCCCGCCAACGCCCTCGCGCCGCTCCAACTCGGCACGCACGTCGTCTAGGCTAAGCCCCGCATCCGCCAGCAACACGGCCAGATGGAACATCAAGTCCGCCGCTTCCGGCACGATGCTCGCCTCGTCGCCCGAGCACGCCGCGATCACCGTCTCAACCGCTTCCTCGCCGAGCTTCTGCGCGATCTTCGGGCGACCCTTGGCGAACAGGCTCGCAGTATAGGAGGTGTCGGCGGGCGCATCGCGACGCGCGCGGATGGTCGCCTCGAGGCGGTCGAATACGGGGTCCATGCGCGGCGTGCTGACGCAGCAGCACAGGCGGGTCAATCCTCCACGGGCGGTTTGGTCTTCGCGAACCGCTTCCGCAACGCCCGCCGCACGAGGAACACGCCCATCACCGCAAACCCGAACAGCGCGATGTCCGACATCTCGGGGCTCGTGCGCGGGTGGACGACGCCGCTATGCCCGGACTGGACCGAAAGAATGGCAAGCGCGGGCATGCGCTCAGGCCGCCGAACGAACGGGGGTCCGCACCGGAATCCCGGCTGCCGCCAGTGCGGCATGCGCGTCGCCGATCGACGCCTGCCCGAAATGGAAGATCGATGCCGCCAGCACCGCGCTCGCATGCCCGTCGCGGATGCCCGCCACCAGATCGTCGAGCTCACCAACGCCGCCGCTAGCGACTACGGGCACGCTCACCCGGTCCGAAATCGCCCGGATCAGGTCGAGGTCGTAGCCGCTCCGCGTCCCGTCGCGGTCCATCGACGTGACGAGCAACTCGCCAGCTCCGAGTTCGGCGAGCTTCAAGGCATGCGCGATCGCATCGATCCCGGTCGCGCGTCGGCCGCCATGCGTGAACACTTCCCAGCCTCCACCCGACCGCCGCGCATCGACGCTGGCGACGCAGCACTGGCTGCCGAACCGCTCGGCGATATCCGCTACCAGTTCGGGCCGCTCGACCGCCGCGGAGTTCACGGCCACCTTGTCCGCCCCCGCCAGCAACAGCGCCCGCGCATCGTCGGCAGTCCGCACCCCACCACCGACCGTCAGCGGCATGAAGCACACCGCCGCCGTCCGTCGCACGACGTCGAGGATCGTCCCCCGACCTTCATGGCTCGCGCCAATATCGAGGAAACACAGCTCGTCCGCCCCGGCGGCATCATAGGCGCGCGCTTGCTCGACCGGATCGCCCGCATCGCGCAGTTCGACGAAGTTCACGCCCTTCACCACGCGCCCCTCGGCAACGTCGAGACACGGAATCACGCGTGCTCGAACCGTCATGCGCTGTGCCGTAGAATTGCTTTACGCGGAGACGCGGAGACGCGGAGACGCGGCAAAGCCGCTAAGAAAAATATTTCGCGCAGAGGCGCAGAGGCGCTGAGAGAGAGGAAGGGAGCAAGGCCTGACTTCTTGCTCTCCGCGCCTCTGCGCCTCTGCGCGAACAAGTTTCTGCCTGCGGCGCTCAACTTCTCTCCGCGTCTCCGCGTCTCCGCGTGAACCATCATGCAGCCTTCGCCACGCTCAACGCCGCCGCGAGATCGAGCCGCCCGTCGTACAAAGCCCGCCCGGTGATCACGCCCTCGACCCCGTCCCGCACATGCAACGCCAGCACGTGGATCTCGGCGATGCCCTTCACTCCACCGCTGGCGATCACCGGAATGTCCACCGACCGCGCCAGATCGACCGTCGCGTCGACGTTGCACCCCTTCAGCATCCCGTCGCGCCCGACATCGGTGAACAGCAAAGACGCCACCCCCGCATCCTCGAACCGCCGCGCGAGATCGACCGCGCTCGTGGTCGACACGTCCGCCCAGCCCTTGGTCGCGACCATGCCGTCCTTCGCGTCGACCGCGACGACGATCCCGCCCGGAAAATCCTTCGCCACGCCGCGCACGAACTCGGGGTCCTCCAGCGCCGCCGTGCCGATCACGACGCGCGACACGCCCAGATCGAACCAGCCCTCGACGCTCGCCCGCGTCCGGATGCCGCCGCCAAGCTGCACATGCCCCGGAAACTGCGCCACGATCGACCGCACCGCATCGCCGTTGACCGAAGCCCCCGCGAACGCGCCGTCGAGATCGACCACGTGCAGATGCTCCGCCCCCGCCTCGGCGAACAGCATCGCCTGCGCCGCCGGATCGTCGCCGTACACGGTCGCCCGGTCCATATCGCCCTCGGCAAGCCGTACGACCTGACCCGCCTTGAGGTCGATCGCGGGGAAGATAATAAGGCTCACGGCCGCCACTCCAGAAATCGTTCGAGCAAGGCCAAGCCGTAGCGCTGACTCTTCTCAGGATGAAACTGCACGCCGATCATCGTGTCGCGACCGATCGCCGCGGTCACGGGACCGGCATGATCGGTCGTCGCGAGCACGTTGGAACCCTCGAGCGCGAAGCTATGCAGGAAATACGCCTCGCCCGGCTCGATTAGCGGATGCGCCACGGTCGGCACGACGTCGTTCCACCCCATATGCGGCACTTTTGCTTCCATCGTCCCAGGCTCCAGCCGCCGCACGCGTCCCGGAACCCAGCCGAGCCCGGCATGGGTCCCCATCTCCTCCCCCGCCTCGGCCATCAACTGCATACCGACGCAGATCCCGAGAAACGGCGCACCCTCGTCGCGAACCCGCCGGTTCAGCGCCTCGACCATCCCCGGCACCGCGCGCAACGCCGCCGCGCAAGCGCCATACGCGCCCACCCCCGGCAACACGATCCGCTCGGCCTTGGCAACGACGTCCGCATCCGAAGTCACGATCAGATCGACACACCCAGCCGTCCGCAACGCGTTCTCAACCGAATGCAGGTTCCCCGCGCCATAATCGATCAGGGCAAGCGTCAAATCCCCCTCCCGCTTGCGGGAGGGGTTAGGGGAGGGGGTGACATAGCCGCGCGTGCAACGGTCGCGGCCAGGCCCTCCCCCGACCCCTCCCGCAAGCGGGAGGGGAGCATCAGAGCATCCCCTTGGTCGACGGAATCGCGTCGGCCTTGCGCGGATCGATCTCGATCGCCGTCCGCAGCGCGCGCGCGACCCCCTTGAACGCCGCCTCGGCAATGTGGTGGTTGTTCGACCCGTACAGCGTCTCGACGTGCAGCGTGATGCCCGCCGCCTGCGCGAAGCTGTGGAAGAAATGCTCGAACATCTCGGTATCCATGCCGCCAAGCCGCTTCTGCGAGAACAGGTCCTTCCACACCAGCCAAGGCCGCCCGGAAATATCCAGCGCAACGCGAGTCAGCGTCTCGTCCATCGGCGACAGCGCATCGCCGTACCGCGCGATGCCGCGTTTATCGCCGAGCGCCTGCGCGAACGCCTGGCCGATCGCGATGCCGGTATCCTCGACGGTATGATGCTCGTCGATGTGCAGGTCGCCCTTGGTCCGCACGCGGATGTCGATCAGCGAGTGGCGCGACAATTGTTCGAGCATGTGATCGAAGAAACCGACCCCGGTCTCGACGTCGTACACGCCGGTCCCATCGAGGTTCACGGTGACGTCGATCGCCGTCTCGGCGGTGGAGCGGGTGATCGTGGCGGTGCGCATGCCACCTCCCATAACGTGCGCCACGACGCATGCAATCTTGACCGGCATCCGAATGGCGCTACCCAAGGGATATGACCGATGGACTGCCCGATAGCCTGATTCCGTACGACGAGATCGTACAAGAAGCCCTGCGTGCCGTGGTCGGCCGCGTGCTCGGTTCGGTCGCGGAGGCCGGCGGGCTTCCCGGCGAGCATCATTTCTACATCACCTTCAAGACGCAGGCGCCCGGCGTCGACATCCCCAAGCGCCTGATCGAGCGCTTCCCGGACGAGATGACGATCGTCATGCAGAACCGCTACTGGGACCTCATCGTCGACGACGAGCGCTTCTCGATCGGGCTGTCGTTCAACCAGGTCCCGTCGAAACTCGTGATCCCGTATTCGGCAATCACCGCGTTCCAGGATCCGGCGGTAAGCTTCGAACTCCGCTTCCAGGCGCAGGAAGGTGCGGAGGACGCGCTCGGCGACCATGACGAAGCAGAAAACGACGGCCCGACCGCAGTCCCGATCGAAGATGGCTCGAACGTCGTAGCCGTGGATTTCAAGCGGAAAAAGTGACCCCCTAAACTCCCTCGCCCCTACGGGGAGAGGGAAGGGGCCCGCGGCACTTGCCGTGGGAAGGGAGAGGGGAGTGAGGCTAAGGCCGCTTCCTCCCAAAGCCCCTCACCCTTCCGTCGCCTGCGGCTCCTCCCTGCCTCTCCCCGAAGGGGCGAGGGACCCACGCAAGCCCCGGAAGGTTCTTCCCTCATGACCACCCGCACAGAAACCGACACGATCGGCCCGATCGAAGTCCCCGTCGACGCCTATTGGGGCGCCCAGACCGAACGCTCGATCGAGAACTTCCCCTTCGCCACCCGCGAACGCATGCCGATCGAGATCGTCCACGCGCTCGCCCTCGTCAAACAGGCCGCAGCCCGCGTAAACCGCTCGCACGGCCTCGACGAAACCATCGCTACCGCGATCGACTCCGCCGCGCAGGAAGTCATCGACGGCAAGCTCGACGACCAGTTCCCCCTCGTCATATGGCAGACGGGCAGCGGCACGCAGTCGAACATGAACGTCAACGAGGTCATCGCCGGCCGCGCCAACGAAGTTCTCACCGGCACGCGCGGCGGCAAGTCGCCCGTCCACCCCAACGACCACGTCAACATGAGCCAGTCGTCCAACGACAGCTTCCCGACCGCGCTCCACATTGCCGCCGCCATCGCCACCACGCACCGCCTGATCCCCGCACTCGACAAGCTCCACGCATCCCTCGACGCGAAGGCCAACGCTTGGGACGACATCGTCAAGATTGGCCGCACCCACCTCCAGGACGCGACGCCGCTAACGCTCGGCCAGGAATTTTCCGGCTACGCGAACCAGCTCTACCGCTGCCGCCACCGCATCGAGCCCGCGATCAGCCACGGCATGGTCATCCTCGCGCAGGGCGGCACCGCGGTCGGCACCGGCCTCAACGCGCCCGCCGGCTTCGGCGACGCGATCGCGCACGAACTCGCCGAGATCACCGGCCTGCCGTTCGTCAGCGCGCGCAACAAGTTCGAGGCACTCGCGTCGAACGACCCGCTCGTCCACCTCTCGGGCACGCTCAACACGCTGGCGGTCGCGCTGACCAAGATCGCCAACGACATCCGCCTGCTCGGCTCGGGCCCGCGTTGCGGCTTCGGCGAGATCGACCTTCCCGCCAATGAGCCCGGCAGCTCGATCATGCCGGGCAAGGTGAACCCGACGCAGTGCGAGATGCTGACGATGGTCGCGGGGCAAGTGATGGGCAACCACGTCGCGGTCACCGTCGGCGGCATGCAGGGCCATCTCGAGTTGAACGTGTTCAAGCCACTGATCGGCGCCAACGTGCTGCGCTCGATCGACCTGCTGGCGACTGCGATGGAAGGATTCGCGGAACGCTGCGTCGATGGCATCGAACCTAATCGCGGGCGCATCGCAGACCTGCTCGACCGCTCGCTGATGCTCGTCACCGCGCTCGCCCCCGAGATCGGCTACGACGCGGCCGCGAAGATCGCCAAATACGCGCACGCCGAAGGCCTGACGCTTAAGGAAGCAGGGCTCGCGCTCGGCTTGGTCGACGCCGAAACCTTCGACCGCGTCGTCAAACCCGAATCAATGCTCGGCCGCTAACCTTCCGCGCTCATTCCGTCATCCTGACGAAAGTCAGGACCCAGAGCCACGATCGGCCCGCTGAGTAATTCTGGGTCCTGACTTTCGTCAGGATGACGGATGGTAGTGGGGCGCGGGAACCCAATCCTCCGCCAAACGCTAACCCGCCACACGGACAGGAGAAATTACGTGGGCGCAACGACCATAGGCGCGCTGATCGGCGCAGGCATCGACTCGCTCAGCGGCGACGACGGCAACGCGGACGGCGCGATCATCGGTGCGATCACCGCCAATTTACTCAAGATCGTCGTGCCGTTAGCCGTGACCTACGCGATCGGCTGGGCAGTGCTGCGCGGTGCAGCGGAACTCAAGGACCAGGTTTTCGGGGAGTCAGAAGCATGATCGGACGTATTATCAGTGCATTGGTTGGCCGCGAGATGGGCCGTCGCGACGGTTCGGGCGGAGCCTCGGGCGCGGTAAAGGGTGTCGTGGCGATGGGCCTGATGCGCCGCATGGGCCCGCTCGGCATGATCCTCGGCGGCGGTTACGCAGCCAAGAAGGCCTATGACCGTAACAAGGCCCGCAAGGCCGGCTATTAATCCGCCTTCGTAATACCACGCGCGGGCCGCGCATGGGTTGACGCCCATATGCGGTCCGCGGCAAGGGCGCGCATGCCCCACACACTTCCGTCCGACCCGCATGGTTTCCGTCGTCGCGGAGTCCTGTTCGTCCTGTCCTCGCCGTCCGGTGCCGGCAAGTCGACCATCGCGCGCAGATTGCTCGCGGACGAGCACGAACTCGAAATGTCGGTCTCGGTGACGACCCGCTCGGTGCGACCCGGCGAAGTCGACGGCAAGGATTACCATTTCACCGATCTCGAGGGTTTTCGCGACATGGTTGCGAAGGACGAGTTCCTCGAATGGGCACACGTCTTCAACCACCGCTACGGCACGCCGCGCGCGCAGGTCGAGGAACTCCTCGCGGCCGGCAAGGATGTGCTCTTCGACATCGACTGGCAGGGCGCGCAACAGCTGTTCCAGATCGCCGGCGGCGACGTCGTCCGTGTCTTCATCTTCCCGCCCTCGATGGAAGAACTCCACCGCCGCCTCACCAGCCGCGGCACCGATTCGGAAGAAGTGATCGAAGCCCGCATGTCGCGCGCGGCGAACGAGGTGAGCCACTGGGACGGCTATGACTATGTGCTGGTCAACGACGATGTCGACAGCTGCATCCGCGGCGTGAAGACGATCCTTGCTGCGGAACGCCTCAAGCGCTCGCGCCAGACCGGGCTGATCGGTTTTATCCGTCGCCTGACGCGCTGATCTTCACCCCTTCCTGAAAGGGAGGGGCCGGGGGTGGGTCGGCTGCTGGGGAATCGCTGCGTCAGCCAATAGGCCGACCCACCCCCAACCCCTCCCTTCCAAGGAGGGGAGCAGGTTACACCAGCCCCAGAAACTCTACCCCGACACCAAACTCCTTGCGCTTCAACTCGCGCAACTGGGTCGCCTGCCAGTCCTCGCCCCACATCTCGACCGACCAGTCCTCGTCGATCCCCGCCGCCGCCCAGGCCGCATCGGCATCGATCTCGCCCTCGATCAGCGCCAGCCCGATCACCAGCGAGCCGGTCAACGTCACCACCGGCGACAGGCCCGCCAGCCTAAAATCGTCATACGCCGCGACCGCCTCCTGCAGCCGCGCGACCGTCGCCGCCGGTTGCGCGACGTGCATCACGCCGGTGGTGACTGCGAACGTCACGTCGTACCGACCCCGCGCCCACGCCAGCAGCGGATCCCAGGACGCCGCCTGCCGCTCGACCAGCAACGGTGGCCCCTCCGCGCGGTAGCAGAGCAGATCGCTCTCGCCATACGCCGCCAGCCGCGCCGCGAACTGCGCAGGGTCGTTCGCGATCGGATCGGTCGCCGCATTGGCGAGTCCGGTCAGCGGCATTGTCCGCGGGTTGATCGTCTCGCCGACCGCACGCCATTCCGCCGCGACCGCCTCGGCCAGCGCATCGCTCGGCAACGCGAGCGGCCGCCGCCCGGGCGTCCGCACCGGCTTGCCATCGAGCGTCACCACTCGGTCCGCATCGATCGCGACGTCTGTCCAGAACCGCTTCATGCGCCCATTCCGTTCATTCAGGCGGACTCCGCCAGCGATGCGCCAGACTGCGCGGCACGGTGGCGATCATCGCCATTGCCGACAACACGATCGCCGTCCCGAGGATCTTCGGCCCGAGATCATGCGCGCGCGCGATCAGGATCAGCCCGAGCAGCGCGCCTGCCACCCCTGCCAGTCGCACCGCGACCAGCACGAACCAGCGCCGCTGCGCGAGCTTGTCGGCGTCGGTCATCGTGGCGCCACCATGTGGAGCAAGTCCGGCACGGTCGCCGCGACGACATCCGCACCCGCATCCGAAAGCTCGTGCACGTCGTGATACCCCCACGCGACCCCGACCGCGCGCACACCGGCGGCCCGCGCCATCGCCATGTCGAAGCTCGTATCGCCGATCATCGCGGTCGTCTCGACGGTCGCACCTGCCTCGGCGATCGCCGCGAGCAGCATCGCCGGATCGGGCTTCGACGGATGCCGGTCCGCGGTCTGCAGCGTCACGAACCGATCGGTGATCCCGTGCGCCGCGAGGATATGCGCGAGACCCCGGTCCGACTTCCCCGTCGCCACGCCGAGCAGCCAGCCGTCTGCGGCGAGTGTCTCGATCACCTCGGCAATCCCCTCGAACAGCGGCTCGTCGGCAAGCTCGCCACTCGCGCGCATCGCATGGAACGCGTTCTTGTAGTCGGTGGCAAGCGACCGGTGCAGCGCATCGTCCGCCTCCGGCAGCAATACCTGCATCACCTCGACGAGACTAAGCCCGACGATCCGCCGAATGGCCGCACGTGGCGGCGGGATCAGCCCGGCGCCCTCGAACGCACGCTCGCACGCGACGCAGATATTCGCCTGGCTGTCGACGAGCGTCCCGTCGCAATCGAACACGGCAAGACGGATCATGAGATTTTCCAACGCATCGCCGCCTCGTAGATCACGCGTGCACGCGAGGGAACGCCAAACCGGAACGCGCGCGCCTGCGAACGGTTCGTGTCAGATATCTCTGGAGACTCAACGATGGCGCACGCACAGACCGATACCCCGAACATCTGGGCCGCCGCCGCCGCGGGGCTGGTTGCCGGCTTGGCCGCGTCATTGGCGATGGACCTGTTCCAGGCCGGCATCGCCGCGCTGTCCTCATCGGAGAGCGATGCGGAACCGGCGACTGAGAAGGCGGCGGACAAGGTGTCGCAGGCGGTGGTCGGCCACGAAATCCCCGACGACCGCAAACCGCTCGCCGGGCAGGTCGTGCATTATGCGCTCGGGGCAGGGCTCGGGATCGCCTATGCGGTGGCGGCGGAATACCGGCCATCGGTGACCGCGGGATTCGGGACGGCGTTCGCGGCGGTGACGACGACGGTGCTCGATGAGGCGGCGGTTCCGGCGGTGGGGCTAGGCGACGCCCCGTGGAACACCGCGCCAACGACGCATCTGTATAGCGCCGCGTCGCATATCGTGTTCGGGACGGTGACCGAGGGCGTGCGGCGGTTGCTGCTGGTGTGGCTGAAGTAGGACGCGACTAGTTCCTCCGCGAAGGCGGGGGCCCAGGAATCAAGCAGCGTTACGACCATGACTCCTGGACCCCCACCTTCGCGGGGGAACAAAAGTTCGCGGAAGCCTCCAAACAAACCACGCCACCCGGCGAAGGTCGGGGCCCAATTAGGGGACGTCGCTAACGGACGTCATTGCTCCGTTACCTCAACCTTTCCAATTGGGCCCCGGCCTTCGCCGGGGTGGTGTGAGAGGTGAGGAGGCTGTCAGTTTCCCTAGCTCCCCCCTCTCCCCACGGGGAGAGGGAAGGGGCCCGCGGCCGTTTGGCCGTGGGAAGGATGAGGGCACGCGTCAGCCGAAGAGCATCAACTACCGAGTCCCAGGCCCACTCCGAGGCCCAGGCTTCCCAGCTCCCCCCGGACGACCACGCCCCGCCGGCTTGGCCCCCTCAACCCGCGACCCACTCCGCGGCGCCCCGAACTTCGACCCAGCCCCGGTCCGAGGCCCACCCGTCTTCGGCGCAGGCTTGCCCGTCGCCTTCTCCTCGACAACCCCACGCCCACGCCGCTCACCCTTACGGTCTTTCCGCACCGACTTCGCATGCGCCCTAGCCCGCGACTTCATCTGCTCGCGCGTCGGCGCGGTCTTCTCGTCGAGCACCAGGTCGTCGCCCAGCTTCTCCTCGAAACCCAATTGCTTGAGGCTCTCGGCGAAATGCGTCGGCAGTTCCGCGGTCACGTCGATCGATCCACCATCCGGATGATCCACCTTAATGCGGCGCGCGTGCAAATGCATTTTCCGCGAGATCCCGCCGGTCAGGAACGCAGCAGCCCCGCCATACTTGCCATCACCGACGATCGGGTGCCCGATCGCCGCCATGTGCACGCGCAACTGGTGAGTCCGCCCCGTGAACGGCTGCAACTCGACCCACGCAGCACGGTTGCCCGCACGCTCGATCACCCGGTACCGCGTCCGCGCCGGCGCGCCCTCGGCCTCGTCGACGTGCATCTTCTCGCCACCGGTGCCCGGCTGCTTCGCGATCGGCAGCTCGATCATGCCGTCCTCGATCGACGGCACGTCGACCACCAGCGCCCAATAGACTTTCCGCGCAGTCCGCCCCGAAAACGCCTTCGCAAAGAACGCCGCCGCGCGCGACGTGCGCGCCACCAGCAGCGCGCCGGACGTATCCTTGTCGAGCCGGTGGACCAGCTTCGGCCGACCCTCGTTGTCGTACTGGAGCCCGTCGAGCAGCCCGTCGACATGCTGCGTCGTCTTGGTCCCGCCCTGCGTCGCGAGACCCGGCGGCTTGTTCAGCACGAACGCCTGGAAATCCTTGTGGATGACCATGGACTGCGCGAGCTCGGTTTCCTCGTCCGACAGGATGACGCGTTCGCGCACCCGCCTTGGCTTGTCGACGTCGGCCGCGGCCTTGTCGGCTTCGGGCGGCGGCACGCGCAGCATCTGGCCCGCCGCGATCCGGTCGCCCGGCGTCGCGCGCGCGCCGTCGACGCGGAGTTGCCCGGTGCGCGCCCACATCGCCACCGTCGTGAAGCTCGTATCCGGCAGATGCCGCTTGAACCACCGGTCCAGCCGGATGCCGTCATCGTCGAACCCGACGTTGAACTCGCGGAAACCCGTATCGCTATCGCTTTTGCCCGCAGTCATGCGACGGCCCTTACTGCGGAGAGACCCGCGAACAACGCGGCGACCGAACCGATCACCGACACCAAAACATACCCGAACGCGACGCCGAATGCGCCGCGTTCGATCATCGTGACGACATCCAGCGAGAAGCTCGAGAACGTCGTGAATCCCCCCAACACGCCTACGCCAAGCAGCAGCCGCCACGTTTCCGAAGCGGTATTGCGGGCAAGCACGCCAACCAGCACCCCCATCAGCAACCCACCGATCAGATTCACGGCAAGCGTACCAAAGGGATAGTCAGGACCGAGCAACGACAGCATCGCGCGGCCAGTCAGATAGCGCGCGCCGGATCCGACCGCACCACCGACCATGACATAGAGAAGGGGAAGCATTCTCGCGCCCTAGCGTGAATCGGGCAAAACGGAAAGGTGCGCCGCGGGAAGGGGATGTGCGCTTCATCGGGGGCAGTTCGAGATCGCCGAGCGAGCGCTGTCCCAAAATGTTTCCCTGCGAAGGCGGGGACCCAGACTGGGCTCCCGCCTTCGCGGGAGAACAAGGAGAGGGGAGGTAACATCGCCCCAACCCGCCACCACCCCGGCGAAGGCCGGGGCCCAATTGGAAAGGTCGCAGTAACGAAGGATCGCACTCAATTAGCAACGTTTCTCAATTGGGTCCCGGCCTCCGCCGGGTGGTGCACCTATCGCAACACCTCACCGCCCGGCGTTGGAAACCATATCCACATCGCTCCCGCCACCAGCCCGCGCCGTCACATACACAACGTAAGCGTCATTCCCCCGAACCCCGCCCAGCACATGCTGCCGCCCGTCCGTGCTATGCCCCGCCGAATACCCAGCCACGCTAGCCTTCGTAAAATACCAGTCGAGCATCTTCTGCATCGGCGCGGCGCTCGCGAAACTCACCACGCGCAACCGACACCCGTCCCGATCCGCCCCCGCAGCCTCGGTCAGCCGCGCCGCCGGATACAGCGGCAGGTCCGCCGGCAACCGGTTCGCCCACCCCGCCGAATAGCCAATCTTCTGCGCACAAACGCCCGCATCCGGCGTCGTCTGCCGCTCCGCCAGTGCCCCCAGCGTCAGCGCGCCGTTCGCGGTCTTGCACTCCGGACAGTCGTTGGAGGCCGCCGGCGCGCGCTTGAGAGTCCGCGGATCGACCGGATCGGCCTTCAGAGGACCTTCCGGCGGCACCGCGCCGCTATCCGGCCGAGGCGGCGGGCGCACCGCGTCGGTATTCGACGACTGTGCCAGCCGGGGATCGACCATGATCTGCCCACCCAGAGACGACGTCAGCGCCGGATCGCGCACCGCGCCGTTGGTCAACTCGGCATCGAGGCTGTTGAGATCCTGCTGGTCGGTCGACGACCGTCCGCACGCGGCCAGCGCAAGTGGGAGGAGCAGGGCGGAGCGCAGCGAAAAAGTCATCACTCGCATCCTATGCGCGCCCGCCGATGAAGAAAGCGTTTTCCGCACACCCTCGATCCTCCCCCGCCAGGGGGAGGTGGCTGGCGCTTGCCAGACGGAGGGGGAGGCACGCGCCAACGACTGTTTCGTATCCTCCCCCTCCGTCACCTTCGGTGCCACCTCCCCCTGCGGGGGAGGATCGTAAGGGCCCGCCAAGTCTTGCCCGAACCGGTCCGACTCGCCATGTTCACCCCATGCTGAACATCGTCTCGATCCTCATCGGCCTCGTCACCTTGGTGCTCGGCCTCGTCGCGTTCATCCCGCTGCTCGGCTGGATGAACTGGCTCGTCATCCCGATCGGCATCGTCGGCGCCGCGGTCGGCGCGCTCTCGTCGAGCAGTGGCGGCCGCAACCTCAACATCGTGCTGATCATCATCTTCGCGCTCCGCCTCAGCCTCGGCGGCGGGATTATCTGACGCAAGAAGGGCCCGGCGTTTCCACCGGGCCCTCCAATCGCAAGCACGCAACATCTTTATGCGGCGAGATTATGCTCCAGCGTGATCTCGGCGTTGAGCACCTTTGACACCGGGCAGTTCGCCTTGGCGTCCGCGGCGATCGCCTCGAACTCTTCCTTCGAGATGCCGTCGACCTTCGCGTTCAGCGTCAGTGCCGACTTGGTGATCTTGAACCCGTCGCCATCCTTGTCGAGCGTCACCTTCGCCCACGTCTCGAGCGTGCCGGCCTCATATCCCTTGCTGGCGAGCGCAAAGCTCAGCGCCATCGTGAAGCACGATGCATGCGCGGCCGCGATCAGCTCCTCGGGGTTGGTGCCGGGCTCATTCTCGAAGCGCGTGTTGAAGCCGTACGGGCTGTCGGACAGCACGCCCGACTGGGTCGAGACATGGCCCTTGCCGCTCTTGCCGAGGCCTTCATACTTTGCCGAACCGCTGCGTGTGGTCATCGTTTTGATCCTTCATCGGACAAGAAAAAAGGCGCCGCGGTTTCCCACGACGCCCTTCCACAACGCGCAACTATCGAAATAGCGGCATTGATTTCGCCGATGAGTGTCAGCGGCAACGACGGTTGTTGTTGCTCGTGCCCTTGTCGATCGCGCGACCGGCGAGGCCACCGAGGACGGCGCCGCCCAGCGTGCCGACCGTCCGGTCGCCGCGGGTGTCGACCGTGCGGCCGAGCAGTGCGCCGCCGACGCCGCCGATGATCGTGCCGGTCGTGCCGTTGTTCTTCTTGCAATAGACCCGGCCGTCACGACCACGCCATTCGCGCCGATCGCGCGCATCGGCGGCCGACACGGGAACGAGGACGGTCGGCAGGACCATTGCGCTGAGGCCCATGGCCAGAACGAACTTACGCATGATGTAACTCCCTAGTGAATTGATCTGCTGGTATAACGAAGCCGCTATAGCGCCAGTTGCATGAACCAAAAACAACACCGCGTTCATGCTGGCGTTCATCTTCGCGGCCGGCATCGGCGCGTTGCTATCAACAGCCGACGGGCATCATCCCGCGGTCCCGCTTTACGCTGGATGGCAGGCCGGTTACGCCGCGGCGATGTTGCCCGTGCCCTTGCCCGTCGAGATCCTGCCCGTCGCCGCGCCTTGGTTCGACCTCGCAGGCCTAGCGGTGTTCGCCGCATCGGGTGCGCTGGCAGCGGCCAAGCGCGGCCAAACGTTCGTGACGCTCGTGTTCTTCGGGCTCATCACCGGCGTCGGCGGCGGCACGGTGCGCGACCTGCTGATCGGCGCGCCGGTGTTCTGGGTCCATGACGCGCGCGCCGCGAGCGTGTGCCTGGGTGTGGCGCTGCTGATCTGGGTGACGCCCGAGCGCTGGTGGAAGGACGAGGCGCTTGGCTGGTTCGACGCGGTCGGGCTTGCTGCGTATGCGGTGTACGGCGCGGCGAAGGCGCTGGGGTACGGCGTGCCGCCGGTACCGGCGGCGCTGATGGGCGTGATGACCGCGTGCGTCGGCGGCATCATCCGCGACGTGCTGGCGGGCGAACCGTCGATCCTGATGCGGCCGGAATTGTACGTGACGGCGGCGGCGCTGGCGGCGGCGAGTTATGTGGGGCTGGTGTTGCTGGGTGTGCCGCTTGCGTTGGCGGCGGTGATCGCGGCGAGTGCAGGGTTCACGTTGAGGGCGGCCGCGATCCGCTTTCACTTGGCGCTGCCGGCATACGGTGGGCGCCGCTAACCCCTCGCGCACCAACAGTTTGTTTCCCCGCGAAGGCGGGGACCCAGTCTGGGCTCCCGCCTTCGCGGGAGAACAAGGGGGGGTGGGCGGCCGGTTGAGCTTGAACCGACAATTACCACTTGTCGGCCTGATCTCTACTGGTCGGCCGAAGCACCTTCCATCTTCCCCACCACCCCGGCGAAGGCCGGGGCCCAATTGGGGAACGTCGCTAACAATGGACTGCGTTTCGTTACTACAGCCTCACCAATTGGGCCCCGGCCTCCGCCGGGGTGGTGGAAAGTTCGCGCAAGCTTCGTCCAGGTGCGAAGCGACGCTTTTACCCCCGCACAACCCCAACATCCGCAAACCGCCGCGGCTCCACCGGCGGCACCGCCGGCTCGTTCAGCGCACACTGCCAATGCCCGACATCGATCCACTGCCCGTTCTTGTACCCGACCTCCCGGTACACCCCGGCCCGCCTAAACCCGACCGCCTCATGCAGCTTGATCGACGAATCGTTCGGCAGGGCAATCGCCCCGATCGCCTGCGTAAACCCCTGAGCCCGCAGCGTATCGATCAGCGCCTCGTACAACAGCCGCCCCGCGCCCTGACGCTGCGCCGCATCCGCGACATAAATCGTGGTCTCGCACGCAAACCGGTACGCCTCGCGCTTGTGGAACGCCGAGGCATAGGCGTAGGCCAGCACGCCACCCTCTGTACCGATCGTCGCCACCAGCCACGGGTACAGCCCGTCCGACGCCGCCATCCGCGCGCGCATCTGCCGCGCATCGGGCGCCTCGGTCTCGAACGACACCGTCCCGACCAGCACGTGCGGCGCATAGATCGCCGCGATCGACGCGGCGTCCTCGGGGACCGCCGCCCGGATGACGATCCCGCCGCCGTTGCCAGTTGCGGGGATCGCCATCAGAACCCGATCCGTGCCAGCAGCAGGTCGAGCAGCTTGGCATCGCCGATACCCGCGGCCGTCGGCCCCATCCCGCCACACTCCAGGCAGCGCGCCTGGATCGAGCCGGACGTCGCCAGCCGCTTCATGTCACCGACCGCCCGCGCAAGCATCTGGCGCCGGTCCGCCGCGACGTGCGCGAACGCATCGCCGCCACCTGCATCATCGTCGCCATCAGTGCCGAAATCCTGCGCGATCGTCGCGAGGAAGCCCGGCTTCTTCTCCAGATACTCGGCATGCACCTTCGCCGGATCGAGCTTGGCGCGCTTGGCGGCCTCGTCGATCGCGTCCTGCAACGTCCCGAACCGGTCGACGAGCCCGATCTGGCGCGCGGTGCCGCCATCCCAGACGCGGCCCTGGCCGATCTCGTCGACCCGCGCCGGCGTCATCTTCCGCGATGCCGCCACGCGCGAGACGAACTGGCGATAGCCGTTCTCGATCCCCGCCTGCGCGATCGCGTCGAACATCGGCGTGGTGCCGCCGGTGATATCGGGCTGGCCCGACAGCGGCGTGGTCTTCACGCCGTCGCTGGTCACGCCGATCTTGGCGAGCGCGTTTTCGAAGGTCGGGATCACGCCGAAGATGCCGATCGAGCCGGTGATCGTGCCAGGCTCGGCAAAGATCACGTCGGCCGGCGTCGACACCCAGTAACCGCCGCTCGCGGCCAGCCCGCCCATCGATACGACGACGGGCAACTTCTGCCGTTTGGCCTCGAGGATCGCGAGCCGGATTTGCTCCGACGCCATCACCGAGCCACCCGGCGAATCGACGCGCACCACCAGCGCCTTCAGCGTCTTCTTGGCGAGCCCGTCGAGCACCGCCTTCTCGATCGTCTTGCCCGCCGCCTTGCCGGGGCCGCTCTCGCCGTCGACGATCTCGCCGGCGATCGTCAGCACGCCGATCGAATCGCCCGCGGTAGGCAGCGGGTTCGCCTTCACCCACGCGTCGTACTTGATCGCATTGTAGTTGCCGGCCGGCTTGGAAGCGTCGCTGTCGGCATATTCCGCCACGCGGCGCCCAAACGCGGTCCGGTCGCCGAGCTTATCGACGATGCCCGCGCGCAAATTCGCCTCTGCGATGTTGCCGTTAGACGCGAGGATCACCTTGTCGGGCGCGGTCATGAACTGCGCGATCTGCGCCTTGGGGCGTGCTTTCGCGACGGCCTCGCGCCACTGCGCGAACAACGTGCCATACAGCGCGGTGCTCGCGGCGCGCGCGTCGTCGCTCTGGTCCGCCCGCGTGTACGGCTCGACGAACGACTTGTAGCGGCCGACGCGGTAGACGTGTGCGTTGACGCCGAGCTTGTCGATCAGGCCCTTGTAATAAAGCTGGTTGCCGCCCGGACCCATGAAGATCGTGCCGCCCAGCGGGTTGACCCAGATCTCGCTCGCATTCGCCGCCAAGCGATAGCCGCCATCGGTGTACGCGGTCGCATAGGCCAGCACCGGCTTGCCGCTCGCGCGCACCCGCGCCAGCGCATCGCCGACCTCGCCCAGCGCCGCCGGATACGCACCACCGAAGCTATCGAGATCGAGCACGACGACCTTCACGCGCGCATCGGTGCGTGCGGTGTCGATCGAGCGCACCACGTCACGCAGGCGAAACTGTCGGGTCCGGCTCTGCCCCGAGAGTGCGGCGAACGCGGCCTGCTCCTCGGGTTGCTCGACGATCGAGCCGTTGAGGTCGAGTACCAGCGCGCCATCCTTGATCGCCGTCGTGCTCTGCCGTGCGTTGAGCGCCGCGAAGATCAGCCCGAAGAACAGCAACATCGCGATCAGGACGAGCGCATCCTTGATCGCCACGAGGAACTTCCACACGCCCCGCACGAGCCGCCATTTCCGCCGCGGCGGGCGGGCAGGGTCGACATAGGAGGGGGCGTAGGACGGCGCAGCGGTATCGGTCATGGGACGAGAGCTAGAGCAACGGGGCGCACAGGTAAATGCCCTGTATTACGGGGCCAACACAGGAGTGGTTCAAGTCCGTAGGGCTACCCAACCGCCACGCAGTCCCCCTCCCGCTTGCGGGAGGGGTTAGGGGAGGGAAGTCCCACAAGCGCTCCGCCGAGAAACCCCTCCCCCGACCCCTCCCGCAAGCCGAAGGGGAGCAGAAGAGAGTTCCGCCCAAGTGTTCTCCTGCGAACGCAGGAGCCCAGGATACCGAGCACCGCCCTCCGTCACCCTGGACTCCTGCGTACGCAGGAGAACGGCAGCGCGCTCAGCAGTACCGTCACCACCCTCTCAGCCACGATGCCCGAATACCACGTCCGCCCGAAAAAATTTCACCCCCGGAACCTTTGACATGCCGCACCCCGAGGCACATATGCCGTCCGTTGGCACTCGATAACCTCGAGTGCCAGAAATCTGTCACAATCCAAAAGGACATGGACCCCATGAACTTTCGTCCGTTGCATGATCGCGTGCTGGTGAAGCGCCTCGAAGCCGAAGAGAAGACGGCTGGCGGCATCATCATCCCCGACACCGCCAAGGAAAAGCCGCAGGAAGGCGAAGTCGTCGCCATCGGCACCGGCACTCGCGCCGAGAACGGCACGATCACCCCGCTCGACGTCAAGACCGGCGACAAGATCCTGTTCGGCAAATGGTCGGGCACCGAGGTCAAGGTCGACGGTGAGGACCTCCTCATCATGAAGGAATCGGACATCCTTGGTATCGTTGGCTGACGCCGACGGGCTCGGCATCGTCAGGTATCACTGACGTGAACGGGCCAAGGAATGCTGGCGGCGAAAACCGCGCCAGCGTCTGCACTTTGTGAACTTCCACTTTTTGAAAGGGCAGCTGACATGGCTTCCAAGGACGTAAAATTCGGTCGTGACGCGCGTGAGCGCATCCTCCGCGGCGTCGACATCCTCGCCGACGCAGTCAAGGTGACCTTGGGCCCCAAGGGCCGCAACGTCGTCATCGACAAGAGCTTCGGCGCACCGCGCATCACCAAGGACGGCGTCACCGTCGCCAAGGAGATCGAGCTTAAGGACAAGTTCGAGAACATGGGTGCGCAGATGCTGCGCGAAGTGGCCTCGAAGACCAACGACATCGCCGGTGACGGCACGACCACCGCGACGGTTCTGGCGCAGGCCATCGTCCGCGAGGGCATGAAGTCGGTCGCAGCGGGCATGAACCCGATGGACCTGAAGCGCGGCATCGATCTCGCCGTCATCAAGGTCGTCGAGGACGTCAAGGCGCGTTCGAAGCCGGTTTCGGGTTCGAAGGAAGTGGCGCAGGTCGGCATCATCTCGGCCAACGGCGACCGTGAAGTCGGCGAGAAGATCGCCGAAGCCATGGAGAAGGTCGGCAAGGAAGGCGTGATCACCGTCGAGGAAGCGAAGGGTCTCGAATTCGAGCTCGACGTCGTCGAGGGCATGCAGTTCGACCGCGGCTATCTGTCGCCGTACTTCATCACCAACCCCGAGAAGATGACCGTCGAGCTTCAGGATCCCTACATCCTGATCCACGAGAAGAAGCTCTCGAACCTGCAGGCGATGCTCCCGATCCTGGAAGCCGTCGTTCAGTCGGGTCGTCCGCTCCTGATCATCGCAGAAGACATCGAGGGTGAGGCTCTGGCCACGCTCGTCGTCAACAAGCTGCGCGGCGGCCTGAAGGTCGCAGCGGTCAAGGCACCGGGCTTCGGCGATCGTCGCAAGGCGATGCTCGAGGACATCGCGATCCTGACCAAGGGCGAGATGATCTCGGAAGACCTCGGCATCAAGCTCGAGACCGTCACGCTCGGCATGCTCGGCACCGCCAAGCGCGTCACGATCGATAAGGATAACACCGTCATCGTCGACGGTGCCGGCGATCACGACACGATCAAGGGCCGCACCGAAGCGATCCGCCAGCAGATCGAGAACACGACCAGCGACTACGACAAGGAGAAGCTCCAGGAGCGTCTCGCCAAGCTTGCCGGCGGCGTTGCCGTGATCAAGGTCGGTGGGTCTTCCGAGGTCGAGGTCAAGGAGCGCAAGGACCGCGTCGACGACGCGCTGCACGCAACCCGCGCAGCCGTCGAAGAAGGCATCGTCCCCGGCGGCGGTACGGCTCTGCTGTACGCAACCAAGGCGCTTGATGGCCTCGAGGGCGCGAACGACGACCAGACGCGCGGTATCGATATCGTCCGCAAGTCGCTGACGGCTCTGGTTCGCCAGATCGCGCAGAACGCGGGTCATGACGGTGCGGTTGTTTCGGGCAAGCTGCTCGACGGCAACGACTCGAACATCGGCTTCAACGCCGCGACCGATACGTACGAGAACCTGGTGGAAGCCGGCGTGATCGATCCGACCAAGGTCGTCCGCACCGCGCTGCAGAACGCAGCATCGGTCGCAGGCCTCCTGATCACGACCGAAGCGGCCGTGAGCGAAATGGCCGAAGACAAGCCCGCCATGCCCATGGGCGGCGGCGGCATGGGCGGCATGGGCGGCATGGACTTCTGATCCGAAGGGCGGCCGTAGCCACCCTGGCTACGGACTCGCCCGAGGACGGCCGGCGGGTCGGCGGCGCAAGCCACCGATCCCGTCCGACGAAAGCAGCGGCTTCGCCGCTGCTCGGTTCCAAGCCAAACACCGACCAAAGCAAAGGGCCAGGGAGCAATCCCCGGCCCTTTGTTTGTCCGCAGACAAGTGGTAAAACACACCGATGCGGCACGATCCCCTCTACAAGAAGATCACGGTCGACGAGTTCCTGGCGATCGACTTCGGCACGGACCGCAAGTTCGAGCTGGTAGACGGCGTCATCCGCATGATGACCGGCGGCACTCCCGCGCATTCTCGGGTGGCTACCAACATCCTCGTATTCCTAGCCGGGAAACTCCGCGGTACGGGATGCCGAGCGTACAACTCCGACATGGGTGTGCGGGTCAATGACACCGATCTGCGCTACCCCGATGTCAGCATCTTCTGCGGCAATCCGGCAACTCGCGAACGCGAAGAACAGCGCATATTCAACGATCCCCAAGTGATTTTTGAAGTCCTTTCCGGCTCGACCGCGAAGGTAGACCAAGGCGCGAAGCTCGCCGAGTATCGCGAACTCGCATCGGTCGACACCATCGTCTTCGCCGACCCCGAAAACGAACTGACCCGCGTCGTCCAGCGGCTCGGGCCAACGACATGGCGCGACGACATGTTCGCCCAGCCGCACGACGTGGCCCTGCCGTCACTAAACCTGACGATTCCTCACACCGAGATCTTCGCGCGCGACTGAACCCGCTACTTCGCTGCCGCCGCTTCGTCCGCCGCGATCTGGTCCAGCGCTCGCCACACCACCGGCGCGATGTGGCTCAAGTCGAAGCTATGATACGCCTCGCCGTCGATCGGTACCACCAACGCCTTCCCACCAGCCGCCGCGCACAACCGCTCCGCCGCGGTGAACGGCACGACCTCATCCTTGCGACCATGCATCAGCAGCACCGGCACCGTCACTCGCCGGATTGCCGCAACGTTGTCGAACGCATCCGCATACAACCCCCGCGCGACGCTCGGCACGAACCGCGCAAAAGAGTCGAACGCGCCCAGCGTCACGACCCCGTCAATGCTCGCTCCGGCCGAGCCTTCCGCTGCCGCATGCAATGCCACCGCGGCGCCTAGTCCGTCGCCGAACACGAACCGCTTGCCGTCAGGCACCAGCCGTTTCGCCAGGTCGACGAACGCACGACCATCCTGATACAGCCCCTGTTCGTCGGGAACGCCCGTATTGTCGCCATAACCGCGATACGATGCAACAATTACGCCGCGGCCGTCACGGGCGAAGGCTTGCGCGGCATTCGCGGCGACATCACGATTGCCAGCGCGTCCCGGCAAGTAGACGAGCACCGGACCCGTCGGGGTTTCGGGTGGCCAGAACCAACCCTTCAGTCGTGCGCCGTCCGCCGCTACCGCCTCGACCGATAGAGGAGTACGTCCGGTCCACGCCGGTGTCGCTGCAAGTGGCGCAGGCTGGTACAGCGAGCGGCCGACCGGATTGACGCAACCGGCGAGCGCCGCAGACATGACGATCGCCGCGACGAGTGGGAATGGGCCACGCCGGCGACGCGATATCTTCCGTTCGCGCAGACCTCGCCTGCCGCGCGCCGCAGCGTCGATCATCGCACCCTCCCTGTTTAAGCGAATTGTAGATGCGGCGCGCCGACCGGGCACCAGGACTTCCTTCCAATTCAACGGTTTGCAATTCAGTTTGCTTGCACCCCACGCAAAGGGTGCAACGGGCGCTGCTTCACGCTACCATCACGCCATGACCGCAGGACGCATCGATCAGTTGACCGAAGCCCAACGCGCCTGTCTCCGGCTCGTACTGACCCATCACAACTCGAAGGAGATCGCGCTGATTTTCGGCGTGTCGCCGTCCGCGATCGACAAGCGGATCGAGCGTGCGATCCAGATCCTCGGCGTCGGGACGCGGTTCGAGGCGGCGCGTCGGTTGCAGGAGCATGAGCGCGGCGAGACCGACGACGGCGTTCTCGTTCGCGACCGGCTTCCGTCCGACCCCGCCGCTATCGCCGCCACCGTCACCGAGCCAGCGTTGCATGCCGAACAGTATGCCACATACGAACGGCTACCATCCGAACCATTCGACGTTCCCTCTGCCGCCTCCAAGCCCGCAAACAGCGATCAGATCGAGCCGTGGGGGCTTGTTCGCCGCTTCCTCGGGCTATCCGGTGGCAGCGGATCTACGGGGGTGGCGCGCAATCGGTTTTCGATCGGCAACAGGATATATCGACTGCTCGCACTCATGGGACTGATCGCCGTCACGTCGATGGCGGTCGTCAACATGGCGATGACGTTGACGACGCTGTTACGCTCGAACCGAGATCAGAGCGCTCCCGTACACGGCACCGCAACGTCGGTGCCCAGGGGAGGAATTTCGATGTTGAGAGAACGCCGCCGCGCTGCCGACAGGGTAGCCAATGACTTTCTCGAAGCAGAGGCCGCGGTCGACAAGGCCGCGATGCTCACCGCTTCATGCATGGCGACGCTGATGCAGCAACGCGTCGCCGCGAACCTGCCGCTCGGCACCGGCGCCGCGGCGTTGCAGATGGTCTCGCAGGCGTCGTTCGAGATGGTCGCCGTCCGACAGCGCTTCATCGAAGCGCACCGCGCACTGGTCGATGTCCGTACCGAGATCGGGCTCGGCCAGTTCTACGGGTACGGTGACACGGCGGAATGCCCGCCGAACGAGGGCGCACTGCGGGTTGCGACCGAATTCGACGCCCCGGCCCACTTGGCCCCGGTCCATCTGGCCGCGGTCGCCTGAACGACCGACTGACGGTCCTGCGGAGATAAGAGTTGGATCGGGTCTGGGTGTTCTACGCGATACAGTTGACCGCGTCCGGCTACGCGCTCCTGCGGGGCGGGGCACCGGAGCGGTTGACGGGCCTGGCCCTGTTGCTGGCAGCGCTCTCCACCAGCGTTATCCAGCGCGACATCCCGGTATTGTTCGCCGGAATGGAGGTCGGTGTCATGGTCGTCGACCTGATCCTGCTCGTCGTGATGATCATGATCACGTTGCATGCCGATCGCTTCTGGCCAGCCTGGGTCACCGCGCTCCATGCGTTGGGGACGGGGGCTCATCTGGCCAAGGCGATCAGCCCCGATGTCATCCGCCTCGTCTACGCCGTCCTCTCTGCCGTCTGGAGCTATCCCATCGTTCTGCTTCTCGTGATCGGGACGGTCAGGCATTCGCGACGGATCCAAGCCCAGGGCTGGGATCTCGACTGGAGTCGCCAGGACCGCACGATCCGATAAGCGAATTCGGAAGACGTTTATGACTTACGCACTTGCCGTAACGCCGATCAACATTGCCAAGCTCTCGGCGTCGTTCGCCGTACCCGACACCGTTCTGGTCGATATGGCGCGGCGGCTGTACGAACTCCGCAAGGTCCGGGATGCGATGCTCGGCGACGCGCTGTTCTCGGAACCTGCCTGGGACATCCTGCTCGACCTGTTCATTTCGGAACACGAGCAGCGCCGGCTGAGCGTCTCGGCGGTCTGCATCGGCGCTCGCGCGCCGTCGGCCACCGCGCTACGCTATCTGACGATGTTGCAGGATGCGGATCTGGTCGAACGCATTCGCGATGCGCGTGACGGTCGTCGCTCGCACGTCCAGCTCACGGCGCTCGGTAGATTGCGCATGACGAACCTCCTGGGTCGCCTGATCGACGCGTAGCTGGGCAGGAAAACGTGAAGGGCAGGTCGCCTCCAAAGAGACCGAACCTGCCCTTCGTCGAGCCCTAGTGTGACGCCGCCGGCTGGCGCGGCGTCACGATCTGTGCGGTGCGCCCAGCCGGTCGCGTCTGACCTGGTGTCGGGATCTTCGCCTAATGGCGCATCGGCCAGTGCGCGATCGAGCGAAATGGTGATCCGGACGATGTTCGGCGCATATGCCTCGATCGCGACAGGGCTTCCGTTTCGGTCGCGCGTCGCGAGCGTATCGGCCTTCGCCTGCTTCATGAGTGCCGACGTCAGGCGCGTGCCCGTCAACAGGAAGCGTGCGGCAGAAGGAGGATCGGTATAGGATCGCATTTTGCGTCAGCACCGGCCGCGCACGCGCCGTGCTCATGCGCAACCATGCTCAGCTTGCAGTGGGAATGCCAGATATCGCGTGGTGGTGTATTGGCTCGGAACGCGCGAACCGGACAGAGAGCAATGTGACCGGTTGGAAGGCGGTGATGTAGCTCGGGGGTAGGCTAGTCGCCGCCGATGGGGCATGGCGTCCACGTCTAACGAGGTGAGCTAGCAGATGGACGACCGAGCGACGATGCCGCGCATTGCGGGGCCCGAGGATCATGTCGTGGTCGTCGGGGGCGGGTTCTCCGGCGCGCTGTTCGCGGTCAATCTGATGCGGCACGAGGGGCCGCGCGTGACGTTGATCGAGCGGCGTGATCGGCAGCTCGCGCGGGGCGTCGCGTATAGTGCCGCGCATCCCGATCACCTGTTGAACGTCCGTGCCGGCAACATGAGTGCGCTGCCCGACGATCCCGATCACTTCGTCCGCTGGCTGGAGGCGCACGGCAAGGGCGACCGCAAGACCTTCGTCCCGCGCACGACGTATGGCGCGTATCTGCGCGAACTGCTCGATGCGGCGATCGCGGAATCGGACGGCCGGCTGGTGCATGTAGAAGGCGAGGTCTGCGCGATCGATCCGGTCGAAGGCGACGGCGTGGCGCTGACGATGGCGGATGGGCGCAAGATCGCAGCCGACACCGCGGTGCTCGCGCTCGGCAATTTGCCGCCGCACACGCCGCCGGGGTTGAAGCCGGACGCGCTGCCGGCCGGTGTCTATTACGCGGACCCGTGGGCGGCCAACCTCGCCGAGGGGCTGGGTGCGGACGACACCGTCGTGCTGGTCGGCACCGGGCTGACCGCGATCGACGCGGCGTTGCTGCTCGATGCGCAGGGGTTCGCCGGGAATATCCTGGCGATGTCGCGACGCGGGTTGTCGCCGCGACGGCATGTCGATGGCGCGCCGGCGCACCGCGGGGGTTCGGACAAGCCGCAGGGTGGGCTGACCGATCTCGTCCGCCATGTCCGCGCTCGTGCCGCGGAGGAGGGCTGGCGCTGCGCAGTCGATGAGCTTCGTCCGGTGACGCAGATGCTGTGGTCGGCGGCTTCGAAGGAAGTGCGCGGACGCTTCCTTCGCCATTTGCGGCCCTATTGGGACGTCCATCGCCACCGCCTGGCGCCTGCGGTTGCGGACCGTGTCGAGGCGCTCGTCGCGACCGGGCGGCTGAGCTTCGCAGCGGGAAAGATCGTATCTGCCGACGCCGACGGGACGCAGGCGAAGCTGACATGGCGGCCACGCGCCGAGACCGACCCGGTCGTCACGCGCGCCGCGCGGATCGTCAATTGCACCGGACCGCAGGGCGACCTGTTGCGGTCGGAAGAGCCGCTCGTGAAGCACCTGCTCGCGGCCGGTGCGATCCGCCCCGATCCGCTTCGGCTCGGCGTCGACGTCGATGCGCAGTCACGCACGATCCGTGCCGATGGGACGCCCGACGACCGGATCCACTGCATCGGGCCGATGACCCGCGGCGGATTGTGGGAAGTCGTCGCGGTACCCGATATCCGCGTCCAGAGCTGGGATCTCGCGCGCCGCCTGTCCAACGCGCAATGGGTCGGGGGCGAGGGCCTTTGACCGCGATCCGGCGCTTTTTCTCGGGTGATGCGGCGGGCGCCATCGTGCTGCTCGCGGCGGCGATAGCGGCACTGATCGTTGCAAATTCACCGCTCGCGTCAACGTACTTCGCGACGTTGCACCACGCAGTCGGCGGGATGAGCGTCCATCACTGGATCGACGACGGCGCGATGGCGCTGTTCTTCCTGCTGATTGGGCTGGAGGTGAAGAGCGAGTTCGTCTCGGGGCATCTCTCGACCTGGGGCGAGCGGATCATGCCCGGTGCGGCGGCGCTCGCGGGCATGGCGGTGCCGGCGGCCCTCTATGTGCTCGTCAACACGGGTACGCCCGCCAATCTGCGCGGTTGGGCGATCCCGGCGGCGACCGACATCGCGTTCGCACTCGGCATCCTCGCGCTGCTCGGCTCGCGTGTGCCGACCTCGCTGAAGGTTCTGCTGACGGCGATCGCGGTGATCGACGATCTGCTCGCGATCCTCGTCATCGCGGTGTTCTATACCGGCCACATCGCGTTGCTGCCGTTGCTTGGCGCGGGTGTGGGGCTCGGCGTACTCGTCATCCTGAACCTGTCGGGCGTGCGCTCGCTGGTGCCGTATCTGCTGATCGGTGTCGGCATCTGGTACGGCGTCTTGTTGTCGGGTGTGCATGCGACGCTCGCGGGCGTGGCGGTCGCGATGACGATCCCGCTACGGACGGGGGACGGCCAGCCGCCGCTGAAACGTCTCGAACACGCGCTCCAGCCCTGGTCGAGTTTCCTGATCGTGCCGGCGTTCGGGTTCGCCAATGCGGGTATCGCGTTCGGCAGGATGGTGGCGGCGGACGTGATCGCGCCGCTGCCGATCGGGATCATGCTGGGACTGTTCCTCGGCAAGCAGATCGGCATCTTCGCGACGATCCGGGGGCTCGTGACGTTCCGGCTGGCCGAGGCGCCCAGGAACGCGAACTGGACGCAGGTGTACGGCATGGCGGTGCTGTGCGGGATCGGCTTCACGATGAGCCTGTTCATCGGCGGGCTCGCCTTCGCCGGCGCACCACACGCTATGGACGCGGTGAAGATCGGCGTGTTCGCGGGCTCGATCCTGTCGGGCGTTGCCGGCTGGCTGATTCTTCACCGCACAGCACAGTGAGCCAGTGATGCTGATCGGCACTGGGCAGGCACCACCCCGATGAAGGTCGGGGCCCAGTTGGGCAACGATGCTATCGGCGGGTGCGCTTTGCCACAGCGACCTTTCCACCTCAGCCCCGGCCTCCGCCGGGGTGGTGCATCTCGGCCAGTACGGTAGCTGACAATAATTCCGACAATACTACGCCAAACATACGCGCAAGCCCGGCAATCGATCTCGAATTGCTACGTCTCCGGAGCCTAATTGCCAGTCCTCGCGAACCGCCATCCTTTCGGCGGCCCGCGCATGGGGACCACAATGCACATTCTTCGTTTCGTCGCCGCCGCCGGTATCCTGACCGGCTTCGCCACGCCCGCGCTCGCACAGGACACCGCGCCGCCGTCTCCCGTGACCGTCTCCGGTTCGGTGACGCTCGCGACCGACTATCGCCTGCGCGGCGTGTCGCAGTCGGACAAGGACGGCGCGATCCAGGGCGGGCTGACGATCGCGCATGAGAGCGGGATCTACGTCGGCGCATGGGGCTCTAACCTGTCCGGCTGGGGCACGTTCGGCGGCTCGAACATGGAGCTCGACCTGATCGGCGGCTACAAGCACAAGCTCGCGGACAACGCGACGATCGACGTCGGCCTGACCTGGTACATGTATCCGGGCGGTGCCTCGAAAACCGATTACGCCGAGCCTTATGTGAAGCTCAGCGGCACGACCGGCCCGGCGACGCTGACCGCGAGCGCGTTCTATGCGCCGAAGCAGCAGGCGCTGGGCAAATGGTATCGCACCGGCGCCGATGCCGCCGCTGGCGTCTATACCGACGCGGGCGACAAGGAGGACAACCTCTACCTGACCGGCGACGGCGCGTTCGCGATTGCCGGTACGCCGATCACCGCCAAGGCGCATATCGGCCATAGCTGGGGCAATGACGGCCTCGGCCCCAACGCGACCAGCGCGGCGCCGACCGGCGACTATTGGGATTGGTCGCTCGGTGCGGACACTACGTATCGAAACCTCACTTTCAACCTGAGCTATGTCGACACCGACATCACGCGTCGCAGTGCAGCGTATCTCCAGCCGAGCTTCTCCCGCGGCCAGGACGGAACCGGATCGATCGCCGACGGCACGATCGTCGCCTCGCTCACCGCCGCCTTCTGAAGGATCGACCGATGCAGGATCTACTCTGGATAGCGTTCATGGTCGGACTGGTGGCGGCGACGCTCGCCTATGTCCGCCTGTGCGACAACGCCTGAGCCCATGAGGACACCATCATGACCCTCGACCTCTGGCTCGCCGCGATCGTCGCGCTCGGGCTGCTTTTCTATCTCGTGGCGGTGCTCATCCGTCCCGAACGCTTTTAGGAGCGCGTCCTCATGACATTCGAAGGATGGATCCTCATCCTGGGCTTCGTCGGCATCCTGCTGGCGTTGACCAAACCCGTCGGCCTGTGGCTGTTCGCGTTGTACGAAGGCCGCCGCACCCCGATCCACGCAATCCTCGGCCCGGTCGAGACCGGCTTCTACAAGCTCAGCGGCATCGATCCGAAACAGGAGCAGGGCTGGCGCCGTTACGCGCTGCACATGATCATGTTCAACGCGATGCTGATGGCGCTGACCTACGCAGTGCTGCGTCTGCAGGGCGTGTTGCCGGGCAATCCGCAGGGCTTGGCGGGACTCAGCCCCCATCTCGCGTTCAACACCGCGATCAGCTTCACGACGAACACCAACTGGCAGAGCTATGGTGGTGAATCCACCATGTCGAACTTCAGCCAGATGTTCGGCCTGACGATCCACAACTTCCTGTCGGCCGCGACCGGCATCGCGCTGGCGTTCGCGCTGTTCCGCGGGTTCGCGCGGCGCTCGAGCGCGACGATCGGCAATTTCTGGGCCGATGTTACGCGCGTGACGCTGTACTTGCTGCTGCCGATTTGCGTCGTCGTGACGCTCTTCTACATCGCCAGCGGCGTGCCGCAGACGATGGCCGGCACGGTCGACATGACGACCCTCGAAGGGCTGAAGCAGACGCTGACGCTCGGGCCGGTGGCGAGCCAGGAGGCGATCAAGATGCTCGGCACCAATGGTGGTGGCTTCTTCAACGCGAACTCGGCGCATCCGTTCGAAAACCCGACCGCGCTCGTCAACCTCGTGCAGATGCTGTCGATCTTCGTCATCGGCTTCGGCCTGACCTGGACGTTCGGCAAGGCCGTCGGCAACACGAAACAGGGCTGGGCGATCCTCTCGGCGATGCTCGTGCTGTTCCTCGCCGGCGTCACCGTCACCTATTGGCAGGAAGCCGCGGGCAACCCGATCCTTCACAACATCGGCGTGGCGGGCGGCAACATGGAAGGCAAGGAGGTCCGCTTCGGGATCGCCGCGTCGGCCCTGTTCTCGGTCGTCACCACGGCCGCGTCGTGCGGTGCGGTCAACAGCATGCACGACAGCTTCACGGCGCTGGGCGGCATGATCCCGCTGCTCAACATCCAGCTCGGCGAAGTCGTCATCGGCGGCGTCGGCGCAGGCATCTACGGCTTCCTGCTGTTCGCCATCCTCGCAGTGTTCGTCGCGGGTCTGATGGTCGGCCGGACGCCCGAATATGTCGGCAAGAAGATCGAATCGCGCGAAGTGAAACTGGCGGTGCTGGCGATCGCCATCCTGCCGCTCGTCATCCTCGGCTTTACCGCGCTCAGTGCCGTGCTGCCCGACGGGCTCGCAGGGCCGCTCAACAAGGGTCCGCACGGGTTCAGCGAGATCCTCTACGCGTTCACCAGCGCGGTTGGTAACAACGGGTCGGCCTTTGCCGGGCTCACCGCCAACACGCCGTATTACAACGGTCTGCTGGGGGTCGCGATGTGGCTCGGGCGCTTCTTCATCATCGTGCCGATGCTCGCCATAGCCGGTGGTCTCGCGGCCAAGAAGTACACGCCGGAGAGCGCAGGCTCGTTCCCGACGACGGGTGGCCTGTGGGTCGGCCTGCTGGTCGGGATCATCCTGATCATCGGTGGCCTGACCTTCCTGCCGAGCCTCGCGCTCGGTCCCATCGCCGATCATCTCGCGATGATCAGCGGCAAAACCTTCTGACGGGACAAGCCAAAATGGCACGCACCCCTACCAAGTCGCTGTTCACAGCGGACTTGATCGTTCCCGCGATCGGCGACGCTTTCCGCAAGCTCGATCCGCGGCAGTTGATCCGCAACCCGGTGATGTTCGTCACCGCCTGTGTCGCCACGCTGTTGACGATCCTCGTCAACGTCGGCGGCGACGGGCTGTCGGTCGGCTTCAAGATCCAGCTGGTGATCTGGCTGTGGCTGACCGTGCTGTTCGGCACCTTCGCCGAAGCGCTCGCCGAAGGCCGCGGCAAGGCGCAGGCCGCGTCGTTGCGCGCAACCAAGGCCGAACTGACCGCGCGCCGCATGAAGGGGGATCAAGTCGAGTCCGTCCCCGCTAGCATGCTCCGCGCGGGCGACATCGTCCTGGTGACGATGGGCGACCTGATCCCCGCGGACGGCGAAGTCGTCTGGGGCGTCGCCTCGGTCAACGAGGCCGCCATCACCGGCGAGAGCGCACCGGTGATCCGCGAGGCGGGCGGCGATCGATCCGCCGTCACCGCAGGTACGCGCGTCATCTCCGACGAGATCCGTGTGAAGGTCACGGCCAATCCCGGCGAAGGCTTTCTCGACCGCATGATCGCGCTCGTCGAGGGCGCCGAGCGGCAGAAGACGCCGAACGAGATCGCGCTGACGTTGCTGCTCGTCGGCCTGACGATCATCTTCCTGATCGCGGTCGGCACGATCCCCGGTTTCGCGAGCTATGCGGGCGGCCGTGTGCCGGTCGCGATCCTCGCGGCGCTCCTGATCACGCTGATCCCGACGACGATCGCGGCGCTGCTGTCGGCGATCGGTATCGCGGGCATGGACCGTCTGGTGCGCTTCAACGTGCTGGCCAAGTCCGGCCGTGCGGTCGAGGCGGCGGGCGATATCGACGTGCTGCTGCTCGACAAGACCGGCACGATCACGATCGGCGATCGTCAGGCGAGCGAGTTCCGGAGTGTCGGTGGTACGCGTGACGAGGACCTTGCCGAGGCGGCGTTGCTTGCCAGCCTCGCCGACGAAACACCCGAGGGCCGCTCGATCGTCGTCCTCGCGCGCGAAAAGTTCGGCGTGACGACCAGCGAACTGCCGGGCGATGCGGAGGTCATTCCATTCACCGCGCAGACCCGGATTTCGGGTGTGATCGTCGGTGGCTCGCTGATCCAGAAGGGTGCGGTGGACTCGATTTTGAAGGCCAATCCGGGGGCAGGGGCAACCGCCGCCGCGACCGAACTGCGCCGCATCACCGACGAGATCGCCCGCGCCGGCGGCACGCCGCTGGCGGTCGCCCGCGACGGCCGGTTGCTCGGCGCGATCTTCCTCAAGGACGTCGTGAAGGCTGGCATCCGCGAGCGCTTCGGTGAACTCCGCGCGATGGGCATCCGCACGGTGATGATCACCGGCGACAACCCGCTCACCGCCGCCGCGATCGCCGCCGAAGCGGGCGTCGACGATTTCCTCGCGCAGGCGACGCCGGAGGACAAGCTCGACCTGATCCGCAAGGAACAACAGGGGGGCAGGCTGGTCGCGATGTGCGGCGACGGCACCAACGACGCACCCGCGCTCGCCCAGGCTGATGTCGGCGTGGCGATGAACACCGGTACGCAGGCCGCGCGCGAGGCGGGCAACATGGTCGACCTCGACAGTGATCCGACCAAGCTGATCGAGATCGTCGGCCTCGGCAAACAGCTGCTGATGACCCGCGGTGCGCTGACGACTTTCTCGGTGGCGAACGACGTGGCGAAGTATTTCGCGATCATCCCGGCGATGTTCGTCGCGCTCTATCCGGGGCTCGGTGTGCTGAACGTGATGCGGCTGGGTTCGCCCGAAAGCGCGATCCTGTCGGCGATCATCTTCAACGCGATCATCATCCCGATGCTGGTGCCGCTTGCGTTGAAGGGGGTGGCGTACAAGCCGATGGCAGCGGGGCCGCTGCTCGCGCGGAATCTGGCGGTGTATGGTCTGGGGGGGCTGATCGCGCCGTTCGTCGGGATCAAGCTGATCGACCTCTTGGTCGGTGTGCTGGGCCTGGCCTGATGACCGAGACCAACCCCTGGCGCACGCGAGGACGCTCACACCAACCCCCAGCAGCACCCCGGCGAAGGCTGGGGCCCAAGTGGAAAGGTCGTGGTAACGAAGCGCAACGCAAGTTGGCGAGGTTGCCCAATTGGACCCCGGCCTTCGCCGGGGTGGTGCCAAGGGGGAGGGCGCAATTTTCGATGTGCTCGAGGCGGGGCCTTACCGACTCCACCCAACCCACAATCGTCACCCCAGCGAAAGCTGGGGTCTCTCCCCGAAGTGCGCCGTGCGCGGCACGATGCCCCAGCGTTCGCTGGGGTGACGGCAGAAGGAAGCATTAAATGACCTCCGATTTCACCTCCGCCCTCCGCCCGGCGTTCGTCATGACGATCCTGTTCGCGCTGCTGCTCGGGATCGTCTATCCCCTCGCCATGACCGGGATCGGACAGGCCATCTTCCCCGCCCAAGCGAACGGCAGCCTCGTCATGGCCAACGGCAAGGCGATCGGCTCGACCGTCGTCGGCCAAGCCTTCACCACCGACCGCTATTTCCAGACGCGCCCCTCGGCCGCCGGCAAGGGCTATGACGGCCTGGCCTCGTCGGGCTCGAACTACGGCCCGACCAGTCAGGTGCTCGTCGATCGCACCAAGGCCGATGTCGCCAAACGCCGCGCGGAAGGCGTGACCGGTCCACTCCCTGCCGATCTCGCCACCGCTTCGGGTTCGGGTCTCGACCCCGATCTGTCGCCAGCGTCGGCGTATACCCAGGTTGCCCGTGTCGCTCGGACCCGTGGCTTGCCCGCCGACAAGGTCCGCGCGCTCGTTACCGCCAACTTCGACGGTCCGCTGCTCGGCATCCTCGGCGAGCCACGCGTCAACGTCTTCGCTCTCAACCGCGCCCTCGACGCAACGCGTTGAACGACGACACGCGACCATCCCCCGAGGCCCTTCTGCGACAGGCGTCGCAGGAGGGTCGCGGCCGTCTGAAGATCTTTCTCGGCGCTGCCCCGGGTGTCGGCAAGACGTACGAGATGCTCTCCGAGGGCGCGGAACGTCGCCGCGCCGGTGTCGACGTCGTTATCGGCGTGGTCGAGACGCATGGTCGCGTCGAAACCGAAGCGCTTACCAGAGGGCACGAGATCGTCCCGCGAAAGACGATCCCGTACGAAGGCCGCACGCTCGACGAGATGGACCTCGACGCGATCCTCGAACGCGCGCCGACGCTCGTCCTCGTCGACGAACTCGCGCATACCAACGCCCCCGGCAGCCGCCACCCCAAACGCTATCAGGACGTCGAGGAACTGCTCGCGGCCGGCATCAACGTCTATTCGACGATCAACATCCAGCACATCGAGAGCCTCAACGACGTCGTCGCCTCGTTCACGCGCGTCCGCGTCCGCGAGACGGTGCCCGACAGCATCGTCGAGGCGGCCGAGATCGAAGTCGTCGACATTCCCCCCGACGAACTGATCGAGCGGCTGAAGGCGGGCAAGGTCTACCTTCCCCACGAAGCCACCCGAGCGCTCGCGCACTTCTTCTCAAAGTCCAACCTGTCTGCCCTGCGCGAACTCGCGCTCCGGCGCGCCGCACAAGCCGTCGATGCGCAGATGCTCGAACACGTCCGCGCGTTGGGCGTCGGCGGTACCTGGGCGGGCGGCGAGCGGATCGTCGCCGCGATCAGCGAACTGCCCGGCGCGCTCGGCCTCGTCCGCGCGACCAAGCGGATCGCCGACGCGATGCACGCGCCCTGGACCGCGGTGTATATCGAGACACCCCGCGCGCAGACCTTCGGCGAGCCCGAGCACCGCCAGCTCGCCGCGGTCTTCAACCTCGCGACCCAACTCGGCGGCGACGTCGCGACCGTCCCCGCGACTTCGGTGGTCGACGGCCTTAAGACCTTCACCACCGAGGCGCGCGCGACGCAGCTGGTGGTCGGCAAGTCCACCCGCTCGCGATGGTTCGAACTCTGTCACGGTTCGGTCGTCGACCAGATGGTCCGCGAGTCACCGGGGATCGCCGTCCACGTCCTGCCGATGGACCCACCCACCGCGCCCCGCGGCACACGCGTGCGGACCGGAGGATGGGGCAGCAAATCCGGCTACGCCTGGACGACGGCGATGGTCGCGGGGGTCACCGGCGTCGCGAGCGCGCTGTTCCACATCCTCAACCTCGGCAACGTCGCGCTGTTGTATCTGCTCCCGGTGATGGCCGCGGCGAGCCTGTTCGGCCTGCGCACCGGGCTGTTCGCAGGCGTGGTCTCGTCGATTGCGTACAATTTCTTCTTCCTGCCGCCGACCGGCACGCTGACGATCAGCAATCCCGAGAACGTGATCTCGATCCTCGTGCTGCTCGGCATCGCGTTCGTGACGAGCCAGCTCACGTCTCGGGTGCGCGCGCAGGCCGACATCGCCGCCGCCAGCGCGCGCACCAACGCAGCACTGGCCGGATTCCTTCGCCAGCTGACCTCGCTCAACGACCCGGTCGCGCTCGCCCGCGCGATTTGCGAGGAGATCGGCCGGCTGTTCGGCGTGCGCGCCGTGATCCTCGTCGCGGAGGACCCCGGTCTAGCGGTGCAGGCTGCGAACGGCTCGGACTACCGGCTGGAGACGATGGAGATGGCGGCCGCGCAATGGGCCTACGACACTGGCGCGCCGGCGGGCCGCGGGTCGAGTACGCTGGCGGCGTCGGAGTGGTTCTTCCAGCCGTTGCGCTCGGGCGAGCGGACGCTGGCGGTGCTTGGGCTGGCTCGGGAAGCGGGGGGCGATCCGGTGCGGTCGGACCAGTTGCCGTTGCTCATGAGCCTCGTCGATCAGGCCTCCCTCGTGCTCGAACGCGCGCGGCTGGAGGTCGAGATGCGCGACGTCGATGCGGTGCGCGAGCGCGATCGGTTGCGACAGGCGTTGCTGTCGTCGGTCAGCCACGACCTGCGCACGCCGCTCACCTCGGTGATGGCGGCGGCGGCGGAACTGCACCGCGGCGTCACGCCAGAGTTGATCGACACGATCGAGACCGAGGCAGCGCGGCTAAACCGTTTCGTCGGCAATCTGCTCGACATGGCGCGGGTCGAGGCGGGTGCGCTCCGGTTGCGGCTCGAACCGACCGACCTTACCGACGCGGTGGCGGGCGCGGTGCACGACACGAAACGCGTGCTCGAAGGCCACGCGATCGAACTCGACGTTGCGCCGAACCTTCCTCTGGTCCGCGTTGACCCGCAACTGTTGCATCATTGCCTGCTCAACCTGCTCGACAATGCCGGCCGCTATGCCGATCCGGGGACGCCGATCGTGGTCCGCGCGGAACACCGCTTCGGGATGCTTCGGCTGTCGGTGATCGACCAGGGGCCGGGCTTGCCACCCGGCCGCGAGAAGGAGGTGTTCGAGACGTTCCGCCGCCTCGAAGGCTCCGACCGCGCGATCGGCGGGACCGGGCTCGGGCTTGCGATCGTAAAGGCGTTCGCCGAAGCGATGGGCATGACCGTCGAAGCCAGCAACCGTGAAGACCTGACCGGCGCCCGGTTCAGCCTGTGCTTCCCCGTGGCGCTGCTCGTCCGCGACACCGATGGAGCGAATCTATGAGTGTGCAGACGGTCCTGATAGTGGACGACGAACTGCATATCCGGCGGTTGTTGAAGAACACACTGGAACGGGCGGGATACGGTGTCGAGGAGGCGGTCGACGCGCGCGAGGCGCTGCGGATTGCGGGGAGGCGGCCGTTGACTGCGGTGCTGCTGGACCTGGGGTTGCCCGACCGCGACGGACTCGAACTGGTGCCGCTGCTGAAGAAGCTCGGCGATCCGATCATCCTCGTCGTGTCCGCGCGCGAGGCGACCGACCAGAAGGTCGCCGCGCTCGATCTCGGTGCCGAGGATTATGTAACGAAACCGTTCGATACCGAAGAACTGCTTGCGCGGTTGCGGGTCGCGTTGCGCGGTCGAGGGGAGGCGACGTCTCGGCCGACAATCCTGCGTGCGCATGGGGTGGAGATCGATTTCGAGCATCGCCTCGTCCGGCGTGGCAACGAGGAAGCGCATCTGACGCGGAAGGAGTTCGACGTGCTGTCGGCGCTGGCGGCGCATCCGGGGCGGGTGGTGACGCATCAGCGGATCCTGGAGGCGGCGTGGCCGACCGATCACGACCGGCGGATCGAATATCTCCGCATCGTCGTGCGCAACTTGCGGCAGAAGCTGGAGGGGACGGGGGGCGTCGGCACGGTCATCGCGAACGAACTTGGGATTGGATACCGGCTGCTCGTCGACGCCTGAGTTGAGAAGATAGTGTGCTTCCCCGCGAAGCCGGGGATCCAGACTGGGCTCCCGCCTTCGCCGGAGAACAAGGAAGCGGTCGACCCGCTCGTCACCCCCGCCCCAACCGTCACCCCAGCGAAAGCTGGGGTCTCCCCGCAACAGGTCGCCCCTGCCGCGCGGGTTCCCGGCTTTCGCCGGGACGACGGGGGTTGCGCACTACGTGAACACTATGGCTCCCCCGCGATATCAATCTCGAACGCTTATGCCGCAGGCGATAGCTGGAGTGTCGCATGACCGACGCCCACCGCCTCCGCACCGAACTCAGTCTCCGCGCGAGCGGAATCCTGTCGCTCGCGATCGCCTTCACCGCGATCTACACGCTCGCCCGTCTCCATCAGCAAACCGGCGCACTCGCATTTCTGCTCGCCACGATCGGCTTCCTCTGCGCGATTGCCGGAGCGATGTTGGTGGTCGTCGGTGGGCATATCCACGACCCGGTCAGGATCAGCGCCCGCTGGCGCCGCGCCGCGCGATAAGGCGCGCCCGCGGCGGGACCTGTCGACGCGCGCGCGCGCCGTCACTATGCTACCGCATTGCAGCATGATGAGGACAAGGGAGCGCTCTGCATGATCGGTCGACGCGAAGTAGTAACCGCGCTGGGTCTGTTGGGTGTCCTCCCACAGGCCGCCGCCGCGATGCGTGCAGCGCCCGGCAAGGCAGAGCCGTTCTCTTGGGATGCGCTCCAGCAGCGCGCCGCGACGCTCGCCACCAAGCCATACGCCGCTCCCGCCAAGGTCGCAGCCGCCGCCGCGATCGATTACGACAAGGTCGGCAGCATCCGCTTCCGCGCGGACAAGACGCTGGCGGGCGGTATCCGCCTGTTCCCGCTCGGTCGCTATGCGCCGATGCCGGTAGCGATCAACGTCGTCGAGGCCGGTCAGGCGCGCCGCATCGAGTTCTCGCGCGACCTGTTCGAGGCCGAGGAAGGCCATGCCGCCGCGCTGGGTATCGCCGGTTTCCGCGCGATGGCACCGGGCGGGACCAGCGACTGGATGGCGTTCCAGGGCGCATCCTATTTCCGGACCGCCGGCGCGCAGGACCAATATGGCCTGTCCGCGCGCGGGCTCGCGATCAACACCGGGCTGCCGGGCCGCGAGGAATTCCCTGACTTCACCGAATTCTGGATCGAGCGAACCGGCGCGGACGCGTACACGATCTACGCGCTGATGGACGGCGCCAGCGTCACCGGCGCGTACCGCATCCAGTCGCGCCACGTCGCCGGTGCGGGAGTCGAGCAGCAGGTTTCGTCCGTGCTCAACCTGCGCCGAGACATCGAGCGGCTCGGCGTCGCGCCGGCGACCAGCATGTTCTGGTACGGCGAAGGCAACCGCGCCGCCGCGGTCGACTGGCGTCCCGAGATCCACGATTCGGACGGTCTCGCGCTGCTCACCGGCGCCGGCGAACGCATCTGGCGCCCGCTCAACAACCCGCCGCACGATACGCTGGACAGTTTCGCCGACCAGGCGCCCAAGGGCTTCGGGCTGATTCAGCGCGACCGGAACTTCGATCATTACCAGGACGACGGCGCGTTCTACGATCGCCGGCCGAACCTGTGGGTCCAGCCGCAGGGCGACTGGGGCAAGGGCGCGGTGATGCTTTATGCGTTCCCGACGAACAGCGAAACGGTCGACAATGTCGTCTCGTTCTGGACGCCGGCCGCGCCGGCCAAGGCGGGCGAGCGGTTGCAGTTCGATTACTTGCTGTCGTGGAAATCGACCGATCCGACCGCCGTCGCCGCGACAGCGCACGTCGTCGATTGCTGGCAGGGCGTCGCCGGCCGACCGGGCGCCGAGCCGGTGAAGGGCGCGCGAAAGCTCGTGGTCGATTTCATCGGTGAGGGTCTTGCCGGGCTCGACCGGCAGAGCGGCGTGATCGCCAAGATCGACGTCGTCCGCGGCAAGGTGCTCGCCAACGCGGCCTATCCCGTCGTCGGCCAGAAGAACCGCTGGCGCGTCACCGCCGACGTGGCCCCCGATGCGCAAGGGCCCGCCGACGTCAGGCTGTTCCTCACGCGTGGCGGCCGCGCGCTCAGCGAAACCGTCCTGACCCCGATATTCTGATGCCCGCGCTTCCCATGATGCCGGGCGAAACGCCGATCGAGATGCCCCCGCAGCGTTTCGACGGTCCGCCGCCGCCCTGGTCCGCACCCGAGCCCGGCCCCGGCATGGTCGTATCCTCCGACGATATGCTCGCGCGCCGCATCCTCCTCGTGCTGATGACCGGGCTGCTAGCAACCGCGGCGTCGTCGGCAGTGCAGGAATCGCTGCTCGCGGATGGGCTGAGCTTCTGGGACGCGGCGTTGCTTGCGTTGTTCTTCCCGCTGTTCGCGTGGATCGCGTTCGGCTTCATGAATGCTGCGATCGGTTTCGTGCTGCTCATGACCGGCGGGCATCCGGGGTTCGTCCCGACGCCGCGCCAGTCCGAACCGCTCGCGGGTCGCACCGCTATCCTGATGCCGGTCCACAATGAGGACATCGATGCGGTGTTCGAGCGGATCGCCTGGATGGCGCGCGCGATCGCCGCCGGCGGTGTCGCCGACCGGTTCGACATCTTCATCCTGAGCGACTCCGGCGAAGCGGCCGAGGCGGCCGAGATTGCGGCATGGGAGCGCCTCGCGCCGACGCTCGACTGCGCGCTCTATTACCGTCGCCGGACCGTGAACGTGGGGCGCAAACCCGGCAACGTCGCGGAGTGGATCCGGCGGTTCGGCGGCGGCTATCGCTATATGCTGATGCTCGACGCGGACAGCCTGATGGGCGGCAACACGATCATCGGCATGGCGCAGGTGCTCGAACGGCGGCCTGCGGTGGCGCTGCTTCAGACCGTGCCGGCGGTGATCAATGGCGTGACGTTCTTTCAGCGCTGGATGCAGTTCGCGAGCCGTTTGTACGGCCCGATTTCCACCGCCGGGCTGGTCTGGTGGTCGGGCTCGGAGGCGACGTTCTGGGGGCATAACGCGCTGATCCGGATCGAGGCGTTCGCGTCGAGTTGCGGGCTACCCGACCTGCCAGGGCGCGCGCCGTTCGGTGGGGTCATCATGAGCCATGACATGGTTGAGGCGGCGCTGCTCCGCAGGCGCGGCTGGCGCGTCCACATGCTGATGACCGAGGAGACGTTCGAGGAATATCCGCCGACGCTGATCGACGCGGCGGTGCGCGACCGGCGCTGGGCGCAGGGAAATATCCAGCATCTCAGCTTGCTGACGTCGTCGGGGTTCCACTGGGTCAGCCGGCTGCAACTGCTGATGGGCGCGTCGGCGTTCATCACCTCGCCGGTGTGGCTGCTGATGATCGCGACGAGCGTGGTGCAGGCGCTGATCGGCGAGCGCAACATCGTCGAGGCGCAGACGTCGTTGCAGGTGCTGTTCGTCACGTTGCTGCTGCTGTTCGGGCCGAAGCTGCTGAGCGTGATCTGGGCGTTCTCGAATGCAGAGCGGCGCGCGGGGTTCGGCGGGCGGCGCGGGATCGTCAGGTCGGTGCTGGTCGACGTACCGTTCTCGATGCTGTCGGCGCCGGTGATCGCGCTGACCCAGACGATGGACCTCGCGGGAATCCTGATGGGCCGGAAGTCCGGTTGGGCGCCGCAGAACCGTGACGCGCACGAACTGTCGCTGGCGGACGTTATGCCGCGCTATCGGTGGCATGTCGGGGTGGGGGTGGCGTTGCTGCTCGTGACGCCGTTCGCGCCGGTCACGGCGGCGTGGCTCGCGCCGGTGACGCTGGGGTTTTTGCTCAGTCCGTTCCTGACGATGCTGACGGCGAGCGAGAAAGCGGGGCGGTGGGCGCTGTCGCACGGGATGTTCGTCGAGCCGGGCGAACACGTTTCGGTGCTCTCGCGGCCTTCGCTGCCGGCGCACACCAGCCAACTCCCGTCATCCTGACGAAAGTCAGGACCCAGGGTAACTAAGCGTCGCCGGTCTTGGCTCTGGATCCTGACTTTCGTCAGGATGACGGCGCGTTTTGAACCGATCTAAGCCCGGTGCCCGCTCAACTCCGCCCCCGCATCCACTGCGAACCGGCGGTTCCAGATCGTCGCCGACGCTGACACAGCGGTCACCACCAGGAACGCCAGCGTGAAGTCCGCCAGCGCCGGCCGCGTCGCGCCCGTCCCCAGCATCCCTACGTGCAGCGACGCCGCTCCCACGCAGATGCCGAGCGACAGCATCAACTGCTGGAACGTCGCGTAGAAGCTCGTCGCGCTGCTCATTCGCGACGACGGAATCTCGTCATAGGCGATCGTGTTGTACGCCGAAAACTGGAAGGACATGAAGAAGCCCGAGATCATCAGCACGCCGAAGATCACCGGGATCGGCCAGTCGGGGCGAAACAGTCCGGCGACCGCGTAGCCCGAACTCGCGCAGAGTCCGCCGACGATCAGGCTGTTGCGGAACCCGAAGCGCCTGAGCACGCGCGGTGCGAGGCTCTTCATCATCAGCGAGCCGATCGCGCCGGCGATCGTGATCGCACCGCTCGCCGCCGCGGTCATCCCGAAGCCCAATTGGAGCATCATCGGCAGCAGGAACGGCTGCGCGCCCTGCGTGATGCGGGTCAGCGATCCGCCGATCACCGACAGCCGGAAGGTCGGGATCCGCATCAGCGACAGGTCGAGGATCGGATCGCTGCGATGCTTCGCGTGGCGGATATAGGCGACGCCCGCGACCAGCCCGACCGCGATCAGCACGACGGCGCGCGACAGTTCGCCGTTGCGGCTGGTCATCTCGAACCCGAACAACAGGCAGCCGAGCGACACGCCCGACAGGATGAAGCCGGGGACGTCGAAGCGCGCCGGTTTGTCCTCGCGGACCTCGCCGATGAAGCGCGTTACCAGGATCACGCCGAGCAGGCCGATCGGGACGTTTAGGTAGAAGATCCAGCGCCAGTCGAGATAGGTGACGATCGCGCCGCCGACCGGGGGGCCCAGGATCGGGCCGATCAGCGCGGGCATGATGAGCCACGACATCGCCTGGACCATGTCCTCCTTGGCGACGCTGCGGAGCAGGACGAGGCGGCCGATCGGGATCATCATCGCGCCGCCGAGCCCTTGCAGGAAGCGCGCGACCATCATGAAAGGCAGGCTGGTCGCCTGGCCGCACAGCATCGATCCGCCGACGAAAATCAGGATCGCGGCGCGGAAGATCGTCCGCGAGCCGAACCGGTCCGCGAGCCGTCCGCTCGCGGGAATGAAAATCGCGAGCGCCAGCAGGTACGAGGTCAGCGCCGAACTCATGCTGGTCGCGGGCACGCCGAAATCGCGTGCCATCGTCGGCAGCGCGGTGGCGAGCACGGTCGAATCCATCTGTTCCATGAACAGCGCGCAGGCGATGATCAGCGCGGTGACGCGGTAGTTGCTCGGCGTGTGCGGCAGCGCGTCCGGGTCCTTGGCGACGCGCGCGATCGTGTCGGCGGCGGGCATGATGCCATCGCGGATTTCGCTGTTGATCGACGCCAGCCCGCGGCGACGCAGCCTCAAGTCTGCCACCCCCCGCCGAGCGCCTTGAAGACGTCGACCTGGCGATCGACCAGCAGCGCATCGGACGCGGCGAGGTTCGCCTGCGCGGTGGTCAGCGCCGCTTGCGCGGTCAGCAGCGAGAGGAAGTCGGTGCGGCCGAAGCGGTAGAGCGTGCCGGCCTGGTCCGCAGCGCGTGCGGCGCTGGACTGCGCGCGGCGGAGCGCGGCGTTGCGGTCGCCTTCGCGGGCATAGGCGGAGAGTGCGGTCTCAGTCTGGCGGAGCGCTTCGAGCGTGGTCGAGTCGAACTGCGCGAGGGCTTGGTCCGCGGTGGCGCCGGCCTGGGCGATCTGCGCGCGGATGACCGGGCGGTTGGGGAAGCTCCAGCTGATCAGCGGCCCCAGCCCAAGGTGGAACGCATTGGTCGAGCCGAGTGACGACACGGGACCGGTAAACCCGGCAGACCCGCCGAGGCTGACCTGCGGATAGAGGTTGGCGGTCGCCACGCCGATCCGCGCGGTCGCTGCGGCGAGCGAGCGTTCGGCCTGGCGGATATCGGGGCGGCGCAGGATCAATGCGGTCCCGTCGCCGATCGGCAGCGGACGGGTGAGCGCGGGTGGCCGCGCGCACGTCGCGACGTCCTTTGGGTAATCGGCGGGGGCGCGGCCCATCAGCGTCGCCAACCGGTACAGCGCGGCGGTGCGCGTGGCGATCTGCGACGGGATCAGCGCTTCGCTTTGGTCGACCGCGGTGCGCGCACGAGTCACGTCGAACGCGGTGCCGCGGCCGCCGCGTTGCAGGCGCTGCGTCACGTTCAGCGTCTGGCGTTGCAGCGCGAGGATGCGGTTGTTCGCGGCCAGCACCGAGTTGGCGGTGCAAGCGGTGGCGTAGCTGCGCGCGGTCTCCGCGGCGACGGTGACGCGGACGTTGTCGCGCGCGGCGGCGACTGCCTCGGCATCGCCTTGGGCCGCCTCGATCGCGCGGCGGATGCGGCCCGACAGGTCGAGTGGATAGGCTAGCGTGATGCCGAGGTTGTAGTCGAGCGTGCCGGGCAGGCTGCCGCCGGTCGTATAGGGGCGGTCGAGGGAGGTGCCGCCGCCGAGGACGGTCGACAGCGTGCGGCCAGCTGCGATTTCGGCGACGACTGCGTCGGCGCGGCGCAGGTTGGCGTCGGCGGCGCGGAGGTCGGTGTTGGCGGCGAGCGCTTCGGTGACGAACGAGTCGAGGCGGGCGTCGCCGTAGAGTTGCCACCAATGGTCGGGGAGGGGGGCGTTGGCGAACGCCTTCTCGTGGCCGCTGTCGAAAGTGCCTTGGGCGGAGGGGCGGTTGACGACTGCGGACTCGGGGAGGGCGTATTTCGGGCCGGCGGTGGTGCAGGCGGCGAGGGCTAGCGCGAATGCTGCCGCAACTGCTCCCCTCCCTGGAAGGGAGGGGTTGGGGGTGGGAAGGCCGGCTCGTGCCACAACGGTTCGGATTTGTGGAAGCCTACCCACCCCCGGCCCCTCCCTTTCAGGGAGGGGGGAAGAAGGGGCGTTTCTAAGCGACGTGAGATGGCGACCGAACATCATGCCGTCGTCCCCGGTGCGACGCGCGGCTGGACCGTTACCGTCGCGGTGCGGCCCATGATCAGCTGCGTTCCCTTCGGCACGCTGGTCAGCTTCACCCGCACCGGGATACGCTGCGCCAGTCTCACCCAGTTGAAGGTCGGGTTCACGTTCGGCAGCAGGTTGGTCGTGTTGGTCCGCTCGCTGTCGTTGATCCCCGCGGCGATGCTGTCGACGCGGCCGTGCAGCGCTTGCGGTTCCCCCATCAGGTGGACGACGACCGGATCGCCGACCCGGATGCTGCCGAGCTTGGTCTCCTCGAAATACCCCTCGACGCGGAGCGAGTCGGTGTCGACCAGCGCCATCGCCTGCGCGCCGGTCGCGATGTAGTCGCCCGGATGCAGGTCAAGGTTGGTGACGATCCCGTGCACCGTAGCGCGCACCGTTGTCCGCGCGAGGTTCAGTGCTGCCGTCGACCGCGCGCTCTGCGCCTGCGCGAGCGCGGCGGACGCGGTGGCGACGCGGGCGACGTTCTGCTCGTGCGTTTCCTTCGCGACCAGATCGCCGAGCGCAAGGTCGCGCTGTGCCTCGCGGCGGGCCTGCAACAGCGTCGCGCGGGCGCTCGCGATCGACGCGTCGGACTGCGCCAGCGTCAGCTGGAAGCGCGGGCGATCGACCACGAACAGCACGTCGCCGGGCTTCACCGCCTGGTTGTCGTGCACCGCGACCTGCGTGACGAGGCCGGCGACGTCGGGCGTCACGCGGACGATGTCGGCGCGGATATGCCCGTCGCGCGTCCACGGATCGGTCTCGTACCGCTTCCACAGCCACAGCGCGACCAGTACCGCGAGCGCGACGATGATCAGCGTGACGGCCGAGCGACCCAGCGGGGCGAACAGCGATTTGAGGCGGGAAGGGGTCATGCGGAAGGTCCGGTCAGCAGGGCGAGCAGCCCGAGGATGAGGATGAACAGCGCGAGGTCGACCAGCGGTCGATACGTCACCACGCGGTAGGCGCCTGCGAACGCAAGCAGCCGCGTGGCGATGCCGGTCAGGATGACGGCGGCGACCGCGAGCAGCAGGATGCTCGGCAGATACACGCCGCCGATCGAGATTTCGCCGGTCATGCGGCCACTCCGTAGGCTGGCGCTTGCGGGAAGAGATTGCGGCGAAGCGAGGTCAGCGCGAGCACGCCGGTGCGGTGGCGATCGGGCGTGCTGGTCGCGAAACCTCTCATCGCGGCGTCGATTCCGGCGAGCAGATCGGGTTCGGGTGGCGCGGGTTCATCGGGACGTAACGCACGGTAATGCGCGCCGATACCACGCAGGACCGGCGTGATCACCGCGGCCTCATCGGGTGAGCCATCCATCCGCAACTGCTTGAGTTCGCCGACCGCGACGCCGACCCGCAGGTCGGTCAGCGCGTCGAGCAGCGGCTTGCCCGGATCCTCGCCCTGCAACGCAAGGCGCGGCGCGAGCAGGCCGATGCGGTCGAGCATCCGCGCGATCCAGCCCGCCGCATCGGGGCGGCTCATCGAGTCGCTGCGCGCTGCCAGTTCGCGCCAGCCTGCGCGGATCAGTCGCCGCGCGCTGGTATCCGCGCCGATCGTCTGGAACAGGCCGACCGTCACGACCGCGAACAACGTGCCGATCAACTGCGCGATGCCGCCATTGAGGAACGCATCGAAGCTGCCGCCGAACCGGTCGTTGAGGCCCACCGTGTTCAACGCTCCGAGCAAGCCGCCGAGCGTCATCAGCAAGGTCGCAGGGCGGGCCAGGAACATCCCTCCGATCAGCATCGGCGGTGCGAGCACGGCGGCGAGCGTCACGAAATCGGTCACGCGCGGCAGGATAGCGAAGGCGTAGACGGCCGATATGACCAGCCCGATGATCGTGCCGTAGAAGAACGCCAGGATCGATGGTGCGGGGTCGTCGCTGTTGCCGAACAACGCGCAGCACACGCCGGCGATCAGCACCGCGCCCGCCCCGTCCGACCAGCCCGTACCGATCCAGAAGACGCAGCCGAGCAGGATGGTCGCGACGGTGCCGGCGGCGGCGCGGAGTGCGATGCCGCGATCGCGGTGAAGCGGTCGCTTGGCGATCCGGGCGAGCAGCCGTGCGACCGCTGGCGTGACGGGCGCACGCGATGGCGAGCGCATCTGGTCGCGCAGGTCGCGCGCGTTACGGTGCGCGTCGACCAGTTCGCCGAGCCGCGCCAGGAGGCTGAGGCGCAACGCATCGCGCCAGATCAGCGTATCGCCCACCACCGGCTCGAGGACACGCGCCCGTTCGATCAAGGCATCTGCGGTCGGACCGCGCTCCGCCACGGGCGGCGGATCGCGCAACCATTCGCGGACGTCCTCGATCAACGCGAGCGCCTCGGGGCGGGGCGCATCGGCACCGCGCTTCAGTTCGACGATCCGGTCGTCGACCGCGCTCGCCAGTGGCAGCAGCATCGACAGTTCTGCCTGCAATGCACGGAGCGTCCGCGTACGGGGTAGCAGGCGCGCGGTATCGAACGGCAGGTGGATGGACAGCTGGTGAAGCTCGTTGATGTCGAGCGCGAGGCGACGACGATCGCGGTCGAGCGCGGCATCGGAGGCCCCCGCCAGTGAATCTCGCGACCAGCGCTCGGCATCGGCCAGGATCGCGTCGATCCGCGCGAGCAGCGTCGCGGTCACGGTCTGCGGGAAGACGAAGCCGTGGATCAGGCTCCCGCACAGAATGCCGATCGTGATCTCCTGCACGCGCAATGCGGCGATCGTGAACACCGCACCCGGCGTCGTGACCGACGGAAACCCGATGATGCTCGCCGTATAGCCCGCCAGCAGGAACAGGTACGCGCGGGGTGTCCGGTCGAGCAACGAGATATACAGGCATAACCCGAGCCATAGCGCGAGGCCGAGCGAGAGAAGCTCGGGTGCGTTGACCAGGTTCGGCACCAGCACCACCGCAGCCGCCGCGCCGAGTACCGTGCCGGCGACGCGGAACACGGCCTTCGACAGCACCGCGCCGGCCAGCGGCTGCGCGACGATGTACGATGTCGTCACCGCCCAATAGGGACGCGTCAGCCCGATCCTGAGCGCGATGTAATAGGCCAGGATCGCGGCGACGAAGCATTTGACCGAGAAGAGCGCTTCCTTCCCGCCGAATTGAGCGAGGTTCATCGCGCGCGATCCGCCATGAAGCGTGCGCCAAGCCGTTCCGCGACGTGCAGCGCGGTGGCGAGATCGTCGTGGGATACATCGTCGAGCATCGCCGCGCGGAGGCTTGCGAACTTGGCCTCGATCGTGGTGACGAGCGCGCGGCCGTGTTCGGTCAGGCGGATGCGGCTCACGCGCGCGTCGGCGGGATCGCGGCGGCGCTCGACTAGGCCCGCCGCGGTCATCTGGTCGATCGAGCGGACCAGCGAGGCCTGCGTCACGTCGAGTTGCTGCGCGAGGTCGGTCTGGCGGACGTCGTCGCCGAGCCGCCCGACCTGGACGAGCGCCCAGCCGGTCGATGCCGACACGTTCATGTCGCGAAGCGCACGATCCGCCGCCTGCCGCCACATCTTCGCGAGCGGAAGCAGCGTGCGCGCATAGGCGGATTCGAGAGTAGCACGTGCGGAAGTCATTAGCGTGCTAAGTAACGACGATTGCGTGTGCTGCAATGCGGAATCGATTTGTGACGGAAATGTTAGGTTTGGAGTCAAACCGATTGGCACCTCCCCGGCGAAGGCCGCGGCCCAGTTGGAGAGGTTGCGGTAACGGAAGGCCGAACTCCGTTATCAACGTTCCCCAATTGGGCCCCGGCCTCCGCCGGGGTGGTGCCTCTCAACGAAAAGGTCTTACTCGACCGCCAGGATTACATGGCTGGCCTTGATCAACGCCAGTGCGCGGATGCCGATCTGCAGGTCGAGCGCCTCCGCGCTCTCCTTGGTCAACGTCGCGGTCAGCGTCTTGCCGAGCGTCAGTTCGAGCGTCACCTCGCTCGAAATCGCGCCGTCCTCCCGCGCGATCACGGTCCCCGCCAGCGTGTTGCGGGCCGACGTCCGCAGGCTCTCGTCGCCGCGTGCGAGGATAACGAAGCTCGACTTGATCAGCGCCAGCGCGGTCGCGCCCGGCACTAGTCCCAGATCCTCGGCGCTGCCGCGCGTGATCGTCGCGACGATCTCGACGCCATCCGCCACCGCCAGCGTAACCTCGGCATCGATCGTCCCCGGCGTCACGCGCGACACGGTGCCGCGCAACACGTTGCGTGCGCTCGTCTTCATTCCGATTCCCCATAGCAGCGGCTTCAGCGACAGCCCGTTCGACACGCTAGCCTCGATCCGCGCCATCGCGCTGGCGAGCTCGGCCTCGGCGACCGCATAACCGTCGAGCACGGCCACGCCCGCCTCGGTGATCGGGCTCGCGCCACCGTCCTTGCCGCCCGCCGCAGGGAGCACGAGCGGGCGGTCGAACAGATTGTTCATCACCTGCACCGCGTCCCATGCCGCCTTGTAGCTGAGGCCGACGACCTTCGCGGCGCTGGTGATCGAGCCGCCGTCGCGGATCGCGCGGAGCAGCGCGATCCGGTCGGCACCGACGCGGCCGGTCTGGTCCTTGGCGAGCAGGATCGTGGCGTGGAGGGCGGGGTCCGGCGATAGCGTCATGGCCCCCCTCATACCTACTGCTTGATGCGGAAGGTAAGCCCGATCGTGCGCGGGTCGCTCGGCGTGGCGAGGATCAGCCCCGAATTGCCCGCCTGGATCGTCACGTTCTGGATGTAGTCCTTGTTCAGCAGGTTGCGCGAGAAGACGGCGAGTTCCCAGCCGTTCTTCGAGCGGAAGCCGATGCTGCCGTTGACGATCGTATAGCCTTGGATGACCGTGAACGCCGAGCCCGAGGGATCGCCGAACTGGCGCGTGCGGGTGTTAGAGTCGACATGGACGAAGCCGCTGCCGATGTCGGCGATCGGCTGATTGTAGTCCGCGCCGAGCGTGTACGACCAGCGAGGCAGGCTCGAGAGCCGCTGGCCGCTGAGATCGCAGAACGCAGCAGTGTTGAAGATCCGTTCGATCGGGCAGGGGGCGGCCGGGTAGGAATTGAACTTGCCGTCCGCGTAGGCGACGCTGCCGCGAAGCGAGAGGTTGCGCGTGACGAGCGCGGTCGCGTCCGCCTCGAAGCCGCGGACGGTGACCTTCGGGATGTTGGCGAGGTAGGTGCGCAACGCCGCGGCGGCGCGCGTGTCGGTGACGTTCGCCTGGAAATCGGTGACGCGCGTGTAATAGCCGTCGACGTTGAAGATCAGGCGGTTGTCGAACAGCTGCGTCTTGAGGCCGATCTCGTAGGCGGTGTTCTTCTCGGGGCGCACCACGGCGGTGCTGATCGCGGGCTGGTTCTGGTCGTTGAGCGGAAGGCCAGACATGTTGATACCGCCCGATTTCTCGCCGCGCGCGTAGCTGGCGTAGGCGAGGACGTTATCGGTCGCCTGGTACGCGATGTTGCCGCGCCCCGTCAGCGCGCCGTCCTTGTCGCTGGCGGCGTAATTCTGGCCGCGCAGGATCGACAGCTTGGCCGCGTTCAACGCCGCGTTCGTGGTCTGGAGGCCGCCGAAGGTGAAGGTGTCGTACGTCCCCTCCTTCTCCTCATAAGTATAACGAAGCCCGCCGGTCAGGGTGAGGCGATCGACCGGCTTCCAGTTCACTTCGCCGAACGCCGCATAGCTGTCCGAGCGGAAATCGGTGCGGCCGTCGGTGCCGTAGCCGTCGAGCAGGTTGCTCGGGACGGCGGTTGCGGCGGCGCCGGTGCCCGTTGTCGTGCCGATCAGATAGCGTGCGGCGGCGGGGCCGTAGATCGAGATCGGGCGGCCGATCACGCGCTGGCGGAAGAAGTAGAGTCCGCCGACGTAGCTCAGCTTATGGTCGCCGTTCGAGGCGAGGCGGAGTTCCTGGCTATACTGGTCCTGGCGCGAGGGGATGTGCTGTTCGGTCTGGATCGGGATGCCGGTATAATCGCGATCGTTGTCGGCATCCCAGTTCCAGAATCGCCAAGCGCTGACCGAGGTGAGCGTCGCACCACCGAGGTTCCAGTCGGCGATCACGCCGACGCCGCCCTCGTTGGTATCGACGCCGAGTGCCGCATCGATATCGGTCTTGCGGTCGTACGGATTGGTGCTGGGCGGTGCGTAGTTGAACTGCGCGGCGAGGCCGGTCGGGCCGCCGAACTGTCGCGTGGCGGTGCGGAACACCGCGCCGCTGGCGCCGCTCGTCGGGCGGGTCGCGACATTGTAATAGACCTGCGTGCAGCAATTGCTCTGGAAGTTGGTAAAGTCGGCGCTGGCCTTCACCTGGAACACTTCCGAAGGGCGGAACAGCAATTGCCCGCGGATCGCCTGGTTGCCGATGGTGTTCTGGTCGCGGCCGGTGACGACGTTGTCGATCACGCCATCGCGGCGCGTGCTGACCACTGACACGCGACCGGCGAGCGTGTCGCCGACGATCGGGCCTGAGACGGCGCCCTTCACCTGGAGGAAGTTGTAGCTCGCATAGCTGATCTCGGCCTCGCCCTGCGTCGTGAAGGTCGGGGCGCGGGTCGTGATGTTGATTGCGCCAGCGGTCGAGTTCTTGCCGAACAGCGTCCCCTGTGGACCGCGCAGCACCTCGACCTGCTCGATGTCGCTGAAGTCGAACGCGGCGGTGGCGGGGCGGGCGTGATAGACCTGGTCGACATAATAGCCGACGCCGGGTTCGAGCCCGTCATTGGCCTGGCTGACCGCCACGACGCTGCTGCCGAGCCCGCGGATCGTGAACGCGGTGTTGCGCGGGTTCGCCGAGCTGTAGTTCAGCGCGGGGACGAGCTGCGCCAGCTGCTGCGTGTTCACGGTGTAGGAGCGGTCGAGCAGCGCGCCACCGACAACGGACAGCGAACCGGGGATTTTCTGAGCGTTTTCCGGGCGGCGGCGGGCGGTGACGGTCACTTCCATCGAGGTGTCGGAGTCGCCTGGCTGTACGACGCTGCCTTCGGTGCGAGCCTGTTCCGGATTGGCGGCGCTGGTCTGCGCGGCTGCCATCATTGGCAGGCACGTCGTTGCCAGCAGCACGGCAGTCAGCCGCGCGAAGTCATGTCCCCGCATTGTCGTCACCCCTTCGTTATATAGTCGAGCTACATAACGAGAAGTTTCGAAACGGGTAGAGGGATTTGCGGACGCGCACGCACGCGCAACCGCATACCACCCCGGCGAAGGCCGGGGCCCAATTGGGGGACGACGCTTGGCGGGCGTCGGATGCCGTTACTGCGACCTTTCCAATTGGGCCCCGGCCTTCGCCGGGGTGGAGGCAGCGGTGTTAGGCGAGGAGGGCGACGATCTCGGCGGCAATCTCTGCCGGCAACCGCGACGTGCCGTCCGCGACCGTCGACACCGTCGCCCAGCGGCCTAACAGCCCAGCCTCGGCCATCGCCGCGTAGTTCGTCCGCACCCGATCCTGCAGTCCGGTATCCGCCTCGTACGCGTCGAACGCATCGTCGGTGTAAGACCGCTTGCGCTTCTTCATGATCAGCCCGCGTGCGATCGCGGCCGGCGTGTCGAGATACACCGACAGGTCTGGCTTCGGCAGAGCGAACGACCCCGTCTCCAAATCCGCGATCCACGTCATCATCGCGTCCGCCTCGTCCGCCAGAACCTGCGCCGCCTGATAGGCCATGTTCGAGGCGATATACCGGTCGAACACGACCACGTCGTTCGCCGCCATCGTCGCCAGCAGGTGCTCCCGCGACTCCATCCGGTCGAGCGCATACAGCACCGCCGCCGCCCTGGGCGACGTGCCACGCGGCAGGGTGCCCGCCAGCATCGCGCCCAGCGCCCAGCCGCCGACCGTCTCGGTATAGCGCGGGAACGACACGACGTCGGCGGTGCGGCCGGCGGCGCGCAACTGCTCGACCACCAGTGCCGATGCGGTGGCCTTGCCCGCGCCATCGGCGCCTTCGATTGCCAGGAGAAAACTCATCTCTTCGCCCTAGCAAGGCTTACCGGCTCACCAAAGCCCGCAAATCGATCAGCCCGCGCAGCAACGACGTGCCGCCCGGCGAGGCGATGTAGCGCGGCGTCCAGTTCGGCCTGAACTTCTCCTTGTACGCCCGCAGGCCCGCGAACCCGTAGAAGCGCTCGCCGTGGCGGAACAGGAAGGCCGCCACCTTCGACCAGGTCGGTGACAGCCGCCGCGCCTCGATCCCCGACAGCGGCGCCATCCCGAGCGAGAAATTGCGATAGCCATGCTCGTGGCCCCACAGCATCAGCCGCGTGAACAGGAAGTCCATGCCCCCCTGTGGCATGTCCTCGGCGTGACGCATCAGGTCGACCGACAGCTCCTGCCTGTTCGGCGTGCCCCAGACGTTGGCGAAGGCGACGATCCTGCCCTTGATCCGCACCACCGCGCAGTCGAACTTCGCCATGTATCCCGGCTCGAACCGACCGACGCTGAAGCTCTTCTCGGCATGATCCTTGTCGGCGAGCCACCAGTCGGAGATCGCCTGGAGTTCGGGGATGATCGCCGACATCGCGCCGGCTGGCACGACCGCGAACTCCGCGCCCGCCCGTTCGGCGACACGGCTGGCCTTCCGCACGCTGCGCATCTCGGGCGTCTCCAGCGTGAAGCCGTCCAGTTCGACCGTCGCCTCTTCGCCGTATTTGACCAGCTTCAGCCCCATCTCGATCGCGATCGGCACGATGCGCAGGCCGATCTGATACAGCAGCAACCGTCCCTGCGCGGCGTCGGCGCGGGCGCGGATCGCCCATAACAGCTCGGACCATGCCTCGCTCGGACCGACCGGATCGCCGAGCACGATCCAGCTCGCGCCCTTGACCTGATACATCAGGAACGCGTCGCCGCTGTCCGAGACCAGGAAGCGCTTGTCGCCAGTAAATGCGAGCATCGCGTCGGTGCGGTCGGCATGCGCGAGCGCGGCGGTCGCGACGTCGTCGGGCAGCATGTCGTGCACCATCGGCACGGGTGCTGCCGCGAACAGCCGCCAGATCGCCGCGCCGATCAGCAGCAGACCGACCGCGAGGCTGGTGCGCAGGAACCGCGAGGCGTTGGCGTTGGTCTCGAACTGCCACCACAGGTCGCTCGAATAGCCGACGCGGCGATAGGCGAAGAAGCCGATCAACACCGACAGCCCGATCGCGGCACCGACGCCGACCAGCCATTCGGGCGACAGCGGCTCCGCGGTCAGCCGCGTCCGCCGGTAGAACGCCGCGCGCGTCCATTGCAGCGCGGCGGCGGTCAGCAGCAGGATCGTCGCCTCTTCGTAGTCGAGGCCCTTGGCGATCGACAGCACCGCGCCTGCGACGAGCAACGTCCGCGCCGCCCAGAATGCGCCGTCGAGCCGCCGGTACAGGCCAAGCGCGACCAGCAGCAGCATCACGCCGACGAGGCTCGCCGCGACATGCGCCATCTCGCTGATCGGCAGTGGGAGGATCGTTGCGAGTGTGTCCATGCGACCCGGCGCAGCGGGGAGCGCGCCCGATACGAGCAGCATCGCGCCACTGAGGAACACCAGCACGCCCAGCAGCAAGGGTGCTAGCGGCAGCGCGATCGTCAGCGGATCGGTGCCTCGCCCACGCCACTGACGTCCCTCGTGGAACGCCATCAGTACCGCTGCCAGGATCAGCGGCGCGACGTAATAGATGATGCGGTAGGCCAGCAGCGCGGCGAGGACCGTCGCATTGTCCTGCGGCATCGTCGCGATGATCACCGCCTCGAACACGCCGAGCCCGCCTGGCACATGGCTGATCAACGCAACGACGATCGCTACCGCGTAGCCGAGGAACAGCACCGGATAGAGCTCGGGCGAGGCATTGGGGAGCAGCACGAACAACGCCGCACTCGCCGCCGCCAGGTCGACCGTCGAGACCAGCAGGAGCGCGAGCGCCTGCCGCCAGTTCGGCAACGGCAGCCGCCAGCCGAGCAGCCCGATCGATCCACCCTGGCGGTGACGCAGGACGATCCCCAGCATGACGAGCGGGATGACGATGCCGACGCTGCGCTCGAGCAAAGGCGGCATCGTCCACTTCACGATCGGTAGCGTCCCCGGATGGATCGCCATCGACAGGCACGCGACCGTGATGACCCCCGCCCAGAACGTCACGCCGGCTATCAGCACGACGCGCGCCACGGCGGCTTCGTCTAGCCCGGCGCGGCTATACACGCGGTATCGCGCCGATCCGCCGGTCAGCATGGCGAGCCCTAGATTGTGGCTGATCGTATAGCTTGTGAACGACGCGACCGCAGCTGTGCGCCACGGCAGCGGGTGGCCGATCACTTTCAGCGCGATCGAATCGTAGAAGGTCAGCGCGATATAGCTGACGACAGTCAGCCCGATTGCGACCGAGAGCTGCGACCAGCCGAGCGCGGAGAACGCTGCGCGCACTTCGGATAGACGAATTTCGGCGGTCAGCTTGTGGATCGCAGCGAAGCCAAGCACCGCGACGATGAGTACCGCCAGCGCGATTAGCGTGCCGCGGCGATGCGCGATCCAGTCGCGGGTCCGGATGATCAACGGACGAGTCGTCATCGGGTCAACCGCGGTGCCAGGTCTGCGTCTTGCACAGGAACCCGCCGATCAGGCAGCCTTTCACGTCGATCGTATTCGCGTCGACCAGCGTCAGCGTCGACCCGAAGGTGCGGCCCATGTCGGGGACGAAGATCTGGCCCGACCATTTCCTGCGGCCGCTAGGGCGATATTCGCGGAGCAAGGCGGTGCCGATCAGTTTCGGCGTGCCGCCATCGCGGGCGTCGGCCTGCGCCTCGTCGCTGGCGCGCACCACCCAGCCGCACAGCCTGTCCCCGCAGGCGCCGGTCTTCACGGCCACGCTGTTCTTCGGATTGTGCCAGGTGCCTTCCACGGGGGAAGCAGGGGCCGGGCTGCCCACGGCCATCGCGAGCGCCATCATCACAGGAATCATCGGTCGATCCTCAATCCGCGAAAACGAACCGCGCCAGCACCTCGTAGAGCGCATCGGCGTCGCGGTGAAGCGGGTGTCCGCCCGGCAACGCGATCCGCGTCGCGTTGGCCTGGGTCAGCAACGGACACAGGCTGCCGACTTCCTCCACGCCCTGGACGCATAGCAAAGGTGCCCAGGTCAGCCGGCGCGCGGTCGGCATCGCATCGACGGTCGGGGTCCAGAGATCGAACACCTCGCTCGGCGAGGCGCGGAACTGGACGTTGTCCTCGGGCACGATCAGCGCGACCTTGGCGATTTTTGCGCGCAGTTCGGGGGCAAGGTCGACCAGACCATCATGCAACATGTCCGCGCCGAACGACTGGCCGATCAGCACCACCCGGTCGGCATGGCCGAGCCGCAATGCGCGCTGTTCTGCGCGCGCGATCAGCGTCGTGATGTCCGCCGGCGTCCGCGTCGTGCGCAGATAGGTCAGCGTGTTGACCGCGACCACCGGCACGCCGTCCGCCGCCAGCCGTCGCGCGATCTGGGGCGCCATGCCGATCCTGTAGCCGAGATCGCCGGTGAGGAGGACAACGGCGAACGGCCGTTGCGGCTTGGTAGGATGGACATCGGTAAATAATGGCCCACCGAAATAGCCGAGCCAGCTCATGAAGCCGGCCGCAGCAATGGCGGCCATGAGCAGCGCGAGCAGGGACCGGTAGAGCCACGTCATCCGCAACCGATTGCGCCCGGGCGGGTGATGGGCACGTGGAGCGATAGTGAAGTTTTCTTCACGCACTGCTCCCATCCTTGGAAGGGAGGGGCTGGGGGTGGGTTGGCGCGCTCGTGCCGTAACGGTCTGATATGCGGAAACCGACCCACCCCCGACCCCTCCCTTCCAGGGAGGGGGGAGGAACCATCTCGCCCCTCAAACCGGATCGTGCGCGAGCCGTTCGTGATGCCGGATCACTTCGTCGATGATGAAGCGCAGGAATTTTTCGGAAAACTCGGGATCGAGCTGCGCTTCCGCCGCCAGATGCCGCAATCGGGCGATCTGGCGTTCCTCGCGACCCGGATCCGCGGGGGGCAGGCCGTGCGTCGCCTTGTGCCGGCCGACCGCCTGCGTGACCTTGAAGCGCTCGGCGAGCATGTGGATCAGCGCCGCATCGATATTGTCGATGCTCTGGCGGTATCCGTTGAGCAGGTCGTCAGCCATCCACGCACCCCTTTCGTTGGTTCGGCGCGCCTTTTGCGGGCGCGGATCGCGAACGGCAAGAGGCGGCAAGGGTTGCTTTGCAGGGGCATAGGCGTCAGAGGCTCGGGAAGATGAGCGCCACCGTCCACCGCCTCGACACCCTTGGTCCCACGCCCGAGTCACAGCCGTCGCTGGACCCGATGGTCAAACTCGTCTCCGGCGACATGGACAAGGTCAATGCGGTGATCCGCGGCCGGATGGAGTCGGAAATCCCGCTGATCCCCGAACTCGCCGGTCACCTGATCGCTGGCGGCGGCAAGCGGATGCGGCCGATGCTGACGCTCGCGAGCGCGCAACTGATCGACTATACCGGGACGCAGCATCACCTGCTCGCCGCCGCAGTCGAGTTCATTCATACTGCCACACTGCTCCACGACGACGTCGTCGACGGCTCGGACCTACGCCGGGGCAAGCGCACCGCCAACATCATCTGGGGCAACCCCGCGAGCGTGCTGGTCGGCGATTTCCTGTTCAGCCGCAGTTTCGAACTGATGGTCGAGGCGGGCAGCCTCAAGGCGCTCAAGATCCTGTCCTCGACCAGTGCGGTCATCGCCGAGGGCGAGGTCAACCAGCTCACTGCCGCACGCCGCGTCGATCTCGGCGAGGAGCGCTATCTCGACATTATCGGCGCGAAGACCGCGGCGTTGTTCGCGGCGGCGTGCCGGATTTCGGCGGTCGTCGCCGATCGTCCCGAGGCTGAGGAGGCCGCGCTCGACGCCTATGGTCGCAATCTCGGCATCGCGTTCCAGCTGGTCGACGATGCGATCGATTACGTCTCGGACGCGGATACGATGGGCAAGGATGCGGGCGACGACTTCCGCGAGGGCAAGATGACGCTTCCGGTGATCCTCGCCTATGCGCGTGGCTCGGCCGAGGACCGTGCTTTTTGGAAAGATGCGGTCGAAGGCCGCCGCGACAGCGAGGCCGACCTTCAGCATGCGATCCGCCTGATCCGCTCGACCCGCGCAATCGACGACACGTTCGCGCGCGCCCGGCATTACGGCCAGCGCGCGATCGACTCGATCGGCGGCTTCCCCAATGGCGAAGCCAAGGACGCTATGATCGAAGCCGTCGAGTTCGCGGTCGCCCGCGCATACTGATCGCGTTAGCGGATCGGTGATCCGGCATTCGGCAGCGTCGCCTCGCCGACCGGCGTCGATTTGCCGAACAGTGCGCGGTCCGCAGGGCCGAATGCGTACTTCCACAGGATGTAGAGATAGGTCGCGGCGATTGCGGGTTCGCCGATCGCGAGCTCGACCCATTCGTAACGTTTGGGCAGCGCGGTGAAGCCTGCGCCCACCAAGATCGCGGCTAGTGCGGCCCAGATCAGCGGCCAGCGCCACGGTGAGACGCTTGTCCCAAGCAGATGGCCGAGCAGCTTCGATTTGATGATCGACGTGAGGCCTACCGACAGCATCAGCGCGATCGCCGGACCCGCCGCCTGGTAGTTGACGGGGTAGCCCAGCGCCCGGATCGTGAAGATCAGCGCGAAGCTGAGGCCGACCTGGAAAGCGAGCATTGCCGCGGAGATCATCAAATTGCGGTGGCGGGCGATGTAGACGAGCGCGGATTCGCTGACCGCGCCGGTCGAGGCGAGCACTTCGGCAGTCAGCAGGAACGCGAGCGCGGCGGTGCCGGCGACGAACTGCGGGCCGACCACACCCATCACCGCTTCGCCGGGGATCGAGCCCATCAGCGCGAGTCCGCCTTGCGCGGCCATGATCCAGAACGCGACCTGGCGGACCTGGTTGGCGATCGCGGCACGGTCGTTGATCGCGAGGCTGTGCGTGATGACGGGGCCGAGGATCGGGTCGAAGCTGGTCTTCAGCTTCTGCGGCAGGCTCGCGACCTGTTGCGCCATGTAATAGATGCCGACGATCTTGGGCTCGAACATCACGCCGAGGATGAAGCGGTCGACGTTGCGGCTGCCCCATTCGAGGATGTCCGCACCGGCGAGCGGCACGTTGGCGCGAGCGAGGGCGTACAAGGGACGGAGCTGGGGTTTCCAGCCGCGCGGGATGCCATAGCTGCGCAGGAACGGCACGAGGCTGGCGATCAGCGCCGCGGTCATCGATGCGACGTAGCTTAGCACGAGACCGTCGCGGATCGTGAAATACGAGAACGCCCAGGCCGCGATTGAGATCGTCCAAGGCTCGACTACCGCGCGGGCGGTGACGGCGGCCTTGACGTTGAGCCTGTACGCCAGGGCTGCGAGGCTGACGTCGGACCAGGCAATCGCGACGATGATCAGCGGCAGGAACCGGTCGAGCCCGGTGATCGCGCTGTTCGGATACATGATCTGCGGGAAGGTGCAGAGCACCGCACTGGCGATGAGCGACGCGACGAACGCCACGGCCATGGCGTCCCACACGACGTTTGCGTGCGGGCGGTCGGCGCTACTGAGCGCCTGCGCGAGGCCGCGTTTGAGGCCGAGCGTCGCGAGGAGTGCGGCGAGTTCGACCACCACGACGGCGATTGCGAAGCGGCCAACGAGGTCAGGGCCGTAGATGCGGCCGGCGATGAATAGGAACGGGATGCGCGCGGCGAGGCGGAGGACGAAGCCGGCGATGTTCGTGCGGCCGCCCTTGGCGAGTGTGTCGATGTCTTGGGTGGCCTCGGTCACGCTTCTCCCCTCTCCGGAAGGGAGGGGTAGGGGATGGGTTGGCCCGTGAGGTTCGGTTGCGCCTGCCTTGAGCCGACCCACCCCCGGCCCCTCCCTTTCAGGGAGGGGGGAAGGTTTTCGGACCCCATCTGGCTCAATGTGCAGCGCCCCAGCTGAGTCCGGTACCGATTTCGATGCCCAGCGGCACGTCTAGCGTAACTGCGGGGAGTGCCGCATTGGCCATGACTTGCTCGATGACAGGCTTTGCGGCCTCGACGTCGCTCTCCGGCAGTTCGAACACGAGTTCGTCGTGCACCTGGAGCAGCATGCGGACGTTCGGCAGGCCCGCTTCGAGCAAGGCCGGCCCCATCCGCACCATCGCGCGCTTGATGATGTCGGCGCTCGTCCCCTGGATCGGCGCGTTGATCGCCGCGCGTTCGGCACCCTGCCGCTCGTGCTGGATCTTCGAACGAATGCGCGGGAAGTGCGTCTTCCGCCCGAACAGCGTCGTCGTGAAACCGCTCGCACGAACGCTCTCCGTCGTCTCCACGATGTAGTTCGAAATGCCGGGGAAGCGATCGAAATAGCGGTCGATCATCGCCTGTGCTTCGTCCGCCGACACGTCGAGCCGACCCGCCAGACCCCAGCGCGAAATGCCGTAGAGGATCGCGAAGTTGATCGTCTTCGCGCGGCCGCGGGTGTCGCGGTTGACCTCGCCGAACAGTTCCTGTGCGGTGAGGCTGTGGATGTCGTCGCCGTTCGCGAACGCCGCCTTCAGCGCGGGGACGTTCGCCATGTGCGCGGCCAGCCGCAGTTCGATCTGCGAGTAATCGGCGGCGAGGATGACGTTGCCGGGCTCGGCCACGAACGCGTCGCGGATCTGGCGGCCGATCTCGGTGCGGATCGGGATGTTCTGGAGGTTCGGATCGGTCGAGGACAGGCGGCCAGTCTGCGCGCCGGTGAGGCTGTACGACGTGTGGACGCGACCCGTTGCCGGGTTGATCTGTGCCTGCAACGCGTCGGTGTAGGTCGATTTCAGCTTCGACAACTGGCGCCAGTCGAGCACTTTTCGCGCGATCACCGTGCCGGGCGAATCCTTGTCCGCGGCGATCCGCTCGAGTTCGTTGACGTCGGTCGAATAGACGCCGGACTTGCCTTTGCGGCCGCCCTTGATGCCCATCTTCTCGAACAGCACGTCGCCCAATTGCTTGGGGCTGCCGATCGTGAACGGCGCGCCGGCAAGCGCGTGGATTTCGGTTTCCAGGCTCGCCATCTGGCCGGCGAACTCGGTCGAGAGCTTCGACAGTTTCGCGGCGTCGACCTTGATGCCGTACATCTCCATCTGCGCGATGACGGGGACGAGCGGGCGATCGACCATCTCGTAGACGCGGGTCGAGCCTTCTGCGGGCAGGCGGCGCTTGAACCGGCGCCAGAGGCGGAGCGTCACGTCGGCGTCCTCGGCGGCGTAGCGCGTGGCGGCCTTGAGGTCGATTTCGTTGAAGGTCCGCTGTGTCTTGCCGGTGCCGACGACATCCTTGAACGCGATGCAGCTGTGCGAGAGGTGCGTGGCGGCGAGTTCGTCCATGCCGTGGCCATGCAGACCGGCGTCGAGATCGAAGCTCATCACGATCGTGTCGTCGAATGGCGCGATCTGCACGCCGCCGGTCGACGCATAGGCGCGGCCGAGGACGATCATGTCGTATTTAAGGTTGTGGCCGATCTTCAGGACGCTCGGATCCTCGAGCAACGGCTTCAGTTTCGCAAGCACGAGCGCACGATCGAGCTGGACGGGGTTTTCCGCGAGCAAATCGGTGCCGCCATGCGCGAGAGGTACGTAGCATGCGAGGTTCGGATGCAGCGCCATGCTGACCCCGACGAGGTCCGCGCGCGTCGCGTCGATGCCGGTGGTCTCGGTGTCGATCGCGATCCAGCCTTGGTGTTTCGCCACGGTGATCCAGCGATCGAGTGCGGCCTCGTCGACGACGGTTTCATAGTCGTCGTGCTTGCAGGGCTCGTCCTCGTCGAACTCGGCTGTGCTCGCGGGCTCGGCGACGGGGGCTTCGGCGACCGCAGAGAGCTTGGCGATCAGTGACTTGAAGCCGTGATGTTCGAGGAACGCGCGCAAGGGCGCGTCGGGGATGCCCTTGAGTTCGAGATCCTCCAGCGGCTCGGGCAGCGCGACGTCGCATTTGAGCGTGACGAGAACCTTTGACAGCCGCGCCATCTCGGCATGCTCGATCAGGTTGTCGCGCAGCTTGCCTTTCTTCATGCCGTCGGCGGCAGCGAGCACGGATTCGAGATCGCCGTGTTCTAGGATCAGTTTCGCCGCAGTCTTCGGGCCGACGCCGGGGACGCCGGGGACGTTGTCGACGCTGTCGCCCATCAACGCGAGCACGTCGCCGAGTTGCGCGGGGGAGACGCCGTGGAATTTCTCCGCGACATGCTCCGCGCCGAGCCGGCGGTTGTTCATCGTGTCGTACATGTCGAGCCCGGGCTCGATCAGCTGCATCAGGTCCTTGTCGGACGAGACGATCGTGACTTCCCAGCCTTGCGCGAGCGCGGCCTTTGCATAGCAGGCGATGATGTCGTCGGCTTCGAGTCCCTCGGTCTCGATGCAGGGGAGACTGAAGGCGCGCGTGGCGTCGCGGATCATCGGGAACTGGGGGACGAGATCCTCGGGCGGGGGCGGACGCTGCGCCTTGTACTTGTCGTAGAGATCGTTGCGGAAGGTCTTCGACGATTTGTCGAGAATGACCGCCATGTGCGTCGGGCCATCTGCCGCGTGGACCTCGTCGGCGAGCTTCCACAGCATCGTCGTATAGCCGTACACCGCGCCGACCGGCTCGCCATGCTTGTTGGTGAGCGGCGGCAGCCGGTGATAGGCGCGGAAGATATAGCCGGAGCCGTCGACGAGATAGAGATGGGGCATCGCGCGCGGTCTAGCGGATGCGAGGGCGGGCTCCAATGGGCGAAGCGTGGTTGTTGGGTATCAGGTGGGGAGAAAAGCGGTGGGGAGATGGCCCCCAGCTGTTCCGACGGGAACACCACCCCGGCGGAGGCCGGGGCCCAATTGGAAAGGTGATCGTAATGGCGCGCTGCGCTTCGTTATAACCGTTCCCCAATTGGGCCCCGGCCTTCGCCGGGGTGGAGGTGGGTTGGGGTGGAAGCGGAGGTTTGGGGCGTGCCCGTCATCTCAATCCCCCCCCCCCGCAAGGGGGAGGTGGTGCCGAAGGTGACGGAGGGGGAGGATACGAAACGCCTGTTTCCCTTTCCTCCCCCTCCGTCTGGCAAGTGCCAGCCACCTCCCCCTGGCGGGGGAGGATCGATATGGCTCGTTTACTTCTTGATCAGCCCGATCTCGACCAGTCGCTCGTACAGATAGTCGTGCGCGGTGATCGGGGTCGGATAGCGGTTCGCGTTGTCCGGCGTGATCGTCCCGGGCAGCGTCTCGATCAGGAAATCTGGCGCAGGATGCAGGAAGAACGGCATCGAATAGCGCGAGTGGCCGCGGCGTTCGGGGGGCGGGTTGACGACGCGGTGCGTGGTCGAGGGCAGCACGTTGTTGGTCAGGCGCTGGAGCATGTCGCCGACGTTTACCACCATCGCGCCCTCGGGCGGCTTGATCGACAGCCAGCGGCCGTTGGCGCGGTCGAGTAGTTCGAGCCCGGCTTCCTCGGCGCCGAGCAGCAGGGTGATGAGGTTGATGTCCTCATGTGCGCCGGCGCGGACGCCTTCGGCATCGGCGGGGATCGGCGGGTAATGCAGCAAACGAAGTATGCTGTTGCCGTCCTTCACGGCTGGATCGAACCAGTCGGGCTTGAGCTTCAGGTGGCGCGCGATCGCCGAGAGGAGCTTGTCGCCGGCGCGGTCGAACGCGGCGAAGAGTTCGAGAAAGACCGGCTTGAAGCCCTCGGGCCGCGTCGGCCAGACGTTCGGCGCCATCGTGTCGGCATAGCGATGACCCTCGGGCAGTTCGCGACCGACGTGCCAGAATTCCTTGAGGTCGACGACCTTGGCGTCCTTGGCGATCTCGGTCTTGAACGGCGTGTAGCCGCGCGCGCCGCCGCCGCCGGGGATGTGATAGCCGCGCTTCTCGTCCTCGGGGAGGTCGAACAGGAGCTTGGTCTCGGCCCAGGCGCGCTCGATCAGGTCGGCGGGGATGCCGTGATCGGCGACGATCGCGAAGCCGTAGCGCTCGAACGATTCGCCGAACGCGGCGGCGAAACCGTCGGGGTCGGTGTCCTGCGTGGCGAGGCTGAGTGTCGGGACCTGGGCGGCGGGAGTGTCGAGCATGAGGTGCGTGTCCGGATTGGGGGACGCCCGATATAGGGGATTGGGGGTGCCGTGCCAAATGCTTGGGTTAGGGTTGGTCTGGATTTGGAATCTGTAATGATCCTCCCCTTGGCGGGAGAGGATCGTAGACTTATCCGCTGATGACGATCGTGCCGGTTGCCTTGTCCTTGCCGTCGGGGGCGAGTTCGAGGCGGAAGGGTTTGTTCTCGTCGGTAGTGCCGATCAGATTCGCGCCTTCGCCGTGCACCTTGTAGCCGACCTTGCCCAAGCGCTGCGCGAACCAGTCACGGACGATTAGCGGAGGCGCCGGGCTGGTGAATGCAACGCGTAGGCCGCTGCCTGCATCGCTACCGTTGTTTTCGTTACCGACGATGTTCAGGTTCTTGATCGACGACCCTGGATACAGGCGGACGCCGTTAAGATCGAAATTGCTCGTATCGATCTTGATCTTCGGCAGCTTCACCGAGCCCTGGAAGCCGGGCACGTCGATCTTCATCTCGCCGGTCTCGCCATTGATCGCACCGAGCACGTTGCCGCCATCGGCGTTGATCGAGACCGATGCGCCCTCGTTCGAGCGATCGCAGGCGGACAGGGCAAGCACGCTGGTGAGACCGACAGCGGCAAGCAAAAACGGGCGGATCATGGTCATCTCCGAAGTGTGTTGTTCTGACAATACAGATAGGGGTCGTCGGCGCACTGCGCAATCGTCGCATAGTTGCGCCGGTTAGCGGGTTCCGCGCGACCGCCCGAGCGGCTACAGGCGCACGCATAATGCAGACCCAGGATCCCCAATCCGACGCGCCAGCGATGCGCGGCGCGCCGATCGGCTTCGTCGAGTTCGTCGCGCTCGTCGCCTCGCTGATGTCGCTGACCGCGCTCGGCATCGACTCGATGCTGCCAGCGCTGCCGGCGATCGGCAACTCGCTCGGTGTCGCGACCGAGAACGGGCGGCAGTTCGTCGTGACCGCGTTCGTTATTGGTTTCGGCGTCGCGCAGCTCGTTCACGGGCCGCTCGCGGATCGGTTCGGGCGGCGGACGGTGCTGCTCTGGTCGCTCGTCCTCTACATCATCGCTAACGTCGCCTGCGCGACCGCGGGGAGCTTTACTTTGTTGCTGGCCGCACGCGCGTTTGGCGGCGCGGTGATCGCCGCGGCCCGTGTCGCGACGATCGCGCTGGTCCGCGATTGCTATCACGGGCGGGCGATGGCGCGGGTCATGTCGATCGCGTTCATGGTGTTCATGATCGTGCCCATTCTCGCGCCGACGTTCGGCTGGGCGGTGCTGCAGTTCGGCGACTGGCGTGCGATCTTCTGGACCGTGGCGGTGCTGACGCTGGGGGTGTTGATCTGGTTCTACCTGCGGATGCCCGAGACGCTGGCGCCGGAGAATGTCCTGCCGATCACCCCGGGGCGGATCCTAAGCGACTGGCGGCAGACGCTCGGCGATCGCAATTCGCTCGGCTACACGCTCGCGTCGACCGCGTTGCTGGGATCGCTGTACGGCTATCTCAATTCGATCCAGCAGATCATGGCGGACGTGTTCCACAAGCCGTCGCTGCTCGCGCTGATCTTTGCCACCACGTCGGTGACGATGGCGATCTGCAACCTGCTCAACTCGCGGATCGTGATGCGGCTAGGGACCCGGCTGATCAGCCATGGGGCGCTGTCGCTGATGATCCTGGTCTCGCTCGTCCATCTGTTCGCAATCGAGGTCGGGTTCGAGACGCTGGTCAGCTTTGCCGTCTTCCAGGCGCTGACGCTCGGCTGTTTCGGGCTGGCGACGTCGAACTTCTCGGCGATGGCGATGGAGAATATGGGGCGAATCGCCGGTACCGCGTCGAGTGTGCAGGGGTTCCTGAGCGTGACCATCGGTGCGGTGTTCGGCGCACTGATCGGCCAGGCCTTCAACGGCACCACCGTGCCGCTGGTCGGTGGGTTCCTGCTTGCCGGGCTTGCCGCGCTGCTGTCGATACTGGTGACCGAACGCGGGCGGCTGTTCCGGCCCGCGTCGACCGCGCCCGTCCGCGCTTGAAGGAACCACCGCGCACGTCCACCGTTCGCATCTGGTAGGCCTGCATGATGCAGGCATCCTGACACGAGGGAGTGTGACCATGGGCGGACATCAGGTGCCGAGTGCCGGATCGGGCGACGACGGCTACGACGAAGAGGGCTATGACGAGAGCCAGCGCGCCGAGATCCTCGAGGCCACGCGCAATGGGCCGAGCGACGGCATCATCCTGACCGACCTCGAACCCGATCTGGGCGAAGACGACACCGACGATGAGTCGATCGACGAGACCAAGATGGACTCCGAAGAGGTCGGCGAGACGGACTCGTCAGTGACGATGGACGAGGCCGACATGGACGAGGACGACGTCCAAGACGAACTCGACGACGACACGATCGACGACGATGACGACCTGAAGGACGCCGACGACGTCGCGCTGAAGCCCTGAACTATCCGCGACGCGCCGCTGACAGGCGCGTCGCCCTTAGCTGGCGGCGTTGGCGAGGATCGCAAGATCGTCCGCGTTGAACGCCGCGCCGGCGGCATCGGTCGGTTGCTCCACCGTGTTACCCGAAGACGCGTTTGTTGGGGCCGGTTCCGGTGCGTCGTTGGCGACATTATATGCCGTCCACACGATCCCCGCGGACCAGAAGAGCGCCGCCCAGCGGCTGCGGAACAGGCGTGAAAACCCCATCGATGCTGCATCGCACACTGGTTGTCACCAGAGGGTAAACGGAAGGCGTTAACACCGGGCGCGGCTGCTTTTCGCCGCTTTTCCGCTGTATTCCTGCCCAGTCCGCCCCGCCGCGGCCATGGTTCGTTCATCCAAATGACAGGAACCGTTGCTGTAACGCAACACAGCGGAACAGTTCCCTGGCAGTTCCCTGAATGTGACGTTTTTTGTGCAACTATGTGCTCGCCGACCGGTTTGGCTTGCCTGGACCGAACCGACGCACCGTGCAGTCGGCGATCCACGCAACAACACGGTATAAGGTCAAACTCATGCGTAAGCTTTCCCTGGCAATCGCCCTCGCCGCCGCAACGGTCGCAGTTCCCGCTTTCGCGCAGGACATGTCGGCACCGGCACCCGTCGACAACAGCGCACAGCCTGGCGAAGCAGCAGCGCCCGACGGTTCGAAGGCATTCGGCATCGAGCCGTATTTCGGCGTGATGGGCGGCTGGGAGCAGTTCGACAACGAGCGCGGCCACGGCATTCCGCAGGCGATCAACGCTGACGGTTCGACCCGTCGCAGCTACAAGCCATCGGGCTCGCTGGTCCAGGGCGTGCTCGGCGTGAACGTGCCGCTCGGCCCGGTCTTCGTCGGCGCGGAAGGCAACGTGATCAAGGGCATCGATGGCAACATCGATTGGGAATACGGCGCAGCAGGCCGCTTCGGCTTCCGCGCTGGCGACAGCGGCCTGATCTACGGCAAGGTCGGCTACCAGTGGGTCAACTTCGACCATTTCTCGGGTCGTTCGAACGTCGTCGCAGACACCGGTCGTGACTATAGCGCGATCACCTACGGCATCGGCGCAGAGGTCGGTCCGCAGAACATCGGCCTGAAGGGCATCACCGGCAACGCAGGCTTCCGCATCCGCGCCGAGGTCAACACCTTCGGCGACGCGCAGAGCTTCCGTCCGATGCTCGGTATCATCACGCACTTCTAAGCCTTTGCCTCGCAAGAGGTTCAAGCTGGACGCGTAACGGGGGCGGGGAGTGGCTAGGGCTATTTCCCGCCCTTCGTGTGTCTGGAATCGTTGGGTTTTCGGGCCGAGATCGAGCGGTTCGAACGCTTGCGATCGCGGTGTCGCCGATGCGCGGAAGTGCACAAAGTTCACACGCTGGCGCGGTTGTGCACATCGCGCGACAGCGTCGTAATCGGTCGTCCGGATGCGGATGGGTGCCATGCTCACGCTGCATCTGATCACGGCTCGGCAATGTAGGACAGCAGCATCGCTCGTGCCCACGCCGCGTTCCCGGGATGTTGGACGCCCCCATGAAGTTGCTCCGGCACGACGCCGATGCCGCAACGCATACCGGCTATCGCACCCGAGATGTGCATCCGGTCGATGTTCACGATGCGTTCGCCTTATTTCCGACTCCGCCCGTCGCAACCTTCGCCGCCGCGAGGTGACATCGTCGCGCGCGCGCGTACGCGCGAGGGACGATGGAGTATGTGTTTGATTTCATGCGGTTGCTAAGTGGCGATCGCGCTGGCGCCACGCGCCGCGGTGGGTCCGGTCGACGCCCGGCGCCCGGAGTCCTGCTGCAACTCCGCCTGGTATTCTACGGCGTGCTGCTCGGGCTGATGGTGCCGGTGATCCGCCAGATCGACTGGGCGGCTCTGGTGCCGCCGGGCTTGAAGGTCGAATGGCCCAGCGGGTTCGGCATCGCCTGGCCCGCCGGTCATCTGCGCGTGCCCGGCGGCTGGAGCAAGGCTGCGGACGCTGCCGCAGCGGACGCGTCGTCCTCGGCAAACGCTGCTGCCTCCGCCGCTTCCACCACCACCGGGGCGCTGGCCACGGCGGCAGGCGTTGCGAGTGCGGCATCGACCGCCGCTGCCGCCGCCTCCGCGCTGTCGGGCGGCAAGGCAGTATCCGCGCGATTCACGATATGCGGCCATGCCAAGCGGATCGACTGCATGGTCGACGGCGACACCTTCTGGATGGCGGGCACCAAGATCCGCATCGCCGACATCGACACGCCCGAAACTCATCCGCCCCGTTGCGCGTCCGAAGCCCGCGCCGGCAAGGCCGCCACGCTCAAGATGCAGGCGCTGCTCAACGCCGGCCCCTTCACGCTGGTCCCGATCAAGCGCGACGTCGATCGCTATGGCCGCAAACTGCGCATCGTCGAGCGTGACGGGAAATCGCTCGGCGAGGCGCTGGTACGGACCGGGCTCGCGCGGCGTTACGGTGGGGGCAAGCGCGCGCCCTGGTGTCGAACCGGCTGGTTCTGACGGGACGGCGCAGCGTCCTCCCGGCGATCATCCTCGTTTGGGTTGCCGACCTCGCCTTCCAGGAACCGTGGTTTCGATATCTCCGTCCATCACGGTGCGGACGACCCGTCTAGTCGAAGTGCTTGCGCTCGATCGTGATCCGCGGATCCTTGCAGAACCCGCAGTCCTTGCCGACGAAGCGCGCGGCGGCAGTCCGGTCGTTCTTCAGCCGCCAGTCCAGCCAGGCGGTCACGACCTCCGCCGCGATGCCGCCATGCGGCTGCATGTAGGTGCCGCCATGACCCACCGGTATGTTGACCAGCGCCGCGGGGATATGGTCGATCCGCTGGAAATCGTCGGTGCCGTTCGCGACCGCGATGTCGGTCGGGCCGCCGAGGACGTAGAGGATCGAGCCGCGCAGCGTCTTCAGCAACGCCTTGTCGGACACCACGCCGCCGATCGGGTTCGCGCCCTCGGGAAAGAAGCCGCTGTTCATGATCACCGCGGTCGTCACGCGCGGGTCCTGCGCCGCGGATAACGCCTGCAAGCCGCCGCAACTCCAGCCGGACGCCGCGATCTCGGTGGTGGCGATCTTGCCCTTGAACGGACTGCCGGCGCGGGCATTCTCGCGCTGCGCCCAGTCGATCGCGTCGGTCAGCGCGCGCGTCGGCGTTGCCGAGGTCAGCTTCGTGCCGGGGGCGGGGGTCGGTGCGGGCTTGGTCGCGGCGTCGGACTTCGGCTTGGGGATCGTGCCCGACGCGATGACGAGATAGCCGTGCGAGGCGATCTCCAGCAGGTGGTTGCGCGAACTCGTACCGTCCGCGCTGCAGCCGCCATTGCCGAAGACGTAGATCCCGAGCTTGGCCCGACCCAGCGCACCAAGATTCGCCGCGCGGTAGACGACATGGTCGGGCAACTCCGGTCGTTCCTCGAAGATCGCGGGGTACGTGCCCGACCCGCGTTCCAGTGCCGCTGATTGCGCCGCCACGCCGTTAGCGGTCTGCGCGATCGCGGGCGAACCTAGCATCATGCCGGCAATCAGAAGGGCGAGAGCGCGCATGCTGGATCTCCGTATTGGTAGAGGTGGGGCGTCAGAACGAGAAGCGGACGCCGACACGGTAGATGCGCCCGACGATGTCGTACAAGGCCGGGTTGGCGCTCTGCGGCGACGCGGCCGGGTCGTGATCGAAGACGTTGTCGACCTTAAAATACCCGGACACCTGTTTGGTGATATTATACGTTCCGCCGACGTCGAGATAGAACGCGCCGGGCATGAAGTTGCGGTCGATCGTCGGCGCGGTCGTGGTCGATTTGGGGCAGGTTCCGGGCGCGCAGACGACGTACTGGTTGCCGTAATTGCCGTCGCTGAACCAGCGTTCCTGCACCGTCAGGCTGAAGCGGTCGTTGCTGAACGCCTGTACCGCAAGCAGCTTCCAGCGCGGGGTGGCGCCGAGGTTGACGCCGGCGCCGTCAGTCGGAATCGTCCCCGGCAGGCCGGTATCCGTGACGAACTTCCGGATGTGCGTCGCCAGGCCGCGGAGCGTGAACGTCCCGTCCACACCGAGCGGGCGCCGCCACCGATAGCTTGCCTCGATATCGAAGCCGTCGGTCTTGATCGAGGCGAGATTGAACGCCTGCGTGTTGATGAAATTGGGGCCAGCGGTGTTGTTGAGATTATACGCGCTGCAGGTTTCGGGCAGGATGTTGCGGAAGCACAGGTCGACGATCTGCGCGGCGCCGAGGCTGGAGATCACGTCGGTGACCTTGATGTTGTAGTAATCGACCGAGGCGCTGAACCCCGGCAGCCAGGACGGGTTGGCATAGACCGCGCCGACCTCGGTATTGCGCGCGATCTCGGGGGTAAGTGCCGGGTTGCCGATCGCGTTCTGGATGGCCACGACGTTGACGTTGCGCGCAGGGTCGAGGAAGTTGGGCAGCGTCGTCGTCACCGGAGCGGCGAACAGCTCGGACAGATTGGGTGCGCGAACGTCGCGCGATGTGACGCCACGCAGGCGAAGTCCGTTGAGCGGCGTGTCCCATGTCCCACCGATCTTCCACGTCCAGACACGGCCCGACGTGCTGTAGTCGGTGATGCGGGCCGCGCCGTTGATGTTGGCCCTGCCCATCATGTCCGACTTGAACAGCGGGACGTCGAGCTCGAGGAACGCTTCCTTGACGTCGTAGGCGCCGGTGCCGTTCTTGTAGTTGCCGGCATACCAGTTGTTGCCCGCGGTTAGCAGCGTCGGGTCGGCGGGGTATTCGCTGGTATTGGGACTGATCGCGGAGACGCCGGCGCCGTATGCGTCCGCGCGGACCTTGTAGAATTCCTTGCGATATTCGCCGCCGAACGCGACCGACAGGGGACCGGCCCAGAGTTCGACGGGGGTGCCGGAAAAGGCGAGGCTCGCGACGTCCTGCGTCAAGTGGAGGCGCTGGATCGGGCCGTTCTCGGGCTGGACATACCGGCGTGCCGACTCGGACGGAGTCGCGCCGCCGATGATATTGAGCGGGATACAGCCATTGGCGCGCGCGACCGGGTTGGCGCAGACGATGGCGCCGTTGAGCGTGATCGCCTGGATCGCCTGGTTGAAATGCGGCGTGAGGACGATGTCGTCGACGTCGATCGCGGTATCGGTGATGCCGCGCTCGTAATAGGCATCATAAGTCCAGGGCGACCCACCGATATCGAACTTGCCCTTCAGGCCGCCGACGACACGGTATTGGCGGCGATCGGTATGGACGATGGTGTTCGGCAGGATCGCGACGCTGGCGCCGAACTGGAAGTCCGTGATCCCTGCGGTCGCACATGCCGCCTGGATCGACGCCGGGACGAACGGGTTCGCGCACTGGAGCCTCAGGCCGGGTCGGTTGGCCCCGTTGGTTGGCTGGTTGTGAGTCTTCACCTGCCCGACATTGACGCTGACATAGACCTCGTTGTCGGTCGCAAAGTCGTAGCCGATCCGACCATAGCTATCGATGCGCTGGATCGCCGACTGCAAGGTGCGGCCGGTATCGATGTTCCCCGACAGGTCGCCGCCGACGCAGAAGCCGGGCAGGCAGCCTCGGACCGCGCCGGAATTGTCGCGGGCGGGCACGCCATTCGAGCCATATTGGAACTGGAAGGGGCGGCCGCTCTGGTCGAACGCGGTGCCCTGCAGCGGACCGGCGGTGATGAGGCCGTATTTGGTGAAGTTATACGGCTGGGCGAAGTCGCGCAGGACATATTGCGGTGATCCGTCGTCGACGACGTTGCGGTTGATCATCGTCGTCTGCGTGAACCAGTCGCGACCACCGGCGAGGTCGGTGCCGAAATCGCCGGGGCCGACACCTGCTTCCTTGGCATATTCGCCGCTGACGACGAGGTGGAGTCGATCGTTCAGGTAGCTCCGTCCCGCGGCAAGCTGGATCAGGCCCTGGCCGTCGTCGCCGTAGTTGGTGATGCCGCCCTGGATGTTGCCCTTGAAGCCCTGGAAATGGGTGTCAGTGATGAAGTTGACGACGCCGCCGACCGCGTCGGATCCATAGGATGCGGACGCGCCGCCGTTGACGATGTCGACCCGCTTGATCAGCAATTGCGGGAGCAGGCTGACGTCGGTCACGCCGGTATAATAGGCGCCGACGACGCGCTGGCCGTCGACCAGAGTGAGTGTACGGATCGTGCCCAGGCCGCGGAGCGAGAACGAGCTCAGGCCCTGCTGGCCGCTCGACGTGCTGAACGTGTTGGTCGTCGAGCCGCTCGATCCCTGCAACGACGGCAGCTGCGCGATCGTCGTGAAGACGTTGGGCTGCGCGTTGTTCTGGATGTCGGCTTCGCTGAAGACCGTGGTCGGCGTCGGGGCGGTAAAGCCGCTCGACTGGATCCGGGAGCCGGTGACGATGATGTCGGCGGTTCTGACGGCCTCGGGTTCGGCGGGCCTGGGCGTCTCGGCGAGCGGCTCTGGGGCGGTGACGGTGTCGGTGGTTTGCGCTGGGGCGGCCTGTGCGAAAGACGGCGCTGCGTATAGCGAGAGGATGAGCGCGGCGATGCTGCTCGATCCGGCGATGAGGGTTCGCCGTTGCCGTGTAGTCGGACTGGAAACGGTAGAAATCGAACGTGCGGCCGCCGCTAAACGCGATGTCTCTTGCGCCCAAACGCTGGCGCGGACGTGAGCCGACAGAGTCGTGATACTGGAAACCATTGCATCCTACCCCCTTTTTAGGCGCGCCGATTTACCGGCGTTCCTGCAGCGTCATCCCGCAACTCGATGTTGCTGTTTGATAACGTTACCACGCAACAATGCGTCGACATCGTGGAGGAGTCAATACTCATACTATCGGTGGCGTAGGGTGGAGGTCGTCGACGTCCGCAGAAACGGCGAATGGCGTTAAGGCGTGGCGTCGTCCTGTGGCGGCGACGTGGACTGTCGCTTGACGATTTCGTGGTCCAATACCCGGTCGGCGCGCTTGGCGAGTGTTCTCGGCGGCGTGGCGATCTCCGCGACCAGCAGGCCGAGCGCTTCTGCGGCGAGGCGGCGGACCGGCTGGTGCACCGTGGTCAGCGGCGGCCACAGCATCACCGCCGCGGTGGTATCGTCGAACCCGACGACCGTCAGTTCGCGGGGTACGTCGAGCTGTCGCCGATGCGCGACCGACACGACGGCGGCAGCCATGTCGTCGTTGCTCGCGAAGATCGCGGTGGGGGGCGGATCGGCCTGGAGCAACTGGTCCCCGGCGGCGAGTCCCGAGGCAAAGCTGAAATCGCCCTGCGCGATCGTTGCGCGAACGCCCGGATGTTCGCGCACCGCGGCGTAGAAGCCGTCGAGCCGCTTGAGACTGGCGACCTGGTCTGGGTTGCCGACGACGAACCCGAGCCGGCGATGACCCATCGCGATCAGCTCGCGCGTCATCTCGTACGCGGCGAGACGATCGTCGATACGGACGCAGATCACGTTGTCGACATCGTGCGCGCCGACCGCCGCCACCGGCACGCGCGCCTCGCGCAACACGTCGAGGACCGCGGCGGACTCGCTCAACGGCGGCGCGCAGATCATGCCGGATATGCCCGATGCGACCAGATTCTCCAGCGCGGCGGGGCTCGGTGGACGGCCGTCCTCGCCCTTCAGCAGGATCAGGCGCGCGCCGCGGATCGAGGCCTCCTCGAACACGCCGGTGAGGAAGTCGCTCATGAACGCGGCGCTCGGGTTGGCGTAGATCACGCCGATCTTGAGCTCGGTGGACGTGACTAGGCTGCGCGCGGCGAGGTTCGGCGTGTAGCCAAGCGCGTCGATTGCATCCTGGACGCTGGCGCGCGTGGTCGGATCGACGCTGGCGCGGCCGTTGATGACGCGCGACACCGTCATCGGCGATACCCCGGCCTGCGCGGCGACATCGATGATCGTCGGGCTGCGCGAGCGCCGAGCGCGTTCCTTCACACCGATCCCTTCAACCCCGCCCGACGATCGTCACGTCGAGCCCCTCAATACGAACCATACACTTCGAAGCGACCTAGACCTTTGGCCCCGCGATGCAAGTTGGTCGGATCTCGACCAGAGTATGCCGACACGCCGAACGTCCATGTTGACGTTATCATTAGTCTGCGTAATGTATCTAGATATGCGCTGCGACATCGGGGTCGAACCGGCGCGTCGCGATCATCGCCGCAATGGCGAGCACGCACAAAAGGGGAGAGGTCGATGAAACCGGTCGTCGCAGCGTTCGTCCTGTTCGCGGGTCAAGCCACGGTCTCGGTCTCAGCCGAGGCGCAACGGGCTCAGCCGATCGCCGTCCGGATCGACGCAACGGCGCGGTCTGCGGCGGTCACACCCTATGAATACGGCATGTTCATCGAACCGATCGGCGGACTCGTCGCGCGGACGCTGTGGGCGGAGATGCTCGACGACCGCAAATTCTACTACCCGATCGGCCCCGCCGCCAGCGACGCGCCACCACCCGTCAACGCCGAAGGGCGGCCCGGTGTCCTCTACCGCAAATGGCGCCCGATCGGCGGCGACGCGGCCGTGACGATGGACACGCAGCATTCGTACGTCGGTACGCAGAGCGCGCGGATCGCGGTGTCCGCCGACCATGTCACCGGCATCGGCCAGAGCGGGATCGAGGTCGTCCGCGGCCGGCGGTATGTCGGCAAGCTCAGGCTGAGTGGCGAGCCAGGCGTGGCGGTGACGGTGGCGTTGGTTTGGGGCGATCGGCCGCAGGACCGGCAGGTCGTGTCGTTGCCGACGCCGGGCGCGGACTGGAGCGAGGCCAGCTTCGCGTTCACGCCGACCGCGGCGGCGACCGATGCACGGCTGGAGATCACAGGCACTGGCACCGGCCCCGGCGTTTTTCGGGTCGGCGTGGTGTCGCTGATGCCGGCGGACAACGTCAATGGCTGGCGCGCGGATGCGACCGCGATCGCGAAGTCGCTGAACTCGGGCTTCTGGCGCCTACCTGGCGGAAACTTCCTGTCCGACTGGGATTGGCACGAGGCGATCGGGCCCCGCGATGCCCGCCCGCCGATGTTCGATCACGCCTGGAGCGCGATGCAGCCGAACGATCTCGGCATGGACGAATGGATGGACCTGACGCGTATCCTGGGCGTTGAACCCTATGTCACGGTCAATGCCGGGCTGGGCGATGCGAACTCGGCGGCGGAGGAGGTCGAATATCTCAACGGCGCGGCGACCTCCGAATGGGGCGCCAAGCGTGCGGCGAACGGTCATCCAGCACCCTACCGCGTCAAATGGTGGAACATCGGCAACGAACCGTTCGGCTGGTGGCAGATCGGCAAGACCTCGCTCGATTATTTCATGATCAAGCACAATGAATTCGCGAAGGCGATGCGCGCGAAGGATCCGTCGATAACGCTGATCGCATCGGGCGCGATGCCCGACCAGTTGCATCCGAAGGGCGTGCAACAGAACTCTTCGATCGAAAGCATCCAGGCGAAGTTCGGTACCGAGGAGGACTGGACCGGCGGCTTCTTCGCCAAGGCATGGGGCAATTTCGACGGCATCACCGAGCATTGGTATGATCGCGCGGAGAAGCGACCCGATGCGCCGGCCGCCGACGAACTGATCGAGTTCGTCCGTTCGCCCTCGAACCATGTTCGCATGGAGGCGGAGGAATGGGCGATCTACGAGACGAAATTCCCGAAGATCCGCGCTGCCAAGACGTTCCTGTCGATCGACGAATATGCGTACATGGCGGGGCCGCCGACGCTGAAATCCTCGCTGGCCTATGCGATGGTGTTCCAGGAGATGCTCCGCCACACCGATTTCCTGACGATGTCGGCGTTCACGACCGGCGTCTCGACGATGGACATCTCACCATCCGCCGCGACCCTCAACGCCACTGGCACCGTATTTAAACTGTACGGCGAGCATTTCGGCGCCGGGACGGTTCCGCTGAAAGTCGATGGCGATGTACCGCAACCAGAGCCGAAGTATCCGGTCGGTCATGCGCATCCCAAGGTGCGCGCGGGCAGCCCGACCTATCCGCTCGACGTGATCGCGGGGCTGTCGCGGGACGGCACCAAACTGCGCGTCGCAGTGGTGAACGCGACGTTCCGGCCGCAGCGACTGAACCTTGCGCTTTCCGGCATGAGGCTGCGCGGCGGCGGCAGGCGCTGGGTCATGACCGGCAGGACGGTGGAGGCGGCGAACACGATCGCCTCCCCGAACGGCGTGAGGATTACAGAGAGCAAGGTGGCGGCGACGCGCACCGTGATGGTACCCGCGACCTCCGCAGCGATCTACGAGATGCCGATCGCGGCGGCGCACTGAGCCGGACCGCGACCGCGCCGCGCGTGGCTCCAGTTGCTCTCGACCGCAATTCGACGCGTTTTTGCAGCAGCAATGCTTGCCTAAGGCGAGCGTCGGCGGCTACCACGCGATGATAACGTTACCGAGGGGGTGAGGGTGCGGCGCTTCAGGAATATCCGCTGGACCATCATCGGTCTGTTCGTGGTGGCGATGGTCATCAACTATCTCGCACGCAGCGTGCTCGGCGTCGCGGCGCCGGCGATCATGGCCGAGCAGCATATCAGCGCCGCCGAATATTCCTGGATCACCGGCGCATTCCAGATCGGCATCATGTTCCAGCCGCTCGCCGGCTATGTGCTCGACGTGGTCGGGCTGAAGATCGGCTTCACGCTGTTCGTCGCACTGTGGTCGCTGATTACGATGGCGCACGGACTGGCGACCGGCTGGATGGGGTTTGCCGGCTTGCGCGGTGCACTGGGGCTGGTCGAGGGATCGGCGCAGCCCGCGGGCATGAAGCTGGTGGCCGAATGGTTTCCGGCACGCGAGCGCGGCGTCGCGGGCGGCATCTATCAGATCGGTGCCTCGTTCGGCGCGGTGTTCGCGCCGCCGTTGGTGGCCTGGGCGGTGCTCAACCATAGCTGGCGCGCAGCCTTCTTCATCGCCGGTGCGCTCGGGCTGGTGTGGGTGATCGCCTGGCTATTCTGGTATGCGCCGCCCGCAAAACATCGACGGCTGTCGCCGGCGGAACGCACGCTGATCGTCGAAGGGCAGGAGGCATCGCTTGCCACGCATCGCAAGCGTCCCCCGCTCGGCGAACTGCTGCGGCGTCGTAACCTGTGGGCGATCGCGGCGGCGCGGTTCCTCGCGGATCCGGTGTGGGGCATGCTGTCGTTCTGGATGCCGCTATACCTCGTGCAGGTGCGCCATTTCGATCTCGGCCAGATCGCGATGTTCGCGTGGCTGCCGTTCCTGGCGGCGGACCTCGGATGCCTGTTCGGGCCGATCGTGGTGGCGTGGCTGCAACGGCGCGGCGTCGACCTGATCGATGCGCGGCGTGGCGCCTTCACGGTGGGTGCGGTGCTGATGACGGGGATGATGTTCGTCGGCACGGTGACCAGCCCGATCGCGGCGATCGCGCTGCTGTGCCTCGGTGGTTTCGCGCACCAGACGCTGTCGGTGACGGTCATCACGCTGTCGTCGGACCTGTTCCCGCAGGATCAGGTCGCGACCGCGACGGGGATGTCGGGCACCGCCGCCAATCTCGGCGTACTGATCTTCACGCTGGTGCTCGGCTCGATGGTCGCGGAGGTCGGCTACCAGCCGTTCTTCATCCTGCTCGGACTGCTCGACCTGGTCGGCGCCGCACTCCTCTGGGTCCTGATACGAAAGCCCGCATGACCATTCGCAACCCGATCCTTCCCGGCTTCAATCCGGACCCGTCGATCGTCCGCGTCGGCGACGATTACTACATCGCGACCTCGACCTTCGAATGGTACCCAGGCGTCCAGATCCACCACTCGCGCAACCTTGCGACCTGGCGGCTGGTGACGCGGCCGCTCAACCGCGCGAGCCAGCTGGACATGCGCGGCAACCCGGACTCGTGCGGAGTATGGGCGCCGGACCTGAGCCATGCGAACGGCCGGTTCCACCTGATCTACACCGACGTGAAGCGTTACGGCCAGACCACGATCGACGGTGCGCGGGGCGCGTCGCTGCGCGATTTCCATAATTACTGGGTGACGGCGGAGCATATCGACGGGCCGTGGTCCGATCCCGTCCACCTCAACAGCAGCGGCTTCGACCCGGCGCTGTTCCATAACGATGACGGGCGGAGCTGGCTGCTCAACATGCTGTGGGACCACCGGCCGGGCGGGCGGCGCTTTGCCGGGATCGTCGTGCAGGAGATCGATCTCGCAACGGGTGGCATGCTCGGCGACCGTCGCATGATCTTCGAGGGGACGTCGCTTGGCTTCACCGAGGGCCCGCACCTCTACAAGCGCGACGGCTGGTATCACCTGCTGGTCGCCGAGGGCGGCACAGAGCGCAATCATGCCGTCGTGATGGCCCGGTCGCGGTCGCTGTTCGGCCCGTACGAGGTGCATCCGGATGGCCCGGTACTGACCGCGGCGGGGAAGCAGGGCGCGCCGTTGCAGCGGACCGGGCACGGCGATCTGGTCGAGACGCCGACCGGCGAAACCTGGATGGTGTATCTGTGCGGGCGACCGCTGCCCGTCAGCGATCGATGCGTGTTGGGACGCGAGACCGCGATCCAGCCGATGCGCTGGGGCGAGGACGGCTGGCTGCGGACGCTCGACGGCGACGCGAGTCCGGCGTCGGTCGTGGAGGATGGCATGGCCTTGGCCGCACCCGAACCGCGGCGCGATCGCAGCGCGTTCGATACCGCGACGCTGCCCGAGGCCTTCCAGTGGCTGCGTACTCCGGATGCCGACCGGTTGTTCAGCCTGACCGCGCGGCCCGGTTATCTGCGCCTCTACGGCCGCGAGACGATCGGGAGCCATTTCACGCAGTCGCTGGTCGCGCGCCGGCAGCAGGCGATCGCCTACGCCGCCGAGACGCTCGTCACGTTCGAACCGCGTCACTTCCAGCAGGCGGCGGGGCTGGTCTGCTACTATAATTCGACGAAGTTCCATTACCTGCACGTCACCGCCGACGACGATGGCCGGCGTGTGCTCCAGGTGCTGTCGGCGATACCGACCCCGCTCGGCAGCAGCGTGATCACCCAGCCGATCGCGATCGACGCGGGACCGATAGGACTGCGGGTCGAGGTGGATCGCGAAAGCCTTCGCTTCGGATACCGGTGTGCGGGATCGAGCGCGTGGACTTGGCTCGCGGACCGGTTCGATGCGAGCATCCTGTCCGATGAGGCGACCCTGCCGGGCCTGCCCAACTTTACCGGCGCCTTTGTCGGGATGGCGTGCCAGGATATGTCGGGCGCGGGCGAACCGGCCGATTTCAGCTATTTCGAGTATGTCGAAGCCGGCGGCGACTGAGCGGACTGAACGCGGCGTCGATCCGCGTTCAATCCGTGACCACTGGCCCAGTCTTACGCCGCGATCTTCAAGTCCTGCATCACGTCGGCGGTGATCGAGAGGCTCCGCTTGCGCGCTTCGTGATCGTAGATCGCGCTGGTCACCATGACCTCGTCGACGCCGGTCCGCTCGACGAACGCCGCGATCCCGCGCGCAACCTTGGCCGGACTGCCGACCGCCGAGCATTGCAGGACGTGGTCGAGGATCTGGTTGCCCTGCGCACCGAGCGACTCGCGGTAGCCGGCGAGGGGGGGCTTCATCTTGCCGGGGTTGCCGGTGCGGAGCGCGACGAACGACTGTTGCTGCGAGGTCGCGAGCAGTTCGGCTTCCGCATCGGTCTCGGCTGCGAAGACGTTGAAGCCGGCCATGACGTGGGGCTTGGCGAGGCGCGCAGAAGGGCGGAAATCGCGGCGGTAGATCGCCAGTGCGGCATCGAGCGCGTCGGGGGCGAAGTGCGAGGCGAACGCGTAGGGCAGGCCGAGCGCGGCGGCCAGTTGTGCGCCGAACGTGCTGGAGCCGAGGATCCACATCTCGACGTCTGCGCCTGCGCCCGGGGTCGCGACGATGCCGGTCTGGCCGTCGTTGGCGAAGTAGCTTTGCAGCTCCATCACGTCCTGCGGGAACGCGTTCGCGTCTGTTTCCAGCGTGCGGCGCATCGCGCGGGCGACGCGCTGGTCGGAGCCGGGCGCGCGGCCGAGACCCAGGTCGATGCGGCCGGGGAACAGCGCGTCTAGCGTGCCGAACTGCTCGGCGATCGTCAGTGGCGCGTGGTTGGGGAGCATGATGCCGCCCGAGCCTACGCGGATCGTCTTCGTGGCGGCGGCGATGTGCGCGATCACGACGGCGGTTGCGGCGGACGCGATGCCGGTCATGCCGTGGTGCTCGGCGACCCAGTAGCGCTGGAACCCGACGCTCTCGGCGTGCCGCGCGAGGTCGGCCGCGTTGGCGAGCGATTGGGAGACGGTGCCGCCTTCGATGACGGGGACCAGATCGAGCAGGGAATAGCGTGTCATGCGGCAGAGATAGGTACCGAGCGGTAGCTTATCCAGTGTTTGGGTCGAATGGTTTGTTTGGCTTCGGCTCCCCTCCCTGGAAGGGAGGGGTTGGGGGTGGGTCGGGTTCCGCATGTTCGCAGGGTTGTGGCTCGATCGGGCCGACCCACCCCCGGCCCCTCCCTTCCAGGGAGGGGGGAAGAAGTTAGAAGCCCAGGCTGTAGCGCATCGCCATGCCGTAATCGTTGGGCAATGCCGCGAAATTGCCAGGGTCGCGGCGGAAGAACAGGTTGGTGTCCAGGCCGCCGCCGAACGCGGGGACGCCGTAGCGCATCTCGACATCGAGTTCGCGGCCCTGCGGGGCGAGGTTGAGGCGCTGCGTGGTCCAGTCGGTGACGGTGTTGCTGGCGTAATCGAAATACGTTGGCAGTCCGAGGTCGATCCCGCCGCGCGCTACGCGCAACGGTTGTGCGATGCGGAGGCCGAGCGTGTCGTGCCCGAACACGCCGTCCTTGCCGATGTCGGCGGCGAGGGCGTTGGTGCGGACCAGGCCGTCGCCGCTGAGACCGCCGCGGACGGCCGCGCGGGTCCAGCCCTGGCGCATCGATCCGCCGATGCTCCAGCCGCTCCCCGCATCGAACCGCGCCTTCGTATCGACGAACCACGTCGCCGCGCGCGTCCCGCCGAGCGCGGCGTCGAAGCGTGCGCCGAGGACGGTGTCGCGCTCGTCCATCCGTGTGGCGGCGACCATCGTCGACAGCGCGCCGAAGCGTCGATCGACTGCAAGCGAGACGCGGTTGTAGCCCGAGCGTTGCCAGCGGCCGCGCAGGCGGAGGTCGTTGTCACGTTGCGTCAGGACGTCGCCATTCTCGATGCCCGCGGTGAAGCCGAACCCGCCGACGCTCTGCCGCATCGCGCTGGAGGCATGAATGCTGCTGTCGAAACCAAGGCCGCCGGTGTTGGCGATCAGGAAGGCGGGTTCGGACTGGCCCGACAACTGTGCACTGAGCGCGCCCGATCCTTGTGCGAAGCCGAAGCCGAACGACAGCGTGCTGCCGAGCTTCTGCGTCACCATCCCGGCGATCGCGCGCGCGCTGGTCGCGTCGGCGGTGGAGAGCGAGGTGCGATCGAGCGCGACGTCGCCGTTCGCGCGCGGCGCTAGCGTCATCGATACGGTCATGTTGCCTTGCGCCAATGCGACCGTGCGGAATCGCGACTGGAGCGCGCCACCGAGCGAGCGTTCCGGGCTGCGGCGGGCGATCGTCTTGGCGAGGTCAATCGCGAAGGCGCGGCTGTAGCCGTCGAGGATCACCGCGCCGAGTTCGCCCTGGGTTGCGTCGCCCATCGGCGCGGACAGGCTGGCGTTGCTGATCGTAGAGACGACCGCTTTCGATCCTGCGATCGAGGTCGTGCCGAGCGGCTGGAACGCGCGCGTCAGGTCGAGCACGCCGTTGCCGTAGACCGCGTCGACTCCGGGCGCGCCGGCGTCTCGCGCGCTGCGAAACAGGATGTCGACGATCTGCGCGCCGGTCAGGTTGGGGAAGGCTTGGGCGAGCAACGCCACCGCGCCGGAAATCTGCGGCGCGGCGAACGACGTGCCCGACCAGAGATAGGCGGTATCGGTCGCGTCGGGCGCACGGACGCTTTCGCCGACCGCGGTTAGGAAGTGCGCAGCGCCGGTCCCCGCGCGGTCGCTGAAGGTGGATATTCCGTTGCTCGCGCCGACCGAGCCGGCGATGATCACCTGGTTGCGGCCCTGTGCTTCGCCGGCGACGTTGGTGAACGGATCGGGATTGACCGAACCGTCATTGCCCGCGGCGATCACGACGACCAGCCCGGCGGCAGTCGCGCGGCCGATCGCGTCTTTCAGGCTCTGCGGCATTTCGGAGCCGCCGAGCGAGATGTTGACGACTTTCGCGCCTGCCGTGCGTGCCGCATCGAGCCCGCGGGTGATCGCGTCGGTGCCGAACTTGCAGCCCGAATCCTCGTCGTCCTTGCTGGCGGTGGCGCAGGTGCCGGGACGATCGGCGCGCAGGACGATCAAGGTCGCGTCGAACGCCACGCCGTGCGAGCCGCCGCCGTTGCGGCGGCCGGCGAGCGTGAAGGCGACCGCGGTGCCGTGGCCGCCCTCGTCGTCGATCGATGCGTTGCCGGCGACGTCCTGCGAGGCCGACGAGACCCGGCTGCCGAACTCCTGGCTTTGCAGGTCGATACCGCTGTCGATCACGCCGACGCCGATCCCCTTGCCGGTCGCGCCGACGTTGTACGCGGCCAGCGCGTTCATCGAGACCGCGCCGACGGTCGCGCGATATTCGCTGGTGTCGTTGCTGGACGGCGTGGGGGCGGGCGCCGGTGCAGGGCTAGGCGTTGGGGCTGGCGTCGGAAGCGGCGTTGGCGTCGGGGTGGAAACGGCGGGAGGAGCCGGCGTGCTGTTGATGCCGCCCCCACCGCCCCCACAGGCGGCGAGCAGCAGGCCGCTTGCCACTGCCGCCGATCTCAGCAGCCCCGCCTTCGTGCCGCGCATGCATCCCGCCCTTTTGTGATTTCCCGTAACGTACTGGAATGCAAAGTCTTACGCGATCGTAAACATCGGCTATCGAGGTCGGCAGCGTCGCACCCCGCTTGTCGCCGCGCGCCGTGGTCCGTAGAGGTTCCGGCCGATGCTTGCCCGCCTTGACCCCCGCCTTGACCATGTCCGCAACTGGATCTTCGATCTCGACAACACGCTGTATCCGGCGAGCGCGGACCTGTTCGCGCAGGTCGACGCGCGGATGACCGGGTTCATCCAGGATCTGCTGGGGCTGGAGCATGACGAGGCGCGGCGCGTGCAGAAGGGGTATTTCCACAATCACGGCACGACGCTGTCGGGGTTGATGGCCGAGCATCACGTCGATCCGCACGCGTTCCTGGCGCATGTCCACGACATCGAGATGGACGTGTTGGAGCACGACGCGCCGCTGGTCGCCGCGATCGCCAAGCTGCCGGGGCGAAAACTCGTCTTCACCAATGGCGACAAGCCCTATGCGCTGAGGATCCTCGACCGGCTCGGGCTCGGCGAAAGCTTCGAGGCGATCCACGATATCCACGCGATGAACCTGATGCCGAAGCCGCATGCGTCTGCCTATGCCGGGTTCTGTGCCGCATTCGATATCGACCCGCGGGAGTCGCTGTTCGCCGACGACATGGCGCGCAACCTGACGCCGGCCAAGGCGATCGGGATGACCACCGTGTGGATCGACAACGGCTCCGAGCAGTCGCCCGACGTCGCCCGCGATCACATCGATTTCACCGTGCCGGTGCTTGCGCCATGGCTCGAAACCATCCTGGAGACATCATGACCTTGCAGACCATCATCGACGCCGCCTGGGACGACCGCGCGAACCTTGGCCTCGATACGAAGGGCGAGGTTCGCGACGCCGTCGAGTCCGCGCTGGCGATGCTGGACGCAGGGACCGCGCGCGTTGCCGAACCGACCGCTGATGGCTGGCAGGTCAACCAGTGGTTAAAGAAGGCCGTGCTGCTCTCGTTCCGGCTCAACGACAACGTCGTGATCGACGGCGGTTCGGCGGGGTCCCCGGGGTTCGACAAGGTGCCGTCGAAGTTCTCGAGCTGGGGTGAGACCGAGTTCCGTACGGCTGGCATTCGCGTCGTTCCCGGTGCGGTCGCGCGGCGCGGGAGTTTCATCGCCAAGGGTGCGATCCTGATGCCGAGCTTCGTCAACATCGGCGCCTATGTCGGCGAGGGGACGATGGTCGATGCCTGGGCGACGGTCGGGTCGTGCGCGCAGATCGGCAAGAACGTGCATCTGTCGGGTGGTGCCGGCATCGGCGGCGTGCTCGAGCCGTTGCAGGCGGATCCCGTCATCATCGGCGATGGCGCCTTCATCGGCGCGCGCGCGGAAGTGGCGGAGGGCGTCCGCGTCGGCGAGGGCGCGGTGCTGTCGATGGGCGTGTATCTGGGCGCCTCGACCAAGATCATCGACCGCGCGACCGGCGAAGTGTTCAAGGGCGAAGTGCCGCCCTATTCCGTCGTCGTGCCGGGCTCGATCGGTGGCGGGGACGGCAAGCCGGCCTTGTATTGCGCGGTGATCGTGAAGCGTGTCGATGCGCAAACGCGTTCCAAAACCTCGATCAACGACCTGCTGAGGGACTGATCGGGTCGACAACCCGGCGGGCGCTGCCTATCCGGGTCGAAACATACCGAGGAGATAGACTTTGACCGCTGCTGCCAGCCAGGTTCTCGACCGCGTACTCGTCCTCGAAATGGTCCGCGTGACCGAGGCGGCGGCGATCGCCGCCTCCACGCTCGTCGGGCGCGGTGACGAGAAGGCAGCGGATGCAGCGGCGGTCGAGGCGATGCGCGAGGCGCTCAACTCGCTGTACATGGACGGCACCGTGGTGATTGGCGAGGGCGAGCGCGACGAAGCCCCGATGCTGTTCATCGGCGAGAAGGTCGGCTCGGCGATCGGCAAGGGCCCGAAGATCGACATCGCGCTCGATCCTCTGGAAGGCACGACGATCTGCGCGACCGCGGGGCCGAACAGCCTCGCCGTGCTGGCGATCGCCGAGGAGGGCGGGCTGCTCAACGCGCCCGACGTCTACATGGACAAGATCGCAGTCGGGCCGGGCTATCCTGAGGGCATCATCGATCTCGACAAGACGCCGACCGAGAACATCAACGCCGTCGCCGCCGCCAAGGGCGTGCCGGCGCGCGACCTGATCGTGTGCGTGCTCGATCGTCCGCGTCACGAGGCGCTGATCGCGGAGCTGCGCCAGGTCGGTTGTGGGATCATGCTGATCGGTGACGGCGATGTCGCCGGCGTGATCGCGACGTCGGATCCCGAGACCACGGTCGACGTGTACATGGGGTCGGGTGGCGCGCCAGAGGGCGTGCTGGCGTGCGCGGCGCTGCGCTGCGTCGGGGGCCAGTTCAAGGGACGGTTGCTGTTCCGGAACGACGACGAGCGTGGGCGTGCGGCGAAGTGGGGAATCACCGATCTCGACAAGCAGTATGACCTTTCGGAACTGGCGAAGGGCGACTGCATCTTTGCGGCCACAGGCGTGACGGATGGCTCGCTGCTGGCGGGCGTGAAGCGGAAGAAGGGCAAGATGACGACGGAGAGCGTGGTTATGCGCGCGTCTTCGGGGACGGTGCGGTGGGTGAAGGGTGAGCATCGGACTGATTGATTGGGCGACCATCGCAGTTGGAAAGTAAGCTCCACCCCGGCGAAGGCCGGGGCCCAATTGGGGAACGCCGCTAACGGAGCGATGCGCTTAGTTACTCTGGACGTTCCAATTGGGCCCCGGCCTTCGCCGGGGTGGAGCGATGGGTTAGGCTGGTGACCCAACCACCATGTGTCCCCGCGTAGGCGGGGACCCAGACTGGACTCCCGCCTTCGCGGGAGAACAAGGTTAGGGAGGTATGCGTATGATCCTTCCCAACGCCCTTCTCCTCGTCACGATCATGAGCCTCGTCTGGTTCCTCAAGGGCGACCTGCTCGGCTACCGCCGGATCAAGCGCCTCTCCGACACAGCATCGCGCGAGAAGACCTACCGCCTGTGGATCGCCAAGGCCGCGATCGGCTTCGTCCTGCCGGCGGTGATCGGACTAGCCCTGCTCGGCCGCCTCGACGCGCTCGTCACCGTGCCGCCCGAGTTCGACGCCCTCCGCACGCTCCTTCCCAGTTTCGAAGGCTACAGCCGCGTGGAACTGCTCGGCATGATCGGCGGCAGTGCGCTGGGTGGCCTGATCATCGGCGCGGTGCTCGCGACGCGGCGCAACTGGCGTATCCTCAAGACGATCGGCAATGTCGGCTCGCTGCTTCCCCGCAACCGGCAGGAGATCGCGCATGCCGCCGCCATGTCGATCGCGGCGGGCGTGTCCGAGGAGCTCGCCTTCCGCCTGTTCCTGCCGCTGCTGGTCGCGCTCGTCTCCGGTAGCGCGTTCGTCGCGTTCGGTGTCGCGGTCGCGGCGTTCGGCGCGATGCATCTGTATCAGGGGCGGGCGGGCGTGATTGCGACCACGCTCGTCGGCGCGCTGATGGCGGCGGTGTATCTGATGACTGGGGAGCTGTGGCTGGCGATGGTCCTGCACGCGCTGATCGATCTCAACTCGCTGGTATTGCGCCCGATGTTGACCGGAGCGTGGCGCGCGGCTTGACTTCGCACCCGCGGGTTCGTCCAATCGCGGCACGGTCCACGAAGGGAATTCCATGTTGCGTCACGCCCTCCTGCTCGCGCTTGCCGTCACCGTAGCCGTCCCGGCCGCCACGCTCGCGCAGACCGCGCCGCAAACCGTGACCCAGTCGCCCTTCACGTTCGAAGAGGTGATGGTGCCGATGCGTGACGGGGCGAAGTTGCAGACGGTGATCATGCGGCCGCGCGGCATGACCGGGCCGCTGCCGATCCTGCTCCAGCGAACGCCCTACGGCGTGCCCGATGCGCCGTTTCCCACCGCCGATCGCTTCGCGCCGTTGATGAAGACGGCTATGTGTTCGTCTTCCAGTCGATGCGCGGGCGGTTCAAGTCCGACGGGGTGTTCACGCTGTCGACTGCGGTCCATCCGAACGATCCGAAGGCGGTCGACGAGGCTACGGACGCCTATGATACGGTCGGCTGGCTGGTGAAGAACGTCCCCGCCAATACTGGTAAGGTCGGCATGTGGGGCGTGTCCTATCCGGGGTTTGCCGCCGCCGTCGCGCTGGCGAACCCGCATCCGGCGCTGAAGGCGGTGTCTCCGCAGGCGGCGTGGATCGATTACTGGCAGTCGGACGATCTGCACCGCAACGGCGCGCTGCGGTTAAGCTATGCGACCGACTGGGTGTCGTCGCTGCAACTCGACAAGACGAAGAATTCCGACTTTGCGTATCCGAGCGATACCTACGACTATTTCCTCAAGGCCGGCTCGGCGGAGGCGATCGACCGGAACGTGTTCAAGGCGCGCGTGCCGATGTTCACGTCGCTGCTTGATCGCCCAAATCACGATGCGTTCTATACCGCGCAACGCTGGACCGATGCGCTGGGCAAGACGACCGTGCCGACGCTGAACGTCGCGGGGTTCTGGGATCAGGAGGATCCGTGGGGATCGTGGCAGATCTACGCGCGTCAGAAGCGCAACGATCCCAACCACCTCGCGCAGATGGTGGCGGGGCCGTGGCGGCATGGCGGGTGGCAGGGGGTGGCGGATCACCTCGGACCGATCCCGCTTGGGACGGCGAGCGGCACGCAGTTCCAGGAGCAGATCCAGGCGCCGTTCTTCGCATACTGGCTGCACGGCAAGGGGCCGCGGCCGGACTTCGCGGCGAAGATGTTCCAGTCGGGGTCTAACGTGTGGAAGACCTATGCCGCCTGGCCTCCGATGGGCGCGAAGGCGACGGAGCTGTATTTGCGTGCGGACGGTAGCCTGTCGTTCACCGCGCCGGCCGCTGGCGAGGCATGTCGCGACTACGTGTCCGATCCGGCGAACCCGGTGCCGTTCCGTCGGCGACCGATGTCGGCGACGTATGCCAGCCCGGACTGGGCGTGGTGGGAGGCGGACGATCAGCGCTTCGTCGATCACCGGCCCGATGTTCTGGGGTATGTGTCGGAGCCTTTGACTGCCGACCTGACGGTGACGGGGGCGCTGTCGGCCACGTTGCAGGCATCGACCAGCGGGACCGACAGCGATTTCGTGGTGAAGCTGATCGATGTGCTGCCCGACGATACCGAGTCGATGACGGGGCGTAGCCTTCAGCCAGGCGACTATGCCCGGACGCTCAACGGGTATCAGTTGCCGATCGCGATGGAAGTGCGGCGAGGGCGGTTCCTGGCGAGCGATACGGCGCCACAGCCGTTGGTGCCGGGGAAGGTGGTCGCGTGGGACGTGCCGCTGCGTGACCACGATCATGTGTTCAAGGCGGGGCACCGGATCATGGTGCAGATCCAGTCGAGTTGGTTCCCGATGATCGACCGCAACCCGCAGTCGTTCGTGCCGAACATCGGGCGGGCGAAGGCGGGCGATTACGTGAAGGCGACGCAGAAGGTTTGCGTAGGCTCGCGGATTACGTTGCCGGTCATGCGCTAGGGTCTGCGGACAGCTGCCCACCCCGGCGGAGGCCGGGGCCCAGTTGGAAAGGTCGCGGTAACGGAGCGCGGTCCTTCGTTATTACCGTCCCCCAACTGGGCCCCGGCCTCCGCCGGGGTGGTGCTCTCTGGCGTCCAGATCAGTTCTTCATCCGCCAGCCGGTCTTGAAGATCCAGGCGATCGCGATCAGGCACACGGCAAGGAAGCCCGCCGTCACCGCGAGGCTCACCCCGACCGCGACGTCGCCTACCCCGAAGAAGCTCCAGCGGAAACCGCTCACCAGGTACACGACCGGGTTGAACAGGCTGAAAGTCCGCCAAGGCTGGGGCAGCATGTCGATCGAGTAGAATGCGCCGCCGAGGAAGGTCAGCGGCGTGATCAGCAGCGCGGGGACGAAGTTCAACTGCTCGAAGCCGTTGGCCCACACGCCGATGATGAACCCGAACAGGCTGAACGCGACCGCGGTGAGGATCAGGAAGGCGATCATCGCGAAGGGGTGTTCGATGCGAAGTGGCACGAAGAACGAGGCGGTGGCGAGGATGATCAGCCCGAGGATCACCGACTTGGTGGTCGCAGCGCCGACATAGCCGATCACCATCTCCATCGCCGAGACGGGCGCCGACAACAGCTCGTAGATCGTGCCGGTGAATTTGGGGAAGTAGATGCCGATCGACGCGTTCGAGATGCTCTGCGTGAGCAGCGACAGCATGATCAGGCCGGGGACGATGAAGCTGCCGTAACCGACGCCGCCGACCTGCTGCATCCGGCTGCCGATCGCGCCGCCGAAGACGATGAAATAGAGCGAGGTCGTGAGGACGGGTGTGACGAGGCTCTGCCACAGCGTGCGCAGCGCGCGCGCCATTTCAAAGCGATAGATCGCCCAGATGCCATGGGTATTCATGCGCGTTCTCCGACGAGATCGACGAAGATGTCTTCGAGGCTCGATTTGCTGGTTTCGAGGTCCTTGAAGCCGATGCCGAGTTCGCTGAGCTTGCGGAGCAGCGACGGGATGCCGGTGTGATCGGCCTGCGCGTCGAATACGTAGCGGAGGCGCTTGCCGTCGTCTTCCAGCGAGAGGTCCCAGTCGGCGAGTTCCGGGGGAAGCGCCGTCATCGGGTCCTGGAGCGCGATGTCGAGTTCGCGCTTGCCGAGCTTCTTCATCAGCGACGCCTTGTCGTCGACAAGGAGGAGCTTGCCCTTGTTTATCACACCGACGCGGTCGGCCATTTCCTCGGCTTCCTCGATGTAATGCGTCGTCAGGATGATCGTCGTGCCGCCCTGGCGCAGGCGGTGGACGAGCTTCCACATGTCGCGGCGTAGCGCCACGTCCACGCCCGCGGTGGGTTCGTCGAGGAACAGGATCTCGGGCTGGTGCGCGAGTGCTTTCGCGATCAGTACGCGGCGTTTCATGCCGCCGGAGAGTTCGCGGATCTTCGCGTCGCGCTTGTCCCAGAGCGAGAGGTCGCGGAGCACCTGTTCGATGTACGCGCTATGCCCCGAGCGGCCGAACAGGCGGCGGCTGAAGGTGACGGTGGCGAGCACCGTCTCGAACATGTCGACGTTGAGTTCCTGCGGGACGAGGCCGATGCGGCTGCGGGCCTGCTTGTAGTCGCGGATCGCGTCGTAGCCCGCGACCTTGATCGTGCCGGCGGACGGCGTGACGATGCCGCAGATGATGCTGATCAGCGTCGTCTTGCCGGCGCCGTTGGGGCCGAGGAGGGCGAAGATCTCGCCCTTCTGGATGTCGAGGTCGACGGGGTGGAGGGCTGTGGTGCCGCTCTTGTAGGTCTTGGTGACGCCCGCGATGGACAGGATCGGTTCGGTCATTGGCACCCCTTTTTGTGAGGGGAAGATGGGGGTGGGGGGGGAGGAATGATAGGGCTTCCCTCCCCTTCTTGTTCTCCCGCGAAGGCGGGAGCCCAGACTGGGTCCCCGCCTTCGCGGGGAAACAAGGAGAGGAGCGGTTAGCCGGCGCGGGCTGCCGCTACGGCTTTCTGGAGGTCTTCCAACGGCAGCGCCCCCGACAACACGCGGTCGCCGACCACCCAGCTCGGGGTGCCGGTCATGCCGAGTTTGGCGGCGGTTTCCATGTTCTTGGCGATTTCGGCGTCGGCGGTCTTGGTGAAGCTCGCCTGCGTGGTGTCGACTCCGGCCTTGCTCGCCGCGGCGGCGATCGAGGCGTCGCTGACCGGGCCGCCGGCGTAGAGCGCGTCGTGGAAGGTGGCGAACTTGCCCTGTTGTGCGGCGGCGAGGCTGGCGCGGGCGGCGATGCGGCTTTCGGCGCTGAGGATCGGGAGTTCGCGGAAGACGACGCGGACTTTCGGGTCGGCGGCAATCAGCTTGGCGATCATCGGCAGGCTCGCGCGGCAGTATCCGCAGTTATAGTCGAAATATTCGACGAGCGTGACGTCGCCCTTGGGATTGCCGGCCCAGGCGCTGCCGAACGGCGTGACGATCGCGTCGCGGTTCGCGGTGACGGTCTTGCCGGACTCGCGATCGCGCAGTTTCTCCATCGCCTCGGGGAGGATCTCGGGGTGCGCCAGGACATAGTCGTGGACGATCGATTCGACCTGCGCGCGCTCTACGCCGCCGCCTTGGCGGTCATAGCCCCAGACCGCGAGGCCTCCGATGACGGCGCCAGCGACTGCGATTGCCGGGAATGTGAGTTTGCTCATTTGCGGCGCTTATACTGCTTGGGGTTGTCGTCCATCTCGTTCTGCGCGGCCATCGCGATATCCTGCGCGCGGATCCAGTCGGTGGTGTTGGCCGGGATGTTCGCCAGCGCATATTGCGCGCTCGCCGAGGCGGTCCGCATGTCGCCGCCCATGCTGGCGCGCTCGGCGGTGGCGAGCGCGGCGCGCGCGGTATCGCCGGTCAGTTCGTAGACGGTGCCGAGCTGCATCCAGGCGAACGGGTTCTGGTCGTCGCGACCGACCGCGGTACGCAGGACCCTGGTCGCTTCGGGGTAGTTCGCCTTGTTCTCGGTCGCGATCAGCGCGTGGCCGAAGGTGGTGGCGATCAGCGGATTGTTGCGCGAGCCTTCGGTGGCTTCGCGTAAGGGAGTCAGCGACTCGACCGGCTTGCCCGCTTCGAGCAGGATCTGGCCCTTGATCTCGAGGAAATACGGGTCGGTGGGCTCGGCCTTTACCAGGGCGTTGGCTTCGGCGTCGGCTTTGTCGGGGTAGCCGGCTTTGTGATACGCATAGGCGCGGGCGTAGTGCGCGTAGATCGACTGGTTGCTGGGCGGGTAGGCCTGCAGCGTCTGGTCGGCGGGCATGACGTAGCCGGCGAGCTTCGCCTTCACGCGGCGGAAGCGTTCCTCGAGCGCGGCGTCGGGCTTGTTCGCCCAGGCGGGCGAGGCTTGCAGGTCGGCGGTGAGCGTCGCGACGCGCTCGCCCGAGAGCGGATGCGACTGCATGAAGGGATCGATGTTGGCCGTGCCGAAGCGATATTCCTGCTGCTGCAATTTCTTGAAGAAGCTGAGCATGCCGCGGCCGGAGACGTTCGCCTCGCGCAGGAATTTCGCGCCGGTCGCGTCGGCGGTCGATTCCTGGACGCGGCTGAACGAGAGGTAGCTGCCCATCGCCGCCTGCTGACCCGCGGCCATGATGCCGGCACCTGCCTCGCCGCTGCCGGCCGCCATCGCGGCGAGGCCGAGGACCATCGAGAGCAGGTACATGCCCATTGCGGGCTTGGTGCCGCGGTCGGCGAGGACGACGTGGCCGTCGGCGATGTGGCCGAGCTCGTGCGCGATGACGCCCTGGACTTCGTTGGCGTTGTCCGCGGCCTGGATCAGGCCTGAGTGGACGTAGACGGTCTGCCCGCCGGCGACGAAGGCGTTGATCGACTCGTCGTTGATGAGGACGACCTTTACGTCGCGCGTCGAGAGCCCGGCCGCCTTGATCAGCGGGTTCGACATCTCCGCGAACATGGTTTCGGTCTCGGCGTCGCGGAGGATCGACTGAGCCTGGAGGGGCGTCGTCCAGAGGAGGAGGGCGGTGGCTGCGGCGGCTACGAAGCGCTTCATATTACGGGGTATCGTCGATTGGGGGCGGGGGGGCAATGGTCGTGCGGTCGGGCGTGCGGTGGAGTGAAGTACAGGAAGTGCAGACGCTGGGAGCGGTTTTGCGGTTGGTGGGGAGTGTTGGTGGCATTGGGGGAGGGGAGCAGGGTTTGGGTGTGTAGGACAGGGGTTTGGGGGGGGCTTGATAGGTTGCTGCGCCGTCTATCGGCCACTTCGCCGGCTATCGGTTTCCTCCCTGACTATCAGGGTACCGCCCCGGCGGAGGCCGGGGTCCAATTGGGGGACCGGGCTAACTGAGGGTGGTGCTTCGTTATTGCCACCTTTCCAATTGGGCCCCGGCCTTCGCCGGGGTGGTGTTGGGTCGGGGGGAGTTCGGCGTGCGTCACTACGGCGCTGGAACTCAAACCTCGTACCGCCCGCGTGGCTTGTTCACCCGCGAAGGCGGGTGCCCAGTCTGGGTCCCCGCCTTCGCGGGGAAACATGCTTTTGTCGGACGGAGCGTCTCACCGGTAGCTTCCGCTTCCCCACAAACGAAAACGGGCGCGGCCTTTCGGTCGCGCCCGTTCTTTGGTCACGGCGTTCGGCGTTAGCCGAAGGTGCGCTGCCACCAGCCGCGGCGGGGGGCGCCGTCGGGGTCGTCGTTGGCGCCGTCGTTGGCGTCCGAGGTCGCGACGTCCTGGGGTTGGACTTCGGCCTTGGGCGGGGTGGTTGCGATCGGCTCGGCGAGGGGCTCGCTGGTAGGCGCCGCGTCGCCGGCTTCGACGATCGGCGTCTTCCGTGGGCGACCGCGGGGCTTGGCGACCTTGACGGGGGCTTCCTCGACGACCGGGGCTTCCACGACTGCATCCGACGCCTTGCGGCGCGCACGCTTGGGCTTGGGCGCCGACGCTTCGATGGTTTCGGCGGGCGTTGCGCTCACCTCGTCCATCGTCGCTTCCGCAACCGCTTCGCGACGGCGACGACCGGGCTTCGGTGCAGCCGGCTCGGCCGCGACGGGCTCCGGAGCGATCGGCTCAGGAACCACGGGCTCCGGTGCAACCGTCTCGGCGTCTGCTTCGACCGCGCGTGGCTTGCGACCACGACGCGCCTTGGGGGCTGCATCGGCGACCGCCTCAACGATGTTCGCCGCAGCGGCTGCCGCACGGGCACGCGGACGACGGCGCATCTTCGGACCCTCGGCGACTTCCGCCACCGGAGCTTCCTCGACGACTGGCTCGAATGCCGGCTCGTAAGGCGGCTCGGCGTAGGTCGACTCGACCGGCTCGTACGCTTCCGGCTCGGGAGCCTCGGCGATCAGCTGGGCATCGTCGACGCTGCTGACGGCGACCGACTGGCCATTCTCGGCACCCTGCTCGTTGCGGCGACCGCCACGACGTCCCCGACGACCGCGACGACGACGGCCTTCGCCCTCTGCGCCATTGGCCTGCTCGGATGGCGCACCAGCCGAGACCAGGTCGCCACCGCCGACTTCGACGATGTCGCCCTCGACCTCGTCGATCTCCTCGACGTTGGTGTCGGCGTCCTCGAAATTACCGTCCTCGTTGACGCCCTCTGCCGCACCTTCCTCACCGGGACGTGCACGACCGCGACGACCGCGACGACGACGACGCTTCTTGCCGCCTTCACCGTCCGCATCGCGAGCCTCACGCGGCGCACGCTGCTCGCCATTGCTCTCGCGGGGCTCACGACCCCCCTCACGACGGCGCGGCTGCTCGGCCTCGGCCTCCTCGACTTCCTCTTCCTCGATCTCGTCCTCGATCTCCTCGGGGAGGTCGTCCTCGTCTTCCTCGATGATCTGGACGAACTTCGGGGCGTGCGCGGGCGGCGGGCCGCTGGCCTCGACCGTCATATGCGCGCCTTCCTCGTCCTGGCCGGGGATGATCTCGACGATCACGCCGTAGCGATCCTCGATCTCGGCGATGTCGGCGCGCTTGCGGTTGAGGATGTACACGGCCGCTTCCTGGCTCGCGCGCAGGGTGAGCAGCGAGCCGCGACCACGCGCGGCCTCGTCCTCGATGAGGCGAAGCGCGGAGATGCCCGACGACGACGCGGTGCGGACCAGGCCGGTGCCCTCGCAATGCGGGCAGGCGCGGGTCGACGCTTCGAGCACGCCGGTGCGGAGGCGCTGGCGGCTCATTTCCATGAGGCCGAACGACGAGATGCGGCCGATCTGGATGCGCGCGCGATCGTTCTTGAGCGCCTCCTTCATCGCCTTCTCGACCTTACGGACGTTGGAATTGTTGTCCATGTCGATGAAGTCGATGACGACGAGCCCGGCCATGTCGCGCAGGCGGAGCTGACGGCCGATTTCCTGCGCGGCCTCGAGGTTGGTCGCGGTCGCGGTCTGCTCGATCGAATGCTCGCGCGTCGACCTCCCTGAGTTGATGTCGATCGAGACGAGCGCCTCGGTCGGGTTGATGACGAGGTAACCGCCCGACTTCAGTTGGACGACGGGGTGGTACATCGCGGCAAGCTGATCCTCGACGCCGGCGCGCTGGAACAGCGGCACGGGATCGGCGTAATGCTTGATGCGCCGCGCGTGCGTCGGCATCAGCAGGCGCATGAACTCGCGCGCCTGGCGATAGCCGTCCTCGCCCTCGACGATGACCTCTTCGATTTCCTTGTTGTAGATGTCGCGGATCGCGCGCTTGATAAGGTCGCTGTCGCCGTAGACGAGCGCGGGGGCCGACGCCTTCAGCGTGGCTTCGCGGATGCCGTCCCAGAGGCGGGCGAGATAATCGAAGTCGCGCTTGATCTCGACCTTCGAGCGCTGCAGGCCCGCGGTGCGGACGATGCAGCCCATCGACGGCGGCAGCTGCATGTCGGCCATGATCGTCTTGAGGCGCTTGCGATCGCCCGCGTTGCTGATCTTGCGCGAGATGCCGCCGCCGTGCGACGTGTTCGGCATCAGCACGCAGTAGCGACCGGCGAGGCTCAGGTACGTGGTCAGCGCTGCGCCCTTGTTGCCGCGCTCCTCCTTGACGACCTGGACGAGCAGCACCTGGCGGCGATGGATCACGTCCTGGATCTTGTAGCGGCGGCGCAGGTTCATGCGACGCTCGCGCAGGTCCTCGACCGCGGCATCGTCGGCGCTCGGCTTGCGTTTCCGTCGCGGGGCTTCGCCGGATTCGCCGCCCTCGAGTTCTTCGGCAACGTCGGGGTCTACACCGCCATCGTCCTCGAAGCGCTCGATGTCGTCCTCGTCGTCACCCTCGTCTTCGTCCGAATCGTAGTCGGCGCGCAGAGCGGCTTCCTCGGCGGCGTGCTCTGCCTCTTCACGGAGCAGCGCGTCGCGATCTTCCTTGGGGATCTGGTAGTAATCGGGGTGGATCTCGCTGAATGCGAGGAAGCCGTGGCGATTGCCGCCGTAATCGATGAACGCCGCCTGGAGCGACGGCTCGACCCGCGTGACCTTGGCGAGGTAGATATTGCCCTTGAGCTGCTTGCGTTCGGCACTCTCGAAATCGAATTCCTCGATCCGGTTACCCTTGACGACTGCAATCCGGGTCTCTTCCCGGTGGCGTGCGTCGATCAGCATGCGCGTTGTCATTATAGATTCTCCGCGCGCGCGCCGGGCCTGTCGGCAGCCGTCGCGCGCTTGATGGTGGTGCGGTCGGGCACGGACGCCCGGACTCGCGGATGGTATGCGAAACTGCCTCTGCGCGAAGTGCATGCCGCGGGAACTCTCCCTGCGGCGCCCGCACGACCGCGAGTCCGTCGGCGAAGGCCGGTCGGAGTGCGGGGCGGGGGGAATGCGTCATTCGAGCGTCAACCTGAATTGCCGCGCCGGCGAGAATCCGCTGGCGGGCGTAGAGACCGGCGCGTCGCTGGTAAAATCCAGGCGACACACGGCTGTACGACAGGACTAGCACTGCATACCCGATCTCGCAACTAGCCCCGGAACCGTCGCTTTCACGGGCGTTTCGGCTCGAATTAGGGGCAGCGAGGCGCAGACTTGCCGGGGCGGCAGAGCCTTGCCGGCCAATACGTGGCAAACGGCAAATTAACCGCACTGCGCAACCGCGTCTTGTGATGCGAGGCGCTATCGCTCGCTCGCAGAGATCGGATGTATCGATCAAAGGGGTGTAGCATGGGTTTTCGCTGGACCGGCGGCAGGACCGCACGGCAAGGACGTGGGGTGTTGACGGTCATCGCCCTCATCGCCGGCTGGCTGGCGAGCGTCCCCGCCTGGGCGGCGACCGTGCAGAGCGTCGCGATCAGGGATGGGCGGATCGTCATCCGCTTCGACGAGGCGGTCGGCGATGCCGCCAGCCGCGTGCTGACCGGACCGCGCCAGATCGCGGTCGACGTGTCGGGTGCGACTCCGGGGCGGGAGGTCATGGGGCGCGGTCTGGTGACCGGCGTCACGCAGATGCGCAGCGGGCGATCGGGAATGCGGATGGTGTTCGATCTGGCCGAGCCGGCGATCGTGACCGATGGCGGGTTCGACTCCGACGGGCGCGAGTTGACGCTCGCATTGCGCACGGTCGATTACGATCAGTTCGCGGAAGCCGGGATCGCCGGGCCGCTGAACTTCTTCCCGTTCAATTTCGGGGCTGCGTCACGGCCCAAGTACAAGGTGTCGGTGCCGGTGCCGCCCAAGGCGCGGGGCATGAAACTGCCGCGCGTGCAGGGCGACGATACGCGACCGCTGGTGGTGATCGACGCGGGGCATGGCGGTGTCGATCCCGGCGCGATCGGGCCGAACGGACTGCGTGAGAAGGACGTGACGCTGAAGGTCGCCAAGGCGATCCGCGACGAGTTGCTCGCGTCGGGGCGCGTGCGCGTGGCGCTCACGCGGAACGACGACCGCTACCTGATCTTGCGCGAGCGCTACGGCGTGGCGCGGCGGTTGAAGGGTGATCTGTTCATCTCGATCCATTGCGACAGCACGGGTTCCGAGAACGCTACCGGGGCGACGGCGTACACGTTGTCGGAGGTGGCTTCGGACAAGGAAGCGGCAAGGCTGGCGGCGCGTGAGAACAAGGCGGACGTGATCTCGGGCGTGAACCTCGGCGAGGCGCCCGCGGACGTGTCGTCGATCCTGATCGACCTGACGCAGCGCGAGACGATGAACGCCTCGGCGACCTTCGCGCGGCTGCTCGGGCGGGAGGCCAAGCCGTTGATGCCGTTGAAGGCGAACTTCCACCGGATGGCGTCGCTGATGGTGCTGAAGGCGCCGGACATGCCGTCGATCCTGTTCGAGACGGGGTATATCTCGAACCCGCAGGATGCTGCGTTCCTGGATAGCGACGAGGGGCGGCACCGGATCGCGGAGAGCGTCACGCGGGCGGTCGAAGTGCATTTCGCGCGGCGGATGGCGGCGCGGTAGGTCTGGGTTGCGGGTCGAGTCAGCCCGCCTTTATTCTCTGTTTTCCTGCGCACGCAGGAATCCAGGATCAAGCAGAACGACGCCGTCCGGCATGCGAGACTCCTGGGCTCCTGCTTTCGCAGGAGAACGATCGGGTTTGAGAGACTCGCTCGTCACGGTCGATACGGTTTCCTCACGCCCCACATCATGTCACAAGTCGCCCGAATTGCTTTGAGGCTGACCAGATGACCGACGCGACGCGGGGCGTAACCGACACGGGCCCCGAGACCAGCATGCGCGAACTGACGTTTCGCGGGATCGTGCTCGGCGGGATCATCACGCTGCTGTTCACCGCGGCCAACGTGTATCTCGGGCTCAAGATCGGGCTGACGTTCGCGACGTCGATCCCCGCCGCGGTGATCTCGATGGCGGTTCTGCGGTTGTTCAAGGATTCGACGATCCTCGAGAACAACATCGTCCAGACGATCGCGTCCGCTGCGGGGACACTCGCGGCGATCATCTTCGTGTTGCCCGGCCTCGTGATGATCGGCTGGTGGCAGGGCTTTCCGTTCTTCACCACCGCGGCGATCACGATGTTCGGCGGCGTGCTCGGCGTGCTGTTCTCGGTACCGCTGCGTCGTGCGCTCGTCGTCGACACTCTGCTGCCGTATCCGGAAGGCCGCGCGGCTGCCGAGGTGCTAAAGGTCGGCGCAGGTAGTCGTGAAGGCGGCGAAGAGAGTGCGCGCGGGCTGGGCATCATCGTCGCCAACGCGGTCGTCTCGGCGGGGTTCGCGATCCTGACGCAGACCAAGCTCGCCGCCGCGGAGGCCGCGACGTGGTTCCGCGTCGGCGCTGGCGCGACCGGGATTTCGGGCGGGCTGTCGTTCGCGTTGCTCGGCGCGGGGCATCTGGTCGGCATCTCGGTCGGCATGGCGATGTTCGCGGGCGTGGTGATTGGCTGGTGGATATTGCTGCCGATCCTGACCTCGGGCGGCAGCGTCACCGGGACCGCGGAAGTGATCGCCAACACCGTGTTCCGCTCGGACGTGCGCTTCTTCGGTGCAGGCGTGATCGGCGTCGCGGCGATCTGGACGTTGCTCAAGATCGCCGGGCCGGTGGTCGGCGGCGTCCGCTCGGCGCTCGCTGCGTCGGCGGCCAAGCGTGGCGGTGAGGTGTTGGCGCTGGAAGAGCGCGACATTCCGATCGGGATCGTCGGGATCGGCTCGCTGGCGATGCTGGTGCCGATCGGCATCCTGCTCTGGACCGTGCTTCTGGGTGGGCCGCTGGAGGCGTCGGCGATCGGACTGATCGCGGGGAGCCTCGTGTTCATCCTCGTCATCGGCCTCGTGATCGCGGCAGTGTGCGGATACATGGCGGGGCTGATCGGCGCGTCGAATTCGCCGGTGTCGGGGATCGGCATCCTCGCCATCCTCGCGGCGTCGATCCTGCTGGTGTCGTGGTTCGGCCGCGCGGTCGAGCCGGGGACGACGCAGGCGCTGGTCGCGTACGGGCTGATCGTGACGGGGATCGTGTTCGGGATCGCGACGATCTCGAACGACAATCTGCAGGATCTGAAGACGGGCCAGCTGGTTGGTGCGACGCCGTGGAAGCAGCAGGTCGCGTTGCTGATCGGCGTGGTGTTCGGCTCGATTGTGGTGCCGCCGGTGCTCAACCTGCTGGGGAGCACGCTCGGGTTTGCGGGGGCGCCGGGGGCGGGGCCGAATGCGCTGGCGGCGCCTCAGGCGGCGTTGATCTCGGCGCTCGCGAAGGGTGTGCTGGGGGGGAACCTCAATTGGGCGATGATCGCGTATGGGGCGCTGACTGGCGTTTTGGTGATCGCGGTCGATGAGTTGCTCGGCAAGGCGGGCAAGCTGCGGTTGCCGCCGCTTGGTGTCGGGCTTGGGGTGTATCTGCCGATGTCGGTGACGTTGCCGGTGACGATCGGGGCGGTCGTGGGGTTTGCGTATGATCGTTGGGCGGACCGTGCGCGGGATCCTGAACTTGCCAAGCGGATGGGTGTGCTGACCGCTACCGGCATGATCGTCGGGGAGTCGCTGTGGGGCGTTGGCTTTGCGGGGATCGTGTATCTGACCAACAAGGAGACGCCGCTGGCGATTGTTGGGGATGGGTTTGCGAGTGTGGCGCTGGTTGGCGGGACGCTGCTGTTCGCGGTGCTGACTTGGGTGATGTACCGGCGGACGATGGCGGCTTCGCGGTAACGCGCACGCACTGAAGTAAGCTTGTTTCTCCGCGAAGGCGGGGATCCAGACTGGGCTCCCGCCTTCGCGGGAGAACAAGATTCGGTCGGGACCTTGGCCCGTTCCACCACCCCGGCGGAGGCCGGGGCCCAATTGGAAAGGCGGGCGTAACGGAGCGCAGTTTGCCGTTATTTGCGTCCCCCAATTGGGCCCCGGCCTTCGCCGGGGTGGTGCTTACGCGTGGGAGAAGGATGGCGTCCGTCTGGACGCCCCCCCGTCACTTCATCGCGGCAAGCATGTCCTTTATCGGCACGAACGCGAAGCCCACCGAGCTGTCCGCGATCCCGTACGGCATGAAGATCGTATCGCCATGCTTCAACGCGCCGCAGCTGTAGACGACGTTGGGCACATACCCCTCGCGGTCCTGATCCTTCGCGGCGAGGATCGGCTGGCTCGTCCGGCCGATCACCTTCGACGGATCGTCCTTGTCGAGCAGTACCGCGCCGATCGAATACTTCCGCATCGCGCCGACGCCGTGGGTGAGCAGCAGCCAGCCCTCGTCGAGCTCGATCGGCGGGCCGCAATTGCCGATCTGCACCAGCTCCCACGGATATTCGGGCGTCAGGATCTTCTCGCCGTCGTCCCAGTCGGTCAGCGTGTCGGACTTGAGCAGGAACAAATTCTCGCCGTCCTGCCGGCCGATCATCATGTACTGGCCGTTCACCTTCCGCGGGAACAAGGCCATGCCCTTGTTGCGCGCGGCGGGGCCGGTCATCGGCACGAGGTCGAACGCGCGGAAATCGCGGGTGCGCATCAGTTCGGACTGGATCACCGAGCCGTTATACGCGGTGTAGGTGCCGATCCACTCGTAATCGCCGTCCTCGTGCTGGAAGCGGACGATGCGGAGATCCTCGAGGCCCTTCGACTGCGCCTGCGTGATCGGGAAGATTACCGTGCCGCTCAGCGTGCTGTCGCGGTGGCGATAGACGGTGACGGGGCCGATCGGCATCTCGTCCTCGCCGCTGCCGACCGCATCCGTGGCCGTCGCGAACGGCGGCTCGGGCGCGAGCTTCATCTGGTTTTCGCAGGTGATGATGCCTTCGCGGAACGCCACGGAGGAGATGTGACCCTCGCCGACCGCGCGCAACGACATGAGAATGCGCATCGAGCCCGGCGGCATGCCCGACTGGTCGAAATGCGGCACCGCACTGGGGTTCATCAGCGCGGCGGCGGCATAGCTGTATTCGTGGCAGAAATACGCGCCGATCAGCTGGCGCTTCTCGTCGCCGATCTCCGCACCGTTCAGCCCGAGCATGTCCTCGATCTGGTCGTAGCGCGTCATGAACACGCGCCGCGTCTGCCAGTGGCGCGCCTCGAAATCCTTCAGCACGACCTCGAGTTGCGCGCGCGCCTGTGAGGGCGACATTTCCAGCACTTCGCCAACGAGCCGCTCGGTGCGGCTCGGTGCGCCGCCATGACCGCCCCAGGCGATATGGAACGGCCGCACGACGACACGCGAAGGGTCCGCGTGCAGCCGCAGCTGGTGGTTGAACAGATCCATCGTAGCAGTGCCCCGCGTCGTTCCACTCAGCGCACCGTCGCCTGTCAGGCTGTCACTAGCGTGGCTAGGCGACGACGCGCGCCGCTCCTGCCACGCTTTGCGCTGCCTTTGATACCCCTGAAATGGCACAACTTGCGAGTTGGAGTGCCAAAATCGACTCGGCGCCCTGGTTTCGGTTGAGCCCGTTGGGCATCAGGCCGTCATAGCAACCGCCGTCCGCGACGCTGGCCAGCGGCAGGTCGAGGTCGTTGACGCCGAGGAACCAGCCGTATGCGCGCAACGCCTCGTCACGCCAGCGCACGTCGCCGGTCGCGTCATACGCCGCGGCGCACGCGTCAACGGTCGCCTGCGCCTCCAGCGGCTGCTGGTCGAACTGCAACGGCTCGGCATAGGGCCGGTTGAAGCTCTCCGACCCGACCGCGCGGAAACGACCCTCGGGCGAGGTCTGCTTGGCGACGATCCAGTCGAGCGTGGCGAGACCGCAGTCGATCAGGTCCTGACGGCCAAGCGCCTGACCTGCGCGGATCAGCGCCTGCGGAAGCCGCGTATTGTCGTAGGCGAGGACGATCTCGAACCACTGCCACTCGGGACGGCGGGCCTTGGCGAGCAGGTCGAGATGGACCTTGGGGAAGGCTTCGAGGATCGACAGCGACAGCTGGTGACCGGGCTTGGCCTCCAGCATCGCCGCCGCGCCTAGCATTGCGAACGCCTGCGCGCGAAGGCTGCCGAGCTCCAAGGCCATCGACGCGGTGGAGTCGAACATCGCGGTCGCCCAGTCGCGGTGCTTGGCGGCCTGCGCATCGCGCGCGGTGACGCCGAGCGACCAGAGCGTGCGGCCGTTCGAATCCTCCGAGCCCGAATCCTCGCACCAGGTGCGATCGAAGTTCATGAAGTTGCGGAAGCGGCGCGTGTCCGGGTTCCAGGCATACTGCACGAACGACGCATAGATCGTCATCCACTTGTCGCGCGTCACGTCGTCGAGACCCGGCATCGCGCTCATCAACATCAGCGCGCGGCAGTTATCGTCGATGCAGTAGCCGTGGCGCCGATCGGGGATCGAATAGATCGAATGCTGGAGCATGCCGGTCGAATCGCTCATCCGCTCGACCGCGGCGAAATCAGGCGTCAGCTGCTTCAGCGGGGCTGGCACCTTGGCGAGGCGAAAAGGGCGCGCCGCCACGATCGCACGGATCTCCGTCATCATCGCCTCGGCGAGCTTCGGCCAGATCATCGTACGGCCACGCGCATAGGCGCGCTCGGCCAGACGATTGCGATCGCGGTCGTTCGACATCAGCGCGTCGATCTCGCGCGCAAACGCGTCGACATCGCCGAACGGGACGAGCACGCCGTGGCCATCCGCGAGGATCTCGGTCGCGTGCACGTACGGCGTCGAGATGACGGGCTTGCCGACGCCGATCGCGTAGCTGAGCGTGCCCGACGTGATCTGCGCGGGGTTGGTATACGGCGTCACATAGACGTCCGCCGCCTGGAGGTAATCGAGCAGTTCGCCATGCTCGAGGAAGGCATCGACGAACGAGACGTTGTCGGCGACGCCCTTCTCGGCGGCGAGTGCCTTCAGCTTGTCGCGGTACTTCTCGCCCTCGTACGCGACGAGGTTCGGGTGCGTCGCGCCGAGCACGACGTACAACAGGTCGGGATGCTTCGCGATCACCGCGGGCAGCGCGTTGATGACCGTCTCGATCCCCTTGTTGGGGGCGAGCAGGCCGAACGTCAGCATGACCTTCCGACCTTCCCAGCCGAACTTGTCCTTCAGCGCGGCGGGATCGAGCAGGTCGCGATCGGGCACGCCGTGCGGGATCATGACGATCTGGCGCGAATTGGCACCGTAGACGCGCTGGAGAATGTCGCGGCCACGCTCGGCCATGACGACCACGCGGGCGGCGCGACGCAACAGCCCTTCGAGCACGCGGCGCTCGTCGGCATTGGGCTTTTCGAGGATCGTGTGCAGCGTGACGATGACGGGCAGCGTGGTGCGATCGAGCAGCGCGAGGATGTGCTCGCCTGCCGGACCGCCGAAGATGCCGTATTCGTGCTGAAGCCAGATCGCCTGCGCGCCGCTGGCCTCGATCTTCCGCGCGGTGTCGATATAGGCCGACAGATCGGGCTCGGGGATCGTGCCGGTGACTTCGGCCGGGTAGTCGTATTTGCCGGGGTGATCGTCCATCGCATAGACGTCGACGGCGATCTCGGGGAAGCGCGCGCGCATTGCCGTGAAAACGTCGGTCGTGAAGGTGGCGATGCCACACTGTCTCGGCAGGAAATTACCGATCAGCGCCAGTCGCGCGATATTCCCACCGTCCGCCGGTTTCACCATACCCTGTCCCTCGTTTGAGCGCGCACTTCTGGGAAAACCCGGTCGCGCATCCATTTGAACGGTTCAGGTAGCATAAAGTTTCATCACATACTGCAGTGCAGCACGGGAATACTAACAACCCAGATCAAACCTATTTTACGCGTGCCTCATCCGCGACCGCGATAGGAGGCGACCCCCTGGTCCGGCAGCCACAGATCGTGCGGCGGTGCACTCGATTGCCAGAACACGTCGATCGGGATCCCGCCACGCGGATACCAGTAGCCGCCTATCCGCAGCCACACCGGTTTCATCTCGTCGAACAGGCGCTCGCCGATGCCGACGGTGCAATCCTCGTGGAACCCGGCATGGTTGCGGAAGCTGCTCAGGAACAGCTTCAGCGACTTCGACTCGACGATCGTCTCGCCGGGGACGTAGTCGATGACGAGGTGCGCGAAGTCGGGCTGGCCGGTGACCGGGCACAGCGACGTGAACTCGGGCGCCGCGAACCGCACGAGATACGTCCGGCCCGGGCGCGGGTTCGGAACATAATCGAGCACGGCCTCTTCTGGAGAGGCGGGGAGGGCGCTGTTCTGGCCGAGATGCAATGGGTTCTGGGGAGCGGTCATGTGCCGCCATGTAGGATGCGATGACGCGCAAGAAAACCACACTCGTACCGATCCTCGGCGACCAGCTCACGATCGACCTCGCCTCGCTGCGGGATTGCGATCCGGCGGCGACGATCGTGCTGATGATGGAGGTCGACGAGGAAACGACCTACGTTCGTCACCACAAGCGCAAGATCGCGTATATTCTGTCGGCGATGCGGCATCATGCCGAGGCCCTGCGCGAGGCCGGGTGGGCGGTCGAATACACCAGGCTCGACGACCCCGATAACGCGGGCAGCTTCACCGGCGAGATCGCGCGCGCGGTCGAGCGGCATGACCCCGAGCGGATCGTCGTCACCGAGGGAGGCGAGTGGCGCGTGATGGCGATGCTCGAAAGCTGGGAGACGCTGTTCGGCATCCCCGTCGAGATCCGCAGCGACGACCGTTTTCTCGCCAGCCACGCCGATTTCGAGACATGGGCGGCGGAGCGGAAGTCGCTGACGATGGAGTGGTTCTACCGCCAGATGCGGACGCGCACCGGGCTGTTGATGACCGCCGGCAAGCCCGAGGGCGATCGCTGGAACTTCGACAAGGAGAACCGCAAGCCAGCGAAGAACGACCTGCTGATGCCGCGCCCGCTGGTGTTCGCGCCGGATGCGATGACTAAGGACGTGCTGGCGCTAGTGGCGGAGCGGTTCGCGGACCATCCGGGGAGCCTCGACGGGTTCGAATACGCCGTGACCGCGGAGGATGCGGAGCGACAGGCGGCGAATTTCTTCCGCCACGCGCTCGCGCAGTTCGGCGATTACGAGGATGCGATGCTCACCGGGGAGCGGCATCTGTGGCACTCGATCCTCTCGCCGTACATCAATTCGGGGCTGCTCGATCCGCTCGACCTATGCCGGCGCGCGGAGGCGGAATACCGCGCCGGTCGGGCGCCGCTCAACGCGGTCGAGGGGTATATCCGCCAGATCATCGGCTGGCGCGAATATATGCGCGGGATCTACTGGCGCGAGGGGCCGGATTATGTCGAGCGCAACTTCCTCGATCACCACCGTGAGCTGCCCAGCTGGTACTGGACCGGCGAGACCGACATGCACTGCCTGCGCGAGGCGATCGGCCAGACGCTGGAGACCGCGCACGCGCATCACATCCAACGGCTGATGGTGACGGGCAATTTCGCGCTGCTGATCGGCGCGGACCCGGCCAAGGTGCACCTCTGGTATCTCGAGGTGTATGTCGACGCGTATGAATGGGTCGAACTCCCCAACACGCTGGGGATGAGCCAGTTCGGCGATGGCGGCTTGTTGGGGTCTAAGCCGTATATTTCGTCGGGTGCGTATATCGACCGGATGTCCGATTATTGCGGGCAATGCCGGTATAACGTGAAGCAGCGGATCGGGCCGGATGCATGCCCGTTCAACGCGCTGTATTGGGATTTCCTGGCGCGGCACGAGGACAAGCTCGGGCGCAACAACCGGCTGGCGATGCCGTATCGCAACTGGGCGAAACAGTCCGAGGCGGACCGTGAGGCGACGCGCAAGCAGGCGGCCGGGTTCCTCGCCTCCCTCGACGCGAGCGGCCCGGCTGGCTACTGACCGATCGAGCATAAGGAGCCGCATATGGACGCGTTGGTAAGCACCGATTGGCTGGCGAACGAACTGGGCGCGGCATCAGGAGGGGGCGATCTGCGGATCGTCGACGCGAACTACGCGGAGGGCCGCGATGCGGCGGCGGAGTATGAAGCGGCGCATATCCCCGGCGCAGTGTTCATGAACCTCAGCGAGTTGCGCGATACCGACAGCGACCTCCCCAACACGCTGCCATCGGCGGAGAAGTTCGCAAGCAGGATGCAGACGCTGGGGCTCGGCGATGGCAGCCGGATCGTGCTGTACGACAGCTCACCCTGGCACACGGCGGCGCGCGCGTGGTGGATGCTGCGGCTGTTCGGCGCGCACAACGTTGCGATCCTCGATGGGGGGCTGGCCAAATGGCAGGCCGAGGGGCGCGAGACCGCGACGGGGAAAGAGACGCCGCGGCATCGTCACTTCACGACCTGGGCGGACCTGAAGGGCGTGCGCGATCTCGACCAGATGAAGGCGAACGTCGCAAGCGGCGCGGAACAGGTGCTCGACGCGCGGTCCGCGACGCGCTTCACCGGCGCGGAGGAAGACCCGCGGCCGGGCACCGCGCCGGGGCATATTCCTGGTTCGAAGAATCTGCCGCAAGGCGTTGTGTTCAACGCGGACGGGACGTGGAAGACCGGCGATGCGCTCAAGGCGGAGTTCGACAAGGCGGGCGTCGACTTGGCGAAGCCGATCGTGATGACCTGCGGCTCCGGCATCACCGCGTCGGTGCTCGCGTTCGGCGCGCACCTGCTCGGCAACGACGCGGCGCTGTACGACGGGAGCTGGTCCGAATGGGGCGGCGATCCCGAGACACCCAAGGCGACAGGCACAGCATGAGCGACACGAACAAGCCGGTCGGCGACGCGACCAAGGTCGTCCTCGCCGGCCGTCGTCCGGAGTGGACTCAGGGTATCGTCAGCCCGCCGGTCTGGCGCGCCTCGACCATCTTGTACGATTCGGTCGGCCACCTCCGCGAGAGCGCGACGCGCGATACGCATCACCGGCTGTTCTACGGGCGTAAGGGAACGCCGACGCAGTGGAGCCTCGCCGACGCACTGACTTCGCTCGAGCCCGGCGCGGAGGGGACGTTCCTCTATTGCTCGGGCGTCGCGGCGATCGCGGCGGCGTTGCTGTCGGTTCTGTCCCCCGGCGACGAACTGCTGCTGGTCGACAGCGCCTATGACCCGACGCGTGGCATGGCGGGCGGCCTGCTCAAGCGGTTCGGCATCACCACGCGCTATTACGACCCGATGATCGGCGCGGGCATTGCCGACCTGATCGGCGAGAACACGCGGGCGATCTTCATGGAAAGCCCCGGCTCGCTGAGCTTCGAGGTGCAGGACGTCCCCGCGATCGTCGCCGCGGCGAAGGCGCGCGGCGTGACGACGTTGCTCGACAACACCTGGGCCACCCCGCTGTTCTTCCCCGCGATCGAGCGCGGCGTCGACCTGACGATCCTCGCCGGCACGAAATACGTCGTCGGTCATTCGGACGTCATGCTCGGCTCGGTCACCGCCGGCCCTGGCCATTTCAAGAAACTCCGCGAGACGAGTTTTCAGCTCGGGCAGGTCGCCAGCCCTGACGATTGCTGGCTCGGCAGCCGGGGCCTGCGGACGATGGCGGTGCGCCTCGCGCAGCATCAGTCTAGCGCGCTGACCATCGCTAAGTGGCTGCAATCGCGATCCGAAGTCGCGCAGGTACTCCACCCTGCGCTTCCCGACTGCCCCGGCCATGACCTGTTCGTACGCGACTTCAAGGGCTCCAGTGGCCTGTTCTCGTTCGTCCTGAACGGCGGTGATGAAGCGTCCCGCGCCGTCCTGATCGACACCCTGCAACTGTTCGGCATAGGCTACAGCTGGGGCGGTTTCGAAAGCCTCGCCATCCCCGCCGACCCGCATCGCTATCGCAGCGTCACCAAGCGTGATGCCGCAGGCCCGATGGTCCGCCTTCAGATCGGCCTCGAAGACCCCGCCGACCTGATCGCCGATCTCGAAGCCGGGCTCGCCGCCTTCTCTGCCGCAAAGGTCTAGACGATTTCCGATCGAGGCGTGTCCGCGCGGGAGGCTGACGCACCCATCTTCGGCCCCGCGTTCCAGGCCGAGCTGGACACGCTGTTCCGTTGGCGCCGAGACGTCCGGCGGTTTCGGCGCGATGCGTTGCCGGGCGGGCTGCTCGACCGGTTGCTGGAGGTCGCCAACGCCTCGCCGTCGGTCGGGCTCAGCCAGCCGTGGCGGTTCGTCACGGTCGACGACCCGGCCCGTCGCGCCGCGGTCCACGCGGACTTCGAGGCGTGTAACGCGGCGGCGTTGACGACGCAGGAGGGGGAGAGGGCAGCCACCTACGCGCGCCTCAAGCTTGCCGGGCTCGAACGGGCGCCGTGCCACGTCGCGGTGTTCGTCGAACCCGATCCGGAGCAGGGCCACGGACTTGGACGCCGGACGATGCCCGAAGCCGTCGCATATTCCGCGGTCATTGCGGTCCATACGCTCTGGCTCGCTGCTCGCGCGCAGGGGATCGGCCTCGGTTGGGTCTCGATTCTCGACCCCTCGCGCATCCGTACGATCCTCGACGTGCCCGGGACCTGGTACCTCGTCGCGTATCTGTGCATTGGTTATCCCGAGACCGACGCGGTCATCCCCGAACTCGAGCGCGAGAGTTGGGAAAACCGACGGTCGACCAATGTTCTAGCACGCTGAACGCACGTTGGACGCGACGGCTGTCTTTGAAATGAGTGTGGCGGTTGCGCAACATGCGTGCTGTCAAAGCCCGATTGTACGCAAGATTCGCTTGTGCGGCGCACCATGGGCTGTCATCGCGGTGTCACCGTTGGAAAGACCGCACTGGGGTTCGGCCCCGAAAGATGCGGCGTCCACGGATGCAGGGCGGACATCGACTTCCGGTATCGAAAGGGAAACGATGCGCTTCACCACACTTCTTCTCGGCGGCATTGTTTTGGCTGCCGCAACGCCAGCGTTAGCGCAGGACGACACCGCACCTCCCAAGGAGGTCACGGTCAGCGGCGCGGTCGGGCTCGTCAGCGACTATCGCTTTCGCGGCGTGTCGCAGTCGGACGAGAATCTCGCCGTCCAGGGCGGCATCACGATCACGCACAAGAGCGGGCTGTATATCGGCACCTGGGGTTCCAACCTCGCAGGCTGGGGCACGTTCGGTGGCGCGAACATGGAGCTCGACCTGATCGCGGGCTACAAGGTGCCGGTCGGCGGCGGCGCGCTCGACGTCGGCGCGACCTGGTACATGTACCCGAGCGGCTTCGACAACACCGACTTCATCGAGCCCTATGCCAAGCTGTCGGGCACCGTCGGTCCAGTCGCACTGCTCGCCGGTGTCGCCTACGCGCCCAAGCAGCAGGCGTTGGGGCCGTGGTATACCAACGGTGCGTCGGCGGCGGCCGGCGTATACGACCGGGTGAATGCCAAGGACGACAACCTCTATCTGTGGGGCGACGTCAGCAGCGGGATCCCGAACACCGGGCTGACCGTGAAAGCGCATGTCGGCTATTCGAACGGCAACAAGGGCCTTGGCCCATTCGCGACCAGCGTGTCGCCGACCGGCGAGTATTTCGACTGGCTGTTCGGGGCGGACTACGTGATCCCGACGACGCCGCTGACGCTGGGCGTCGCGTATGTTGATACCGACATCGGCAAGGGCGAGTCGGCGTATCTTCAGCCGAGCTTCAGCCGAGGCCAGGACGGCAATGGCTCGATCGCCAACGGCAAGGTACTGGTGTCGCTGACCGCGGCGTTCTGATCGCTCTGAGGGGAGGGCGCCCCTGAACCTTGTTTCCCCGCGAAGGCGGGGACCCAGACTGGGCTCCCGCCTTCGCGGGAGAACAAGGAAGGGCGCTCTGAGTTTGGATCAGGGCCTCCAACTCATCGATCGCCCCATCCGACCCGTCATCCTGGGCTCGACCCAGGATCCAGAGTCGCACGCGTCGCGCTCCATGGCTCTGGACCCTGACTTTCCTCAGGATGACGGGGGAGGGCGGCGGAAAGAACCGTCAGACACGAAAAGGGCGGCCCCGCGAGGAGCCGCCCTTTTTTCATCAGCCGCTAGGACTCGATCAGTTCGCGGTGGTCTTCGCGTCCTGGCCGTCACCCTCCGGCGCCGCGACGATGTCGCGCGTCGTCGAACCCTTGTCGACGACCGTCGTGGCGGGATCGCCTGCGCTGGAGCGGATGCCGGGATCGTCATTGTCGGCGCCCGCATCAGCGACGACACCCGACTCGGCCGGGCTGCGCGCAGCGGCTCCACCGAACAGCGCGTCTAGCGTCTGGGCATTGGCCGCGGTATCCTGCGGGCGGGCGGCGCCCGGCTGCGGCGGGACCAGCGCGAAGTCGGGCGGGATCACGAGCGGCGCCTGGCGCGCGACGGCGAACTCGTCCGGGCGTGCGCGATCGAGGCTTCGGCCTGCCCCGCAACCCGAGAGCAGCGCGACGCAGGTGAGGCCGGCGGCCAGGGGTACGAACTTACGCATGGGAATTCTCCACAGGGGGCTTCTCGCGCACGAGGAGCGCCCGAACAAGCAGGACGAGCACGCCGACAGTAATGGCTGCATCGGCGACATTGAAGACCAAAAACGGACGCCACTCACCGATATGCAGGTCGCAGAAATCGACGACGTAGCCGAGCCGGATCCGGTCGAGGATATTGCCGATCGCGCCGCCGAGTACGAAGCCCAGCGCGACCTGGTCGGCGGGGTTCTTCTCACGCGTCATCCACACCGCGACGCCGACCGCGATCGCGCCGGTCAGCAGCACCAGCGCCCAGCGGGTCAGGTGGCCGTCGGCGGGTAGCAGGCCGAGCGAGATGCCGATGTTGGGCACGAAGCGCAGGTCGAAGAACGACGTGATCGTCTGCGAGTCGCCGAGCGAATCGATCCCGAGCGGCTTGGTCACCGCCCATTTGCTGATCTGGTCGGCGAGGAAGAGCGCGATCGCGGCGCTGAACCCGGCCTTTGGCAGGTTACGCATCGGCCACTACCTCGTTGCATCGGTTGCAGAGGTCGCCATCGACGGTGACCTCGGGGAGGTGGCGCCAGCAGCGGCCGCATTTGTGGAAGTCGGTGCGCGTCACGGTGACCGCGTCGCCCGGCGTGACCTTGGCGACGATGAACGCTTCGGCCAGTTCCGCAGCTTCAGTCGCCCCAAGAGGCGACATCGATTTGATCGTGACCTCTGCCTCCAAACTCGAACGCACGGTCTTTTCGCGACGCATGGGTTCGATGGCTTCGGTAACCGTTTCGCGAAGTGCACGGATCTGCGTCCACTTCTTCCCGACTTCGACGCCATCCTCCACCTCGGGCAATGACGGCCATTCGAGGTAGTGCACCGAGCTGTCGTCGTTGGGGAAGCGCGACTGCCACACTTCTTCCGCGGTGAAGCAGAGCACCGGTGCGGCGTAGCGGACCAGCGCGTGGAACAGCACGTCCAACACCGTGCGGTACGACCGGCGCTTGATGTCGCTCGGGGCGTCGCAATAGAGCGAATCCTTGCGGATATCGAAGAAGAACGCGGACAGGTCTTCGTTCGCGAAGTCGGTCAGCAGGCGCGTGTAGCGGTTGAACTCGTAGGCTTCCGCCGCCTGGCGCAGTTCGGTGTCGATCATGCCGAGGCGGTGGAGCACGTAGCGCTCCAGCTCGGGCATGTCGGATACGGCGACGCGCTCCGACTCGTCGAAGTCTTCGAGCGCGCCGAGCATGTAGCGGAACGTGTTGCGCAGCTTCCGGTACGCGTCGGAGGCGGTGGCGAGCACCTCCTTGCCGATCTTCACGTCGTCGAAATAGTCGGTCGAGGCTACCCACATGCGCAGGATGTCGGCGCCGGACTCGCCGATGATCTTGAGCGGATCGACGACGTTGCCGAGCGACTTCGACATCTTCCGGCCCTGGCCGTCGAGCGCGAAGCCGTGGGTGAGGACCGCGTCATAGGGGGCGCGACCGCGCGTGCCGCAGCTTTCGAGCAGCGACGACTGGAACCAACCGCGATGCTGGTCCGAACCTTCGAGATACAGGTTCGCGCGGGTGCCTTCGCCGTAGCGTGCTTCGACGGTGAAGACGTGCGTGCAGCCCGAGTCGAACCAGACGTCGAGGATGTCCTTCACGACCTCATAGTCGGCGAGGTCGTAGTCGGGGCCGAGCAACGCCTGGTGGCCGTCGGCATACCACGCGTCCGCGCCGTTCTCGCGGAAGGCTTCGACGATGCGGGCGTTCACGGCGGGGTCGTTGAGGTACTGGCCGGTGGCGCGGTCGACGAACAGCGCGATCGGGACACCCCAGGCACGCTGGCGCGAGATGACCCAGTCGGGGCGGCCCTGCACCATCGACGTGATCCGGTTTTCCGCACGCGCGGGGATCCAAGTGGTCGCTGCGATCGCATCTAGTGCGATTTCGCGGAGAGTGGCGCCGTTGCCACTCTCTACTCCCCTCCCGCTTGCGGGAGGGGTTGGGGGAGGGGAGGCGTCGAGCGCCGCATTTGCGGCACTGCCCTCCCCTAACCCCTCCCGCAGGCGGGAGGGGGACTCTGTGTCGCTCCGGTCCATCGGGATGAACCATTGCGGGGTCGCGCGGAAGATCACCTTGGCCTTCGAGCGCCACGAATGCGGGTAGCTGTGCTTGAAGTCGTCGCTCGCCGCCAGCAGCGCACCTGTCTCGCGCAGGTCGGTACAGATCGGGCCGTCGGCGCTCACGAACTTCTTGTTGATGACGCTGCCCTGGCCGCCGAGCCATGCCCAGTCGGCGCGGTACATCCCCGCGCCGTCGATCGCGAAGACCGGGTCGATGCCGTATTGCTTGCAGAGTTCGAAATCGTCCTCGCCGTGGTCCGGCGCCATGTGGACGAGCCCGGTGCCTGCATCGGTCGTGACGAACTCGCCGGGGAGGAACGGGCGTGGCTTCGCGAAGAACCCACCGAGCGCGTGCATCGGGTGGCGTGCGGTGGCGTCGGCGAACGCAGAACCCTTCCCGCGCCAATGGATGGCAACGCCACCCTCCTCTCCGTCACCCCGGCGGAGGCCAGGGCCCACCTCACCGCGGTCTTCCCCGTTGGTAAGTGGGTCCCGGCCTCCGCCGGGATGACGGGGGGGGAGGGTACGGGCGTAAAAACTCTCGATGAGCGCCTCGGCGACCAAGTATCGGCGATCGCCATCCACCAGCAGAACATACTCAATCTCAGGCCCATAGCTCAGCGCCTGGTTCACCGGGATCGTCCACGGTGTCGTCGTCCAGATCACCGCATGCGCGCCGACCAGTTCGGGCGCGTTCGGCGCAGAGTCGATCTCGAACGCCACGTCGATCTGCGTGGAAACGATGTCCTCATACTCGACCTCGGCCTCGGCGAGCGCGGTCTTCTCGACCGGCGACCACATCACCGGCTTGGCGCCGCGGTACAGCTGGCCGCTCTCGGCGAACTTGAGCAGCTCGCCGACGATGGCGGCCTCGGCCTCGTACTTCATCGTCAGATACGGATCGGCCCAGTCGCCCATCACGCCGAGGCGCTCGAACTCGGCCTTCTGCACGGCGACCCACTTCTCGGCATAGGCGCGGCATTCGGCGCGGAACTGGTCGACGGGGACGTCGTCCTTGTTGAGCTTCTTCGCGCGATACGCTTCCTCGACCTTCCACTCGATCGGCAGGCCGTGGCAGTCCCAGCCGGGGACGTACGGCGCGTCCTTGCCCATCAGCGACTGCGAGCGGACGATGATGTCCTTCAGGACCTTGTTCATCGCGTGGCCCATGTGGATGTCGCCATTCGCGTACGGCGGGCCATCGTGCAGGATGAACCGCTCGCGCCCGAGCCGCTGTTCGCGCAACCGGTCGTAGATGCCGAGCTTGGCCCAGCGCTCCAGGATCGCCGGCTCCTTTGCGGCGAGGCCCGCCTTCATCGGGAAGTCGGTCTTCGGCAGGAAGACGGTATCGCGGTAATCGCGGGCGGGCGCGGGAGTATCGGTCATAAGTGAGCCGGGCTGTAGCGGGTAGCGGCTCACGTTGCCATCCCTGTCCCGCTCTTGCTCCCCTCCCCGGAAGGGAGGGGCTGGGGGTGGGTTGGTTCGGAATTGCCGTCACGTCCGCCAAGCGGCCGACCCACCCCCAACCCCTCCCTTTCAGGGAGGGGAGAAACCGAGGATCGCGCGCGCACGAGCGCAGTCGGCATCCATCTGGGTCATCAGCGCTTCGAGACTGTCGAACTTCGCTTCCGGGCGGAGATACTCGACCAGCGAAACCTCGACGCGACGGCCGTACAGATCCTCCGAGAAGTCGAAGAAATACGGTTCCAGCAATTCCTTCGGCGGATCGAAGCTCGGGCGGATGCCGAGGTTCGCCGCGCCCTTCAGTACGCGGCCGTCCTCCAGCCGCCCGGTCACCGCATAGATCCCGTATGCCGGGCGAAGATAATTGCCCATGTCGAGATTGGCGGTCGGATAGCCGATCGTGCGGCCCAGCTTGTCGCCGTGCTGCACCACGCCCTCGATCGCGAACGGTCGCGTGAGCAGGCGCGTCGCGGTCGCCATGTCGCCGCTGCGCAAGGCATCGCGGATGCGCGTGGACGAGACGGTCTCGCCGTTCAACGCGACCGCGCCGACGGTTTCCGCGCGGAACCCGTGGACCGGGCCCCGCGAGGCGAGCGTGTGGACGGTGCCGGCCTTGCCCTTGCCGAAGGTGAAGTCCTCGCCGGTGACGACGCCGCCAACGCGGAGATTGTCCTCGAGCCGCTGGGCGATGAACTCCTCGGCGGTCAGCGCGGCGAGATCGCCGTCGAAATGGAACACCACCATCGCGTCGGCGCCCGCTTCCGCGAACAGCCGCTCGCGCTGGTCGAGCGTGGTGAGGCGGAACGGCGCGGTGTCGGGGCGGAAATGGCGGACCGGGTGCGGATCGAACGTCGCCACCAGCGCGGGGCGGCCCTCCGCTTTGGCCCAGGCGATCGCGCGCGCGACCACCGCCTGGTGACCGAGGTGGAATCCATCGAAATTGCCCAGCGCGACGATCCCGTTCGCGAGATGCGAAGGAATGGACGCGCCGCCGTCGAGCCGCTGCATGCGCGGTTCAGTAACCAGCCGCCGCGAAAGGCGATAGTCCTTCCGTGCGGTCGTCTCCCGCAACTCCTTGTTCTCCCGCGAAGGTGGGAGTCCAGCCTGGGCTCCCGCCTTCGCTGAAACAACTCAGGGGCGGGTGAGGGTGACGAAGCTATAAGCGGGCCGTTGCTTTTCGCCTGGGTGGTCCTCGCGAGCGATCTCGCGCCAGCCCTCGAACGCGGGGACGACGGCGTCGCCTTCGGGTTCGTCATGGACTTCGGTCAGTTCGATCCGGTCCGCATGGGGGAGCAACTGCGCATAGATCTGTGCGCCGCCGATCACCGCGACGTCGTCACCCGCGATCGCCAGCGCTTGCTCGACCGAATGCGCGACCTCGGCGCCTTCCGCGCTCCAGTCGCCCCGCGTCAGGACAATATGCCGGCGGCCGGGAAGGGGGCTCGGGAAACTCTCGAAGGTTTTGCGCCCCATCACCATCGGCTTGCCCATCGTCAGCGCCTTAAAGCGCTTCAGGTCCGCGGGGATGCGCCAGGGGAGCTGGCCATCGCGGCCGATGACGCCGTTGGTGGCGCGGGCGAGGTAGAAGGTGATCATGTTCCGGTCATGCCGGAATGAGGGAAGGGGGGCTACACTTCCGTTTAAGTCGGCATACTCTACCTAACGAACAACCACCCCGGCGGAGGCCGGGGCCCAATTGGGAAACGCTGCTGATGGACGCCGCGCCCTGTTACTCCGACCTTTCCAATTGGGCCCCGGCCTTCGCCGGGGTGGTAGATAAGCGGTGTGGCTCACCCCGGCGCATGCTGCTTCACATACGCCTCGGGATCCTTCTCGACGACCGTCACCCCGTTCAGATGGTTCGCCTCGAACGCCGCAAACCGGACGCCCAGTTCATGCCGCTCTTCCAGCGTCGCATGCTTGCGGAAATCGGTCAGACCCTGGCGTTCTTCCTCCGCCAGATGATCGCTGTTCGCCTTGTTGCATTCGCCGACCGCCTCGAACCAAGCGTCCGAGCCGACCGGATGCTTGTCAACCGCTTCGCCGGTGTCGCGGATGTCGTTGTGATCCTCGATCGCGTCCTCCGTCTCCTCGGCGGCCGAACCTGCGTCGTTGCCGCCGGTGCCGATCTTCATCAGCCGCGGGTAGAAGAAGCGCTCCTCCGCCTCGGCATGCGCGTCGAGCAGGTTCTTGAGGCGGGTCCAGAGCGCCGACAGCGCCTCGGTATCCTTGGCGTCGATCGAATCGATCTGCGCGAACAATGCGCGCTGCTGCGCGTGTTCATCGAGAATGAGCTGTGTGATATCCATGCGCATCTGAACCGCACAGCGCCCGCCCGGTTCCTATTGCGATTCGCTCTCGTCAGACCGCGACGGGCGCCTTGATATGCGCCTGCGCGACGTAGTCGTGGAGGACGAAATCCTCATACTCGTACACGTCAATCGAGTCCGGCTTCCGCAATATTTCAAGGCGCGGGAGAGGTCCGGGCGCGCGCGTCAGTTGCAGTTGCGCCTGCTCCAGATGGTTCGAATAGAGGTGGCAATCGCCGCCGGTCCAGATGAACTCGCCGACCTCCAGCCCGCATTGCTGCGCGAGGATGTGCGTGAGCAACGCGTAGCTGGCGATGTTGAACGGCACGCCGAGGAAGATGTCGCCCGAGCGCTGGTAGAGTTGCAGCGACAGCTTGCCGCCCGCGACATGCGTCTGGAACAGGCAGTGGCACGGGGCGAGCGCCATCGCGTGGAGGTCGCCCGGATTCCATGCGCTGACGATCTGGCGGCGCGAGGCGGGGTTGGTTTTGATCTGCGTTATGAGTTCGGCGATCTGGTCGATATGGCGACCGTCCGCGGCGACCCAGTCGCGCCACTGCTTGCCATAGACCGGGCCGAGATCGCCCGCTTCGTCCGCCCATTCATCCCAGATCGCGACTTTCCGGTCCTGCAACCAGCGGACGTTGGTATCGCCGCGGAGGAACCAGAGGAGCTCGACGATGATCGAGCGGAGGTGGAGCTTCTTGGTGGTGAGCACGGGGAAGCCCTGCGCGAGATCGAACCGCATCTGCGCGCCGAACACGCTGAGCGTGCCGGTGCCGGTGCGGTCCATCGTCTCGACGCCGGTCGAGAGTACGCGGTCCATGAGGTCTAGATATTGGCGCATCGGGTTTGCGTAGCGATGCAGGGGCAGGGGCTCAAGCGGATGTAGTTGCGCGTGCGATCGACGGTGTCGCGGGGCAGGCGGGTATGTGCTGCGACCGTCCGAGTCTTCCCCTCGTATCGCCGACCTCGCCGCGGCGCGGGCGCTGTTCGCTGGGCTGCGTGATGCCACGGTGGAGACGGTGGCGGTCGCGTATCTTGATCCGAATCGGAGGCTTCTCGGAATGCGGCATGTCGTCGGGGGGCGGGATCAGGTGACGATCTCGATCCGGACGGTCGCGGTGGATGCGCTGGCGTTCGGTGCTCACGGGGTGATCATCGCGCATAACCATCCGAGCGGGGATGCGACGCCGAGTGCGCGGGACGTCGCGTTCACGCGGGCACTGGCGGCGGGGTTGCGGACGTTGGAGGTGGTGTTGCTCGATCACCTGGTAATCGCGGGGGACGAGGTGGCGAGTTTGCGAGCGATGGGGATCGTCTGACTTGTCGCATCTATCCCGACCGAACCTGTAGCTAGCCTCAGCGAGATGGGGCCGTCTCCCAGATGACGACACAAAAGCTTGTTTCCCCGCGAAGGCGGGGACCCAGCCTGGGCTCCCGCCTTCGCGGGAGAACAAGGAAGCGTGGGCTGTCGTCGGACTGCAAGCGACCGGTTCACAACTCTGCGGGAATGGCGTGGTGTGGGGAGCGCCTTCCAAACACACCACCCCGGCGAAGGCCGGGGCCCAATTGGGGGGGCGTTGCCAACTACGCACAGTTCGTCGTTACTGCGACCTTTCCAATTGGGCCCCGGCCTACGCCGGGGTGGGGCATCCGGATCGGTTAGGAATGAGAACCAGATGTCATCCGAGCCGGCACGCCCGGATCGCTTCCGGCGCCGGACGCGGCCCAGACGCACGGAACGTCGCGATGTAGCCCCCGGCCGACGGCATGTCGTCGGTATCCACCTGCGTATACCCGACCGCCGCGAACTCGCACTTCAGCAGTGCCGGCGGCGTGCCGTGATTCTGCGTCGGCCGGTTAGCATCGACCACCACCACCAGCCCGTCGGGCTTCAGCGACGGCCGCAACCGCCACAGGAACTCGTAGGGCTGCTCGATCTCGTGATACATGTGCACCATCAGCACCCGGTCGAAACTCGCCTCGGGCAGCTTCGGATCGTTCGCCTCGCCCAGCTTCACGCTGACGTTCGCCAGATCCTCGCGCGCGACGCGTTCCGCCAGCTGGTCGCGCACCGCCGGGATGATGTCCTCCGCAAGCACACGACCGTCCTTGCCGACGCGTGCCGCGAGGCGGATCGTGTAGTATCCCTCGCCCGCGCCGATATCCGCGACCGTCATGCCCTTGCGGATCTCGCCCTTGTTCATGACCTCGCCGGCCTCGTTGAGCCGATCGCGCGCTTCCTCGTTCGACCAGCGCGTCGAGACGATCGACGCGACCGGACGGTCGGCGGCGGGGAACACTGGCTCCTTGGGCTCGCGCTTGATCAGCGGCTTGCTGCCGTCACACGCGCATAGCGCAAGCATCGGCAGGACCATCAGGGCAAGGACACCCCGCAAGCTCAATCGACGTCCTCCACCTCGACGGCCTCGCCGGTCACGCGCTGCGACAGCGCTGCCGCCATGAACATCTCGAGGTCGCCGTCGAGCACGTCCGACGGGCTGGTCGAGACGACGCCGGTGCGCAGGTCCTTCACCATCTGGTACGGCTGAAGCACGTACGATCGGATCTGGTGGCCCCAGCCGATGTCGGTCTTGCCGGCGTTCTCGGCATTCGCCGCAGTCTCGCGGATCGCCAGTTCGCGCTCGTACAGACGCGCGCGGAGCTGATTATACGCCTCGGCCTTGTTCTTGTGCTGCGAGCGCTGGTTCTGGCACTGCACGACGATCCCGGTCGGGATGTGCGTGATGCGCACCGCCGAGTCGGTCGTGTTGATGTGCTGGCCGCCTGCACCCGACGCACGGTATGTGTCGATTCGCAGGTCGCTCTCGTTGTATTCGACCTCGATATTGTCGTCGACGACCGGATACACCCAGACACTCGCGAACGACGTGTGCCGCCGCGCCGCCGAATCGTACGGGCTGATCCGCACGAGCCGGTGCACGCCGCTCTCGGTCTTCGCGTAACCGTACGCGTTCTCACCCTTGAGCAGCAGCGTGGCGGACTTGATCCCGGCCTGCTCGCCCGAATGCTGGTCGACCAGTTCGACCTTCAGCCCGTGGCGTTCGCCCCAGCGCGAATACATCCGGCTGAGCATGCCTGCCCAGTCCTGGCTCTCGGTGCCGCCCGCGCCCGCGTTCACCTCGATATAGGTGTCGTTGGCATCGGCCTCGCCCGCGAGTAACGCCTTGATCTTGTCCTTGTCGGCACGCGCGGCGAGTTCGGCGAGCGACGCAACGCCGTCCGCCTCCATCTCGGTATCGCCCTCGGCCTCGGCCATCTCGATCAGCTCGGCGGTATCCGACAGCTCGCTCTGGATCGCGCGTGTCGCGCTGATCGCCTCGTCGAGACGACGACGCTCGCGCATCACCTCCTGCGCGGCCTTGGGATCGGACCAGAGCGCCTGATCCTCGACGCGCGCGTTCAACTCGTCGAGACGACGCAGCGCGCGGTCCCAATCGAGGAAGCGGCGCAGCAGCGCCAGCGCGTCGTTGATGGTGTCTACGTGAGCCTGCGCTTCGGCGCGCATGATATTCTCCAATAATTCCGCCGCCCCGGCGGAGGCCGGGAATTTCGTCGTCCCAGCGGAGGCCGGGATCGCCGTCCCAAGCGAGCGGGGCGGGTCACCGGCGGGCGCCGGGATGACGTCTATATAAGCGCGCTAGTAGATTCCGCCTTGTCTTTGCAAGAAATCGCTGTCGCGCGGGGCTTCGGCCTTCTTCACCGCGGTCGTCGTCGTAGCAGCCGTGGGGGCAACATCGGAGCGACGCGCGGCGCGCCGCGGCTCGCTCTCGGGCTTGAACGCTTCCCAGATCACCGCGGGCTTTGGATCGCTGGTGTCGGGCCACGTGCCATAGACCGGCCGGCCGCTACCGCGATCGATCCGAACCATGCGGATTCCGGGGGGGGCGCGGAACGGCAGCTTGGGCAGATCCTCATACGCCTTCACCGCGAACTGCTTGAAGATCGGCGCGGCGAGCGTACCGCCTTGTGCCGCGCCACCAAGGTTCTTCGGCGTGTCGAAACCGATGTACAGCCCGCCGACGAACTGCGGCGTGCCCCCGACGAACCACACGTCGGTCGGGCCGTTGTTCGTGCCGGTCTTGCCGAACATCGGCCGGTCGAGATCACGCAGGGTCACCGCGGTACCGCGCTGGACGACGCCTTCGGTGATGTGGACCATCTGATAGGCGGTCATGGCGTCGAGCACCTGGCGCTGGCGCGTGATCGGCCGCGGCATCGGCTTGCCGTCCCAGTCGGGCGCGTTGCAGCGATCGCAGGGCCGCCAGTTCTCGGGCCAGATCACCTTGCCGTGGCGATCCTGGACGAAGTCGATCAGCGACGGCGGGCCGCCCTTGCCGTTGTTCGCGAGGATCGAATACGCGTTGACCATCCGCCCGACGGTCGTCTCGCCAGCGCCGAGCGCATAGGAGAGATAGGGCGCGTAATCGCCGACGCCCATCTTCTTGATCGTCGCGACCACCTTCGGCATGCCGGTCTGCGCGGCGGCGCGCACGGTCATCAGGTTGCGTGACTGCTCGATACCCCAGCGCATCGTATGCGGGCCGGACCCACGCGAATTGCCAAAGTTGCGGAAGCATTTCTGCCCCAGCCGCGCGCCCTGATAGACGCAGAACGGCCCGTCGACGATGATCGACGCGGGCGTCATGCCGTTGTCGAGCGCGGCGGAATAGACGATCGGCTTGATCGTCGAGCCCGGCTGGCGCATCGCCTGAGTCGCGCGGTTGAACGCCTGCAACCGGTCGTCGAACCCGCCCTGCATCGCCAGCACGCGGCCCGACGCAGGCTCCTCGACGACGAACGCGCCCGAGACCTTGGGAATCGCCCGTAACGCGAACGAACCACCGTCCGGCGCCACCGCGATGATGTCGCCAACCTCGATCGCCCCGAACGCGTTGCCGCCCTTGCCGCGCACCGGCATCTGCGCCGCGTAGCGTGGCAACGTGCCGGTCTTGCCGGTGCGGAAGCCGAGGCTCCAGGCGTTGCCGTCCTTGCCGGTGACAATCGCCGCGACCCAATCCCGATAATCGAGCGCGATATTGCTGTTGAGCAGAGGCTGGAGCCAGTTGTCGTCCTCGATCTCGACATGACGGATCGGGCCGTTCCAGCCGCGTCCGCTGTCGAACCGCACCAGGCCATCACGCAAGGCCTGCTGCGCGAGATCCTGCAACTTCGCGTCGAACGAGGTCCGCACCCACAGCCCGCCCGAATAGACGCTGTAGGGGCCATCCTTCGCGTTCTCGCCGAACTTGGCCATCAACTGGCGGCGGACTTCCTCGACGAAATACCCGCCGACGCTCTCGAACTTCGGCGTGCGGCGCATCACCGCGCCGAGCGGCTCGGCATTCGCCTGGTCATGCTGCGCGCGGGTGATGAAGCCGTTGTCGAGCATCCGGTTCAGCACGTAATTGCGCCGCGTCATGGCCTTCTCGGTGTTGCGCACCGGATCGTAGTTCGACGGACCCTTGGGCAGGATCGCGAGATACGCCATCTGCGCCAGATCGAGCTGGTCGAGGTCCTTGTCGAAATAGGCGTGGGACGCCGCCTCGACGCCGAACGCGTTACGGCCGAGCGCGATCTGGTTGAGGTACAGCTCGAGGATCTGCTCCTTGGTCAGCGTGTCCTCGATCTTGTACGCCAGCACCGCCTCGCGCAGCTTGCGCGACGGCGAATAGGCGTTGCCGATCAACAGGTTCTTCGCGACCTGCTGCGTGATCGTCGAGCCGCCCTTGGCGCGCTTTCCCGTGCCGAGCTTGGTCGCATAATCGTACACCGCGCCGGCGAGGCCGGGATAATCGACGCCGTGATGCTCGAAGAACGACTTGTCCTCGGCGGCGAGGAACGCCTTTACCAGCAGCGGCGGATATTCGGCATAGCTCAGCTCGACGCGCCGTTCGCGGGCGTAGCTGTGGATCGGCGCGCCATCGATCCCGCGGACGTTGGTCGGCAGCGGTGGCTCGTAGGTGCGCAACGTGTCCACGGAAGGCAGGTCACGCATGACCGCGAACCAGAACGCGAAGATCGCGACGAAGCCGAGCGCGACCAGCGCCAACGCCGCCTTAGTCCACCGACTCGCCCACGCACGCGAGACCCTGCCGCGCAGCCGGTCGGAAGTGCGGCCTGTCGCCGTCGTCGAGGTGGGGGAGGGATCGGACGCCATGATTACTGGCGGAGCGTCTAGCAGGTTCGCGAGCGCTTGCCAGCCTTCGGTGGTGGGGGGGGCGGGGTGGGCTGTCGCAACGCGTTCGGCAAAGGTTGCTGCTCCAAGCTCGCCCGGTGCTAAGTCCGCCCGCCTATGCGCACCACCCCGGCGAAGGCCGGGGCCCAATTGGAGAGGTAGCAATAACGGAGCGCAACGGCCTTCACCGCCGTTTCCAAATTGGACCCCGGCCTTCGCCGGGGCGGTATGGTTGGCGGTTGGGTAAGCCATCGACTTCCACCGAGCCCAGCGATCCTCCCCCGCCAGGGGGAGGTGGCGCGAAGCGACGGAGGGGGAGGATACGAAACATCGGTTTCCCTTACCTCCCCCTCCGTCAGGCAAGTGCCTGCCACCTCCCCCTGGCGGGGGAGGATCGAAGGCGCGCAATCATCGGTTTGAACCCGCGCCTTCCCAAGGGACCGCTCAAGCAAAACCTGTCGCCAACCCCGCTACTGTGGCAGCAGGCGCGCATGACCCCGCCGCCGCTCCCGATCCTAGCCGTACTCCCCGAGCTCCTCGCCACCCTACGCGACCGCACCTCCGCGGTCCTCGTCGCTCCCCCAGGTGCCGGCAAGACCACGGCAGTAGCGCCGGCCCTCCTCACCGAACCCTGGTGCACCGGCGAGATCCTTCTCCTCTCCCCCCGCCGTCTGGCCGCCCGCGCCGCCGCCGAACGCATGGCCTCGACTGCTGGCGAGCCCGTCGGGCAGACCTTCGGCTACGCGACCCGCATGGACAGCAAGCGCTCCGCCGCAACGCGCGTCACGGTCATCACGGAAGGCATCTTCGTCGCGCGCATCCAGGCCGACCCCGAACTCGCCGGCGTCTCCGCGGTGCTGTTCGACGAAGTCCACGAACGCAGCCTCGACGGCGATTTCGGCCTCGCGCTGGCGCTCGACGTTCAAGCCGGCTTCCGCCCCGACCTCCGCATCGTCGCGATGTCCGCAACGCTCGACGGCGCAAGGTTCGCGGCGTTGATGGACGAGGCCCCCGTCATCGAAAGCGAAGGCCGCAGCTACCCACTCACCCTCCGTCACATCGGTCGCCAAGCCGAACTCCGCATCGAGGACTCGGTCGCCGCCGCGATCCGTCGCGCACTTGGCGAAGCGGAGGGCGGCGTGCTCGCCTTCCTCCCCGGCGTCGCGGAGATCGAACGCACCGCCGACCGCCTCGCCAACCTGCCCGACGACATCGTCCTCCACGAACTCCACGGCAGCCTCGATCCCGCAGCCCAGCGCGCCGCGATCCTTCCCGAACCGGACGGCCGGCGGAAGGTCGTGCTCGCCACCAGCATCGCCGAGACCAGCCTGACGCTCGACGGCATCCGCATCGTCGTCGACTCCGGGCTGGCGAGACGCCCCCGCTACGACCGCGCGGCGGGGATGACGCGCCTGGTCACCGAACGTGCGAGCCAGGCGGCGGTCACGCAACGCGCCGGCCGCGCCGCGCGGCTCGGACCGGGCGTGGCGTATCGATTGTGGGAGGAAGCGGCGACGGCCGGCCTTCCACGGTACGACCCGCCAGAAATCCTGGAGGCGGACCTGTCCGCGCTAGTCCTTGCCTGCGCACTTTGGGGCGTCGGTGATCCGCGAGACCTCCGCTGGATCGACCCGCCCCCCGCCGCCGCGATCGACGAGGCGATGGCGCGGCTGACGACGTTGCAGGCGATCGAAGACGGCCGTCCGACGTCGCATGGCCGCGCGATCGCGAAACTGCCGATGCCGCCGAGACTGGCGCACATGCTTCTGCGGGCGGGGGAGCGCGGCTTGGCAAATACGGCAGCCCAAATCGCAGTCCTGCTCGGCGAACGCGGCATTGGAGGTCAGGACGTCGATCTAGAAACCCGCCTCCGCCGCTGGAAAACCGAACGCGGGTCCAAGGCGCAGGCGGCAAGAGCGATGGCGGACAAGTGGGCACGCCTTGCTCCCCTCCTGCTTGCGGGAGGGGTTGGGGGAGGGCGCGACATACCCCAAGTGCGCGGCACTGCTGGGTCAGCCCCTCCCCCGACCCCTCCCGCAAGCGGAAGGGGGGCAGAAGTTTGCGTCGCGCTGGGCTTCCCCGACCGTGTCGCACGCCGCCGTGATCCGTCCGGCGAAACCTGGGCCTCGGTCGGCGGACGCGGGTTCAAACTCGACCCGACCTCACCACTCGCCCGCTCCGAATGGCTCGCCGTCGCCGACATGCAGGGCTCTGCCGCCGGCGCGCGCATCCTCTCCGCCGTAGCGATCGACCAGGCTACCGTCGAAACCCTCTTCGCCGATCGCATCGACTCCCGCCGCACCGTCACGTTCGACCCGACGACCGGCGGCATCCAGACGCTGCGCGAACGCCGCCTCGGGGCGATCCGTTTGTCGAGCGGCCCCGACAGCGGCGCCGACCCAGACGCGATCCTTGCTGCGCTCATCGACGGCGTCCGCGAGCACGGCCTCGCGCTGCTACCATGGAGCGACGGCGCCCAGGCCCTGCGCGACCGCGCCGCCTATGCCGGCGTCCCGCTCGACGACGCGACCCTGCTCGACCGCGCCGACGAATGGCTCGCACCGCTTCTGACCGGCAAGCGCCGACTCGACGTGATCGCCCCCGGCGCGCTCGCCGAAGCCTTGCGCAACCTGCTCGGCTGGGACGCGATGCAGACGATCAACCGCCTCGCGCCGCCCGATTTCACCAGCCCCGCCGGCAGCACGCACGCGATCGACTACGCAGCCGAAGGCGGGCCGCGCGTCGAACTCCGGGTTCAAGCGCTGTTCGGGCTCGCAATCCACCCGGTGATCGGCGAGGCGCGCGTACCGCTGGTGCTGAGCCTTACATCCCCCGCCGGCCGCCCGATCCAGACCACACGCGACCTCCCCGGATTCTGGGCCGGCAGTTGGACCGCGGTGGCGAAGGAAATGCGCGGCCGCTACCCCAAGCATCCCTGGCCCGACGACCCCGCTGCAGCGTCCGCCACACTGCGCACGAAAAAGGCGGATGCAAGGGCCGCCGGTTCGCGATAAGGGGGGCTCATGCCAACCGCCCGTATCTTCCAGCGCCCCAAGAACGCCATGCAGTCCGGCAAGCACCGGACCGACGCCTGGCAGCTCGAATTCGAACCGTCGGAGCCCAAGCGCCCCGACCCGCTCACCGGCTGGGCCGGCAGCGGCGACACCCGCGACCAGCTGCGCCTGCTGTTCCCGACTGCAGAAGCCGCGATCGCGCACTGCGAGCGCGAGGGGTTCGGCTACACCGTCGTGCCAGCGCCGCAGAAGACGCTGAAGCTGCAGAGCTACGCGGACAACTTCAAATAAGCCCGCGGGAGCGGCGCTAGGCCCTCCCGCACCTCCTTGTTCTCCCGCGAAGGCGGGCGCCCAGTCTGGGTCCCCGCCTTCGCGGGGAAACAGGTCTTGGTTAGAGGATCGACCCAGCCAGGATCAGCAGCATCTTGGTATCGATCGCCACGCCCGCCTTCCGCTTCTCGGCCACGAACGCCGGCACGTCCGCCAGCGGCACCCGGTGCACCGTGATGTTCTCGTCGCCATCGCCGCCGCCATCGCTCACCTTCGTGAGCCCGGTCGCGCGGACCAGCGTGAAGCATTCCGACGTCATCCCCGGCGACGAATAGAACACCCCCAGGTCCTCGATCGCGTCCGCGCGGTAGCCAGTCTCTTCCTCCAGTTCGCGGCCGGCGGCTACCGCGACGCTCTCGCCCGCGGTTTCGTCACCGACCAGCCCGGCCGGCAGTTCGAGACACGCGCGGCCCAGCGGCACGCGGAACTGCTCCACCAGGATAACGTCGCCCTCGTCGATCGCGACGATTACCGCCGCTGCGATCTCGCCCTGGCGCGCGGCGAATTCCCATGTGCCTTCGGTCTGCACGGTCAGGAATTTCCCGGCCCATACGGTCTTGCTCATAATTCGATCAGCCTGTCCGGAAGTTCGTTCACCGGCGCACCGGTCCGTGGAAAATGTTCGGCGAGCACCGCCCCGATCTGCGCAACCGCGTCTGCCATGCCGTCGGCGGGACGATCGTCGCGAACGCCGGCAAGCACTGCCGCCATCGCCGCGCCCCAGGTCTCGTTGGGCACGCGCGAGTGGATCGCGTCGTCGGCGATGATCTCCGCGCGGTGCTCGGCCAGCGACAGATACAGCAGTACGCCGGTCGAGCCCTTGGTCCGCTTCTCGGCCCCCGCCCGGAACAGGAGCAAGGCCCGCCGCCGCACGCGCCGCGCCTTGGTCGCACCCGGGGTCAGCGCGAGCCGCGCCGGCGTCCATGCCAGCACCAGCCGCACCGCCAGGAACACAAGGGTTACCAGCACCAGCGCGACCACGTACAGCGCACCCTGTGGTGCCGCCTGCCAAGGATCGACCCGCGCGTAGATATGGTCCGCCGCGACCGGATGGTACGCGAGCAGCGCCAGCGTCAGCAGCATCGCCAGCGCGCCCCAATGCATCGACACGTCGTGATAGGCATCGGACTGCCGTGCGACGATCGTGACGATCTCGCCGGTCGTCGCGGTCTCCGCCTTGGTGACCGCGGCGGTGACGCGGTCGTGGTCGGTGTCGCTCAATCGCATGTCACCATCCCCCCGATGCGCCGCCGCCGCCGCCGGATCCACCGCCGCCGCCGCCGAAACCACCACCGCCCCAGCCGCCGCCGCCGCTATCGCTGCCGCCGCCCCAGCTTCCGCCGCCGCCACTGCCGCCGCTGCGGGTCATCGCGTCGGCGATGCTCCACAACACGATCGGCAAGGCGCCACTGCCACCGCTCCGGCTGCCGCCATCGACGTAATTCTTGCCACCCGCGCGCCGCGATATCATCGGAATGACGATCGCCGCCAGGACGATCCCGAAGAAGATCAGCCCGATCGGCACACCGCCGCCGCCTGAGTTCGAACGACGATGCGTCTTGTCATACTCGGCCGCCGCAGCCGTAACCTTCGCGCGCGCCTCCGCATCGGGCAGCGCAAGCTGGTCTGCCACCGCGTTGGTCCCCGCGACGATCCCGCCGGGAATGTCCCCCGCCTTGAAACGCGGCAGGATGTCCTGGTTGATGACGACGCTGGAGAACGCGTCGGTCAGCACCGGCTCAAGCCCGTAGCCGACCTCAATCCTCACCTTCCGGTCGTTCGGCGCGACCAGCAGGATCGCGCCGTTGTTCGCATCCTTCAGCCCGACGCCCCAGCTCCGCAGCAGGCTATTGCCGTAATCCTCGATCGGATAGCCTTCGAGATCGGGCACCGTCGCGACCACCAGCTGGTTGCCGGTCGTCTTCTGGAGCTCGTCGAGCCGCTTGGTCAGCGCCGCTTCCTGATCGGGCGGGATGACGTTCGCGGTGTCGACGACGAAGCCGGTGAACTTCGGGAAGGTCTGCGCGGTTGCGGTACCGCTTCCCAGCAGCACCGCGAACGCCAGCGTCAGGAAATGGCGGAGCATAATGCCCCGATCAGCTCGCGTTGCCGAAGTTCACCGTCGGCGCGGTCTCGGCGCCCGGCGTGGTCGCCGCGAACGGCACCATCGGCTTGGCGCCATAGAAGATCTTTGCGCCGACCGCGTCGGGGAAGGTGCGGATCTTGGTATTATAGGCCTGCACCGCGCCGTTATAGTCGCGCCGCGCGATCGTGATGCGGTTCTCGGTGCCCTCGAGCTGGCTCATCAGCGTGGTGTAGTTGCCCTGGCTCTTCAGCTCGGGATACGCCTCCTGCAAACGCTGCAGCGACACGCCGACGGCACCCTGGACGCGCTGATACTGCTCCATCTTCGCCGGATCGGAGAGATCGGCGGCTGAAACCTGTACCGAGTTCGCGGCCGAGCGCGCTTGCGTCACCTGGACGAGGATGTCCTTTTCCTGCGCGCCTGCCGCCTTCACGGTCGCGACGAGGTTGGGGATCAGGTCCGCGCGGCGTTGATAATTGTTCTGGACGTCGGCCCAGCGTGCCTTCGCGGTCTCTTCCGCGGTCGGAATGCTGTTGATCCCGCACCCGGCCAGCGCCGATGCGAGGAGGATCGCGGCGGTACCGCGGGCGATTGGGGCACGTGACATCGGGGCTCTCCTGAATACCTGTATCACCCTCATAGGACAGTCGCGAGGGTTGGCGAAACCGAAATCGGTGGTTAGCGTCGGTGGTCCAACAGAGGGGGCGTAGATGCTCAAGGAATTCAAGGCGTTCATCATGCGCGGCAACGTGCTCGATCTCGCCATCGCGGTGATCATCGGCGCGGCGTTCGGCAAGATCGTCACGTCGCTGACCGACGACGTGCTGATGCCGGTAATCGGCAAGATCTTCGGCGGGCTCGATTTCTCGAGCTATTTCTGGCGGATGGGGCCGGTGCCGGAGAACTATGCGGGCTCGCTGAGCGATTACGCGGCATTGAAGAAGGCGGGCGTGCCGCTGCTCGGCTATGGCGCGTTCGCGACGCAGCTTGTCAATTTCGTGATCGTCGCGGGCATCATCTTCATGATCCTGCGCGTGGTGAACCGGACGGCGGCGCTGATCGAGCGCGAGACGGCAAGGTTGAAGCGCGAGGAAGAGGCGGTGGCCGTCGCACCTGCGCCGGAGCCGGTCGAGATCGCGCTGCTCCGCGAAATCCGCGACGAGTTGAAGGCGCGGGGGTGATCGCCATGTCCCTCTCCCCTGCGGGGAGAGGGAGGGAGGAGCCTTGGGCGACGGAAGGGTGAGGGGAGTGAGGCTTGGGACTTGCATTCCAACTCCCCCTCATCCGACGCTGCCGTGCCACCTTCTCCCCTAGGGGAGAAGGATAGGGTTACGCCGCGACCAGTTCCTCGGCGTTCGCATCCGCCAAGCTGGTCCCATCCAGAATCCGCGCAGTCTCGTCCCGCACCCGCATCATTGCGAACCGGATCGCGCAGTCGGCCTCACTCTTGCAGTCGAGGCACGGCCGGTACGCGGTCCGGCTCACGCACGGCACCAGCGCCAGCGGCCCCTCGATGATCCGGATGATCTCGCCGAGCGAAATCAGATGGCTCGGCCGCGAGAGGCGATAGCCGCCCATCTTGCCGCGATGGCTGTGCAACAGGCCGGACTCGCGCAGGTCGGCGAGGATCAGCTCGAGGAATTTGCGTGGCACGTTCGCCTCGGCGGCGATCCGCGTCATCGGGATGGGAGGGCCACCGACGGGGGCGCCGCCAAGGAAGATCATCGCGCGGAGCGCGTAGCGGGAGCGCTGCGTCAACATAATGCAGGTTGCTATGCACGCGCTTTGTGGCGAGCGGAAGGCGGTTTGGCACGCTGTGTGCTAACCCGTTGGAGATTTATCCGGGAGGGTGCTGCCATCGCGCCAGTCTTTTCATTTGGCCGGGCTTTTCAGATCGATGCGGCCACCCTATATCGGTGATGCCGTCGGGGGAATCTTCTCTTGGCGGCTATGGCGATAAACCGTGGCGTGTCATAGACACAGCGGACCCGGGGGCAGTACCCGGCGACTCCACCACCGCCCTCTTCGCAAGAGGGGGACGATGACGGGGTCGAACTAGGATCGACGTGTGTTCAACGACGCTATGTTTCGCTCGGAATGGGACCACCGCAACGGCCCATACACAAGTGCCAACGATAACGAAGCACTCGCAATTGCCGCATAACTGACGGTCTAACGACCTAAGTTATACGGACGAAAGCGCGGTACGGGCCACACCGGGCAACAGAAGTGGACACCGGCGGTACGGGGGGCACCGAGCAACAGAAGCTCCCCACTAACCTGACATTTGGCTCCGATCACGCGGCCCCAATCACGCGGCAAGGCGCTCGACCAGCCGCAGCACCGGCGGGCTGAAGCCGAGCGGACCGACCAGAACGTTGGTTACGACCAGCACGCCGCCGCCCCAGTAATAGGCCGGATGTATCTTCCCGCGCAGGCGCAGGTCGAAGATCATTCCTGCGATGACGAACACCGCCATCGACGCGAACACCGCGAGCGGCGCGAATTTTCCCAGTAGCGGCATCGGCAGGATCCGCCCGAGCGCGGGGGACATGACCAGGATCGTCCCGCACAGCATCAGCCGCTTGTGCCACGCCGCCTGCTTGCGAAGCGCAATCGCCCAAGCGGTCAGGATGCCGAACCCGATCACCCCCAGGACGTCGAGCACGAGGAAAATGCCCGGTGGAAAGAACGGCGGTACGCGGTGCTGCTGGATCGCTGCGACTGTGGTGACGATGCCCAGTACGACCATCGACGCTGCGATAACGGCGCCGAGCACGCCGAGTTGTCGATGCCAAGTGATCGATCCCCGAACGACCAGCCAGTTCTGCACGACGTAGAGAATGATCCACGCCAGGAAGGCGGCGGCATGCAGATGAACTTGCAAGGGCAGTTCGAGAAAAGTCCAATTCATCCGCGCGGCATTCAGTGTGAACCCGAAGATCACCGTGACGGCGATCGCTATCGCCATGCCGAGGAAGAAGCGACGCTCGCTCGCGACGACATTCCGTTGCGCAGGCCGTACACCATTTAACGATGCCATTGGACCGCCCCCGCGAGTCGATGCTCAAGCGATGGACGATGGCCCTAATACTGATAACGGGCAATACTCATGACGAATGAGGACTGCCTAGACTAGTAGATGTAAGATTCTGAATACTCTTCCGGTCCGTTAACTACTCAAAGCTGCAAAAAGCTTGCTGAGTTGTGCGCCGGTATAGGGCTTCTGCACGAACCGCGCGGCCTTGGGCAACGCGTCGGTCGTACCGTTGTCGGCACCCGACGTGACCAGGATCGCGATATCGGGGCGTTGCGCGTGCACGGCATTGGCGAGGTCGATGCCGTTCAGGTCTCCGGGCATGCGGACATCGGTGAAGAGTGCAGCGATATCTGGCCGCTCTTCGAGCTTTACCAAGGCGTCGGCCGCGTTGCTGGCTTCGACGACTTCGTAGCCGGCATCCTCCAGCGCGAGGTTGGAATGGACCCGGACGAGGGCATCGTCATCGACGACGAGAATAACGGACTTCGCAATGGCATTCATACCGGTTCGAACATCCGGCATGCCGCTCCGTTCCAATATAAGTCATGTTCTCAAGGCATAACGGGGCAAAGCGAGCCTGACATGAGAAAGGGGCCCGGTTTCCCGAGCCCCTCCATCACTGCCGTTAGGCCGTAAAGGCTTAGTCGCGATCGCCGGTCAGGAACGCCGGCGCGAACTCGGGGGCCTTGTCGCCCTCGGTGCGTGCAGCACGCTCGCCACCACCGTTGCCACCGCCGTCACGACGCGGGCCACGGCCACCGCCGTTGCCGCCTGCGTCACGGCCGCCATCGCCGTCGCGACGCGGGCCACGCGAGCCGCGGTCACCGCCGCCGCCTTCGCCGCGTGGACCACGACCGCCGCCGCCGTTGCCGGCATCACGACCGCCATCGCCATCACGACGCGGACCGCGCGGACCACGATCGCCGCCTTCGCGCGGCTCACGTGCGGGACGCGTGTCCTCCAGCTCTTCGCCGGTCGTCTGGTCGACGACACGCATCGACAGGCGCACCTTGCCGCGCGGATCGATCTCGAGAACCTTGACCTTGACCTCCTGGCCTTCGGTCAGGGCGTCAGACACCTTCTCGACGCGCTCGTTCTTGATTTCGGACACGTGGACGAGACCGTCCTTGCCACCCATGAAGTTCACGAACGCCCCGAAATCGACCAGGTTGACGACCTTGCCGTCATAGACCTTGCCGACTTCGGCTTCCTCGACGAGGCCCTTGATCCACTTGATCGCGGCTTCGATCTGCGCGGGGTCGGACGACGACACCTTGATCACGCCCTCGTCGTCGATGTCGACCTTGGCGCCGGTCTGCGCGACGATCTCGCGGATCACCTTGCCGCCGGTGCCGATGACTTCGCGGATCTTCGACTTGTCGATCTGGAAGCTCTCGATGCGCGGTGCATGCGCCGACAATTCCTCACGGGTGTGGTCGAGCGCCTTGGCCATCTCGCCCAGGATGTGCGCGCGGCCTTCCTTGGCCTGCGCCAGCGCCTTGCCCATGATCTCCTCGGTGATGCCGGCGATCTTGATGTCCATCTGCATCGTGGTGATGCCCTCGGACGTGCCCGCAACCTTGAAGTCCATGTCGCCGAGATGATCCTCGTCGCCGAGGATGTCGCTGAGAACCGCAAAGTTCTTGCCCTCGAGGATCAGGCCCATCGCGATGCCCGACACCGGACGCTTCAGCGGAACGCCCGCGTCCATCATGCTCAGCGAACCGCCGCAGACCGTCGCCATCGACGACGAGCCATTGCTCTCGGTGATGTCCGACAGAACGCGGATCGTGTACGGGAACTCTTCCTTGGTCGGCAGCACGGGGTGCAGCGCGCGCCATGCGAGCTTGCCGTGACCGACTTCGCGACGACCCGGCGCACCGAAGCGACCGACTTCACCGACCGAGTATGGCGGGAAGTTGTAGTGCAGCATGAAGTTTTCGTAGCTGAGGCCGTTGAGGCCGTCGATCATCTGCTCCGCATCGCGCGTACCGAGCGTGGTGGTGCAGATCGACTGCGTCTCGCCGCGCGTGAACAGGGCCGAGCCATGCGTACGCGGGAGGAAGTGGACCATCGCCTCGATCGGACGGATCTGCGTGGTGGTGCGGCCGTCGATGCGGGTGCCGTCCTTGAGGATGGCGCCGCGGACGATTTCCGCCTCCAGCTTCTTCATCAGCTTGCCGGCTGCCATCTGGTCCTGCGGCGACGCGTCCGCAAATGCGGTCTTGCCCTTCGCGCGGGCCGCATTCAGCAGGTCCGAACGCTTGGACTTGTCGGTCACCTTGTAGGCGGCCGCGATGTCCTTGCCGATCAGCTTCTTCAGCTTGTCCTTGGCGGTCGACAGGTCGGCCTGCTCGGCCATTTCCCAAGGATCCTTGGCAGCCATCTCGGCCAGATCGATGATCAGGTTCGCGGCTTCGCGGCAGGCCTTGTGGGCGAACTGCACGGCACCGAGCATGATCTCTTCCGAAAGCTCCTTGGCTTCCGATTCGACCATCATCACGGCCTGGCCGGTGGCGGCGACGACGAGGTCGAGATCGCCAGCCTTGGCTTCTTCCAGCGTCGGGTTGAGGATGTACGCGCCATCGACGTAACCGACGCGGGCTGCGCCGATCGGGCCCATGAACGGCACGCCCGAGATCGTCAGCGCAGCGGAGGCCGCGACCATCGCGAGGACGTCCGGCTCGTTCTCGCCGTCATACGACAGAACCTGGCAGATCACGTTGATCTCGTTGTAGAAACCCTCTGGGAAGAGGGGACGGATCGGGCGATCGATGAGACGGCTGGTCAGCGTCTCCTTTTCGGTCGCGCCGCGCTCACGCTTGAAGAAGCCGCCGGGAATGCGGCCGCTCGCGGAGAACTTCTCCTGGTAATGGACGGTGAGCGGGAAGAAATCCTGCCCTTCCTTGACGGTCCGAGCCGCCGTCACGGCGCACAGAACGACGGTCTCGCCGAGGGTGGCGAGGACTGCGCCGTTGGCCTGGCGCGCAACGCGGCCGGTCTCGAGCGTCAGCGTCTTGCCGCCCCACTGGGCGCTTACGGTCTTGGTATCGAACATTCTTTTTCCTTCACTCCAAACGCCAGATGCGTTTGGGGCCTATGTGCGGGCTTAGCCGGCCCGCGGCGGTGTGGAGCGAGTTGTCGCTCCTTGCCATTGCGCCGAATTGCGCTCTGGCGTTTGCCTCCGCGCGAAATGCGCGGAATCAAAACCCTATATACGAAAACGGCCCCCCGAGGGGAGCCGTTCGTGTTACTTGCGGAGACCGAGCTTCGCGATCAGATCCAGATAGCGCTGGCCGTCCTTGTGACGGAGATAATCCAGCAGCGTCCGGCGCTTGTTGACCATCATGAGAAGACCACGACGCGAGTGGTTGTCCTTCTTGTGGCCCTTGAAATGCTCGGTCAGGTTCTTGATGCGCTCGGTCAGGATCGCGACCTGGACTTCCGGCGAACCGGTGTCACCCTCGGCGCGCGAATGCTCCTTGACGAGCTCGGTCTTGCGTTCAGCGGTAATCGTCATGAATTCATGTCCTCGACATCACAGATTGAAACCGCGAACGACCCGGACGTCTCCGTCCTCGACCTCGACCAGCGCGACCGGGACAGCGTCCAGTTCGGCAAAGTATTGGCCATCGTCTGCGGCGATCCCGGCCAAGATACGCCCCTGTCGGAGCGCCCCTGCCTGGTCGGGGGTGAGGGAGAGAGCCGGGATGTCGTCCAGCGCCACCCTCAAGGGCAGAAGTACATCTTCAAGCGCGGAGGCCTTAGCGAGTTCGTCCAGTTTGTCCAGCGATATCGCGGCGGTGAGGTCGAACGGACCGGCCTTGGTCCGGCGCAACATGGTGACGTGGCCGACGGTGCCGAGGGCTAGGGCGATGTCGCGCGCGAGACTTCGGATGTAGGTGCCCTTCGACACATGCGCGGTAAGGGTGACCTCCTCCAGGGGGGAGTGGAGCAGGGGCTCGTCCTGCAATTCCTCCCCGGCACGGGGAGGGGGACCGCCGTCCACTTGGACGGGGGTGGAGGGGGGCGCGCCACCCGCGGAACGCTCGCGGAAGCCCCCCTCCACCAGCTGCGCTGGTCCCCCTCCCCGTACCGGGGAGGATAACGAATGGATCGTTACATCCCGGCTCGCGAGCACTACCTCACGCCCAGCCCGCGCCAAATCATAAGCCCGCTCTCCATCCACCTTCAGCGCGGAATACGCCGGCGGCACCTGCGAAATCGGCCCGGTGAACTGCGCGAGAATCGCCTCAACCGCCGCCAAGGTTGGCCGAACATCAGAAGTTGCGATGCTCACGCCTTCAGCATCCAGCGTATCCGTCTGAATCCCGAACATCACCGTAAAATCATAAATCTTGTCGCTATCGAGCATCCGCCCGGCAAGCTTCGTCGCCTCCCCAACGGCGATCGGCAGAACCCCGGTAGCGAGCGGATCGAGCGTCCCCCCATGCCCCACCTTGAACTTCCCATACCCGCCGCTGCGCAAGGCACGCTTCACCGCCGACACCCCCTGCGTCGACCCAAGCCCCAACGGCTTGTCGAGAATGATCCAGCCATGCATGCGAATAAGTCCTAGAATATTGGCCCCCCGTTCGTCCTGAGCGAAGTCGAAGGACATGGAGGCAAAGGTGCTTCGACTTCGCTCAGCACGAACGGGCAGGGGAGTAAGGTTCAGCCCAAAGCCTCGCAAAAATGCCGCCGACACAGCGCGACATACCGGTCGTTCCCGCCAATCTCGGTCTGCTGCCCCTCGGCAATCCCGCGCCCATCTCCATCGACCCGCAGGTTCATCGTCGCCTTGCGCCCACACATGCACACCGACTTGATCTCCACCAAAGAGTCCGCCAGCGCCAGCAACCGCGCCGACCCAGGAAACAGCGCCCCCTGGAAATCGGTCCGCAACCCGTACGCCAGCACAGGTATCCCGACGACGTCACAGATATGCGCAAGCTGATCCACCTGCGCAGACGTCAGAAACTGCGCCTCGTCCACCAGCACGCACGAAATCGCGTCCTCGCCGTGCTGCCGAACCACGCAGGCCCCGATATCCGTCCCCGCATCGAACGCGATCGCCGGCGCCTCCAGCCCGATCCGCGACGTGATAGTCCCGGCTGCGAACCGGTCGTCGATCGCCGCTGTGAACAGCATCGTCCGCATCCCCCGCTCGCGGTAGTTGAAGTCCGCCTGCAACAGGTTCGTCGACTTCCCCGCGTTCATCGAGGCGTAGTAGAAATACAGCTTGGCCATCAGATCAGCGTCTCGACAGGTAGGGGCGATTGCGCGGCATAGGTCGCGATCCCGCGATCGAACGTAACGAAGCCGTCCGCCACGGAACGCGCAGAAATGAGGTGGATCATGTCAGCCCAATCTGCCCCTGATCGGTAGCGCGTGACAGCCCAGGACAGGCCATCGCGATCCGCGGTATGGATAGTTCCCAACTGGAGCAGCGCTTCGATCGCATCGGCCACCATCGCACGACCGAGCGCGGCGCGCTTCGATAGCACCCACCCAAGTTCGAGCCATACGGTAAGGCTCACCCAGACCGGCGCGCCAAGTATTTCAGATGCCATTGCCGACTGATGCTTCTCGTCTGCCAGGATGAAACGCGCGAGAATATTGGTATCGACGGCCTTCACGCGGAAAGACCGTCCTCGTCGAAATCGGGCGACCAACTCAGTTGCTCGATAGGAATGGCCGGCCCCTCGTACCGAACGCGGGCACGCAGATCGGCCATTACCTCGGCGACGCTCTTTCCGGTCGTCCTACCCGTCGGTCGCAGCACGATGTCACCACCCGCTTGCAGGACATCGAACTGCTGGCCAGGGTTCAAGCCGAGCGAGTCGCGCACATCTTTGGGGATGACGACTTGGCCTTTTTCCGACATTTTCGTCTGAGCATTCATCGCGGTAAGATGTGTCTTACCGGGCTCAAAGTCAATCTTCAGCCAGATCCCGCGCAACATGGGGATCGCGCAACAACTGGTCGATATGCGTGCCCTCGTCGAAGCTCTCGTCCGCGAGGAATTTCAGCTTGGCGGCATACCGCATCTGCACCCGGTTCGCGACTTCACGCTGGAGGTAGGCGGTGTTGGTGCGAAGCGCCTTCAGCACCTTTTCCTCGTCCTTGCCGAGCAACGGCTTCACGAAGACAGTGGCATGGCGGAGGTCGGGGGACATGCGGACTTCGGTGATCGTCACGAGGTGCTTTTCGAGCACCGGATCGTGGACGTCGCCGCGCGCGAGGATGTCGGACAGCGCATGACGCGCCTGTTCGCCGACTCGCAACGAGCGGACGGCTTTTGCTTCTGGGGTATCGGTCTTCATAATCTTTAACTCCCCTCCCGCCTGCGGGAGGGGCCGGGGGTGGGCTCCCGGCCTCGGCGTCTTGCACCGTGGATGGCGGGTGCCCACCCCCCGACCCCCTCCCGCATGCGGGAGGGGGAGTTGTCAGATCAAAGCGTACGTTCGCGCATCTCGACTTCGAACGTCTCAAGGACGTCGCCGGCCTTGATGTCGACGAAGTTCGACGTGAACGTCACGCCGCACTCGAGCCCCGCACGGACCTCGGCGACATCATCCTTGAAGCGACGCAGCGATGCGATTTCGCCCTGGTAGATGATGACGTCGTTGCGCGTGATGCGTGCCTTGAGCGCCTTGCGGATGTTGCCCTCGGTGACGAGCAGACCTGCCGCCTTGCCGTGCTTGCCCGCCGAGAAGACCTCGCGGATATCGGCACGACCGACGACCGTCTCGAACGCTTCCGGCCCAAGCTCGCCTGCCATCCCCGCCCGGATCTCGTCGATCAGGTCGTAGATCACGTCATAGTACTTGAACGCGACCTTCTGGCGCTCGGCGATCTCGCGTGCCTTGGCGTTCGGACGAACGTTGAAGCCGATGATCGGAGCCCCCGATGCGGCCGCCAGGGTGACGTCCGACTCGGTGATGCCACCAACGCCCGAGCTCAGCACGCGTGCCTTGATCAGGTCGGTGGAGATCTTGTTGATCGCCCCGACGATCGCCTCGACCGTGCCCTGCGTATCCGCCTTCACGACCAGCGGGTATTCGATCGCCTGCTTTTCCTTCAGCGCCGAGAACATGCTCTCGAGGCTTGCAGGAACCGATGCGGTCCGCTTGTCGGTCTTCACGCTGCGACGATATTCCGCGACTTCACGGGCTCGTGCCTCGTTCTCGACGACCTGGAACGGATCGCCCGCCTGCGGAACACCCGACAGACCGAGGACCTCGACCGGCATCGCCGGACCCGCTTCCTTGATCTGCTTGCCCTTGTCGTCGACCAGCGCACGGACCTTGCCGCTCTCGCCACCGACCACGAAGATGTCGCCGACCCGCAACGTACCGCGGTTAACGAGGATCGTCGCGACCGGGCCACGACCCTTGTCGAGCTTGGCCTCGATCACCGTACCCTCGGCGGCGCGATCCGGATTGGCGCGCAGTTCGAGCAGTTCGGCCTGGAGCTGGATCTTCTCGATCAACGCATCGAGACCGATCTTCTTGGTCGCGGAGACTTCAACGTCCTGGACGTCGCCGCCCATGTCCTCGACCACGATCTCCTCGCTCAGCAGGCGCTCGCGCACCTTCTGGGCATTGGCGCCTTCCTTGTCGATCTTGTTGATCGCGACGATCATCGGCACGCCCGCCGCCTTGGTGTGGGCGATCGCCTCCACCGTCTGCGGCATCAGGCCGTCGTCCGCCGCCACCACGAGAATGACGATATCGGTGACGTCCGCGCCACGCGCACGCATCTGCGTGAACGCCTCATGGCCCGGGGTGTCGAGGAAGGTGATCTTCGACTTGTCCTTCAGCGTGACCTGATACGCGCCGATATGCTGGGTGATGCCACCCGCTTCGCCGCGCACCACGTCGGTGCCGCGCAGGGCATCGAGCAGCGACGTCTTGCCGTGATCGACGTGACCCATGATCGTGACGACCGGGGCACGTGGCTTCAGCGTCTCCTCAGCATCGTCGATCGTGTCGTTGGCCAGATCCTGGTCAACATCGCTAACGCGCGTCAGGTTGTGGCCGAACTCGGTGACGAGCAACTCGGCGGTATCCTGGTCGATCGTCTGCGTCATCGTGACGGGCATGCCCATCTTGAACAGCGCCTTGACGAGGTCGGCACCCTTCTCGGCCATGCGGTTGGCGAGTTCCTGCACCGTGATCGCCTCTGGGACGACGACGTCACGGATCTGCTTGGCCTGCGCCTCGCGCGGACCACCGGTGCCACGACGCTCCTTTTCGCGCGCACGCTTCAGTGCGGCGAGCGAGCGAGCGCGTGCACCATCACCATCGCCGAGCGCGCGGTTGACGGTGAGCTTGCCCGAAGTGCGACGATCGTCACCCTTGCGGTCACGCTGCTGCGGACGCGCTGGCACGGCGTCGCGACGGACGCCACCGGCCGGAGCATTGACGCCGGTCGCGCCGGGGCGCGCCGCGGTCGTTCCGGCATTCGCAGCCGTGGTCGGCGCTGCGGCAGCGGGTGCCGCGACAGGCTTTGGCGGCGGCGGAGGACGCTCGGGACGCGCCACCGGCGAGAACCGGCGCGGTGCCGGGAACGCCGGATCGCGGGTCAGTTCGATAACGGGCGGCGGTGCCGGCGGAGCGACAGGGGCCGGCGCAGGCTTGGGAGCCGGCGCAGGAGCAGCCGCCACCGGAGCGGGCTTAGGTGCGGGCGCAGGTGCTGCTGCAACCGGTGCCGGGGCAGGCGCCGCAGCAACGGGGGCTTCGACCGGAGCCGGCGCAGGCGCTGGCGTCGGTGCCGCGACCGGAGCGGGAGCCGCTTCGACCACAGGTGCCGGCGCAGGCGCGGGGGCCTCGACGGGCTTCGGCGCCTTGGCCTCAGCCTCGGCACGCACACGATCGGCGACGCGATTACGCTCGTCTTCGATCGCCTTGGCGCGCTCGGCCTCCTGGCGACGACGCCCTTCTTCCAGCGTGTTCATCCGCTGCTCTTCGGCCTCGCGGAGCAGCTTGGCCTGGCGCTCCTGCGGCGACAGATTGCTCTGCTGCTGACGCACGGGGGCGGGCGCAGGCTGCGGTGCGCGCGCCTGCGGTGCCGGGGCTGCGGGGGCAGCCGCCGGGGCGGGCGCGGCAACCGGTGCGGCATCCGCGACCTGCACGTCGGGCTCGCCCGGACGGCGCAGGACGCGCGCGCGCTTGGTTTCCACGATCACCGTATTCGATCGGCCGTGGCTGAAGCTCTGCTTCACCTGGCCGGTCTCGACCGTGCGCTTCACACCCAAAGGTGCGCGCATGCCAAGTTTCGGCTTCTCGTTGTCCGTGTCGCTCACTCAAATTCCTCAGTCATGTCCACGGCCGGGCGTGTTCCGGTCGATCCGGACGCCTGTTGTATCGGTGGCGCCCCATTTTGTGGTGACGCCGATGCGCCCTGCGAGGCCGTTTCGCAAGACACGGAAGAAGGTTCGGGGCCGATAAAATGCAGCCAACGGTCGAGCGCTTCGCTCACCCGCTTTGCTGCAGCGCGGTCGGTCAGGCCAATGTGTACCACATTTTCCCGCCCCAGCGCCAACGCCAATATGGTGCGCGATACCGGGAGTGCCAACCCCCGCAAACCCGAGCCCTCGACATCGTTGCCGATGCGCCACGCCTGATCGAGCTTGCGGTTGCCATCCTCGGCCGCATCGGACGCATGATACAGCGCCTTCAGCTTGCCCTGGCGCGCGTTCTGCTCGATCCGGTCGGAGCCGATCAGCACCGTGCCGGAGCGCGATTCGAGCCCGAGCCGGTCGAGCGCGTTACGCTCGAGCGCGGCTTCGATCTTGGCCGGAAGCTCGGGATCGATGGTGAACTCGCCGGTCTTGAACGCGCGTGAGAGAGCGCCCTTGAGCTTGCCCTTCTTGATCGCGGCTTCGAGTTCGACTCGCGTGACACCGATCCACGCGCCGCGGCCGGGAGCCTTGGCACGCACGTCGGGAAGGATCTGGCCATCGGGCGACAGCGCGAGTCGTACGAGGTGGGGCCTGACGTCGCGCTCGCCCGAAAGAATGCACTTGCGAACGGGCATGGCGTCATCCCCCTCCCGCAAGCGGGAGGGGCTAGGGGTGGGCTCGCGCTCACCCCCATTGCCGCCCTTGGCTTTAGCCTTGGACGCGTGAGATTTGGCCGAAGCGTCGCCTTTGGCCGAAGCCGGGCGCCCACCCCTCGGTCCCCTCCCGCTTGCGGGAGGGGAGGAAGGCAGGGTTTCGGTAGCGCCTAGCGCCTCATCGGGAGGGTTCCGCATGTGCGTCCTCCTGCGCTTGAGTCGTGGGGGGAGTCTTCGGAGCGTCGCGGTCGACCAGCAACTGGCCGCCCGCGCCGTAATTCTCGGTCGAGACCTCTTCGATCACGATCTGCACCGCAGCCGGGTTCTTTCCCAGCCGCTGCACGAGCGACTGGGTGACGTCGGCGACGATGCCGGACTTCTGGTCCTTGGTGGCGGACCCCGAGATGCGGATGCTGACGAAGGGCATCAGGCCTTGTCGTCCTCGTTCTTCGAGTCGGTGTCTGCAGCTTCGTCATCAGCCGTAACGTCCTCGACAACAGCGTCGTCAGCCGAAGCTTCTTCTACCGGCGTCTCGTCCGCCTCGACGTCGTCAGCCGAAGCCTCGGGAGCCTCGTCCTCGAACCAGTGCGCGCGCGCGGCCATGATGATCTCGTTGCCCTGCTCATCGCTCAATCCATACTCGGCGAGAATCCCGCCCTTGGGCTCGGGCCGCTTCGGCGCGTCCTCGTTGCGACGGCGTGGCTCGACGCGCTTCTTCTCGACCAGCTCGTCGGTCGCGAGATCGGCGAGGTCATCGAGCGTCTTGATGCCTGCCTTGCCGAGCGTGACCAGCATCGCCTCGTTGAGATACGGCATGCCGGCCAGCGCATCCTCGACGCCGAGCGCGGTACGCTCCTCGCGGCTCGCGGCGTCGCGACGCTCGAGCGCCTCGGTCGCACGGTTCTGCAACTCGCCCGCCAGGTCCTCGTCGAAGCCCTCTATGCCGGCGATCTCCTCGACCTCGACATAGGCGACCTCTTCGAGGTTCGTGAACCCTTCGGCGACCAGCAGCTGTGCCAGCGTCTCGTCAACGTCGAGCTCCTTCTCGAACATCGCCGAGCGCTCGACGAAGTCCTTCTGGCGCTTCTCGGACGCATCGGCCTCGGTGAGGATGTCGATCGCCTTGCCGGTCAGCTGCGACGCGAGCCGCACGTTCTGGCCACGACGGCCGATCGCCAGCGAAAGCTGGTCGTCGGGAACGACCACCTCGATGCGCTCTTCTTCCTCGTCGATCACGACGCGCGACACCGAAGCCGGCTGCAATGCGTTGACGACGAAGGTCGCGATGTCGGGCGACCAGGGGATGATATCGATCTTCTCGCCCTGCATTTCCTGCACGACGGCCTGAACGCGGCTACCCTTCATGCCGACGCATGCGCCGACCGGATCGATGGAGGAGTCATGCGAGATGACGCCGATCTTCGCGCGCGAACCCGGATCGCGGGCCGCGGCCTTGATCTCGATGATGCCGTCGTAAATCTCGGGCACTTCCTGCGCGAACAGCTTCTTCATGAAGTCGGGATGCGCGCGGGACAGGAAGATCTGCGGCCCACGGTTCTCGCGGCGGACGTTGAGGATCAGCGAGCGGATGCGGTCGTTGACGCGCACCACTTCGCGCGGGATCTGCGCGTCGCGACGGATCACGCCCTCGGCACGGCCCAGGTCGACGACGACATGGCCGAACTCGACGCGCTTGACGACGCCGGTGATGATCTCGCCTGCGCGGTCCTTATACTCTTCGAACTGACGCTCGCGCTCGGCGTCGCGGACCTTCTGGAAGATGACCTGCTTGGCAGCCTGCGCGGCGATGCGGCCGAACTCGATCGGGGGCAGCGGATCGACGATGAAGTCGCCCAGCGCCGCGTCCTTCTGGAGCTTCTGCGCGCCCTTGACGTCGACCTGCTTGAAATAATCGTCGACCGCCTCGACAACTTCGACGACGCGCCACAAGCGCAGATCGCCGGTGTTCGGATCGAGCTTCGCGCGGATGTCGTTCTCGGCGCCGTAGCGCGAGCGGGCGGCGCGCTGGATCGCGTCCTCCATCGCCTCGATCACGATCGCCTTGTCGATCATCTTCTCCGACGCGACCGAATTCGCGATCGCGATCAGTTCCGCGCGGTTTGCGGTGACTGCCGTGGCCATCAATGCTGTCCTTCTTCGGTGTCGGCCTCGTGAGCATCGGGCTCATCGGTGGGCGTATCTTGATAGAAAACCTCGTCCGCGCCTTCGGTGGAAAGCGGCGCGGTCGCGGCGATGAGACGGTCGGTCATGACGAGCTTGGCGTCGGCGACCTGCGAAAAGTCGATCGTCATGAGCTTGTGCTTGTTGACGTCGACGGTGATCTTCGTCCCCTCGACGCCCATGAGATTGCCCGAGATCTGCTTGCGATCCTCGAACGGCTCGACGAGGCGGATACGTGCCTCCTGGCCTTCCCAGTCTGCGAAGTCCTGGAGCCGGGTCAGCGGGCGATCGATACCGGGGCTCGATACTTCGAGACGGTACGCGTCCTCGCCGACCGGGTCCTTGCCCTCGGCCTCGAGCGCATCGAACTTGTCGGAGATGCGGCGCGACAGCTCGGCGCAATCGTCGATCAGCAGCTGGCGGGTGTCGGGGCGCTCGGCCATCACCTGCAACGTCGGATCGGACTTGCCGCCCTGCATGCGCACGCGCACGAGGCTGAGGCCGAGCGCGGTCGCCTCGGGTTCGATCAGGTCGGTCAGCAGGGCGATATTCGCCATCGAAATTCCAAACAGGGCCAAAGCACAGGTGATTGCCGCCGCGGAGCAAGCCCCGCAGCCTCTTCATCTGGCGATGTAGAGAAGTGGTGCCTCTATACGCGGGGTGGCGCCCGTCCGCAAGCGGGAGCAACCTTCGTTTAGTACGCTGCGTTAGCGCAGGGATTTCCGGGAGAAGATCATGATTCGCAAAACGCTGTTCGCCACTGGGTTGCTGACAACCACGCTGTTCGCCTCGACCGCCTGTTCCGCGCAACCGGCAGCGGCGGGCAAGCCGTTTAAGGAAACGGTGGTCGCCGATTTTGATTCGCCCTGGGCGATGACGTTCCTGCCCGACAAGCGCATGCTGGTGACGGAAAAGAAGGGCCAGATGCTGCTCGTCTCCGCGGACGGCAAATCGCGCCAGACGGTCGCGACGCTCACCGTCGATTCGGCCGGGCAGGGCGGCCTGATGGACGTCGTCCTCGCGCCCGACTTCGCGACCAGCCAGCGCGTCTATTTCAGCTATTCGAGCGCAGGCGAGGGCGGCAAGGGCGTCGTCCTCGCGCGCGGTCGCCTGCGTCCGAACGGAGGTGGCGGCGACCGTCTCGGCGAGATCGAGGCGCTGTTCAGCGCGCGTCCGTTCGTCGAGGGCAACGGCCATTATTCCGGTCGGATCGCCTTCTCGCCCGACGGCAAATATCTGTTCTTCACTAACGGCGAGCGCCAGAAATTCACGCCTGCGCAAGACCCGAAGATGACGCTCGGCAAGGTGCTACGCCTCACGCTCGACGGCAAGCCCGCCCCCGGCAACCCGCTCGTCGCAAAGGGGTTCGCACCCGAGATCTGGAGCTATGGTCACCGCAACCTGCTCGGCATAGCGTTCGATGCGCAGGGCAATCTCTGGGAGCAGGAGATGGGTCCGAAGGGCGGCGACGAGGTCAACCTGATCAAGCCCGGCCTCAACTATGGTTGGCCCAACGCCTCGAACGGTAGCAATTACGACGGCACCGACATTCCCGATCACAAGCCCGACGACGGCTATGAGCCGCCCAAGGTGTTCTGGAACCCGGTGATCTCCCCCGGCGGCCTCATGATCTATTCGGGCAGCATGTTCCCGCAGTGGAAGGGCGACGCGTTCATCGGTGGATTGTCCTCGAAGTCCCTCGTCCGCGTAGACCTGAACGGCACCAACGCCGCCAAGGGCGACCAATGGGACATGGGGGCAAGAATCCGCGAAGTCGAACAAGGCCCCGACGGCGCGATCTGGGTCCTCGAAGACGGCGGCGACTCACAAGGCCGCCTGATTAAACTGACCGCGAAGTAACCAAATTTCCCCTCCCGCTTGCGGGAGGGGTTAGGGGAGGGCACGACGTACGTACTGGCGTCCGGTCTGTGAGGCACGCCCCTCCCCCGACCCCTCCCGCAAGCGGAAGGGGAGCAGAAGCGGCTAGTCCCGCACGATCAGATAATTCATCCGCGCCGCGGCAATCGGCTTTTCCCGCTCGTCCTGCCACGCCGTCGCCTCGACATTGGCCACCCGGTTCCCCAACCGCGTCACCACGCCAGCCGCCCGTGTAGGCTTATCCCGCCCACCGCGCATAAAATCGACCGTGACGTTGACCGGCTTGATCCGGGCTTCGGAGCCAGTGGCACCTTCAGCCTCCAGCGCATGCTGCAAAGCCGCAATCGCCGCCATCTCCAGCAACCCCGAAATCGCACCCCCATGCAAAAACCCAGGCCGCCCCAGCACGTCATCCGCAAACGGCATCAGCAGCACCGGTGGCGCGCCGTCCTCCGCCTCGACCGACACACGAAGGATCTCCGCATAGGGCGGCAACCCGATCGTCATGCCTCGGTCCTCCTGTTGAGGCCCATGCCGGCGACATCGCCCACCACCATGAACGTCCCCGCGACATGCGCGAGCGGATCGTTCGGGTCGCCATCATGCGCCTGCCCCCGCACGAACGCGATCGACCGCGTGATCCGGTAGCATTCGCCGCGCCCGATCACCGTCTTCCCCGGCGTCGCCGGACGCAGGTAATCGACGCGCAGGTCGAGCGTCGCATGCGGCACGAACGCATTGCGCTTGATCCAGATCGCCAGACTCGTCGCCATGTCCATCATCGTGATGATCGGCCCCGACGCGATCACGCCGCTTGCCGGATCGCCGATCAGTCGTTCGTCATAGGGCAGCGCAAGCTCCGCCCAGTCGTCGCCATGCGCGTGATAGCGCATCCCCAGCGCGGCGCCGTGCCCGCCGAACCCGCGCGTCGCAAACCATTGTGGATCAAAACCAGCCATTGCCCGCCTCTACACGCCGGGTGGCCGCGCGCAACGTTGCGCGCGGGCGCAGGCGCGGTTAGCGTTCGCGCAAAGATCGAGAGGATCGCCAGAATGAACGACCGGGTCACCATCACCGTCACGGACGGCATCGCCGACGTCCGCCTCGCGCGCGCCGACAAGATGAACGCGATCGACCCCGCGATGTTCGAGGGCATCGCCGCCGCGATCGACCGACTCAAGGGGATGGCCGAAGTCCGCTGCGTCGTCCTCTCGGGCGAGGGCAAGGCGTTCTGCGCCGGCCTTGACATGGCCTCGATGGCGAACGGCGGCTCCGGGTTGGTGCTAGGCGACCGGACCGAAGAGGGTGCCAACCTCGTCCAGCAGGTCGCGTGGGGGTGGCGCACCTTGCCGATGCCCGTGATCGCCGCAGTCCACGGCGTCGCGTTCGGCGGCGGCTTCCAGATCATGTCCGGCGCCGACATCCGCATCGCTCACCCGCAAGCCCGCTTTGCGATCCGTGAGGCGTATTGGGGCTTGGTCCCCGACATGGCCGGCATCGCCCTCTGGCGCACGCTCGCCCGCGACGACGTACTGCGCGAACTCACCTACACCGCCCGCGAGTTCGACGGCGCCGAGGCGTTGCGGCACGGCTTCGTCACGCGCCTGTCCGAAGACCCGCTAGGCGAGGCGATGATGCTCGCGCGCGAGATCGCCGCGAGGAACCCTCACGCGATCCGCGGGTCGAAGGCGCTCTACAACCTCGCGGCGGATGCGGACGCGGCGGCAGTGCTGCACGCGGAAACCGAAGAGCAGCTCAAGGTCATCCGCACGCCGAACCAAGTCGAACAGGTGCGGGCCAACATGGAAAAGCGGGCTGCAGTGTTCGAGGACTGAGCCCTTCCGTCATCCTGACTTTCGTCAGGATGACGGAAGGGGGCGACGTTCCGCCCCACTTCTACCACCCCGGCGCAGGCCGGGGTCCAATTGGAAAGGTCGATGTAACGGGGCGCCGTCCTCAGTCAGCACCGTCCCCCAATTGGGCCCCGGCCTCCGCCGGGGTGGTGCAACAAACGGGGCGGCGCGTTGAGGCGGAACGAGCCTCCTACTTCACCTTGTCATACGGCGTGAAATCTCGAAACCGGCAATAGCCCGACGGAATCGACATACCGACCGACACCGTCCGGAACCGATCGTTCCGGCACAATTGCCCACCATAAACATCGACGATCAGCGTATCGAAGGGCCGCAGCGAAGGACACTCGCCAACCGGCCCCGTCTTCCAGATCCGCTTTCCCGACTGCCGATACAGGATCGTCTGCGAATCGACGATCTCAGGCCCGTTCAACTGCTGAAGGTCGATGCACCGAACCGGCGTCCCAGCAACCCGGCCCTCCAGCGGATCGGACTTGCCCGCGCCGAGCATTCCCACCGTCATCAGCGCCACCGCCGCCAGGACCGCCCCGCGCATCATGGCTTCCGATACGGGACGAAGTCGCCGAAGCTGCAACTCCCGGTCGGAAAGCGCGATGCCTGGTCGAACGTCTGCGCAATGTCGCCGCGGCACAGCTGCCCGCTTGGCGTCCGCGTCACGAGGATATCGCCGCGCGCGATCCCCTCGCACCCGCCGACGGTATCGCTGCGATACACGAGCCCGCTATTCACCCGGTACAGGATCGTCGCGCCGTAGCCCGAACTCTGCTTCTGCGGGAACTGGCTGATGCACGACTCGGGCTTGCCCGGCACGAGCCCAGCGAGTTCCTTAGCCAGCTTCTCCTGCACGCCCGCCTCGCGCACCTGCGCACGCTCGACCTCCGCCTGGGTCTGCGTACACGCGCCTAAAGTCATGGCGGGCAACAAGAGCGCCGGCAGCATCAAGAGTGGCAGGGTCCGCATACGCATCGCAACGCTCCTCAAAATCCCATCGTCCTCATACGCGCTTCACCCGCGAAACGCATCCTTGGCCGCACGATAGCCCGCAAACTGCTCAAGCGACGTCGCCCGCAGGAAAGGATTGGTCGCCCGCTCCCGCCCGATCGTTGTCGGCACGGTAGGCTCGCCCTTCGCGCGCGCCGCATCGACGTCGGCCATCCGCGCGACGATGTCCGCATTGTCCGGCTCGGCAACCAGCGCATAGCGCCCGTTGCTCTGCGTATATTCATGCCCGCAGAACACCTCGGTATCGTCCGGCAGCGTCGCATAACGCTGCATGTTCGCGAACATGTCCGCGGGCGTCCCCTCGAACAGCCGCCCACACCCCATCGCGAACAGCGTGTCCCCAGTGAAGATCGCCGCGTCGTCGGCAAAGTGGAACGCAATATGCCCCTGTGTATGCCCCGGCACCGTCATCACGGTCGCCTCGTGCGCACCAAGGCGCACGACATCGCCTTCGCCGACCTGCTCGTCGAGAGTCGGGATCTTGTCCGCCTCCGCCGCCGGGCCGACTATCGTCGCGCCATAGGCCTTCATCTCGGCATTCCCACCAGTATGATCGGGGTGCCAGTGCGTCGTCCACACCCGGTCGATCCGCCAGTCGCGCTTCTTGGCGGCGGCGATCACCGGCCCCGCCTCGCCCGGATCGACCACCACCGTCTCACCAGAGACGGTGTCGTGGATCAGCCAGGCGTAGTTGTCAGCCAGCACCGGAACGCGGACGATATCAAGCATCAGCGTGTCACCACTTGCCGGTGTTGGGCATCGACGCCCACGGTTCGGCGGGATCGAGCGCGCCATCGGCCTGCAACAACTCGATCGAGATATTGTCCGGCGTCCGCACGAACGCCATGTGGCCGTCGCGCGGCGGCCGGTTGATCGTCACGCCCGAGTCCATCAGCCGCTGGCAGGTGTCGTAGATATTGTCGACGCGGTAGGCGAGGTGCCCAAAGTTTCGACCCTCACCATACTCCTCGGGGTCCCAATTGTGCGTCAGCTCGACTTCTGCGCCCTCGTCGCCGGGGACCGACAGGAAGATCAGCGTGAACCGACCCTTCTCGTTCTCCATCCGGCGGACCTCCTTCAGCCCCAGCGTCTCGAAGAACGCGATCGTCTTCGCCGGGTCGGTCACGCGGATCATCGTGTGGAGATATTTCATGCTTGCTCCGAGGGTTGTTCGGACCAGCAGATAGGGACGGGGGCGGTGGCGTGAAAGGGTTCGAGCCACCGCTCGCGTCCTATTCCTCCGACCGGATCAGCACCGCCTCGCCGATGAAGAAGAACAGCAGGAACGGCGCCCAGGCGGCGAGGAACGGCGGGTAGGCGCCGAGATTGCCCATCGCGAGCGCGAAATTGTCCGCGACGAAGAACGCGAAACCAAGCCCCATGCCGATCACCGCACGCACGAACAGCTTGCCCGATCGCGCGATCCCGAACGCTGCGACCGCGCCCAGCAGCGGCATCAGCACCGACGACAGCGGCCCCGACAGCTTGTGCCACAACGACCCTTCGAGCGCCTTGGTCGGCCGCCCCGCATCGGACAGGTCGGCGATCGCCGCCTTCAACGCGCCGAACGACAGCCCGTCCGCATCGACGCTTGCCAGCGTGAACTGGTCCGGCCGCACGTCCTTCGCGATCACTACCGCGCCCAAGGGGCGGACGGTGCCGCTCTTCACGTCGAACCGGGTCGCAGGGCTTACCTCCCAGCCGCTCGCGACGCGCCTGCCGTGATCCGCGCGCAGGATCGCGACGAGATTGCCGCCGGTGCGATCGTACAGCGTGATCCCACCAAGCCGCGTCGCGTCACCGCGCCCACGGATCTGTGCGACCTCGATCAGGTCGTCGCCGTCGCGCACCCACACGTTCGCGCGGTCGCCGCGATCGATCGGCAGCTTGCCGTAATTCACCTTTTGCCACTGGTTCAGCGTCGCCGTCGCCCGCGCCACCACGCGGTCGTTGAACACGAAGCTGATCACCGCGACACCCAGGCTCGCGACCAGCAACGGTGCGAGCACCTGGTGGGCGGACAGGCCGGAGCCCTTCAGCGCGACGATCTCGCTGTTCTGGTTCATCGTGATCAGCGTCAGGATGGTGCCGAGCAGGACCGAGAACGGCAGGAACCGCGAGACGATCTGCGGCGCACGCAGCGACACGTACTGCCAGATCTGCGCATCGCCATTGCCGGGAAAGGCAAGGATGTCGCCGGAGTTGCTCAGCAGGTCGAGCGCCTGGAGCACCAGCACGAGCGCGGCGAGCACCGCGAACGTCCGCACCAGGAACATCCGTCCCATGTAGATCGCGACCGTCCGCGACGGGAAGAAGCTGACGATGTTCATGCGGCCTTGCTCTTACGGAAGCCCGGGATACGCTTGGTGATCGCCTTGAACGTCTTCGAAAAGACGCGTTCCAGCGCACCGATCGGCTGCCCGCCGGGGACATAGGCGATCGTGTAGTACATCCACAGGATCAGCCCGGCGAAGATCGTGAACGGCACCCACAGCGCGATGATAGGATCGATCCGCCCGAGTTCGCCGACGTCCGCGGCATATTGGTTCACCTTGTGATAGGTGACGATCATCACGATCGACAGAAACACGCCGAGCGCGGACGAGGATCGTTTGGGCGGCACCCCCAGCGCGAGCGCGAGCAGCGGCAACAGGAACATCGTCGCGACTTCGGCGAGGCGGAAGTGGAATTCGGACCGGCTGCCATCGCGCTGCTCCAGCGTCGCGCCGCGCTGGCCCTGCTTGGCGAGTTCGGGCAGCGTATATTCGAGATTACGCCCGCCGCGACTGCGGAAGCTTTCGAACTTGGGCAGGTTGATCGGCAGATCGTGGCTGCTGAAGGTCAACACGCGCGGTGTCTTGAACTCGGGCCGGTTGTGGATCAGCGTGCCGTTCGCAAGGCGGAAGATAATGACGTTGGGATCGTCGGTCGCGAGGAACTTGCCCTTCTCCGCGGTCACCCCCAGCCAGTCGCCATTCTGGCTCGACGCATGAACGAAGATCCCGGACAGCTCGCGGCCCTTGTCCTTGCTCTCCTCGATCCGCAGCGTCATTCGGTCGCCGAGATTGGTGAACTCGCCGACCTTGATCGATGCGCCGAGTGCACCCGTGCGCAGCTCGAACCGCAGGCCTTCGTAATAATAGCGCGCGATCGGCTGGACATAGCCGACGATCGCGAGGTTCAGCAGCGCCAGCGCGATCGTGTACATATACGGCACGCGCAGCAGCCGATTGTAGCTCATCCCGACGCCGCGCAGCACGTCGAGCTCGGACGAGGTCGACAGCCGGCGGAACGCGAGCAGGATGCCGAGCATCAGGCCGATCGGTATGCCCAAGCCCAGATATTCGGGCAGCAGATTGGCGAGCATCCGCCACACGACGCTGATCGGCCCGCCTTGCGTCGCGACGAAATTGAACAGCCCGAGCATGCGATCGAGCACGAACAGCATGACGGCGATCAGCAGCGTCGAAAAGAGCGGCACCGCGATCAGCCGGGCCATGTAGCGGTCGATGGATTTCATGCGCGGGTTGGGCTCGGTATGCTGGGTCGCGCGGGTATAGGGGCGCACACGCTAGGCGTCATCCTCAATCGCAACACGTCAGTGAACGATCATTCCGCGGCGATCGGGTGGCTCGTCGCGCGGCGCTCCGCGGCCATCGCCGTCACGACCGCGCGCTCCAGTCCGTTGAGCGTGAAGGGTTTACGCAACACCTCGTGTCCGCCGAACTGCGCGACGTTCACTTCGCCGGCAAACCCGGTGACGAACAGCACCGCGACGTGCGGATACAGCGGGGAGAGCGCGGCGATCATCTCCGGCCCGGTCTGGCGCGGCATCAGCACGTCGGAAATGATCAGCCCGATCCCGGGGTTCGCCGCCAGCAGCGCGGGCGCCGCAAGCGGATCGTCGCACGCGATCGGGTGATGCCCGATCTCCTCCAGCGCGCCGGTCGTCGCAGCCAGCACACGCGGATCGTCCTCGACCACCAGAATCTGCAACGTCTCGGGCATCGTCGGTGCGATCGGCTCGACCATCGCGATCGGGACGGTCGGCAGGGGCGTTGCGACCAGCTCGGCGGCGCGCGGGAAATACAGCGTGACGGTCGTCCCTTCGCCCGGTGCGGAGACGATGCCGACTTCGCCGTGCAACTGCTGGACCAGCGCGAAGATCTGGCTGAGCCCGAGCCCGGTGCCCTTGCCGACCTCCTTGGTGGTGAAGAACGGCTCGAACACGCGCTCGGCCACATCAGGCGCCATCCCGCAGCCATCGTCGCCGACCATGATCGTGACGTAATCGCCCGCCGCGCACCGCCCGACCTGCTCTGCCGCTAGCGTCGTCGTGCCGGTCGCGACGGTCAGCGTGCCGCGCCCGTTCATCGCGTCGCGCGCGTTGACCGCCAGGTTCAGCACTGCATTCTCCAGCTGGACGCTGTCGGCGCGGACGCACCCGCCTGCCGCGTCGTCGCGGACGATGACGGTGATCGCGTCGCCCAAGGTACGGTCAAGCAGGTCCGACATCCCGGCGACCAGCGCGGCCGCGTCGATCGTCTCGGCCTTCAGCGAATCCTCGCGACTGAAGGCGAGCAGCCGGCGGGTCAGCGCCGCAGCGCGGTTCGCACCCTCGGTCGCGCTGTCGATATGCCGACGGACGCTGGCCGGATCGCTGGCGAGGTTGCGCCGCGCCAGTTCGAGACCGCCCAGCACCACCGCCAGCATGTTGTTGAAGTCGTGTGCGATCCCGCCGGTCAGTTGGCCGACCGCCTCCATCTTCTGGATCTGGCGCAGCTTGGCCTCCTGCACGCGCAGCTCCGCAGTCGCGGCGGCGACCGCGGCAGTCAGATCTTCAGCACGCTCGCGTTCCAGCTCCGCATCCGCCCGCGCGACAGCACGGTCGCCGACTGCGCGGATCGTGAACCAGCCGAGCAGTATCGCGCCAAGGACGATCAGCACGCCGAATATGGCGAGCACGCCCGCGACCCAGCTCGATCGCTCGACCGACCCCATCGCCGCCGCCGTCCGCTCGTCGAGCAGCGCGCGCTCGCCGGCAATCAGCGTGTCCAGCGTCGTATTGATCTCGATGAGCGTGGGTGCTTTCCGCCCCTGATAATAGCGCGCGATCGCCTGGCCATTCTTGCCGTAGCGCGTGTTGAGCGCGGTCAGCGACAGCTCCCGACCGCGCGCGTCATACGCGGCCCGAAGGCGATCGACTCGCGGCTGTTGCTTAGGATTGTCGTTGGTGATCTGGTCGAGCCGGTCGATCTGCGTCCCCGCCAGCAGCCATTCGTCGAAATAGAGCTGCCCCAGCTGCTTGTCGCCGCTGATGACATAGCGCCCGAGCGACGCCTCGGACCGCGCGATCGTCCCCGACAGCGTGCGGGCAAGGATCATCACGTCATAGCTGTGCGCCTGCAACGCCAGCGCCCGATCCCGCTGGCGATTGGCGTGGCCGAGCGTCACGATCAGCGCTACCAGCACCACGGCACCGAGCAGGCCCATCACGACCAGCATGGCTATGCGCCACCTCGTCCCGCCCCTTTGGGCCGCAGTCTCGACCTCGTCTTGCGTCACGGCCGGCATCCTAACGTGTCGTTGCCCACGCGCAATGACTTGGAATGCCGGTACGGCTCCAGCGTTTCACCCGTGTTTCTATCCTCCCCTGCAAGGGGAGGAAACGAGCGTCAGCCGATCACGCCGACGGCACGGCCAGCTGTCTCGAACATCCCGAGGATCGTCGTGATCTGCTCGTCGGTATGCTCCGCGCACAGCGAGCAGCGCAGCAGGAACGTCCCCGCGGGCGTCGCGGGCGGGCGCGCCATGTTGACGTAGAGACCACCCTCGAGCAGCGACTGCCAGATCGCGATCGCCTGTTCCTGGTCGGTCAGGATCACGGCGATGATCGCCGAATCGGACGTCTCGGTGCCGAGCTTGAAGCCCATTGCCTTCAGCCCGCCGTGCAGCCGGCGCGCGTTCTTCCAGAGCTGCGCGCGCTTGTCGTGCGCGGTCATCAGCTTGCGGATCGAGGTCGCGGCGGTCGCTACCACCGACGGCGGCAGCGATGCGGTGAAGATGTACGGGCGGCAGGCGAACCGCACCATCTCGAACTTCGGATGGTTCGACACGACGAACCCGCCGACCGTGCCGACCGACTTCGAGAAGGTGCCGACGACGAAATCGACCTCGTCGGTCAGCCCCATTTCCTCGTACACGCCGCGGCCATTGGGGCCGAAGAACCCCATCGAATGCGCCTCGTCGACCAGCACCATGCAGCCATGCTTCTTGGCGACCGCTACCATCTCCTTCAGCGGCGCGATGTCGCCAAGCATCGAATAGACGCCTTCGAGCACGACCAGCTTGCCCGCTTCCTTCGGCAGGCGACCGAGCCGCTTGTCGAGATCGGTGACGTCATTGTGGCGGAAGCGGACGATCTCGGCATTGCCCTGCTTGCAGCCGTCGTAGATCGACGCGTGGCTGTCGGCGTCGAGGATGACGTATTCGCCCTTGCCGGCGAGCGTCGAGATGATCCCGAGATTGGCCATGTACCCGGTCGAGAACACGATCGCGCCGGTCATGTCGTAGAATTCGCGGAGCGCCTGTTCGACGTCGATATGATCGTGGAACGTGCCGTTGAGCATCCGGCTGCCGTTGGTGCCCGACCCGAACGCGTCGAGCGCGTCCTTGCCCGCCTGGATGACGTCGGGGTCGAACGTCATACCCATGTAATTATACGTGCCGAGCAGGATCGTGTCCTTACCGCGGATTACCGCCTGGGTCGGGCCCTTCACCTCGTCCATCACGATCGCGAACGGATTGCGCACGCCACTGGCGATCAGCGCCTCGCGTTCGGCGATCAGCGCGTCGAATTTCGACATGAGATCGCGTTCGGGAGCGACCTCGGGAGCGTCGACGGGGAGGGCGTGGGCAGTGGTGGCGGCTTCGGTCATCGTCATTCGGCCTTGAAAATTTCCGTTCGTCCTGAGTAGCGGCTGAGCGAAGCCGAAGACGCGTATCGAAGGGCAGGTGGTTCGATACGGGCCTTCGCCACGCTCAGTCCCTACTCACCACGAACGGGATATTTTGAATTAGTCCTGCTTCAACTTCGCGACCGCGTCGACCAGCTGGCCGACCGTCTCGATCTCGGCCTGCATGTTCATCGTGATGATGATGTCGAACTCGTCCTCGATCGCGGCAACGAAATCCATGACGGTCAGGCTGTCCCACTCCAGGTCGCCCTGGAACGTCGTCGCATCGGTCAGCGGCGCGTTCTTCTTGTTGAACGGCTCGATCTGCGCGGTGACGGTGTCGTAGATCTGCTGGCGGTCGCTCATCGTAATCCTTCCGGGTGTCGGCGCAGTCCTGACAGGGAATTGCGGCGGCTTTTCGGCGCTATAGCAGCCCGGCGGCGCGATACCACGCCGCGGTTTGCGCGAGCGCCTGCGGTGTCGGGACCGAGGGTGTCCACAGCGCGGCCGGCGGCGGCTTGTGCGAGACCCAGTCGGGGTGGCAGAAATAGCTGACCCGGTCGCGCGTGAGCTTGGCCTTGCCGCGGCGGACGAGCCGGTCGGCGGCGGACGCCAGTTTCAGGAGCGCGCGCGGTGTCGAGAAGACCCTGACCGGCTTGCCCACGGCCACGCCGATCGCGCGTGCGAAGTCGCGGTTGTCCCAGCCGTTGGACACACCGTCGTCGGGCTCCATGATCGATGGCGCATCGTTACCCTCGGCGAGCGCGAGCAACAGCGCGGTCAGGTCCTCGACGTAGAGCAGCGAGACGCGCGTGCCGGCCGGGGGCATCGGGATGTAGCCGGACCGTGCCGCCTTGAAGACGTCCAGCAGCTCGTGGTCGCGCGGACCAAAGATCGCGGGCGGGCGGACGATCGTCCAGTCCAGCCCAGACGTCTGCACGCGCGTTTCCGCCTCGGCCTTCGACCAGCCATAGTTCGACAGCGTCGGCTCGCGTGCAGCAAGCGAGGAGACGTGGACGAAGCGGCGGATGCCCGCGGCCCGCGTTGCCTGGAGGATGCCCTCTGTACCGGCGACGTTACCCTCGGCAAAGTCCGTACGGTTGGCCGCGTTGACGACACCGGCGACGTGGATCACCACATCCGCCCCTTCGACCAAGGTCGCCAGGCTCTTCGGGCGATCGAGCGCGCCCTCGACCCAGGTCACGCCGATGCGCTTGGCCTGCGGTTTCCGGGCAAGCGCACGGACGGTGTGCCCGGTCTCCAGCGCATGGTCGATCAGGTGGCTGCCGACGAACCCGGTGCCGCCGGTGATGGCCAGGATCATGACGCCGCTCCCGAGGTAGCATAAGAAGTATGTTCACCCGCGAAGGCGGGTGAACATATTGGGCACCCGCCTTCGCGGGTGAACAAGGTGCGGCCCATCATACGAGCGCCAGGTGATTGCGATGCACCAGCGCAGACCGAGGCGCGTAACCGAGGATCGCCGCATGATCGTCGCTGTGACGGCCGAGCAGGCGCGCGGTATCCGCCGCATCATATTCCGCAAGCCCCCGTGCGACAGTCCCGCCCGGCCCCTCGATCGTCACCAGATCACCCCGCGCGAAACCCCCGTCGATCCGCGTCGCGCCAGTCGCCAGCAAACTCCGCCCCTGACCAAGCGCAGCCGCAGCCCCCGCATCGACATGGATCGCACCCTTCGCGGTCAGCCCGCCCGCCAACCAAGCCTTCCGCGCAGACGCAGTCCGCTCGGCGGTGAAGATCGTGTGCCGGGCAGGGGTGGACAGCGGGTGCTCGATCCGGCCCGACGCGATCGCCAAAGGAATACCCGCACCCGTCGCGATCCGCGCCGCGGCGATCTTCGAGGCCATCCCACCCGATCCCATTCCCGAGCCCGACCCGTCGTCCGCCATCCCCGCCACCGAATCGATCCGGCCAACGCTGGCGATATGAGTCGCGGACGGATCGGTATGCGGATTGGCGGTGTAGAGCCCGTCGACGTCGGACAGCAGGATCACGCCCTGCGCTCCAGCAGCTTGCGCGACGCGGGCTGCGAGGCGGTCATTGTCGCCGAACCGGATTTCCTCGGTCGCAACGCTGTCGTTCTCGTTGATGACTGGCACGACTTTGAGGGACAGCAGCCGGTTGAGCGTCGCGGCGGCGTTGAGATAGCGTCGCCGGTCTTCGAGATCGTCCAGCGTGACGAGTATCTGGGCCGCGTTAAGCCCTTGCGCGGCGAGCAGTTCGGCCCAGACCTGGCTAAGCGCGATCTGGCCCGTGGCCGCCGCGGCCTGCGCGTCCTCGAGACTGGCCCGACCGCCCTTGGCAAGACCAAGCCGGCGTGCGCCCAAGGCAATCGCCCCAGACGACACGATCGCGACCTGTTGGCCTTCACCAGTCCGAGCGGCAATGTCGGCGACGAGACCTGTCAGCCACTCCCGCCGAACGCTTCCGTCAGGATCGACCAACAACGCCGACCCGATCTTTACGATCAGCCGCGCACACGAAGACGGTGGAAACATCACGCATTCCCCTCCCGCTTGCGGGAGGGGTTAGGGGAGGGGCGGGCGTAACTTGTCGACAAGAAAGCCCTCCCCCGACCCCTCCCGCAAGCGGGAGGGGAGAAATCTGGAACCAACCCTCTCCCCGCAGGGGAGAGGGCTAAGCAAGACGTCAGAGCGGCGACCATGCGACCGGCACTTCGCCTTCTTCCAGTTCCTTCGCCGCGCCCGGAGCAGGCCCGATCGCCTCGATCAGCTGGTCCAGCACCGCCTCGATGCCAGCGCCGCTCGCCCCCGAAATCGCCATCACCTCGGCACCGCTGGCTTCCGCCAGTTCCGCCGACAGCGCCGCGATCAGCTCAGGATCGAGCATGTCGATCTTGTTCAGCGCGACGATCACCTTCTTGTCGGTGAGCCCCTCGCCGTAATTCTCCAGCTCGTCGCGGACGATCCGGTACGATTCGGCCACGTCGCGGTCGTTCGCATCGACCAGATGCAGCAGCACCCGGCACCGCTCGATATGCCCGAGGAAACGGTCGCCGATCCCCGCACCTTCGGCCGCACCCTGGATCAGTCCTGGAATATCCGCGACCACGAACTCGCGCTGCTTGTGGCGCACCACGCCCAGCTGCGGCCGCGTCGTCGTGAAGGCGTATTCGCCGACCTTGGCCTGCGCGTTCGTCACCTGGTTGATGAAGGTCGACTTGCCCGCATTCGGCAACCCGACGAGGCCGGCATCGGCGAGCAGCTTCAGCCGCAGCCAGACCCACGCCTCGCCGAACGGCCAGCCGGTGCCGTGCTGGCGCGGGGTACGGTTGGTCGACGTCTTGTAGCTCGCGTTACCGCGCCCGCCGTCGCCGCCGCGGAACAGCACTTCGCGCTGGCCGACCTCGGTGAAGTCGATCAGTACCTCTTCCTTGTCCTCCGACAGCACCTGCGTGCCGAGCGGAACGCGGATGACGAGGTCCTTGCCGCCCGCGCCGGTGCGGTTCGAGCCCGATCCGCCCGAGCCGCGGGGCGCGCGGAAATGCTGCGTGTAGCGGAAGTCGATCAGCGTGTTCAGGCCGGCGATGCATTCGAACACGATGTCGCCGCCCTTGCCGCCATTGCCGCCATCGGGGCCGCCATATTCGATATATTTTTCGCGGCGGAAGCTGACGGCACCGGGGCCGCCCTCACCCGAACGTACGTAGATCTTGGCTTGGTCTAGAAAATGCATCGCCGCCCCATAGCGAAATTGGCGAAAATCTCCACCCTCTGCGATTCGCCTCGTGATTCGAGCCCCGAACCGATGCGCTCAGCAGCGGGCAGGGGCGGCGGCGTCCTTGCTGGCGAGCAGTGCGTCGAGCGCGAGTTCGCGGGCTTTGCCGACCGGCAGCCCGAGTGCGCGGGCCATCGGCGCCCCCATCAGCGCATCGCCGAGCGCCATCAGCACCAGCGTCAGCGTCTGTTCCTGGATCGGCTGGTCGCCGGGCATGTCGCCCTCCGCCAGTTCGTCGACGAGGTCGTGAATAGCGGTGAGGATCGGATCGAGCGCATTGGTATTGCCCGACAGGATCATCCAGCTCGCCAGCGCGCCCGCGCCGCCCTTGCCGAACGCGTCGAAGGTCATCTCCACGACCTCGCGCGGGTCGAGCTCGCCCGCCCGCACGCGCAGCACCGCTGCACCTATAGTGCCGACGATGTCCGCCGCCATCCGCGTGATCAGCGCGGTATGCAGCGCCTCCGCCGACCCGAAATGATGGAGCAAATTGGCGTGCGTCCGCCCGACGCGGCCTGCCACGGCTTTGAGCGTGACCGCGCTGGGGCCGCTCTCCACGAGCAGGGCTCGCGCAGCCTCGACGGCGGCTTCACGCGATTCGGTGGGGGAGAGTCGCTTGCGCGGAGTTGACGTCACAGACCGGGAAACCTATTTACATCAATGTAAGTAACGAGTGTTCATTCCTGTTTGGAGGTTTCCGTGGCGAAAGCAACCACGCCTGCCGATCTGACGATCACCCCGCGCGACCGCCGCTTCGGCCGCGGCGCCACGATTCGCCGCTGGTGGCTGAACGATGATCCGATCGCGACGGCGTTCTACAACGCGCTGTCGGTGACGTTTCCGAAGGGCGAGGGCTATTTCGTCGACAGCGTCCGGAAGTTTCGCGAGGGCACGCCGCCGAAACTCCACGCCGAGATCAACGCCTTCATCAAGCAGGAGGTGATCCACACCCGCGAGCACGTCGCGTTCAACCGCCACGTCACCGACCAGGGCTATGACGTCGCGCCGCTGATCGTCGATGTCGATGCGGCACTGGCGCTGACCAAGGGGCGGCCAGAGATCGCGAGCCTCGCCGCCACCACCGCGCTCGAGCATTTCACCGCGATGCTGGCGCAAGAACTGATCGCCAACCCGAAGCACCTCGCCGGCGGTGACCAGCAGGCGGCGGCGCTCTGGCTGTGGCATGCCGCCGAGGAAATCGAGCACAAGGGCGTCGCCTACGACACATGGCTCCACGCAACGCGGGACTGGCCGCGCTTCACGCGCTGGCGGGTGAAGTCGCTGGTGATGCTGATCACGACGTGGCGCTTCTTCACCGGGCGGGCGCGGGGCATGGCGGAACTGCTGCGGCAGGACGGGCTGACCGGGCCGAGGGTGTGGGCGCGGATGGCGTGGTACGCGTTCGGCAACCCGGGGATGGCGCGCAAGATCGCTGGCGTCTGGGCCGCGTATTTCCTGCCGGGGTTCCATCCATGGAAGCACGACGATCGCGCGCTGATCGGCTTGGCGGAGAGCGAGTATGAGGCGGCGGTGCTGCCGGTTGCGAAGCGGGTGGCGGCGGTCGCCTGAGCCCTGGGCTCGAGGCCTCTCCCTCCTTTCCCAGTTCTCCCGCAAAGGCCGGAGCCCAGGATACCAAGCACCACCGCCCGTGATTCCTGGACCCCCGCCTTCGCGGGGGAACAGCTATTGCTGAGGGGCTACCCACATAAACTGAAGCACCACCCCGGCGAAGGCCGGGGCCCAATTGGGGGACGTTGCTAACGGAGGTCAGCGCTCCGTTACTGCGACCTTTCCAATTGGGCCCCGGCCTTCGCCGGGGTGGTGCCGATCCATAATGGTCGCGCGTCTCACGCCGCCAAAGGCATCGGCGCGCATCGATCGTCATCCAGATCCAGCTCGAACATCACCGCAGGCGCCTCGCCACCCCGCCCACGCGACGTCCGCGGTTCAACCCGCCCAGTCGGCCGAAACCCGAGCTTCGCCAGCACGCGCCCAGACGCCGGGTTGTCCACGAAATGAAACGCATCCAGCCGCCGCAAGCCCAGCGCATGCCGCGCCATCGCCACCACGGCCTCTCCCGCCTCGGTCGCATAGCCACGACCCCAGGCCTCCGGCGCTAGCCAATAGCCAAGTTCATGCCCCGCATCCGCCGCGCGGATACCGATCCCGCCGACGAGTCGCGGCGCGCCCGCTTCCATCGTCTCGATCAGGAAATGTGGATCATGCGGCCCGCGCGGCTGCGAGAGAAACGCCTCGGCATCCCCCAGCGCATACGGCCAGGGCGCCCGCGCCAGCTTGGCGACCACCGACTCATGGCCGATCGCCCGCGCCAATGCAGGCGCATCTTCCGGCCAGCCCGGCCGCAACGTCAGTCTCTTGGTGCGCGCGAACACGGCTCTCTCCTTCACGCATCGCGCCTGGCGTCCTGGCATGTCCGGATGACACGGCAGCGACAGGCGAGGGGGAGGGAGCAATAAAAAAGGGAGCCGGGGTGACCCGTCTCCCTTGTTCAGGTTCGCTTTCGCGACCCGGGTCACCCTGGTGGGCAACCCGGATGGTTACCCGATGTTATTCGGCTGCTGCTGCCATGTCGCCAGCATCTTGGCCGACGTCGTTCGCTGCCAGCTCGACCGAGCAGAACTTGCGACCAAGTTTGCCCTGGCTGAACACGACGCGGCCATCGACCAGCGCGAACAGCGTATGGTCCGTACCAATCCCGACGTTCGTGCCCGGGTAGAACTTCGTCCCGCGCTGACGCACGAGAATGTTGCCGGCGACGCACGCCTGGCCACCGAACTTCTTGACGCCGAGGCGACGACCGGCCGAATCGCGACCGTTGCGCGAAGAGCCGCCTGCTTTCTTATGTGCCATCTGAAGCTACTCCTTATGCCTGAGCGGCCGGGGCGGTGTCGCCCTCGTTGCGCGCCGAGTTCGCCTGGGCAGTCTGGCCGCCGACCGACACGATCTTCAGGATCGTGTGCTGCTGGCGATGGCCGTTCTTACGACGATAGTTATGACGGCGACGCTTCTTGAAGACGATGACCTTGTCCGCCTTCGCCTGCGCGATGATCTCTGCAGCGACGACGAAGCCCTCGACGGACCGCAGCTCGGAGCCTTCGCCCGCCAGCAGAACGTCACCCAGCGTCACCGACGCACCTGCATCGCCCTCGATCTTCTCGATGACGATCTTATCTCCGGCGGCGACGCGATACTGCTTGCCGCCCGTGCGCACGACTGCGAACATGGCCCTTGTCACTTTCCAAATACGTGTATCCCACGAACGCAGGGTCCGCCGGAAGAAGCCGGGCAGCTAAGCGAGGGGGGGAGGGTTGTCAACCGCGAAGGGGCGGGAAGGGTGGTTTACCGCGAGGTGCTGCCTACAGGCGAGGCGGAGAATAGCTTCCCCGCGAAGGCGGGGACCCAGTCTGGGCTCCCGCTTTCGCGGGAGAACAAGCTTTTTACAGACTAAGCGATTCGCCCTTAGTGCCGATGAACCTGCCGCAGCGCGTACCGACCATCCGCATAGTCACTGAACAGCCCGTCGATCGCTGGATGGTCGACCGGCTCGTCGCTGTCGTCCGGCACCAGATTCTGCTGGCTGACATACGCGACGTAGCTCGACTCCATGTTCTCCGCGAGCAGATGGTAGAAAGGCTGGTCCTTGCGCGGACGGATGTCCTCGGGGATCGCCGCATACCATTCGTCGCTGTTCGCAAACACCGGGTCGACGTCGAAGATCACGCCGCGGAAATCGAACAGCCGGTGCCGCACGACGTCGCCGATCGAGAAATTCGCGTGCGAAACCGGCGGTGCGACCACCTCGGCGGGCACGATCGGGCGGGTGATGTCGTGAGCGATACTGTCGTGTCGGGGCATATCCGCCAATTTAGGGTTTGTTTTGCGCCGCACAAGGAAAACGCGTCGAGCGGCGCTGGGAGCGCTCAAAACCCTCTTGCATCGCTGGGGCCGTTTCATTAGAGGCCGCGCTTCGACCGATCGGAGGCGCTGTTCGCAGAGCTTCGGATGACCTGCGGAGAGGTGGCAGAGTGGTCGAACGTACCGCACTCGAAATGCGGCGTACCCGCGAGGGTACCGTGGGTTCGAATCCCACCCTCTCCGCCATTTATTCCCTACAGCATCGAATATCCGCCGTCAGGCGCACCGCCATTGCGCGGTCGTGTGTGCATACGGCGATGGCAATGCCCTTCGTCGCGGCCTAGACGATAGGCGGTGCGACCGCCGCCGCGTCGCCAGGAAAGATACCGCGCGTAGCCTATGACCGACCAGACTTTGGCAGACCTTGGCTGGACTGCGCATTTCGCGGACCAGCTGACCGAGGACGAGCGACTCCAATGCCACCCTGTCCGCGTGATGGCGGTGCACCGTGGCAAGATCGCGGTGTCCGGCGCCAAATCGGACGGTTTCGTCTCGCCCTATATCGCCGGTGCGCAGCCCGAGGACGATCACCCGACAGTCGGCGACTGGCTGCTGATCGACGATCGCACGCAGGAGGCGACGCGCGTCCTCCGCCGCCTGAACCTGTTCAAGCGACGCTCACCGGCCGATCCGCGGAAAGATCAGATGATCGCCGCCAATGTCGACACCGTCTTCATCGTCGCATCGTGCAACCAGGATTTCAGCATCGCCCGGCTCGAGCGCTATCTCGTGCTGGCGCGCGAGGTGGGGGTGCCCCCGGTCGTCGTCCTCACCAAGGCCGACCTGACCGACACGCCCGAGGAGTTCGCCGCCGCCGCGTGCGCGATCGAACCGGGATTGCTCGTCGAAACCGTCGACGGGCGCGACCGGGCCGACGTCAAGCGGTTGGCGGCATGGTGCGGGCCCGGCAAGACCGTCGCGTTCCTCGGCTCGTCCGGCGTCGGCAAATCCACGCTCGTCAACGCGTTGCGGGGATCGGACACCATCGGAACGCAGGCGGTGCGGGTCAAGGACGGTACCGGCCGCCACACGACCACGGTGCGCGAGATGCACCGGCTCGACCAGGGCGGCTGGCTGCTCGACCTTCCCGGTATGCGCGAACTGCAATTGTCGGAGGCCGCGACCGGGCTGGCCGAGGTGTTCGACGATATCGCGCTGCTCGCGCAGGAGTGTCGGTTCGCTGATTGTTCGCACGGGGTGGAGCCGGGGTGCGCGATCCAGGCGGCGATCGCGGCGGGGACGCTGGCGCCGGACCGCTTCGAACGCTGGCGCAAGCTCAACGCGGAGGAAAATGGTGCGGCGTCACGGCTGACGAAGCGCCGGACCCGGTAACGCGCGCGCCGCGCTTCGACGTTTCCAAGCGATCGGCCGCGGTAGAGCATCCGGGCGCAGCGTCTTGACTGTATTGCCGAGGCGGCCGCGACAGCAGTTCAAGATCTGCTAGAGTATAGATCGCTGCGGTGAACTATGCCGGACAAGCAAACGCCCGGACCGTTGCCGATCCGGGCGCCTGCGTGACGATCGCTCGTCAGCCCCCATTTTTTTGCTCTCGCATCTCGTCTTGCGACGGAGCGGAAAAGCAGTCCCCGAACCACGGCCGTTGCCTGTGTCTCAGCGAGTTTGTTGCTAGTTATGTCCGTGGATTTTGTCACGGTCTTTGCGCGGGGCGGCTCACGATTGAACTGCGCCTGTGGCGATTACGCAACAGACCAATCTAGACACTTCCGGATCGGGACTAACCGGGCCCTGTACGAGGAGGCGCCGCATGCCGAGCACACCGCCACGCACCGGCCTCAGAACCGGCCCGACAGTTGCCTCGCAACGGGCCGCGTCCTAGAGCCGCTACACTCTATCCCTAACGATCGAACCTGGCCGCCCATGATCCTGTCCCGCTACGAACGGATGATAGCCCGCCGCTATCTGCTGCCGGGCAAGGGCGAGGCGTTCATCTTCCTCGTCGCCTCGATCAGCCTGGTTGCGGTGATGCTCGGCGTCGCCGCGCTGGTGATCGTGATGAGCGTGATGAACGGCTTCCGCGCGGAACTGTTCGACAAGATCGTCGGGCTCAACGGCCATGCGGTCGTGCAGGGCGTCGGCAACCGGCTCCCCGACTGGCGCGAGATCGTCGCACAGGCGCAGAAGACGCCGGGCGTCACCAGCGCGCTGCCGCTGATCGAACAGCCGCTCGCCGCCACCTATAACGGTCGCGCCGAGGCGGTGCTGGTACGCGGCATGCGCGTCGACGACATCCGCCGCAATTCGACGATCAGCAACAAGGTCGTGATGGGGTCGCTCCAGTCGATCACGCAAGGGTCCGGCCGCATCGCGATCGGCTCGCGGCTCGCCGAATCGCTCGGTGCGCAGGTCGGCTCCGAGATTTCGCTGTTCAGCCCGCAAGGCCAGACGACGCCGTTCGGCACCGTCCCGCGGATCGTCAGCTATACGGTCGGCGCGATCTTCGAGATCGGCGTCTATGATTACGACAAGGCGTACATCATCATGCCGATCGAGGATGCGCAGACGCTGCTCCTGATGGGCGACGCGGCCGGCATGGTCGAGCTGAAGACGGTGGACGCGGACCGCGTCGGCGAGATCCTCAAGCCGCTCGCGGACAAGATCGGCGGCAACGCGGTGATCGCCGACTGGCGGACGATGAACGCGCAGCTGTTCGAGGCACTCGCGGTCGAGCGCGTCGCAATGTTCACCGTGCTGTCGATCATCATCCTGGTTGCGGTGTTCAACATCCTGTCGTCGCTGATCATGCTGGTCCGCGCCAAGACGCGCGACATCGCGATCCTGCGGACGATGGGCGCGACGCGTGGCTCGATGATGCGGATCTTCATCGTCGTCGGCACCACGATCGGTGCGCTCGGCACGGTCGCGGGGCTCGTGCTCGGCTTCATCTTCCTGTTCTACCGGCAGGGCGTGGTGAACTTCGTCCAGCTCCTCACCGGCCAGAATTTGTGGGATCCCTCGATCCGCTACCTCACCGAGCTCCCGTCGAAGACCGACCCCGTCGAGATCGTCGTCATCGCGCTGATGGCGCTCGTCTTCAGCTTCCTCGCAACGCTCTATCCGGCCTGGAAAGCGGCGAGTACCGACCCCGTGCAGGTGCTGCGTTATGAATGAAGGCCTCAAAATCGATCGCCAGATCGAGAAGTTCGACGATTATGTCCTCCAGACCAGCGGGCTGACCAAGAGCTTCACGCAGGGCGGCGCGACCATCGACGTGCTGCGTGGTGTCGACCTCGCGATCGCACCGGGCGAGATCGTCGCACTGCTCGGGCCGTCGGGCTCGGGCAAGTCGACGCTGTTGCAGGCCGTGGGCCTGCTCGAGGGCGGATTCCAGGGATCGATCAGGATCGCCGGCACCGAGGCGGCCAAGCTCAACGCGCATGAGCGGACCGTGGTGCGCCGCGACAGCCTCGGCTTCGTCTACCAGTTCCATCACCTGCTGCCGGACTTCAACGCCACCGAGAACGTCGTCCTCCCGCAACTCGTCCACGGCGCGACGCGGGTCGAGGCGGACAGGCGCGCTGCGGAGTTGTTGACCCAGCTCGGTCTCGGCCACCGCCTGACGCACCGCCCAAGCCAGCTCTCCGGCGGCGAGCAGCAGCGCGTCGCGGTCGCCCGCGCGCTCGCCAACAAGCCCGCGCTGGTTCTGGCGGACGAGCCGACCGGCAACCTCGACGAACACACCGCCGACATCGTCTTCGCCGAGTTCATCCGCCTGGTCCGCGAACAGGGCACGGCGGCGGTGGTCGCGACGCACAACGAGCGGCTCGCGGCCCGCATGGACCGCGTATTGCGGCTGCACGAGGGACGGCTGGCGTGACCTGGGGCGAGACGCCGACGCTCACCGGGCGTCACGTCACGCTCCGCCCGCTGGTCGACGACGACATCGACGCGCTCGTCGCGGCCGCGTCGGCGGACAATTTGTGGGACACGTTCTACGCCAACGTCGCGATGATGAAGGCGCCCGACCGCTGGCTCGCCGCGGCGTTGCGCGAACAGGACTTCGGCCGTGCGCGGCTGTTTGCGGTGGTGGCTGGCGGGACCGTCGTCGGCACCACGCGCTTCATGCGGATGAACGAGGGCAACAAGCGGCTCGAGATCGGCGGCACCTTCTACGCCAAGTCCGTACAGCGCACCGGCGTCAACACCGAAGCCAAGCTGATGCTGCTGACCCACGCGTTCAACGCCCTCGGCTGCGAATGCGTCCAGATCCGCACCGATTCGCTCAACAAGCGGTCGCAAGCCGCGATTGAACGCCTCGGCGCCAAGTGCGACGGCGTGTTGCGCGGGCACCAAGTGATGGCCGACGGCCGCTTGCGCGACACCGTCGTCTACAGCATCCTCCGCCACGAATGGCCCGGCGTGCGTCAGAACCTGGCGTATCTGCTCGCGCGAAACGAGGACCGCCCATGACCGCGATCACCGACTTCACCGTAAAAAACGCCGACGGCACAGCGACTTCGCTCGAACTTTACCGCGGCAAGGTGCTGTTGATCGTCAACACCGCCTCGAAATGCGGCTTCACCCCCCAATATTACGGCCTCGAAGCACTCCATCGCGATTATGCCGATCGGGGTTTCGAAGTGCTCGCGTTCCCGTGCAACCAGTTCGGCGGGCAAGAGCCGGGCGACGCAGCGGAGATCGCCAATTTCTGCACGCTGACCTACGACGTGACGTTTCCGGTGTTCGCGAAGATCGACGTCAACGGGGCAGGGGCCGACCCGCTGTTCGAGCGCCTGAAGTCGGATGCGCCGGGGGTGCTCGGGTCGAAGGCGATCAAGTGGAACTTCACCAAGTTCCTCGTCGGTCGCGATGGGGCGGTGGTGGACCGCTACGCCCCGACGACCAAGCCCGAGGACATCCGCAAGGATATCGAGAAGCTGCTCTAACCCACAGGGGCACCACCCCACACCACCACCCCGGCGAAGGCCGGGGCCCAATTGGGGGACGGCGGTGAAGACCGCTGCGCTCCGTTACTGCAACCTCACCAATTGGGCCCCGGCCTTCGCCGGGGTGGCACTTTCTCGCGAGGAGAGGCCAAGCATCCCAACGTAGCGTGTTCCCCCGCGAAGGCGGGGGCCCAGACTGGACTCCCGCCTTCGCGGGAGAACAAGCAGTTCGCGGGGAAAGTCAGGCGGTCACCGAAAACGCCGGTGCGCCCTTCTTGTGCGCGAGGGCCGAAGCAACCGAAGTCACCCCGCCAAACAGGAAGCTGATCCCCAAAACATACCCCGGCAACGTCAACGCCGACCAAGGCAGCGTCGCCAGCACGATCACCGCCAGCAGTATGTTCACCACGCCCAGCGCGATCATCAACCCCTTGCCCCGCCGAAATCGCGCCCCAAGCCCGATCTCCAGCGCCCCACGCAAACCCAGCCAAACCGCAATCAGCAACGTCAGCGAGATAGCCCCCGTCGCAGGCTCGAACGCCATGATCAGCCCGATCACCAGCGACACCAGCCCGAACCCGATCGCATAGCCGCGCCCCTCATGCCCCTTGCCGGCAAACCCCGACACGATCGACACGATCCCGGCCGCAATGAAGAACGCCCCGATTACCAATGTCGCGGCATAAGTCGCGGAAAACGGCGACGCGAACGCGATGATCCCGAGCACCACCGACAACACGCCGTAAGCCAGCATCCACCCCCAACCAGCGCCCGCACGCGGCGCACCCGCAGCCGTGGTTTCGGTATCGGCAAAACGCCCGCGTGGATCGGTCATAAATAAAGCTCCCAGAAGTCCACGCCGCAACGGCTCGTCGTGTCCGCGGTTCCGATCGGACTCATCCCGGCTGGTCGAATCACGCCACAGCGCCTACCTCCTGTCGATGCATTCCGGTTACGTCCCCCTCCGCGTTTTCTCCTGCTACACCATGCTCGACGGCGCCATCGATCCAAAAGCGATCGCCAAGCAGGCGCGCGCGCTGGGCTTCCCCGCCGCCGCGCTGACCGATCGCAACGGGCTCTACGCCGCGATGGCCTATTCGGACGCCGCCAAGAAGGACGGCGTCCAGCCGATCATCGGAGTCATGCTCGGCGTCGGTCGCCCCGACATGCCCGACGGCGTCGCCACGCAGTTCGACTGGCTCGCGCTCTACGCGCAGAACATGACGGGCTACGACAATCTCTGCGCGCTCGTCTCGATGGCGCATCTCGACCGCCCGATCGAGATGCCCGCGCACGTCGATTTCGCCGCGCTAGAACGCCACACCGACGGCCTGATAGCCTTGACCGCAGGCGGCGAGGGCGGTCTCGCCCGGCTGTTCGCGGAAGGCCAGCCAGATCGCGCCCGCGCCTATCTCGACCGTCTCCAAGGCCTGTTCGGCGACCGCCTCTACATCGAACTCTCGCGCCGCAACGACGCAATCGAGACGGCGGCCGAAACCGACCTCATAGACATCGCCTACGAGCGCAACCTGCCGCTGGTCGCGACCAACCCGTGCTGCTTCACCGAAAGCGCGTTCGGCGACGCGCACGACGCCATGCTTTGCATCGCGCACTCGACCTATGTCGAGACCGAGGACCGCATCCGCAGTTGCCCAGAAGCCTGGATGAAGCCCGCGCCGGTGATGCACGAGATGTTCGCCGACCTGCCCGAGGCGATCGCCAACACGCTGGTCGTCGCACAGCGCTGCGCGGTGATGGCGCCGTACCGGAAACCGATCCTCCCCAGCCTCGCCGGCGATATCGAGGGCGAGGCCAAGCTCCTTCGTGACGACGCCGAAGCCGGGCTCGAAGCGCGTCTCGCCCGCATCACCGAACTCCACGGCGAGGGCGAGGACGGCTGGCGCGACGTCTACCGCAAGCGGCTCGCGTTCGAGGTCGACGTGATCGTCCAGATGGGCTTCCCCGGCTATTTCCTGATCGTCGCGGACTTCATCAAATGGGCAAAGGACCACGACATTCCCGTCGGTCCGGGTCGTGGTTCGGGCGCAGGCTCGGTCGTCGCCTGGTCGCTGACGATCACGGATTTGGACCCGATCAAGCTCGGCCTGCTGTTTGAGCGCTTCCTGAACCCGGAACGCGTGTCGATGCCCGATTTCGACATCGATTTCTGCGAAACCCGCCGCGTCGAGGTGATCCGCTACGTCCAGGAGAAATACGGCCGCGATCAGGTCGCGCAGATCATCACCTTCGGGAAGCTGAAGGCGCGCGCGGTGCTTAAGGACACCGGCCGCGTGCTGCAGATGAGTTACGGCCAGATCGATCGTCTCGCCAAGCTGGTCCCGAACCACCCGACCGACCCCTGGACGCTGGAACGCGCGCTGAACGGCGTCGGCGAACTCGCTAAGGAATACGCCAACGACAACGGCGTCCGGAAGCTGCTCGATCTGGCGATGAAGCTGGAAGGCCTGCCGCGTCACTCGTCGACGCACGCCGCCGGCGTGGTGATCGGTGATCGGCCCTTGGCGCAGCTCGTCCCGCTGTATCGCGACCCGCGTTCCGACATGCCCGTCACGCAGTTCGACATGAAATATGTCGAGGGCGCGGGCCTCGTGAAGTTCGATTTTCTCGGGCTCAAGACGCTGTCGGTGCTCCAGAAGGCGGTGCAACTGCTCGCCAAGCGCGGCGTGACGGTCGATCTCGAGGCGCTCGAATGGGACGATGCGGGTGTCTACGCGCTCCTGCAAAAGGGCGACACGGTCGGCGTGTTCCAGCTCGAGTCGGAGGGCATGCGCCGCACGCTGTCCGCGGTGCGCCCGTCCAATTTCGGCGACATCATCGCGCTCGTGTCGCTCTACCGACCGGGCCCGATGGACAACATCCCGTCGTTCGGCCGCCGCAAGAACGGCACCGAGGCGATCGACTATCCGCACCCGCTGCTCGAACCGATCCTTTCCGAGACCTACGGGATCTTCGTCTACCAGGAGCAGGTCATGCAGGCCGCGCAGGTCCTTGCCGGCTTCTCGCTCGGCGGCGCCGATCTGCTGCGTCGCGCGATGGGCAAGAAGGTGAAGGCCGAGATGGACGCGCAGCGCGCGGGGTTCGTCGAGGGGTGTCTCGCCGTCAACGGCATCAAGAAGGCCGAGGCGAACGCGCTGTTCGACTTGATCGACAAGTTCGCCGGCTACGGCTTCAACAAGAGCCACGCCGCCGCGTATGCGCTGCTCGCCTACCAGACCGCGTGGCTCAAGGCGCACCACCCGCACGAATTCTTTGCGGCCTCGATGTGCTACGACCTGCACCAGACCGACAAGCTGGCGATCTTCACCGACGACATGCGCCGTCTCGGGATCGCCGCATTGCCGCCCTGCATCAACGCAAGCCAGGCCGAGTTCGATGTCGAGGTCTTGGCGGATGCTGACGCCCAACCAGCAGAATGTTCACCCGCGAAGGCGGGTGCCCAGTCTGGGTCCCCGCCTTCGCGGGGAAACAATCTGGCGGTTCGTTATGCGCTAGGCGCCCTCAAGAGCGTCGGCGAAGGCGCGATGGAAAAACTGATCGTCGAGCGCGTCCAGAACGGCCCGTTCGCCGGCCTCGACGATCTCGCCAAGCGAGTCGACCCGCGCCTGCTCAACAAGCGCCAGCTCGAGACGCTCGCCGCCGCGGGCGCGTTCGACGGCCTCGACCAGAACCGCGCCGGCATCCACGCCACCGCCGAGACGATCCTCGCGATCGCCGCGCGCACGCACGAACAGAAGACCAGCGGGCAGGGCGGCCTGTTCGGTGACGCCGAACCCGCCGGCGACGCGATCAAGCTCCCGCCGTCGGTCCGCTGGACGCTCAGCCAGCGCATGGATCAGGAGAAGGAGGCGTTCGGCTTCTATTTCTCCGCGCACCCGGTCGATCGCCACCGCCACATCGCGGTCAGCCACGGCGCCCGCGCCTACACCGCGCTGTCCGAGCTCAACATCCCCGACGACGGCAGCCGCGCCGGCGCGACGATGGCGGTGCTGGTCGAGGACGCGCGCTACCGCACGTCCGCACGCGGCAAGCGCTTCATGATGGCGCAATGCTCCGACGCCAGCGGCCAGTTCATGGCGACCTGCTTCGACGACCAGGTCTCGAAGGATCTGGAGGAGGCGGCAAAGGCCGGCGGCTGCGGCCTCATCACCGTCGAGCTCGATCGCAAGCCCGGCGAGGACACGCCGCGCGTCAGCATCAAGCGCATCCAGCCGTTCGAAGGCCTCGCCAACCTCGCGCGCTTCCAGGTGGTCGTGACGATCTCTGACATGACCGCGTTCGCCGCCCTCGCGTCGCTGTTGGCCGAGCATCGCGGCGCGCGCGGCGAGGTTCGCGTGCGTGCGCCAATGCCCGATGGCGAAGTCTGCATCCTGCTCGGCCGCGACTTCCTCCTCGACGGAGAGCTTGTCGAGCACATCGAGTCGTTGCACGGTGTCGCCAAGGTGGAGATGAAGACCTCGGAAACGAGGCTCGCTCTGGTCGGATAACGAGCTTGGGAGAGCGAGAATGCTTGGTGGAATGCAGGATTTCGAGCTTCGTGTTCCCCGCCTGATAGACCACGCCGCGCGCGAACACGGGGCTAGGGAGCTAGTCAGCTACTGGGCCGACGGTCGCGAGACCCGCACCAACTGGGCGGGCGTATCCCGCGACGCCCGTAAACTCGCGCAGGCGCTCGAAAAATTAGGCGTAGCCCCCGGCGACCGGGTTGCGACGCTGGCGATGAACCACGCGCACCACCTCGTCGCCTGGTACGGCGCGATTGGCATGGGCGGCGTGATCCACACGATCAATCCGCGCCTGTTCGACGAGCAGCTCGTCTACATCGCCAACCACGCGGAAGACCGCGTGATGCTCTACGACAAGGCGTTCCAGCCGCTCGTCGATCGCCTGCGCGCGCAATGGACCAGAATCAGCCGCTACATCTGCTTCGACGACCTAGGACCCGACGGTTTCCAGGCGATGCTCGACGCCGAGGACGGCGATTACGAGTGGGTAGAAGGCCCCGAGCGCGAGCCATGCATGCTCTGCTACACCAGCGGCACCACCGGCAATCCGAAGGGTGTGCTCTACACGCACCGCTCGACGATGATCCACGCGATGGCCGAGGTCGCGCCTTGGGTGTTCGATCTCTCCCCCAACGCGGTCGTGCTCCCGGTCGTGCCGATGTTCCACGCCGCCGCCTGGGGGCTGCCGTTCGCCTGCGCGCTGTCGGGCGCGAAAGTCGTCTATTCCGCGGTGAACGATCCCGCCGTGCTGTGCCGGCTGATGAACGACGAGAAGGTCACGCATTCCGCCGGCGTGCCGACCGTCTGGCTGGCCATGTTCGGCCACATGGACGCGTCAGGCGACGCGCCGCGCCACCTGAAGCAGGTGACGATCGGCGGCTCGGCAGCCCCCCGGGCGATGATCGAGCGGATCATGGGCATGGGTGCCACCGTGAAACACCTCTGGGGGATGACCGAAACCTCGCCAATCGGCACCGCCGGCTTCAACCCGGCGCACTGGGATGACATGACGCGCGACGAAAAGCTCGACCTCGTCGGCAAACAGGGCAGCGTCCCCTTCGGCATCGAACTCCGCATCATCGACGACGAGGGCACGGTGCTAGCTCGCGACGGCAAGGTGGCCGGCAGGTTGCAGGTCCGCGGCCCCTGGGTGGTCCAACGCTATTTTGGCGCAGACCAAGACGCGGTGGACAAAGATGGCTGGTTCGATACCGGCGACGTCGCGATGCTGCATTCGGACGGCACGATGCAGATCACCGACCGCTCGAAGGACGTCATCAAGTCCGGCGGTGAATGGATCAGTTCGGTCGACCTGGAGAACGCGGCCGTCGGCTGTCCGGGCGTCGCGGAGGCGGCGGCAATCGGCATCCACCATCCGAAATGGGACGAGCGCCCGCTGCTGCTGGTGGTTCGCAAGCCTGGCAACGACGTCACCGAACAGACGATCCTCGATCACCTGGCCAAGCACGTCGCTAAATGGTGGCTCCCCGACGCGATCGTCTTCGTCGAAGACCTGCCGCACACCGCAACGGGCAAGCTGCTCAAAACCGTGCTCCGCGAACGCTTCAAGGATTTCGCGCTAGCCGCTGCCTGATCAATCGGCTTAGGCCGACTATGGCCGGATAAGGCCGACGCCTCGTGCAATACTATGCCGCGCGGGGCGTCCGCTTGGCTTTCCTGATCCGCGGCTCGACGATCATGTCCGCCGCCGCCTTGATCTCTTGGCGAAGCTCGTCGCGCTTCTCGTGGATCGAGGCGATCACTGGCCCCATCGCCACGCCGAGATCGACCAGCACTGCCTCCGCCAACTGCAATGAACTCTCCAACGTCTCCGGCACGGCATCGGTCACACCCGCACGGTACAGTTCGGCCGCATGCGCCGTATCGCGCGCGCGCGCGACGATCGGCAGGTCCGGCGCCAAAGCCCGTACCCGCCGCGCTAGGCGTACCGTCAGCACTGGGTCGTCCATCGTTAGGATCAACGCCTTGGCGGTATGCAGCTTCAATCGTTCGACCAGTTCGGGGCGGGCGACGTCGCCAAACAATACTGGGTGGCCCAGCATGCGGGCCTCTTCCACCGAATCGATATCCGCCTCGACCGCGACGTATTTCTGTCCGTGGACGGCCAGCATGTCGGCGACCATGCGGCCGACCCGGCCGAAGCCGATGACGACCGTGCCGGGGCCGTCATCATCGATCTCGATATCGCCAGCATCGGCCGTCGAGCGGCTTTCGAGCTGGCGCGAGACCGTGCGGCCGAGCTTGGCCAGCAACGGCGTGATCGTCAGGCCGATCGCCGTAACGGTCTGCCAGAAGGACGCCGTCGAAGGGAGGATCAGCTGCGCCTGCGCGGCCGTTGCAAGCACGATCAGCGTGGTCTCGGAGGGGCTACCCATCAGCAAGCCCGTCTCGGCCGCGACCCCGCGCCGCGAATTGGCGACGCGCAGGAACAGGAACGTGACGATCGCCTTGGTCGCCACCACGCCCGACACCGCGAGTAGGAGCGACGGCCAGTTCTGCGCGATCAGCCGGAGGTCGAGGCTCATGCCCACCGTGATCAGGAACACACCTAGCGCGAGCCCCTTGAACGGCGCGGTGATGACCTCGACCTCGCTGTGATATTCGGTCTCGGCGATCAGCAACCCCGCCAGCAGCGCGCCAACGATAGGCGACAGTCCGGCGGCCGTTGTCGCGACGCTCGCTACGATCACCACCAGCAGCGACGCGGCAAGGAAGAGTTCAGGGCTCTTGGTGCGCGCGGCCTGCCCGAACAGCCGGGGCAGGACGACCCGCCCGCCGATATACATCGCGACGACGGTCAAACCACCGCGCAATGCCACGCCGGCGATGTTCGACCAGCCGTCTGCGCTCGCAGTCGGTGCCAGCGCACCAAGCACGAAGATGATCGGGACGAGCGCCAGATCCTCGAACAGCAGCATCGCGAACGCTCCCCGACCGACCGCACCCGTCGTGCCGACGAGCGGTAGGACTAAAGCTGTCGAGGACAGCGCGAGCGCGAACCCGAGCCCTATCGCGCCTGCCCATTCCTGGCCGATGAAGTGCAGCGCCGTGCCAATGATCAGCGCCGAGCCGATCAGTTCGGCGGCGCCGGTGCCGAACACCAGTCGCTTCATCGACCATAACCGCTTGAACGAGAGTTCGAGGCCGATCGAGAACAACAGCAGGATGATACCGAACTCGGCGAACGGCTCGATCGACTCTGGGTTCGAGATGGTTAGGTAATACAGCCACGGCATAGAGCCGGTGAGCGAGCCCAAGCCGGCGGGGCCGACCAGCAGGCCGACCAGGATGAAACCGATGACCGGGCTAACCCGGAACCGCGCGAACGCGGGAATGACGAGGCCCGCCGCGCCCAGAATGACGAGCGTGTCGCTGAAACCTTGATTGTCGAGCCGTAATGCCATGCTACGCTTAGACCAGCCTTGCGGCGGGGCGGCTAGGCTGTTTGTGTCGTAGAGGGGCGAAACGCCATGCACGTGCGAACACCGAAACGGGCATGGACGCTATGGATCGTCGGGATCGCGCTGGCCTGCGCGCCGATCCCGCTGATCATGTACCACAGCCATCTCTATTATGCGGAGGGCGGCACAAGCGTCGACGGACCGGCGATGCTCTTGATGTCTGTGATTATGACTAGCTCAGGTTGGGGCGCCATCTGGCTGCTGATCCTTGCGCCCTACCTTGTCGGCTATCGCGGGGCGGGAGCGCTGACGCTTGGCGTCGGTGCCACTTTCTCGTCGATCCTGTTGTCGACGATCGCATTCGGTCTGACGGGGCTTTTCCTATGGCTTGCGTGCGCCCAGGTCGAATTCTGGAAGCTGTCCCGCATACCGTTCACTGCGCATCTGATCGGCTGTGCCGTGTATTTCCAGTATCTCCGCGCCGCGGTGGTCAACCGGAGCTTACGCGTCGGATCGCGGTGAATGAGACCGGGCGGCGTCGCACCGCCCGGCCATCAGTTCAGGCCCAGTTGGCCATTTCCGTCTCGAGGTTGGACCGCACCTGCTCGAAGAACTGCTCGGTCGTCATCCAGGGCTGGTCGGGGCCGATCAGGATCGCGAGATCCTTGGTCATGTGCCCGTTCTCGACCGTCTGGACGCAGACACGCTCGAGCGTCTCGGCGAACTTGGTGACGTCGGGCGTATCGTCGAACTTGCCGCGATACTTCAGGCCACCGGTCCACGCGAAGATCGACGCGATCGGGTTGGTCGAGGTCGCCTTGCCCTGCTCGTGCATGCGGAAGTGCCGCGTGACGGTGCCGTGCGCGGCTTCGGCCTCGACGGTCTTGCCGTCCGGGGTCAGCAGGATCGAGGTCATCAGGCCGAGCGACCCGAACCCTTGCGCGACCTGATCCGACTGGACGTCGCCGTCATAGTTCTTGCAGGCCCAGACGAACTCGCCGTTCCACTTCAGCGCCGATGCGACCATGTCGTCGATCAGGCGATGCTCGTAGACGATGCCCGCTTCCTTGAACTTGTCCTTGAACTCGGCCTCGAACACCTCGGCGAAGAGGTCCTTGAAGCGGCCGTCATAGGCCTTGAGGATCGTGTTCTTGGTCGACAGATACACCGGCCACTTCAGGTTGAGGCCGTAATGCATCGATGCGCGGGCGAAATCGCGGATCGAATCGTCGAGGTTGTACATCGCCATCGCGACGCCCGCCGACGGGAACTGGAATACCTCGCGGTCGATGACCGTGCCGTCGTCGCCTTCGAAGACGAGACGCAGCTTGCCCGGGCCCGGGACCAGATAATCGGTCGCGCGGTACTGATCGCCGAATGCGTGACGGCCGACGACGATCGGGTGCGTCCAGCCCGGGATCAGGCGGGGTACGTTCTTGATCACGATCGGCTCGCGGAAGATGGTGCCGCCGAGGATGTTGCGGATCGTGCCGTTCGGCGACTTCCACATCTTCTTCAGACCGAACTCGGTCACGCGCTGCTCGTCGGGAGTGATCGTCGCGCACTTTACCGCGACGCCGTGCTTCTGCGTGGCGAGCGCGCTGTCGATCGTGACCTGGTCGTCGGTCGCGTCGCGATGCTCGACGCCGAGGTCGTAGTAATCGAGCTGGATGTCGAGATACGGCTTGATCAGGCGCTCGCGGATCCATTCCCAGATGATCCGGGTCATCTCGTCGCCATCGATCTCCACGATCGGATTCTTTACCTTGATCTTCGCCATATCCGGGTCCTTCGGGGGAGGGGTTTGGGGAGCGTCTAGGGGAGCATGCCGCCACGATCAACCATTGGACAACCACTGGTCCTACAAGGAAAAGCCGGTTCATCGTTGTATCGCGCGTCCTGCACGGATAGACCCGCAGGTTATGGCATCGCTCGACAAGCCGCCCGTCACGACCTCCACGGTCAAATGGCGATTTCCCGCAGTCCATCCGGAGGGCCACAAATACGTCGCGATCTCGGCCGGCATCACGCTGCTGCTGACGATTGTCAGCCACGTGCTGTTCTGGCCGATGGTCGGCGTCGTGATCTGGGTCGCGACGTTCTTCCGCGATCCGATCCGCACCACCCCACAAGGCGAAGGCCTGATCGTCGCCCCCGCAGACGGGCTGATCACGATGATCCAGCGCGTGCCGATCCCGCGCGAGCTCGCCGGCGAGAACGGTCTCGGTGATGCACCGCTGGTCCGCGTGTCGATCTTCATGTCGGTGTTCGACGTGCATATCAATCGCACGCCTGTCGCGGGGACGGTTCGACAGGTGGTCTACATTTCGGGCAAGTTTCTCAACGCCGACCTCGACAAGGCGAGCGACGAGAACGAGCGCCAGCATTTCGTCGTTGAAGATCGCAACGGCATGCGGATCGGCTTCACGCAGATTGCCGGCCTGGTCGCGCGCCGCATCCTCGGCTTCGTGAAGGCCGGCGACATGGTCGCGGTCGGCCAGCGCATCGGCCTGATCCGGTTCGGTAGCCGAGTCGACGTGTACCTGCCCGATCACGTCGTGCCGCAGGTGTGTCTGGGCCAGCGTAGCATCGCGGGCGAGACCGTGCTTGGTCGCGTCGGTGGCGTTCCGGTCGGTGGTATCGCCCAGTGATGGACCGCGACGGTTCGACCGATTCGATCGAGGAGCGGGGCCGGGGGCGGTTCGGTCGCACACGTCGTGCACCGCGCGGACTTCCCCTGCGCGCCGTCGCTCCCAACGCCGTTACCGCGCTAGCCCTGTGTTCAGGCCTGAGTGGCGTGCGGTTCGCGATCGGTGGACAATGGGAAAGCGCCGTCGCGATGATCATGGTCGCGGGCGTGCTCGACGGCCTGGATGGTCGGATCGCCCGGATGCTGCACGGCGAAAGTCGGTTCGGCGCGGAACTCGATTCGCTCTCCGACGCGATCTCGTTCGGCGTTGCGCCGGCGCTGATCGTCTATCTCTGGTCGCTGACGGCGTTGCCGCGCGTCGGCTGGATCTGCTCGCTTATCCTCGCCGTGTTCTGCGCACTGCGTCTCGCGCGCTTCAACGCCAAGATCGACGAGAGCCACCAACCGCACAAGTCCGCGGGTTTCCTAACCGGCGTTCCAGCTCCAGCCGGCGCGGGACTCGCGCTGATGCCGATGTTCTTCTGGTTCTGGACCGACGAGCCCAGGTTCGCGTCGCCGTATTTCGTGGCGCCTTGGGTCGCATTCGTCGCGTTGCTGATGGTGTCGAGTATCGCCACCTATTCGTGGAGTTCGGTCAAACTCCGCAGCAACATCCGGTTCGAGGCGATTGCCCTCGTCGTACTGCTCGGTGCCGCAATCGTAAGCGCGCCATGGCATACGCTCAGCATTATTTGCATACTGTACCTGCTTTCGATGCCGTTCAGCATCGCGAGTTACGCCAAGATCAGGCGGCAGCGTTCCAGCGGCGGGCGGGCACCGGAGCCGACGTCGAAGCCCAGCGCCTGACCGCAATCCGGCGCTCCGCAACGGCCAGCGTGCGGAGCGGATGGAACGCGGGTTCGACGTTGCCCATCGCGAGACGGACGATACGGTCCCACTGCGGCGCGATCGACGAGACGATCATCATGCCCGCGACCGCGAATGCACCAGCAAAAACCATGAAGCTCAGAACCAACATCACGTCCGCCTTCCTATGAGTTGCGAACAAATTCCTATTATCCGCAAACACTTGGTCAGAAACATCGTTCCACTCGTCGCATTTCGAATCCCGTCCTGCCGGGGTGATTCCGCGCCGAGTCGAACATCTGTTCCCCTCTGAGCCCTTTATGTTCTCATTGCGTTCCATGAGTCAAGCGGGCCATGTGCGATTGCTTTTCGAATAGAGCCACGCTAAGGGCCGCGCCTCTAACCCCGCATGGGAGGCATCATAGCCCGGTGCGTCACGGTCATTCGGCCACGACGTCATCCGCTTCCCAGAGGCACAACCGGAAGGATATATCCCTATGGCGGCTCCAGTCGTCTCCATGCAGCAGCTCATCGAAACGGGCGCGCATTTCGGCCACCAGACTCATCGGTGGAACCCCAAGATGAAGCCTTACATCTTCGGTGATCGTAACGGCGTCCACATCCTCGACCTTTCGCAGACCGTGCCGCTGTTCGCGCGCGCGCTCGAATTCGTCTCGTCGGCGGTTGCCGGTGGTGGCAAGGTCCTGTTCGTCGGCACCAAGCGCCAGGCACAGGATCCCGTCGCAGACGCAGCGCGTCGCTCGGGCCAGCACTTCGTCAACCATCGCTGGTTGGGCGGCATGCTCACCAACTGGAAGACCATCTCGGGTTCGATCAAGCGTCTCAAGACGCTCGAGGAAATGCTGTCGGGCGACACCGTCGGCCTGACCAAGAAGGAAGTCCTTCAGCTCACCCGCGAGAAGGACAAGCTCGAGCTTTCGCTCGGCGGCATCCGCGACATGGGCGGCATTCCCGACGTGATGTTCGTGATCGACGCGAACAAGGAAGAGCTGGCGATCAAGGAAGCGAACACGCTGGGTATTCCCGTCGTCGCGATCCTCGATTCGAACGTGTCGCCGGACGGCATCGCCTTCCCGGTTCCCGCGAACGACGACGCAGCCCGCGCCATCCGCCTGTACTGCGAGGCGATCGCGATCGCAGCGACGCGCGGCGGCCAGGAGCAGCAGCGCCGTACCGGTGCCGACATCGGCGCGATGGTCGAGCCGCCGAAGGAAGAGGCACTGAGCGCAGACCCCGTCGTCGAGGCATCGGCCGACACGACCGAGACTGCGGCGAATGCCGATATCGCTGCCGAGCTGGCAGCCGAGGGTGAGCGCCAGATCGACGCATAAGCGTCGTCGCCGAACCGTCATGCGGGCGGGGTAGGGCGAAAGCTCTGCCTCGCCCGCAACCATATTCAGACCTAAAAAGGATTAGAGACATGGCCGATATCACGGCAGCGATGGTCAAGGATCTGCGCGAGAAGAGCGGCGCGGGCATGATGGATTGCAAGAAGGCGCTGAGCGAGAACGGCGGCGACATGGAGCAGGCAATGGATTGGCTGCGCACCAAGGGGCTCGCAGCCGCCGCCAAGAAGTCCAGCCGTACCGCGGCCGAGGGTCTGGTCGGCGTCGCCGTGTCGGGCACCAAGGGCGCAGCGGTCGAAGTTAATTCGGAGACCGATTTCGTCGCGAAGAACGACCGGTTCCAGTCGTTCGTCCGTGACGTCACGCAGATCGCGCTTGCAACGGGTGGCGACATCGAGGCGCTGAAGTCGCAGGCGATGCCATCAGGCAAGACCGTCGAGGAAGTCCTGACGAACAACGTCGCGACGATCGGCGAGAACCAGTCGCTGCGCCGCTCGCGCACGCTGGAAGTCAGCAAGGGTGCGGTCGTTCCGTACATCCACAATGCAGCGGCTCCCGGCCTCGGCAAGATCGGCGTGCTCGTCGCGCTTGAGTCGGAGGCTTCGGACGAGGTTCTCCAGGCACTTGGCAAGCAGCTCGCGATGCATATCGCAGCCGCGTTCCCGAAGGCGCTCAACGAAGCCGACCTCGACGAGTCCGAGATCGAGCGCGAGCGCGCGATCGCGACCGAGAAGGCCGCCGAGTCTGGCAAGCCTGCCGACATCATCGCCAAGATGGTCGAGGGCGGCATCGCCAAGTACCGCAAGGAGCACGCCCTGGTCAGCCAGCTGTTCGTGATGGACGGCAAGACCAAGATCTCCGACGTCGTTGCCAAGGCCGGCAAGGATGCGGGCGCCGAGATCAAGCTGGTGGACTATGTCCGCTTCCAGCTCGGCGAAGGCATCGAGAAGGAGCAGTCCGACTTCGCAGCCGAAGTTGCTGCTGCTTCGGGCGTGCCCCAGGCGTAAGCTATCCTTTTCCCTCGCCCCTCCGGGGAGAGGGAAGGGGCCCGCTCGGCTCTTGTCGAGTGGGAAGGGTGAGGGGAGTGGCGGGGTCTCGAACCTCACGCCCCCTCATCCGGCCCTGCCGGGCCACCTTCTCCCCGAGGGGAGAAGGATACGCGGTAGCCTCCGGGCCGCCTCGTCATCCCAGCGCAGGCGGGGATCCATAAACTCCGGACCCGGTGATCTACCGAGGCGCCAGCCCATATGGGTTCCCGCCTCCGCGGGAATGACAGTGATTCTCCGATACGCGCTCTTCCGCAAACGAGAATTTTCCGTCTCATCTCCACCCAGTTTCGATGCACGCGCCGCACAGCGCTTCACATCGCGGCCCTCGCCGCCTAAGGTCCGCGCCGCCCCGCCAATCACAATTCGAGATTTATGACGCCTCCGCGCTACAACCGTATCCTGCTGAAACTGTCGGGCGAAGTCCTGATGGGACCATCGGGTCTTTCGATCGATCCGACCGTCACCGCGCGCGTCGCGCAGGAGATCGCGGACATCAAGGCCAAGGGCTATGAGATCTGCATCGTCGTCGGTGGTGGCAACATCTTCCGCGGCATGGCGGGGGCTGCACGCGGCATGGACCGTGCGACAGGCGATTACATGGGCATGCTCGCGACCGTGATGAACGCGCTCGCCGTGCAGAACGCGCTCGAGCAGATCGGTGTCGACACGCGCGTCCAGTCGGCGATCCCGATGGCGTCGGTCTGCGAGCCGTTCATCCGCCGCCGTGCCGAGCGTCACCTGGAAAAGGGTCGCGTCGTGATCTTCGCGGCGGGCGTCGGCAGCCCCTATTTCACCACCGATTCGGGCGCCGCGCTGCGTGCTGCCGAGATGAAGTGCGATGCGCTGTTCAAGGGCACATCGGTCGACGGCGTCTACAACGCCGACCCGAAGACGCACCCGGACGCAGTGCGCTACGAAACGGTCACGTACAGCCGCGTGCTGTCCGACGACCTCAAGGTCATGGACGCGAGCGCGATCGCGCTGTGCCGCGACAACAACATCCCGATCGTCGTCTTCAACATCCGCGAACCCGGCAATCTCGCCGCGGTGTTGGCGGGTGATGGCGTGTCGACGATCGTCCAGAACGAGCAGGAGCTTTAAGATGGCTGCATACGACAAGACCGACCTCGAACGCCGCATGGCGGGTGCGGTCGAAGCGCTGAAGAGCGATCTCGCCGGCCTGCGCACCGGTCGCGCGTCGACCGCGCTGCTAGATCCGGTGATGGTGACGGTGTACGGCTCGTCGATGCCGCTCAACCAGGTCGCGACCGTGTCGGCGCCCGAGCCGCGCATGCTTTCGGTGCAGGTCTGGGACAAGTCGAACGTCGGCCCGACCGACAAGGCGATCCGCTCGGCCGGCCTCGGGCTTAACCCTATCGTCGACGGCCAGACGCTGCGCCTGCCGATCCCCGATCTGACCGAGGAGCGCCGCAAGGAACTCGCCAAGCTGGCCGGCCAGTATGCCGAGAAGGCCCGCATCGCGGTCCGCAACGTCCGCCGCGACGGGATGGATTCACTCAAGGTCGACGAGAAGAAGGGCGTGTTCGGCGAGGACGAGCGCAAGCGTCACGAGACCGAAGTGCAGAAGTTGACCGACAGCATCATCGCCGAACTCGATGCGACCGCGACCGCCAAGGAAAAGGAAATCCTGGGCAAGTGAGATTGCAGGCCTCCTCGGCCGCGCCGCTCGCTGCTGTTCCTGTGGGCGCCGTTCCTGCGGGCGGCGCGGTGCCGCGTCATGTCGCGATCATCATGGACGGCAATGGCCGCTGGGCGAAGAAGCGGTTCCTGCCGCGCTTCGCCGGGCACAAGGCTGGCGTCGAGGCCGTGCGCAAGGTGACGCGCGCGGCGCGGGCGATGGGGATCGAGGCGCTGACGTTGTACGCGTTCTCGTCGGAGAACTGGCGGCGTCCGGCCGAGGAGGTCAGCGACCTGATGGGGCTGCTGCGGCATTTCATCCGCAGCGACCTCGACGAACTCGCGCGCGAGAATGTTCGGCTGCGCGTGATCGGCGACTATCACAGCTTTTCGCCCGATCTTGTGGCGATGGTCGATGACGCCATCGCGCGGACGGCGGGGAATAGCGGGCCGATCCTGGCGATCGCGCTCAATTACGGCGCACACGCCGAGCTGGTGACCGCCGCGCGGCGACTGGCGGAGCGGGCGCGTGATGGCGGGCTGGACCCGGCGGATATCGACGTGGCGACGATCGAGGCCGAGCTCGACACGCATGACCTGCCGCCGCTGGACCTGATGATCCGGACGTCGGGGGAGCAGCGTCTTTCGAACTTCCTGTTGTGGCAGGCGGCGTATGCGGAGCTCCTGTTCGTTGACACGCTGTGGCCCGACTTCGACGCAGCGGCGCTCGCCGATGCGGTCGCGGCGTTCGGTCAGCGTCAGCGCCGTTACGGTGGTCTGTGAGCCTTACCGACCCTGAAAAGGCGCCAGATCAGGCGTTGCGCACGCCGTCCAATCTCCAGCTCCGGATGATCGCCAGCGTCGGCATGATCGCGGTGGCGAGCCTTGCGCTGACGCTCGGCGGGATCGCGTTCTGGGTGCTGGGCGTGGTCGCCGCGCTGTTCATGATGGCGGAATGGTCGATGCTCCAGGGCGTCGACGCGAAGACCAAGCGGATGACGCAGTTCGCGCTGTCGGTGCCGCTCGCGTTGATGGCGCCCGCATCGCTGATTCTGGTTATCCATGATTTCTTCACGTTGGGGCTGCTTGTGGGGGCGGCGTTCTTCGTCGTCATCACGACGCGCAAACCCAAGCTGGCGCTGGGGATCATCTACTGTGGTCTTCCCGTGTTCGCGCTGATGATCATCCGGCGGCAGGACGAGGGAATCCTCTTTACGTTGTGGGCGCTGTCGCTGGTGTGGGCGTGCGATATCGGCGCGTTCTTCACCGGGCGGACCTTGGGCGGGCCGAAGCTGGCGCCGGTGATTAGTCCGAACAAGACATGGTCGGGGCTGATCGGCGGTGTCGTGCTTGCGAGCGCGGTCGCGGCGGTGCTGCACATGCAATACGGTCTGCCGATGCGGATGACGCTGGCGACGCCGGTACTCGCCGTGCTCGCGCAGATGGGCGATCTCTACGAGAGCTGGTTGAAGAGAGTGGCAGGCGTGAAGGACAGCGGGAATATCCTGCCCGGACATGGCGGCGTGATGGATCGCCTCGACGGGCTGGTCCCGGTCGCGCCGGTCGCGGCGCTCCTCGTTATCTTGCCACATTTCTACGCATGAAGAGCGTCACGATTTTGGGGGCGACCGGCTCGGTCGGCACCTCGACGCTCGACCTGATTGAGCGTGAGCCCGATCGGTTTCGCGTCGTCGCGCTGACCGCGAATTGCGATGTAATAAAGCTTGCCGCGGCTGCGATGCGCACCAACGCTGAGTTCGCCGTAGTCGCCGACGAAAAGTGTCTGCCAGAATTGCGTGAGGCGCTGGCCGGCACGGGGATCCGTGCGGGCGGGGGTGCCGAGGCGATCGCCGAGGCGGCGTCTTCGGGCGCGGACTGGACGATGGGGGCGATCGTCGGTTGTGCGGGATTGAAGCCGGTGATGGCGGCGATCGAGCAGGGCGGCACCGTCGTGATCGCCAACAAGGAGCCGCTGGTTTCCGCTGGCGACGTCATCCTTGCCGCAGCCAAGCGGACCGGCGCGACGCTGCTGCCCGCCGACTCCGAGCACAACGCGATCTTCCAGTGCTTCGACGCGACTCGCCCTGAACGTGTCCGCCGGATCATCCTCACGTGCAGCGGCGGACCGTTCCGCGACTGGACCACCGAGCAGATGCGCGGCGTGACGCTCGAACAGGCGGTCAAGCATCCCAACTGGTCGATGGGCGCGAAGATCTCGGTCGATTCGGCGACCTGCATGAACAAGGGCCTCGAGCTGATCGAGGCCGCGCGGCTGTTCCCGATTGCGCACGACCGGATCGAGATCGTCATCCATCCGCAGTCGGTGATCCACAGCCTCGTCGATCATGTCGACGGGTCGGTGCTGGCGCAGCTCGGGCCACCCGACATGCGGACGCCGATCGCGCATACGCTGGCCTGGCCGGACCGGATGGCGACGCCGATGGCCCCGCTTGACCTGGTCGCGATCGGCCGGCTCGACTTCGAGGCACCCGATCCGGTCCGCTTCCCTGCGTTGCGGCTTGCCCGCGAGGCGCTCGATGCAGGTGGCGCGCGGCCGGCAATTCTCAACGCCGCCAACGAGGTAGCGGTCGAGGCCTTCCTGCAACGTCGCATCGGCTTCCTCGAAATTGCCGCAATCGTCGAACATACGTTGTCGTGTTATGACCCGGCCGCGCCGGACAGCGTCGATGCCGTGCTGGCGATCGATGCCGAGGCGCGGATCTTGGCCGGTGAGCGTGTGAAGGATTACGCGGTTTGATCGAAACACCCGGTGTCCTGCTGACCATATTGTCGTTCGCCGCGGTGATCGGCCCCCTCGTGTTCGTACACGAGATGGGACATTACCTCGCTGGGCGCATTTTCGGGATCAAGGCGGATGCCTTCGCGATCGGCTTCGGCCACGAGATCGCGGGCTTTACCGACAAGCGCGGCACGCGGTGGAAGTTCGGTTGGCTGCCGTTGGGCGGTTACGTGAAGTTCGCTGGTGATATGAACCCGGCCAGCCAGCCCTCCGCGGAGTGGCTGTCGCTCCCCGCCGAAGAACGCCAGCGTACGTTCCAGTCGAAGCCGGTATGGCAGCGCGCGATCGTCGTTGCAGCCGGTCCGGTCGTCAATTTCGTCGTCGCGATCCTGATCCTCGCCGGCTTCGCGTTCGCCTATGGCGACATTCGGATGCCGCCGATCGTCGGCGGCACTGTTCCCGGTAGTGCCGCCGCAGCGGCAGGCCTGCAGGCGGGCGACCGGATCACCGGCATCGGCGGCCGGTCGGTCGAGACGTTCGACGATATGGCGCGCTATGCCCGCATCCGCGCTGGCGAGCGGACCCGGATCGACGCGGTCCGCGGCGACCGGGCGCTATCGCGCGACATCGTCATCGGCACCGAACTGCAGCGCGATCGCTTCGGTAACGAATATCGAATCGGTCGCCTAGGCATCGCCGGCAGCAAGCCGATCATCGTCACCGTCAGCCTGGTCGAGGCGCCGGTCATCGCGGTAAAGCGGACCGGCGAGATCGTCTCGATGATGGTCGAGACGTTGGGGCAGGTCATCACCGGACGCCGTTCGGTGAAGGAACTCGGCGGACCGCTCAGCATCGCCAAGGTCTCGGGCGAGCAGATGTCACTCGGCCTCGACGCCTATGTCTTCCTGATCGCACTCGTGTCGATCAATCTGGGGTTCATCAACCTGCTGCCAGTGCCCATGCTGGATGGGGGCCATTTGTTCTTCTATGCGATCGAAGCGGTGCGCAGGCGCCCGGTCGAGCCGCAGGTTCAGGAATGGGCGTTTCGTGGCGGCCTTGCGGCAATCCTCGCGCTGATGTTGCTCGTGACCTTCAACGATCTCGGCAATTTTGGGCTCTGGAAGAACTTGGCCGGCTTGATCGGCTGACGACGATAGGGCAGGGCGGGCGCGCCTTGTATGTGCACGTTTTTAAGGTGGGTTTGGTGACAGCGATCAACGGTTACGATTTCGCGCGTAAGGGCGCCCTGCTGCTTGCAGGAACGATCCTGTCGGGCGTCCCCGCCTTTGCGCAGACGGCACCCGCCGCCTCGCCTTCAACTGCGCCTGCCGGGACGGCGACGCGCAACGGTGCTACGCGAGTCGCTCCGCCGGTAGTAACGCCCGTCGGCGCGCCGGTATCCGTGCGGACGATAAAGACTTTGCGCGTCGAGGGATCGCAGCGCATCGAGGGCGAGACGGTGCTCAGCTATACCAAGCTGCGCGTCGGCATCCCGTACACCGCCGAGACGCTCGATCAGGCGCTGAAGGACCTTCAGGCCAGCGACCTGTTCGCGGATTATTCGATCGCGGGTGTCGAGGACGGCAACATCGTTCTCCGCGTGCGCGAGAACCCGATCATCAACCGCGTGATCATCGAGGGTAACAAGGCGCTCAAGAGCGACAAGATCACCAAGGAGATCAAGCTCGCGCCGCGCCAGATCTTCACGCGCACCGCGGTCCGCCAGGATATCGCGCGGATCATCGAGCTGTATCGTCGCCAGGGCCGCTTCGCCGCGGTGATCGATCCGAAGATGGTCAACCTCGACCAGAACCGCGTCGACGTGGTGTTCGAAATCAGCGAAGGGCCGAAGTCGAAGGTTCGCCAGATCAACATCCTCGGCAACGAGGTGTTCTCGGACGACCAGATTCGCGGCCAGATGGCGACCAAGCAGTCGCGCCTGTTCCGCCTGCTGTCGTCGGCGACCAGCTACGATCAGGATCGCCTGTCCTACGATCAGCAGAAGCTCCGCCAGTTCTACCTGACGCAGGGCTATGCCGATTTCCGCGTGACCTCGGCGGTCGCCGAGCTGACGCCGGACAAGAGGGACTTCATCATCACGTACGTGGTGGAGGAGGGCAAGCGCTACAAGTTCGGCGACGTCACCGTCGACAGCCAGATCCGCGACTTCGACAATACCAAGCTCGCCGCCTCACTGCCGCTCAAGAAGGGCGACTGGTACAACGCCAAGCTGGTCGAGGATTCGGTCGACAACCTCAGCCAGACCGCGGGCCTGTTCGGTTACGCGTTCACCGAGGTGAACCCGGAGTTCCAGAAGGACGCCGAAACACTGACGATGGGAATTAATTTCAACATCGCAGAAGCCAAGCGTACCTATGTCGAGCGGATCGACATCAACGGCAACACGCAGACGCAGGACAAGGTCGTGCGTCGCGAGATCCGTCTGGCCGAGGGCGATGCGTTCAACAGCTTCCAGGTGAAGCGTTCGCAGGATCGCATCAACTCGCTCGGGTATTTCGCCGACAAGATGGAGATCAAGCAGCTACCGGGCTCTGCGCCCGACCGCGTGATCCTCGAGACGAACCTCGAAGAGAAGTCGACCGGCGAGCTGCAGCTGTCGGCCGGCTATTCCAGCCTCGAACGCTTCATTATCCAGGCGAACATCACGCAGCGCAACTTCCGCGGCAAGGGCCAGGAACTACGCGCTGGCGTCAACTATTCGAGCTACTCGAAGTCGATCGAGCTGGGCTTCACCGAGCCGTATCTGTTCGACAAGAACATCGCAGTCGGTGGCGACATCTTCCGCCGCGACTACAACTCGTTCAACTATGTCGGTAACGATCGGCAGACCAATTATTCGCAGGTCTCGACAGGTTTCCAGCTTCGCGCCGGCGTGCCGTTGACTGAGTTTTGGTCGCTGTCGGCGCGCTATGGTCTGTCGTACGACGAGGTTAGCCTCGACAGCCAATATCTGAACGCAAACGGTTCGTGTAACCTCGAAGTGGCGGGTCGATATCTGTGCGAAGCGATCGGTAACCGTTGGACGTCCTCGGTCGGCTACTCGATCAGCCGAGATACGTTGAACAGCCGCCTCCGTCCCACTGCCGGGTCACGTTTTTCGTTCAGCCAGGATTTTGCCGGGCTGGGTGGGGACGTGAAATATCTGCGTACGCGACTCGAGGGCTCGAAATATGCGAACCTCGGCAGCGGGTTTATCGGATCGATCGTCGCAGAAGGCGGGTACATTCACCCTCTGGAGAGCAGCCCAGGCCCAGGGCGGGACCCGATCCGTATCACCGATCGCTTCTATCTGGGTGAGCCACAGTTCCGCGGCTTCGACATTCGCGGCGTAGGCCCTCGCGTGTTGCGCGCCGGCTACGTGATTGCGGCCGATGGTTCGCAGTCGGTCCAGACCGATCGCGACCAGATCCAGGACGATGCACTCGGTGGTCGTGCTTATTACCTTGCGCGTGCGGAAATCGAGATTCCGTTGGGATCCGGTGCACGCGAACTGGGTCTGAGGCCGTCGATCTACGCACAGGTGGGTAGCCTGTTCGGTATCAAGAAGCCGCTTCCGACGTTCAATTATGATCAGGCTAAAAGCGCGGCCGGTGCGTTGCTGTTCAATGCGGATGGTTCACCGACGTTGCTGCAAAACCAGTATAAGGACGGCGGGAATAATCCGCTCTACTTGACGCCGGAGGTTGCGGCGACTGCGACGACGCCGGGCATAGCATCTGTTCAGACGATCTGCCCCGTAGGCGTGATAGCCGCTGGGGCGACGACCTGTTCTGGTACGACCGCCAATGCACGGTATCTTAACCCGAACATCTATCAGGAAACGTTCCTTGGAAACTCGGCCAAGCCGCGTCTCTCGGTAGGTATCGGTGTCAACTGGAACTCGCCATTCGGTCCGCTCCGGATCGATCTCGCCAAAGCCTTGCTCACCCAGAAGGGTGACGACCCCAAGCTTATTACTTTCAACGTAGGGACACAGTTCTGATGACGACGTTCAAGACGCTTCTCCTCGCCGCAGCGCTCGTTGCGCCTGCCGCCATGACCGCGACCGCTGCCGATGCACAGGTTTCGGGCATCGCCGTCGCCGACGCGCAGGGTGCGATCGCCAACTCGAAGGCCTGGAACGCCGCGCGTGCCCAGATCGAGACGACCTACAAGGCGCAGCTCGACCAGGCCGAGACGCGCCGCCAGGCCGTGGCTCGCGAGCTCCAGCCGCTGGTCACCGCGTTCCAGACCGCACAGCGTGCACCGGGCGCGACCGACGCGTCGCTGCGTCCGCAGGCTCAGGCGATCCAGACGCGAGAGACCGCGGCGAACCAGGAACTTGCTCGCCTGACGCAGCCCGCTCAGCGCGCGCAGCAATACGCGATCGAGCAGATCCAGGCGAAGCTCAGCGACGCCGTGACGGCCGCGGTTCGCGCCAAGAACGTCAGCCTGCTGCTGCGTCCCGAGGCCGCGCTGTTCGCACAGCCGACTGCCGATATCACGCCTGCGATCACGACCGAACTCGACCGTCTCGTACCGTCGGTCAGCACCGCCGTGCCGGCAAACTGGCAGCCGAACCAGCAGGGTGGCCAGCAGCAGGGCGCCGCGCCGGCTCCGGCCGGTCGTGCGCCTGCCGCCACGCGCACGCCGCAGGGTCGCTAAGTCACACCGATGACCGAGACTGTGAACGACAGGGCAAAGGCTAGCCTGGGTCCGCTCGATATCGGGCGCGTCATGGCCGCGTTGCCGCATCGCTATCCGCTGCTGCTGGTCGATCGTGTCGAGGATCTGATCCTCGACACATCGATCACCGCGATCAAGGCGGTGTCGATGAACGAGCAGTTCTTCCAGGGGCATTTCCCTGGACGCCCGATCATGCCGGGCGTGCTGATCGTCGAGGCGATGGCACAGGCGGCGGGGATTCTCGCCGTCGAGTCGCTGGGTCTCGCGGGTTCGGGCAAGCTCGTCTATTTCATGGCGATCGACGGGGCGAAGTTCCGCAAGCCGGTCGAGCCAGGCGTTTTGCTGAAACTCGAAGTGACCTTCGTCCAGAAGCGCAGCTCGGTGTGCAAGTTCGCCGGCCGCGCGCTGGTCGACGGACAGCTGGTTGCCGAGGCGAACTTCACGGCGATGATCGCCGACCCGCCGAAAGCCTGATGTGAGGCTCTAGCCTCGCATTGTTGTAAATTCGGGCGCGTCCGTGTACGAGCGCGGCTTCCTTTTCAGGCTGGTCGGAACCAGCCACATACGGAGAATTCCCATGAAGGCCGATACGCACCCTGATTATCACATGATCACCGTCCAGATGACCGATGGCAGCAAGTACCAGACTCGCACCACCTGGGGTAAGGAAGGCGATGTGATGACGCTCGAGATCGATCCGCTCGCGCATCCCGCATGGACCGGTGGCCGTGGCACGATGCTCGATACGGGCGGCCAGGTCGCGCGCTTCAACAAGCGTTTCGGTGGCGGTCTCACGCTCCGTAAGTAAGCTAAAGCCCCGGAATGGATTGATACTAATTCATTCCGGGGCCTTTTATTAAGACGGCGTTAGGGATCGACGGCTAAATTTGGGCTCGCAAGGACGAGGACCCCATGTTCGCCGCCGACTTCGAACCCGCAGAGCGCAAGTCCCGGCGCAGCGCACTTCGCGCTCCCGTTTCGCTCGATGTCCGGATCGGTAAGACCGGCCGCACACTTTGCAGAGTGATCGACATCTCGGTCCACGGTGCACGACTTCAAACCTATTCGGCGCTCAAGCGCGGTACCAGCATCTGGCTCAACCTTCCGCAAATCGGGCAGGTCGTTGCCGAGGTAATGTGGGCCGATGACTACACGGCGGGTTGCAAGTTCCACACTCCCCTGCCGGCGTCCGTATTCGAAGCGCTGGTCGCTACTGCGTCCGCAGGCTGACGCGTTGCCGAGTGGACGTGCCGCCGTCCGCCACATTTCTCCTCACCTCTCCTCACGAAATTTTCGTGCAGAATGAAGCTGGGCGCTCGATCGGTTTGCCCCGTCGGGGAAGGGGGGGGCTGCCTCGACGCCCAGCTGGTCTGCATTGGCGAGGTCAGCTTTTGTCCGGAATGCGCTAGTGGCGAGCCATCGCCCATGCAGGAGGTGCGAGAGGGCGCTGCTGGACGCCTCGGCGTCATTTTTCCAAAAACCGACCTCAAACTGTAAAAAAGCGTTTGACGGGTCGGGGAGGTGGCCCTAGAGGGGTGTCACCGCAGCGAACGGCCACACGGTCTGGACGCAGCGGTCGCAAGAAAACCAGATGCTCCAAATCTTCCGCGAGGGAGGGTTATGCGAGTGTCGGTATTTTTGTCGGCTCTTTGACATTGTAGGTAAAGATGAAGGGACATGTGGGCGGCGGCTTGCGGTTTCCGGGGTCCT
>NZ_RAPZ01000015.1 GCF_003610375.1 Sphingomonas sp. PP-CC-1A-547
AGACGTCCAGACCCACGAAATGCGTCATCGCTCTCACTCCTTCCCTCGATGCACGAGGTCAGGTCGACCCCGATCCAGGCATCGTACGTGAAGGGGCTGCAAATCTCATCTGCTGTCGAAATGCAGCCGCCGCGATACACCATCTTTTGAAATTATCCCCAGGCGCTTGAATGTCGTAGTTTTGGGCGCTTCCTGCCACGAAATTATAACTGGGGTGGGTCCTACTCGGATTGACCACAACAAACGTGCAAACACGAAAAATATTCCTGCGCTTGCTCCGCCTCTATCTGGTCGAACTCTGCGAGTTTTTGTCAATCTTGCGCGCGATCCGTTGCCATTCGTACTTGGTATGGCATTCGGATTTACCGGTCGACTTGCGAACTAAGCACGTTCGATCTCCTGCCAACATAGCAAAATTGGGGGGTTGGACGCCCGGCCCAATCGGATTGAAGAACACCCGCGGACCCGGCGCGGCGGTCGCGGGGATGCCCTGTGACAAGGCTGGCGTCGCGGCGAATGTAATCGCTAGAACTGCAAAACCGGTCTTTGACATGACTAGCCTCCCTGCCAAAACGTTTCGTTGAGACGATATCGAACCAACTATTGTCGCTTGCTAAGAGCAACATTTAACGCACGTCGAAATGGTCAAGTCAACGCTCGTTAGCCGAAGACCGGTGCCATGACTGGGCGATAGCGGAATGGCCGAGATGGGCAGGGAAAGCGGACGGTCCGCTCTTAGGTCGGGAGCCCCGGAAAACCACCGGCGAATGGGTGTCCCCACGCATCAGCTTTTTGCATCGGCGGATCCCCAGGTTTCCTGCCGTTCTTGAGGCGATGCAAAATTTGTGAGTTTCGCATCAGATGGGGCGGAAAGTCATAGGAGACGGGTACGAGCCATTATAGCCTGCCCCCATGAAACATGCCGAACTACGGTCCATCGTTCACAACGTCGCCGATTCCCTCGGGAGCGGCATCGGTCTCATGATCGGCCGTTACGAGATGGACGTTTATGGAGATGCCGAGCGCTCTCGCGAGCGCGCGATCACGGTCGATTTCCTACACGGCGTTATCATCGAAGGTGAACCGTCCACCTCGCTGGTGGAGTCAGTAGCGCTCTATAAGACCGCATTCGCTGACCTTTGCTCGAAAGCCGGTGGATCAATCGCTGACGTAGTAGAAGCAAAGGCGCGCTTTTGGTCCGACGCGTTGAACAGCCACTTCAAAGTGACGATTGCTGACCGTGATGGTCGCCGCTCCGCAACGGACTATGCGGGAATACCTGGGCAGCGAGTGAAGGTCCTAGATTCCCTTGGGCGCTTGCGGCCTCGGCCAAGCGCCACGGTCTGATGCAAAACTTTTGATTTTTGCATTGCGGACTGCCCGTCCGTGTTCTCGCAAAGGATGGTGTTTAGAGAATCTCGGGTTTCGCTGGCATAGGTGCTAGTAGCGAACCATCGGTGCATTGCGCATGACAAGAGAAAGGACGGCAATGCGCTACGCCTATAGAGAGGAAAATGTCGATTACGTCGCCGATCTGACATTTGACGCTCTCAGCTATGAGGAGATCCACGACAAGAAGCTGTCGCGTCCTCCCAGCAGGGTGCGCCTCGGCTTGCGACAGAGACGCGCTGATTTTGCCAAGATCATCGAACTTGGTGACGTGTCCGTACCCGGTGCGCCCTGGTTCAACGCACGGATAATGGTGCTGATGGATGAAACCCTGTTCGTAGGCGTCGATGACGGTCTGCTACTGATAGATGCCGCAACGACCAACATTCTGAAGCGCATCCGAACTGGCAATACGGAAGTATCGGAGATCGTACCTGATTTTGATCGCCGCCGGGTCTATGTCGTCAATGAGCCGTACGGATTTGTTGCGGAGGACAACGCTTCAAATGTCGCAGCGTACGAACATAACGGCAGGCTCGCCTGGCGCGCACCGATGGCGGTTGAAGAGTGGTCGGACGCGGAAGGCTACTCCCAGATCATAGCGTTAGATCAGGCGGTGCTCGAAGTGACGACATGGACCGGGCGTTGCCATGTGGATGCCGAGGACGGTCGCGTGGTCAACTGCTGGTTCACGAGGGGAATGTAGGAGCGTCTCAGCGTTCCCAAAAACGAGCCCGGCATGGGAACGGCGGACAACAGTTGCGAGTGAACTGCCCCCGCCGCAAGCCGCTTTCCCAAAAACCGTTCTCAAACGTTTTCTCGAAATGGCGTCATCTTGGCGGAGTTATGGGAATGACAGCTACGTGCTTTAGGCGGGCGAACTCGGACGGCGATGACTGCTGGTTGGACGAGCGAGCAGGATACGGCGGAAACTGAACGAACGACCGCTCTGGGCCAAGCGCTGCGCCCAGCTAAACGGCGACAAGTGGGCGTTCTTGCCCGAGCCGGCATTCTCGCGAGGGATCCAAATTCGAGAATGTCTGGGGTTGGTAAGGAAAGCGGTCGTTCGATCGTGGGCAACGTCTACCAGAGAATGTGGTCGGTGATGACGCCCGCCCTCACGAGAAATCCCAGCCCCGCCCCGACGCAAACGATCGCTCCATACACAGCGATAGCTCGCGTTCGACTGCGATGATCTGTCTTATAGCTCATGCTTAATTACCTTGTGGCCTCAGCTGGCTAAAGGTGAACGATCGTACTGATGTCTGCAATTGGGCGATTCCAACCGACCTACATTCCCACGAGGGATCGAGAAACGGGAAAGGTTATCTATTCCCTAAATTGATCCATGTCGCTGAAACGAGAAAGGATCTGGCAGTAATAGGTGTCAAAACCAGTCATTCTGACACCTTACCACTTTGAACGTTAGCGAATGGCGTGTCGCATCCACACACCGAGGACCTATCCCGCCGTCGCAGTTCCCTTAATCTAGCCGGCTCTCGGCGTCCTGGATCGCTGTCATTCGCTGCATGGCCTCGACCACGCGTTCATAATTCAGTGGCTTCGTCATGAAGACGGCACGCTCGGGCATTTCCGCCCGGGTGGGAGCCGGCCCCGCAGTGATGATGATAATTTCGATAGGTGGCCAACGCTTGCGGACTGCGGCAGCAAGGTTCATCCCGTCCATGGCGCCCGGCATATCGATGTCGGTCAGGACAAGGCGGACGTCAGTCCTGGTTTCTAGCAGCGCCACTGCATGGCTGGCATCATGCGCTTCCAAGACCTCAAAGCCGGCGCGTTCGGCCATGTCGATCATGTCCAGCCGTTGCAACGGCTCGTCCTCGACGATCAGCACGATGGCGGTATGTCCATCGATCTGGGGATCGGTTGTGCTCACGCTTGTTCCACTTCTGCGAGCCGTGCCGTGAAGGCAGCTCGCAGACCTTCCTTCTCATAGCGTATGTCGGAACCGCCGGTTCCGACGAGGCCCAGCCGAATTAGCTTTGAACCGAAGCCTTTACGCGTTGGTGCCGTGACCGCAGGCCCGCCTCGTTCGGCCCAGTCCAGCGCCAGTTGGCATTCGTCGCCGTCACCTTCAATCTGCCATGTGATGTCCACATGGCCGCTGGCAGCGCAAAGAGCTCCGTACTTGACGGCGTTGGTGGCTAGTTCGTGGATCAGCAACGACGTCGACAGCGCAGCACGGGCGCCCATCTCGACCGATGGGCCCTGGATGGTGCAGCGGTCGCGTATGGCGGCTCCATCCAGGACTCCTCCTAGAATATCATTGAGGGTAGCTGCCTTCCAGCGACCGCTGGTGAGCGCGTCATGACCATGACCAAGCGCCTGCAATCTGCGCGTAAAGGCTTCGAGACCTTCGGGAGAAGCATCGCCGCGTAAGGTCTGCGTCGCGACGGCCTGTACCATCGACAATGCGTTTTTAAGCCGGTGAGCGATCTCGCCGTTGACCAGTTCTTGCTGCTCGTCGTCTCGCCGTCTCGCGTTCGCAGTCTCAAGCCGGTCGGCAGCGCTGCGGAGGAATCCAACTTCGTCGTCAGTCCAGTGATACGGGCTGTCCTTGTGGATCAGGAGAACGGCAACCGTCCGATCACGCTCTCGCACAGGCACGATGACCACGGCGTGCGTACGAAGTGAAGTCCAGGCGGCAAAATCAGCTGCAGTCCTTTGATCCGTCGAGGTATCGTCGATGACAACGACATCACCGGCAAGCAGCGCGGCGCGCAGTTCACCATAGTCCGAGAATCGGTGCTCGCCCTCGATCGACGGCATGCCCGCCATCGACCACCCGGCTTCGACGCTTACGATTTCTCGGGTGTGATCCATTTCGCCAAAGGTGGCCCGCGACGCTCCCACCGCCTCGCCGATGATGCGTGAGGCCTCGACGATCATCCCATCGCTGTCGATCCGATCCCGCAATACGTCGCCCAACGCCAGCAGGGCTTCGCTGCGTCGGACGCCTTTGATGCGCGCGGTGACCTCGTGGAATATGACGGTAAAGTCGTCGTCACCAAGGAATTGCGCTGTACCGTCGTACCAACGCTCCAAGACGCCAACTTGGCTGGTGAAGTGATACGGTTCCTGCGTCTCGACGACCCGCGCCAGAGTCAGAACCCACTCGTCCTCGATGTCAGGGATGAGTTCACGGATCGTGCGCCCGCGTGCATCGGCGGGATTGATGCCAACGAGATTGCCCCAGGCGTCATTCACCTCCTCGTATCGCCAGTCGCAGACCTCTCCGTCCGCGTTCCGGATCACCCGTGCGTAGATGAAGCCGGTGTCCATCTTCTGATACAGGTCCTGCCAGCGGCGTTCGCTGATCGCCTGCGCTTTTCGTGACGCGTCGCGCTCTGCCAGAGCTGCCTGGAGGTCCAGCGTGTCACGTCTCATCTCCAAAAGCGTCACGACCTGCCTCGACAGCCGTAGCAGGGCTGCCTCCTGCTCTGCCGTCAGGCCGGCCGGGCGAGGCGAAGTATCGATGACGCAAAGCGCGCCTACGACCCCGAAGCGGGTCGCAAGGGGCGCGCCCGCATAGAAGCGGATGCCGTCGTCGGCGACGACCAGTGGGTTCGAGACCGTACGTTCGTCGTTGGTCAGGTCAGGGATAACGATGAGGCTTCGGGCTGCCACGACGTGCCGGCATACGGAACTGTCGATGTCCGTCTCGCAGGGTTCAAACCCGACGCGCGCCTTGAACCATTGGCGGTCACCGTCCAACAGCGAGACCAGCGCTGTCTGCGTCTCACATACCTGCGCCGCCAGAGCTACGATGTCGTCGAAGCTGATCTCGGGTCCCGTATCCAGCACTTCGTAATGGCTGATTGCCTCCGCGTTGGTCATCGCGCCCTCTCAATTCGCGCATGGGCGCATTGATTGGCAGCTAACCGCCAAAAAGGCGAAATTCAAATGGCATACGCCGCACGGACCGTGACGTTGGCCTACAGCGATCCCGAAAGTTGAAATAGCATGTAGTAGGGCAACTCCGTGGGCGGCGGATGGTTGGGGCGTGATGACCCTTTCCACCGTCCCTTATGCCCTCGTCGTTGACGATGATCCGCTCATCATGATGGATACAACCAGCATTCTCGAAGACGCCGGATTTCGGTTCTATGAGGCTATGGATGGAGACGAAGCGAAACGTATTTTAGCGGCAAATTCGGAAAACATCGTGCTGCTGTTTTCAGACGTTGATATGCCCGGTGAGACAAACGGCTTTGCGTTAGCACGGCACGTTGCGGAGAACTGGCCAGCTATCGAAATCGTCATCGCCTCCGGCCATGTTCTGCCCAAGCCGGGCGAGATGCCTGAGAAAGCTACCTTCATTTCTAAGCCGTTTAACAAGCAGATGGTGCACGGGCATTTGCGCAACATGCTGCCTGACAGCAAATTGCCAGAACCTCTGAAAAAGGCCGTTTAGCGACGCCATTCCCCTGGTTCGCACCAACCGTTAAGACGAGGGAGGACTTTCCCATAAACGAACGGCGGGCGAGAAGGTATTGGCGTTCTCGGAATCGATCGAATTTTAGGAAAGCAGTCGCGTCGGTAGCGATTAGTCGACCTGTCGGCTCATCAAAGCCTTGAGCGCGACTGCCACAAGCCGTCCGGCATCATGTCCGGTCAGCCCGCTACCGACCGGGCCATAGGTGAGGCCAACGACGATCGCGACGATCTCATCGGTCGATATTGAAGGATCGCGATCCGGAAAGAACCTTGCAATAACGTCGCCAACGACTGCCCAGCGTTCGGCGAACAGTGACGGCAGCGCGTCGAGACCGCGGCCTGCAATGCGCGTGGCTTCCAACATGAGCAACGCGATGTCCTGCGACTGGCTCCGTTCAGCAGCCCAGTCCGCCACCGCGCGAAGCACCTGATCAGGTGTGGTGCAGGCTTCGACACGTTTCAGGATGATTGGCGTCGCTTGGTCCGCGATCGACGTGACGACGCTGAGTAAGACATCGTCCTTAGACGTAAAGTGAGCGTAGAAAGCACCTCGTGTGTAACCCGCCTCGCGCGCGATGGCGTCCACCGTCGTGCGGGCAAATCCGTTGTGCAAGAAAAGGCTCGTAGCTGCGGTTAGTACGGCTCTCCGCGTTTCCGCGGCTGTATCGATGCGTGTCGGACGGCTCATACCGCCAGTATAGCATACCAATCTCAGATGCGTTATGTATCCGGATACTCTCTGCATCCGAAATGAGACCGATCATGCCCACAGGCCGTTCCCGACCCTTGTCACCTCACCTGACCATCTGGCGTTGGCAGCCGCCAGCGATCGTATCCATCATCCATCGCATCACCGGAGTAGGACTGGCGCTCGTCGGGACCCCGGCATTAGTGTGGTTCCTGTGCGCTCTAGCAGCCGGCCCGCAGGCGTATGCCAGTTTCTTGGCTTTTTGGTCGAGCTGGTTCGGGATGGTGGTGCTGATTGGGCTGACGTGGGCGGTATTCCAGCACATGCTATCAGGCGTTCGTCACCTTTTTATGGATATCGGCGCTGGCTACGAGTTGGCAACGGCCCGTCGGTCCTCGTTACTGGTATTCGCCGGGGCTATAATTCTCACCGTTGGTTACTGGAGTTGGCTGCTACTCCGCTGACAGGCGAGAGGTTCCCGAAAACGATCGAATTTCGGGAATTGGTCCGGATGGGATTTGGCCGACCGGCTCGCTATGGTGGCCTATGAATAAGCGAGGCGTCGAACCTGATATACTGAAAGCATGGCTTTCGGGCAGATCGATCGCGCGTGGGTTGCCGTTGCCGGTCTCAGAGTGCGGCGGCTTTCGCGTCGATACCAGGTCGGATGCCGAAATCGCCCGCTGGGTGTTCCCCAAGGCAAGCGATGGCCTCGAACAGCTCGCTCGTTCCATTAGAAATCCTCGCTACTTTTTGAAGCTGTGCGGCGCGGCCGATGATCTGCAAGCTGCGCTCCCGAGCGGCTGGACGTTGCACCCGCTGGGCTATTTCATGCAGGCTGCCCGCAAGTCACTGAGCGGGCACTTGCCGGATGGATACAGGATCGAGGTCAAGCGAACCGGCATGGTGTCGGAAGCGCGGATATTCTCGAACGGAGGCGCGCTTGCGGCAAGCGGTTATGCGGCAGAGACCAACAGCGTCTTCGTGTACGATCGGATCATAACGGAGCCTGCCCATCGCCGGAGAGGATTGGGCCGAGCCCTTATGCAGACGCTACATGATGCGCGACAGTCCGCCAACAGCAGGGAGTTGCTCGTTGCCACCGAAGACGGCCGAGCCCTCTACTCAGCGCTTGGTTGGGAGACGATCTCCCCATATTCCACAGCCTCAATCGCCGAACTATAGAGTCAAAGCCGTTCCCGATTGGGAACGGCGATCGAGAAGGTGGAGGCTTTCCCAAAAGGATGGTAAAATGGGAAGCGGGATAGAGGGCGGGATGGTAACGAACTCACCCCTTGCCGACGCTGCTGGCTGGTGGAAGTGCCGCCATCCTTTTGGCTTGTCGCATGACGACCAGCGTCTTGAAGCTGCGGACATGCTCGTCGGCATGAAGAACGCGATGCGTAAACGCATCGTAGCTCGCCATATCCTTTGCTGCGACATGCAGTACCAAATCGTGGTCGCCGGTAACGTACCATACATCGGTCACTTCCGGCGCGCGTTGTAAGCGCGCGATGATCTCTTCAATGATCCGTCCGCGATCCCGCTCCAGTGTTACGAGAACGACCATTGTTACCGGCCAGCCCATTGCTTGGGGCGACACAATGGCGATCTCCCTCTCGATAAATCCCTGATCGCGGAGCGCTCGCATGCGGCGGTAGCAGGCAGGTGCGGAAAGTCCCACGCGCTCCGCCAGTTCCGGCATCGGAATACGGGCATCTTCCTGCAACGTTGCTAGGATACAAAGATCGAATGAGTCGGGCATGTCCCGATAATAATTATCTCTTCGTCCCTTCGATAGAACCCAATTATCGACTCATTCCGGTAAAAACGGGTGATGATCCAAACTCGAACCCACACGCGACATGAAAACGCCCACACGCTCAGTGACGCATTCGCGCCGCTCGGCGCAGTAGTCGTCGCCATGATTTCGATCACTCTAGGAGCTACCGTCGCAAAGAAGCTCTTTGTCGTTATCGGGCCGGCCGGGACCACGGCGCTGCGTCTTACACTAGCGGCCGCCCTGTTGGCGGTCGGTTTCCGAATTTGGCGTGTGCCCTTTACCCGGAAGCTGCTGCACGCAGCGCTCCCCTACGGACTGTCCTTGGGAGCAATGAACCTTCTATTCTATATGGCAATCGACCGTATTCCGCTTGGCATCGCGCTCGCCTTCGAGTTCATCGGGCCACTGGCGGTCGCAACCTTCGCCTCGCGCCGTCCACGCGATTTTGGGTGGATCGCCGTGGCTGTGGTCGGTCTGGCGCTGCTGCTGCCGCTACGCATCGGGGGCGGCGCGCTCGATCCTATCGGGATTGCGCTCGCACTCGCAGCAGGCGTTTTCTGGGGAAGCTACATCGTCATGGGCCGGCGCGCTGGTGATGCTTTGGGCGCTGAAGCGCCAGCCTTTGGCATGATCGTGGCTGCCCTGCTGGCAATCCCGTTTGGTGTGCTTGGAAGCGGAGCGGCATTGCTGGGCTCCCACGTGCTCGGGTTGGGACTCGTCGTAGCCCTGTTGTCCAGTGCGATCCCCTATTCTCTGGAGATGTTCGCCTTGCGGCGCCTGCCAACCCGCACGTTTGGCGTGCTCACCAGTGGTGAACCGGCTGTCGGAGCCCTGGTGGGTGCGCTATTTCTGCACGAAAAACTGCCGCTGGCGAAGTGGTTCGGCATTGCGGGCATTGTCGCCGCCTCGATCGGTACGACCATCACGTCACGGGCACAGGCAGGCGAAGAAACCGAAGAACGAACGTATCTTCCGGAAAACTGACGGCGTCAGATAGCGGGATCGGCCTTCTCGAAAAGGAAGGTCAAGTAGGGAATCCCCAGCTCAACGCCCTGAAAAGCACTGGTGTTGGGTGCCGTTTTCTCGAAATCTGTTCCCAAATCGATTTTCTCGAAATTGCCCAAACGACACGGGAAAACGGGAATCCTTAGCTGACCGGTTTTGGCGACGGCTGCTAGCGGATATGCTCCATCTTGAGCCCTTTGGCCTTCACCTTCTTCCACTCGCGATCTGCAGTGAGGGCGGGAACGCCAAGTAGGATCGCAAGCGCTAAACAGGAGCGATCACCAAGGCCGCGCCCAAACTCCTTCGTTTGAGTGTGTAGCTCAGCGGCCGCATACGCTGCCTCCACATCGTGAGGACGTACATCAAGACGAAGCTCGTCTAGGATCTCGCGGATGGTGGCTGCGCCCAAACCACCAAGCAGAAGTTCCTTGATAACCTCCTGCAGGTTGACGGCGGAAATCGCTGCTCGTCCGACGTGAGGTGTGACCTTGTCGGCGCATGGTTCATCCCGAACCAGCGCCAGCACCGCAGATGCATCCATTACAACAGATGTCATGCCGGATCTCCTTGCCGGTCCGAATGCGAAGACTCGCCTGCCTCGGTGACGGCCTCTGCCTTGCGATCAGATAGGAAGTCGTCGATTGTTCGGGCCTGCTTGGCATGCTCTCGATAAAGCGCCTGAGCGCGAGAAACCCCGTGACCGATCGGCGACAGCCGGACCTGATCGTCCTCAACCGTCAAAATGACCTTTGCATCTCCGTGAAGCCCCATCGCCTTGCGAACCGATGCTGGCAGAATCATCCGACCGTTACTGGCAACTTTAACGTCTATGGACTGCGTAGCCATCGCGGCGCTCCTCCTCAATGCTTCTGAATAGCCTGTGCCACTTTAAGAGATGTGACACAATGCGAGCCCTGACATCGGGCCTAACCTATCAGGCCCCTATGTCAGTCTGGGTATACCGTGAGTGAACACACTGCACTGAACAGACTCCCTGTTCAATCAGGGTTGTTTGCATAGAAATCGAACACTTCGTGCAAATGGTCTAGAGCCTGACTGAACAAGTGGGCCCCAATGACGCATTTTGGTTACGCCCGCGTATCGACCTCGGAGCAGGATCTGGAATACAGGAAACCACGCTGCGCGCTGCGCGCTGCCGGCTGCCAGACCATCCGGTCGGAGAAAAAATCAGGGAGCGAGCGCGGCGCATGGACCGAGCTGCAAGTTTTGCTCGACTTCCTTCGCAAAGGCGACACCTTGGTGGTGACCCGTATCGACCGACTCGCTCGGTCAATGAAAGATCTGCAGGATATTGTGTACGAGTTAAAGGGCAGGGGCATCGCGCTCGAGGCGAAGAAGCAACCGATCGATACAGGCACGGCAGCGGGAAAGCATTTCTCGATATGCTCGGCGTATTTGCAGAGTTCGAGACGAACCTCCGACGCGAACGGCAACTTGAAGGTATCGAGGCAGCTAAGGCGCGGGGCGTCTACAAAGGCGGCAAGCCGCGTATAGATCCCGACGCGGTGCGTAAGCTGATCGCCGATGGTATAAAGCCCGCCCATATCGCTCGCCAACTCGGTATCTCCCGAGGCACCGTCTACAAGTTCGCCCCAGGCTAGATACGGTAGCAGCCTCTGAGACGTAGGACCGCGCCTCGGTCTTTTGGCAAGAAAGCGGAACGGCGGCTTTCCAGCGACGGGCTCTGGTAAATGCACGGTCGTACAGCTGTTCACGCCACATAAGCTGTCGGCATCCGGTGGGGGGCATCTGGCGGGTGACGGTCTGAGCTGAGATGTTAGCCACCGTGCAAGCACCGTGGCTAGAGACGTGGCGATGACCCAGATCACTGTACTGTCCGGCGTTGAGCGGCGTCGCCATTGGAGCGACGAGCGCAAGCTTGCCCTGGTGGAGGCTGCAATTGCGCCTAGCGCGTCGGTTGCCGCCATCGCGCGCGCTGCCGATATCTCGCCCTCGTCGATCTACCGTTGGCGGCGCAACCTGTGCAGCAAGCTTGCGCATCCGACCGGTTTTGCGCCCGTGGCCATTCATGCGGATCCGCCCAGACGACGGTGCGTCGGACATGCTGGTCATCGAGCTCTGCGGTGTGACCATCCGTGCGGCTGGGGGCGTGCCCGCTGGCGTTCACCGCCCGACAGATTCACACCCCGCTCGCCGACCAGTGTTCGATAGCCCCTCGGCAGCGCCACGATGAAATTATGGGCGCTGGCAAGCCGGGCCGCCTGCTCGATCTCGGCGTGGCTCGCGCCCGGGCGCCCATATCCAAGTTTCTCGGCCAGAGTGCGGTGGAACAGCACTGACTCCTGTGGGACGATTGCTACCTGCCGACGTGGCGACCCTGCGTCGCGAGCGCCACGTCCTGTCCGTCGATCGTCACGCGACCACCATCGACGTCCTAGAGCCGCTGGATCAGTTTCACGAAGCTGGTCTTGCCCGACCCCGACGGCCCGACCAGACCGACGCGCTGCCCGGCCGAAATTGTGACGGTCAGATGCTGGTCGATCGGGCGGTCCTGCCCGGCATAGCGGAATGTCACGTCCTCGAACCGGATCGCGCCCGCCTCAATCGCGATCGGACGTGCGTCGGCGCGATCGGCGACGCCGAGCGGCTCGCCACGGAGCGCGACCAGTTCCTCCATCTCGTTCACTGACCGCTGGAGCTGATGAACGTACTGCCCGGTGTCGCGGAGCGAGCCATTCAGCACCAGATAGCTGGTGATGACATAGGCCATGTCGCCCGCGCTTGCCTGTCCGCACGACCATAGCCACAGCGCCGCCGCCGTGGCCGCGATACGGATGAACCACAGCAGCGCGAGCTGGCTAGACCCAGCCCAAGTGAACGCCATCCATGTCCAGCGCGTGCTCCGGTGCCACTTGCCGAGGGTCCGCGCGAGCAACGCTTCTTCCCGCGCCTCACCACCAAGGCTTTCACCACTGCGTTGGTACCGATCGCATCAGCCAGCACGCCGCCCATCTTCGTGTCCCACTGGTTCGACAATCGAGCGATCGGTGCCAGAACCTGCGTCGTCACACGCGATCGATGGCGAACGACCGGAACCGGCTTGCCGTTTTGTACCCATCGCTGTGCAACCCGCAGATTGACGGGTCGTGCGATGACGTGAAATCAAGCACTTCTCGCGTGATGAAATCAGGTCGGGAATCCCGTCTCCCCGACCACATGCGGCACGTAGATCGGTAAAGCTTCCCCGTTCATCGGTACGTCGAGCATTCAGTTTTGGACCGGCAAAGATTGTGGTGGCTTTCCATTGTGCGTAAGGGACGCCGGTCCGTAGGCGTCGAACGCGCGGTGCTCTACCATAGCGACGAGTTTATCATTGCTAAGGTGATGATGGGTTGCTTGGGGTCGGGGGGTGAGCCGGGTTCGCGCTGCTTCAGTACGTCGTGGCAATCCTGCAAGGTCGTGCACAGCGTTCCTTTGCATTTAATTCCGTATGGCGAAGAACGGCTTATCGTGCCGAACACGGCCGCTATGCCATGATTCGCCACCTGCGCTCGGAGCCTCGCATGGTGATGTCGCGCGTTGCGGGGTAGGCTTTACGATCAGCGATGTTGCGCCTTGATCTTACCAAGCGTCCATTACCGCCGGCTATTGTGGCGCCGACGTGCCTCGTTGGCTGGCAGGCAGCTGCCACCGGACCGCGCCGATGCGCTAACCGAATCGTAGCCTGACGCCGCGAAAGATCACTCGGGATCTCCGCAAGCGCCAGCACACGAACCGACAATGCTCGTGCTTTCCACGCGGTCACGCGCGCCGAAATGTGATCCGAATCATAAATATGGCGGTTACGCGAATATTGTTATTCTTATCCGTTTAATAATTCTTCCACTCCCTAAGAAAGTGATTGTTTGTTTGGCAAGAAAGGCCGTTGCCACCGAGTCGCAAACTTGGCGCCAAAGGGATGGGGTCGCTTGCGAAGCCGCAAGCCGTATTAGCTCAGGCTACGATGAATCGCTTTGGCAGATAAAGTTCATCCTCTTCACAAAAGGCCGCTTCGATAATTACCGGGTCGGCACGGGTTCCGTGCCCGAATAATCGTAGAAGCCGCGTTTTGTCTTCCGCCCGAACCACCCGGCCTCGACATACTTCACCAGTACCGGCGCGGGCCGGAACTTGGGATCACCCGTTCCCTCGAACAGCACGCGCGTGATCTCAAGGCACGTGTCGAGCCCGATAAAGTCTGCCAGCGTCAGCGGCCCCATCGGATGGTTCAGCCCGAGCTGGCATGCCAGATCGATATCACGCACGCTCGCCACGCCTTCGCCCAGCGCGAAGCACGCCTCGTTGATCATCGGCATCAGCACGCGGTTGACGATGAATCCCGGCGCGTCGTTCGCATGCACCACCTGCTTGCCCAGCTTCTCCGCAAACGCCTCGACCGCCGTTACCGTGGCATCCGATGTCGCGAGACCCCGGATCAGCTCGATCGGCCGCATCACGGGGACCGGATTGAAGAAGTGCACGCCCATGAACCGCGCCTGATCGGGTGCCGCCTGCGCCAGCCGCGTGATCGGGATCGACGACGTGTTCGACGCCAGGATTGCGTCCGCCCCCAGTACCTTGCCGACCTCGGTGAAGATCGCACGCTTGACGCCCTCGCGCTCGGTCGCCGCCTCGACGACGATCGCACAGTCGCCCATGTCGGCCACGCTTGCGATTGGCTCGATCAGCGCCAAGGCCGCATCGCGAGCGTCGCCCGCGATCTTTTCCTTCTCCACCAGCCGCGCGAGCGCCTTGGCAATCCCCGCCTTGCCTTTGCTCGCAGCGTCCAGCGACACGTCCGCTAACAGCACGCGGTACCCCGCCTGCGCCGATACTTGCGCGATCCCTGCGCCCATCTGCCCTGCACCAATCACGCCGATCGTCTGCACATCACTCTCCTGATTTATTGCCTCTCCCTAGCCGCTTTTCCCCGCGCTGCCAGACCGCTAGGCTGCAACTATGGTGTGCAAACCGATCTTTTCCGCTCTCGTGCCCTTCGTTGTGCTGCCGCTCGCAGCCTGTTCGGCAAGCCAGCCCGCACCTCAGCCCAAGGCCGAGACGGCACCAAAAGCTAAATCAGTTGCTGTCACGCCGGCAGTATCCCAGCCAAAACTTACGGCTGACTCCCGTACACGTCCAAAACCAGGCGAGCTGAAGACGTTCACAGACTGGACCGTCGGCTGCGACAACACGCTGCGCTGTACGCTTGGCTCGCTTCTTCCCGAGATGGGCGGTGAAGACATGACTACACTTAACCTGTCGCGCGAGCCCGGCCCCGTGACGGCTGGTGGCGGCAAGATTTCGTTGGCGCTGGAAACCAGCAACGACGTTGAGGCCACCAAGCGCCCGCCCGTCAGTTTTGCGGTCGACGGCAAGCGTATAGCCCTGCACGACGCTACCGCGCTCGCCGCAGCCATCGCCAATGCCCAATCGCTGAAAATCCTCAATGCGAAGGGTGGCACGCTGGCCACCCTTTCGCTGAAAGGCGCAGCCGCTGCGCTCCGCTACATCGATGCGCAACAAGGCCGCGCCGGCAGCATTGACGCGATCGTCGCCAAGGGGGCGGCGCCGTCGAGCGCGCCCATACCGTCGCTGCCGATCATCACCGCAATCACTCCCTCCGGCCCCCCCGCAAAACTCACTGGTGCCCAGGTCGCAACGATGCGCAAACGCGCCACCTGCGATCTCGGCAGCTTCCCCGACGGCGCCGGTGAGTCGATCACCACTCCCGAAACGTACGCCCTCGGCGGTGGCAAGTCGCTAGTCATGCTTCCTTGCTCGACGGGTGCTTACAATCTGATCGGCGCGCTCTTCATCGTCGACGGCACCAGGATCACCCCCGCCCAACTCGACGCTCGCTCAGGCTTCGAAGTAACTGGTGTGGACACGGGCACCTCTGTGAAAAGCGTCATCAACGGCGAGTTCAAGGACGGCGTCCTCACAAGCTATGCCAAGGGCCGCGGCCTGGGTGACTGCGGATCGCGCCAGGGCTTCGTCTGGGACGCCACGCGCTTCCGCCTCTCCGAGCAAGCCGACATGGGCGAATGCCGCGGCAACATCGACTACATCACCACCTGGCGTGCAAAGGTTATTCGCTAACTGCCCTCCCTTTACGAAGGGGCGGGGTAGGGTGTCGGCAAACGGGCCCGACAGCGTCAACAACAAACCCGGAAGCGGCACGGTATACGTCGCTCTTTGGCAGACGAGTTTCTGCGCGTCTCGGACTGGGGCAGATTTTGATCGAGACGATATACCGCAAGGCGTGAGCCTTGCCCTCACGCCACGGCAAGGCAAAGGCTGATCAAACTGGTCGTTTGTTCGGGATGCTGACGATGCGCCTTGCCGGGCAATACGGTCCTTTCGTAAGGCCCGGGCGATACAGGGAGACACCTTATGCGCGTTCTCGTTACCGGCGCGGCCGGGTTCATCGGCTTCCACGTCAGTCGACACCTGCTCGCCCGCGGCGACACGGTTCTCGGTATCGACAGCCTCAACGATTATTACGACGTCACGCTCAAGCACGCGCGGCTGGCCGAGCTTGACAAGGATGGTGCCAATTCGAACGGGCGCTTCACCTTCAAGCAGGTGGATTTTTCCGATCACGTCGCGCTCGATGGTGCGCTCGACGGCGAGCAGTTCGACCGCATTGTCCATCTCGGCGCACAGGCCGGCGTCCGCTATTCGATCGAGAACCCACGCGCCTATCTCCAGGCCAATCTTGCCGGTCACCTCAACATGATCGAGATCGGACGCAACCGTCGGGTCGAGCATCTTGTCTACGCGTCGTCGTCCTCAGTTTATGGCGGCAACGACACTTTGCCGTTCCGCGTCGAGGACCGTGTCGACCAGCCCCTGTCGCTCTACGCCGCCACCAAGAAGGCGGATGAGCTGATGAGCGAGACCTACGCGCATCTTTACCGCCTGCCACAGACCGGGCTTAGGTTCTTTACCGTCTATGGCCCCTGGGGGCGGCCCGACATGGCGATGTGGCTGTTTACCAAGGCCATCTTCGAGGGCCGGCCGATCAATGTGTTCGGTGAGGGCCAGATGCGGCGCGACTTCACCTATATCGACGACATCGTTGCCGGCGTCATCGCCTGCCTCGATAATCCGCCCATCGACGACGGCATGCCCAAGGCGGGCGGGAGCGTCAGTCCGCACCGAATCTACAATATCGGCAATAGCCGCTCGGAGGATCTTGGCGAGATGATCGCGCTGATCGAGCAGGCGTGTAGTCGCAGAGCTGAGCGCCGGATGCTGCCAATGCAGCCGGGTGACGTGCGCGATACTTTTGCAGATATCGGCGAAATCCAGCGGGACCTGGGTTTTGAACCGCGCACGACCATCGCACAAGGTGTACCGCATTTTGTTCAGTGGTATCAAAAATATTATAACGTTTGATGTCGGAGGACGAGGGATTAGCGTTGACGGTGATCGGTACGAGAGTTGCCAAGACCAGCAACTACCGCATGATGGCGGAGTGTTGTATCTGCGACGCTAGCCGCACGGACGCTATCAGCTTCACCGGACGCCGGTAAGCTGGTCACGAGGCGGGTCCGCCTGGTCGGTACGCTCCTTAGCCGGGACCTCATTGATGCCGATTGCATTGCCCGATCGACTTACTGAATTGAGTTTCCAAGCTGCTCATACGACCGGTCGTACGACTACTTGTTACATCTGCAGTTGGCTCGATGTTGTATTCGGGCATCGCCGCACTTTTCTACAGAGCTGCCACCATCTGATGAAAACAGCGCCTAAAGTTCACGAGTAAGCCGCGCTTACATGTCTTATCAGCGATCGACGGCGTTCAGGATGGCCTTTCCGTAGCTAGTCTTTTTAAAACGTTCGCCTGCCGCGCGTGCCTGATCGGCCGTAATGAAGCCCTGGTAAAAGGCAATTTCTTCCAGGCATGCGACCTGAATACCCTGTCGGCGTTGAATGGTTCGTACGAACTCGGAAGCCTCAAGCAAGGAGTCATGTGTGCCAGTATCAAGCCAAGCGTAACCACGGCCCAGTTGCTCAACAAACAGGTCGCCGGCTTCCATGTACAATCGGTTGAGATCGGTGATCTCGAGCTCGCCACGCGCCGACGGCTTCAGGTTGCGAGCGAACTGAACGGCGCGGTTGTCATAGAAATACAGCCCAGTGACCGCATGGTTAGACTTTGGCTTCTCAGGTTTTTCCTCGATGCTGATCGCTTTGCCGCCTTCGCCGAACTCCACCACGCCGTAGTGCTCGGGATCCTCAACGCGGTAGGAAAACACCGTCGCGCCGCGTTTGCGCTCGACTGCACTTGCCAGCAGATGAGTCAGATAGGCGCCGTAGAAAATGTTGTCGCCAAGGATCAGCGCGATATTGTCGTCGCCAATGAAGTCACTGCCGATGATGAATGCTTGGGCAAGACCTTCCGGTTTTTCCTGATTTTCATAGGCGATATTGAGGCCGAGCTCGGAGCCACTGCCAAACAAAGCTTTGTAATTAATAATATAGTCCGGACTTGAAATAATCATGATATCGCGGATGCCAGCGAGCATCAATACAGAAAGAGGGTAATATATCATTGGCTTATCGTAGACTGGCAGCAACTGCTTGTTAACGACGAGCGTTGCCGGATGAAGACGTGTTCCCGATCCGCCTGCAAGAATAATGCCCTTCACGCCTGGGTCTCCTTAGCTAGTGCACCGATTAGTTCGTCGAGAATGGTGCCGAGTGCCATCTGCCATGCCTGCGGACATATGCCATAGTCGCGAGTGATCGCATCATGACTCAGCAGCGAGTTGGCTGGGCGTCTCGCCGTCATCGGGTATTCGGCGGTGGTAATGCCTTGGACTTCGGCACTGACCCCACCGCGTGCGGCGCTCTGTGCGAAGATCTCGCGAGCGAATCCCGCCCAGGTGACCGCGCCGGCATTGCTAAAGTGATAGGTACCGATCGGCGCGGCGGGATCCTGGACAAGACGTATCGTGATTGTCGCCAACGCAGCTGCTAAGTCGGCTGCCGAGGTCGGGCTACCATACTGGTCGTCTACGACGCGCAAGGTGGCATTGGTCGCGCCCATACGAAGCATCGTCTTGATAAAGTTGTTGCCGTGTGCGCTTACCACCCAGGCGGTACGGACGATCGCATAGCGCGCGCCCGAAGTGCGAACCGCGAGTTCGCCGCCAAGTTTCGACGCGCCGTACACGTCCAGTGGCGCAACCGGATCCGTCACCTCCCACGGACCACCGCGCGTACCGTCGAAGACATAGTCGGTTGAGACCTGGACGATCGGGATGCCAGCTTTGGCACAGCCTTCCGCCAATGCTGCAGGGGCCATCGCGTTGACAGTCCAAGCGGAGACGATGTCACTTTCCGCCTTATCCACCGCCGTATAGGCGCCAGCCGAAATGACCGCTGCCCAAGGCTGCCTACCGTGACCTTGGGCGATCATCGCGGTGACTGCGGCTGTGTCGCGTAGGTCGAGCTCGTCGATGTCGATTGCGGTGATCGTCAAGCCGTCGGGCCAGGCAAGGCGCTTCAGTTCGGTGCCGAGCTGGCCGTTACCGCCAGTGATGAGGATATGCTTCATACAGACAGTCCGCGGCGTTGGTCGGCCTTGTGCTCGGCAACGATCGCTTCCCACCAGCTCTGGTTGTCGAGGTACCAGGCGACCGTCTTCTCGATGCCCGTCTCAAATGTCTCGGCGGGCTCCCAGCCAAGCTCGTTCTTGATGCGGCTTGCGTCGATCGCATAGCGCTTGTCGTGACCAGGACGGTCGGCGACGTAGGTGATCTGCGTCGCGTACGATTGGCCATCAACGCGGGGGCGGAGGCGATCGAGGATCGTGCAGACGGTCTTCACGACCTCGATGTTCTGTTTCTCGCTGTTCCCGCCGACATTGTAGGTCCGGCCAGGCTCACCCTTTTCGAACACCGCCTGCAGCGCATGGACGTGATCATCGACGAATAGCCAGTCGCGGACCTGGTCCCCCCCGCCGTAGACCGGCAAGCCGGCGCCAGTGAGCGCCTTGACGATCATCAGCGGGATCAGCTTCTCGGGGAAGTGATACGGTCCATAATTGTTCGAGCAGTTGGTAATAAGCACTGGCAGCCCGAAAGTGTGACCCCAAGCAGAAACGAGATGGTCTGAGCCCGCCTTCGATGCCGAATAGGGTGACCGCGGATCGTACGGCGTCTCTTCGGTGAATAGGCCAGTATCGCCGAGCGACCCATACACCTCGTCGGTCGAGATGTGATGGAAGCGGAACGAAGCCTTTGCCTCGTCGTCGAGGCAAAGCCAGTAGGCGCGCGCCTCACTTAGCATCGTGAAAGTGCCAATGACGTTGGTCTCGACGAACGCCCTAGGGCCGTCGATCGAACGATCGACATGGCTTTCGGCCGCGAGATGCGTGACGATCTCGGGCTTGAACTCGGCGATCGCGCACCTCACCGCGTCGGCGTCGCAGATGTCGCCCTGGACGAACCGGTAGCGGTTCGAGCTTGCCACGCGCTCGACCGTCGACAGCGTGCCTGCATAGGTCAGCTTGTCGAAGTTCAGGACCTCATGGTTGGTTTTCTCGATCAGGTGCCGAACGAGAGCCGAGCCGATGAAGCCGGCCCCGCCAGTGACTAAGATGCGCATGGGTCTGTCATTCAGGCGAGCGGCGCCAGCGGGCGGCCATCATAGAGAAAGGGGCTGTCAAAGTTGGCTAGCAGCGGCTGCACCGCATCCTTAGCTGACAGTTCGGGCATGGTACCCGCAGGCATTGGCCAATCGATGCCAATTGCGGGATCATCCCAGCGGATGCCGCCATCGCTCTCGGGCGCGTAGGTGTCCGAGCATTTGTACGAGATTTCGCAATTGTCTTCGAGCGTCACGAAGCCGTGCGCGAAGCCGATCGGGATGAAGAGCTGGTGGCCGTTCTTGGCCGACAGCTCGGCTCCGACCCACTGGCCGTAGGTCGGCGACCCCTTACGGATGTCGACGGCGACATCGAAGATCGCGCCGCGTACGCACTGCACCAGCTTGTCCTGGCCGCGGGGCGGCGTCTGGAAATGCAGACCCCGGAGCGTGAAGGCTGACAGGGACAGCGAATGGTTGTCCTGCACGAACGTGCAGGTGATGCCGAGCTTGGCGAAGGTAGGCATCGAATAGACCTCGGCGAACCAACCACGGGTATCGCCAAAACGCTTTGGGCGGACGAGTTGGACAAGGTTGGGCATAAGGATACGTACACTGAAGTGACGAGGGACCGAGAGGCAAATTATCTCCTCAAAAAGAAGTGCGTCGGTGAAATATCAGCAACCCATGCGGCGTCAGTTCGGTAAGAAACAGGCATAGCGTCGATAAAGGCGCACGCATCAGAAAAGTGACAACTGAAGTATAACTTTAATTATAGCGCGACATATAGATATATATCGAAGTATATATTCAATATATAAAAAATAAAAACATGAAGATAAACCGTTATCTCGTATAACCGGTCTTATATATATCTTTATTGAGGCGTCTGCTATGGATCAGATATATTGTGTCATACAGATTGTAGTACAATGTTTTTATTGCAACAATAAACTGTAGTTACGTGTATGTTCGCAGCGTCGATAACGAAGCGGCGCAATAAAGACCCGCCTAATTGGTTTTGGGGCAGCCTAAGTATCTTGAAAATTGGTGATGTGGCGCGCATCAAGATTATCCTCCTGACCTTCCGCGCCCTGCTGCACCGGAACGACTTCCAACGTTCCGATAAGCGGTCCCATCAATCAGTGAGCGAGCAGGCCCTTCGCGAATTCGCGAGCCACCGGTCCGATGTCGTCGCGGCTCAGGGCGATCGCCAGATTGGCTGAATGTAGCCGGCCTTGTTGCCGCAATCATAACGCTGACCATCGAACGTGAAGCCGTGGAACGGCTGGTTGCCGATCAGCTGCGCCATCGCGTCGGTCAGCTTCACGACGCGCTTTCGGGTCGCGGATGCCGCGCATGCCATGAAAGTTCCGCTCGTGTCGGCTGCGGTCGGGCAGTTCGAAGGACAGCTCGCAACCTATCGCGGCTGGGAAGCCGACAAGCTTTGCTACCGCTGTTTCGTCGGTGAAGACCCCGAGCGTGCCGAGACGAGTTGCGCAGAGGACGGCGTGCTCGGCCCCGTCACCGGGGTAATCGGCAGCTTGGCCGCGCTTGAGGTGCTACGCGCGATTGCGCCGTTCGGTGACGATCCAGCCGGCAAATTGCTGCTGATCGACCTGCTCGCACTACGTTTTCGGACGATTCGTCTTCCCAAGGATCCGGGGTGTACGGCGTGCGGCAAAAGCGGGAATTCGCGGTAAGTTAGCGGCAAGTTTCTTTTTCCCTCCGGGCAAAATTGGGAAAATAACAACTAAACTTTCGTGATCGACGAACAGTAGTTCTTTTGCATTGCGGCATTTCGCGGTATCGCTTTGCGCAGGGGGGACTGCGCATGCGTCCGACAAGATCATGAATGTAGAGAGCGGCGTTTTGAGCCGCGCTATGGCGCCGTCGCGCGTGAAAAAGCCTGCGCGGACTTGGCGCCCAAGCGTGTCTTCGCTGCGCGTTCGGCTGATCCTCGGCATGCTGACGGTAGATACTGGGTGCATTATTGTCAGTTACCTGGCGGCGGCCGGTTTGCGCGGGGTATTCGCGAACGACACCGCCTGGATCGTAATCCTGGTGATGCTGATCTCGGTTTTCATTATTACGACGCTGAATAACGACAGCTATGCAGCCGCGAATTTGCGCGATCCTTTTCGATCCGTCGCGCGCGGGCTGCAGGCCTATGCGTTCGCAATCTGCGCGGTCATCTTCATCGCCTTCTGCCTGAAGGCCAGCGATACGTTCCCGCGTCTTGTCGTCGCGACCGGCTCGGCATTCGCCATTGTTTCCATCGCGTTAGGGCGGTTCCTGTTCGTCCGGCACATGCCCGCGATCATCGGCGGCAACCCGTTCAGCATCGTCCTGCTCTACGATTCCGGTCAGCCGATCCCTCGCGGGGACTTCTCGGTCGTCATCGCTGCGGACTCCTATTTCGATCCCGATCACCACGATCCCGTGATGTACGACCGCCTCGCGCAATCGCTGTGGGGCGCGGACCGAGTGATCGTCGCGTGCAGCCCGGAGCGTCGGATCGCCTGGGCGCAGGCTTTGAAAGGCGCGAACATCCAGAGCGAGATCTTCATGCCCGAGCTGAACGTGCTCGCGCCGCTCGGCATCAGCGCGCACGGCGACACGCCGACGGTGATCATCGCCAACGGCCCGCTGGTCCTGTTCGACCGCTTCGTGAAGCGCAGCTTTGACGTGATACTCGCTAGCTGCGCGCTGGTGACGCTGATGCCGATCTGGATCCTGATCGCGCTGTCGGTGAAGGTCGATTCGCGCGGGCCGATCTTCTTCAGCCAGATCCGGATCGGTCGCAGCAACCAGATGTTCCGCCTGATGAAGTTCCGCAGCATGCGCGTCGACCACAGCGACGGCGCAGGTGCGCGCTCGACGTCGCGCGACGACGACCGGATCACGCGCGTCGGCAAGATCATCCGCAGTACCAGCATCGACGAACTGCCGCAGTTGCTGAACGTCCTCAAGGGCGACATGAGCATCGTCGGCCCGCGCCCGCATGCACTCGGCTCGCGCGCCGCGGACAAGTTGTTCTGGGAAGTCGACCAGCGATACTGGCATCGCCATGCCGCCAAGCCTGGCCTGACTGGGCTTGCACAGGTTCGCGGCTATCGCGGTGCGACGCTGTACGAGGACGATCTGCGCAACCGGCTCCAGGCTGATCTGGAGTATCTCGAGCATTGGTCGATCTGGCGCGACATCAAGATCATCCTCCTGACCTTCCGCGTCCTGCTACACCGGAACGCCTTCTGACGTTCCGGTAAGCGGGCTGATCGTTCAGTATGCCAACAGGCCCTTTGCGAAATCGCGAACCACCGGTCCGATGTCGTCGCGCGCCAACGCGATCGTCAGATTGGCCTGGATGTATCCGGCCTTGTCGCCGCAATCATATCGCTGCCCGTCGAAGGTGAAGCCGTGGAACGGCTGGTTGCCGATCAACTGCGCCATCGCGTCGGTCAGCTGGATCTCGTCACCCGCACCCTTTTCCTGCGTTTCCAGGATCCGCATCACCTCGGGCTGGAGGATGTAGCGCCCCGGGATCATCAAATTCGACGGTGCGGTGCCGCGCTTGGGTTTTTCGATGAGCGCTGTCACTTCGGTGAGCCGACCATCGATCGCGCCTAGCGAGATGATGCCGTATTTGTCGGTTTCCGAATCGGGCACTTCGAGCGCACCGATCACGTTGCCGCCGACCTGATTATACGCCTCGACCATCTGTTTCATGAAGCCGGGCTTGCCGACCATCAGCTCGTCGGGGAGCAGGACCGCGAACGGCTCATCGCCGACGATCTCGCGCGCACACCAGACGGCATGGCCCAGGCCGAGCGGCTCCTGCTGACGGACATAGACCGGCGAACCGGGCTTCATCCGGATATTGCTGATCGCGTCCAGCGACTTGCCCCGCGACCGCATCGTATCCTCGAGCTCGTACGAGATGTCGAAATGATCCTCGAGCGCGCCCTTGCCGCGACCGGTCACGAAGATGATCTGCTCGATCCCTGCCTCGAGCGCTTCCTCGACGGCGTACTGGATCAGCGGCTTGTCGACGACGGTCAGCATTTCCTTCGGCATGGCCTTGGTGGCCGGAAGGAAGCGCGTACCCAGTCCGGCGACCGGAAACACGGCCTTGCGCAGCGGCTTTATGGTCATTCGATGCTCCCTTTGATCTTGCGGGGTCCTTTACCGCCGAGGTCGTTGCGGAAACCCGCAAACGTGTAATGAAAGAAATGTCACGGCGGGCACTTTTTCGTGCTCGTCACACGCGCTCGTCGTGACACCACCTCCGGCTTAAATCTGATTAACAACCGTTACTGGTGTCAAATTGAGCGAGCCAGTGCGACCTTCCGTTGCGTTGAAGACGTTAGTCATGGCTGACCGGTAGTCTCCACGGTCACCGTTCTGCCTTCAATTTTTGCCGCGCCAATCCTTTAGCCGACGGTCCCCTCATGGAGTGCGACCATAGCCACTCGATAAATTGGGTTGTTCGACGCCAGCAATTGAAAGGTCGCGTTCTGGCTGTGGATAAATCGGGGTTCCAAGCATGCATCGTTGCTAGTCGTCCTCCATCACGACGTCAGCCCATTGGCGCGCGAAATTGCCGCGTTATAGCTCGGGGCCAGCAGGAGGCTTCATGACCGCACGTAAAATCGTTCCCGTTATTCTGTCAGGCGGTTCGGGCACGCGCCTTTGGCCGATGTCCCGCCCTGAAATGCCCAAGCAGATGCTGGCGCTCACCGCGGACGAGACGATGCTGCAACTGACTGCAGGCCGCACGTTCGGCGGGCGCTTCGCGGCGCCGATCGTGGTCGCGAACGCGCGTCACGCGGACCTTGTCGAGCAGCAACTTGCGGAGGCCGGCGCAACCGCGCAGGCGCTGATCCTGGAACCGATCGGCCGCAACACTGCACCTGCCATCGCGCTTGCAGCGATTGCCGCAGGCGGTGGTAGCGACGCGCTGCTGGTGATGCCGTCGGATCACGTTATCGGCGACGTTCCTGCGTTCCATGCCGCGATCGAGGCGGCGATGCCGCTCGTCACGCAAGGGTGGCTGGTTACATTCGGGATCGCGCCGAACGCGCCCGAGACCGGCTATGGCTGGATCCAGATTGGTGACGGGATGCAACCCGGCGTCAACCGCGTCGCTCGGTTCGTTGAGAAGCCCCCGCTCGACAAGGCGCAGTCTATGCTGGCAAGTGGCGATCATGCCTGGAACGGCGGGATCTTCCTGTTCCTCGCTGACGCCTATCTCAAAGCTCTCGCGCAGTTCAATCCGGGCATCCTAACCGCGACGCAAGAGGCGATGGACAAGGCGCGTATCGAGTGCTCCCGGATCTACCCCGACGCCGTCGCCTTCGCCGCCTCGCCCGATGACTCAATCGATTACGCGGTGATGGAAAAGGCAGATCGGGTTGCGGTCGTGCCGGTAGCGATGGGTTGGAACGACGTCGGCAGCTGGGATGCGCTGCACTCGATCAGCGAAATCGATGCCGACGGCAACGCACACCGCAGCCACGGCGGGGGCAACGTGCTCGCCATCGATACCAAGGCCTGTTTCGTCCGCAGCGACGGCGTGCGTGTCTCGTTAGTCGGCGTCGAGGATCTTATCGTGGTCGCGAGCGGTAACGAGGTGCTGATCATGCCACGCGGTCGAAGCCAGGAAGTGAAGAAGCTGACCGAAGCGATGAGAAGTCACGACCAAAAATGATAATGTTCGCTATATACTGATTTACAAAACGAACATTTTGATCAAAGTAAAGCGGCGTTCATAGTCTTAGTGAACTAAGTGATGAAATTTGTCGCTTGGTAAGTTTCCAAACAGCGATATATCGAGTGAGGCCGCGCAATCAGGTAAAAATATGCTTACAGAAAAAGACCTGATGCAATATTCATCAAATTAGAGGGTGTAAAATACCCTCCCATTTTCAGGGGGAGGGTATCTCTGTTAATGTGAGAATTAATGTGCCACGTTAGCGCGGAACCACGCGTAAGTATCCTTGACCCCCTCAGCAAGGGCAACGGAAGGCTTCCATCCCATACTAGTAAGCCGTCCCGAATCCATCAATTTGCGCATCGTACCGTCTGGCTTCGAGGTGTCGAAGCTGATGCGGCCGGTAAAACCTGTGACGTCCGCAACCAGATGCGCGAGTTCGCTGATGGTCACGTCCTCGCCAAAGCCCACGTTAATGTGGCTGAGCATTGGCTCCGTGTTCGCTTCGTACGTTTCCTTGTCGAGATCGAACACGAACAGCGAGGCCTCGGCCATGTCGTCGACATGCAGGAACTCGCGGTACGGGGTGCCGGTACCCCAGATCACCACCTCTTCGGCGCCGCTGGCAGCCGCTTCGTGAAAGCGGCGGATCAGAGCCGGCATCACGTGGCTGTTTTCCGGGTGAAAATTGTCACCCGGGCCATAGAGGTTGGTCGGCATCACGCTACGGTAGTCAGTGCCATACTGGCGGTTATAGCTTTCGCACAGCTTGATGCCGGCGATCTTGGCAACCGCATACGGCTCATTGGTTGGCTCGAGGACGCCGGTCAGCAGTGCGTCCTCACGCATCGGCTGTTCGACCGCACGCGGGTAGATGCATGAGGAGCCAAGGAACAGCAGGCGCTGCACGCCGGCGACGTAAGCCTGATGGATCACGTTCGCCTCAATCATGAGGTTCTCGTAGATGAAGTCGGCGGGGTAGGTGTTATTGGCATGAATGCCGCCCACCTTGGCAGCCGCCAGCACAACACCGTCAGGCTTCTCGCTTGCAAAGAAAGCACGCACCGCCGCTTGGTCTGTCAGGTCGAGTTCGGCGTGCGTGCGCGTGATCAGCTCGGCGCCGCGCTCGCGCAGTTTGCGCGAGATCGCTCCACCGACCATGCCGCGATGGCCAGCCACATAGATGCGCATCGGATGTTGCTCCATCAGCCTTCGACCGAAACGGGAAGATCGTAGCCATGGGTCTTGAGAAGGGCATGACGCTTGGCCGTGTGAAGGTCGGCTGCGACCATTTCCTGGCACATCTCCTGCACGCTGATCTCAGGGACCCAGCCAAGCCGGTCCTTCGCCCTGGTCGGGTCGCCGAGCAGCGTCTCCACCTCGGCCGGACGGAAATAGCGCGGGTCGATCCGAACGAGGATGTCGCCGGCCTTGACCGCCGGTGCATCATCGCCCTCGACCTTGTCGACGATGCCGACCTCGTCAACGCCTTCGCCCTCGAACCGCAGCGTGATGCCGAGGTGCGCAGCCGACCAGGTGATGAACTCACGCACCGAGTACTGCACGCCGGTGGCGATGACGAAATCCTCGGCCTGCTCCTGCTGCAGCATCATCCACTGCATGCGGACATAGTCCTTGGCATGGCCCCAGTCGCGCAAGGAGTCGATATTGCCCATGAAGAGGCCCGTCTCCAGCCCTTGTGCGATGTTGGCAAGGCCGCGGGTAATCTTGCGGGTGACGAACGTCTCACCGCGGCGTGGGCTCTCATGGTTGAACAGGACGCCGTTGCAGGCGTACATGCCGTACGCCTCGCGGTAGTTGACCGTAATCCAGTACGCATAGAGCTTGGCGACCGCATAGGGCGAGCGCGGATAGAACGGCGTAGTTTCCTTCTGCGGGGTCTCCTGGACCAGGCCGTAGAGCTCGGACGTCGAGGCCTGGTAGAAGCGCGTTGTCTTTTCCATCCCGAGGAAGCGGATCGCCTCGAGCAGACGCAACGTGCCGAGGCCGTCTACGTCCGCGGTATATTCAGGCGCTTCGAAGCTGACCGCGACATGGCTCTGCGCACCGAGATTGTAGACCTCGTCGGGCTTCACCTCGCTCAGGATGCGCGTCAGGTTCGAGGTATCCGACAGATCGCCATAATGCAGCTTGAGGTTGGGCTGCGGCGCGTGCGGATCCTGGTAGATGTGATCGATGCGCTGCGTGTTGAGTAGCGAGGCCCGGCGTTTGATGCCGTGAACCTCGTAGCCCTTTTCCAGTAGAAACTCAGCCAGATACGACCCGTCCTGACCGGTCACGCCTGTGATAAGAGCTACTTTCTTATTTTCCACTGAGACTTCCTAGATTAAAAATTAATATTGAAGTTTTATATATTATGTTTTTCGGCGTTCGCGCGTAGCGAACACAGCCAAGTTGCCGATACGGCAAGTACCGCCATGATCAATGGAGTTCTTGCCGGATAATCAGCAATACTAGCTAAGAGAACTAGTAATATTATGACGGAACCTGTTCTTGCAATATGAGCCTCACCAGTAGCGCTACTGCGCCAAGCCCGCCATGAAGCTGTGAAGAACCAAACAAGCGCACCAGCGAGTAGGGCTACGAATGGCAGGCCTCCCTCAATCAATAGCTCAATATAGTCATTATGAGCATGGTTGAAATAGGTAGGTTTCAAAACATTAAAGGGTTCAACCATCCGAAACACGGAATCAAAAGACCCGAGCCCGGAGCCTACTGGAAAATATTGCATGATCATGGAAATTAAAGTTGGAAATGCTCTGGACCGCATATCCGCACCAACTTCCTCGTCCAGCAACCGGTCAATCGCTTCGGCTCTGCCAAAGTCGACGCTTACGAGCAGCAGGACGATCAAAACAGTAAGAACCAAGAGGACCCCTGTCGGCAAAACCCAACGGGGCGCCCTGCGCGCCATCCCTGCAATGGTTGGCCAGACGAGCAATCCCCCGCCTACCAAACCTACAGCAAGCAGGCCAAGACCGGCTCGAGATCCCGTGCCTATTACCATAAGCGAAAGCAGCAAGACGATACCGAGCGCCGTCCAGCCTCGCCAGCCTGGCCGCTGTGATGGAGCATACCCCCATGCTAAGGTTAGCGGCACGCCGACTGCAAGGAAGAGGGCTTGATGATTGCGGTTGGCAAATAAGCCCGCGGCCTGACCACGAGTACTATTAATGAACGGATTGTCTATTATTCCGCCTGAGAGTTGGATGAGACCACAAAGCGCGCTGACGCAGACGATTGCAATCATAATCGGCAAAAATCTAGACTCCCGCGTAGCTGGAGACGCAGACATGCCAACTAGAACGGCAAACGGGACTGAAAGCGACAGCAGTGCGTTTAAGGCACCGTCAGGAACGATCGCTATTGGTCGCGATATTTCGCTTAGGCCAACTGCCGCCGTAACACTGGATATTAATTCTCGCCCTGGAAGTTTTGTCCATAAGGAAAACGGTATGGGAACTATCTGTAGGGCTACCAGTAAAGCCGCAATGGCAATTATCAAAAAAGGGGCGCGAAGTTCCCTAACGTTAAACTTAACTCTCGCTAACAGCAATCCCGCAACGGCAAGAAAAGACGCAGCCCGGACAAATCCCTGACCGAGTGTATTGGCTTTTGAAGCTCCACCGGCCAAGCAAAGGACGGCAAATAGCGCGATCATAACGAAGAACGGTGCGCCAGCGGAACGTATCCGTTTAGCACTAGGTGTATGTTTCGTCATGGGATTAGGCCGCTGCACTGGGAGTAGGATATTCGTCGACGATGATAGACGTATCACCCTGCGATTTTTCGCAATTAGCTGCAGCCTTGAGGGTCACCCAGTCAACGAGTTCACTGTTTGGTACAAACTCAGGGACTATGGCTTGAAGAAGTTCGCGAACCGCATTGGCGTCGGACCCTGCAAGCAGTGTCTCAAGCGCAAGCAGCTTTGGCTGCAGCTGCTCCATTGGCAAGAAGCTCTCCATAGCTTTTCGAATCCGGGTATGTTGTGTCAGTATTGGAGCGTCATCGATCAGCAACTCCTCGTAAAGCTTCTCGCCAGGTCGAAGTCCCACAACCTTTAATTCTATATCACCGTGAGGATTGCTATCGTTTCGAACTGTCAGGCCTGATAATTCTATCATGTTGCGTGCCAAGTCAGCAATGCGGACGGGCTCGCCCATATCGAGGACAAAAACCTCGCCACCTGTGGCCATTGTTCCGGCCTGTATGACGAGTTGCGCTGCCTCCGAAATTGTCATGAAGAAGCGGGTTATCCGCTCATCTGTTATTGTTATGGGACCGCCATGAGCGATTTGTTGTCTGAAAAGCGGTACAACAGAACCGGACGATCCCAAAACATTGCCGAAACGTACCATAGAAAAGCAGGTCGTGCTGTTGCCGGCATGCATCGCTTGCAAAATCATTTCGGCTAACCGCTTGGTAGCCCCCATTACATTTGTCGGTCTAACAGCCTTATCGGTACTGATAAGGACGAAGCGCGGTATGCCATACTTGGAGCAAGCGCTTGCAACGGCGAACGTCCCAAAGGCATTGTTTGAAACGCCTTCGGCCAAGTTGTGCTCAACTAGGGGAACGTGCTTATACGCAGCAGCGTGATAGACGATATCAGGCCGCCAGCTACTGATCACTTCATCAACTCGACGGCGGTCTTTCACAGATCCAAGCAATGGGATAAGCTCTACTGTGCTCAGGTCAGTGGTTGAAAGGTGAATTGTGCGTTCTAACTCACGATGTATGGTGTACAGCGCAAATTCGGAACTCTCAAATAAAAGTAGCTTAGCGGGCTGTACCTTTAAGATCTGCCGACATAACTCGCTGCCGATTGAGCCACCAGCGCCTGTCACCATGACCACACGGCCTACGATACGGTGTCGCATGAACTCTTCATCCGGACTTACCGGATCGCGGCCTAGCACGTCACGAATGTCGAGCTCTTGGATGGTCTCTCCGCCAGCTTCACCACGAGCCACATGCATCAAATCGGGCAACGTACGTACCGCAATGCCGGGATGACGGAGCTTCGACAAAACTTCGTTGCGGCGAGTGCGGCTGGCCGACGGGATCGCCAAAAGTACCTCGGTAACGTCTAGCCGTTCGTAAAGAACGGGCAAATTGTCCGGCTTATGGACTCGTATGCCGTTGATTGTCGCACCTTGAATCTGCGAATTATCGTCCAGAAACCCGACAACCGTCATTTCGCCACGGTTGGTTAGTGCCGCTGATATCTGTCTACCGGAATCGCCTGCTCCATAGATCAGTACGCGCGGCCGTAGTCTCGCAATCGGACCGATCCGCTTTGGCGCCCCCAACAGATGGCGAGCGGCAACTCGGATCGTCAGCATCAGCACGAATAGCAACGCGGGCTGGATCAGACCAATCGTCCGAGGCACACCCGGAACGCCATAGGTTGTGAATATTAGCGCATAGATTACGCCATATGCTAGATTCGCAACGATCAAGAGCGTGAGAACGGCGTCTTGTGCGTATCGAGAGATAGCTCGATATACGCCGAGCACTGAGAATATCGGGAGCGCAATAATCATCGAGCCGAAAACGGCCGGTAACGGCCGATCTGAGAACGGCACCCATTCGTTAAGCCTCAGATAGAACGCCAACCAAACTGCCAAGGCGCATAAGGCAGCATCTGCTGTTCCCAGGATGATGCGTTTGGCGGGGCGTGGAAGGTTGATCAATGGCTGCAAAATACGCGCGACGGCCATAAAAACTTACTCTCCAACATCGTCCGATCGGTGGTTCGACCCGCAGTTCGAATGCACCTGTAACATACGAACATTGGAGCTAGAGCCAAAGAGCACTCATAGCCGGGCAGGGGGAGGTTGACCAGAGAAGGGTGACCATCCTACCGCAGCGGCGAACCTTTGCAGGGAATTGCGCATATGACCCAGGTTGGATCATGGAAGAAACGTGCCTTCGATTTGGGGTTGTCCCTGGTCCTACTACCGCCTTCTGTCGTGGTATGTGCCGTCGCCGCTGCCGTGATCGCAATCGACGACCGAGCCAACCCGTTGTTTATTCAAGAGCGGCTAGGCCGTGATGGGCGTCGCTTCAGACTCGTTAAACTTCGCACGATGCGCATTGGCACTGGGGACCGCCCGTCTCACGAAACCAGCGCCGGCTCAATCACGCGCATGGGAGCGTTTTTACGTCGTACAAAGCTCGACGAACTACCGCAGCTATGGAACGTCCTGATTGGGGATATGAGTTTCGTCGGGCCAAGACCCGGCTTACCGACGCAAGCCCTTTTAGATGCTAAGCGACAACAGCATGGGGTTCACAAACTGTTGCCAGGCATCACCGGCGTAGGACAGGTCGCCGGCCTCGATATGTCGCAGCCAGAACTCTTGGCCCAATATGATGCTCAATACCTCGGGCCCTGGTCCATAAAGCGTGACATGCATTTATTGTTGCAAACAGCGCTAGGCGGTGGTCGCGGTGATGCCGCTAATCGGCCTAACCGCTAAGTTGAGGACGCAATATGTGCGAAATCACCGGTCAGTTATCTGGACGGACGGAGCATCCGCGTGAGTGCAGGTTGAAGATGGTCCTTCGGTGTCCATTCTAATGCAGCGCAAGCCGCGTCATTGTCGATTTGAAGATTACCAACGATACGGCGAACCTCGTCTCCGCGGCCCAACAATCGACCAGCCAGTTTAAGAGCGCTAACGGGTACGGGAAACAACCGCGCTTGTCGTCCAACAGCAAACCCAATTGCCTCCACTAGGGCACGTGTCGAATAATCTTTGCCGTCACTTACCGGTAGAATCATTCCAGCTGCCTTGGCACTTGTTAAAGCGCATATCGTGGCATCAGCAAGATTGCATACGGAGATTAGACTGCGGCGATTGTTTACTAATCTAAATGGCAGCGGAACACCCTGCTGAACGGCCGATACCAGTCTTCCAAAATTACCAGCGACGCCACGACCATATACCATTGGCGGCCGTAGTATGACAGTCTGTAATCCGGCGGTGACGGCTTCATCTGCGATGAGGAGTTCCGCCTCATACTTGGTGCGGCCATAATCATCTTCGGGAGATGGTGTGTCGTGGCCCGAGAAGCGATGGTCAAAGCGCGTCTCTTCTCCATTAACCTTTATTGAGCTCATATATACGACACGCTTTATTCCTGCCGCGGTGGCAGCGTTCAGCAGACGCTGTGTCCCTTGAACGTTAACGCGTTGGAACGATTGTTGCGCATCCGCTGGATGTCCACGGACATGAGTGAGGGCTGCGAGGTGCGCTATCCCGTCGACTCCATGCAAGCCATCTGCGAGGGCAGAAACATCTGCACACTCTAGGTCACCCGCGATGACCTCGTTGCTCAGGCCGGTTTTGCGTCGGACGATCGGGATGACGTCATGCCCCGCCTGCTGCAGGCGCGTTGAAAGCTCCCGGCCTACGAAACCAGATGCGCCCGTAACCGCTATTTTCATCGTAGTAATTCCAGTAGTTTCATAGGGTATTTACTAAAAATCATCGCTAAGTTTGTATAAATCCCATTGTCTCTGCAAGCTCGGACGACTTCGCGATTGATTGTCAGGCGCGCTTTCCATCCGTCCGTACTCGCCCCGCCGGGGCGCATGTGCACGATGACTTGCGGTAGGTAGACGTATGAGAGCTTTTGAATGGTGAATGCGCGGACTACGAAGTCAAAATCGGCGGCAATCTTTAAATCGGTTCGGTAAGCCCCTACTTGAACGTAAGCATGTTTTTGCAAGTACATCCCGGGATGTGCGGGCATCCAACCCCACTTCGTCCGATTAGGGCGGAACCGATTGCTTTTATAGCGGCGGGTCTCGACCCCTTCCGGATTGATAAAAGCGATGTCCCCCAGCACAGCATCTGGGCCTCCTCCCTCTACGAAAGCTCGCGCAACATCTGCCAGGGACTCTTGGGTTGCAAAAAAATCGTCTGCGTTCAAAATCCCAATTACATCACCGCTTGCCAGCGCAATGCCCTTATTCATCGCGTCATATAGGCCAAGGTCAGGCTCAGAAACGAAGATGGTCTTCTCGTTCTTCATCTTCTCTACGATCGACTGTGTTCCATCAACCGATGAGCCGTCGATGATGATATGTTCAATATTCTCATAAGTTTGAGACTGAACAGAGGAGATTGTGCTTGCTATCGTGCCACTGGCATTAAAACAAACTGTTACGATGCTTATCTTCATTCAATTAAGTCCGCTATCGGTCATCTTATGGTTGCCCGACGAATGATCTGGAACCTGGGTAACCAGTACCATTCTCGTTGCGACATCATCCCAGCTTGAAGGAATGCTTTCGAGGCGGCTTTCCCAGTTGGGCCACCACCCTTTATTCAATCGTTGGCTAAGCTCGGCGATAGCATTCTCTAGCGATGCTGGATCCTTTGGAGAGAAATAAATCGCTTCGCTACCGCATAAGTCGCGAGCATAGGGTAGGTTGGCACAAATAATGGGCAGGCCCAGCCACATAGCTTCAACAAGCGGAAGACCGTAGCTTTCTGCTAAAGAAGGAAAGACAAGCGCGTCTGACTTAGCATATTCATCGCGCATGCCATTAGCATCCAACCGACCAACTGCCCTAATTGCGGGCTTATCTTGAATACCAGGAGTGGAAGGTACCGTTACTACCATATCGCCAACCAACTTGCTCCATGCCGGTAGAGCAGATGTTTTGTATAAGACGGAATGGTTTTTATGCGGGTACGGCGCAGCAGGATAAAACAAGCGGAGTTTGCCGACGCCTACCCTACCTGTTCGACGGATTCCGGAACTGAGAAGCCATTCGGGTGCTGGCTGCGGAATGACGTGAATTTTATCCGATAGGGCGGGGTAGGCGGCGTTTAGTCCGCGCTTCATGGTTTCAGTTTGTACGATCGCTGCATCGACGTAAGTCGAATTAAAGCGAAGCAATGCGCGCGCGATAGAAAATTTGATCCTCTGAAAAAACGTCGTTCCGTCTAAGTTACCTAGCAAATGCTGGTTGTGAAAGAAAACGACCTGCCTACTACTAATTCTTACCGGCAGATCGCCTAATATGAGGATCGGCAACGAGTGCTTAAAACGCCGCGACATTAAAGTGCATTCAATGACTCTAGAGACCGTATTTGGCAAATATCGGCGCGTTTGATGAGCGACAGTGAGAACGGAAAGCCGCTTATAGTTGGCCAGTGGTCCGGTTGCTGGTAGATAAATATCGACAATCTGGCCCGTTCTTTCCAGTGCCGGAAGCAGGGACTTTGTTAGTTCGGCCGCCCCGAGGCCCGTCACATTTGTAAGTCCGATCCGGACTTTGTTTGTTGGGCTGAAACTCATTTGTTCGCTCCGGCGGGCCATTTATACCACGGTACTGCCGGTCGTTCATGCCGACCGTTTGCAGCTATTATCGCGGAATCAAAGTAATTTGCCGCTACCGTCGGCGTGAGTTGCAATGCCGCCCGCCGAGCGTTTGCCTGATAGATTTTTAAACGCTCTCGATTATTGCACCACGCTCGCAATATCCTGGTTAGGTCAGAGACGTCTCCGTTGGAAAACACTTCCCCGGCATCGTAGGCTTCCACAACGGCGCCAGCGCCGACCGCGGTACTGCAGCAGACCGGCGTACCCGCTTGCAGCGCTTCGTTAACTACGACGCCCCAGCCATCAAACAAGCTGGGAAGCAGTAAAGCGTCGTACTTACTGATAGTCTCTGCTGCTTGCCCGAATGGCACCACGCCAACATACTTAATAGCGGGCGAGAAGTCATATTGTTCGGGATCGCCTGCGCCAAACACGTCAAGAGATATCCGATATCCCTCATCCAGTAGAGACTGAACGGCCTGAATTGCTATTCGAAGTCCTTTCCGTGCGATTAAGCTTCCAACAAAAACCAAGCGCAAGTGTGGCCTCAGCTCGGTATTGCGGTTATCAGCTATGTCATTGGCCGGAACAAAATATCCAAAAGGATATATCTTTTCGGACGAAATGCCTATTGACCTATACTGATCACACGCAAGCGGGGAAATCGCGAATACAGCGTGTATCTTCCGCGCGAATATAGCACCGTAGACCTTGTATATGATCGGGCGTAGCCATGACTTAATGCTATTCTTTAAATTATTCGTGTCTTCCAAATATGCCAAACCAGTAGTGGAAAACGGCTCAGAGATGACGGCAACCCTTAGACCTAGGCGGCAGGCCGCATACATTATCCGCATTTGTCGGAAGCTCTCAAATGGGCTCCCAAATACATGTATAGCAGTGGGGTACTTCGCCAACTCCACCTTTGCCCACTGGTGCCAGTTCTGACTAGGAATTAACTGTTCTGGTACAATATCGACTGATTGACGCACCCATCCTTGCGCCTCTCGTAGCGAGTCACCTACACGTTCCACATTTACTACAAGTTCGCCATTAGCCAAACGACTCAAAGCGGCATAGGTGTGAGACTGATGGTCCGTCAATAATGGGTGCCAGCAAACGTAACGCATATCAAATAGCCCCGGTGAATAGGAACTTGCGAAGCGCAGTACCGGCTTCGACTGGCGAGCAAATAGAGCTGACGGATGTGCGTCCCACTTCCGCAATTTTGGCGGCCTTCACGGTATCATCTACAATCGCACGAAGTCTTTCCGTCAGTAGTCTTGGGTCATCACGTTCTAGGTATACTGCCGCATTACCAAGAATTGAGCGAACATCACTTATGTCCGTAGTAAGGACCAGCAATCCATCGCCGGCCATCTCAATGACCTTGGAGGGAAACGTAGTGTCTGCCAAAGGTCCACTATTAGGCTTTAACGCCAGTCCAACATCCATCTGGCCAAGCAGCGCTTCGTAGCCTGGATTATCGAGACGGCCATAAACTGTAACGACAGGGCCCTGGTTGCAAGATGCCGCGAGATGCGTAAAATCGATCAAGCTTTCGCCAGTTCCAGTTATGTGAAAGTGCAGCCGCTTAGACCAAAGCTCATTTTGACTGCGCAAGATGTTGATTGCATCGACAAGCAGAGTAGCGCCGGTTGACGGTGACACCGTCCCACCTAGCAATAGATGTATCACTGGGCCGTTAAACCGTCGGCTCTGAGGGGTGGAGCCCACGACACCGTAATACGCTTGCTGCGGCTGCAGGTGGGTTGCGCGCGATAACCTGCGGCAAGCTAGTAAAGCTCCGTTAGTGCAGGCGCGGTCCGTTAAAGCCGTCAAGCATCGTGCTTTAATAGCGCTTGGGCTCCAACCCTGTAATTCGGTTTCACCGTCCTCCAAGTCTAGAACAAGCCTGTACCCAATTAGGCGTGCAATCCAAATGGCAGGCAGGTAGGCTGGCATTCGATTATAAATCAAGATTACTGTCGAACGAGCACGGTGTCTACGAGCCCAGACAAGGGGTATGGCGGCCCAGAAAGAGAGTAGCTCGGATAAAATAGGTCGATGGATTAATGGTCCATATAATATCGGGACCTTCTGAGAACGGCTGACGCGTGGAGCGAAGTAACGTCCGGTACCATCTTGCCTTCCTCGACCTAAACTCAGCACAGTTGTCCTAACGCCAGCCAAACGCAAAACGCGAGCCATCATAAGTACTTTGCGAGTTGCCGCGGGGCTGTCAGTCTTGATGCCACGTTCTAACCGAACGTCATCTGCCAGAGCGTTGCATAGTATGAAAACGGTTTCGCTGTTTATCATAGTGTTCGCTTCACGCGAGCGGGAACTCCTACCGCTAAGCAGTTCGGGGGCAGGTCTTCAGTTACGACAGATCCTGCGGCTACAACGGTGCCTTCGCCAATGGAAACACCGCCCAGAATGAGTACGTTGGCTCCAATCCAGCATCCATCGCCGATTGACACCGCCTTACTCGTACCCAGCCCTGCTCGGCGAGACGAGGGGCCGATTTCATGGCCACCAGTTACAATGCGAACAAATGGGCCGATGTCACAGGCGGCACCCACTGACACCGGGGCATCTGCATGAGTGTAAATTAAAACCCGGGGGCTTAGCCAGGAATCTTTTCCGATACTAACGCGGCCAGGACCGAAAAACCATCCTTGACCGCAGACCGACACCCCATCACCGAGCTCCAAGCCCGCCATCCGAAGTACTATTCGCCTAAAGGCGAATAGCCGGGTTGGAGGAAGGGACCATAGTAACAAATTAATTATGTGTCTGATCATGATGCTGCCACCGCCGAGTCTCGCGATGCTTGGTTGCGTCGAACATCGAACCACTTAATGATCAAACAGAACATAAAAAGTAGTAGTATGTTATTATCAGAAAACGCCGGTATTAGTGGTAGGTAGATGGCGCCGATGATCATTAGTGTTGCTAGGACGCAGTCGAGGAAAGACCCGCCATTGACTGCCGACCTCCATACGACGGAGCTTATAAAACCTTGGACGGCTAGAAAAACGCCCGCACCGAGGAATCCAAAGTCCATTATGAGGTTGGCAACGGCGGTGGTCCACCCCACGCCAATGACTTGTTGCGCATCAAGTGCTGCCACCCGTAGCTGGTACATATCAACCACATTAATACCAGTTAATGGTTCAATCTGCCTGTATATGAAGGGAAAGTTCATTGCGCCCTTTGAGATATTGATCAAATCAGTTTGCAAATATCGATCAAACAGGGCGATTGAGCTCGAGAAGTATACCATCGCCTCAATAAATGTTTCTTTGAATCCGGAACCCAATATACCGATAGATGCCTCGAACCAATGCGGTAAGTCGAAGTCGAATAGCCGGGCTAGAACCTCTGACTTCACATCGGATACCCGACTATCATTACGTGCTATTGCAACATAACCCATGTAGGCGACCATAATTCCAGAAATTGCGGATACGAATATGGAGCCGCCCTTTGAAGTGCCATTGGGATCCGATCGTATTCGCCAGAAAAACTGGCCCAGGACACTTACGAGAATTATCTGTAGCGCGGCTTGACGACCCGCAGCTAGCACCGCGCCCATCAGGAAGCCAAGGACCGGCAAGGCAAAGATTATGGTTCGTTTAGGACCTAGTTCCAGACGGAATATCAAGGCGAACAGGTACGAGAATAGGCAGGCCCAAGTCATAACAGATGCGGCGCGCGCCAGTCCGCTTGCCGACTCTTTCCCGACGAAGCTATCGCGCAGGTCGGAAAGGTTGAGTAGGCTTCCCCCTCCGTTAAGAATGAAATCGAGGACTAGGCAGCCGCCACCAACCATACCGATGACCCAGCAAAAGCGAGCTATGGGCATAAGCGATCCGAACTCACGCATTGAGTCAGTTGGAGCTGGGCTTCTTCTCACCACCGGGCCGCGATAGAATAACTCGATTGCCGCTCCGCCTGCGAATGAGAGCATCGCGAAGGAAATTACCATTCCCAATCGGGGGTCCCTGTAGTCCAGGTATCGGTAGTCGATCACACCTACTACGATGGGGGAAATGCAGACGATCCACGCTAAGCTAGCGGCCCAAATCGGGCCCTTAACGTTGCGGGAAAGGAAGAGCAGCGCTACGGCTAGCGCCAGACTGGCCGTTAACATACAGGGCGACCTTAGAGTGGCGTCGGGTGGCATCGCTTAGCCCAAGCCCTTATAGCGGCGCAACTAGAAGGACCGCTCGCTCCGCAACGAACCTGATGAAACCGGAAACTAGCTTGATGATTGACCACCTTTCCTTGAGCCGACGCGAGGCTTTGGGCGGAGCGCTGTTGGGCTCTGGGGCAGCTGCAATGTCCTCGGCTGGTGGTCAATCCTCGGGAGATCCGCCTATGCTAAATCTGATCTCAGTTCGTGATCTGGGGGCGGCGGGCGATGGTCGGACTGACGACACGAAAGCCGTTCAAAGCGCAATCGACCGCGCGGCAGCGGGGGCTGACGGTGGCACGGTATGGTTCCCGCCAGGTCGCTACGCAGTGCGTAGCTTGTCTTGCATCAACCGGGACGCTGCCAGTTTTCATCCAGTCCTACGGTTGTTGGGGGCAGGGGCGGGGGTTTCGAGTATCGTGCCGTTGGCAGCTGGGGCAGTTCTGATCGATGCCTCGGGAAGATCGGGGTTTCGCATGGAATCCTTGTCGATCGATAGTAATGCTCTTCTGTCAAAAGTCGGCATCCTCCTGGCTCGCCGGCGCGAAAGTCCGAACTGCAACGCCACGCGCATACGCGACGTTAGGGTAGAAGGGGCGTTCTCTCACGCCGCTGTCGTAGCGGTGGCCGCTGAGAGTATGGTGTGGAGTGAATGCCACTTTCAAAACGGGCATGTACCGGCTCGGAGCGCCTGTTTCATCACTAGCCATTCGCCTGAGCAAGCAGGATTGGTCGACGTCGGACCATGGGTCGAAGGGCCAAACACCGATAATCGCTTTTTTGGCTGCACATTTTACACGCCATATCAGGGTGCTTGCCCCGTCCATCTACGCGGCTCTACCGGTACAATGTTCTTTGGATGCACGATTATCGCTGGTGACGCGATGAATACGCGATTAGTGACCTATCGACCAGGGAAAGGCATTTTTAACGGGCCTGTCGGATGGTTTGGCTGCCATTTCGAAGTCTTTGGTCGAGGCAGCGTGGTTCACTTCCTGGACGCACCACTTGGTGTATCGTATTTCCAAAGCGTGCAATGTCAGGGCGGATCGCTTGTAGTAGAGGCGGGAACGGCGCAAGTCGATTTTGACCGCACGGACTCGAGGCGGCAACCTGTTTTGCGTAACTGGCGGTGGCAATCGCCGCCTACCCCGCCGGGTGTCGAACGTGTCGATTTTCATGCTTATCTACTGGACAGCTGCAGCATTGATTCGCGGGTAGGGCCAAGCGCAGGTAATGTGATTGCTCTGGGCGCGATTGATCATAGCGAGATTTTTGCTCACGAGGTTCGGACCTCTCAAGTTGTCGGAACACCGCTCCGCCTAGCCTCCGATGGAATGCCTAACGCTGGAACATGGCCTGCTGGCGCTTTTATCGAGAACCTCAATGTTGTTCGGGGGCAACCTACCGGCTGGCGGGTTCCTAAGGGCGGCGGGGGGACAATCGCCACTGAAGACGGATGGGGGCGAAATGGCGCAGGCCTCTTTCCAGGCGAGATTGTAAATTATAAGGGCGTGCCCCACGCTGTTTGGTACGTCGATCCTTCCGGTTTTGTGATTCTCGAAGGAAGTGGATCGTCGCGAATATCGCTCGCAGATATCGAGCAGCGCGCCCCCTCTCTCTTGGCACTTCCGGCCCTTTAAGTTTTTCCCCCTCAAAGCGGCTGGCAATCGGCTGCCTCTTGGTTCAAGGCGCCCCGCAATTCCTATAACGGCGGACCCTTTTATGCGCCTTGCACCAAGTACCTCCAAGGGGAGGGGGTTATGACCATGCTCGTCAGCGCAACTGCCGAACCGTATCAAATTACCGAAAACGTCTACCTTGATCCCAATTCCGGGCATCAATGGGACGAGCTTATCCAACGAGATTTTCTCGCGGACACCTTCCACGCTCTGCAGGAGCTTCTCGATCCCGAACTGCAAGACGTAAAATTCTATGTCTTCAGCCCACATCGCGCTGATCGGGTTCCGGCATCTATCGCTTTCAACGGGCAGCGTAAGGTCCTGATCTTTCTGTCTGATGAGGCAGACTCTGTTACGCCAACGGCACTTTCACAGTATTATATTGCGATATTTAAACCTAGCATGCGCGCCGAAAAAGTAGGCGAAAACATACATACGATGAGCCTTGGTTTAGCCAATGGTGTTCCGGCAATCTCGGGGACGCCAATGCCGGAGCGGCAGGTTGACGTTCTATTTACGGGTAATCTAAACCGTAATCGGTATCCCCTTTATTTTGCGTTCCACCCAATATTGCGTAAGATGCCAAAGCTAGCGCATAATAAGCTGTTCCACCTGATTGCTCGGTCGCCACTGGGCCGTCTCCTTAAGCGAGATTTCAGTGTAAAAACGCATGGCGTTCGGCTGATAACCTTCACGTCTGGTTTCGGAAAGGGTTTGAGTCGGGATGCGTATGGTAAGATGTTGGCTGACAGTCGTGTTGTACTCGCTCCACGAGGTTTTGTAAGCGCCGAAACCTTTCGGCATCTTGAAGCACTACGTGCTGGTGCAGTCGTCGTGTCGGATAGGCTGCCGGATACATTCTTGTATCGCAACTCACCGATCATTTGCGTCGACAACTGGAGCGATGGGTTACGCGTCGTGGACGACCTTCTGCAAGATCCTGATCGTCTCGAATGCCTTCATACGGCTGGCTTGCGGTGGTACGATGAGAAACTCTCGCCCTATGCCACGGCACGTTGGATTATTGAAAAGGTAAGCAATGCTAACGCCTGAGCCAAGCGCAAATGCGTCGGCTAAAAAACTCTCCGTTAAATTCGCTCGCTTTAAGCCCGGAGCTCTCCGAGCCAGTTTGGCACAACGAACGGTACTGAAAAGCCTAGCTGCTAACGTTAGTTGGCTAGTCGCGGATCGCGTGATCAGGTTGGGTGTTGGTCTTGTAGTAAACATATGGATTGCTCGGTTTTTGGGACCGGCGAAGTTTGGTCTTTTTAATTACGCCCAAGCAATAGCTACGATGTTTTCGTTCGCCTCTACGCTTGGTCTGCCAGAAATACTGATGCGTGATTTGGTGGGCCGGCCGGATCGCCAGCGAATGATTTTAGCAAGTGCGTTTGCCCTGCGAGTTGGCGGTGCAGCATTGGTATTATTGCTATCGATGATTTTCATTGTCGCTACGCGGCCCACCGAACCGGCGACTTGGGTTATTATGGCCTTTTTAGCGAGTGCTCAAATCGCCCAATCAATGGATGTCATTGATTCCGAGTACCAAAGTAGGGGTAAAGTAAGCAGAATTGTTCTTCTGAGAAACCTAAACTTTTTGGTTTTTTCGGTATTGAAGGTTGCTGCGATCCTTCTTGGGGCCGGGGTTATCACGTTTGCCCTCCTGTATTCATTAGAGCTGTTTGTTGTCGCGGGTCTAATGTATGCGGCTGCGACGCACGACGGGCATGCTTTTGCTATCAAAGATGCAACGCGAGAGGAAATGCGGCGACTTTTGAAAGAGGTGGCTCCACAAATCGCACGATTGGCCATCATAGGCGTGTATATGCGGGCCGATCAGCTATTGATCGGTCAGTTGCTGGGAGACGCCCAGGTAGGTATCTATACAGCGGCTACTCGGCTGATAGAGGCATGGTATCTCGTTATAACTGCAGTAATGCTGGCGGTAACGCCTCGGTTGGCGCATACATTCCACTTCGACCACGATCGGTATGATCAGCAATTAACGCTTGTGATCAGATTTATTACGTGGGCATCGGTTGGTGTTGCTCTAGTCGTAACTGTTGTCGCACCAACTGCAATAAAACTCCTATATGGCACCGCGTTTGCAGCCGCGGGACCGGTACTGATGGTGCACGGTTGGGCAACGGTGTTTAGCTCGCTAGGCCAAGCAGTTAGCGGCGCGTTGGTAAACCGTCGGCTGCTTCATATCGGGGTCTATCAAGCTTTGCTCGGTGCGGCTGTGAATATCGGAACCTGCCTATTACTCATCCCGTTGATGGGTGTCGTTGGCGCCGCGGTTGCAGCTGTGGTGACGCAAATTGCCACCGGGTTGCTGCTGAATGCTTTTTTTCCAGAGACCCGACACCTTCTGCGAATACAGCTCCGAGCCATCTTTTTTCGCTGACGCACGAGCGGCCGGTTTGTGGTGGGGCGGGTAGGTGTATGGCGTGTGCCTGGAGCCATCCGAAGATCTCATTTCGATAGGCTTGGTTCAGGCACTCCAGCGATGGCGTCCGCGCAATAGCGAACTTCCGAAGGGGCCAACCGTTCCCGTAGTGAGGCTTTTGGGTCACAGACGCGTCGATCGCGCGTCCGTATATGAAGGTTGTAAGGCGGATGCCTTCTGCGCGTCGGTGCGCCGACCGGCGTTAAGCTTTACCGTCGTCAAACGAGCATCTATAGGGCGCTCTCATATTCAATTTGAGAAGCCTCCCAAGCGTATGCGTAGTGATCGCTATATAGTGTTAATTGCGCTCGCGCTGGGAGCGTGTGCGCATACGGAGCCGCTAGTTTCCACGCCTCGCCTGTCCGTGGTAGAGGGGAGTCAGGCTCTTCCTGCGCCCAACCGACAGGATTTGACTGCCGCGGACCGGCCGGCTTTGATCGGTCCGCTGGATACGATCCAGGTTGATGTCTTTAACGTCCCCGAGCTCAGCCGCGAGATGCAGGTCGATGCCAGTGGGCGTATCGCGATGCCGCTTGCCGGCACAGTCGATGCGCGTGGCCGTACGGCTAGCGAACTGGCTCGTGCGGTCGAAGCAGCGCTTCGGGGACGGTATGTCCGCAAGCCCGAGGTCACCGTCAATATCAAAAGTTCGGTAAGCCAGGTCGTAACCATCGACGGGCAAGTCGTGGAGCCTGGGCTTTATCCGGTTACCAATCAGATGACGCTATTGCGCGCCATTGCTTCGGCGAAGGGCATGTCTGAATTTGCGCGCCAGAATGAGGTCGTGATCTTGCGAACCGTTCAGGGGCGAAAGATGGCCGGTCTTTACGATGTCGATGCCATCCGCCGCGGCGCGTATGACGATCCAGCTATCTTTGCCAACGACGTGATCGTAGTCGGCGATTCACCGCAGCGGCGCCTATTCCGCGATTTTGTATCATTGTCGCCGATAGTTGCCGCGCCACTGATCGCGATCCTTCAGTAAGGCTGAGGCTTACATGAATTTAATTACTTCCCCATCGTTTCGTGGCGCTGCATCCACGACGCAAGGCATTGGTGAGTCACAAGCTCCTGAAGCGGACCGTAAGTCGATCATTCGCCAGTATCTTGGGATTGCTTTGCGGTGGCGCTACGTAATCATAGGTATTACCGCGGCTTGCATTTTGCTTGGTTTGATCGCGACGTTGTTGATGACGCCGAAATATACGGCCGTATCGACAATCGAGATTGCACGAGAAGCTAGTAAGGTCGCCGAATTCCAGGGTGTTGACCGTGAAAACAGCACCTCTGACCAGGAGTTTTATCAGACTCAATACGGGCTTCTGCGGTCGAGGGCTTTGTCCGAACGGGTCGCGACTCAGCTGAGACTGGTGGACGATCCAAAATTCTTTGCTATGTTCGGCTATAGTTCCGACAAGCCAGCGTTCGCCCTCGTCAACGACCGTTACCCAGCAGCAGGTCGAGCAGAGCGGCAACGCGTCGCTGGAGAATTGCTGGGGCTTCGTTTGGCCGTCACGCCAATGCGCCTATCACGGCTCGTCGACATTAGTTTCACGAGCCCTGATCCTGTGTTCTCTGCTCGAATTGCTAATGCTTGGGCAGACAATTTCATTCAGACCAATCTGGAGCGCAAGGTTCAGGCGACATCCTATGGTCGCAACCTTTTGCAACGCCAGCTTGCCTTGCAGAAAGAGCGCTTGGATAACTCTCAGCGCCAGCTTGTCGGGTATGCATCCGCTCAGCAGATTATCAATCTACCGTCGCAATCCAGCGGAAGTGGTGCGACAACGTCGGAACGCTCGATTGTGGCTGACGATCTAGCGGCACTCAACGCCGTGCTTTCGCAAGCTACGGCAGAGCGTATTCAGGCTGAGGCACGCTACCAGCAGGCAGGTCGTTCGGGCGCTTCCACGGACGCACTTCGTAATCCAGCAATTAACAGCTTGCGGCAACGTCGCGCGGAATTGGCGGCGGAGTATGCACGCCTCATGGTTCAATTCGAACCTGGCTATCCGGCGGCAAAGGCAATTCAATCGCAGCTTGACCAGCTTGATCGTTCGATCACGCGTGAAGAAGGGCGCGTCTCGGGATCACAACTTGCGGACTACCGTGAAGCGCAGGAGCGAGAAAACGCTTTGCGCACCAAGGTTGACCAGCTGAAAACGAACTATCTCGACCTGCGTCGCCGCAGCATCCAGTATAATATCTATCAGCAAGAGGTAGACACCAATCGAGCCCTTTATGATGGGCTACTTCAGCGCTTCAAGGAGATCGGTGTTGCCGGTGGTGTCGGTGTCAACAACGTGTCGATCGTGGATACCGCCGATGTTCCGCAGAAGGCCTCGAGCCCAAGACTACTGCTCAACCTCCTTACAGCACTTCTTGCCGGGCTTGGCCTCGGTGCGCTTGTTGCGTTCGCGCTTGAGCAAATGGACGAGGCCATCGCAGATCCGAGTGAGGTGCAACAGCGGCTTGGGTTGCCCTTGCTTGGCACCGTTCCGAAGGTGCGAAATGGGGTAGCGCCACGGGATGAGTTGCTTGATCGCAAGTCCGATTTGGTGGACGCCTATCTCGCGGTGAACACTAATCTCGGTTTCACGACCGAGCATGGTGTACCAAGGTCGTTCTCGGTGACGTCGACGCGGCCGGCGGAAGGTAAATCCACGACCGCTATTGCGCTGGCAACGATGCTGGCGCGGGCACAGCGTAAGGTGATCCTGATAGATGGCGATATGCGCTCGCCTTCGATTCACCACCTTGGTGGTGTCGATCACAACCGAGGCTTGAGCAACTTTCTCGTCGGAGAAGACGATATTGGTTCACTCATATTCCAAATGAGTGACCTCGGCATCACCGCGATGTCGGCAGGCCCGATTCCGCCTAATGCGGCCGAACTACTAACAGGTTCACGACTTTCTCTGCTGCTTGGCCGCCTGCTTGAAACCTATGATCATGTCATAATCGATTCTCCACCCGTCATGGGCTTGGCGGATGCTCCCTTGATAGCGAGCCGAGTAGAGGGCTTGATCTTTGTTGCTGAATCGCATGGCATTCGGTCGAGCATGGTCAAAACCGCCATCGGCCGGCTTGCAAGCGCCAATGTCCGGATCATCGGGTGCGTTTTGACAAAATTTGAAGCCCGTCGCTCACGCTATGGTTATGGATATGAGTACGGCTACGGTTATGGCCGAACCGACGCAGTAAAGGCGTAATCGCGGATGGCCCGGTCCAACGCGTCGCCCCGACGCTCGCCGGCTGAATGGGGAGTCCGGCTCGCGTTGGCGGGACTCGCCGCAATCGGTGCATGCCTGAGCCTTATGTTTTCCCTTGGCCAGGTGCAGGCGACGGCAAATCCGGTGCTCGCTCATCGGTTGGCCCCCTATAGTGGCCGGATCACGGGGCGCGTGGCCACGGCGCTATCGGGCGCGGACGCGACTAAGGCGGACCGTCAGCGAGCCGACAAATTAGCGTTGCTGTCGCTGCAACAGGATCCGGCGACGGTTGCGGCGCTCGCAGTTTTGGGAACTAACGCGCAGCTTCGGGGTGATACAGCCCGTGCGCGTGTCATGTTTAAATACTCCGAGAAGTTGTCGCGCCGGGATGCGCAGACACAGTTGTGGTTGATCGAGGATGCAGTTGGACGAAGTGACATATCCGGTGCGCTTCGGCACTACGACATTGCGTTACGAACCTCGCCAAAACTGGCAGACCTGCTCTTTCCGGTTTTGACCGCTGCAAGCTCGGAAAACGATATTCGGGCTCCGCTGATCCATACGTTAGCCAACAGGCCCGCTTGGAGTGAAAGCTTTGTCAATTATGCCGCGACCACGACCTCAAACCCGCGGGCGACGGCACGTCTTTTGACGGGCCTGCGCCATGCCGGTTTTGTTGTGCCTGAGCGAGCGCATGCTGCATTGATCGATACGCTGTTTGCGCGGGGTGCATTTGATGAGGCCTGGGCATATTACACCGGTATTCGCCCTGGTGCGGACCGACGCCGATCGCGCGATGCCACTTTCAGCGCGGAGCTGAAGAACCCGTCTGTATTCGATTGGGTATCTCAGAATGACGTAGGTATGGACACCTCGATTCAACGCGGCAAAACTGGCGGGGTCTTTTACTTTTCTGCTCCGGCCAGTGTCGGTGGCACGCTTATCCAGCAAGGACAGATGCTGCCGGCCGGCACGTATCGGATTGCAGGAAATAGCGCTGGGATTGATCAAAATGACAATGCACGCCCCTTTTGGACATTGCGCTGTCAAGATGGTCGTGAACTTGGCCGGATCGATTTGCCCAACTCGAGCCAAGCTCAAGGCTCTTTCGAGGGAAAGTTTGCAGTGCCGACGGGATGCCCTGTACAAACACTGGTACTGATCGCGCGACCTTCGGATGCCGTCGGCGGACTGAGCGGCGAACTAAACCGTGTTCAGGTGTTACCGGTCCGTTGAATTTTCAAAGCGTAAGATAGCTGGGAACGTTGAATGCGTCATGTTCTGTCTGTGGCCTTATACTTGCTGGTAGCTGTGCCGGTTGACGCGCAGGTGCGCGCGTCATCGGCGGATCAGGCAAGCGTTGATCAGGATGATTATTCGCTGTTGCAGCAACAGCAACAGCCGGAGCAGCAGCCCACGCGGAGCATTCAGAGCTCTGGCCGGGTAGCGGACTCGGCAGTAGGCATAGTTGGACAGAGGCAAACGCGTGAGCAAATGGGATATGCTTCGCCGATGGGGCGGATTGCCAGTCGAATACCGAACAGGGTTCAGAACCGTATTCGGAATCGGATAGATCCGAGCTATGACCCGCAAGCCAATGCTGCGTCACCCTTCTTGACGGCTGAGGATCAGGCCCGAATCGCGTCTCGAGGACGGTAGACCTTCGATCATACCTGACTGATGAGAGTGTCTGGCAGTTGGTCTGCGCCTGACAGGCCTGTACGAGTAGGCTAAAACAAGGCTGGACCTCAATCGCGTCCCAAGCGTACGGGCTGTGTATGAAAAACTCTAAATCTTTTTTTTGGGTACCCCTCGCGCTCCTCTCTTCGTGCGCGCATGGACCGAAGCTTCCGCCTGATTATATGGGCGCAATAAGAACACAGACGTCTGTGGCTGATATGGCGACCTGTATTGGACAGGCGGTGACAGTGGCACCTACGGCTACGACAAATGGTTTTGTTGTCGAAGCGCCTAATGCGCAACCCCCGCGTCGGTATACGGTGATACAAGACAAAATAGAAACAGTTGTCACCGTTCAGGGTGGCTACGGCAGCGAGCCAGTAGTTTCTGATGTCGCTGCGGTAAAGTGCGCAATCCCGCCTCGGTAAATGTTAAACCGTACACTTGCATGGTTTTGGGTTGTAATGATCTCCGTAGTCCTGTGCGGCTGTGATCGCCCATTGCCTGCGCATCGAGATGTAAGCGCGCCAGTGGCCCGACAGGAAATCGAGGACATTGATCTTCAAACCCGTCTTCGTGTCGCGGAGGACAGAATAAGTAAGCTGGAACGCGAAGTGATTGCGTTACAAGCGGCGCCAGCCGACGTTGAGGCCGATCTACTAAAGCAGAGATTAAGTGCGGCTGAGGCAGCGCTTGCGGCCTCGGCACAATCGAATCAGAGCTGGGAAGCTGCCCAACCTGTAAAAGTCGATAACCCGCGCTCGACCAAAATCGTTAGAGTCGATCCGTCTCTCGATCCGCCCCCACCGGCACCATCGCGCCGCACGCGGTTACAACTCGTTGATCCTAAAACGTTCGAACTGAAACGCTAAGGCGTTTGCGCGTGTGCACCGTTCTATCCTGCTGTTCTAGCAACCGAGGAACGATTTCAGGGAGGTGGCTGTCGCCCGCGTTTGTTAGTCCGCCTTTCGTCCGATAACTGTAAGTCTCGGACGAAAGGCTAGCCTGCTGAAACCCGGCGTGGCACACACGCTTATATGGTCGCTTCGCACACTGGGACTCACGCCGGTTGATCCCGACCATGTCCAAGCGCCAGCACCGCTCGTTATTGTCGACCCGGATCAACCGATGTTGCCGGCACTCCTTCACGAAAAGATCGAGCGGGCTGCCGCGTATGCCAAGGCAGCTCGCGCCGGTGCGACCCGGCGTGCGTATGAGTCGGATTGGGCGATTTTCACGGCATGGTGCGTGCAGCACGGTCTGATATCGCTGCCGGCAACGCCGGAGGTCGTCGCTGTCTTCGCCAGCGATCAGGCGACCGCCTAGCGATTTTTCGTCATCATTCTGAGGATGCTGCCGTCTCGGCAGGCGTACCCACGTCAAATGCGCCTGCCAGATGCGACGATGACCCCAATGTTGCCCTGTGCGTATTCGCACTGCGGCAGCAGGCTATTGAAGCGTCGGCATTTTTTTTCAACTCGAAACGCGCGCGTTACCGCTCACATTTCCGGCGAGAGCGATCGCAAACCGTTAGCGCTAGGAGTCCGTTGGAGTTTTCCGTGTAATAGCACGAAGTCTCCCTCGCTGGTCGTCCGGCTCATACCACAGTCCTGGGTTTTCCTAGTAAAGGGAGCAGAACCGCGCGGATTTCCACGAGTTTGTATCTGAACTGCGGTGCTTCCCTGAAGATAGGCCGTCTGTACACGTTTAGCCTCGGTCTAGTCCCTCGAACGTTCGTGCTATCGCACGGAAAACCTCTTTTATCAGCATGCCGTCGTCTCGGCGCTCCGACACGCGCCACGCCTACTCCATGGCGACGCGCGTTCTCCTCGGCACTCCGCTCGAGGGAAGGCTCATGGTCGCGAGTTCCGCCTGGTCTCGCGATAGTGCGGTCCGCACGAAGGCCGCCGGTCGCCGCGGGTCCGTTGCGCCTTCCAGCCTCGCCCCATCGGAGATCGAGGAATGGCAATTTCTGCTCGAGCGTCGGCTCGTGCGGTTCTCCGAGGTCTTCGTCTGAGAGCAGGTCGCATGCGTTCGAGCCCAAGCTCCGGACCACGTCCCGCTGCGCCGTCCAACGAGCGCCCGCGCCACGGGTGGAAGACGTTGAAGCACCCTAGGGTCGCAGCAACGCACGGCACCCGTCTTCTCTCCTTCGGCGACGACCAGTGCCACACTTGTACCAACCGCTGCGATTGCGATTTCCGCCCGGGTCGCATCCCATTCTTGACGTTGGCAGGGTCCGGCATGGCCGCCGTCAGAACGGCGATCCCCTGTGACCGCCGTTCGAACCTCCCCGAGCGACCTCTCCTGTCGAGCGGCCGGTGAAGCTGGAATCTGTCTTGCGGAATGACAGTCAAGCGATCAGACGTCTTCCATCGTAGATCATACAGGACCCTCGGCATGTCCCGCTTCCTTACATTCGCACTAGCGTGGATCGTCGCGACGCTCGGGGGCTTCTTCGTCGTCGCAGGCGGCGTGCTGGTGGCGAACAGCGGGTCGCCCTATTATCTCATCGCCGGTCTCGCGATGATCGCGAGCGGTGCGCTGATCGGCCGCGGCAATCCCGCGGGCCGCGGCGTCTTCGTCGCGATCTGGGTCGGTACGCTGATCTGGGCGGTGTGGGAGGTCGGCTTCGACTGGCTCCAGCTCGTGCCGAGAGTGGTCGCACCGACGGTCCTGCTCGTTCTCGTCCTGCTGACCGGTCTTCGACGCGGTCGCGGCTCGGTCCGTTCGCACGTGATGCCGGCCGCCGCGGCGGTCGCCGCGCTCGTGTTCGCCTGCGGCCTTCTCCTGCATGGCCAGGATGCGTCCGCGCGAGACGCGACGTCCGCCACCAGCGCCGCGCCATCGGCGACCGGAGAGGCGGACGGCGACTGGCGCGATTACGGCGGCACGCTGTCGGGTCGCCGCTATTCGGCGCTCGGCGACATCACGCCGGCCAACGTCGGCAAGCTCGAACTCGCCTGGACGCAGCGCACAGGCGACTTGCCGATGCCCGCGGAGTCCAAGGAGCATCTGCGCGAATATCATTCCGAGGCGACCCCGATCCATATCGGCGACACGCTCTACACCTGCACGCCGCACTCGTTCGTCCAGGCGATCGACGCGACGACGGGCAGGACGAAGTGGAGCTGGCACGAGAACGCCGAGGTCAAGGGCAACAACTATCTCGTGTGCCGCGGCGTCGTCTACTACGAGGCGCCCGCTGGCACGCCGTGCCCGCGTCGCATCTTCGCGCCGACCTTTAACGCCCGGCTGGTCGCGCTCGACGCCGACACGGGTCGGCCGTGCCCGAGCTTCGCCGATGGCGGATCGATCGACCTGCGAGCGAACATGGGCGTCTCGACGCCCTCCGACCAGATCGCGACCACCCCGCCGGTGGTCGTCAACAACCGCTTGATCGTCGGCGAGCGGATCGTCGACAATGTCAATCGCAACATTCCGAGCGGCGTCGTGCGCGCCTACGACCCGGTGTCGGGCCGTCCGGTCTGGGCCTGGGACGTGGGCCGCTCGCAGGACGCGATCGCGCCGCTGCCCGCCGGCCAGAACTACACGCGCGGCACGCCTAATGTCTGGGGGGCGATCACCGCGGATGCCGCCAACGGGATCGTCTATCTCGGCACCGGCAATGCTTCGCCAGACTACTGGATCGGGTATCGCCGGCCGTTCGACGACCGCTTCGGCACCGCTATCGTCGCGCTGGACGTCGCTACAGGCAAGCTGCGCTGGGTGCGCCAGCTCGTCCACCACGACATGTGGGACATGGATCTGCCGATAGGGCCGTCGCTCTTTGACTATCGCGCACCCAACGGTCGCGTCATCCCCGCGCTCATCCAGACGACCAAGATGGGCCAGGTGTATTTCCTCAACCGTCTGAACGGCGCGCCGCTCGCTGCGATCGCTGAGCGCCCAGTGCGGACCGACGGCGCGACGCCGGGGGTGACGGTGTCGCCTACGCAGCCGTTCTCGATCGGAATGCCGTCGTTCACGCCGCCCGCACCGACCGAGAAGGCCACATGGGGCGCGACGCCGATAGACCAGCTGATGTGCCGCATCGACATCCGCCGATCGCAGGGCGCAGGCATCTACCAGCCGATCGGGTTGAAGCCGATCATCGGCCATCCCGCGTTCGACGGCGTCACCGACTGGGGCGGTGCGGCGGTCGATCCGGTCCGCGGCACCATGACCGTCAACACGATGGAGATGCCGTTCAAGCTGTGGCTGATGCGCCGCGACGATCCGCGCGTCGGGCCGCTGATGGCGCAGAAGAAGGGCGGAGAGAACGCGATGCAGGCGCAGCTCCAGACGCAGTACAACACGCCGTACGTGGCGGTCGTGCAGGCGTGGGTCGGCATCTTCGGCGCACCGTGCGTCGCGCCGCCTTGGGGACACCTGACCGCCGTCGACCTGAAGACGCGCAAGGTGCTGTGGCGGGAAGTGCTGGGCACCGCGCGCGATACGGGTCTGTTCGGCTCGCATCTCGGCGTCCCGATCAAGACCGGCGTGCCCAACCTGGGCGGGTCGATCATCACCGCGGGCGGCCTCGTGTTCATCGGCGCCACGACCGACCAGTATCTGCGCGCGTTCGATCTCAGGTCCGGCAAGGTGGTGTGGAAGGCACGGCTGCCAGCCGGCGCGCAGGCGACGCCGATGACCTATCGGGGGCGCGATGGGCGCCAGTATGTCGTCATCACCGCAGGCGGTCATGGTGCGCTCGGCACGCGCTACGGCGACTACACCATGGCGTTCGCACTGCCGCGGACATGAGCTCGAGCAAGATCGCGTGGCTTCGTCCTGCGGTCTGGCTGCGCGAGGAAGCGAACCCATGACTACCGCTAGCCTAGTCTCGTAGACCCCCGTCACGGGAAAGTGACGGGGGTCGGCATCCTCAACTTCGGCTCGTCTGCTGTGAAGGGGGGTGAGCGCCGATACATGTGCCGTCGCACCCCGAGGTCGCCCGTCGCGGGGAACTCCAACCGAGGGAGTGAACCGCTGCCTGCCTAGACGGAGGCTGCTGCGCGGACCACGGGTGATCGAAGCACGTGGGATCACGTCCTGACGAGACGGTTGCTGAACGCCCCCCAAGCCGCTGGTCGGGCAGCAACCCTACAGTTCGCCGCCGATCTGCTCGCGCGAAGTTCCTGCTTGCCCGAAACTGCCAGGAAGCCATCGTCCGGCTGAGCCGTCAGTTCTGGCATGCATCTTCGATGTCTCCGAGAACACGATCGGCCTCGATCAGTTCAGCGACGCGACCTTCGACACGAAGCGGGCATTCGCCTCGTCGATGGCGCGGTCCACTTCGAGCCCCGCCTGTCCTTCCGCAAAGTTCTTTTTCGCCTTGCTGCTGAAGGCGGTGGCGGGAACGCGAAGCGCCTCTGTTGGCGAATGGACGCTGCGGACCGACAGGGGCTTGCCGGCCACGTCCGCCTCGATCTCCACGACGAAGGGCGGGTTCCCGTTGGTGGTCTCCGCAGGATCGAACCAACCGTCCGGCGTCTTGTCGCGGCTGCATTTGGGCGCGGCGGCACTTCGACCGACGAAGCCCGCCCCACCGTTGACCGAAGCGACCCCGATCGAGAGCGCCTGGTCCATCTGCGCCGCCGCGGAGTTGAAGAGCACCTGATACGACCTGACCACCACCGGCCGCTGCTCCAGGCGTCGCGCCGACGACGAAGCGCGGAGCGCGGCTTCCAGAGCGTCGAGCCGCTTCCGGGAGCGGCCATCGTCGCTGAGGACCCGGATGCCATAGCTGCAGGAGAAGACGCTGGCCGACAGGTTGCGCTGACGGTCCTCGCCTGCGGGACGACGATCGACGATCAGCGCCCTCGGAGCCTGCGCCGGTGCGGCGCTTGCCGAAGCGACCACCGCAAGAGCGGCGAGCCTGTATGCGATCATGATGACGTCCCCTTCGTTGGCACCCTACGCCGCCCGCACCCCGTTGCAACCCGGCCGACGCATCCGGCCGCCCTGATCCTGGACGTGGTGGTGCAATCCGCTCCCCAATCATGATCGGCGGTCTGCGGAAATCCGTGCCCTTCGCAGCCTGACCGGCCGACACGGACGATCGGCGCGCGTTGACGCCGCGGAAAGCCGGGATAGGCTGGCGCCACGATCGTTCTTCCCCTGCGCTTGAGGTGGTGTTCAATGCTGCTGCTTTCCGTATTGCTTCTCGCGTCCCCGGGCTTCGCGACGGCGGCTTGTCCCGTCGGCGCCCAGTGGGGCATGCGTCCCCTGGCCATGCGCAACAAGAACGTCGTCCGCATCTCCGATGGCGAACTGGTGTTCAACGGAGCGCGACTGTCGGACGATCTGCTGCGCCAGTATCTCCAGGCCGGCGCTCGAACGTCGCCACGGCCAGGGCTCGTCATCGATACGACGGACATGCCGTGCGCGGTCAAGATGCGGATCGTCGCTCATGCGGAAGCGGCCGGCGGATGCACTCCCGAGACCTGCAGCGTCTTCGCGATGGGACACAGACCCCCTCCGCCGGCGCTTCCACCTTCCGGCGGCAAATGGCCATGACAAACGCGTTCACGATCGGGGCGATCGTGCGCTCAGGCGCGAGCATCGGCCAGTCGCGCCGCATTCGTTTGATCGATCCGCACGCTACGCCCAGATGATCCGGTCCCGCTGCGTAGCGCACGGCTCGCCTCTGGCGACAAGGGGCGAACAGTATTTGGGGTGGGGTCTACGATCCGCAGACCATGAGACCACGCGCCTTCCAGATCGTGGCGCCGACGCTTACCTCCAGATCGGCAGCCTGCTCAATCGTCTCGCTGCCGTTCCGCGTCGCAGGCCCGACGGACGCGACGCTCACGGCGACGCCGCCGCCAGACCAGCGATCGTGGGTGAACGGGAACAGATCGCGCGCGTCGGCGGCAGGCTGAAGCGCCACGACGCCCGACGGGAGCCGAACCACCGCATGATCGTCAGATGCGGCGAAACGGATGCGACGGTCCTTCGCCTGCGACCAGGAGCAACCCGTTCCGGACGCTTTGGCCGCCCCGATCTACGCGGAGGGCAGCGGCAACGCGCCGGCGACCCTTTTCGCATCGGCCGCGCCGGGGGATCCGATCGCCACCTGGGAAATGCCCGCCAGCATCGCGACGACCATGACGCTCCCCATTACGAGGCGCGCGGGCCTCGACGTGCCGATCGCGACGCTCCAGGGCTTCAAGCTATCTTCCATGCTCGACGCCATCAGAACGCACCCCGTCTGGCCGGCGGGGAAAGCCTGTCCGCCGCCGCCTTGACCGCGGCCTTGTCGGCGTCGCCGGCCTGCTGCCCGCGCGTCCCCAGGATCTGCAGCGAGCTTCCCGACAGCGACGTTCTGATCGCCGGACTGGACTCGAGCGGGCTGCAACGTCCCACGCACCAGGCGCCGTTCGCCGCCGTGCCGTCGGTCGGCATGCCGTATTTGGTCTCCAACTGTCGGACAAGGGCCGCAGGATCGACCCTGTTGGTGGGGATCGAAAGCTGGAAACGGTCCACGACCGGTCCCGATGCCGTCTGCGCCATGCCGACGCGCAGGCTCTCACCCGTCGGACCGTCGCAGAACAGATCGCCGACGCCCGTCCCCTGCGGCGGAAAGCCGAGCCCCCCTCCGTGGCGCTTGGCCACTTCCAGGTCGACCAGCTGCTGGAAGGTCTGATAGCCCTTCTCGCGGCGGCACCTGTATGTCCCGGCCAGCGCGCCTTCCGCGGCCGCCAGCGACATGCCCAGACGGACGCCCGCTACGTCCATCGCCAGCGGTCCTCGTCTTGGCGGCGAAGCGATCGGCGCTGCCCGGTGGGTGGTCTGCGCCTCGGCCGCTCCTGCGCATGCCAGCGCGGTCAGGGCGAGGACGATGGTGTTGGCTTGCTTCTTCACGGATGCTTCCTTTCGGCGGCGGCCTCGGCCGCGCGCGCGAATGTTGAACGGATTGTCGGAATCGATCGGGGCTTCTGACTCTCAGCGGGGCATCACCCGCCACCCGTCGCTCTCCAGCACCATTGGCAGGGTGGCCTCCTTTGGCTCCGCCATCCGAGCCTTGTCCTTGTCCGGCACGATGGAGAGGGGCTCCACGCCCCTGAAGCGATACGTGACCTGGGAGACCCGCCGTCCGCCGAGGTCGACCGGCTCGCTCCACCGAATGACGTCGACGAGCTCGCCTTTCGCGGCGCAGACGGCCGGAAACGGCAGCATCCCGACCTCCGTCTTCCGCTCGACCGAGCGGAAATACGGCGCGGCCTTGTCGGTCGGCGCATACGTGACGACCGGCTGGCGCGAGGCCGGAAGCGAGACGCCGCGCTCCTTGACCGGCATCGCCGCCGCGGTCCTCTTCAGGAAGCCGGCACGGGACGCGTCGTCGAGCATGGCGATCATCGACGCGTGGGTCGCCGACCCGAACATCGGGGGCTTGGCCGGGACGGTCAGGGGGAAGACGGCGTTATCTGTCCGTCCGTCGGCAACCATGATCGGCAGATCGATCGTCTGGCAGAATGCGTCGCGGACAACCGGCTCGAGGACGGACCGAAAGTTCGCGTCGCTCACTCCCTTGTGGTCGCTGCAGCCCGACGCCAACGCGCCGATTGCGAGAAGCGCCGTAGGGACGGCTCCCGCACGCGATCGGTCCTTCTTGGTCTTCGAATTCCCGTAGAAGGGCGGCTCTTCGCCGCAGGTCATCCAACGCATCTCGTGCGCACTCCCGTTTCCGGGCGCCGCAGCTTTTCCAGCCGGCGGCACCGCCCTGTTGTCGGGGCGATGCCGGCCCGTGAGCCGGAAGTTGAGAACTCGCGATTAGACGAGCGCGAACGCCTTTAGGCCCGGAGGCCTTGGACATGCGCGTCCGCCTCCCGGCCGAAACTGGTTCGACCGGGCATACGGCTACTAATCGCGGGGTTCTCACGCCCCGGTCCGCCTGTTGGCGAACGAGAAAGGTCTACGCGGTACGGGCCGAAACAATCAATCCTGCATTCGCCGATATGGCGACTTTGGATCTGATCCGCGGATCACTAACCGACCAGCGGCTTCTGAATGCCGTCTCAAAAGGCCTTACAGAAGACCGCACGCGATCTCTAACCCACACGGTCAGAAACCTTTTGCATCACGGGCGACAACCACAGAAGTCCTAACCATGAGGCGGGCCTAATCGCATCGGCCCGAAAGCCGGACCCCTTCGCCCAAAAATGGACGGCGTCGAAACGTTCGTCGGTGGTCGCATGGGGGATATCGATCAAAGGCCTGTTGTCACGCAAGAGCCGGCCTCCGCGCTGAACCCGGTCGCGCAGGGGTGCCGAAGCGCAGCGGGACCATTGCCGATCAGGCCAGAGCCTGTAGCCGCTCCAGACAAATTTGTTCGACAAGTCCTTGCAGCGCCCGCACTCGCTGGCTCAGCCATGCGAGTTCTTCATCGGTAATGGCGTAATGCGGAGAATAGCGGGCGTTTACATAGGCCTGCCGCAGTATTTCGAAGCAGCGCCGCTCGAACTTGGTCTCGCGCGGCCAAGCGGCAACCAAGCGCTGATCGACTTGTTCGCACCGCGATCGAAGGAACATCAACTTGTGCGATTTGGGGCTGTAGAGGCTCAGAACCAATAAGGTGCAGTGATACAGGCGCTCGGCCGTTTGATGGAGCAGAAACGCAGCAAGCTTAAGTTTGTCACGGTTTGCCGCGTCCTCAGCGCCTTGCAAGAAATCTCCAGCGCTCGAAAACCACTCGTCAAAATGCCTCTGCGCCTCGGCACGTGCCTCATCTGGCGGCAATTTGGCAGGCGCCGCGAGTCCAAACCCTTCAGCCTCGTACAACGCGATGCCGTCCCGGACGACGTCGACGAAGAACGGTCGTCCACGCTCAAGCTGCTTGTTGAGGTCGGTCAGCGAATGCACGATGAAGTTCACCGGCGCCGACAGCGTGCGGGTGATCGTCACGTCGCGCACCAGCCGGTCTTCCGCAGCGGCCCAATAGTCGACGACATCAGTCAGTTGCTCGTCGTTGACGACGACCAGGATATCATAGTCCGACCGGTACTCACCAATAGGGTCATCTACCCAGTCGCCCCGCGCATATGAGCCGTACAGTACGAGCTTCAGGATGCGTCCGGCTTTTTTCGACGGCTTCGTGGTTCCGCGCAGCCGCGCCTCGAATTCCTCGAAGAGGATGCGGACGACCGCCTGCAATTCGCGCTGCGCGGTTGCCGGAAGAACATCAAGGGCGGTGACCGGTTTCACGCAAGCATGGTTCGCTGCAAACGGGGCGTTTGCCAACCCCTGACGATGGGGCGAGCCTTAACGACTTCAACCATCGTCACCCCATATGACCCGCCGAAGCTCGGCGCTGCCGCAAGCGATCCCCGCCATGCGATCGACTGGACTGGTAAACGGCATGGGGTCGCTCGGAATCAGGCCGCTGCGGCCGAGGACCACCGCCCGATGACGGCTGTCGTTCGGTACGAAAGCCGGTGCGCGTCTGCGCATCGTCCAGAACAACAGGTTCTGGCAATGCTCGGTACGATCGGTTGCGCGAAAGACGACGTCGAACCGGATCGGATGCGGATCGTCCTTGCCGCGCAAACTCACCAGAAGCACATCCGCCTCCATTTTCCGTGCAACCAAATCTGCCGCGAGCAGAGCGAAGGCAATCGGGCCGTCAGCCGCGGCGAGGACGCAGTTGCCACGCGGCAGGTACAGACAGCCGGGCGGCAGGTGAGAGGTTTCGCTCGGCAACAGCACGAGCGGTGGTGGCATGTGCGGTAGCAGACCGATGAGCGCGCGTACGAGGGGTGAGACGAAGCTCAGATGGTCTATTAGGGGATTCATGGGGAACTCGATTTTGATATGAAGGGGGAGGGGACCGCATCTGCGGCGCGGTCGGCTCATCCGTGTTTCTCGAGCCAATCGCCCCAGAGATCACCCGCCAGTGCCTTGCTGTCGGGGCCGAGCAGATCGGTCACGAAGTCGGCGCAATGCGAGCCGATGATCCGACGCGCGGAAATCAGCAGGTGACAATGCGGCTTGCTGCGCCGCCCGGCGATCTGCGGCACGTGGAATGCCGCCACCACTGGGGTCTCGCGCTCGATTGCGAAGTGCTGGAGCGCAAAGCCACGGGCCAACTCCCACCCGCGGTGGAGCAGGCTCTGCTGAGCAAAGCGCAGCGTGATCAGCACCGCGAGATCCTGCTGTGCCGGCATGCGATGCAGGTCGATGAACCGTGCCAAGGCCTGCGGATCCTGGCAGGCATCGGGTGCGTGCGGCGGAAGCAGCACGTCCCAGCGCGCGCAGGTCGGTTGCCACTGATCGAGCATCGGCAAACCGAACTGCACGAGCCGGCGGTGGACCACGTCGAGCATTCTGTTCGGTCTGTCCTTGTAGCTGCAGCCGATGATCCCGAAGCTGCCATCGGCGTTCTGGAACGGCCCCTGACTGGCGTAATCGCGCACCATGCCGGTGGCTGTAGGAGAGGGGCTGGTCTCCGCGTCATCGACGATGGCAGGAACGGGTGGAAGCTGGCCGGACGTTGCGCCTGCGGCCAAACGTGTCACCCCGATGGCGGGTTTGGGTGACATGCTCAGCACCCCCTCACGCAGCGGCGGATTATGCGGTCGGCGCGGCGAAAGCCGGCGTCGCGCTCGCGGAGCGTGCGCGACGGTTCGTTCGCGCGGCAGACCGTGCCGCCTTCGATCCGGTACGCAGCACGGCCTGGTTCGGCCGGCTGGAATGCGCTGTTGCCTTCGGTACCGAGCCAGAGGCGGTACCCGGTATGCGACGTCGTACGCCCGCCACCGTTCGTGACAATCTCAAGGACCGCACGCGGCAGGTGGCCTCCAGGCACTGCCGTCGAGACGAAGCAGCTATCCAGTTTGCCGATGATGGTTCGCATCTGATCCCTTGGCAGGTCGATGTACTCGGTTGCGACCGTGAACCAGGCGTTGCCGCAGCGTTTGAAGACCGAGATGATCATCACGTTGCCGTGCCCATCGGGGGCCAACAGCAGTTGATGGGCTGCTCGCGTATCGTGGCCGAGCGCGGGCGTGATCGTGGCGATCACCTCCGCAGTTTCGGTGTAGGAATGGGTCACAGGAAAACCTTGTATTGGAGCCTGTCTCGCACCCAGGCCTGAGCTTTTTTCATCCTGCCCTTCGGAGACATTCAGCCTCCTCCAATCCCGTGCCCGCGCATCACCGTTCTGGCTGCACATCATCGCACCTCCCCCAGCGGCAGGAGGCTGGCGATGTCGGCACCTGCACGCAGGATGCCCGAAGCGCGCTCCTCCAGTGTGTGATAGGGCGAGACGAGTTCGAGGCTGCATCCCTCGAAGGTCATTAACACCGCCGGACCGACTCCCAGTGGAACGAGCCAGGTGTCGCCGCCTGGGCCGGTCCACACAGCCAGGTCGTTCATCGACCACGGCGCGCACGGCAGCAGGCCGAGCGTCAGATCGACCGAGAGTTCGATGACGTCGCGGGGCTTCCGCGTAACGCGCGTCAGCACAACGTCGTACTGTGCGTCCGCTGCGAGCGTTGCGACGATGTCACGCAGCGCGGGCGCCGGTTTGTTGGTGACACTGAGAACGATTCCGCGATCTTCGACGTGGACGGTCGCCTCGGGCAGGCCGGCGGTATCGATGAAGTCGTAGCGCTGATGGACGTTGAGAGCGTGCAGCAGATAGCCGAGGACGATGCCGGCGACGTCGGTCGTCTGCGGATAGCGTGTGATCATGTGTGAAAGGCCTTGAACGTCGTCGTCGCGAACCTCGTGGTCCGGACAAGCCCTCCCTGTTTTCATCTAAACTTCGGGGCTCAAGCCCACCCTCACTGACCTCAAATCTAGCTGTTTCTACCGTTCTGCAGGCGCCTACTCGAAGGAATGCGAAGCTTGTGCACAGTTGTACGAAAGCCTAACGTCAGACCATGGCACGCCCGAACTCTGCCGATCCCGACGCGACCCGTGAGCGCATCCTGGACGCCGCCGTGATCCTTTCGGTCCATGACGGCTTCGACAGTTTGTCCGCCCGTAGCGTCGCCCTGGCATCCGGCGTTTCCGCTACGACCGTGTGCGCGCTGTTTGGCGGCATGTCGGGTTTGCATGCAAAAGTGATCGAGACGGCGTTTGTGCCTTTGCTCAAGGCGTTCAGCGCTATCGACCATAAACCGTCGATGAGCGTGTTCAAAGTAGCTACCGGACAACTGTACGAAAGCGCGACGCTCGCTGGTCTCGTGACGCAGATCGCAGCGCTTGCGGGGCTTCGCCACGGCCGGCACCGTGCTCTTGCCGACCAGATTGACCGATCATTGAACGTCGTCCGCGATCATTTCGCGACCGTCGAAGTTCCGAACAGCCCGCTTCGCGGCTACGGTGATTCGGTTGTCGTCGCCGATCGGATTATCGCGGTCTATTTCGCTGCCGCGTTTCATCTCGCGCCCGATCCGGGCACCGATCGCGACCGCCTGCGGGCCCTTGTGGGCGAATAGAGCCAAACGGCTCTGGCCGTTGTAGGATAGTCAGCGACCCTCGCTGTGACCCTTGCCAGGCCGAGCGACCGGAAATTGTGCTTCCGTGTCCGTCGGCCCTTTTGCCTTGGCCCCGCTTCGTGGCTTTTCGACATTGCTCGCGAGATCGATCAGCCCTCCAGGTTTTGAAACGGCAACATCACGCGTGGACCTCTCTCGGGAACGCTTTCTTTCGGCGGCAGGTTCGGATGCGGACCGTTGAGACAGGAGCGGTATTGGAGGGCCGCTTTCATCGGGACCGCCAGGGCGACGTCTAGTGTTTCGCGGAGCTGGAATTCTATCTGAATCGATATCCGTGTCTGTCGGCGGCAAGATGCTGGCAATCGCTACCGCCGAGTCCACTACCGGGACGGCTTGACTCTTGAGATGGTCGCTGACTTCGACTGCACGGCGCCTGACAAAGTCGGGGTCGTTCAAAACCTCGCTTAATCCGTGGGCTTTCGCCAGCGCATATACCCGTTCGCGGAAAGCGGCGCTGCCGCTAACCGACACCTTGCCATCGAAATTCAAGGCAGCCAGCCTGAGCGCGCCTAACAGTGCCGCATCATCATCGGCGATTACATCGATGCGCGGGCCGCGATCGAGAAAGGCTGTTGGGGATTGGGGCCCTCGGGCATACCGCACGCCATCGGCGCAAGGGTAGCCCGTATAACCTTCGACCACATGCGGAGAAACCGCCCCGGCGCGCCGTCCACCGTGTAGCGACGGGAAGCCGCTCACCCGGTGTCGATGCGGCCATCGCTCTGCCAAGACCCCTTCGCCGTGCGCATAGTAAAAGCTCTGCAGGTCAGGAGGAGGCCGCTTGATCTTGCTCGCTTTTGCCGAGGCCTGGTCCCGGGCCGCCGCCCGCGCGATGTTCGTTGCGGTCACGGGCTTGCCAACCTCCGTGGCGCGCGCTGCACGGGCCTTGCGCTTGTCATCCTGAAGCTTTCGCCACTGTTCGCACGCCGCACGATATTCCTCGGCGCGCAACGCCTCTGTAAAACGGTCGTCATCAACCAATCTGGTAACGAGCGGGGTCACCGCATCACGGGGTTGGAACCCACCAAGTCGTTTTTCCAGCCGCGTGCGAGTGATGGCCCGATCTACGATCGATGCCTTTACCCGCTCATTACCGACACCGATCGTCACACCATTGGTGCCTGTCAGGTCATAGGTGATGCCGACGCCTGCAAGCGAAGCGTGAAGCTCGGCCCAGGACCTTGCCGCCTTGATCCGCGGCAGCGCGTCATCCTGCGCGATCCGCTGCGCAGAGCGATAGCCGGTCCGATTCTCGAAAGCGGCTGCGGCCGGGCGGATTGATTCCCGACCGTCCTCGATGCGTGCAAGCGCACTTGCGGTCAGGACCGGACGGCCGTTCGCAACTTCGTATCGGTTATCTTTCTCGGCCTGCCATCCGAACCGATCGACGATGAGTGCGACCGCCTGGTGGGCTGCCTCCAGTGTGAAGCCGTCGTTTATCTCGATCATGCGACGCGTGGCGCAATCGTATCGGTTCAAGGCGAGATGAACATGGCGGTTACGGGTATCGCCGTGGCAGGCGTAGATGCAGGGCTGGTCGGCAACGTCCAGATGTTCGACGAACAGCGCAACCACCGCATCAACTTGATCCGGTGTGGGCAGTTCATCCTCACGCCAGCTCAGCAACCAATGGTCGACAGGGTTGGGGCTACGGCGGGCTTCCTGGGCGACGGCGATCATTTCGGCCCGTTGTCCTTCGATCGTTTCGCTAACGAAACCTCTGGCGCCGATGTGGAACAGCCGTTCTGTCGATGGGGCGGCGAGTTTCTGGCTCAGCATATATTCGACCAGATGCGCCCGTTCTGCGCTTTCCTTGTCGGGCAGCCTTAGGTAATCGACCAGCCGCCGCGCATGTGTCGAGCGCTCGATGGTGGCATTCCTGCCTGCGGGTCGGGCGGGGATTTTCTTGACGATCATGACACCGTGTCATCGTCCGCGTCCGCGCTGGGAATGTCCTGGGATAGCCGCGCAATAGCCGTGCGGACTTCGGTGAGCGTAGCCGCTGTCTGCCCAACGTCCATGCCAGGATGCTCGGTCAGCATCTGCAGGCGGCGCCCGATCAGATGCAGAGCGGCGATTCTGCGCAGTCCGTCGCGGCTGCGAATACCCCCGCCGAACACACGCGCCCGGACAAGCGTGGAAATACCGATGTCGCCCGCCTCGAGATGAAGCGCATCCCATTCCTCGTTGCTGACGCGGAAGACGATTTTTTTGCCGCTGTCGGCGCGGCGTGCCCGGCTCAAACGCGGCTTTCGCTTTGGTTGATCGGGGGTCTGATCCGCCACTCTACCCCCCCTGCGACAAGCCCCACGGCGCGGAGCAGGTTTGCGATAGCAGAACGTGGTGTCATACACCACCCATCCTGCTTATACCTTCCAATGCCTTCCTTATGCCTTCTTTCCTCCCCCGACAGCACAGGCGCAGGCCGGAGCTGCTCCATTCTTGCTGCTACCTTATGACTGCCGTCGGGCAGGTGTGCGTCAGGCGATTTCCGGCGTCGCTGCCCCCGTCTGTCGTTCGAACAGGCGACGATAGTGGCCGTCATCGAACGCCAGCAGACCGTCATGCGAGCCATCTTCCACGATCCGCCCCGCTGCGAACACGGGAATTTGGTCGAGCGCGCGGACGGTGGAGAGTCGGTGCGCGATGACGATCGCGGCGCGGCCGACCAGTAGCCGATCCATCGCCCTCGGATACGGTGTCGAGGCTGGAAGTGGCCTCATCCAGGATCAGGATCGGGGCATTGAACAGGAAGGCACGCGCGATTGCTACCCGCTGGCGTTCACCGCCCGACAACTCCACACCCAGCTCGCGGACCAGCGTGCGATAGCCCTTTGGCAGCGCCACAGTGAAATCATGGGCGTTGGCAAGCCAGGCCGCCTGCTCGATCTCCGCGTGGCTCGCGCCCGGGCGTACATAGCCGATATTATCGGCCAGCGTGCGGTGGAACAGCACTTCCTCCTGCGGCACGATTGCGACCTGCCGACGTAGCGCCCCCTGCTTCGCGAGCGCAACGTCCTGCCCGTCGATTGTCACGCGACCGCCATCGACGTCGTAGAGCCGCTGGATCAGCTTCACAAAGCAGGTCTTGCCCGACCCTGACGGCCCGACCAGACCGACGCACTGCTCGGCCGGAATTGTGACGGTCAGATGCTGGTAAAGCGGGCAGTCCTGCCCGGCATAGCGGAAGGCCACGTCCTCGAACCGGATCGCGCCCCAGGCGGCGCCACTGCTCGAAGCGGTGATGCGTGCCCCCATCGCCTGCCTGCCGAGACGGTAGAACAGGCGGTGTGGGGTAAGCGAGGGTCCTCGGAGCCCTGTCCGTCAGACGGTCCTATGGCGGTCAGCATGAATATGTCCGTCAACTCTGGACCCGCGTTGGCGATGCGGACAAGAATGCAAATCGATGGTGCAACGGACAGATCGGGACCGGCAGTGGCTATGATCGGCTATGCACAGGTTCGACCAGCGACCAGAAGCTGGCGCTCCAGCACGACGGGCTTAACGCAGTCGGATGCGAACGCATCTTCTACGACCACGCATCCGGGGCGAAGACAGACCGCCCGGGTACGTGACCCCGATCAGCCTGCAGGCGCGACGCTCGGAGAAACCGTGATCGGCCATCAGTTTCTCCACCGCAGCGTAGCGCTCTACAGACCGGGTAGGTTATAATAAAGAACTAATCGCAGGGCTAGTTTTACGTTTTCTTACACCTTTCCGCGGTTTAACCGAAGTGAAATCAAGGTGTCTACGTACGCACTTGTGCAACATTCCCAAAACAATCATTGCAAATATATTTATAACTTGATCAGTTTCAAACATACTGCTCTCGGTAGCGTTATTAACAATGTATAGTACAATGATTGACATCGACAATGCGCATAGATCACGGTTAATAGATATGCATTTCGCTAACATCGTAGCTGGCCAAATCACTACAGCTGAAATGGCAAGCATTAACCCAATTAGCCCGGTTTGAACCGCGATGTCTAAGTATCCGTTGTGCCCTTGAGTTGTGCCCGTAAAAAAGTTTCCATCTTCCCGAGTAATGCGACTTGACGCTTCCGCAAGATGCCCCCAAAATGCGCCGTAACCTGTGCCAAATACAGGGTTGTTACCGTATGCTATTAGCATCGGCTGCCAAATTTGTGACCTACCTGAAAGAAACTCTGGGTTGGACGTGGATGCAATCAACAAATTAATGTTTAAGGTCAGCACCACTATGATTGCAAATATAACTGAAAGCCCAACCATACTTATTTTGCGAATTTTCGCATAGTAAATAACAGTGCTACCTGAACTATTATTTGCAGAATGCATGTAAAAAGACAAACCCGCGCCGAAGGCAATTGCGAGAGCGACGAGAGCGGTTCTAGACTGGGTATAGTACAGGAAAACTAATGCCACGACCACAACGGCGTATCTAAATACGACCATACTTTGCTTTCCGTAAAAGGCAAAAAACAATATGGTTACTGCTGTAGTTGTACCTGCAATGTTTTTGTGAGACATTATCCCACGCCATTGATGTGGTCCTGGTACAAGAAATCCGTGTATGCCGATGGTGGGATAAAGTGCGACGGATAATAGGTTTAATATCAATATAACTAATAAAAACGTACGTATTGTTCTAATAATTCGATCATTTGAAAGTCGATCGCTTACCAAAAAACATAACCACGTAACTATGGAAGTTAGGATCAATTTTTGCGCGGAAATCTGAATCGCGGATGACCATGTAATGGTTATTGTGAACCAAGCTATAACAACTAAAATTGGGGCTGCTACGGCTTCGATCCTATGAGAACCCTTATACAAGAAGGCTCCAACCAAGGCTAAAACGGTTAGTGCGGCATAAGCTAACTGTCGCGAGAAGCTTACGGCGTCATGCGGAAAAATTCCTGTCATTACGAACAACGGTTTTGTTAGTGCTAGAGCTAGCACTCCACCGAGGACGAAAGTCAGCAGGGACTTACCGATCCGTCTACCGCTGCGACTTGAAACGAAATTGATATGCGTCATTAGGCGACTTTACCGGAGTTGAGACCGGAACCAAAGGGGCAGCGTGTCGCCTGCCTGCGATAGGCGAAAGCATCGACCAGACCTGCCGCGATTTTCGTTCCCATAAATTTCCGATTTCGCCAGATCGCGATCGTGAGTCAGAGTAGAAGGACACGAACTTAGAAGGCTTGTGACCATGACGATGTCCCTGCTCGCGCGAGGCACTGACGCATCAGTCCATGTCAGCACGTATCTGCCTAAACCTCAATGGGTCCAGCTCTGAGGAGAGACGGGTCTGGTGCAAGCCGGCTTCAGCCGTGTTGGATGCAACACTTTGGCGCGGAGAATTGCGCTGCAGCTGGCGGCCCAGCGCGCGCCGGATAGGCAGGTCGTAGAGCTTCTCCAACAGGAATGCTGTGATCAGCAGCACTAGCATGAAAACGATGCCTGACATTGGGCGGAATGCGGCTAAGTCTTGGTGCAGCAACTTCGTCGCGACGCCGCTCAGCACCACCAGCAGCGGTACGTGCATCGCGTAAATGGGATAAGAGAGGTTGCCGAGCAGGTTGGACAGCCTATCCGCTTTCTCTGATACCCGCAGGGATAGCGATACCAGCAGCGGGAACACCACTAGCACCATCACTAAGTCATAGGCCGCTTGCCAGCCCGGTGCGTGACCGAACAGTGCAGCAAGTACCACCAATCCGCTTGCTAACGGCGAGATCGTGTTCGTCACCGGCCGGAAGCGAGCGATATACACACCCGCGCCAAAGGAGAAGAATACGCGCGGAATGCCATCACTCCAATTCGCGGCCATGAAGCCCGAATTGAGTGATCCACGCGTGGTAGCAATCCACGCTAGCCACAGCGCCGCCACCGCCATTACGCCCAGAAGGCTACGCTGTCGGATTAGTGGAAACAAAACGACATAGGCAATGTTGATCAGCATTTCAAAAAACAGCGACCAGCTGGGAGTGTTAAGCGGGAAGATAGATCCGTTCGAACTCGCGGCGGGGGGGGTCGGCAAGAACAACGCAGACAAGAAAAAGGAAGCGACCAACATGGCCGGTGTCCAGCTTGTCTTCACATGAAGGGCAATCGCTAGAACCACCCCCGCCGCAGCGAGTAGAAGACCCAGTACGTAGAGGGGATATAGCCGGATGACGCGGAGCATCATGAAGCGGCGCACCCCCATGCCAGCGGTTAGCCGCTTGTCATAGGCGTTAGCGATTACCACACCGCTCAGCACGAAGAACACGTCTACCGCAAGATAGCCTGTGCCCGGCCGCCCCCCGAAAAGTGCGCCCGCATGCCAGGCCACGACCGCCAGAGCGGCGAGTCCTCGAATCAGGTCGAGCGCGGCAAACGTCTGCGCCCGCGGCAACCCTACCGTGCCCTCGCGCACTGAGGTGAGCGATTCCGTATTCATGATAAGATTCCTTTGGGGAACAGGCTAGCGGCTAAGCGATCCCGCCGCCAGATTCGCGTATCGGAGCGAGCTCAGCTCCCCCGTGCGTGGGCGGACGCTCGCCGTCAGATCGAGGCCAGCGTTGCGCGCAAGTTCCAGCAGCGGCATGGGATCAACCGATCCGCTGGGCGAGGGTAAGACGTGATTCGGCTGAACATTCTGGAGGCCTGCCAGCGACGGATCAACAATGGCGTTGCCGCTCCTTATTGAGATATTACCGGCAACAACGTTTCCCGAGCCGCGCCCGGTGGTGAACAGCGACGAATCTGGCTGGATGCCTCGCAACTGGGTGTCATGAGGGTCAAGGCCGGCCATGCTGTGACGAATGCGGTCGCCCAAGCCGTCGTGCCAGTGGTTCGAGATGTCGTATAGACGGCCTGATGGACCGGTATCGGCAAATACGTTCCCTTCGACCCGGTTCTTCTCGCCACTATTGATCCAGAATGGCCACGCGCTCCGAAGGAACAGGTTGCCCGCAATTATCTCACCGCTAGTCCAGCTGTCCAAATAGATGGTGCGCACCTGATTAGCGATTGTATTGTCTAGCCCCGGTGCCCTTACTATGTCGTGAAAATAATTGTACGCTATCACTGTACCACGGGTGGTCAGGCTGCCGAAGGAATAGACGGCGCCCGCGTCGGCAGTCTCCTGTGTAGTGCGCGCTATCTCATTCCCGACAATTGCATGGTCGCGTCCATTAAAGATGATGGCAGCATGCGGTAGGCCGGTGATAAGGTCGCCGGAGACGACCTGTCCCACCCCCGTCAAGCGAACCGCGGGCGCATACGCTCGGGTGAGGACTCCGATGGCGGTAATCAGTGTGTCGATCACGGCATTGCGCGCGGGTGATCCATTATCGGATCCGCGTAGCGCCACACCCGTCTCGCCGACATCTGCAACGACCGAGCGGTACACCACTACCCGTTTACTGTTGGATACTTCAATGCCTCCGCCGCCGGCCAGGCCGACATAACCGTTAGAGAACAGAATATCGCGCGACTGGTCGACAGTGATCCCCGTGGCTCGTGCGCCACGCACGGCGAGGCCGTCCAGCACCACATCATGCGCGCCATTGATCGCTATCACCGTATCTAGCCGCGAAGCTTCTATTGACCCGTCTGCGCCGTAGGGGAGGGCGGCCAGATGCCCGTCGGCATAAGCCATATCCCCTGGCTTCGTGAGCAGGCTAAAACCATTGAGCAGACGAAAACGGATAGCGTTCGCCTGGGGGTAGTTCGAAGTTAATGCGCCAACTCGCAACTGCCTTGAGGCGAGGCCGGCGACCGGTCGCTCCTCGTAGAACCAGTCGAAGGTCCAATACCCGCCCGTGGACAGCGCGGGCTCACCTGCTAGAAGTGCGCCGAGGTTAGCTGGAAGAGTCACTATCGGAGCGACCGCAGGACCAATTTGCGGATGGGCGATGACCTGTCGCTGATAGCCATGTTCTGGCCACGTCGAGCGTTGGAGCCATTGGTCGCCTTGCGTGACGATCAGGGTTGGACGCGTGATTTCCGGCATGCTGGCGCGCGAGGGAAACGAGGGCTGCGGTGCAAAGCTAGGCGGAACCGCGAAACCTTGAACCCGGTTCTTAAGGTTAGGCGGGACTAATCGCGCTAGCTCCGCGGGCAACGCTGCTCGTGCCAGCGGCAGAGTGCCAGCGAATATCACTGGCCCGGTTGAATCGCCCTGAAGTCGCAACGGAGCGCCCGGCATTCCCGAGTCCGCTGAGGTGAGGCGGAGCGGACGGCTGAGGTGATAGATGCCGGGCCGGAACAGTATCGTCACCGCGCCCCCGCGATTAGCCCGCTGAACGCGCGCCTGAACTAGTGCTTGATCGATCGTAGCAGAGTCATCGGCGGATGGTGCCACCGTGATCAGCGGCCCAGCCGGTTCTATAGACTTCTCGCGCGCGAAACTTTCCAACTCGGACAGGCCCGGCTGAATAAGTCGGTCGACAGCGGTCAGCGGGGAAGGTGCCTGTGACGTGGGCGCGGGCGACTGCGCGCAGCAGCCAAGGCCGACAGCAAGCAGCAGCGCATGCGCATTTTGAACCCGCGTCATCTTTCGACCACTTGTAACATGGCGTCTTCCTTGTCCTTCGGCACTCGGGGGGCGCGCACGGTCCCCGCATAGCTGCGGGGTAGGAAGCAGGCAGTAAGCGCAACCATCAGAAACAGCGGTTTCGCCATGCTGAACGCAAAACTGACCTGGAGTTGGGTCAGCGTCATCATTGTCATCGCCAAGATGATTGCGGCCGCTCCCTGCGCACGAAGTAAAAGCGTGACTTGGCTGAGTAGCAGCACCAAAAGCCAGATAATAAAGGCGGCGAACCCCGTCGCACCCAACGATACCAAAATCTCAAGAAATAGATTGTGCGGATAGTCCTGCTTGGCGAAATGGCCAAAGGCGCCGTAACCGATGCCGCCGAAGGGGTGGTCACGCAACAGGCTCCAAGTGGTCGTAAAAAGGTCGAGTCGCTCCCTCGCGCTTGCGTCAGCAACCCCACCATCCGAGGAAGAAAAAAGGTCATCAAACCGGCCGAAGGCTAAGGCGAATTGCTCGGCGGGCATAACGAAAACCGCAGCGAAGCCCGCAGCCACCGTGGTGATCACGCCGAACAACAAGCGCGGGGCGTTGCGCATTGACAAGCTGGAGACAATATAGACAATTGCCCCGACTGCGAAAGCGAGAAACACACTTCGCGTTGCCGCAATGATCGCGACATAACCAATGATCGGAAGGCAGACAAGCCCGACCAGTTGCGACAGACTACGGCCATTGAATAGGAGTATTACGCAGGCCAGCAGCATAGCCGGCCACGATTGACTGAGCCCCACGGCCGCCGCATCACTCCCCTCTAAAATGAGTCGATGTTGTGCCGTCCACGATCCGGTCGCCCTGTTGGCTAAAAGGCAGAACCCCAACACTGCGCCGCTGATCGCAAGGAACAGGCACATCTGTTGCATCAGGCGAAGCGGATCGCCAGTCTGAAAGCGTCCGATCAAATACATACCACCGATTGAAAGTACGAGCTGCAGCAGCAAAGGGGCGGATTTGTCTGTATCAAGACTCCATAGCTGTGACGCCGTACAAAGTAGCAGAAGCAGGAACGTTGCGCCGTCAATCAGTGCAAAATGTGAGCGGTTGTGGCCTGCCACGAACCGGATCATTATTACCGCGCCGGCGACCGCCGTGTAAATGATCACAAGCTGAGGAAAGTTAAGGAGTGCGCCCGCCTGATAAGTAGCAAAAGTACCCGCCAGCAAGGCGCCCGGATAGCGTAGCCCTGCAATCAGCAAACTCACAATCACCGCAATGGTGATGATCGATACCATGGTTCACCTCTAATGACCGGCAGTATGCGGACCAACTTAATCGCTGCCTGCCAGCCCGACCGTCATTCGTCGCCACCTCTTCGCACCGCGGCCATCGTCAGTCAAAGGGGGGCGTCTGGGAATGCCGGCTTAAAAACGCGAGCCTGATTGTCATCAGGTGGCTCCACCGGTCGCTATCAGCGCCTCAGCCGCGTCGATGAAGCCCGCTCTCTCGCCTGCCGCGGCACCCCAGTCAATCGCTTCGACCGCCTGTGTTAAACGTCTTGGATCGGTGGAGGATATCAACACGATCGCATTGGGTGCGCTGGCGAGCGCCAAAGTTAGCAGCAAGCCGGGCCAAGACGCAGGGTCGGCCGGATCGAAGCCAAGCGCGTTCATCTGCTCGTCCCATGCCGGCGGGGTGGGCGTCGGCCGCGGGTAGCGGCGCAGCAGACCGTGGACGATGTCTGTTCCCGCTGTGGGCGTCGATGCCGTACCGGTCGACCACCGATACTGCCGCACCATCCCGAACGGCACCAGCGCGTCCAGATCGCCACCGGTTCCTGATCCCACGGATACGGCCCGGTGATCGGACATCGTCCGTGCCATGGTCGCTGCGACCTCCGGCCCGATGCTCTCCGGATCGGGTTGGTGCAGCAGCAGCACGTCGACCGTATCACGCTTAAGCCGCCGCAGGCTCTCGGTGACGCTCGCCTCGATTTGGGCTGCCCCGAACTGCCCGCGCGTCCCGCCGCTCGCGTTCGCGCCAAGCCGCCGCCTAAGCGCCGGCGTCGCGGAAAACAGGGGCTTCAGCACAGACCGAGCGAGTGACTTAAGCCCGGCATGGCCCGGTCGTGCGATGCCCACCTTAGTCGCGATCGTCACCGCCGCGTCGCCTGCCAGCGCATCGCCCAGCACATCCTCCGCGAGCCCCAGGCCGTAGGACGGGGCGACGTCGAAATGGGTGATGCCGAGCTTGCGTGCCTGCTCGACCAGCCGAATGCTTGCTTTCGTCACCGCACCACCCTGCAACCGTCCGCAGCCAAGCCCGATCCGGCTTGTCTCGCGCCCACTCAGCGTCGTCGTCCGCGTCATGTTGCCTGCTCCAGATGATCGGCAAGGCGCAGCGCCAGCGCCAGCGCCGTAAAGGTTGGATTGGCGAAGCTGGAACTGGGATAGACCGCTGCCCCCGCGACATACAGGTTGTCGGTTCCGTGAACGCAGCAATCGGCGTCGACCACGCCTTCATCGGCGCTGTCCGCCATCTGCAGCCCGCCGCAATGATGGTTGGTGTCGCGCGCTTCGTCCAAGATCTGCGGATCGCGCGCCAGGATACGCGGATCTACTGTCAGCCGTGCCAGCCCCTGCCGTTCCAGCTCAGGGCCGAACGTCTCGCAGAACACGGCCATCGCCTCGACCTCGATGCCGTCGATTCGCCAATCGAGCACCGCGAGTGGCACACCGTTCGCGTCATGCTGTGCAGGGTCGAGCGTGATGCGGCTGGCTTGCAGTGGCTTCTGTTCGCAATGAATGCGTAACCCGACTCCTAAATCCGCCGGGTTGAATGCGCGGTGGTCGCGCAAGTAGCGTACGATCAGCGGCCGCCAGACCTTTGCCAATGCGGCGAGGTGCGAGGGCATGCTCTTCAGGTTGGGCGGCTTGGCACCACTTCGCATGGCACGCAGGAAGATCTTTAGATTGGATAAGTGCTCGGTTAGTGAGCTTTCAAAGGTGAACACGCCCGCGACGTTGGTGATCCGTTCTGCCTCTTGGATGTGCGGGGCAAGCACTATTTTAGGGTTGTACTTGAACCCCTTCAGGAAGATGTTGTCAAACGCCTCATCGAACCGCTTCTTGTCAAGCACTGTAACATCGGCCGCGCGGACGTCTAAATGATCCTGGAATGCGACGCCGACATGGGGATTAACTGCCCAGGGAAGGTCAGGCCGCACAGCGGCGGCGGCGAGCATGAGGCGGCTCGCTTCGATTGTACCGGTTGCAACGACGATCTGTTCGGCCGCAATGGTAACCGTCTTACCGCCGGGCGAGCGCAATTCGACGCTTTCCATCGCTTGCCCATTAACCTTGGGAACGAAGCCGGTCGCTGTGGCGTGCAGTAGCACGGACAGATTCGGGTTACCCTCAAGGTCGGCTCTGAACGCACGAGCGAGGTTAGTTTCCTTAAGCCATCGAGTCAGGACGAACTCGACATCGCTCCCGAGATCAGGACGTGCGACGCCCAGGGCGGACCACACCGTGGTGTCGTCGTCGCTTAGCACATTTAGGCCGACCATCTGGGCGACTCTTTCATAATAAGGCGCGACCGCGTCACGCCCGATCGGCCACCCCTCGAGCCCCAGCCAAGGCCGCGCGCGAAAGTCGATGTCGCGAAACGAGATCAGTTGCCCCCCCCACAACGTGGTGGTGCCACCAAGCTGGCGCGCGCGCCCCTCCGCGATGCCAGTGTGCGGGCGACCTGTAACTACGGCCCGGTTCAGCGCCAGGCTGGCCGGCTCGACCGTGCGCCCGCCCGCCTCACACAGCAACACCGGTACGCCCTTACGCGCCAGTGCCACCGCCAGTATGATCCCCGCCGCGCCAGCACCCAGCACGGCCACACGCGGGGCGGGGGGCAAGGCATCGATTTTGTCGAGGTCGAGAATCATGGCGGCGAGGCCTCCGATCGAGCAAACGGGTAATGAAGTCGGCGCAGAGCCTGCGACACCGCCGCGCGCAACTCGCCGGGCTGGAGCAGGATGCGGCGCGCTAGTATCGCAATCAACACGAACATTGCGACATCCAATGTCAGCATCGACAGTCCCGCGCCGGTCGGTCCTAATAGCTGAGCCAGAACATAAGTCAGCGGCAGACTGAACCCAGCTAGCAGCACAAACCACCCCGTGTAGCTCGCGTGGCGGTTGAGCGCGAGGATCAGGTTGGACAGTGGAAACCAGAAGCCGCCGAACAGGATACCGCCCGCCATCGCCCAAATGAGGGATTGGGACGAATGGATTACGCCGTGGGTCCACAATGTGACGATCGGCTGCGCCAGCAGGCCGAATAGCAACGCATACGGCACGATTAGCACGGTTGAGACGGCAATAGTGGCGAGCACCATCAACGCTTGCGCGCGGCGGTCGCCACGCGCATGCGCGCTTGAGAACTCCGGCATCAACGGCGTGTTTACCAGCCAGCACATCTGCAGCCCGATGCGCGATAACGTGCGTACAGCCGTGAAGGCGGGGACGGCTGCCTGTCCCGCCGCCACGCCCAGCGCGAGTGCAGTCCCCTGTAGATAGAATGCCTGAGCAATTGGCACCAACATCACCGCTCCCGCCGGGGCGAATAGTGACCGCGTCTCTGCCAAGGTCGCTCGCGCGAAGCCAATGCGCAGCCATGGCACGCGCTTGCGCAGCAACACGTTCTGCCCGGCAAGGCCGACCAGCCGACCGCAGAGGATCGTCGCTGCCGCTACTACCGGACTCGCTCCCATCAACACCGCGGCTATCAACGCGCCACTTTCGATCAGGATGATCAGCGCGTTCCAGAACGCTCCGACCGCGAACATTCCGGCGGCGCGGAATGCGGCGAAGAAGATGCTGCCCTGAATCGCGGCGATGCCATAGAACATCAGCAAGAACAGGGTTAGGCGAATATCGCCTACCGCCATTCCCGGATCGCTGCCAAACACGCTAGCTGGCAGCAGCAGCGCAAGTGCCGCGGTCAGCGCAAGTAGCAGTGCAGATGATGACAAGATTGCCATCCACGCGCTCTGGAAGATATGCACTGCCTCGTCGCGCTGCCCCCGCGCCACCGCCATGGTCATCTTGGTGCCGGCCGCTTGCGCAAAGCCGAAATCGCCCATCGCCAGAAACGAGGGCGCGGTGAACATCAGCACCCAGAGGCCATAAAGATGTAGGCCCCAGGTACCGGCCATCACCGGCACCATCGCCAGTTGGGTGCAGGTCACCACCAGCTTGTCGAAGATGTTAGCGCCTACGCCACCCATAAGGCGGCGGATCATGATCCCTCCCGGAACTGGCGGCGCTTGAGTGGTTGCGCTGGGTTGCCACTGTAGATCGTCCACGGCTCCAGGTTCCGGAACGCGGCCCCGCGCGCGCCTAGCACCGCGCCTTCGCCTACCACCACGTTGGGTCCGACAAAAGCATCAGCGGCGATCCATGCGCGGTCCTCGATTCGGACTGGCCGCAGCACAAGCTGGAACAAAGGGTCGCTGACGTCGTGCGAACTGGCGCAGATTTGCGCATCCTGGCTGACCACCGCATTGCTCCCGATGCTGATATGTCCCTGGTTGTACAGCCGGACGCGCGGGCCAATCAGCGCACCGTCGCCGATCGTTAGGTTGGCCGGGTGCCACACGATGGTCGCGCCGTAGATCCGCACGCCTCTGCCAATTCTCGCTCCGAACGCTCGCAGGATTGCGCAGCGCCAGCGGTGTAGCGGTGGCGGCGTCCACTTCGCCAGCAGCGCCCAAGTCAGGATAAACGCGCTCCGCTCGATGCGGTTACGCAGGGAGAAGCTAGAGCCTCCCGTCCCGCGCGTATCATCACGAACGTTGTGCAAGCCCGAACCCTCAGTCGCGGTCCTCGCGATGCGGTCCTGTCGTCGCACAGTCACGTCGCTACCCTCGTTCCCGGTGAATTGATCTGCTCTACCACCGGAGAGAACTTGCGAACGACCGCCTCGTGCTCGATAATCTCCTCCGGAGTGAACCTCCATTTGATGAAGCGCGCAGGCACGCCGGCGACAATCGCATAAGGTTCTACATCCTTGGTCACCATCGAGCCAGAGCCGACTACCGCACCGGCACCGATCGTCACGCCCTCCACGACGGTGACACGCTGCCCCAGCCATGCATCAAGGCCCAGCGTAGTCACCGGTCGCGTGGCTTCGGGAAAGGCAATCCGCATAGGGGTCCCCAGTTCATCATAACGGTGATCCGCGCCGACAATTTTGCACCCGGCTGCGACCATGCACAGGTCTCCCACAACAACCGGTCCATACGCTTCGAATCCCGCGCCCAGATAGGTGAAGCGGCCGACCTTGCTGTCGCGGGAGATCACCATCTTGCCACCGCGCGGCCAGTGGAACCCCTCGCCCAGTTCGGCCAGGCGGTACTTCTGCCGCAGATAGGGGACGAACAACTTACGCGCGAGCGCCTTCGGCCATCCCTCGATCTCGGCGCGGCACCGTGTAATCACCGCATCGCTAGCCCGTTCGGGGTCGGGCAGGTTCGCCGTCGCAGCACGCTGGTTCGCGGATTTAGCCACGGCTCGTCAACTTCAGTACTGCGCGCTCGATAATCGTCGCCTGAACGTACGGGTTCCACCGGTCGTGCACCGCGGCGCGGCAGGCCGAGCGGACGATGGCGCGGTCGTGCCCGCCCGATAGCCAGCCGCTGATCGCGTCGCCCAGGCTTGTCGGGTCATCGCGACGGAACAGCTTGCCGGTCACGTCCGGGGTCAGCGCCTCCACCTCGGGCATCTGTTCGTTCAGGTCGTCATGAGTGATCGCTGGCGTCCCGTACATCAACGTGTGCATCGCGGTCAGCCCGATCTTGCCGGGCGAGACGGTCAGGTCGCTGTGATAGATCAACTGGCCAGTAACGTCTTCGTCATAACAGGCGCCATAGAAGTGGACCGATAGATCGAGTTCGGCTGAAATCCTCTCCAACGTCGGCCGTTCCGGACCGTCGCCTACCAGCAGAATGTTGATCGCGATGCCACGCTCTTTCAGCAGCGCGGCTGCCTGCAGCAGGAGGTCGAACCGACACAGGCGCGTAATGCGCGCGGTGCAGATGACCAGCGGACGTGTGGGATCGGCGAACAGCGACTGCGGCCGATCTGTGTCCAGCAGACCGCTCTCGATCCGCGCCACCACTGCGTCCGCCTTGTCCACGTCCAAACTGTTGTACACCACGGTTATCTTGTCCGCCGAATAGCCGGAGGCGACGCCTAGCCGCTTGCCCCGCTCGGCATAGAGCAGCATGCAGTCAGCGAGGCCAAAATAGGTGTTGCGTACCCCTGCCTTGGCACCGCTTTCGGGCTTGAGCCAACCATGCGCCCAGAACAACACAGGCTTACCCCGCAACCGGGCAATGCTCGCAGCCACCCAGGTCGACGCGAAGTTCATGTCGGCAAGGTAGATCAACGCGTCATACTTTTTCGACAGGGCCGCTTCGACTGCCTTAGGCTGCCACATCACCCGGCGCAGGAGTCGAAACGGGGCCTTAACGAACCGCCGGAACAGTCCGGGATCCATGTGTTCAATGCCGTTTAGTGCCTCACCGCTGCCGAAGAAGTCATATTCGATCAGTGTGCTGCGATCCATTGCCGCCACCACGGCAGCACGGTAGTGCGGCCAGATGTGGTATACAACCGCGACGCGCACGGGCCGGTTAGCGTCAATCACTCGATTTCCCCACACGACACCGCTTGCCAATACTCTTCCGGCGCGCCGACTAGCGCGATGTTTTGCACATATCTTCGCTCGTGCAGCAATGTTTGACGCGTAAGTCGGTTCGGCCAAAGAGCATTGGCGACTTTGCAAGGAAATGCGGAAAAACCGGTCATACCCCGAGCCTGCCAGCCCAACGGACGCATGCAGCCAGCATCCTCGGCGCCTTCATGTAAACTTGCGCGCACGCGTTTCCGCCATGCCAGTTAGCATCGCTTCAAATCGATCAATGATCGCGTCGCGTGCCCAGCGCTGTTCAGCCCGGCGACGGGCCTCGGCCGCGCTCGCCGCATAGAGGACGGGGTCGTCGAGCAGCCGCTCAATCCCCATCGCCATCGCTGCTGTGTTCTCGGGTTCGACGGCAAGCCCGCATCCCTCGACCTCTCGCGCCAGTCCGCAGCCAAAGTCCGCGCCGGCCACGACCGGCTTGCCTGAGGCAAGCATGTTGGTGAGCTTAGACGGCAGCACTAAGTCGGCCGCGTCACGTTTTTGTGGTAGTAGGTGGACAGTCGCCAACGCAAGCAGTTCGCCAAGCTCCTCCTTCGGTTGCAAGTCCCGAAATTGGATGTTGGAAAGCCCTGCGGCGCTTGCCTCCAAATCAGCACGGGTCGGACCATTGCCGCACAAAATAAACGTGATATCGGTCCGATCTTTTAGCGCGAGGGCGACCTCAACTATTGTTTCGATACCTTGTTTTTTCGCGATACTACCTGAATAGAGCGCGACGTGCGGTGTGGTGATGTTCCAAAGCTCACGATAAATTGAGCTCTGGGTCGACCGCGGTGTGACCGCATCTATCTCGGCCCAGTTACGCAGTTCGTGCACTGTCGCAGGGTCGCGGCCCTTTTCGATTAGCTTGGCGCACATCTCGGGTGAGATGCTGCTGGTCTGGTCAAAAGCGCCGATACAACGACGCTCAAACGCGAACGCAGCGCGCGCGGCCTTGCCGCTGCCGTTCATCTGGCCCGTCGCGAAGCCGGCCTCGACTTCGAAGTCTTGGACGTGGAGCAAGCTGGCCGCGCCAGCAACCTTCGCTGTCAGCAAGGCCAGCGGAGCAACCATCAGGGTCGGCACAACTGCTATCACTACATCGGGGCGGAAGCGAAAGGCGAGGGTCAGCGCGATCGGCGCTGCTGCCGCGGCGTAGCCGCCGTAGTGGAGTATGCGCTTGGCCCCGCCAACCTTCGTCGGGATGTAAACCGGTACTCGATGAACCTGGACTCCATCCTCGCTTCGTCGACTCCAGCGCCACGCATTGAAACCATCGAACAGCTTCCAAAAAGGATATGACGGGTTGGCAGCGATCACGATGACTTCGTGACCGCGGCGTACCAGCTCGGAGGCCAAGCCCCCACTATATGGCCCGATGCCTGTCGGCTCGGGCAGATACAGGTTGCTGAACAAAAGGATTCGCATCGGGACGCGCGTCAAACAGCAGCGCGCTGGCCGTGCTGTGCACCGAACCTCACGCTGCCTGGCTTGCCGTTACGCCTTGGGCTAGTGCCGCCGCGCAGAGCCGATCGAATACGTCAGTCAGCACAATCCGCTGCGATCCTCCCTTGGGTGCGAGGGTGTCAATGTGATAACCGGTACTCTGATGAATCGCATTTTCGATTGAAACCATCACGAACTCATCTTTCATGTTGCCCTCGATACCATCAATGCTGACTTGCTCTAGCCCCTCAGGTTTCCCAAAATAAGCGACTTGGCAGAACAGGGTCTCATCACGCTCTTCGATCGAAAACAGCGGCTGGCCTCCCACCCGCACCTTGTTCAAAACCGGCAACGCCGCTCGTGCGGCTGCAGTGTTGGGAAACTCCAGCAAGAAGTCGCGCGACATACGTGGGCGAATCGTTGCGCCGATCAGGCCAACCTTCGCAAAGAAGCCATTAAAATCCGCAATACGATACTGGTAGTGATCGCGTTCGTTAGGCACTTGACTGAGCCCTGTACTTATGAACACGTGGGCGTCTTTCAGCGCCATTAATTCCGAGATTAAACCGTCATAGACCTCATAGATGAATAACAGTGGATCAGCATCAGTTTCCGCTGCCTTACTATACCACGCCGGGTTGGCCTTGTCGCCGCCATAGACAGCGCTATCATATGTATGATGGTGCTGGATGTGCGCGCCAGCATTGAGAAATAATGAAGCAAACCCGGGCTTGTGTTTCTGCCACAGCGCGACAAAAAGATCAGCTAGAAGACGGTCGAGGAAGGCCGCCTTGGCCCATTTATATTTCAGTGCCATCGGTAGAATTTTGAAATAGCCAGCGATCGAGCGGCTCGACAGATAAGGCAGCGCCAGCGGTAGAATCTGCTTGGCAAACTCTAAGATCGAGGGGTTCACGGACGCATTGTCGTTGACCATCTTGCCGAGCAGCTCAAACAACTTCTTCGCTCGCGGCTCTGCTACGATCTTTGTATGAGTCCAAGGATCTGGCAGAAAGAAGGCCGGACGTTCGCACCGGTTGGACGCATTCATCGGCGAGATCGCGCCGACTGAAACGCCGCGCGTTTCCAGATAGTCCCAAATCTGCGGCTGATCCTTGTACGCAATATCGCCAAGCCGAAATAGCTGATGCTCGGCATAGGTCTTGCCGGTGTAGATCGTGGGCCACTGGATCCAAGGCTCCAGCTCGGGGTAAACCTCACCTGCATCCGTCTCGACAAGATCACGTGCCGCGAGCAGCTTGGTAAATGTCGGCAGCTTTCCTTGGGCGATATAAGACTTTATATAATGGAAGTTTAGCTCGTTTAGCTCAACTGACATCACTCGCATTATATAAACTCCTTTAATCCGCAAAAAGGCAGATCGATCAGATGCACATTTTCACCGACAGGAAAGCAATCGCTACGCCGCTCTATGGCAACGCAAACTATCTCGATTTCGATACCTTAAATCCTACCTTTTCGCAAGTGCAGCGTCAATTGAACTAAGCATCCTGCGCATCATGAAACCATTGGATGAGCCAACCACACCGATGGATGGGAATCTCGCCATTGCGTGGTCCGATATCCAAAAATTCAATGACGGCGGGGCGGGGCGGGGCGGGGCAGGGGCAGGGGGCTGAAAACCATACACATCTCGGTTGTCTGTCGGCGGCTGGCGCGCGTAGCTTGACGAAGATAGCTGCAATTACCCACCGAATCTCTATGTCAGTTGGATTCGAAATCGCTTCCGGGATTATGGTAGTCATATATCAGTTCAGGCCATCAATCACTTTATCTCCCAGGAAGGCGAGTGAGCTGAATATGATCCGGTAATGTTTAAAACACTGCTCGGCGCTTCTAGGCTTTGACCTATCAGTCGATGGAGATGGTTTTCCCATGATTATCCATAAACCATGAATAAGCGCTGCGTATACCCTGTTCCAGTCTTACTCGTGGTTTCCAACCCAAGGCATTAAGTCTGCTTGAGTCCATGAGCTTGCGCATAGCCCCATCAGGCTTGCTTGCGTCAAAGACGATATTACCTTTAAAGCCGGTTACTTCAGACACTAAGCTTGCCAGTTCGCGAATTGTCACGTCTTCACCGTAGCCGACGTTGATATGGCTGAGCATCGGCTGAGTGTTGGCTTGATAATGATCAACCGGCAGGTTCAGAATGAACAACGAGGCATCTGCCATGTCGTCGACATGCAAGAACTCACGACGCGGCGCGCCCGAGCCCCAGATTGACACTTGGTCCAGCCCATCACGCGCGGCTTCATGAAAACGCCGGATCAGAGCTGGCATAACATGCGAATTTTCGGGATGAAAGTTATCCCCGGGACCATAAAGGTTGGTTGGCATCACGCTGCGATAGTCGGTACCATATTGCCGGTTGTAGCTTTCGCACAATTTGATTCCGGCGATCTTGGCTACAGCATAGGGCTCGTTGGTCGGCTCGAGAACTCCTGTGAGCAACGCATCTTCTCGAATCGGTTGTTCGACGGCGCGCGGGTAGATGCAGGAGGAGCCGAGAAATAGCAGGCGCTGAACCCCAGCCGCATAGGCCTGGTGAACGACATTGGCCTCGATCATGAGGTTCTCGTAGATGAAGTCGGCCGGGTAGGTGTTGTTGGCATGGATGCCACCAACCTTAGCGGCCGCAAGCACCACCCCATCGAGCTTCTCACTCGCGAAGAAGGCGCGCACTGCTGCTTGGTCGGTCAGATCGAGCTCGGCATGGGTGCGAGTGATGACCTCGGCGCCGCCCTCGCGCAATTTGCGCGAGATCGCTCCACCTACCATGCCGCGATGGCCGGCCACATAGATGCGCATCGGATGCTTCTTCATCAGCCTTCGACCGAGAACGGAAGGTCGTATCCATGTGCCTTGAGCAAGGCGTGACGCTTGGCGGTGTGAAGGTCTGCTGCGACCATTTCCTCGCACATCTCCTGCACGCTGATCTCAGGCACCCAACCGAGCCTGTCCTTCGCCTTGGTCGGATCGCCGAGCAGCGTTTCCACTTCGGCGGGGCGGAAATAGCGAGGATCAATGCGAACGAGAATGTCGCCAGCTTTGACCGACGGGGCATCATCACCCTCGACCTTGTCGACGATGCCGACCTCGTCGACGCCTTCGCCCTTGAACCGCAGCGTAATGCCGAGGTGGGCTGCCGACCAAGTGATGAATTTGCGTACCGAATATTGCACACCGGTGGCGATGACAAAGTCTTCTGCCTGCTCCTGCTGCAGCATCATCCACTGCATGCGGACATAGTCCTTGGCGTGGCCCCAGTCGCGCAAAGAGTCGATATTGCCCATGAACAGGCCCGTCTCCAGGCCCTGCGCGATATTCGCGAGGCCGCGGGTGATCTTGCGGGTAACGAAGGTTTCGCCCCGACGCGGACTCTCGTGGTTGAACAGCACGCCGTTACAGGCATACATACCATAGGCCTCGCGGTAGTTGACCGTAATCCAGTACGCATAGAGCTTGGCGACCGCGTAGGGCGATCGCGGATAGAACGGCGTCGTTTCCTTCTGCGGGGTCTCCTGCACGAGGCCATAGAGTTCAGAGGTCGATGCCTGATAGAAGCGCGTCTTCTTCTCGAACCCGAGGAAGCGGATCGCCTCGAGCAGGCGCAGCGTACCTATGCCATCGACGTCAGCGGTATATTCGGGCGCCTCGAAGCTGACCGCGACATGGCTCTGGGCGCCGAGGTTGTACACCTCGTCGGGCTTCACTTCGCTCAGGATGCGCGTGAGGTTGGAAGTATCCGAGAGATCGCCGTAATGCAGCTTCAGGTTAGGCTGCTGCGAATGCGGATCTTGGTATATGTGATCGATGCGCTGCGTGTTGAACAGCGAAGCGCGACGTTTGATGCCGTGAACCTCGTAGCCTTTTTCGAGTAAGAACTCGGCTAAATACGATCCGTCTTGGCCTGTGACGCCGGTTACAAGGGCTACTTTTTTACTCATTGTTATTTCCCTTGTTATGATTTTGCGTCGACTGAATGTTCAATCTGACCCAAACAGGTCGCGCGTGAAAACCTTATATTTTACGTTGTCGAGTGCGTCTGCCATGCGATTTGAAATTATAATGTCGCAGCTTTGTTTGAAGGCCTCGAGATCTCGAACAACGCTTGAGCCAAAAAATTGATCGCCTTCCATCGTGGGCTCGTAAATCACGACCTCAATACCTTTTGCCTTGATCCGTTTCATGATGCCTTGAATCGAGGATGCGCGGAAATTGTCGGAGCCTGCCTTCATCACCAAGCGAAAAACGCCTACTTTGCTAGGCTTCCGCGCAATTATCTGATCGGCTAAGAAGTCCTTGCGGGTGCGATTTGCGTCGACAATGGCGCGAATTAAATTTTGCGGCACCTCGGAATAGTTCGCCAGCAGCTGTTTCGTATCCTTGGGCAGGCAATAGCCGCCATAGCCGAAGCTGGGATTGTTGTAATGCCTGCCAATACGCGGATCGAGCCCTATCCCGTCAATGATCTGGCGCGTGTCCATGCCGCCGGCGATTGCATAGCTGTCGAGTTCATTGAAGAAAGCGACGCGCATCGCGAGATAGGTATTAGCGAACAGCTTGATCGCCTCGGCTTCATTGGCATCGGTAAAGAGGATTTCGACATCCTTTTTCTCCGCACCATTCAGGAGCAGGTCGGCGAAAATTTGTGCCCGCTCAGAGCGCTCGCCGACGACAATCCGTGATGGGTGCAGATTATCGTAAAGGGCCTTACCCTCGCGCAGGAACTCGGGACTAAAGATGACTTGGTCAGTCCCAAAACGTGCTCGGATATCGTTCACGAAACCGACTGGGATGGTCGATTTTACCACGATCGTGGCTTGGGGATTCGCTGCAATCGTCGTCTGGATCACCGCTTCCACCGACGACGTGTCGAACTTGTTGGTCTCCGCGTCGTAATTCGTCGGCGTGGCGACGATCACGTAATCAGCCCCGGCAAGTGCCCGCCGCGCATCTAGCGTTGCAGTGAGGTTCAGCGTTCTTGTGGCGAGAAAATCCTCCAATTCTGCGTCAACGATCGGCGACTTACGCGCGTTGAGCATCTCGATGCGCGCAGATGCAATGTCGACGGCAATTACTTCATTGTGTTGCGCGAGGAGAACGGCGTTGGAAAGACCAACATAACCAAGACCAAAGACTGCGATCTTCATAGCGATCTAATCCATTCTTGATCATGGCCAAAATTCGGGAACGCGTCTTGTGGTATCCCCGAGGCTTCGTTTATTCTCATCGTGTGGCCCCCGCCGCGTGGTAGCGTTGTCATCTCCATTACGATGAGGCACGTCAACGCGTTTATGCTGCATCTGCACAATGAAGCGTACGTTCATTCTTTCCAAGCGTTGAAAAACGGCAGGCCTTGGAGGATTGGCATGTCACCCTCAAGCGGTGATAGCTTTATACGATAATGTTCTTGATCACCTGTAGAACGCGGGTAAGTCCCCGCTCGCCACTGCATCGGTAACCATCCGGCCTGGGCCGCGGACGGCGGCTGACAGGTAGTGAACCAGCGTGCCGGCGGCCCTTCCTAAACTGGATCAGTGAGTGGCTGACGACTAACTGTAAGCTGTTATGAGCCTCAATCGGTTCAACTCGTGGATCTTGGCGGTATCGAGACGGCGTATTCTGCCGATCAAAAGTTTCAGGCGGTGCACGGCAAGGCACCGGTGATAGGCGGGCTGAGCGGCGGTCAGCGGTTCTTCCTTGCCTATGCGCAGGCGTGGTAGGCGAAGTTGCGCGATAGGCCGGCCGGCGCGCGCCTGCTTACCAATCCCCACTCGCTGCATTTCCACCGGGGCAACGGGATCGTCCGGAACGTCGACGCCTGGTACGCGGCGTTCGGCATGAAGTCCGGCGATGCGATGCATCATGCCCCCGCTTAGCGGCTTCATATCTGATGAAACTGAAGGTCGTGCGGCAACCCTGCGCGCACTTTCCTGCTTAGCGATCAACTCAGCCGGCACAGCATTGTTACCGATTCGCGCGAACGATGCGACCTACGTTCGCCAGGGTCGCTGATATTGATCGGTGGACAGCAAATGGACAGCACGGACTTGACATGTTTTACATATGTTCGCGCTATGTCCCTCCACTAAAAGGTCGTTCAAGGAGGGGGAGGCGTGGCGATCCCTCGTTTACACCGAGAATGTCGGCGGTTCGAGCCCGTCATCGTCCACCACCTTCTATAGCTCGCGGACTAGTCGCACCGCGACTGCGATCCAGGCGGGGTCGGCGATGGTCAGCGACTGGGTGCCGGTGTCCGGCGGGAGGACGGTAACGCCGCCGTCGCATCCGGTGAGCCGGCCGAACGCGAACCTTCCTGCCGGTTGCGGGACGAGGACGTCGCGGTTTAGGGCGGTTGCGAAATCTTCGGGTTTCAACATCGACGTCCAGATCACGTCGCCCGCGCGGTAATCGCCGGTGCCGTTCGCGACTGTGATGGCGATCTGGCCTGGCACGACCTGAGGCGGTGGTGCGGTCGTGGTTCGGCGGGGGGCGTGGGCTCCGCCGCTATCGAGTATTGCTGCGACTGGCAGGTCCTTGCGCTCCGGTAATGTCACGAGATCACTTGCCTCTACGCCGAGTGCGGCGGCGATTCGGTTGAGCCAGCCGATCGAGACGGTGCGCGTGCCGGTCTCCAGCCGCCCGATCGTTTGTGCCGTGGTCGGCGGATCGCAACGCCTGGCGACATCCTCCAGCGTCAGTCCCTTGGCACGCCGGACTTCGCGAATGGCAGTGATCATTGCAATGCGATCATCGAACAGCTCCAAACCAGATGGGTTAATTCTCTGTCCTACAACGGTGGAGCTATGGCAACCGCCAAGCGCAACGGGAGATGGCGGATGCGCGAACTGGTAGAGCGGACGGTCGATTCGGACGGTGTTCCACAGCCGGCCGGCGCGCGTCGCGGTCGCACGGTCACCGTGAACCTCGCGGAGTCGCCGCTCGGCTGGTTGCGGTCGCGCGCGTTGATCGACGTGACGCAGTTCGAGGCGGGGGAGCGGCTGCGCGCGGATTACGAACGCGCGTCGATCGCGCCGAGCGTGACGATGCGCTGGGTCGAGCGGGTCGATGGCGGCGGTGGTGACGGGCTCGATCCGACGTCAGCGCAGATCGCGGCGAAGCGTCGGTTCGACGCGGCACTGGCGGCGGCGGGGCCCGGGCTGGCGGATATCCTGTGGCGTGTCGTCTGTGCAGGGGAGGGACTGCCCGTGGCGGAGAAGGCGTTGCAATGGCCGGCGCGGGCAGGGCGGCTGGTGCTGACGCTCGCGCTCGATCGCCTGACCGCGCATTACGGGATCGGCTAGGCGCTCGCATTGGCGCGCTCGCGTGACTAGATGGCGGGCATGCGCTTCGATCTCATAAAATGCCACGGTTCGGGTAACGACTTTCCGCTGATCGATGCACGCGCGTCGGCGCTTGGCGATGCGGCTTGGGCAGCCGTCGCGCGGGCGCTGGCGGATCGCGATGGACCTGTGGGTGGCGACGGACTCCTGCTGCTGACGACCGGCGACGCGACCCACGCGTTCGGGATGCGGATGTTCAATTCGGACGGCAGCGAGTCTGAGACGTGCCTGAACGGCCTGCGTTGCGTCGCGCGCGCCGGGTTCGCGGCTACGGGCTCCGAATCCGCGTCCGCGCTGCTGAAGACGAGCGACGCGGCCGTCGAGCGCGATGCCGATATTGCCGAGGGCGTCTTCACCATTCGCGAGATCGCGGGCCCTGCGTCTCTGGATGCCGCGGCGTGGCCGATCCATGTCGGGACCGATCGCATCGTCGATGCGCCGATCGCGCGCTTGCCGACGGACCGCGCCTTCACGGCGGTGGCGATGCCCAACCCCCATCTCGTGACGTTCGTGGATGCCGTCGACGAAGCCGAACTCGTCCGCGTTGGCGAGGCGTGCGAGGCGGCACCTGACTGGCTGCCGAATCGCGCGAACGTCAGTTTCGTAGAGGTGCGTGGCCATGACCTGTTCGTGCGGACGTTCGAGCGCGGCGTCGGGCTGACCGACAGCTGCGGCAGTGCGATGGCGGCGTCGACCTATGCCGCCTGTCTGACCGGGCGGATCGCGTACGACACGCAGACCACCGTCTTCAACAAGGGCGGTCTGGTCCGTGCCGAGGCGAGCGAGGCGGCGATGGTGACGCTGTCGGGCAATGCGACGTTCGAGTGGACGGGCACGGTCGAGGTCGATCTCGACACGGCGACCGCAAGCGAGCTGGCCGTCACGCGGCGGCATGACGACGAGATCGCGGCCTGGGCGGGGCTTCTCGCGGCGATCTGAACGCCGGCTGCGTCCTTATCCCGGCGGGCGCGTATCTCCCCGCAGTGGCGCCGCACACCGGCTCCGCACGCAGGAGAGAAGCCATGAACCACTTCATTCGTACCGCGATCGTCGCGGCCGCCGTTGCCGTCAGCGGCAGCGCCATCGTTGCCGCGCAAACCAACCCGATGGTCGGCGGCGCCGCGATGTATCCGACCAAGACGATCGTCGAGAACGCCGTCAATTCGAAGGATCACACGACGCTGGTCGCCGCGGTCAAGGCCGCCGGCCTGGTCGAGACGCTGTCGGGCCCGGGTCCGTTCACCGTGTTCGCGCCGACCAACGCCGCGTTCAAGAAGCTGCCGGCCGGCACCGTCGACACGCTGCTCAAGCCCGAGAACAAGGCGCAGCTCGCCAGCGTCCTGACCTATCACGTCGTCCCCGGCACGATCACCGCCGCCGACATCGCCGCCAAGGCGAAGGCGAACGGCGGCACCGCGACCTACACGACCGTGCAGGGCGAGCCGCTGATGTTCAAGAAGGTCGGCACCGGCTGGGGCATCATGGACGGCAAGGGCCACAAGGGTAAGATCACGATCGCGAACGTCATGCAGTCGAACGGCGTGATCCACGTCGTCGACACGGTGATGCTGCCGTAATCGGCGTTTCCGCGAGATAGCTTCCGCGTTCCACAACGCGGCAGTGGCGTCGGGCCCGTTGCCGAGCGGTGACGGGCCCGATTGCGTTTCGGGGCCTTGTAGTTTCGGCCCGTTATCTCGACCCGCGTCATCCTGACGAACGTCAGGACCCAGGGTAACAAGCGCTGCCCCTCGTGGCTCTGGGTCCTGACTTTCGTCAGGATGGCGGATGGGCGGGATTCAGCCGATCAGCAGGCCCGCGAGCGCGGCCGACATTAAGTTCGCAAGACTCCCCGCCGCCAGCGCGCGCAGGCCAAGCTTGGCGATCATCGGCCGCTGGTTCGGCGCGAGGCTGCCCGTCACCGCCATCTGGATCGCGATCGACGAGAAGTTCGCGAACCCACACAGCGAGAAGGTGATGACCGCGATCGTCCGCGGGCTCAGCCCCTGCTGCGTACCGAGCGAGATGTAGGCGACGAATTCGTTCAGCACGATCTTCTGCCCGAACAGCCCACCGGCGATTCCCGCCTCGCTCCACGGCACGTTCAGCAGGAACATGATCGGCGCGAAGACATAGCCGAGCAGCCCCTGGAAGCTCAGCCCCGGCAGCCCGATCATGTTGCCAAGCCCGCCGAGTAATCCGTTCGCCAGCGCCACCAGCGCGACGAACGCCAGCACCATCGCGCCGACCGCGACGGCCAAGCGCACGCCGGTCTGCGCACCCTGGGCGGCGGCCATGATCAGATTGGCGGGCTTTTCCTCGTCATGCGTGGCTTGCGGCATCGGTTCGCCCGCCGACGATTCGCCGGGCAGATCGCCGAGCGCGAGTTCGCCTTCTGGTGGCGTGACGCGGTCGGGCATGATGATCTTCGCCATCAGGATGCCGCCCGGCGCCGCCATGAAGCTCGCGGCGAGCAGGTAATCGATGCGGATGCCCATCGACGCATACGCCGCGAGGATCGTACCCGCGACGCCCGCCATGCCGCTGGTCATCACGGTAAAGAGCTGCGCCGGGGTGAGCCCCGCCAGATAGGGGCGGATGACGAGCGGCGATTCGCTCTGGCCGACGAAGATGTTCGCTGCGGCGCACAGCGATTCGACCTTCGAGACGCCGATGACCTTCTCGATCCCGCCGCCGACCCAGCGCACCACGAACTGCATGATGCCGAGATAATAGAGGATCGAGACGAGACTGGCGAAGAAGATGATCACCGGCAACGCGGCGATCGCGAAGCTCTGGCCGCCGATCTCGGGCGTCGCCATCTTGCCGAACAGGAACTCGGTGCCCTTCTGCGAATAGCCGAGCAAATTGGCGACGCCGCCGGACATCTCGCCGAGCACGACCTTGCCGAAGCTAGAGTACAGTACGAGGACCGCGATCCCGGCCTGCAACGCGAACGCGGCGCCGACGATGCGCAGGCGGATCGCACGGCGGTCGCTCGACAACAGCACGGCAATGCCCAGGATGACGGCGATGCCCGCCAAACCGATGAAGAGTCTTTCCATGGACGCCCTGCGTTTTCTTGCGATGACACGCGCCGCCCCCCGGCTGCGCAAGCGACCGACATGACACGCGAGCGCCGCGCTCGCCAGTTATTTGAAGCGCGCTAGTCATTTGACGGCGCGCGCGTTTTCGCTAGCGTCCCGCGCGATGGATAAGTTGCCCCCCGCGTTCCCGCGTTCGCTCTTCGTTTTCTCGGTCCTGTACGGCGGCATGGTGTGCATCGCCGGCGTGTTGGGGGTGAAGCAGGTCGCGCTCGGCCCGCTCGCGGTCGAGGCGGGGATCTTCGGCTTCCTGCTGCTGGTGGTGCTGAGCAGCGCAATCGCCGAGCTGCACGGCCAGAAGACCGCGACGTTCCTGGTGCGCCTCGGGTTCATCCCTTTGCTCGTGTCGGCGGCGCTGATCCACCTGGTGCTGGCGCTGCCGCACGATCCGGGGATGTACCCGCCCGCGGTCGACGCGTTCCCGGTCGTGGTCGGCCAGAGCTCGCGGATGATGATCGCGGGGCTGATCTCGTACGGGATTTCGCAGACGCTCAACGTGCTGATCTTCTCCAAGTTGTCGGGTCAGGTCGGCAGCGGTGACGGCAAGCTGGTGTGGCTGCGCGGGATGATCGCGAGCATCATCTCGCAGATCATCGACACGATTTTGTTCATCACCATCTCGTTCCTCGGCGAGCGGCCGATCGTCGCGTTGATGGAAGGGCAGATGCTGACCAAGGTCGTGCTGTCGATCGTGCTGGTACCGTTCATGATCACGTTCTTCGTGAAACTGGGACGGCGGTTGGACCGGGCATAATGTTAGATTTTTCCGTTCGTGCCGAGTAGAGACCGAGCCTGTCGAGGGCTCGTATCGAGGTACAGGTCTCTCGATACGCCATCTCGACAAGTGCTCGATGGCTACTCGAGACGAACGGAAGTTTAGTTGACCGATCACACGCCCGATCCCGCCCTGCTCGCCAAGGCGGAAACGCTCACCGAGGCGCTGCCGTACCTGCAGCGCTATGCCGGCAAGACGTTCGTCGTGAAATACGGCGGCCACGCGATGGGCGACCCCGAGTTGCAGCGTGATTTTGCCGAGGACATGGTGCTACTCAAGGCAGTCGGCATCAACCCGGTCGTCGTCCACGGCGGCGGGCCACAGATCGGCGCAATGTTGAAGCGCCTCGGCGTCGAATCGCGCTTCGTCGACGGCCTGCGCGTCACCGATGCCGAGACCGCGCAGATCGCCGAGATGGTCCTCGCCGGCTCGATCAACAAGGAAATCGTCGGCTGGATCGGCCAGGCGGGCGGTCGCGCGGTCGGCATCTCGGGCAAGGACGCCGGCCTCGTCCTCGCGCAGAAAGTCGGCCACGGCCGCGAGCCCGACAAGCTCCAGGGGATCGAGCGGCATGTCGACCTGGGCTTCGTCGGCGAGCCGATCGCGGTCGACCGGACGATCCTCGACACGCTGATCGCCGCCGACATCATCCCGGTGATCGCGCCGATCGGTATCGGTGCGGACGGCCACACCTACAACATCAACGCCGACACGATGGCGGGCGCGATCGCCGCCGCGATGGGCGCGGCGCGCTTCTTTCTGCTCACGGATATCGTCGGCGTGCTCGACAAGGAGGGCGAGCTGCTCACCGATCTCGATCCTGCGCGGATCGCCGAACTGCGCGCGGACGGCACGGTGACCGGTGGCATGATCCCGAAGCTCGACACCTGCGTCGCGGCGGTCGAATCGGGCGTCGATGCCGCGGTCATCATCGACGGCCGCGTGCCGCACGCGATGCTGCTGGAGATCTTCACCAAGCAGGGCGCGGGCACGCTGGTCAGCGCCAACGGGCGCTCGCGGTAACGGGCGCCAAGGTCCCCCCACTCCCGTCATCCTGACGAAAGTCAGGATCCAGAGCCACACAGGGTAGCCTTCGTGGCTCTGGATCCTTGGTCAAGCCCAGGATGACGGAGACTTGAGGGCAAGGGTGCTGCTCAAATCGTCGCGCGCAGGCCAGCGACACCACGGGGCTTCTCGTTCTCCCCCCGCCACCTTATATCGGCAACACACCAGCGGAGACCTACGCCTTGATCGCCCTTCTTCAGATCGTCCAGTTGCTGCTCACCGTCATCTGGTGGATCATCGTCGTGCAGGCGATTCTGTCGTGGCTGATCGCGTTCAACGTCATCAATACGCACAGCGATTTCGTCCGCACCGTGTGGACCGCGCTGCAGCGGATGACCGAGCCGATGTATCGTCCGATCCGCCGCGTGCTGCCGGACTTCGGCGCGCTGGACTTGTCGCCGCTGGTCGTGCTGCTGATCCTCTACATTCTCAGCAACATCGTCATCCCGAACATCGCGCAGAACTATCTCGTCGCGACCTATTGACTGAGAAGGCGGCTTGGCGTGCGCTGGCTGATGGCTTGGCGATCGCCGTCCGGGTAACACCGCGTGGTGGCCGGGATGCGCTGACCGCCGGGACCGAAGAGCATTTCGTCGCGAGGTTGGCGGCGGCGCCGGTAGATGGTGCCGCAAATGCTGGGTTGGTGACGCTTGTTGCCAAGACCTTCGGCGTACCCAAGCGCGCCGTGACGATCGTCGCCGGCGAAACCGCCCGCCTGAAGCGTCTGCACATTGCCGGCGACGCCACTACGCTGGCGGAAATCGCGTCCGCGCTCTATGGGCCGCGGGCATGAGCGCGACCATCATCGACGGCAAGGCCTTCGCCGCCGGCCTCCGGGCCCGTATCGCAGACGGCGTCACCGCCTTTCGCGCCGAGGCAGGCCGTGCGCCTGGCCTTGCGGTGGTGCTGGTCGGTGAGGATCCTGCCTCGAACGTCTATGTCCGATCAAAGGGCAGGGCCACGCGCGAAGCCGGGATGGAGAGCATCGAGCACCGGCTCCCTGTCGACGTGGCGGAAGAAGAGCTGCTCGCGTTGGTCGCGACGCTCAACGCCGACCCGACGATCGACGGCATCCTCGTCCAATTGCCCCTGCCGAAGCATATCGACGAGCAGGCGGTCATCTCAGCGATCGACCCGGACAAGGACGTCGATGGGTTCCATCCGATCAACGCGGGGCGGCTCGCGACTGGCCTGCCCGGCTTCGTCCCCTGCACGCCGCTCGGGTGCGTCATGCTATTGAAGAGCGTAATGCCGAGCTTGAGCGGGCTCGAAGCCGTCGTTGTTGGTCGCTCCAACATCGTCGGCAAGCCGATGGCGCAATTACTCCTCCGCGAAAGCTGCACCGTCACCGTCGTCCATAGCCGCACGCAGGACGTCCCCGCGCATATCCGCCGCGCGGACATCGTCGTCGCCGCGGTCGGCATCCCACAGATGATCAAGGGCGACTGGCTCAAGCCCGGTGCGACCGTCATCGACGTCGGTATCAACCGGACCGATGCCGGCCTCGTCGGCGACGTCGATTTCGCGAGCGCGGTCGAGGTTGCCGGTGCGATCACGCCGGTGCCGGGGGGCGTCGGGCCGATGACCATCGCCTGCCTACTGCGCAACACCTTGGTCTCCGCTGGCCGACGCGAAGGCGTTGCAATCGATGAGGCAAGCCTGTGATCGAACTCTACATCTCGTCGCTGATCACGTTCTTCGTCGTCATCGATCCGCCCGGCTGCGCGCCGATCTATGCCGGGCTGTCGGCGGGCGCGTCGACGCTGCAGAAGCGTGCGATGGCGATGCGCGCTGTTGGCGTCGCGGCGGCGATTTTGTTCGTGTTCGCGCTGTTCGGCGAGGCGTTGTTGAAGGGCCTCGGCATCAGTCTCGCCAGCTTCCGCATTGCCGGCGGCATCATGCTGTTCTTGATCGCGCTCGAAATGGTGTTCGAAAAGCGCACCGAACGCCGCGAGGACCGTGCCGCCAAGGTGGCGAGCGATCCCGAGGTGGAGGACGTCTCGATCTTCCCGATGGCGATGCCTATGATCGCGGGGCCCGGCTCGATCGCGTCGGTGATGCTGTTGATGAGCCGCAACAGCGGGATCGAGCGCTCGCTGGTCGTGCTGGGTGCGATGGTGACGATCCTACTGCTGACGCTGGTTGCGTTGCTCGCGGCGGGGCCGATCATGCGGATCCTCGGCGCGAAGATCGAGGCGGTGATCACGCGCCTGCTCGGCGTGCTGCTCGCCGCGCTCGCGGTGCAGTTCGTGCTCGACGGCCTGTCGGTAGTGCTGCGCTAATCCGTTCTCCTGCGAACGCAGGAGCCCAGGATTACAGACGTTGCCTTTCGTTACCCTGGGCTCCTGCGTTCGCAGGAGAACCGGGGGGTGGTGGTCAGTCGACCTTGAACAACCGCAGCGGCGACTTCGCCGGCAGCGGCAGAGGGGTCAGCCAGGTCGGCACCTCGTTCTTCGCCAGTTCGGCATAGAACCCCTTCGGACTGCGCGCCTTATAGTTAGTCGATTCCGCCGCGTTCGGACACAGCAGCAGCATCGTCGCGCCGTGGCGCTTGATGATCGCGTGCGCCTCTTCGGCAGACCGCCCGAACGCGTGCTGCACGTCGAGGATCGCGTCGCCGTTGCGATGATAAGGCCCTGCAATCGCGTCGTGATGCGTGATCGTGATCAGCCGCGGCCCCATGTCGACGAAGGTGAAGATCGTTTGCGCGGGGTATTTGTTCAGCGCGAGCAGCACGGTCGTGCGCAGGCAGTCGCCGGTCGCCATGTTGACGCGCTTTTCATACGGCTTCGGCCGGTCGATCGGCAGGTATTTCAGCACCATCCCGGCGAACATGCCCGAGACGATCAGGAACGCCGCTGCGGTCCCCAGCACGCGCACCGCGATCGATCGGTTGCCGAGCAATCGGGGGATGATCAGCCAGGCCAGCGCGGTCGCTCCCGGGATCGCCAGCATCTGCGCGGCGGGTCCGGCGCGGACCTGCCACAACAGCATCGCGCAGGCGAACGCGGTGAACAGCGCGACCGCTGCCCAGCCGACTGCGCTTGGATCGCGACGCGCGCGCCACGCTGCGATCACCGCCCCGATCAAACCGATGATCGGTAGCGTAGCGAGCGCGAACCCGACGCGAAAACTATGCTTGTAGATCGGCTTGGCCTCGCGGACATTGTCCAACCAGTTGCGCTGCAGCTCGGGCGAAATCCCCTCGGGCCGCCCTAGGCACTGCGGAAACACCAGCGCGAAACCTGCGACGATCGCCGCACCTGCGACCACCGCCAGTGCCAGCCGAGCGCCCCGCGACGCCGGACCGAACCGCGCGAGCAGGAACAGCAGCATTCCCGCCGCGATCATCACGCTCAGCCACACGGGCGTCAACGCATCGCACCGCATCGCCTGGTTGGCGTTCGACGCGAACAGCGCGAAGCCGAGCGTGCTACCGCCACCCAATGTCAGCGCATAGATCGACAGCCGCTCGGCCTCCGACCGGTCCCACACCCAGCGCAGGGCGATGATCGCCCCCGCCATCGCCGCATAGGGCAAGAGTTCGAGCCCGATCGACAGCGACACCGCGCTCGCGATCCCGACCATCGCGCCACCACGTCGGCCGTTGGTATCGCACAGGCCCGCTACCGTGAGGCTCAACATCGCCAGTTGCCAGCCGTGGTGATCGATCCGCTCGGGCATGAACATCAGCATCGTGGCCGTAGCACCGACCATGAACACGACCGCCAGCGGCCACGCATACGGGCTGATAAGCCGGCGCACGGTCGCGCCGATGCCCAGCATCGCGATCGACAGCGGCAGCAACGGCGCGGTCCCGCACGCCAGCCGCTCCGCCCAGCTGTTGCTGGTGAACAGGCGGAAGAACAGGATCAGCCCGGCGATCGGCAGGTCGACAATGCGGCTCCAGTGGATATCGAAACCGACCGGCGGGTTCATCCGGTAGTTGCGCAGATCGTACCAGCCCTGGCCGTTCAGCAGCGCGCGGACCTGCATCAGCCGCATGTTGTCGTCGGTATCGCCGAGCGACAGCCAGCGGATCTGCCCCCAGCGATCGAACACCGACCATGCCGCCACCGCCACCCAGGCGAGCAGCGTCAGCGCGATCCAATGGCGGTCGAGTTCGTCCAGCAACGTCCGCCGCTGAAGTGGTGCCTGATCCAAAACGCTTTCCTCCAGCCCGCACGCACTCTAGATGCGCGGGCGTATCTCAAGCGTCGCTCTATCGCGGTGCGGGTAAAGAACAAGGCGGGCATGCAGGCGATTTGGCGACAGGTGGAGCAGATGCGGGCGAGCGGCGTGCTCGGCCAGCTCGTGCGCTTCGGGATCGCTGGCGGGATTTCCAGCGTCGTCTATTCGCTCGTCTACCTGCCGCTGACCGCGTACGTTTTCCCGCCACGCCAGGCGGTGGCTGCGGTGCCGTTCGCCTTCGCCGTCGCCGTCGTGGTCGGATTCTTCCTGCACAGCCGCTGGAGCTTCAAGGGGCACGCGAAGGAACCGGGGGCGGGGCGGCATGTGAAGTTCGTGATCGTCCAGGGCTCGGGGCTCGCGCTCAATGCGGTCATCACCTGGATCGGTACCGCGCTGCTCCATCTGCATCCTTGGATCCCGCTGATCCCCGCCGTCTTTCTTGCCGCGATCGTGACGTTCGTGCTCAACCGTTTCTGGGTTTTCAACTGACATGAATTCCAACCGCAGGGCCGACAAGTAATGGACCGCATCGTCTACGACCGGATGGCCGCGCATGACTCCACCCACTGGTGGTACCGCGCGCGCCGCGACATCCTGGCGGATTACCTGACACGCTACGGCGCGTTGCCGAAGGATGCGAAGATCCTCGAGATCGGTTGCGGCACCGGGCATAATTTGCCGATGCTGGCGGAGTTCGGCGAGATCGACGCGATCGAGATCGATCCGGCGGCGCGCGAGATCGCCAGCGAGCGGCTGGGGAAGCCGGTGGGGGCGGCGCCTTTGCCCGAGCTGCCGGGCGTTCCCCGCGCGCATTACGACCTTATCGCGGTCCTAGACGTGGTCGAGCACATCGAGGACGACGTCGCGGCGTTGAAGGCGATGGCGGATTGCCTTGCGCCGGGTGGCAAGATCCTGATCGCGGTGCCGGCGCATGCGTGGCTGTGGAGCGCGCACGACGTGGTGAACCACCACCACCGTCGCTATTCGAAGGCCACGCTCAAGACAGCGATCGAGACGGCGGGCCTGAAGCCCGAAAAGCTCGGCTATTTCAACTCGCTGCTGTTCCCGCTGGCGGCCGCGGCGCGGATCGCCGGCCGCCTCTCCGGCCGCGACGACAGCGACGACTCCCCGCCGCCCAAGCTGGTGAACGCGCTGTTCGAGAAGATCTTCCGCCTGGAACGCCACATGGTCGGTCGCATGCCGATGACGCCGGGGGTTTCGATCGTGACGCTGGCGGTGCCGCGGTAACGATCGAGGTAGCTGCGCGTCCTACTTCCGTTCGTCCCGAGTAGCCGTCGAGTAGTGGCGAAGCCACGTATCGAGATGGCGTATCGAGGGATAAGTTGGCGCGCGGGCCCCATACCTCGATACGAGCCCTCGATACGCTCCTTACGGAGCTACTCGGTCTCTACTCGGCACGAACGGATAGGGGCGTGGTGCACCTCCCCGAATTGGCAAGCAAGCACCACGCAACCACCACCCCGGCGAAGGCCGGGGCCCAATTGGGGGACGTGGCCAACTGAGGTCCGCGCTCCGTTACTGCGACCTTTCCAATTGGGCCCCGGCCTCCGCCGGGGTGGTTCGAGGATTGGGGTGGTGCCAGAGTCGGGGTAGGCGGTGTTCGTCAGTCGGTGCGGATGGGAAGGGGCGCGTCAGGCAACCGCACCACGTCCACCGGCTCCGCACGAAACCCCAAGGTCGCCTTCCCCTGGATCGGCCCCGCCACATCTGCGACGATATACAGCGGCCGACGCTTCGACTCGACATACAGCCGCCCGAGATACTCGCCGATCATCCCCAACACGAACATCTGCACCGCGCCGAGGAACACGGTGACCAGCATCGTCGAGGTCCAGCCCTGCACCGCGCTGCCCGAGAGCCAGCCGATCGCGATGTAGACGAACAGGAGAAGCGACACGCCGGTCAGCGCGAGCCCGGCGTGGCTGGCGAAGCGCAGCGGCGCGGTCGAGAAGCCGGTGACGGCGTCGAACGCGAGGCGGATCATTTTCGCCAGCGGGTAGTTCGTCTCGCCCGCGAGCCGCTCGGCGCGGTCGTACGGAAAGGGCACCTGCTTGAAGCCGATCCAGGCGACCATGCCGCGGATGAAGCGGGCCTGTTCGGGGAGCGACAGGAACGCATCCAGAGCGCGGCGGCTCATCAGGCGGAAGTCGCCGGTGTCGAGCGGGATTGGCGTCTCGGTCATCCGCGTCAGCAGGCGATAGAAGGCGGCGGCGGTGGCTTTCTTGAACACCGTTTCGCCCGCGCGCTGGCGGCGCACCGCGTAGACGACGTCAGCCTGGCTTGCTGCCATCGCCGCGCGCATGTCGGACAGGAGTTCGGGGGGATCCTGGAGATCGGCGTCGATGATCAGGATCTGCTCACCTGCGCAGAGATCGAGCCCCGCGGTCAGCGCCAGCTGGTGGCCGTGGTTGCGCGAGAGGTTGATCGCGACCAGCCGCGGATCGGCGGCGGCGAGGCGCTGCATCACCGGCCAGCTGTCGTCGCGCGAGCCGTCGTTGATGAGGACGATCTCGTAATCGTCGCCGACCGCGACCTTCGCCGCGCCGGAGATACGCGCGTGCAGGATGTCGAGGCACGCCGCCTCGTTATAGCAGGGGACGACAATCGAAAGGGACGGACGGTTCATCCGCCCCGTCTAGCGTCCGCCGCGCCCGCCGTCATCGTCGGATGTTTCTACACCCGCTCCACGGTGTGCACCGCATCCGCCGCACGCAGCCCCGCCATCAACCGCATCAGCTGCTGCACGTCGTGCACCTCGACGTCGATCTCGTTGGTGTGGAAGCTCTTGTCGCGCGTATCGAGCCGCAGGTTGATGATGTTCGCCTTGTGCCCGCCGATGATCGACGAGACGATCCCGAGCGAGCCTGGCTCGTTCTTCACCATCACCGATATGCGTGCGACGGCGCCCTCGGTCTCGTCGCCCCAGGCGACGTCGACCCAGTCGGTCTCGTTCTCTGAGCGCTCGGCGAGTTCGCCCAGCACGCGGCAGTCGATCGCGTGGACCTCGATCCCCGCATCGGGCCGACGCAAGCCGACGATCCGGTCGCCCGGTACGGGATGGCAGCACGTCGCGAGGTCGTAGGCGACACCGGGGGTCAGCCCCTTGATCGAGATCGCGCTCGATTGTGGGGCGAGTGCATGAGTCACGTCCGCGCCTGCCGAGCCCGGCATTAGTGCTTCCATTACCGCGGCATCGGACAGGGTTCGGCGCGCGATCGCGACCATCAGCGACGAATCGTCGGGCAGCTTCAGCCGCTTCAGCGCGTGGCTGAGTGCATCGGTGCCGATCTGCGCGGGCAGGCGCGTGACGATGTCGTCGTACAGCGTGCGGCCGAGTGCGATCTGCTCGACGCGCTCCTTCTGACGCAGGTGCCGGCGGATCGCGGCGAGCGCCTTGCCGGTGGTCGCGACGTTGAGCCATTGCGGCTGCGGCGACTGGCCCTTCGAGCGCAGGATCTGCACCTGATCGCCATTCTCGATCACCGTCGACAACGGCACGACGCGGCCGTTGACCTTCGCGCCGACCGCCTGGTCGCCAAGATCGGTGTGCACCGCATAGGCGAAATCGATCGAGGTCGCACCCTTCGGCAGCTGGATCAGCTCGCCCTTCGGCGTGAACGCGAAGATGCGATCGGTGTACATCGCCATCCGCGTGTGTTCGAGCAGCTCTTCCGGGCTCTCGGCGGTATCGAGGATCTCGACGAGATCGCGGATCCAGCTGACCTGGCGGTCGCTGCCGTTGATCTGCTGCTTGTAGGCCCAGTGCGCCGCCAGCCCGAACTCGGCCTGTGCGTGCATGTCGGCGGTACGGATCTGGATCTCGATCCGCGCGCTGTCGGCGTGGATCACCGAGGTGTGCAACGAGCGATAGCCGTTGCGCTTGGGCGTCGAGATGTAATCCTTGAACCGGCCCGGCACCATCGGCCAGCGCTGGTGGATGATCCCGAGTACGCGGTAGCAATCCTCCTCGGTCGGCACGATCGCGCGGAACGCCATCACGTCGGACAGTTGTTCGAAGCTGATGTGCCGCTCCGACATTTTCCGGAAGATCGAATAGGGGTGTTTCTCGCGTCCCGAAATCTCAGCCTCGACCCCGGCGCGCGACAGCACCAGCTTGAGGCCGGAGGCGATCTTGGCGATGCGGTCGCCGTCGCCTTTTTTCAGCTGTTCGAGGCGGCGGTTGATCGATTCGGAGGCTTCAGGTTCGAGCTGTTCGAATGCGAGCGACTGCATCTCGCGCATGAACTCGTACATGCCGATCCGCTCGGCGAGCGGCGCGTAGATGTCCATCGTCTCCTTGGCGATGCGACGGCGCTTCTCGGGCTTGGCGATGTGGTGGAGCGTCCGCATGTTGTGCAGCCGGTCGGCGAGCTTGACCAGCAGCACGCGGATGTCGTCGGACATCGCGAGGAGGAATTTGCGCAGATTCTCGGCGGCGCGTTCGTTCTCGGTCTGCGCTTCGATCTTGCTGAGTTTGGTGACGCCGTCGACGAGGCGCGCGACCGAGGGGCCGAACAGCCGCTCGATCTCCTCGGGGGTGGCGACGGTGTCCTCGATCGTGTCGTGGAGGATCGCGGTGGCGATCGTCTCCGCGTCGAGGTGGAGGTCGGTGAGGATGCCCGCCACCTCGATCGGGTGGCTGAAATACGGGTCGCCGGACGCGCGCTTCTGGCTCCCATGCGCCTGCATGGAGAAGACATAGGCGCGGTTCAGCATCGCCTCGTCGGCGTCGGGATCGTAGTCGAGGACGCGATCGACCAGTTCATATTGGCGCAGCACGGACCGTAGATGGGGCCGGGCCGCGCCCTTTTGCAACAAAATCCTCGTTATTTCGCGTGGTTGTTGCACGCGGCCAGCGCTTCGGCGTCATAGGCCTTGCCCGCGACCGTGAAACTGGCGAGCGGCCCGACGCGCTTGGCGACCGCGGCGCAGAGGATCACGTCGCGCTGGGGCGCCTTGCTGGAGACGAATGCCGCATTCTCCCAGCGCCACGGCGTGCCGTTGGTGATCAGCCGGGTGGAAGTGGGCGCGGCGGTAGGGACGGCTACATAATAATTGATGGGGGTCTGGGCCGATGCCGGTGTCGCGACCAGTGCGGCGAACCCCGTCGTCAGGGCGGGAACGGCGGTCAGAAGGGCGCGGGTGATGACGGACATCGGTAGACTCCTAAAAGGTTTCTAATCGAGACCTATTCCGATTAGTTTCGAGTTGCAACTTAAATCGGAGGAGCATTTCGCTTCGGCTCTTTATGCGGTACCGTTGCTGTCCAATAAGGAAGACGCCGTGGGAAAATTGCGCGAACCCTTGCTCGAATGCAGCCTGCCCGCCGCGCTGGAGGCGATGGGCGAGCGCTGGTCGTTCCTCATTCTGCGCGCGTCGTTCAACGGCCTGCATCATTTCGAGGAGTTCCAGTCGGAACTGGGGATTGCGCGCAATATCCTGGCGAACCGGCTGGCGCGGCTGGTCGAGCATGGGATCCTGGAGCGGCAGCCTATCCCGGAGGATCGACGGAAGATCGCCTACGGGCTGACCGACAAGGGCTTCGCGCTGCTGCCGACGATGATCGCGCTCCGGCAATGGGGCGAGCGATGGGAGACGTGCGTGCCGGCGTTTCCGATCCTGGTGGACGAACGCGATCGGCGGCCGTTGCAGCCGGTGTCGGTGCGGTCGCATGACGGGCGCGTGCTGGGGAAGGGGGACTTGATCTGGGCGCTGCCTGGGGAAGTTGCCGGGGATGGGGTGGAGGCTGAGGCGGCGGAGTAAAGTCCCGTCATGCCGGGCTCGTTCCGGCATCCACCTGTCCGCAGACCAGCGACTTGAGAGGATGCAGCAACGTGGACCCCGGAACAAGTCCGGGGTGACGGATCAGGTCGTTAGCCCCGCCCGTACTTCCTTGTTCTCCCGCGAAGGCGGGAGCCCAGTCTGGACCCCCGCCTTCGCGGGGGAACATGCTTTCTTCGTGCTATTGGGTCGGTAGCGCTTCCAGCACCGTACGGATCACGTCCGGCAGCGGGACTGGGCGACCGGTCTCTAGGTCGACGTGCACGCTGACCATGGTGATGACGGTGTGCAGATCCCCCGTCTCCGCATGCGCGAGCTCGAACCGCTTCGTCAGGCTGGTCGTGCCAAGCTTGTCGATCCGGACGAATGCCTCGATCGTATCGCCGAGACGGAACGGCTTTAGGTAGTCGATCTCGGTCCGACGCACGTTGAACTCGGTGGTCGGCCAGACATCCGGCAGCGCCTCCGCGATCCCGGTCCATTCCCAGAATTCGGTAACCGCGACGTCGGCATATTCGAGATAGCGCGAGTTGAAGACGATGCGCTGGCCGTCGATCTCGGCATAGCGCACGCGGAACCTGGTCGAGAAGGCGAAGCCCGGCCTCACGTCAGAAAATCAGCTTCACGCCGACTAGCGCCAGCACGGTCGCGAGCACCGGGACCAGCACGCGGTCCGAGACGCGCGTCGCGATCAGACTGCCGATGATGATGCCGGGGATCGAGCCGATCAGCAGCGACACGAGCAGGTCGACGTCGACCGAGCCGAGAATCCAGTGGCCGATCCCGCCGAGCAGAGTCAGCGGCACCGCGTGAGCGATGTCGGAGCCGACCAGCCGGTTGATCGGCAGCGTCGGGTACAGGATCAGCAGCGCAGTCATGCCCAGCGCGCCGGCGCCGACCGAGGTCAGCGAGACGAGCACGCCGAGGACCGCGCCGAGCAGGATCGTGAGCATCGCCTGGCGCTCGCCGCCGACCGTGCCGATGCGCGGGGTCAGCCACGCGACGATCTTACCGCGGAAGAAGGTCGCGACTGCCGAGAGGATGAGCGTCACGCCGAGCACGACGGTGATCGCGTGGCCGGTGTCGGACGATTTCTCGCCAAGATGGTTGAGCACGAGCAACGTCGCGATCGCCGCGGGGACGCTGCCGGTCGCGAGCCGGCGCACGACCTGCCAATCGACCGTGCCGCGCCAGCCGTGGACCGTCGTGCCGACCGTCTTAGTCGCCGAGGCATAGAGCAGGTCGGTGCCGACCGCGGTGGCGGGGTGAAAGCCGAAGACGAGCACCAGAAGCGGCGTCATCAGCGACCCGCCACCGACACCCGTCAGCCCGACGATGAGGCCGACGAGCACGCCGGCCACCGAATATAACGGATTGATATCCACGCTGGCGAAGGTCAGCCAGCGCCACGCGCGGGCGTGTTGACGCCCATCGACTGAAGATATTTCTTCACGTTGCGCGCCGCCTGGCGGAGCCGCTGTTCGTTCTCGACCATCGCGATCCTCACATAGCCCTCGCCGTTTTCGCCGTAGCCAACCCCTGGGGCCACCGCGACGTGCGCGTGAGTCAGCAATTGTTTGGTGAACTCAAGGCTACCTAAGTGCGCGAGCGCGGGTGGCAGTGGTGCCCATGCGAACATGCTCGCGCGGGGGCTCGGGATATCCCAGCCGGCCCGGCCGAAGCTCTCGACCAGCACGTCGCGACGCTTGTGATAGAGCTGGCGGTTGCGCTCGACGATGTCCTGCGGGCCGTTGAGCGCGGCGCAGGCGGCGGCCTGGATCGGCGTGAACGCGCCGTAATCGAGGTACGACTTCACGCGCGTCATCGCCGCGATCAGCGTCTTGTTGCCGACCCCGAAGCCCATCCGCCAACCGGCCATCGAATAGGTCTTGCTGAGCGAGGTGAACTCGATCGCGACGTCCTTCGCGCCCGGCACTTGGAGGATCGAGGGGGTCGGCTTGCCGTCGAAATACAGCTCCGAATAAGCGAGGTCGGAGATCACCCACAGCTTGTGCTTCTTCGCGAACGCAACGACGCGCTCGTAGAAGGCGAGGTCGACGACCTCGGCGGTCGGGTTCGATGGATAGCCCATGACCAGCACCGACGGCGCGGGGACAGTGAACGCCATCGCGCGCTCGAGGCTTTCGAAATACGCTTCGTCGGGCGTGGTCGGCACCGCGCGGATCGTCGCGCCGGCGATGATGAAGCCGAAGGTGTGGATCGGATAGGACGGGTTGGGCGCGAGCACGACGTCGCCGGGCGCGGTGATCGCGGTGGCCAGGCTGGCGAGGCCTTCCTTCGAGCCCATCGTAACGACGACCTCGGTCTCAGGATCGACGTCGACGCCGAAGCGGCGGCGGTAATAGTTCGCCTGCGCTTTCCTCAGGCCGGGGATGCCCTTCGACTGCGAATAGCCGTGCGCGCTAGGCTTGCGCGCGACTTCGACGAGCTTCTCGATGACGTGCTCGGGGGGCGGCAGGTCGGGGTTGCCCATGCCGAGATCGATGATGTCCTCCCCGCCCGCGCGCGCCGCCGCCCGCATCGCGTTCACTTCGGCGATGACATAGGGTGGCAAGCGTTTGATGCGGTAGAAGTCTTCGGACATGATCAGCCTCTAGCTGGAGGAGCGGGTGCTGTACCGCAGGTGAGCGGGGGCGTCATCCGCCTCATTCGTCAAGGGGGGCGAAAGCTGGGGTATTCAGTCTATCCTCGCCCGCCAGGGGGAGGTGGCACCGAAGGTGACGGAGGGGGCGGTAAGGGCAACCGCTGTTCCGTGTCCTCCCCCTCCGTCTGGCAGGGGCCAGCCACCTCCCCCTGGCGGGGGAGGATTGTCGAGTTTCCTGCGACCACCAATCGTCGACGTGACCATGCTTCCGCCGAGCCGGCGTCTGCGTTAAGCTCCCGAAAAAGCAGAGGATGCCATGGCCGATACTCCTCCCGACGCCTCCACGCCGACCCTCCCCGATCTCCAGCATTGGACGTGGGTGATGGGGCGTGCGCAGCAGATGATGGTGGAGCAGGGGCTCGCCGCGATGCAGGCCAAGCCCGAGAGGATTCCTGCGATTCCGGGCTTTACCGACCCCGCCACGCTGGAGCGCGCGCGCGATTTCTGGACCGAGAGCCTGACGCTGTGGCAGCGGTTTCTCGATCCGGCCAAGGCACCCGAGGCCGCGCCGGTGACCGACAAGCGCTTCAAGGCGCCGCAGTGGCGTGAGCCGGTGTTCGACCTGATCCGGCAGAGTTACGAACTGATCGGCGACCACATGCTGCGCGGCGTCGAGGCGGTCGACGGGCTCGACCCCAAGCAGAAGGAACAGCTGCGGTTCGCGACCAAGGGGTTCGTCGATGCGATGAGCCCGACCAATTTCGCGCTGACCAACCCGCAGGTGATCGAGAAGACGATCGAGACGCGGGGTGAGAATCTGCTGAAGGGTCTGCAGAATATGATGGCGGATCTTGCCCGCGGGCAGGTGACGCATACGCCGGACGGCGCGTTCGAACTCGGCCGCAACCTGGCGATGACGCCGGGCAAGGTGGTGAAACGTACGCCGCTCTACGAGCTGATCCAGTACAGTCCGACCACCGAGAGCGTGCTGGCGACGCCGCTCGTCATCTTTCCGCCGTGGATCAACCGGTTCTACATCCTCGACCTGACCCCGGAGAAGAGCTTCATTCGCTGGGCCGTGGAGCAGGGCATCACCGTGTTCATGGTGTCGTGGAAGTCGGCCGATGCGAGCATGAAGGACGTGGTCTGGGACGACTATGTCGGGGCGCAGGTCGAGGCGATCGATACGGTTCGCGCCGTGCTCGACGTTCCGGCGGTGCATACGATCGGCTATTGCGTGGCGGGGACGACGCTGGCCGCGACGCTCGCGTTTCTGGCGGCGCGTGACGAGGCGGCGAAAGTGGCCAGCGCGACGTTCTTCACCGCGCAGGTCGATTTCGCGCAGGCGGGCGAGTTGCAGCATTTCATCGATGACGAGCAGTTGAAGATGGTCGCGTCGCTGTCGCCCGAGGGGTTCCTCGACGGGCGCTACATGGCGACGACGTTCAACCTGCTACGCGGGCGCGACCTGATCTGGAACTACGTCACGCAGAATTACCTGCTGGGGCAGGATTACGTGCCGTTCGACCTGCTCCACTGGAACGGCGATACGACCAATCTGCCGGCGAAATGGCATCTGAGCTATCTGACCGACCTGTATCGCGACAATCTGCTGGTGACGGGGACGATGACGGTGGACGGTACGCCGATCGACCTGACCAAGGTCTCCACGCCGAGCTATGTCCAGGCGGGGCGCGAGGATCATATCGCGCCGGCCGAAAGCGTCTGGAAACTCACGCACTTGTTCGGCGGGCCGCTGAAGTTCGTGCTGGCAGGGTCGGGGCATATCGCGGGCGTGGTCAACCCGCCGGCTGCCGGGAAGTATCAATACTGGACCAATCCGGGGGCGCACTCGACGCTTGAGGACTTCGTTGCCGGCGCGACCGAGACGAAGGGTAGCTGGTGGCCGGACTGGGTCGAATGGTTGCGCGCGCTGGGTGCCGAGACGGTGGCCGCGGACGGTGCGCGGCTGCCGGGAGGGGGGGCTCTGAAGGCGCTCGGCCAGGCACCCGGCGAGTATGTGAAAAGCCGATAGCGCTACCTTACGTTCCCGTCATGGTGCAGTGCACAATTTTATTGTGCGGCGCGAGAATTGGTGTATGAAGACCGCGACATAACTCCGAAGAGAGGTGCGTGGATGGTGGATATCGTGAAACGGACGGCCAAGGCCGGTTCGAAGCCTGCCGCCATCGCGAAGGCTCCTCGGACCGTCGCCAAGCCGGCGAAACCGGCATTCGAGCCGATCGCCAAGACGCCGGCACCTCAACCTCTCGCGGCTGCTTTTGTATCGCCGCACACGGACATTCCCGCCCCGATTCAGGCCGTTGCGCCAACGGGGATCCCTGCCAGCGAAACAAAGGACGCCATAATGGACACGATCCAGAGCATCACCGAGAAGACCAAGGCCCTCTTCAGCGGCGCGAACACTGCCGAATTCAACGAGCAGGCCAAGGGCGCGATGGAGAAGTCGGCGAAGATGGCGGAAGATTTCGTCGCATTCGGCAAGGGCAACGTCGAGGCGCTCGTCGAGTCGTCGAAGATCGCCGCGAAGAACGTCGAGGCGCTCGGCCAGGAAGCTGCCGACTACGCCAAGACCTCGTTCGAGAGCGCGACCGAAGCCGCCAAGACGCTCGCCGCCGCCAAGTCGCCAACCGAGTTCATGAAGCTCCAGGGCGATTATGCGCGCACCGCGTTCGACACGATGATCGCCGAGGGCTCGCGCTCGACCGAGCGGATGCTGAAGATGTTCGGCGAGTTCGCACAGCCGATCTCGAACCGCGTTGCGGTCGCGACCGACAAGATGAAGATCTCGGCCTAAGTCGACAGCGCGCCGCCTTCGGGCAGTGCGTTACGAAAGGGGCGGCCGTCACGCGACGGTCGCCCCTTTTGCGTTTGCGGTTTTCGCGTGAGGGGTGTCGGCGCCCCCTTGCCCTTGCCCCCCGGCATGCCATATTTTGGCAGCATGCTTTTGACCCCTGAAATGACGACTCCCCAGCGGACGGGCGAGCAGATGGCCGAGCGCCGCGACGATAATGGCGAGGACGGCCATGATGGCACCGGGGGCGGCACCGGCGCCGGTATCGCGACCAAGACGCGCGCGAAGACGAAACAGCCGACGCCGTACCGCGTACTGATGCTCAACGACGACTATACGCCGATGGAGTTCGTCGTGCTGTGTCTCCAGCGCTTCTTTCGCATGGACATGGAAGCCGCGACTCGCGTGATGCTGCACGTCCACCAGAAGGGCGTCGGGGTGTGTGGCACGTTCAGCTACGAGGTGGCGGAGACCAAGGTGTCGCAGGTGATGGATTTCGCCAAGCAGAACCAGCACCCGCTACAGTGCACGCTGGAGAAGGCGTGAGCCTTACGCTTTGAGCTAATCCTCCCCCGCAAGGGGGAGGTGGCACCGAAGGTGACGGAGGGGAGGCAAACGCCACCCCTGTTTCGTATCCTCCCCCCCGTCTGGCAAGAGCCAGCCACCTCGCCCTTGCGGGGGAGGGCTGAAGGAAGGGGTTACCGCGCTGGCGGCAACCAGCGCAGGTCGAGCCCTTCGAAGCGGTCGATGTAGTTCGCCGCCTGCGCCAATTGCACCTCGTTAAGCAGCGTGACGCGGCCCATTTCGCGGCGGATCAGGCCGTCCTCTTCCAGCTGGCGCAGCATGCGGTTGACGTGGACCGCGGTGAGCCCGGTGGCGTCGCCGATCTCCTCCTGCGTCAGCCCGAGCGTGAAGCTGTTGCCCATCGCGCGATCACGCATCCGCAGTCGGTTGCGCATCTCGAGCAGCAATGCTGCGATACGCGCCTTGGCGGAGGTCCGGCCGAGCGCGGCGAGCCGGTCGGTCAGCGCGACCTTCTCCATCTGGTTCATCACCATGATGAGCGCCGACAGCCGCGGATGATCGGTGACGAGCCCGGTCATCGCCGAGCGATCGAACGAACACACCGTGCAGTCGGTCAGCGCGACCACCGTCTCGGGCGAATCGCGGTAGACGAGCGCGGAGACCGCCAGCATATCGCCGGCATAGAGGAAGCGGAGGATCTGGCGGCTGCCGTCGTCGAGCAGCACATAGCTCATCGCCATGCCACGTTGCAGGATGAAGAGTTCGGCCTGCGGATCATTCTCGCGCACGAGCACGGCACCGCGACGCAAGTCTCGCGGGCGCTCCTCCAACCGCGCTAACGCAGCCTTCTCGTTCATCGACAGGTCGATGAGATCGCCGACGCGGTCGGCGAAGCAGCTGTCCGGCACTCTATAATGGTCCCCAATGTTCGAGAACCACAGAGCAAAGCTAGGATTTCCGCGCATTAAAGTCGATCAAGCGGGGTGTGTTAGCGCTTCGGATGGCGTGCCGGGTCCCGACGCGGTACTCGACCCCCGGCCAGCATCCGCCTGTCGCCCGATCGATGCGCGGCCCTTGCGCAGAACGCCAGCCGCGATAGACACCCGGGATGGACCGTATTCTCATTCGCGGCGGCAATCGCCTGTCCGGGCGCTTGCCCATCTCCGGCGCGAAGAACGCCGCGCTCACGCTGATGCCGTGCGCGTTGCTGACCGAAGAGCCGCTGACGCTGCGCAATTTGCCGCGGCTGGCGGACGTCGACGGCTTCGGTCATCTTCTCAATCAGTTAGGCGCGTCGACTGCGATCCAGGGGACGCGACCGGAGGATTTTGGTCGCGTGATGACGATCCGCGCGGGCAATCTGACCTCGACCGAAGCACCGTACGACATCGTGCGAAAGATGCGCGCGTCGATTCTGGTGCTCGGGCCGTTGCTCGGGCGGGGCGGTGAGGCGACGGTGTCGCTACCGGGTGGCTGCGCGATCGGTAACCGGCCGATCGATCTGCACCTGCGCGCACTTGAGGCGATCGGTGCCGAACTTGAGATGGCCGCGGGCTATGTGAAGGCGATCGCGCCGGGGGGGCGCCTGCCGGGCGGACGCTTCCGCTTCCCGATCGTATCGGTGGGCGCGACCGAGAACGTCGTGATGGCGGCGGTGCTCGCCAAGGGAACCTCGGTGATCGAGAACGCGGCGCGTGAACCCGAGATAGTCGACCTTTGCAACTGCCTCGTCGCGATGGGCGCGTCGATCGACGGGATCGGCACCGAGACGCTGACGATCGAAGGCCGCGACCGTCTGCACGGCGCGACCTATGCGGTGATGCCCGACAGGATCGAGGCGGGCAGCTACGCGTGTGCCGCGGCAATTACCGGTGGCGACCTGGAACTGGTCGGCGTGGCGATCCCGGACATGGGCGCGACGATCGATGCGCTGATCGAGGCGGGCGTATCCGTGACGCCGACCAAGGACGGCGTGCGCGTTTCGTCAGACGGCAAGCTGCAACCGCTGACGCTGTCGACCGCGCCGTACCCTGGTTTCGCGACGGACATGCAGGCACAGTTCATGGCGATGCTGTGCATGGCCGACGGCGCCAGCATGCTGACCGAGACGATCTTCGAGAACCGCTACATGCACGTGCCCGAACTGGCGCGCATGGGCGCGGACATTCAGGTCCACGGCCGCACCGCGATGGTTCGTGGGGTGGACAAGTTGGTTGGGGCGCAGGTGATGGCGACGGACCTGCGGGCCTCTATGAGCTTGATCTTGGCCGGGCTGGCGGCGGATGGCGAGACGTCGGTTGGGCGGGTGTATCACCTCGACCGTGGGTATGAGCGGCTGGAGGAGAAGCTGAGCGCGGTTGGGGCGGATATCGAGCGCGCTAGCGACGGATGATCATGGAGGGGCGTAGGTTGAACGGGCGTTAGCCCTCTCCCCTCCGGCGAGAGGGTTGGGTGAGGGGCAGACAAGCAATGCTGCGCCTGGAACTGCCCCTCACCCCGACCCTCTCCCTGGAGGGGAGAGGGAGTAGGATGCCGGGCATTTCGCGGTGGCTTCCTTGTTGGCCGTGGACGCTGCGGGGTTCGCTTTAGGCAGCGCTACCCTTCCTGCTCCCCCACGGGGGCGGGGCCCAGGATCAAGCAAGACCGTCCTCTGTAATCCGGTAGACATCTACTCAGCGCCGCCGGCAAAGCCGCCGTCGGACGGGTTCGGTAAACCGACCCGCCGGCCGTGCCGGGCGCTGCCCGCTTCGCTTTTGCTCGCGGGCATCGGCGCGGACGTTGCCGCGCCTGCGCCCGTCAGTACATGTGCTGACCGCCATTGATGCTCAACGTCGAGCCGGTGACGAACCCGCCCTCCTCCGAACACAGGAACGCGACACCGCGCGCGATCTCGGTCGCCTGGCCAAGCCGCCCAACCGGGATCTTCGCCACGATCTTCTCCAGCACGTCGGCCGGCACCGCCGCGACCATGTCCGTATCGATATACCCCGGCGCGATCGCGTTGACCGTCACGCCGGCGCGCGCACCTTCCTGCGCCAAAGCTTTCGTAAAGCCGTGGATGCCGGACTTGGCTGCAGCATAGTTCACCTGGCCGTACTGCCCGGCCTGCCCGTTGATCGATCCGATATTGACGATCCGCCCCCATTTGCGCGTGCGCATGCCGGGGAAGACTGCCTTGGCCATGTTGAAACACCCGCCAAGATTGGTGTCCATCACCTCTTTCCAATCCTGGTACGTCATCTTCAGGATGGTGCCGTCGCGGGTGATGCCGGCGTTGTTCACGACGATGTCGACATCGCCCAGATCGGCGGCGACCTGCGCGCAGCCGGCCTGGCACGCGTCGTAGTCGGCGACGTCCCACTTGTACGCTTTGATCCCGGTGCGCTCGGTGAATTCGCGCGCGCGGTCGTCGTTGCCAGCATAGGTTGCCGCTACGATCAGGCCCATGTCCTGCAATGCGAGACTGATCGCTTCGCCGATTCCGCGCGTACCACCGGTTACAATTGCGACGCGTGCCATCAGTCTCTCTCCTCGGTTTAGCCTTTTAGAGCAGGTTAACCAGCGGCTACCCATCCTTCAAGCTCGCGCGCCAAAATGCTGCGCAACATTTCCGCGCCGACCGGGCTGTCGTTGAGGCAGGGGAGATAGGCGAAGTGCGTTCCGCCAGCCTCTTCGAAGCTCTCGCGCCCGCGGATCGACAGTTCCTCCAGCGTCTCTAGGCAGTCGGCGGAGAAGCCCGGCGCGAAGATGGCGACCATGGTTTTGCCCGCCTTGGCGAGCGCGACGAGCGTCTCGTCCGTTGCCGGCCCCAGCCACTTCTGCGGCCCGAACCGTGACTGGAACGCGATCGTCAACTCGCGCCCCATCCGCTCGCCGAGCAGTCGCGCGGTCTTCTGGCAGTGGCAATGATACGGATCGCCCTGCTGCAACGTCCGCTTCGGCATCCCGTGGAAGCTGGCGACGATTGCGTCCGGCGTAAAATCGAGCGCCGACAGCCCCTCTTCGAGCGAGTCCTTCAGCGCGTCGATATAGAGCGCGTCGTCATAGTAAGGCGGCAGCGTGCGGATCGCCGGCTGCCAGCGCAGCCCCGCCAGATGCTTGAACGCCTTGTCGTTCGCCGTCGCGGTCGTTGCTGCGCAATATTGCGGGTAAAGCGGCGCGAGCAGGATGCGCTCGCAGCCCGCCGCCTTCATCGCCGTCAGCCGGTCCGAAATCGACGGATTGCCGTAGCGCATCGCCCAGTCGACGAGCACTTCCGGACCGAACGAATCCTTCAACGCGGCGGCCTGCAACCGCGTGATCGCGGCGAGCGGCGAGCCGTCCTCACGCCAGACCTGCGAATAGGCGTGCGCGGACTTTTTCGGGCGGGTGTTGAGGATGATGCCCCGCAGGATCGGCTGCCACGCGATCTGCGGGATCTCGACGACACGCGAATCGGACAGGAACTCGCCGAGATAGCGCTTCACCGATTTTGCATCGGGGCCATCGGGCGTGCCGAGGTTCATCAGCAACACGCCGATCTTTGGTTTCGGAATCGGGGGATGATCGGGGGGCAGGGTCATGGCGCTGGTCTTAAAGGCAAATTGCGGATGCGGAAGCCCGTTGACGCATAGAGCGCGTTGGCGATCGCCGGTGCGACCGCAGGGACGCCGAGTTCGCCGACGCCGCCGGGCGCTTCGTCGCTGCGGATGACCTCGACGGTGATATCGGGCGTGTCGGCGAGGCGGGGCAGGCCGATCGTGTCGAACCCGCGTGCGTCGGCGAGGCCGCGGGTGAAACCGGTTGACGCGCCGAGTGCGGCGGCCATGCCGAAGATCAGCCCGCCCTCGATCTGCTGACGGACGATGTCGGGATTGATCTGCGCACCGCAATCGACCGCGGCGACGAGGCGGTCGACCACGGGCCGCTGGTCCGCGCCGATGTGCGCCTCTGCCATAACGGCGATGTAGCTGCCGCGGAAGGCGTGGGCTGCGATGCCCTGGCCGCTGCCGGCGACGCCGCCGTCCCAGCCACCGAGCGCCGCCGCGGTCGAGAGGCAGCGCGCGAGTCGCGGTTCGCCGCCGAGCATGGCGATGCGGAACGACATCGGTTCGGACTGTGCGGCGCGCGCGAGTTCGTCGAGGAAGCATTCGGTGAAGAACGCGGTGTAGCCATGCGCGCCGCCGCGGAGGTGGCCGGTGGGTATGCCGATCTCGGCGGCGTGGTGCTCGATCGCAAAGGCCGGGATGCGATAGACCGGCGTGGCGCCCGCGACGGCGTAGCGATCGCCTTTGACGCCGATCAGCGCGGCTTCGGTCGCGAGGTCCGGCATCATCCGGCGTGCCATCTCGGCGCCGGTCGACGGAGCCGCGATGTTAGCCGACCAGCCCATGATCGCGCCGTTGGGGGCGAGCCGTGCGGCCATCTTCGCGACGGCGGGTGGGCGGTAGTGATCGTGGAGCGAGTCTTCCCCGCGCGACCAGACGAGGCTGACCGGGCGTCTTAGCTTTACCGCCAGCACCGCAGCCTGTTCGGCGACGTCGTGTTCGAGTGCGGCGCCGAACGATCCGCCGATGAGCATCGGGTGGACGACGACGGCGTCTTCGCTGAGGCCCGCCGCGCGTGCCGCTGCCGATCGCGCGAGCCCCGGCGCTTGGGTTGCTAGCCAGAGTTCGAGGCGGCCGTTCGAGAAGGAGGCGGTTGCGCTGCGGGTTTCGATCACCGCGTGCAGGCCTAGGCCAGCGCGGTAGGTCGTGGTGACGAGCTTGGCGCCCTGGAAGGTAGCGGCGACGTTGCCTGCGGACGCCATCTGCGTGCCGGGACGGGCTAGCGCGGCGTCGAGCGCTGCGTCGATCGACCTGGTATCGGGGAGTGGGGCGTCGATCTCGAATCGCGGGGCGAGGGCGTCGAGCGCCTTTTGCGCGGCCCACCCTGTCGTCGCGACGGCTGCGACCCAGCGCGGGTTCTCGACCACCGACAGCACGCCGCGGATGCGGTCGGCGGCGGCGCGGTCGACCCTAGTCAGGCGACCGCCGACCGGGCCTTGGCGGATCGCGGCGTGGACCATGTCGGCGAGGCGGACGTCGCCTGCGAAGTTGGCCGAGCCGTCGACTTTCGAGGGGGTGTCGAGGCGGGGGACGGATTTGCCGACCAGCTTGCCTGCACCCTGGATGCCGAATGGGAGGGGATGGGGAAGGGTGAACTTCGCGGCCTCTTCGGCGAGCTCGGCGAAGCGGATGCGCTTGGTTTGGTAGGTGCAGAAGCCGGCGTCGACGTTGACCTGGGTCCAGTCGGCGTCCCACCGCTTTGCCGCCGCCATGCAGAGCAGCGCGCGGGCGCCCGCACCAGCCTCGCGACAGGTTTGCTCGAACATCCGGATCGAGCTCGATCCGCCGGTCAGCATCGGTGGCTGCGTCGTACTTTGCGGGAGGCGATCGAACAGGCCTTCGAACAGGTCGTGCTTGCCGATTGGGTTGGCGTAGAGCGGGTTGAGGGTTGCGGGCTCGACGCCGATCGTGCGCCAGTCCGCGCCGAGCTCGTCCGCGACGATCTGGGGGAGGGTCGTGTAGACGCCCTGGCCGTGCTCGACCTGCGGGACGGCGACGGTGACATGACCGTCGGTGCCAATCTTGAGCCACGCGCCGAACGGGGTTTCGCCGGGGTTGGCGACGAGGTTTGGGGCGTAGGTTCGTGGCCAAAGGCTCCAGGCGACGACGAGGCCGACCCCTGCGCCGCCGCCGACGAGTATGCTGCGCCTGTTAATCATGGAGTGGCTCTAATCCTTCTCCCCCACGGGGAGAAGGTGGCGCGAAGCGTCGGATGAGGGGGAGTGGGTCTCCGGGGCCGTGCCGGGAGTCTCACTCCCCTCTCCCTTCCGTCGCCAAGTGGCTCCTCCCTCCCTCTCCCCGTAGGGGCGAGGGAATTTAGGTTAGCGCTCGGTAAGTGGCTTTCAGCGAGACCTTGTCGATCTTCTCCGTCCCCAGTCTTGGCAGCGGCTCTTCCGAAATCCAAATCCGCTGCGGTATCTTGAACGCGGCGATGTGCTGGTGGAGGAACGCGGTCAGGTCGTCCGGGGTCAGCGTTTCACCGTCCTGTGGCACTACCACCGCACCGGGGACCTCGCCGAAGCGTTCGTCTGCGAGCCCGAACACGGCGGCCTCGGCGACGGCTGGATGCTCGTACAATGCCGCTTCCACCTCCTGGCACGAGATGTTCTCGCCGCCGCGGATGATGATGTCCTTCTTGCGGTCGACGATGAACAGATAGCCGTCCTCGTCGAGGTAACCGATGTCGCCGGTGCGGAAATAGCCATCCGCGGTGAACGCAGTGGCGGTCGCATCCGGACGGTTCCAGTATTCCTTGAAGTTGCAGATCGTGCGGATGCAGACCTCGCCGCGCTGGCCCTGGTCGACCGGGTGGCCGGCATCGTCGAGGATCGCGAGATCGACCAACGGCGCGCCGGGGCGGCCGGCGGAATTGGGCTTGGCGAGGTAGTTGCCGCGCCAGTTGCCGGTGCCGACTGCGTTCGTCTCAGTGAGACCGTAACCGATCAACGGCGCGCTTCCTCCCATTTCCTCGTCGATGCGGCGGACGTGATCGACCGGGCGTGGTGCGCCGCCTGCGGCAAAATCGGTGACGGTAGAGAGGTCGTAGTTCGCTCGGTCGGGGTGGTTGAGGATCTCGAAGCTCATCAAAGGCACGCCGACGAAATAGGTCACGCCCTCCGCCTCGATCAGCCGCATTGCCTCGCCTGCATCCCATTTCGGCATCAGCACGAGTTTGCGCCCCATCGCGAAGCTCTGGAGGAAGACCGGCACTTCCCCGGTGATGTGGAACAGCGGGATCGTCAGCAGCGTGACCGGCTGGCCGACCGGCGGATTGCCCTGCGCGGTGGCGATCCCGACCATCATCATCGCCTGGCCGAGATAATTAAAGATCCCCTGCACGACCGCGCGGTGTTCGGACAGCGCGCCCTTCGACTGGCCGGTCGATCCGCTCGTGAACAGGATCGTCGCATGATCCTCGGGCCCGAGCAGCGGCAGGTCGGCGGTGTGGTCGTCCTTCGCGAACACGGCTTCGAGCGCTTCGGCGAGCGGTCGCGAATCGTCGATCTCGACCACCGGCGCGCGCAGAGCCGCAATCTGCGCGAGGCGCTTCACGCGCGGCGGATCGGCGAACACGAGCGCGCAGTCGACCTCGCCGATCGCCGTCTCGAGCTCTTCCGACTGCCACCAGCCGTTGAGCAGCGTCGCGACGCCGCCGGCCATGACGATGCCCATGTACAGCACGATCCACGACGGCGAGTTGCGCATCGCGATGCCGACCCGGTCGCCCTTGGCGATCCCGTACCCGCCGACCAGCGCCCGCGCGGTGCGCTCGGCGGCGGCGTAGACCTCGCCGAACGTCAGGCGTTCATCGCCCGAGACGAGGAAGACCGCGTCGCGGTGCTCGTTGGCGTAGTGCGCGAAATAATAGCTGAGCGCGGGCGGGGCGGCGGCGATCGTCGGCAGCGTGACGCCGAACCGCTCGGCCGATCCAAGCGCGAGCATGCCGTCGGGCGCGGTCAGTGCGGCCATCGTCGAATCCATAGCTGCATCGAGCTCGGTCCGCATATCGCTCTCCTACTTGGTCTTATTGTTATCGGCCTTTATGCAGGGGCGAACGCGTGGGGAAAAGCCTTTGATCCTGTCGACCATCACCGCCGCTGCGGGCGCCGTAGCGCCTGCCGTCGGCAGTCACATCCGCTTCGAGGATCTCGGGCTGCACCCCGACGTCTTCTCGATCGGGTTCTTCACGCTGCGTTGGTACAGCCTTGCCTATATCGGCGGGATCCTGCTCGGCTGGTGGTATCTGCTGAAGCTGCTCGCCCAGCCCGGCGCACCGATGGCCCGGCGGCATGCCGACGACCTCGTATTCTACGCGACGCTCGGCATCATCCTCGGCGGGCGGCTCGGCTATGTGATCTTCTACGCGCCCGAGATGTTCCTGCATCCGCTGCGGATCTTCCGGCTGTGGGACGGCGGCATGTCGTTCCACGGCGGGGTGATCGGCACGTCGATCGGGCTGATCCTGTTCGCGCGGAAGCACCAGCTCAACTGGCTGCGCGTGCACGATTATATCGCGTGCTGCGTGCCGTTCGGGCTGTTCTTCGGGCGGCTGGCGAACTTCGTGAATGGCGAGCTGTGGGGCAAGCCGACCGACGTCGCGTGGGGGATCATCTTCGAGCGCACCGTGCCGTTCGGGATGGTCGAGCCGGCGCGGCATCCGAGCCAGCTGTACGAGGCGGGGCTGGAAGGCGTGCTGCTGTTCGCGCTGCTGTGGTTCGCGTTCTGGAAGACCAAGGCGCGGTATGATCCGGGCAAGCTCGTCGGGTTGTTCGTGCTCGGCTACGGGATCGCGCGGTTTACCGTCGAGTTCTTCCGCGAGCCGGATTCGCAGCTGCGGGCGTTTGCCGAGCATACCGGGCTGCACATGGGGCAGTGGCTGTGCGTGCCGATGATCGTCGGGGGGGCGTATCTGGTGGCGACGTCGGCCAAGCGCCGCGTGCGGGTCGAGTCGATCGCGGGGACGGCGAGCGTCGCCTGACTCCCCTCCCGCTTGCGGGAGGGGTTGGGGGAGGGCATGGCCGCAAATGTCATGGCCAACGATACTCCAGCCCCTCCCCTAACCCCTCCCGCAAGCGGAAGGGGAATAGACACCGCCCTCCCCGAACGCCTCGCCCGAGCGATTGCGCTCGCGGGTCCGATCCCCGTTGCGCAGTATATGGCGGCGGCGAACGCGCACTATTATGCGACGCGCGACCCGTTGGGGGCGGCGGGGGACTTCACCACCGCGCCCGAGATCAGCCAGATGTTCGGCGAGCTTGTCGGGCTGTGGTGTGCCGATCTTTGGGACCGCGCTGGTCGCCCCGAGGTGGCTTGGGCCGAACTCGGGCCGGGTCGCGGGACGCTGGCCGCCGATGCAGCGAGGGCGATGGCGAAGGCGGGACTCGAGCCGGCGGTGCATCTCGTCGAGACGAGCCCGGCACTCCGCGCGGCGCAGGCCGAGCGCGTGCCGGACGCGACGTGGCATGACTCGATCGAGACGCTGCCGACCGATCGCCCGCTGATCGTCGTCGCCAACGAATTCTTCGATGCGCTGCCGATCCGGCAGTTGGTGAAGCGCGAGCAGTGGCACGAGCGTCTCGTCGCTGCGCAGGACCTGCTGTTCCTGCCGATTGCCGGCAAGCCGCTGCCCGACGCGGTGATTCCGGAGCCGTTCCGGGATGCACCCGCGGGCTCGATCCTCGAGACGTCGCCCGCTGCCGTCACCATCGTTCGCGGCCTCGCCAAGCGGATTGCAACGCAGGGCGGCGCTCTGATCGCGATCGACTATGGGTATGAGGGGCCAGCGCTTGGCGACACGTTGCAGGCGGTGCGCGGGCATGCGTTCGCCAATCCGTTCGAGGCGCCCGGCGAGCATGACCTGACCGCGCATGTCGACTTCACCACGCTCGCCGCCGCGGCCCAGGCCGAAGGTGCGGTCGCGTGGGGGCCGGTGACGCAACGCGACCTGCTCGGCGGGCTCGGGATCGATTCGCGGACGTCCGCGCTCGCCAAGGCGTCGCCTGCGTGGGCGGAAGCACTGGCGGCGGATCGGAAGAGGTTGATGGACGATATGGGTACGCTCTTCAAAGCGTTTGCGATCACCGTGCCGACTTGGCCGACCCCGGCGGCGTTTGCATGATCGCCTATCGTGATGCCGTGCTCGCCGACGGTGCAGAACTCGCTGCGATGGCGAAGCGGTCGTTTACCGACACGTTCGGTACGCTGTATCGCCCTGAAGATCTTGCCGCCTTCCTCGACCAGACGTTTGGCGAGAAGGGGTTGCCGGCGCAACTCTCCGACCCTGCCTTCATCGTGCGCGTCGCGGTGGACGAATCGGGCGAGATCGTCGGATTTGCCAAGACCGGACCCGTGGCTTTCCCCGGCGACTGGCCGGCGACGGCGATCGAACTTCACCAGCTTTATGTGCGTGGCGATCAGCATGGCGCGGGCGTTGGCCCGGCGTTGATGGACTGGGCGATCGATGTCGCACGCGCCGAGGGACGGACGGAGATGATCCTTAGCGTCTATGTCGACAACCACCGAGCTCATCGGTTCTACCAGCGGTACGGGTTCGTCGAGATCGGGCGGTATGTGTTCATGGTTGGGGAGCAGCCTGACGATGACCGGATCATGCGGCTGGTGCTGTGATGATTGGTGCCCCCAGAGATATCGTAGCGAAAGGCCACCACCCCGGCGGAGGCCGGGGCCAAGTTGGAAAGGTCATGGTAATGGCGCGTTGCCCGTCATCAGCACCGTCCCCCCAACTGGGCCCCGGCCTTCGCCGGGGTGGGGGCTGTGTTTGATGTTGGGTGATCTGATATGACTATCGAAGCGATCCGCGCGAAGGCGCTTGGCGACATCCCACATGGCTTTCTCGGCCGTCGTGGTGGTGTCTCGACCGGTGCATATGCGAGCCTCAACGTTGGTATCGGTTCCGACGACGACCCCGCCGCCATCGCAGAGAACCGCCGTCGTGCGAGCGAAGCCGTCCTGCCCAGTGCGAAACTCGTCGGTCTCTACCAGGTCCATTCCGCCGACGCGGTCACCGTGATCGAGCCGTTCGACGACGCGATCCGTCCGCATGCCGATGCGCTGGTCACCAACCGTCCCGGCCTCGCGCTCGGCATCCTCACCGCGGACTGCGCACCCGTCTTGTTCGCCGACGCGCACGCCGGCGTCGTTGCGGCAGCCCATGCCGGCTGGAAGGGCGCGCTCGGCGGCGTCACCGACTCCACGATCCTCGCGATGGAGGCGATCGGTGCGCACCGCGACCGGATCGTCGCCGCGGTAGGGCCGTGCATCGCGCGCGCCAGCTATGAGGTCGACGACGGCTTCATCCGCCGGTTCTGCGAGGCGGATCCGGAGAACGAGCGCTTCTTCGCGGACGGCCGCGCCGTCGAGAACAGGGGCGATCATTACCAGTTCGACCTGGAGGCCTATGTCGTCAGCCGGCTCGCGGTCGCCGGGATCGGCCGGATCGAGGCGCTCGGGCTCGACACGTACACCGATGACGATCGCTTTTTCAGCTATCGGCGCGCGACCCATCGCGGCGAGCCCTCCTATGGGCGTCAGATCAGCATCATCGGCCTGTAACGGCTCCCAAAGCCCTCGCCGGTCGTTTAGGCTCCGCACATCGGCTCGCATAAGACGGGCCACGCAGGAGCATATTGATGTCCGATACCCCCGAAAACGCCGGCGCCGTACCCGCTGAGACAGAAGCGGACCTGACCGGCGTAGCGGCGCGCGTCGCGCCGAAGCCCGAGGTCGAGAAGATCGGCGGGCGGAAACTGAAGCCGTCGACCTTGATGATGGGGCACGGTTACGATCCCGCACTGTCGGAAGGCTCGCTGAAGCCGCCGATCTTCCTCACCTCGACCTTCGTGTTCCCCAATGCGGCGGCGGGCAAGCGTCACTTCGAAGGCGTTACGGGCAAGCGTCCGGGCGGGGCCGAGGGGCTCGTCTATTCGCGCTTCAACGGGCCGAACCAGGAGATCCTCGAGGATCGCCTTGGCGTGTGGGAAGAGGCGGAAGACGCGCTCGCTTTCTCGTCGGGCATGTCGGCAATCGCGACTCTGTTTCTCGCGATGGTCAAGCCGGGCGACACGATCGTCCATTCGGGACCGTTGTATGCGGCGACCGAGACGCTGATCGGGCGCGTGCTCGGCAAGTTCGGGGTCAAGTGGCTCGACTTCCCGGCGGGTGCGACGCGCGAGGAAATCGACGCGGTGATGACCGAGGCGGCGACCGGCAACGTCGCGCTGATCTATCTGGAAAGCCCGGCGAACCCGACCAATGCGCTGGTCGACGTCGAGGCGGTCGCGGCCAGCCGGGACGCGATCTTCAAGGGCGAGAAGCCGCCGATCGCGATCGACAACACCTTCCTCGGGCCGCTGTGGTTCCAGCCGCTCAAGCATGGCGCGGATATCGTCGTCTACTCGCTGACCAAGTATGTCGGCGGGCATTCGGATCTCGTCGCGGGCGGCGTGCTGGGGTCGAAGGAGCACATCAACACGATCCGCACGATGCGGAACACGATCGGGACGATCACCGATCCGAACACCGCGTGGATGTTGCTGCGATCGCTGGAGACTCTCGAACTGCGGATGAGCCGTGCGGGCGAGAATGCGGCGAAGGTCTGCGGTTTTCTCCGTCACCATCCGAAGGTGGAGCGGGTCGCGTATCTGGGCTTCCTCGAGGACGAGCCGGGTATGGAGCGGCAGGCGGATATCTATCGTCGCCATTGCACTGGTGGGGGCTCGACCTTCTCGCTGTACCTGAAGGGTGGCGAGCGCGAGAGCTTCGCGTTCCTCGATGCGTTGAAGATCGCCAAGCTGGCTGTGTCGCTGGGCGGGACCGAGACGCTGGCTAGCCATCCGGCTGGCATGACGCATCTGTCGGTGCCGGATGCGCGGAAGCAGGCGCTGGGGATCACGGACAACCTCGTCCGGATCTCGATTGGGGTGGAGGATCCGGATGATCTGATCGCCGATTTCGAGCAGGCGCTGGAGACGATCTGACGTTAAAACTTGTTCTCCCGCGAAGGCGGGAGTCCAGGGTCACGAGCGCTGCGCACGTAACCCTGGGCTCCTGCTTTGGCAGGAGAACGGCTGGTTCTCCCAACCGCGAGGCGGTAACATCCGTCGATGCCGATCTTTACCCCTATCCCGCAGCACGAGTTCGTCGCGGCCGTACACATCCTCGCAGCCAAACTGGTCGAGGATACCGCGTGGAAACCCGATTACATCATCGGCATCGGCCGCGGTGGACTCGTGCCCGCGGTATTCCTTAGCCACGCGATCGGACTGCCGACGCTGTCGGTCGATTATTCGAGCCAGGTGAAGGACTTTGCCGACGAGCCGCTGGTGAAACTTGCCGCGCGGACTCGAGGGGGCGAGCGGCTGCTGTTTGTCGACGACATCAATGATTCGGGGCGGACGATCACGCATCTGCGGCGCGCGCTGGCGGCGGCGGGTGCTGTCGAGGGCGCGGTGCGGTTTGCGATGTTGATCGATAACGTCAGTTCTGCGGAGCGGATCGAGTATTGTGCGCGGACGATCGACCGGGCTGTGACGAAGGACTGGTTCGTGTTTCCGTGGGAAGCGGTGGCGCCTGATGCGGCGATTGCCGAGGACGCCGCGGAAGTGCCGGAGCGGACCGCGTGATCCATTCACAACCGTCATCCTGACGAAAGTCAGGACCCAGGGTAACTGACCACTGCCGGTAGTGGCTCTGGATCCTGACTTTCGTCAGGATGACGGGGGTGGCGTATGGGGCCTTCGGTGCGTGCCGTTGCCGGATTGGGGACGAACAAAGGGCCGGCTCCCGTACGGGAAGCCGGCCCCCGCCCTCGATACGCTACGCGAGGGAACTGGGAAACTGGTTGGGTGGCTCGAACGGGCGCGACGTCGGCGAAGCCGTCGTCGGTCGGGTCAGGCGATGCCTGCCCGCCGTCCGTGCCGGCGGTTGCTCGACCGCTTTCGCGGCGAGCACCGGCCCGTTGCCGGGCTTACCGCCGGCAATACCCTGGGTTATCCGACTTATCGATCGCGTTGCCGGCCAGGCCACCACCAGCCGCGCCCAGGACTGCGCCGAGCGTCCGGTCACCACGACCGGCGATGGTGTGACCGAGCAGGCCGCCGGCGAGGGCGCCGATGATCGTGCCGCCGGTGTTGTCGCAGCCGCGACGGCTGCGGGCGTTGTAGCGGCGGTCGTTGCCGCGATACTCGCGGTAGCCACGGTCGTAGCCATTGTCGCGGTAGCCGCCACCCTGATAACCATCGTAGCCACGCTCGTAGCGCGAGCCCCAGCGCTGCGCATCGGCGGCGGCGGGAACGAGGGCGGTCGCACCCAATGCGAGGGCACTGGCGGCGAGAGTAAAAGTCTTGAACATCGTGCGTCTCCCGTTGGGGATTTCGGCGGCGGCGGGGGCCGTGCTTCCATCCTCGATGAGACGCTTATGAGTGATTCGCATTGAGCCGAGCCTGAATGCCTCCGTTATCCGCTGTTCATGCTTCCGTGGATCGCCGGACCCCCTATGAGGGACGCGATGCGGCGCCTGATCACTGTCCTGTTCGTCGCCGTGAGCGTCTGTGCGATCGTGCCGACTTGGTCGGGCGAAGCGCGGCTCGATCTGCTCGGCAAGCGCGCGCAATTGACCGCGACGCGCGTGATGCTCGATCGCACCAACCCGCGGCATGTGCGCGTCGGTGGGCTTACCTATCTGGGCGGGGTGGCACTCGACAGTCGCGATCCGGCGTTCGGGGGATTCTCGTCGCTTGACGTCGCCCCAGCCCCGACCGGCAATCGGTTCACGCTACTGAGCGACGGCGGCAATATCGTCCAGTTCGACATGGGCACCGACTGGCTCCCGCACCGGGTCGCGTTCGAGAATCTGCCCGCGGGGCCCGGCATCGGTTGGGAGAAACGCGACCGCGACAGCGAATCGATGGCGATCGATCCGGTCACGGGAAAGATCTGGGTCGGCTTCGAGGATAGCAATTCGATCTGGCGCTATGCCGCGGGGGTCGCGCGGTACGAGGCGCGGGTTGTGCCCGAGGCGATGCGGAAATGGCCTAGCAATGGCGGCCCCGAATCGATGGCACGGCTGCCCGATGGTCGATTCGTCGTCATCAGCGAGGAGGCGCATGTCCGTCGGTCGGACTGGGCTGGATCGGAGGCGGCGCGGTTGCACACGCGACAGGCGCTGATCTTCGCGGGCGATCCGACCGGAGCAGGGGGGCCGGAGCGATTCGCGTACGAACCTTTCGGGCGATACGATCCGTCGGACGTCACCGCGTTGCCGAATGGCGACCTGCTGATGCTCGATCGTGGTTTTCGGCTGCCATTCACGTTCTCGGCGCGGATATCACGGGTCGCGGCGCGCGACGTGGCGGCGGGGCGAATCGCACGCGGCCGCCTGATCGCGACGATCGATGCGCCGCTGATCCACGATAATTTCGAGGGAATCGATACGACTGTCGAGGACGGGAAGACGATCGTGTGGATCGTGTCGGACGACAACCAGATGTTTCTCCAGCGCACGCTGCTGCTGAAGTTCAGGCTGGATCGCTGACTCCACAAACGCCGACGGCCCGCCCTGCTAGGTGCAGGGCGGGCCGCGGTGATCGCACTACGACGTCGCTATTAGGCGGCGACGGCCGATGCTGCGATCTTCTTGACGACTTCGCGCTTCAGGCGACGAACGCGGAGCGACAGCTTGTCGTCCGAGACCTTCACCAGCCAGTTGTCGAGGCCACCGTTGTGCTCGACGGTACGCAGGCCGTGCGTCGAAACGCGCAGCTTGACGCCCTTCTCGAGCGAATCGGAGAGCAGCGTGACGTTCTGCAGGTTCGGGAGGAACGTGCGCTTGGTCTTGTTGTTGGCGTGGGAGACGTTGTTCCCGACCATCCGGCCCTTGCCGGTCAGTTCGCAGATGCGCGACATGTGATTACCTATTCAAGTGTCGGGAGGAACCCCGGAAAGGCGCGCGGATAGCTGGCACGCCGGCTTTCGTCAACCGATTCACGTAAAACGCGGCTACGGTTGTCCGCAATGAGCATTGTGCAACCCACAGCGATCGACGACGTTGTTACGCTATCGAACTGTTCAATAAAAGGGGATGTCCCATGCGTACGCTCTTGTCTCTCGTCGCGATCGTCGTGCTCGTCGTGGTCGGCCTGATGTATTTCGGGATCATCAACATCGACCAGACCCGCCAGGGCGTCGTCCAGGCCCCGAAGTTCCAGGCCGACGTCGCCAAGGTCACGCTCGGCACCGAGAACAAGACGGTGGCGGTGCCGACGATCAACGTCGAGAAGCCGGGCAACAGCCAGGCGCCGAACTGATCTTTACGGGACGTGGGCGGCGGGGCAGGGCCTGAGGCCATGTTCCCCGTTCCCGACCCTATGCGCCGCGCGCTCGACGCGGCACGCGATGCGGCGCTGGCTGGGGAAGTCCCGGTCGGCGCCGTTGTCGTTAAGGACGGCGTGATTATCGCAACGGCGGCGAATGCGCCGCGGGCGTTGTGCGATCCGACTGCGCATGCCGAGATCCAGGCGATTCGCGCTGCTGCTTTGGTTCTGGGCAGCGACCGGCTCGAGGGATGCGATCTCTGGGTGACGCTGGAGCCGTGTGCGATGTGTGCCGGGGCAATCGCGCATGCCCGGATCGCGCGGCTCTATTATGGGGCGGCGGATGCGAAGGGCGGGGCGGTCGAGCATGGACCTCGGTTTTTCGGGCAGCCGACGTGTCATCATCGGCCTGAGATTTATGCGGGGATTGCGGAGACCGAGGCTGCGATGATCCTGCGGGAGTTTTTTGCGAGCCGACGGTAGGGCAGCCGCACGAGACGCCATCACGCGTGCTTCCGTCATGCCGGGCTTGTTCCGGCATCCACGGTTCCGCAAATTCGAGAGAATTGAGTTTGCGGGACCGTGGACCCCGGAACAAGTCCGGGGTGACGAGGTGGGTTTGGCTAGCCTTCCAGACTCTTCGACGCCTGTTCGAACAGGTCCTTCGACAGCCCCGGCGTCCGCACGATCCGTTCTAGTTCCGCCCGCATCAACCCGGCGCGCGCCGAATCGAACCGGCGCCAGCGACCCAGCGGCGGGAGGAGTTTCGCCGCGGTCTGTGGGTTCAACCGGTCGAGCGCGATCAGCTGGTCCGCGAGGAACCGATAGCCACTCCCATCAGCGTTATTGAACGCCCGCTGGTTCGCGCCGAACGCGCCGATCAGCGAGCGGGCGCGGTTGGGGTTGGTCAGTGTGAAGTCGGCATGCTCGGCCAGCCCCGCCACGATCGCACCGGTATCGTCGCGCGACGACTGCGCTTGCGCCTGGAACCACTTGTCGAGCACCAGCGGGTTGTCGCAATATTGGCTGTAGAAGATGTCGAGCGCGGTGGTGCGGATCTCGGACGCGCTGCTGACCAGCGTCGTCAGCGCACCCATCCGGTCGGTCATGTTGTCCGCCGAATCGAACTGCGCGAACGCGAAGTCCGCCGCATCCGCCGCGCCGCTCGCGGCTATATAGCCAAGCGCGACCGATCGCAGGCGACGCAAGCCCTTGCCCTCCGGGGTGTAGGCGTAGGGCTGACCCTCGCCCCGCGCATACGCCTGCCGCCATTGCGCCTCCAGCCGCGTGCCGAGATCGCGGCGCAGCGCTTCGCGCGCACGGAAGATCGCGTCGGGGTCGACGACGGCCATCTGGTCGCCGATGAAGCTTTCCGACGGCAGCAACACCGCCTCCGCGACGAACGCCAGATCGAGATCGGTATTGGCGAGCGTGTTCGCGACCGCGGCGATGACGCCCTCGTGATCTGCATGCCCGCCCGCCGAGGCGACCAGCGTATCGAGCATCAGCTGCTGCATCGCCTCGTAGCGCGCGAAGGGATCGTCATCGTGCGCGCTCAGGAAGGCTAGGTCGGCGGCGGTGCGGTCACTCTCGACCACCACGGGGGCCGAGAAGCCGCGGTTGATCGACAACACCGGGCGTTCGGCGAGGCCTTCGAATTCGATCGTGTCGAGCGTATCGTCGAACAGGACAAGCCGCTCGTCGGTCAGCGCGACGCCCGTTTCGGCACCGAACAGCTTCACACGCAGCGGCAGCACCATCGGCGACTTCACCGGCTGGCCGGGCGTCGCGGGTACCTGCTGCGCGAGCCGCAGCGTCGCGCGGTCTCCGTCATGTGAGAGGCTCGCCGAGACGCGCGGCGTGCCCGCCTGCGAATACCAGAGGCGGAACTGGGAGAGGTCGACGTTGCCGCCTTCCTCCATCGACGTGACGAAATCCTCGCAGGTCGCGGCGGTGCCGTCGTAGCGGTCGAAATACAGATCGGTGCCGGCGCGGAAGCCCTTCGGTCCGAGGATCGCGGCCATCATCCGGATCAGCTCGGCGCCCTTGTTGTAGATGGTGGCAGTGTAGAAGTTGGCGATCTCCTGGTAGGATTCCGGGCGCACAGGATGCGCGAGCGGGCCGGAATCCTCGGGGAATTGCGACGCACGCAGGCCGCGGACGTCCTCGATCCGCTTGACCGCGCGCGAACCCTGGTCGGCGGAGAAGCCCTGGTCGCGATAGACCGTGAAGCCTTCCTTCAGCGACAGCTGGAACCAGTCGCGGCAGGTGATCCGGTTGCCCGACCAATTGTGGAAATATTCGTGCGCGACGACCGCAGCGATCGCGTCGTAATCGTAGTCGGTCGCGGTATCAGGGTCGGCCAGGATGTAGCGCGAGTTGAAGATGTTGAGGCCCTTGTTCTCCATCGCGCCGAAGTTGAAATCGTCGACCGCGACGATGTTGAACACGTCGAGATCGTACTCGCGGCCATAGGTCGTCTCGTCCCACGCCATCGCGAGTTCGAGTGCCTTGAGTGCGTGGTCGGTCTTGGGGAGGTCGGCCTCGCGCACCCAGATGCCGAGCGACACTTCGCGGCCCGACATCGTCGTGAAGCTGCTGCGGTTTACCGCGAGGTCACCGGCGACCAGTGCGAACAGGTACGACGGCTTGGGGAACGGATCGTGCCACGTCGCCCAGTGGCGGCCGTCGTCGAGGTCGCCCTGCCCGACCGGATCGCCGTTCGCGAGCAGCACGGGGAAGTGCTTCCTGTCCGCGGTCATCCGGACAGAATAGACGCTGAGCACGTCGGGGCGGTCGGGGAAATAGGTGATGCGCCGGAAGCCTTCCGCCTCGCACTGGGTGCAGAGATTGCCGCCCGAGGCATATAGCCCCATCAGCTGCGTGTTGCGATCGGGGGCGATCTCGACCTGCGTTTCGACGACATGCGCGGCGCCGGCGAGCGGAATGACGAGCTGTTCGCCGTCGATCCGCCAGCCGTTGATCGTCACGCCGTCGACCGTGACCGAGAGCGGCTTCTGCCCGGCGCCGTCGAGCCGCAGCGGTGCGGCGTGATCGCCGTTGCGCGTGACCGACAATGTTGCCGTTACGCGGGTGGTGGAGGGATCGAGGTCGAAATCCAGTTTCGTCTCGGGGACCAGCCACTCGGGCGGGGTATAGTCCTCGCGGCGAATGACGAGCGGGTGGGCGAGACTGTTCTGGATATCGAGCATATGTTTGCGAATATAGGGCCGCGCCCGCCTATCGCCAGCCAAAGCTTGCGCGGGTGACGGTGGATGCTACGCCGCTGCAACACGTTCCCTTTGCAAGGATTTCCGGATGTATCGTCCTATCGGCGCGCTCGCGGTGCTCGCGCTTTCTACCTCTGCCCTTGCTCAGACTGCGCCCCAAGCTGCCCCCGCGTCGGCTCCGGTGACCGCCCCGAATACGGCCGAGTTGAACGCGAAGCTCGCCGCACCGCTGCCGGCGGATCAGGCGGCGATGAAGGCGCATGTGCTGTTTCTCGCGTCGGATGCGATGAAGGGGCGCGAGGCTGGCAGCCCCGAGTTCGACATCGCCGCGCAATATGTCGCCGCGCAATTCTATGCCGCGGGTCTGCGGCCGGGTGGCGACCAGGGCGGGTATCTCCAGACCGTGCCGCTCGTGTCGTACAAGGCGGCGAGCAAGGGCGATTTCGTCTGGACGGGTCGCGGGGCTGCGCAGCCGCTCGTGTTCGGTGAGGATTACGTGCCCGCCGCGAACGGTGCGAAGGCGGAGACCAGCGTGTCGGCGCCCGTCGTGTTCGTCGGTTACGGGATCGACGCGCCGCAATATGGCCAGGACGATTACAAGGGCGTCGACGTGCGCGGCAAGATCGTCGCGTATTTCGGCGGCTCGCCCGCGCGGTTCGGTGGCGAGGAGCGCGCGTTCTTCGGGTCGGGCGGGACCAAGGCTGCGATCGCGCAGGCCAAGGGCGCAGTCGGCGTGATCACGCTGGAAAGCCCGCGCTCGGCAAAGGTGCGGACGTTCGGCAAGATGGCGGAGTTTTACGCGACGCCGCGGATGACGTGGGCGAACCCGGACGGCACCGGCAAGGTCGATGCCCCCGGCGCGCCGTCGCTCGGGACGGTCAGCATGGTTGGCGCGGCCAAGCTGTTCGCCGGTGCGAAGACGCCGTGGAGCCGGATCGTGAGGCAGGCGGACCGCGACAACGCGAAGTTCAAGGCCGTGCCGCTGGTCGGCACGCTGACCGTCGCGACCAAGACGAGCTTCGTGCCTGCCGCGAGCAGCAACGTCGTCGGTGTAATTCCCGGCAGCGATCCGGTGGTCGGCAAGGAGGTTGTCGTGCTGTCGGCGCATCTCGATCACATCGGCATCGCCAAGCCGGTGAAGGGCGACGCGCTCAATAACGGCGCGCTCGACAACGCGATCGGCATCGCCAGCCTGATCGAGGAGGCCAAGCGCTTCACCGCCAGCGGGCGTGCACCGAAGCGGACGATCATGTTCCTGGCTGTCACCGGCGAGGAGAAGGGCTTGGTCGGCAGCGATTACTTCACCAACCACCCGACCGTGCCGCTGACCTCGATCGTCGCGGATGTGAACCTCGACATGCCGATCCTGACCTACAAGTTCGAGGACATGGTGGTGTTCGGTGCCGAGCGTTCGACGATCGGTCCGATCGTCCAGAAGGCGGTGGCGGCGATCGGCGTCGGCCTGTCGCCCGATCCGATGCCGGAGGAGGGCATCTTCGTCCGCTCGGATCATTTCCGCTTCGTCCAGAAGGGGATCCCGTCGGTATTCCTGTGGCCGGGTCAGAAGGGGCCGGGCAAGGCCGCGGTCGCGTATTTCATGGCGAACAATTACCACAAGCCGTCGGACGACCTGACGCAGCCGATCCTGTGGGATCAGGGCGTGCGGTTCGTCGATGCGAACTACCGGATCGCGCGCGAGATCGCCGATGGCGCGCAGCGGCCGGTGTGGAATGCCGGCGATTATTTCGGGACTTTGTATAAGGGGCCGATGGCCGGCGCGGCGGTGGCGCCATGAGCCGGCTACTGGTCTTCGGTCTCGGCTACACCGCGTCGCGGCTTGCCGAGCGGCTGGCGGCGGATGGTTGGCATGTCGTAGGCACGACGCGGGATGGGCGGGGTGGTACGCTCCGGTTCGACGATACCGACGCGGTGACGGCGGAGATCGCGGCGGCGACGCATATCCTGTCGTCGGTGCCGCCCGAGCATGAGGCGGACCCCGTGCTTGGGCGCTACGGTTCGCTGTTGCTGCGGACGCGGGCGTGGATCGGCTATCTGTCGTCGACGGGCGTGTACGGCGATGCGCAGGGTGCGTGGGTTGACGAGACGGCGCCGATCGGTGGTGGTCGTCGGAGCGCGCGGGCGGCGGCGGATGCGGAATGGCTGGCGATTGGTGCGCGGACGTTCCGGTTGCCGGGGATCTATGGTCCGGGGCGCTCGCCGCTCGCCCGGGTGCGGCAGGGCAAGGCGCACCGGATCGAGCAACCCGGCCAGGTGTTCAGTCGCGCGCATGTCGACGATATCGTCTCGGGCGTGATCGCCGGGTTCGATGCGCCGGCGGGGGCGTATAACCTCGCGGACGACGTGCCCGCGTCGCAGAACGACGTCGTGGCGTTCGCGGCGATGTTGCTCGGGATGCCCGCGCCGCCGTTCGTGACGCTCGAGGAGCTCTCGGCGATGGGGCGCGGCTTTTATAACGAGAACCGGCGAGTGGCGAACGGCAAGGCCAAGCGGGTGCTCGGCTGGACGCCCGCTTGGCCGGATTACCGTGCCGGTCTGCGTGCGCTGAGTGCGATGACGAGGCCGATGCCGGACAATATTGCCCCAGCGACGGCCAGCGTCGACCAGTGATAGCGCTCGAAGATCGTCGATAGCAGCATCGCGATCACCGGCACGATCACGCCCGAATAGGCAGCCTTGGCCGGGCCGATCGCGCGGATGACGTTGAAATACAGCGGAAAGGCGAGCGCGGACGCGAACACGCCGAGATAGAGGATGCCCGCGACATAGCCGAAGCGCGGCTCGAAGACCGGCGGTCCGGTGGTGATCCAGGCGAACGCCGCATCGAGGCACGCGCCGATCAGCATCGCCATCGCGAGCGTCGGCGCCATCGGATAGCGTTTGGCGAACGCGCTGCCTTGGATGACGTTGGCGACCGACGCGGCCATCACGCCGCACAGCGTCAGGACGATGCCGATCGTTGCCGAGCGCGGGCCGTGCGGATCGACGCGCGCTTCGTTGACGAACAGCAGCGCGACCCCCGCCATCGCCACCGCACACCCGAGCATCAGCTGCCGTCCGAGGCGCTGCTTGAGGAAGATGCGGCCAAAGATCGCGTTGGGGACGAGGAGGAGTGCGAACACGACCGCGACGAGGCCGGAGGTGACGTAATGCTCGGCGCGGTAGACGAAGTTGAAGTTGAACGTGAACAGCGCGATGCCGATCACGGCCGCGAACGCGTAGCCGCGCGCGTCGAATCGGAAGCTCTCGCGCTTGATCCCCGCGTAGATCGCCATCGCGATGCCGGCGACGAGGAAGCGGTAGCTGATCGACCAGCTGGGCGGCACCACCGCGATCTGGTCGCGGATGACGAGCCAGGTCGAACCCCAGATCAGCGTGACGATGCCGAACGGGATCAGCACGGCCGCGCGAGTCGACTGGGGAGGATCGGTCGGGCCGGGAGTCATAACTCCCGGATCGCGTCGGCGAGGAGGGCGACCGCGTCCGCCGGGCTGTCCCAGGCGGTGACGAGCCGGATTTCGCCGGCGGCCCAGTCGTAGAAGTCGAAGCCTTTCGCGCGAAGGGCTGCGGCTTCTTCGGGGGTGGCGCGGAGGAAGACTTCGTTTGCCTCGACCGGGTGGACGAGGCGGTTGCCTGCGGCGGTAGCGAGCTTGGCGGCGGCGTCGTTCGCAGCCCTGGCGTTGGCGAGCCAGAGGTCGTCGTCGAGCATCGCAAGAATCTGCGCGGCGAGATACCGGCCCTTCGACAGCAGCAGCCCGGCGCGTTTGCGGCGGTATTGCGTGACCGCGGCGAGGTCGGGCTTGAAGAAGATCAGAGCTTCCGCGCTCATCGCGCCGTTCTTGACGAAGCCGAAGCTCAGCGCGTCGACGCCCGCGCGCCACGTCATGTCGGCGGGCGAGCAGCCGACCCGCGCCATCGCGTTGGCGAACCGCGCGCCGTCCATGTGGAAGCCGAGCCCGCGCTCCTTCGCGAGCGCGCCGATCTCCGCGACCTGGTGTGGTTGGTAGACGCGGCCATATTCGGTGGCGTTGGTGATCGAGATCGCGTGCGGCTGAACGCGGTGGACGTCGTCGGGGATCGCGTCGAGGACGGTGCGGATCGTATCGGGGGTGAGCTTCGCGCCCTCGCCGTCGGCGAGGAACAGCTTGGCGCCATGGGTGTAGAATTCGGGCGCGCCGCCCTCGTCGTTCTGGATGTGCGCGTCGCGGTGGCAGACGATGCCGCCGTGCGGGGGGCAGAGGGCGGCGAGCGCGAGGCAGTTGGCGGCGGTGCCGGTGGGGACCCAGAGGACTGCGACGTCGGTTTCGAACAGTTCCGACAGGCGGCCGTCGAGCTGCTGGCTCCACGCGTCGCCGGCATAGGCGGTGTCGAGCGTGTCGGCGGCGGCGATCGCGGCCATGACCTGCGGGTGGATCTTGGCGGCGTTGTCGGAGAAGAAGCGCATGGGGGAGACATGCTGCGATGCGGTGTTGGCGTCAACGGGGGTGCACTTGCTCGGGTGCAGATCCCCGCTTCTAGTCTTCCACCCCGGCGAAGGCCGGGGCCCAAGTGGGGGCGGTAGGTAACGACGGGCTGCGCATCGTTACTGCAACCTTTCCAATTGGGCCCCGGCCTTCGCCGGGGTGGTGCCCAATAGCCGGGGTGGTGCTGAGCGGGCGGGTGCAGCCGATCCGCGAACTATTGCCCTTCGTCAGGCCCCTGTTCTTCCTCCGGCGGCCGGCGATCGTCGCGGGGGGGCGGGCCTTCCTGGCGGTCGCGGCGGGAGGGGCCGACGGAGATGGTGCCGTCCTCGCCCATCTTCAGGTTGAAGCCCATCCCCTCGATCTCCCCGCCTAGCGGCAGGATCGAGTTGTCCTGCTCGTCCGCCGGCAGTGCGTCCGGATCGACTTCCTCGACCGCCGGAGGAGGCGCCGCGATCGGTGCGATCCCCAGCGCGCTCTGCATGAAGTCACGCCAGATCCGTGCGGGAATACCGCCGCCCGACAGGCCGGGGTTCGACGAATTGTCGTCGTTGCCGACCCACACGCCGACTACCAGATCGCGCGCGAAGCCGACGAACAGCGCGTCCTTGTTGTCCGACGTCGTGCCGGTCTTGCCGAACGCGTCGACCGTGAGGTTTGCGCCGCGGCCGGTGCCGGTGCGGATCGAGGCCGCCAACAGATCGAGCATCTCGTCGTGGATATTGCTCGGCATCTCGGTCGCGCCGCCGGTCAGCGACTGGTACCAGCCCTTCTCGCGGACGTCGGCGAGGCCGCGCGGCTGGACCGGATATTGCTCGCGCGCGATCGCGGCATAGGCGGCGGTGAGTTCGAGCAGCGACACGGTCGAGGTGCCGAGGCCGATGGTGGCCTCGCTCGGGATTGGCGTCGAGATGCCGAGGTCGCGCGCCGCCTTGATCACCGCCTTCACGCCGACCTGTTGCGTGAGTCGTGCGGCGGCGACGTTGGACGAGCGCGCGAACGCCTGGCGGAGCGTGATCGTCCCCTGATAGCGGCCGTCGCTGTTCTTCGGCGTCCAGTCGCCGATCGTCACCGGGCGGTCCTCGATCGTCGAATCGGGGGTCAGGCCCTGGCGCATCGCGGCGAGGTAGACGAACAGCTTGAAGGTCGAGCCGGGCTGGCGGCGGGCCTGCGTCGCGCGGTTGAACGGGCTTTTCGCGTAGTTCTTGCCGCCGATCATCGCGACGACGCGGCCATCGGGGCGCATCGCGACCAGCGCGACTTGTGCCTGCCGCAGACCCGCGCGCGCTACGGTGCGTTCGGCGGCGCGTTGGAGGCGCGGATCGAGCGTCGTTTGGACGGTCGCCTCGGTCTTGATCTCGCCGGCTTGGTCGCGCGCTTCGGGGAGGATCCAGTCGGCGAAATAGGTGCCGTTGGGGAGCTGCGACGGGCGGCTGCCGAGGACGCGCTGCGGCTGGACCGCGTCGCCTTCCGCCTTGGTCAGGAAACCGGCATCGACCATCGCGCCGACGACGACGGCCTCACGTTTGCGCGCACCTTCGAGGTTGGAGGTGGGGGCGAGGCGGGACGGCGCCTTCACCAGTCCGGCGAGCATCGCCGCCTGGCCGACGTTGAGCTTGTCGGGGGTGCGGCCGAAATAATGCTTGGCGGCCGCGCTGATCCCGTAGGTGTTGTCGCCGAAATAGACGTTGGAGAGATAGCGCGAGAGGATCTCGTTCTTCGACAGCCATGCCTCGAGCCAGAAGGCGATCATCGCCTCGCGAATCTTTCGCGTCGCGGTGCGGTCCGAATCGAGGAACGCGTTCTTCGCGAGCTGCTGCGTGATGGTCGAGCCGCCCTGGCGGACGCCGCCCGAGCCCATGTTCGCCCAGGCCGCACGCGCGATGCCGCGGGGATCGACGCCCCAGTGCGAATAGAAGCGCCGGTCCTCGATCGCGAGAAACGCCTGCGTGACGTGCGGCGGAAGCTTGGCTGCATCGACCGACTTGCCGATGATCGCGCCGCGTCGTGCGATCGGCGTGCCGTCGTCCGCGGTGAGCGTAATCGAGGGCGGGGTCGGCGGCTGGAGCGACTTCGACAGCGGTGCGGTGATCGCCAGCCAGATGATCGCGATCACCAGCAGGACGATGCCGATCCCCGCCCCGCGCAGGATCCACCGACCGATCGGACGCTTGCGTCGTGGCGCGCTGGGGGTGGCGTAGGCCGCGCCGAAGTCGCGATCATAGGGTTCCGGGTCCGTGCCGTCCCGCTCGGCTTCGTATTTCTGGCGCAGGCGTTCGCGTTCGGTGATCAGCCGCTCGCGCTCATAGGCGTAGGGCTCGCGGTCGCCGCTGGAGCTGGAACGGTTGGGGTCGAAGGGATCGGGGCGCATCGGTCGTTCCAGCGGGTCGGCCAGGCGGCGGACTTCAGGTGTATTATCGTTCTATGACAGCTCGAGCAAGTCTGTGCTTACGCCGTCCGTTCCTGCGCATGCTTAACGTGTACAGGGGCTTAGCGACAGCGGCACGACGTTCGCCGGACGAGAACCGACCGAAGCTGTTGTCATCGCGCGACGAAACGGGAAAGAGCATCGCATGACGTTCGAACAGGATAAAACAGTGGCTGCTTCCGACACTCTTCCCGCCGTCCTGCCGCTGGTCGTCGGCATCGGCGGCACGATCGGCGGCGTCTCGTCGACCGAGCGTGCGCTGCGGATCGCGCTCGATGCGGTCGAGAAGCAGGGCTATCGCACGCAGATGTTCGGCGGGGCCGACATGGCGCGGCTGCCGCTCTACGATCCGAAGGCGACGACCCGGACGCCCGACGAACAGGCGTTCGTGGCGGCGGTGCGCGAGGCGTCGGCGGTGATTATTGCCAGCCCCGGCTATCACGGGAGCATTTCGGGCGTGGTGAAGAACGCGCTCGACCTGCTGGAGGAAACCGCGCGCGATCCCGAGCGGCCTTATCTGGCGGACATGCCGGTCGGGTTGATCGCCACAGCTTACGGCTGGCAGGCGACGGGGAGCACGATCGCGGCGTTGCGCTCGATCGTCCACGCGTTGCGCGGGTGGCCGACGCCGTTTGCCGCCGCGATCAATACGCAGGTGACGAAGTTCGACGACGAGGGCGGGGCGAGCGATCCTGCAGTGCTGGAGCAGTTGCGGCTGGTCGGGCGGCAGGTGGCACGGTTCGCGCCGTTGTCCGAGCCGGCGAACTAGAACCTTCTCGCCCCTCCCTGAAAGGGAGGGGTTCGGGGTGGGTCGGTTTCGATCTGTCCCGACGTCGCAACACAAGCGGGCCTACCCACCCCCAGCCCCTCCCTTCCAGGGAGGGGGGCAGTTCATGTCGTTGGAAGCGGGCCTTACTTCAGGCCACCACCTAACGAGCGGTAGAGTTCGACCGCGTTGCTGTCGCGGACGAGGCGCGTGGCGAGCAAGCTCTGCTGGGCCGTGTAGAGCGCGCGCTGCGAATCGAGCGTGTTGAGGAACGGGTCGATCCCGGCGCGGAAGCGGAGCTGCGACAGATTATACGCGCCCGCCGCGTTGTCGCGCAGCGACGTCTGAGCCTCCAGCTGGCTGTTGATCGTGCCACGACGCGCCAACGCGTCGGCAACCTCGCGGAAGCCGGTCTGGATGCTCCGTTCATACGTCGCCAGCATCGCGTCGCGCGTTGCCTTGGCGTATTGCAGATTGCCCTTGTTGCGGCCGAAATCGAAGATCGGCTGCGTGATCGACGGGGCGACCGACCATTGCTGGCTGCCGCTGCCGAACAGGTTCGACAGGCCGAGGCTGAGCGTGCCAAACGCCGCGGTGAGCGAGATGTTCGGGAAGAACGCCGCGCGCGCCGCACCGATATTGGCGTTGGCGGCGATCAAATTGTGCTCTGCCGCAGCGACGTCCGGACGGCGCAACAGCACCTCCGACGACAGGTTGGCGGGCAGATTCTCCAGCGTCGGCGTTTTGTCCGGCATCCGCGCGGGGAGCAGGTCCTGCGTCACGGTCGTCCCGGCGAGCAGGTTGAGCGCGTTCTGGTCTTGCGCGATCAGCGTGGTCGCGTCGGCAATGTCCGAGCGCGCCTGATCATAGGTGGTGCGCGCCTGACGCACTTCGAGTTCGGAGGCGATGCCGATCCGGAAGCGATCCTGCGTGAGCTTCAACGTCTGGCCGAATGCGCGCTCGGTATCCTGCGCGATCTTGAGACGGTCCTGGTCCGCGGCCATCGTCAGCCACGCGGTCGCGGTCTCCGAGATGAGCGACACTTGGGCGGCGTTGCGGTTCTCTTCCGCGGCGAAATACGCTTCCTGCTGTGCCTGAGTCAGGTTGCGGATGCGGCCGAAGAGGTCGATTTCCCAAGCCGAGATACCGACATTGGCCGAATAGATGTCGGCGCGTCCGCTGCCCGTGACGGCAGTGCCCGCACCGCCGGTACCACCACCGGTGCCGCCACCCGTTCCGGTGCCGCCGCCGACGCCACCAGTGCCGCCGCCCGTGCCGCCGCCGACACCGCCTACGCCGCCTACGCCGCCGCCAACCGCACCGAACGGCGACTTCTGGTAGGTCGCGCTGCCGGTTGCGCCGATCGTCGGGAACAGGTCCGCACGCTGGACGCGGTATTGCGCGCGAGCCTGTGCGACGTTGGCGACCGCGATGCGGACGTCGCGGTTATTGTCGAGCGCGAGGCGAATTACGCCGCGCAGGCGGTCGTCCGTGAAGAACGCCTCCCACGCGGTGTCCGCCGGCACGATCGCGTTCGCGGCGTTGCCGGCTGAATAGGCTGGCCCGGTCGGTCCGCTCGGCGCCACGGGAAGCTCCGGACGGACGTATTTGGGGGCGAGGTTGCACCCGGCGAGTGTGAGCCCGGCGGCGAACGTGAGCGCGGTGCGGCTGGAGATCTTGGTCGAGAACATCTGGATCAGGCCTCCTGCGGCCGCTGGTCGTGGGGCGGATGGCCGCCGTCACGGTTATCGTCACGGTTGCCGTCGTGGTCGGGCACCTGGTCGCGGTCCTGCCCCGAGCCGGCCTTGTCCTGCTTGAAGACGCGCTTCACGAGCAGGAAGAACAGCGGCACGAAGAAGATCGCGAGGACGGTCGCGGACAGCATGCCGCCGACCACCGCCCAGCCGATCGCGTTCTGGCCGCCGGCGCCGGCACCGCTCGACAATGCGAGCGGCAACACGCCGAAGATGAACGCGAACGACGTCATCAGGATCGGGCGAAGGCGAAGCTTGGCCGCCTCGACCGCGGCATCGGCCGCGTTCATCCCGTCGCCCATCTTCTCCTCGGCGAACTCCACGATCAGGATCGCGTTCTTCGCCGCCACACCGATCGTCGTGATCAGCCCGACCTGGAGATAGATGTCGTTGTTCAGCCCGAAGATCATCGCCGCGCCGACCGCGCCGAGGACGCCGAGTGGCACCACCAGCAGGACGGCGATCGGGATCGACCAGCTCTCGTACAACGCCGCGAGGCAGAGGAACACGATCAGCAGCGACAGCGCATAGACCGTGGTCGACTGGCCGCCCGAGAGGTTTTCCTCGTAGCTGAGGCCGGTCCACTCATAGCCGATGCCGGGTGGCAGCTTGGCCGCCATCTCCTCCATCGCCTTGATCGCGGTGCCGCTGCTGACGCCCGGCGCCGGCGAACCCATGATCTCGAACGAGGCTACGCCGTTGTACCGTTCGAGTCGTGATGGCCCGTAGTTCCAGCTTGTCGTCGAGAAGGACGAGAACGGTGCCATCGCGTTGCTGGTCGTGCCGCGGACGTAGAAGTTGCCGAGATCGGCGGGCGTCGTGCGGAACGGTGCGTCGGCCTGCACGAACACCTTCTTCACGCGACCGCGGTCGATGAAGTCGTTGATGTACGCGCCACCGAACGCAGTGCTGACGGTGGTGTTGATGTCCTGCTGGCTGAGGCCGAGCGCCCCCGCCTGCGCCTGATCGACGTTCAGTTTCAGCTGTGGCGCATCCTCCAGGCCGTTCGGGCGGACCTGCATCAGACGCTTGTCCTGGCTGGCCATGCCGAGCAGCATGTTGCGCGCCTCGAGCAGTTTCTCGTGACCGACGCCGGCATTGTCCTTCAGCATGAAGTCGAAGCCGTTGGCGTTGCCGAGTTCCTGTACGGCGGGCGGCACGAAGCCGATCACCATGCCGGCACGGATCCCCGCGAGCGCCTGGTTGGCACGCGCGGCAACCGCAGCGACGCCGTTCTCTGCGCCGCTACGATCTTCCCAAGGCTTCAGCTGGATGAAGGCGATACCGACATTCTGGCCCTGGCCGACGAAGCCGAAGCCGCTGATCGTGAAGATGCCCGCGGTGTTGGCCTTCTCGTCGATCATGAAGTGATCGCGGACCTTGTCCATCGTCCTTGCGGTCTCCTCCATGGGCGTACCCGACGGCATCGAGACCTGCGCGAACATCACGCCCTGATCTTCCTCGGGGAGGAAGCCCGACGGCAGGCGGACGAAGATGAAAGCCATCGCGACGACGATCACGGCATAGACCAGCATCGTGCGGACCCAGCCCTTCTCGACGCGGCGCAGGCCGTTGCCATATTTGCCGACGCCCTTGTCGAAGGTGCGGTTGAACCAGCCGAAGAAGCCCTTCTTCTCGCCGTGACCTTCCTTGGCGGGCTTCAGGATCGTCGCGCAGAGCGCGGGCGTCAGGATCAACGCTACCAGCACCGACAGCGCCATCGACGACACGATGGTGATCGAGAACTGGCGGAAGATCACGCCGGTCGAGCCGCTGAAGAACGCCATCGGCAGGAACACCGCCGACAGCACGAGGCCGATGCCGACCAGCGCGCCGCTGATCTCGTCCATCGACTTCTTGGCGGCCTCCTTGGGGGAGAGCCCTTCTTCCTGGATGAGGCGCTCGACGTTCTCGACGACGACGATCGCGTCATCGACGAGCAGGCCGATCGCGAGCACCATGCCGAACAAGGTCAGCGTGTTGATCGTGAACCCCGCGACCTGGAGCACGGCGAGCGAGCCGAGCAACACGACCGGGACCGCGATCGTCGGGATCAGCGTGGCGCGGAAGTTCTGGAGGAACAGGAACATCACGAGGAAGACGAGGACGATCGCCTCGATCAGCGTGTGGATGACCTGCTCGACCGACAGCCGCACGAACGTCGAGTTGTCGATCGGGAACGCGACCTTGACGTCGGGCGGGAACTGCTTGGCGATCCGGTTCACCTCGGCCTTGACCAGCTTGACGGTATCGAGCGCGTTCGCACCCGGTGCCAGCTTCACGCCGAAGCCTGCCGCCTGCTTGCCGTTATAGCGCGCCTGGAAGCTGTAGTTCTCCGAGCCCATCTCGACGCGGGCGACGTCCGACAGGCGCACGGTCGCGCCGCTGGTCGCCGAGCGGACGATGATTGCGCGGAACTGTTCCGGCGTCTGGAGGCGCGACTGTGCGGTCACGGTGGCGTTGAGCGACTGGCCCTTCACCGCGGGCAGACTGCCCACTTGCCCCGCCGAGACCTGTGCGTTCTGCGCGGTCAGTGCGGAGGTGATGTCGGTGACGGTGACGCCGAGGTTCGACATCTTGAAGGGGTCGACCCAGATCCGCATCGAATATTGCGCGCCGAACACCTGCGTGTCGCCGACGCCCTTGATGCGGCTGAGCGGATCCTGGAGCTTCGAGGCGATCATGTCGCCGAGATCGACCTGGTCGTGGTCGCCGTTTTCCGAATAGGCGGCGATGATGAGCAGGAAGTTGGCGGTCGCCTTGGTCACACGAAGGCCGGCCTGCTGCACTTCCTGCGGCAGGAGCGGCGTCGCCTGTTGCAGCTTGTTCTGCACCTGGACCTGCGCGATGTCGGGATCGGTGCCCTGCTCGAAGGTGAGCGTGATCGCGAGGTTGCCCGAGCCGTCCGAGGTCGAGGCGAAATAGCGAAGGTTGTCGATCCCCTTCATCTGCTGCTCGATGATCTGCGTCGTCGTGTTCTCGAGCGTCTGTGCGTCGGCGCCCGGATAGGACGTCGCGACCGTCACCTTGGGGGCGGCGATCTCAGGGAACTGGGCGATCGGCAGCGACCGGATCGCGAGGATACCGGCCAGCATCAGGATGATGGCGATGACCCACGCGAAGATGGGTCGATCGATGAAATAGCGTGACATGGGCGGTTACTTCCCGGCCTGCGCGGAACTGTTGCTGGTCGCACCGGAAGCGTCGCCGCCTCCAGGTGCAGCGCCGGGCCCGCCAGCGGGCTTGGCGACCTGCTGCGGAGCCGCTGGCTTGACGGTCGAACCTGGGCGCAGGTTGAGCAGGCCCTCGACGATCAGCTTGTCGCCGGGCTTCAGGCCGCTGGTGACGATCCACTTGTCGCCGATCACGCGGTCGGTGGTGACATTACGCTGCTCGACCTTGTTCTGCGCGTTGACGACCAGAGCGGTCGCGCCGCCGCGCGGATCGCGCGTGATGCCGGCGGTCGGCGCCATGATCGCCTGGCGACGCGTGCCCTCGACGAGCTTCGCACGCACGTACATGCCGGGCAGCAACAGGCCGTTGGGGTTCGGGAAGCTCGCGCGCAGCGTCACCGCGCCGGTGGTCTGGTCGACCGTGACTTCGGAGAATTGCAGGCGACCCTCGATCGGATAAGTGCTGCCGTTCGGGAGGATCAGTTGGACGCGCGCGCTGCCGTCGCCGCGAGTCACGCCGCCGCTCGCCATCGCCTGCTTGAGATCGAGCAGCTGCGCCGCCGACTGGACGACGTCGACATACACGGTGTTGGTGCGCTGGATCGTCGCGAGCGGATCGGTCTGGCCGGTCTGGACCAGCGCGCCGACGGTCACGAGCGACCGGCCGATGCGACCGGAGATCGGTGCCTTGATCCGCGTGAAGCCCAGGTTGACGCGCGCCGACTGGACCGCTGCCTGCTGCGCTGCAACATTGGCGCGAGCCTGTTGTGCGGAGGCATTTGCGTTGTCCGCTTCCTGCTTGCTGACTGCGTTCAGCTGCACGAGCTGGCCGTAGCGCTGCGCCTGGAGGCGGGTCGCGTTGATCTGCGACTGGGCCGCGCCGAGCTGGCCCTGCGCGCTGGCGAGCGCCGCGCGATAGGGGGCGTCCTCGATCGCGTAGAGGACCTGCCCCTTGCTGACCATCGCACCCTCGGTGAACAGGCGATCGCGGACCACGCCGCTGACCTGCGGACGGACCTCCGAGGTCTCTACCGCGGCGATACGGCCGGGAAGTTCGGAGGTGAGGACGACCGCTTCCTCGCCGACCGTGACGACGCCGACGGTCGGTGTGGGCGGAGGCGGCGGAGCCTGCTCCTTGCCGCAAGCCGACAGCAGGGCGAGCGCGAAGAGCGCCACCGATCCCTTGAGGTTCAATTGCTGCATGTTAAGCATCCCGACGTCCGTGCAGATTAGGTTCACCGGAATGAACGTTCATTCCGCTTGCTTGCCCGCTAGGATTGTGCGAGCGGCCGGTCAACCTAAAAACGCGTCGGGAACATGGTTTTGAGTGCAGTGCAGCATGAAATGGGAAGTCGGGAGCGTATCGTCTCGTCGGCCCGTCATCTGTTTGCGACACAAGGGTTTCATCAAACCCCGATGTCCGAACTGGCCGTGGCGGCGGGCGTTTCCGTCGGCCAGATCTATCGCCTGTTCACCGGCAAGAACGCGGTGATCCAGGCGATCGTGATGGAGGATGCAGCGGCCAAGATGGGCGAGCTGCAGACGATGAACGACTCGGTCAAATCGGAACGGTTCTCGATCGAGGAAGGGTTCGTCGAACTGGCGCGGCGTGCCTTGTCGAAGGGTGACGAGGCACTGTCGTTCGAGATCATGGCGGAGGCGCATCGCAATGCGGACGTCGCCGACACGATCGCCGACCTGTGCCGCGATTTTCGCCGGATGATCCGCGAACTCGCCTGCGTCGCCAATCCGGACTTGCAGGAGAACGAACTGGAAGGCGCGGAGGAACTGATCCTCGCGTTCATGTTCGGGCTGGGCCACCGTACCCTGTCGCGGCCGCGGTTGTCGGAGGATGAGACGGCGCGGTTGACCGGGCGGATGATCCTGGCGGCCGTGCGCGCGCTCTAAAATCCTCCCCCGCTAGGGGGAGGTGGCTGGCGCTTGCCAGACGGAGGGGGCGGAAAGGGAAACCCTTGTCGCGTGTGCCTCCCCCTCCGTCACCTACGGCGCCACCTCCCCCTAGCGGGGGAGGATTTGAAGGCTACCGAACTACGGCGCGGAGGGTGGCGCGGACGCCGGTGTGGGTCGGGTCGTATTCGACGATCGACTGCAGGCTCTGCGCCATCGCGCGGATCAGCTTGGTGCCGAGACCGGTACCGCGGGGGACGGCGTCCTCGGGGATGCCGCAGCCATCGTCTTCGACCGCGAGCAAGAAGACGTCGTCGTCGATCCGGCGGAGCGCGACGCGAACTTCGCCGCCGCTGTCGGGATAGGCGTATTTGCACGCGTTGGTGACGAGTTCGGTGACGATCACGCCGAGCGACACCGCGCGGTCGGTTGGCAGGCGGATCGGCTCGGCGGCGAGGGTCAAGGCGCGAGGGAGCGCCTCGGTCGACCAGGTCTCGGCGAGTTCGTCGACCAGCGCGCCGAGATATTCCTGCATGTCGACGCTCTCGACGTCGTTGCTGGTGTAGAGCCTGCGGTGGACCTGCGCGATCGCCTGGATGCGGCGCTGCGTATCTTCGAGCGCTTCGCGTGCGGACGGATCGGTCAGCGCGGTCGCCTGGAGTCGGACCATCGCCGAGACGAGTTGCAGCGAGTTGGCGACGCGGTGGTTGACCTCGCCGAGCAAGGCCTCGAGTCGCGCGTTGCTGGCGCGGAGATCGGCCTCCGCGGACGCCTTTTCCTGTTCGAGCAGGGCACGCGCGCGGACCTGTTCGAAGGAGGCGGCGAGCAGGTCGAAGAAGTCCTCGCCGATCGTCTTCACGACGTAATCGGCGGCACCGGCCTTCAGCGCGGCGACCGCGATGCGGCCTTCCTCGGAGCCGGTGACGTACACGACGGGGGGCGGATCGGGCAGGCGGCGGAGCGCTTCGAGGGTTTCGAGGCCGTCCATGCCGGGCATGTAATGGTCGACCGCGATCAGGTCGAAGCGCTCGGCAGCCGCCTTCACGACGCCCTCGGCCCCCGTCTCGGCGACGGTCATCCGGTAGCCGCGGCGTTCGAGCGCACGCGCCGCCAGCCGCCGGATCCCGGCGTCGTCGTCGATGTAGAGGACGCGCGTTTCGCTCACTCGGCTTCGGGAACCTGGATCACCGACAGGAACAGTCCGAGCTGGCGGATCGCCTGCGCGAAGCTCTCATAGTTGACCGGCTTGGTGATGTAGACGTTGCAGCCGAGATCGTAGCAGCGCTCGATCTCGACCTTGTCGTCGGTGGTGGTGAGCACGACGACCGGCGTGCGCTTGAGCGGGCTGCCCTCCGCCTTGATCCGGGCCAGGATGTCGGTGCCGCTCATGTCGGGCAGGTTCAAGTCGAGCAGGATCATCGCCGGGCCGCTCTTCGCAGGGCCGTCGGCGGCGTTGAACAGGAAGTCGAGCGCGGTGGTGCCGTCGGTGAAGTGACGGATATCGTTCAGGATTCCGGCACGGCGGATGTTCTTCTCGATGAGGCGGGCATGACCCTCGTCATCCTCGATCATCACGATGCCGACGGTCTTGTGATCGTTCATGCTGCGTCCTGGATGGTCATGTGGGTCGGCAGGTTGAGCCGAAAGGTCGCGCCGTCGCCGAGCGTCGACTGTACGTCGATCGTGCCGCCCAGACGATAGGCGAGTGCGCGGACATGCGCGAGTCCGATGCCTTCGCCCGGCTGGTCCTGCGCGCCCGAGCGACGGAACAGGTCGAACACGCGCTGGTGATCGCGCGGATCGATGCCGCGGCCATTGTCGACCACCGACAGGATGACGCGGCCGCGTTCGGTGTGGCCTTTCACGACGATCTCGCCGGGGCGGCCGGGTTGCAGGTATTTGGTCGCGTTCTCGATCAGGTTCGACAGGATCTGCTCGAGCGCGAGGCGATCGGTGACGATGGCCGGCATCGGTCGCTCGACGCGCACCACCGCGCCGCGATCGTCGACGACGTGCTGCATCGCGCCGACGATCGTGTCGACCAGTTGCGCGGGGTCGATATGCTCGGGCGCGATCGTCCGGCGGCCTTCGCGCGCGAGCTTGAGGATGGCGTTGATCAGCCGGTCCATCTTCTGCGTCGAGGTGCGGATGAAGCCGATCGCCTCGGGCAGGTCCTCACGCGCCGCAAGCCGCGCGTCTTCCGTCAAGATGTGCGGCGCTTCGACTTCGGCGCGATCGACCAGCTCGGCGAGCGGCACCGCGGCGGCGGCGAGTTCGGCGGTGAAGCCCATCACGTTGACGAGCGGCGAGCGCAGATCGTGGCTGACGATATAGGCGAAGCGCTGGATTTCCTCGTTCGCGCGGCTGAGGTCGGCGGTACGTTCGGCGACCTGTTCCTCGAGCGTCTCGTTTAGGGTGCGCAGGCTGTCGCGCGACGCAGCGAGGTCGGCGGTGTAGCGGCGGATCAGCAGGACTGCGAGGATCGCGACGACCAGCAGCAGCGCCGCGGCGAGCCCGGCGACCGAGAGGAACAGCGCGCTGGTGCGTTCCTGTCGTGCGGTGCGGATCGCGAGCAGGCGGACTTCGTCGGCGGCCATCGCCTGGGTGCGGTAGCGGATGCCACGCATCAAAGGGACGCTGGCGTCGACCGCGAACCGGCGCTGCGCTTCGGCGATCCGACCTGAGGCGACCAGGGTCATCGATTGCGTCCGGAGCGCGCGCAACTGGACGAAGCGCGGCTCGATCAGGTCGAGGCGGGCACCCTGCCGAGGGTTGTCGCGGGTCAGGTGGCGCAGCTTGCGGATCGACGGCACCAGGTTGCCCGCGCTCCGGGCATAGGCGGTGGCGAACAGCGGTTTGCCGGCGAGGATGTAGCCGCGCCGCGCCGTCTCGGATTGCTCCATCTGGATCTGGAGCGTGGCGATCGCCTGGCGGACGTCCTGGGTGTGGAGGATCTCGGCGGTATAAGTGCGATTGCGGACGGTGATCCAGCCGATCGCGATCGCGGCTGCGGCCAGCGCGATGAAGCCGAGCGTCATGAACGCGACCAGCCAACGTGCGACTCGCCCTTCCGAAGAGGGCAGTTTCAGGCGTACGCGAACCATAGGACGGGCGGTGTAGGCTGGCGGATGTCGTTACGCCAGCGATACTGCCGGGTCCGCCAGCGCAACGATATTGATTTAGAGCAGCAGGTCCTGCGCGCTCGCCTTGCCAACACGGCCGCCACCGCTGCGCCGGTCCATCTCGTGGTTGGCGGTGAAGCGGATGTCGGGATCGCGATCGGTCATGAACGCCATCAGCGTCTCGTGATCGAGTTCGGACCATTCCTTGCCGCGATCGGGGCCGTAGCGGACACGGGGGATGAGCCCCGGATCACGCGACCATTCGAGCAGCTGCGCAAGGCTCGCTTCGTTCAGCATGTCGCGCAAGTGGAACGCGGTGACATAGGCATCGGGGAACGCGCGGTGCGCAGGCAGGCCGCGCTCGTGCTCCATGCCGTGCGGCTTGCGCCAGTAGCGCAGCACCTGATTGGAGAAGCTTGGCGAGTCGGGCCAGAGCCGCAGTGCGCACTTCCAAGTGCAGATCCACTCGGCGTCGCGGGTCAGCGCGGGGGTGCAAAATTTCTGCTCGAAATCGGCGCGGTGCGCGGCGAGCGCCAAGCGACGCGGCCACGGGTCGAGCACCTGTCGCGCGCAATCATGCCAGTATGGCGCATCGGCGACATGCTCGTCGAGGATGTGGTGGATCGCCTGCGTCACCGGCGGGATCAGTCGGCCGGGATTGACGAGCAGGCTGCCGCCTTCGCCGTAGATCTCCCAGCGGCCGTCCCCGCCGAGCGCGACGTCCTGCCAGCCGATCTCGCAGACGCCGTGCGCGGGCGGGGCCGAACCGGTCGTCTCGAGGTCGACGACCCGGATCATCTGGGGTTGCGGCCTAGGCTTGGAATATGCGGGCTTGGGATAGGGGGGCGCCATGCTCGCCATGTGGGGACAAAAGCGCGCTTAATCCAGCGCGTATGCGTCATCCACGTCGAGTTCGCGGACGCCGCGGCGCTGGCGGGCGCGGTCGACGAGCTTGCGCAGGCCTTCGCGACGGTCGCGTGCCATCGGGATATCGCGGAGCGTGAACTCGCCGCCGTTGGTCGTGCGGTCGCTCGAGGTGAGGATGATCGTGCCGATGTCGGTCATCTGGTTGAGCAGCGAATAGCCGAGGCGGACGTCCTTGATCCGGTAGAGCTCGATCTCGTCGATCGTCTTGAACAGGATGCCGCGCTTGATGATCAGGCGCTGGTCGGTGATCTCGTAGCTGGCGCTGCGGTTCTTGAGCCAGCGGACGCCGATGAGGACGAAGCCCACGCCGGCGAGACAGGTGAGCAGCGTGCCCCAACCGGCAAAGCTGCCGAGCAGCCAGCGCCGCGTGCTGGAGCGGAATTCGTCGACTGGGCGCTCCACTGGGGGACTCCTTGGGGTGGTGGTCGGGACGGTAGGCTGGGGGGATGGCGTGTCAATCATGTGTGGCTGCGGTCCGTCTACTGCCGCCACTCGCCACGTCGTCGTCATTCCCGCGACGGCGGGGATCCATATCCTCCGGACGGTTGCGATCCATTGGGAGGCCAGCCAGTCTGGGTTCCCGCCTTCGCGGGAATGACGGGGGAGTGGGCGGCACTGCACTGCTCGCCGCGAAGTGCTCGTCTAATTTTGGGAGCGCCCTCTCCATCAGCACCACCCCGGCGGAGGCCGGGGCCCAATTGGGGGAGGTTGCTGACGGAAGACAGCGCGCCGTTACTTCTACCTTTCCACTTGGGCCCCGGCCTTCGCCGGGGTGGTGCAAGTCTCACGGTTAGCGTCGCGTTACAGCGCTTGCCGACAGGTGCGCGTCGACCTCGGCCAGCAGCGCATCGAGCGCCGCCTGGTCCGTCGCCTCGGCACGTACCGTCAGCATTGCCTGCGTGTTCGAGGCTCGCAGCAGCCACCACCCGTCGGCGGTCGTCACCCTCGCCCCATCGGTGAGGTCCATCTCCGCCCCCTCCGCCTTCAACCGAGCGATCACCTCGTCCACCACCGCGAACTTCCGTCCATCCTCGACTGAAAACCGCAGGTCGGGCGTCGCCACCAGCGCCGGCATCGCGTCGCGCAACTCGGTCAGCGAACGCCCAGACAGATGCACCGCGCGGATCAGCCGCACCGCCGCATAGTGCGCGTCGTCGAAGCCGTAATATTCGCCCGCGAAGAACAGGTGTCCGCTCAGTTCCCCGCCGATCGGCGCGCCGGTGCGGGTCATCGCGGTCTTCATCAGGCTGTGGCCGGTCGGGGCCATCACCGACTCGCCGCCCAGTTCGGCGATTCGGTCGAACAACGCCTGCGAGGACTTCACGTCGGCGACGATCGGCGCGCCGGGGTGTTCGCGCAGCGCGGGTTCGACCAATATGGAGAGAATCTGGTCGCCCCAGATCACGCGGCCCAGGCCGTCGACCGCACCGATCCGGTCGCCGTCGCCGTCGAAGGCCAGTCCGAAATCGAGGTTCTTCTCGGCGACCAGGCGTTTGAGATCGGCGAGGTTCGACTCTTCGGTAGGATCGGGATGATGGTTGGGAAAATTGCCGTCGACATCGGCGAAGATCACATGATGCTCACCCGGCAGGAGCTGGACCAGCTTCTCGATCACCGGGCCGGCGGCGCCGTTGCCCGTGTCCCAGCCGATCCGGTACGCGCCGCCCGCATAGCCATCCATCAGCCGGTCCACATAAGCGTCGAGCACATCGGCGGTCGTCACTTCGCCCGCGCCCTCGCTCCAGGCTCCCGACGCGGCGAGCGTGGCGAGGTCCTGGATGTCGTCGCCGAAAAATGGCGCGTGGGCGTGCACCATCTTGAAGCCGTTATATTCGGGGGGATTGTGGCTGCCGGTTACCTGGATGCCGCCGTCCACTTCTAGCGTCGCCTCGGCGTAATACAGCATCGGCGAGGTGCTGAGGCCGATGCGGATGACGTCGACGCCGCCTGCGACGAGGCCGGAGACGAGCGCGGCTTCGAGTTCGGGCGAGGAGGTGCGGCCGTCATAGCCGACCGCCACCCGGTGGCCGCCCGCGGCGCGGATGCGGGTGGCGAAGCCTCGGCCGATCGCGGTGGCGTCGGCGGGGCCGAGCGCTTTGCCGACGATCCCGCGGATGTCGTATTCGCGGAGCGAGGTCGGGTCGAACTGGTGGGTCATTGGCCTCTCGACGATTATGTCTCACTACTGTTCCCCCGCGAAAGCGGGGGGCCAGGAGCCAATAGCGATAGCGCTCGTAATCCTGGGCTCCTGCATCCGCAGGAGAACGGTTACCGGGAGCGCTTCAGCAGCAGGTCGCGCGCGGCGTTTACGCGGCGAGTCAGGTCGGTCGAGCCGCCGCGATCCGGGTGGACCGAAGCGATCAGGCGGCGGTGCGCGCTGCGGATCGCGTCGGCGTTCGCGTTGCTGTCGATGCCCAGGATCGAGCGTGCTTCGGCTTCATCCGTCACCACGCGCTGCTTCGGCTTCGGGCGGAGGTAATGCCATGCCAGCCAGATGAAGACCGCGGCGACGATCCACTTCACGCAGCGACGTCCGGCGCTTGCTCGACAACTTCGGGCAACTGCAACGCCGCCATCATCTCGCGCAGTTCCTGGCGCGCCGCGACATGGCCGAGGCCCATGCTGCCGAACGCCTTCGCATCGATCATGGTCAGGCCAGCGGGGAACATCTCGCGGTAGATCACGCGCTCGCCGAGCCCCGGGATGATCCGGAAGCCGACGCGCTTCGCCAGTTGCGCGAGCGCGTCCGATACGCGGCGCATGTTGCGCGCCTCGATATGCTGGAGGCGGTTGCGCAGTACGACCCAGTCGATCGTCGTGCCGTCAGCGCGCGCGCGCTGTTTCCGGGCGTCCCAGATCAGTTCGGAATAGAAGCTCGGGCGGGTCACCTGGTAGGTCTCGGGATCGACCTGGCCGATCAGGTCGAAGTCGACGAAGCTGTCGTTCATCGGCGTGACCAGCGTGTTCGACAGCGCCGCGGCGGTGCGCGCGAACGGATCGTCGCGGCCCGGCGTGTCGACGACGAGGAAATCCGAGCCCTCGCACAGCGAGTGCCACAAATCCTCGAACTGGTCGTCGCTCTGGTCGGACAGTGTCGCATGGCGCGGCATCGGCAGGACCGAGCCGTTGCGCTTCATCGTCTCGGCGCGGTTGTCGAGATAGCGGCCGACGGTGCGCTGGCGGTGGTCCAGATCGAGACATGCGACGCGCGCACCCTTGGCGGCAAGCGCGATCGCGACGTGCACCGCGGTTGTCGACTTGCCGGTGCCGCCCTTCTCGTTGGCGAACACGATCACGTGCGTCGAGGCCGACGGGGCGACGTGCGTAGAAGCGGGGGTCTGTTCGGGGCCCGTGGCCAACGCGCGTTTCCTTATTGATCGTAACAGTCACCCTTCATAGAAGCCGCGACCGCACTTATCGAGTAGGAGTTTCACGTGGACACCGTCCGGGACCTTAATGCGTTGCGCGAAAGCGTCGCCGCCTTCCGTGCGGGCGGCCAGCGCGTCGCGCTCGTCCCGACGATGGGCGCGCTCCACGCCGGCCATGTCGCGCTGATCGAGGCGGCGAAGCGGCCGGGGACCAAGGTGGTCGCGTCGATCTTCGTCAACCCGACGCAGTTCGGTCCGAACGAGGATCTATCCCGCTATCCGCGGCGCGAGATGGCCGATATCCGGATGCTGAACGAGGCCGGGTGCGACCTGCTTTGGCTGCCCTCTGTCGAGACGATGTATCCCGACGGGTTCGCGACGTCGGTGCGCGTCTCGGGCGTCAGCGACGGCTTCGACGGCGCCTCGCGGCCTGGCCATTTCGATGGCGTCGCTACGGTCGTGTCGAAGCTGTTCAACCAGGTCGGGCCCGATGCGGCCTATTTCGGCGAGAAGGATTACCAGCAGCTCGCCGTTGTCCGGCGGTTCGTCGCCGATCTCGACTTCGCGATCGATATCGTCGGGGTGCCGACGCAGCGCGACGACGACGGTTTGGCGATGTCGTCGCGCAACATCTATCTCGACGACGAGCAGCGCAAGCAGGCGGTGGCCCTCCCGCGTGCTCTCGGCGTGGCGGCGCGGGCGATTGCGAAGGGTGAGGACGCCGAGTCTGTGCTGGACGATGCGCGGACGACGTTGGTCGGGGCGGGGTTCACGATCGATTACGTCGCGCTGGCGGACGCCGAGACGCTGGCGGAGAACCCGGCGGCGGATCGTCCACGGCGGTTGCTGGCGGCGGCACGGATGGGCGCGACGCGGCTGATCGATAACATCGCCATCGATGCGCCAGGCGCGTTGTAAAAAATGGGCGTTAACCCATTAACCATTTCGTAGCCCGAATCACGGCACTCTGTCCTCACGAACATTGGGGGCAAGACCATGGGCAGCAGTTTCAAGAACGCGAATATCGGAATCGAACGCCGTCTGGCGGATGCCGCGCGCGGCGACGACCGGGCGTGTTACGAACTCGGGATGGTGTATTCGACGGGGACGTCGGGTGTCGTCCTTGACCTGATCGAGGCGCATAAGTGGTTCAATCTGGCTGCGGTGTCGGGGAACATCGCGGCGCAGGAATGTCGGGCTGAGATCGCCGAGGACATGACTGCGCGGGAAATTTCTGTGGCGCAGCGTGCGGCGCGGGATTGGATGCAGTTGACGCAGCGGCGGGCGGCGTAAGCTAAAAAACTCCCCTTCCGCTTGCGGGAGGGGGCGGGGGAGGGGACCACCGCGAACGTCGCGTTCGTGGGGTATTTCGCTCCCTCCCCTAGCCCCTCCCGCGAGCGGGAGGGGAATTAGGCTTCCGCTTTTTTCTTTGGGGCGGATTTCTTGGCGGGGGCCTTTTTAACCGCCGCCTTCTTCGCTGGAGCTTTCGCCTCGGCTGCGTCCTTGGCCGGCGCCTTCTTCGCCGCCGGCTTCTTGGCGGGCGCTGTCTTCTTCTTCGTTGCCGGCGCCGCGGCGGCGCGTGCGTCGATCAGCGACGCTGCTTCCTCCAGCGTCAGCTGGTCCTTTTCGATCGACTTGGGCAGCGTCGCGTTGGTCGTGCCGTCGGTGACGTACGCGCCGTAGCGGCCTTCCATCAGCTTGATCTCGGCCTCGGTGCGCGGATGGTTGCCGAGTATCTTCAGCGGTGCCTGAGCGCCGCGCGCGGTACGTCCGCCGCCGGCCGCGGCTTCCGCAAGCTTCACGACTGCCGCGTTCATGCCCGTCTCGAACACGTCCGCCGTCGTCGTGAGACGGGCGTATTTGCCCTCGTGCTTCAGATAGGGCCCGAACTTGCCGATCGTCGCGATGATCGGTTCACCGGTCTCGGGGTGGTTGCCGACCGTCCGCGGGAGCGACAGCAGCTTGACCGCCCATTCGAGGTTCAGCTCCCCAATGTCCTTCGGGATCGACGCCATCTTGCGGTCTTCGCCTTCGCCGATCTGCAGATACGGGCCGAAGCGTCCCGACTTGCGCTCGATCGGCTGACCCGTGTCGGGATGCGTGCCGAGAGTCGACGGGCCGGCATCCGCCTCGGCGTCGCCGCCGGGTTGCGCGAAGCGGCGCGTGTATTTGCACTCGGGATAGTTCGAGCACGCGATGAACGCGCCGAACTTGCCGCCGCGGAGCGCAAGCTGGCCCTCACCGCAGTTCGGGCAGAGACGGGGATCGCCGCCGTCAGCCTTGGCCGGGAACAGGTATGGCGCGAGGAAGGTGTCGAGCTCCGCGGTTATCGCCGACGGCTGCTGCTCCATCACCTCGTTGGTGCGCGGCTTGAAATCGCGCCAGAACGCGTCGAGCACCGACTGCCACTGCGCGCGGCCGCCCGAGACGTCGTCGAGTTCCTCCTCCAGCTCGGCGGTGTAGTCGTAGCCGACATATTTCTCGAAGAAGCGTTCGAGGAACGCCGTCACCAGCCGCCCGCTCTCCTCGGCGAAGAAGCGGTTCTTCTCGATCCGGACGTAGGCGCGGTCCTTCAGCGTCTTGATGATCGACGCGTAGGTGGACGGGCGGCCGATGCCGAGCTCCTCCATGCGCTTGACCAGCGAGGCTTCGGAGAAGCGCGGCGGCGGCTGGGTGAAGTGCTGTTCGGCGTCGACCTTCTTCTTGGCGGGCGCATCGCCTTCGCGCATCCGCGGCAGGCGACGCGCATCCTCATCGGCGGAATCGTCCGACCCTTCCTCGTACAAGGCGAGGTAGCCGGGGAAGAGCACGACCTGGCCAGTCGCGCGGAGGATGTTGCGGCCGGTGCCGTCGGCCATCTCGACCGTGGTGCGTTCCATGCGGGCGGACGCCATCTGGCTGGCGAGCGCGCGCTTGAAGATCAGGTCGTAGAGGCGCGCGTGATCGCCGCCGCCCGCCTTGTCCTTGCCGAAATCCGTGGGGCGGATCGCCTCGTGCGCTTCCTGTGCGTTCTTCGCCTTCGACTGGTATTGGCGTGGCTTGTCGGGGACATAGCTCGCGTCGAAGCGGTTCGCGACGGCGAGACGCGCGGCGCTGATCGCGCTGCCGTCCATCTGCACGCCGTCGGTACGCATGTAGGTGATCGTGCCGTCCTCGTAGAGGCCCTGCGCGATCCGCATTGTGTGATCCGCCGAGAAACCGAGTTTGCGCGAGGCTTCCTGCTGCAGGGTCGAGGTGGTGAACGGCGGCGGCGGGTTGCGCGTGGCAGGCTTGGTCTCGACCGACTGGACCGAGAAATTGCCGTCGAGCACCGCCTGCTTGGCGCGCAGCGCATCGCCCTCGTTGCCGATCGAGAGACGGTCGAGCTTGTTGCCCTCGAACTGCGTGAGGCGCGACGTGAACGCGGTGCCGTCATGCTCCATCTCGGCCGTGACCGACCAGTATTCCTGCGGCTTGAAGACGTCGATCTCACGCTCGCGCTGGACGATCAGGCGGAGCGAGACGGACTGGACGCGACCGGCGGACTTGGCACCGGGCAGCTTGCGCCACAGCACCGGCGACAGCGTGAAGCCGACCAGATAATCGAGCGCGCGGCGGGCGCGATACGCGTCGATCAGGTCGTCGTCGAGCTCGCGCGGGTTCTTCATCGCCTCGGTGACGGTGGCCTTGGTAATCGCGTTGAAGGTGACGCGCTCGACCTCCTTCGGCAGCGCCTTCCGAGCGCGCAGCACCTCGCGGACATGCCACGAAATCGCCTCGCCCTCGCGATCCGGATCGGTCGCGAGGATCAGGCGGTCGGCGACCTTGGCGAGATCGGTGATCGCCTTCAGCTGCTTCGACTTGTCCGCGTAATTCTCCCATGTCATCGCGAAGGCGTCGTCGGGATCGACCGAGCCGTCCTTGGGCGGCAGGTCGCGGACATGGCCGTAGCTGGCCAGGACGCGGTAATCGCTGCCCAGATACTTCTCGATGGTTTTGGCCTTGGCAGGCGATTCGACGATGACAAGCTGCATGGGGAAACCGGGGTCCTTACGTGTACGCGTACGAGGGTGGGGACGAAGGGGCGGTGCCGTCAACCCGGGGTGGGTATGAGCGAAGTACGCAGATGAGGACGCAGGCGCTGCTTTTCGAGAGGGGTTCCTGGGGGCGGGGTATTTCCCGGATTATGCCGGCGCTGCTGGCACAATATCCGTGTCGGTATGATGACAGTAGACCAATCCATTTCGTTGCGTCCGATCAGATCAGGCGCAGAGATCGTTACAATTGACGGTCCTCAGTCATCCCTTTCACCGCCCGCTTTATCTGGTCGCGCGCACAATTTTCGTCCAGCTTCCTGGCTACCGCAACCAGATACCTCGTTTCGCCAAGGACTTGCAGTTCGGCGTAATCATGATGGAACGTTGCTGGAAGGCGCGAGCCAATGTTTCGCACTGGACCGGGAGGATAGAGCGTGACCCGACATGACCTTGCGATAGCGAAATGGAAGTGTTCGTTCCTTGCCAAAAACATCGTCATCCTTCGCCAGTCAGATCCGGAGCCTCATGTCCTCAACCTGATCGCCTCGCATCAGCACGAACTGGACCTGCTGCTGGCGGCTATCGCGAAGACGCATGAAGCAAAGGATTGGGCTGCGGCCTGGGTGGCGAAATCGCAGACTGAGGGTAGCGTGGCCTTGGCGGCGTCCTGAAACCAGGACGATCAGCGCAGGCTGGCTCGACCGCCCGCATGACGTTCTAGATGGCCGCCGAGTTCGAGTTCGAGCAGCACGGTTTGGACGACCGCCGGGCTCAGGTGCGACTGGCGGATGAGTTCGTCGATCGTCACCGGTACGGGGCCGAGCAGGTCGGTGATCCTGCGGCGCTCGGTATCGGTCGCGTCTTCCGGGGGCGAGGCGGCGTAGGCATCGATCGGCGAGCGCACGGAGCGTGGATCGAACGGGCGGATCTGTTCGAGGATGTCGGCCGCCGATTGGACGAGCGTGGCGCCTTCGCGGATCAGCAGGTTGCAGCCTTGCGCGCGCGGGTCGAGCGGGCTGCCGGGGACGGCCATGACTTCGCGGCCGGACTCGTTGGCAAGGCGCGCGGTGATCAGCGAGCCCGACTTGGGCACGGCTTCGACCACCACGGTGCCGATCGCGAGACCGGCGATGATGCGGTTGCGCGAGGGGAAATTGCGCGCCTTGGGTTCAGTGCCGGGGGGCTGTTCGGCGAGCAGCAGGCCTTCGGTGGCGATGCGCTCCTGCAGCGTAGTGTTGTCGGGCGGGTAGGCGATGTCGATCCCGCTGGCGATGACGCCGATCGTGGCGCCGCTTGAGCCGGCGCCGAGTGCCCCGATGTGCGCGGCGGTGTCGATGCCGCGGGCCAGGCCGGAGACGATCGTCGTGCCCTCCTCGGCGAGTTGCAGCGCGAGCTGGCGGGCGAAGCGGCAGGCGGCGGCGGATGCATTGCGCGCGCCGACCATGGCGATGCAGGGGCGGCTGGCGTGCGCGATGTCGCCGCGGAGGATCAGGGCCGGGGGTGCGGTCTCGATCTCGGCTAGCAGGCGGGGATAGTCCGGGTCGTCGAGGAAGAGGTAGCGTGCGCCGAGCCTGGCGGTGGCGGCCATTTCGCGTTCGGCGAGGGCGGCGTCTGCGATTATAGGCGCTCGTCCGCCGCCGCGTTGGGCGAGCATGGGGAGTGCTTCGATCGCGGCGTCGGCGCTGCCGAAGCGGGCGATGAGCTGGCGATAGGTGACCGGTCCGATCCCGGTCGTGCGGATGAGCCGAAGTCTCGAGACCGTCGGGTCAGCCACTCTTTTGCCGGTTGGAGCCTATGCGTGGCTCGGTGCCCGAGAACAGGCGGTCGACGTTCTCGCGGTGCTTCCAGAGGACAATAAGCGCTAGCGCGAGGAGCAGCAGGACGAGGTCGAAGCGACCGAACAGGGCAGCTGCGAACGGCGCGCTGAGTGCGGCGGCTATGCCGGCGACCGAGGATATGCGCAGGCCCGCGAGTAGGCCGAGCCAGACGACCGCGTAGACGAGCCCGAGCGGCCAGTAGAGCGCGACGACGATGCCCATGAGCGTGGCGACGCCCTTGCCGCCCTTGAACTTCAGCCAGACGGGGTAGCAATGGCCGATGAACGCACCGGCCGCCGCGAGCAGCGCATTGCCGGGGAACAGGTGCGCGACCAGCAGCACGGCGACTGCGCCCTTGGCCATGTCGAGCAGCAGCGTGGCGGCGGCGAGGCCCTTGCGTCCGGTGCGCAGGACGTTGGTCGCGCCGATGTTGCCCGAGCCGATCGTGCGCAGATCACCCGCGCCGCCGAGCCGCGTGAGGATGACGCCGAACGGGATCGAGCCGAGCAGATAGCTCAGCACGAGCGATAGCGTGGGTGCGACCCAGAGAATTTCCGTCTGCAACTATTTCCCCCGTTCTCGGAGGGCTTATAAACGACCCGGGGCTGACGGCAAATGGCGTAAAGGGGGCACCGACCTCGCGCATTACGTCATCCTGACGAAAGTCAGGACCCAGGATTACAGGCGGTGGCTTTCGTGGCTCTGGGTCCTGACTTTCGTCAGGATGACGAGAAGAGGAATCTGGTTTGTCCGGGGCGATCCGTTCTAAGAGAGCGCGCATGGACACACGCCCCATCCTGTTCTTCGATTCCGGTGTCGGCGGGTTGTCGATTGTCGGCCCGGCGCGCGCCGCGCTACCAGGTGCGCCGTTCGTCTATGCCGCCGACTCGGCCGGCTTCCCCTACGGGACCAAGAGCGAGGCGGAGATCGCGGCGCGGGTGCCGGTGTTGCTGGGGCGGTTGGCGGAGCGGTATCGACCGCGGCTGATCGTGATCGCGTGCAATACGGCCTCGACGATCGCGCTGCCGGTGGTGCGCGCGGCGCTCGACCTGCCGGTGGTCGGGACGGTGCCGGCGATCAAGCCCGCCGCGCTGCTGTCGAAGACGCGGACGATCGGCGTGCTGGGGACCGAGGCGACCGTGCGGCAGGCGTATGTCGATGATCTGGCGGCGAAGTTCGCGGGGGATTGCACGGTGCTGCGCTACGGTTCGGCGGCTCTGGTCGAGATGGCCGAGGCGAAATTGCACGGCCGAGTCGTCGCGCCGGAACGCTATGCGGCGGTGATAGGCGGCTTGTTTTCGCAACCCTGCGGCGACGCGATCGACGTGATCGTCAATGCCTGCACGCATTTTCCACTGGTGGAGGCGGAGCTTGCAGCCGCTGCTCCGGGTGTGCGCTTCGTCGATGGTGGACCGGGGATCGCGCGGCGGATCGTGCATCTCATGCAGCGCGAATCATGGTCGGGAGCGGGGGAGGGCGTTGCCGTCTTCACCCGGTTGGGCGACGAGGAGCGCGCGCTCGGACCCGCCTTGGCGGCGCACGGGTTTGGCAGGATCGAGCAGCTTTAAGCGCTGACCTGGGACAATGTGCCACCTTGCGTCGCGGCCGCATCGTGGCAATGTGCTGCCAGGATGAGGAAAGCGATCACCGTAAGAGCGGTATTGCGCTGGAAACGAGTGAAAGCGAGGCGTAGTGCCCAAGCCTATGATTACCAACGGCATCTCGGCAACGGATTCTACCTTGGGTCCGCGAGTCGATTATTCGCGCGTTTTCACGCAGGCGATCGACCGGTTGCATGCCGAGGGCCGCTACCGCGTGTTCATCGACATCCTCCGCAACAAGGGTGCGTTTCCGAACGCGCGCTGCTTCGCCGGGCATAACGGCCCGAAGCCGATCACGGTGTGGTGCTCGAACGACTATCTCGCGATGGGCCAGCACCCTAAGGTGATCGCGGCGATGGAAGAGGCGCTGCACGACGTCGGCGCAGGCTCGGGCGGTACGCGCAACATCGGCGGCAACACGCATTACCATGTCGACCTGGAAGGCGAACTGGCCGACCTGCACGGCAAGGAAGCTGCATTGCTGTTTACCAGCGGCTACGTCTCGAACGAGGCCACGCTGGCGACGTTGGCGAAGGTTTTGCCGGGGTGCATCATCTTTTCGGACGAACTGAACCACGCGTCGATGATCGCGGGCATTCGCAACTCGGGCTGCGAGAAGCGCGTGTTCCGCCACAACGATCTCGCGCATCTCGAGGAGCTCCTCGCAGCCGAAGATCCGGCGGCACCGAAGCTGATCGCGTTCGAGAGTGTGTACTCGATGGAGGGCGACATCGCGCCGATCTCCGCGGTGTGCGACCTTGCCGATCGGTACAACGCGCTGACCTATTGCGACGAAGTCCATGCGGTCGGGATGTACGGCGCGCGCGGCGGCGGCATCTCGGAGCGGGACGAGGTCGCGCACCGGATCACGATCCTCGAGGGGACGCTCGGCAAGGCATTCGGCGTGATGGGGGGCTATATCGCCGCCGATCGCACGATCGTCGATGTGATCCGCTCGTATGCGCCGGGGTTCATCTTCACGACGTCGCTGTCGCCGGTGCTGGTCGCGGGCGTGCTAGCGAGCGTGCGGCATCTGAAAAGCTCGAGCGTCGAGCGCGAGGGGCAGCAGGCGTCGGCCGCGATGCTGAAGGCGATGCTGAAGGATGCCGGGTTGCCGGTGATGATTGGCGATACGCATATCGTCCCGCTGATGGTCGGTGACCCGGTTAAGGCGAAGAAGATCAGCGACGTGCTGCTCGCCGAATACGGCGTGTACGTGCAGCCGATCAACTATCCGACCGTGCCGCGCGGTACCGAACGGCTGCGGTTCACGCCGGGGCCAGCGCATACCGAGGCGATGATGCGTGAACTGACTGACGCGCTGGTGGAGATCTGGAGCCGGCTGGACTTGCGTAAGGCGGCCTGAGGCTGGTCCCGCCTATGCGGGGCAACTCTGGTCAGTCGATTGTGATCGTGCCGTCGGCACCTGGCACGTCTAGCGTTTCACCGAAACCTACCGAATGGAACCGCGTGTAATCGCCTTCCAAGGGGTTGGCGTAGACATGGACGATGCGCCGAATGCCATCAACTACCCAGTAGTGCGGAATGCGGCCGCGCGCGTAGGCGAAGCGCTTCATCGTGGTGTCGCGAGCTACCGACGTTTCTGCGACCTCGATCACGAGCAGAAGGTCGTCGGCGATGAGCAGGCGATTGCCTTCCACGGGTTCGCGCAACACGGCCACGTCGCAGCCTATTACGGTGGCGTCGTCGAGATCGATGCCAACCCCACCCGTTATCCGCGTCTCCGGTAGCAACCGCGAAAGACGGATGCCGATCTTGGCTTGTCGCGCGGCGTGCCCCGCCAGCGGCAAGTCCATCCGTTCGAGTTTCCCACCGACCAGTTCGATCTTCATGCCGTCGAATGCGCCGGACTCACCCATGCGCAGGAACTCGGCGGTCGTAAAACGCGCCTTGGCTTGTCGGTCGAGACAGAGACTTCTGGCCGATGAGTTCATGCCCAATTCGTACCACGAACCAGCTGCCCATACGACTCGCGAGCGGGATTAAAGCGCCGCGGCCAGCATCGTCAGAACGCCCAGGCCGAGCGACAAGGGCATGCGCAGTTTCATCCAGCCGGGCGGCGCGATGCCGGCTTTGACGAGCGCACGGTCGACGAGCAGCGCGGCGATCAGGCTGATGCCGAGCACGACCAGCGAGGGACCGGGCCAGCGCAGGCCGATCATCCAGGGCCAGGCGGTGGCCAAGGCGATGAGCGACGGCGCGACGCTCGCGAACCAGAGCCAGCGGGGCGGCAAGTCGGTGCGCGCGGCGAGACCCCACCAGAGCCCGCCGAGGAAGCTCAGGATGATCGCGGCATAGGCGTACGCGATCGCCAGCGCGGAGAACCGGCTTTGCGGATCGCCGCTCAGCAACAGCGCGACTGCCCCGAGTTGCGGCAACAAGCCGCTCAGCCCGAGCAGGCGCGCAATCGGCGGGATGCCGCCGGTCGCGGCGTGTCGTACTGTCATCAGACCGGCATCAGACGCGCGCGACCACGCCGGTGGCGACGACCGGGCCGGTCGGCAGGCCGGTCGGCGAGCCGCCGAGCGGTTCGACCGAGATCGCGAGCGTCGCGCCGGGTGCTATGCGACCGCGATCGACGCCCTTGGGCGCGAGCGTGGTCGGACGGCCCGAGAGCAAGCCGAGCGAATGCGGCACGCCGTCGCCGCCGATCACCCAGAGCTGCGCGACGCGCGCGTCCGGAACGCCGGGGCCGGCTGCGACGCGGAGCGCGCCGTTTGCGGGATCGTACACTGCTGCAACCGGCGACTTCGCATCGCCAAGCATCGCGACGAGCACGCTCGACGCGTGGGCGACGGGGACCGGCTGGGCGACGGGCACGGTCGGTTCTGGGCGGACCATGACGAACAGCAATAGCGATGCGGCGATCGCGCTGGTGACGGCGGCGAGCGCCGGCCATGCGAAGCGGCTCGTTGGGGCGAAGGCTGGCGTTCCGTCGAGACTGGCTTCGATCCGGGCGGCGAGATGGGGCGGCGCTGCACGCTCGGGCCAGAGGTCGAACAGGACCGCCAGACGCGACCGCCACCATTCGACCTGCGCGGCGAAACCGGGCTCGGCGAGCACGCGGCGCAGTGCTGCTCCGCGCTCCTCGCCTTCGAGCAGGCCAAGCGCGAGTTCCGCGGCCGCCACGTCCTCAGGCACGCCGGTATCGGTAGTCGGATCAACCATCGAGGCAATCCTTCAGGCGGGCGAGGCCGCGGCGGACCCAGCTCTTCATAGTCCCCAGCGGCACCGCGCGCTTGATCGCGAGTTCGGCGTAGGTAATGCCCTCGAAGAATGCGGTCCGGATCGCGTCGCGCTGCTGCGGCTCGAGACCGTCGAGGCACTCGATCAGTTCGCGCGAGGATTCGCTCGCCAGCATCCCCGCTTCGGCACCCTCGCCGGGATCGGCGACGTCGGGCGCATCGTCGAGCGGGCTCGTGCGGCGGACGCCCTGCGCGCGCTGCCAGTCGATGGCGCGGTTACGCGCGATCGTCGCCAACCAGGTTATCGGGCTCGCGCGGCCGGGTTCCCAGGCACCGGCGCGTTTCCAGATCGTGAGATAGACCTCGTGCAGCACATCCTCCGCGGCTTGGGCGTTGCCACAGATACGGTGGGTGATCCCGAAAAGCTTCGCGCTGGTCAGCGTATAGAGTTCGCGAAACGCGTCGCGGTCCTCTTGGCCGGTCCGCAGCAGCACTTCGGAAAGGTGCGCGCGGGCGGCGTCGGCGTTGGCATGTGCGATAGTCACGGGCGGGAACCTAGCGGCTAAGTCCGTCGCGGCAATAGCCTTCGCCGGGCTTTACGGTGAGGCAGTCGGTTTTGCCGAAAAGGTATTTTAGCCCGGTCGCGTCGCCGTTGGTCGGGCGCAGCGTTTCGCGGACGCCACCGCGATCGAACGCTATCGTGTCGCCGGTCGCGATGCCGTCGAACTTGCCCTTGTTGTCGAGGTCCCACTGCATGGTCAGTGCGTAGTGGCCGGCGGTGGCGGTCGGGGCGACGTCGAGGACCATGCCTTCGACGCCGATCCAGCGACCGGTGTAGTCGGGCGCCGGTTTAGGCTTGGGAGCGGCGACCTTGCGTTCGACCGATCCGGCGGAGGTCATGTTTCCGTCGTTGCTGGTCTCGGGGGCCGGGCCGGAACATGCAGTCAGCGCGGCGGCGGCAAGCAGAGTGAGGGCCTTCATGAATGTCTCCTTCACGGTCTCGTTCGACGTCATTCCCGACCTTAACGCGTCATCCTGACGAAAGCGCCCGCGAACAGGTGTGGCAAATTCCGGCTCGGGGGGGTAGGGGGCTGGGCACCCGATCTCCCGTCACAGGAATACGCCAGGTGCGCATCGCCATCGCGTCCGATCACGCCGCCGTTTCGTTGAAAGCGGTGCTCGCCACGTGGCTGCGCGAGGCGGGGCATGACGTGCTCGATCTCGGGCCCGAAGGCGCCGCCAGCGTCGATTATCCCGATTACGGGTTCAAGCTTGCGTCAGCGATTGCCGATGGTAGCGCCGAGCGCGGCATCGCATTGTGCGGCTCCGGGATCGGCATCTCGATTGCCGCCAACCGTAATCCCGCCTGCCGCTGCGCACTCGTCTCCGAACCGCTTTCGGCGAGCCTTGCGCGCATCCACAACGACGCCAACGCCATCGCGATGGGTGCGCGCCTGATCGGCGAGGAAATGGCCAAGGCGTGCGTTGAAGCTTTCCTGTCCGCCGATTTTGCCGGCGGCCGTCATCAACTCCGTGTCGACAAGTTAAAGGTCCCCGCATGAGCACCCAGCCCCGCGAACTCCACGACGTCCAGCCCGATGGCTTCTTCACGCGCGGCCTCGCCGATGCGGACGCTGCCGTATTCGCCGGTGTCGCCGCCGAACTCGAGCGCGAGCAGACGCAGATCGAGCTGATCGCGTCCGAGAACATCGTCTCGAAGGCGGTGCTAGAGGCGCAGGGCTCGGTGTTCACGAACAAGTACGCGGAAGGCTATCCGGGCAAGCGCTATTACCAGGGCTGTGCGCCGTCTGACACGGTCGAGACGCTGGCGATAGAGCGCGCCAAGCAGATCTTCGGCTGCGGGTTCGTCAATGTGCAGCCGCATTCGGGCGCGCAGGCGAACGGCGCGGTGATGCTGGCGCTGGTCAAGCCGGGCGACACGATCCTCGGCATGAGCCTCGATGCGGGCGGCCACCTCACGCATGGCGCAAAGCCGGCGATGTCGGGCAAGTGGTTCAACGCCATTCAGTACGGCGTCGATGCGACCACACACCTGATCGACTATGATCAGGTCGAGGCGCTGGCGGTCGAGCATCAGCCGAAACTGATCATCGCGGGCGGCTCGGCCTACCCACGCGTCATCGACTTCGCCAAGTTCCGCGCGATCGCGGACAAGGTCGGCGCGTATTTCATGGTCGACATGGCGCATTTCGCCGGCATCGTCGCAGCGGGCCTGCACCCGACGCCGTTCGGCCACGCGCACGTCGTGACGACCACCACGCACAAGACGCTACGGGGCCCGCGCGGTGGCATGATCATGACCAATGACGAGGCGATCGCGAAGAAGATCAACTCGGCGGTGTTCCCCGGGCTCCAGGGTGGGCCGCTGATGCACGTGATCGCAGCGAAGGCGGTCGCGTTCGGCGAGGCGCTCCAGCCCGACTTCAAGAGCTACATCGCGGCGGTCGTCGAGAACGCCAAGGTGCTGGCGGCAACGCTCAAGGAGCGCGGCTCGGACGTCGTCTCGGGCGGCACCGACACGCATCTCGCGCTGATCGACCTCACCCCGCTGGGCATCACGGGTCGCGATGCGGACGAGGCGCTGGAGCGCGCAGGGATCACCTGCAACAAGAACGGCATCCCCAACGATCCGCTGCCTCCGGTGAAGACCAGCGGCATCCGTGTCGGTTCGCCCGCGGGTACGACGCGTGGGTTCGGCCCGGCGGAGTTCCGCGAGATCGGCAACATGGTCGCCGACGTGCTGGACGGCCTCGCGAAAAAGGGCGAGCATGGGGACCCGGAAGTCGAGGCGGACGTTCGGACGCGTGTGCGGGCCCTGTGTGCACGCTTCCCGATCTATCAAGGATAAACAGCATGTCGAAGTTCGACGACGTCCAGAACGACATCAAGGCGACCCCCGGCCTCGGCAAGAGCATGGCCAAGTGGAGCGCACTCGGCGCGGTCGTGGCGATCCCGGTGCCGATCGTCGGCCCGATCTTCGGCGCACTCGCGGGCGCGGGCTACGCGTACTACAAGGGCAAGAAGAAGGTCTGAATGCGCTGCCCCTTCTGCGGACATGAAGACAGCCAGGTAAAGGACAGCCGCCCCACCGAAGACGGGGCGGCGATCCGACGTCGGCGCCAATGCGAGGGGTGCGCGGCGCGTTTCACGACGTTCGAGCGCATCCAGTTGCGCGAGCTGTTCGTGTTGAAGAGCGAGGGGCGCAGGGAGCCGTTCGATCGCGAGAAGCTGCTGCGGTCGTTGTCGATCGCGACGCGGAAGCGGGCGATCGAGGCGGGACGGATCGAGAAGCTGGTGAGCGGGATCCAGCGGCGGCTGGAGACGCTGGGCGAGAACGACGTCACGTCGAAACGGATCGGCGAGATGGTGATGGACGGGCTCAAGGGGCTCGATTCCGTGGCGTATATCCGGTTTGCGAGCGTGTATCGGGACTTTAGCGAGGCGAAGGACTTCGAGGCCTTTGCTGGGAGTGTGGAGGAGGTTGGGCGAGCGGAGTGATGCGCTCCCTTATTTGTCCTTCGATACGGACCGATGGCAGCATCGTAAACTTTACCTTATCGACGGTTCCTCATCCCTCTTCCGTTCGTCCTGAGTAGGGACTGAGCACGGCGAAGGCCCGTATCGAAGGACAGGTTGCATGAGCTTTTACGCCTACATGCTCCGCTGTTCCGACGGCAGTTACTATATCGGCCACACCGACTCGATCGAGCGCCGGATCGCGCAACATCAGCACGGCGAGCTTCCTGGATACACGCACAAACGGCGCCCGGTGACGCTGATGTGGTCGCAGGATTTTCCAAGCCGCATCGAGGCATTGGAGGCCGAGCGTCAGTTGAAAGGCTGGACGCGGGTGAAGAAGGAAGCGCTGGCAGCGGGGGATTGGGACGCGGTACGCTTACTCTCGCGCAAATCCTTCGATACGGGTCTTCGGCTTCGCTCAGCCCCTACTCAGGACGAACGGGGTTGGGTGGATGAGCGGGATGGTTTGGATGTGCACGATGGATTGGCCGAGCCGGACGACTTTGGTGAGCTTGGCGAGATTGGTGGATTTGGCGACGTGATTGACGAAAACATGATTGGTACGGACGCGGCTGGGGACAGCGATGTGCTTGCGGATGGCGATGGGGCGGTTGGAGCTCCACCCCCCGTCATCGTCCTAGTCCGCCCCCAACTCGGCGAGAACATCGGCAAGGCCGCGCGCGCCATGCTGAACTTCGGGCTCGTCGAGATGCGCCTCGTCTCCCCGCGGGACGGCTGGCCCAACCCCTCCGCCGGCCCCGCCGCGAGCGGCGCCGACATCGTGCTGCAAAACGCAAAGGTCTACGAGAGCGTCGCCGCCGCCACCGCCGACTGCGCGCAAGTGTTCGCCACCACGGTCCGCAAACGCGGCGTGACCAAGCCGGTCGTAACCCCAGAACAGGCGTCGACCGAGATCCACGCCGCCCCCGGCCGTTCCGCGATCCTGTTCGGGCCCGAGCGCTCCGGGCTCGAAACCGACGACGTCGCGGTGGCGCGGACGATCATCACCGTGCCGATCAATCCGGAGTTCGGGTCGCTCAACCTCGCCCAGGCGGTGATCCTGGTCGCCTATGAATGGTCGAAGGGCCTGACCGCCGAGCGCGGGCTGTCGCAGCCGTCGATCAACCCGATCATGCCGCCCGCACCGCAGGAAGAGCTCGACGGGATGATCGGGCAACTCGATGCGATGCTGATGGGGGCCGGGTTCTTCCACCTGCCCGACAAGATGCAGTCGACGCGGCGGACACTGCGGACGCTGCTGACCAAGCCGGGCTGGTCGTCGCAGGAGGTCCGGACGATGCGCGGGGTGTTGTCGTCGCTAGCGGGGAAGCGGCCGCGGGGCTGATTCCTGCTCGGCTCACCCCTTTCCGTTCGCCCCCCCGCCTTCCGTTCGCCCTGAGCGAAGTCGAAGGGTGTGACCCAAGCGAAGATGCTTCGACTTCGCTCAGCACGAACGGGGAGGGGGCGATGTTGGGGACGGAACGGGAACGGGAACTATGTTTGCGCGCAGGTCTAGCGCCTGTCGAACGCCGCCAGTTCATACGCGATCGAGGCTTCGACCAGCGTCTCCCACAGATCCGCGACCACGGCCTCCGGCACCCCCAGTCTCACCGCCTCGGCCCGCGCGTTGTCGATCACCTGCGCCTTCCGCGCTTCATCCCGGACGTGCCCGCGCTCGGGCTTGATGCGCGCGGCGGCGTCCATGTAGGCGAACCGCTTGGCGATGAGCGCGACCAAGTCGCGGTCGAGCGCGTCGACGCCTGCGCGGACGTCGGTCATGGTAGTGCAATCTGGGCCGGGGAGAATGGTCATGCGCCGTCTCTTGCCGAGCCCCATCCGGCCTGTCCAGCTTGACTCTGGACCGCCCCCCGTCTAGGCGCCCGCCTTCGCAATGGCCCTGCACCCCGGTGAAGCGGTGGCCCTGCCCTGTCTGGACATCCGTCTCGTACAGCCAGCAGAGCGATACCGGGACCAACGTTGTTAGCATTTGCCAAGGACTTACTTATGTCGAAGCGTCAAAGCGCGAAGTACAAACTCGATCGCCGTATGGGCGAGAACATCTGGGGTCGTCCCAAGTCGCCGGTCAACAAGCGCGAATACGGCCCGGGCCAGCACGGCCAGCGCCGCAAGGGCAAGGTCAGCGATTTCGGTATCCAGCTGCGCGCCAAGCAGAAGCTCAAGGGCTATTACGGCGACGTGACCGAGAAGCAGTTCCGTGCGTGCTACCATGAGGCTGCGCGTCTGAAGGGCGATACCTCGCAGAACCTGATCGGCCTGCTCGAGCAGCGTCTCGACATGATCGTCTACCGCGCCAAGTTCGCACCGACGATCTTCGCGGCACGCCAGATCGTTTCGCACGGCCACATCCGCGTCAACGGCGTGAAGTGCAACATCGCCTCGCGTCGCTGCTTCGTCGGCGACGAGATCACGCTGGGTTCGAAGGCGCAGGAAATGGCGCTGGTCATGGAAGCACAGAGCCTCGCCGAGCGCGAGATCCCCGATTACGTCGCCACCGACGGTGCGGCCAAGGTCACCTTCACGCGCGTCCCGACGCTCGACGAAGTGCCTTACCCGGTGAAGATGGAGCCGAATCTGGTCGTCGAGTTCTACTCGCGCTGATCTTTCGGTACGATCGTTATACGAAAAAGGGCGGTCCTGCGGGGCCGCCCTTTTTTCGTTCTACATCCCCAGCGACGTCCGCAGGAACGCATCGGCCTTGGTCAGCATCGCGGTACGCGCGACATCGTCGTCGAGCTGGTGATCGAGGCCGGGGAACTCGACCAGTTCGACCTTGCCACCCGCGCCCCGCAGCTTGGCCGCCATCAATCGCGATTCACCGATTCCGACGTTGCGATCCCGATCGCCGTGGAACAGCAGTACGGGCACCTTGATCTTGTCGGCGTTGCGCGCGGGCGATCCCGCCTGGATATGCGCACCATGCCCGATGAACGTGTCGACCTGGGCGAAGGCCGTAAAGCCTCGCGATTCCTCGCGCAACGCGTCCAGATCCGTCACCGGCGCAATGCCGATGACCGCCTTGAACAGGCCAGGATCTAGCACCGCCGATTGTAGCGCTGCATAGCCGCCATAGGACCAGCCGACGATCGCAAGCTTGTCCGGCGCCGCAATCCCTTGCGACATCAGCCAGCGTCCGGCATCGTTGACGTCGCCGATCGCAGTCCGCCACGACTGGAAGCCGTTTTTCTGGAACCATGCCGACCCATAGCCGGTCGAACCCCGGAAGTTCGGCTGCAGCACAGCAAAACCGCGCGCCGCGAAATATTGCGAGAGCCAGTCGAACCCCCATTCGTCGCGTGAGCCCGGCCCGCCGTGCGGCATGACGATCGCGGGCAACCCCTTGCCAGTACCGCCAATGGGCAAAGTCAGATAACCGGGAATCATCGTGCCATCCGCGGCGCGGAAGGTGATCGACTGGACGCTGGCGAGTGTCGTCTTCCCCAACTCCGGACGTGACGGTGCAACTTCGCCCATCTTGTTGGTCGTCCGATCCAACAGATAATAGCGGCCCGGATCGACGTCGCTGCCGGCGAACAGCAACAGCTTGGTCTCGTTCGCGCTCGCGTCGACGAATGTGATCAGTGGCCTGCCGGGCAAGGCCTTGCGTAACGACACGGCGAGCTTTTGCAGCGTAGGATCGAAAAATTCGACTTCGCGGCGGTCGGTTGCGTAGGCAGCACCCACCACCCGGTTCTGTCGACCCAACCGGATCAACTGGTCGACGTCGACATCCGGGCGTGCAAGTACGAGATCGCGCTTGAGGCTGCCGTCTAGCGCGATTTTGTACAGCGCTTGCCGGCCGTCCCTGTCGTCGAAGCCGTATGCGACGTTCAGCGCGGGATCGATGGCGTAGGGATCGAACCCGCTCTTGCCACCACTGACAGTACTGGCGACCTGACTTAACGGCTGCCAAGCGCGATCACCGGCCTTGCGGTATGAATAGATCACCTTCGCACCGTCATAGCCTCCACTGGTCATGGCCCGCGAGCCAACGATCCGGACGGAACCCTGGCCGTCGCTGATATATTCAATGGCATTCGCACGGGCCGGCTCGACGACCCGTCTTGTCAGCGTGACGGTGTCGATCCGCTCGACGCCCAAGCCAACCGCCGAACGGGCCAGGAGCGTGCCGATCATCGCCTCGGGTACGAACTTGCGGGTCATCAGCACGGCACCCTCCGCGCCGTCTGCAGTCCAGTCGATGACGTTGCCGCCGTCTTGCATGATACCAAGCGAGCGTTCGTTCGTGCGTGCGCTCAGGATCTTTCTGTTGCCGCCATTGCTGTCGATGGCGAGCGCCCGGCTGAAGGCAAGCAGATCGGTTCCGGTATGTGCGGTAGTGATGAACCGGCAGACGAGGCGCGTATTGGTCGACCAGCGGCAATCCCTCAGGCTTTCGGGGTCGCCGGAGGACGACAGGATCGGGTCGGCGATCTTGCCTCCGACCATGTCGGCGATGCGCAGCATGGCGCCGCGACCCTTCATCGGCACGATCATGGCGATGTGCGTACCGTCGGGCGAGAGGCTCAACTGCTGGATTTCACGAGCGCCGAACGCTGCTTCTGTCGAAATGACCGCCGCGGTGTCCTGCGCTGCCGCGGCTACCGGCAGCGCCAAGACGGCCGGTAGCGTCATCATTTTCCAGACCGAACTGCTCGCGCGCAACCCGCCAAGATATCGCATCCTCGTCGCTCCCCAAAGCCCCTGCCCCACATCCTATCGAAGCCGGACAGCACGGCAAGCGATGCTTGCGCGGTGCCGGCGCCGCTGCCAAAACGTGCGGCATCTCTTTGGGGGAATGACCTTGCGCGCTGCCATCCTGCCTCTCCTGCTGCTTGGGACCGCTGCGTCCGCGCAGATGTCTCCCGCGATTTCGGTCGAGACGTTGAAGACCGTCACGCAGGTGCTGGCGTCGGACGCGTATGAAGGCCGCGCGCCGACCACGCCTGCGGAGGCCAAGACGGTTGCGTATATCGTCGAGCGGATGAAGGCGGCGGGGCTGAAGCCCGGCAACAAGGGGTCGTGGACGCAGGACGTGCCGATGGTGGAGATCACCGCGGGCAACGTCGCACCGTTCACCTTCACCGGTGGCAAGGCACCCGTCAGCCTCGCCTATCGCACCGACATGGTCGCGGGAACCTATCGCGTGGCGCCCAAGTCCGCGGTGGCTAACAGCGACGTGGTATTCGTCGGCTACGGCATCACCGCGCCCGAAAAGGGTTGGGACGATTATGCCGGCACCGACGTGAAGGGGAAGACGGTGGTCATCCTCATCAACGATGCTGACTGGCAGACGATGTCGCGCGAGGGGCCGTTCGAGGGCCGCGCGATGACGTGGTACGGGCGCTGGCCGTACAAGTTCGAGAACGCGGCCAGGCACGGCGCGGCGGCGGCGATCATCGTTCATGATACCGAACCGGCGGCGTATCCGTGGGCGGTGGTCCAGTCCTCCTGGACCGGGCCGCAGCTCGAACTGGACGAGAAGGGCGATCATCTCGACCAGTCGCAGATCGTCGGCTGGATGCAGAAGCCGGCGGCGGAGCGCGTGTTCGCGAGCGCGGGCAAGGATTACGCGACGCTGGCGGCGGCGGCGAAGGTAAAGGGGTTCAAGGCGGTACCGCTCGGGCTGAAGTTCGGCGGCGGGTTCGACAACACGATTCGGCGTCAGGCATCGAAGAACGTCATCGGCGTGCTGCCGGGGACGGCGGCGCCGAACGATTACGTGATGTATTCGGCGCATTGGGATCATCTCGGGCGCTGCGACGCGGTCGATGGCGACGACATCTGCAACGGTGCTTTGGACAACGCGAGCGGCGTTGCCGGATTGGTGGCGCTGGCGGAGGCTCAGGTGAAGGCAGGACCAGCCAAGCGTTCGATTGCGTTCCTGGCAGTGACGGCGGAAGAGTCCGGACTGCTGGGGTCGCGCTATTATGCCGAGCATCCGATCTATCCGCTGGCGCATACCGTCGGTGGCGTGAACATGGACGGCTTGAACATCGGTGGGCGCGCGAAAGACTTCGTCCTCGTCGGTGCGGGCAAGTCTGAGATCGAGGACCTCGTGAAGCCGTTCGTCGCTGCCGAGGGGCGCGTGATCGGGACCGAGGCGAATCCCGAGCGCGGCAGCTATTACCGGTCCGATCATTTCAGTTTCGCCAAGCTGGGCGTGCCGATGCTCGATGGCGGTAGCGGCGAGGACCTCGTCGTCGGTGGCACGGCGGCGGGGCATGCGGCGCGCGAGGATTATGTCGCGCATCGCTATCACAAGCCGGCGGACGAATATGACGCCAAGTGGGACTGGTCGGGTGCCGTCGAGGACCTGACGATCTATTACGGGCTTGGGCGGAAACTCGCGGACGATACCAGTCTGTGGCCGAACTGGTATAAGACCGCCGAATTCCGCGGCATCCGTGACCGCGGTCGCGCAGGAGCCAAGTAAGTGACCCCGACGACTACCGCAGTCTCTACCCCCGCCGAATGGGCGCGCCACAAGGCCGTCTGGATCGGCTTTCCGAGCCATGCGGACCTGTGGCTTGAGGATCTCGAGCCCGCGCGGGACGAGGTCGTCGCGTTTGCCAAGACGGTGCACGCCGGCGGCAATGGCGAGACGGTGATCCTGGTCGCGGCCGATGTCGGATCGGCGACCACCGCCAAGAAGCTGGCCCCGTTCGCGGACGTGGTGGTCGAGCCGTTCGGCGATATCTGGCTGCGCGATACCGCGCCGATCATCGTCGGCGACGGCAGCGCGCGGGACTTCCGGTTCAACGGCTGGGGCGGGAAGTACGACCTGCCCGGCGACGACACGATCGGGCTGCGGCTGGCGGAAAGCCGGCACACGCGGGTCGAGGCGTGCGACTGGGTGCTGGAAGGCGGCGCGATCGATGGCGATGGTACCGGGACGGTCGTCACGACGCAGCAGTGCCTGCTCAACCGCAACCGCAATCCGTCGCTGAGCAAAGCGGAGATCGAGGCGCGGCTGGCGTCCGATCTCGGCTACACCCGCGTGGTGTGGCTGGGGGACGGGCTGGTCAACGATCACACCGACGGCCATGTCGACAATCTGGCGCGGTTCGTCGGTGAGGGGCGCGTGGCGATCCCGAAGGCGACCGACAACGATCCGAACTGGCAGGTGTACCAGAACGCCGCGCGAGACGCCGAGGCGGCCGGGCTGGAGGTCGTGACGATTCCGTCGCCGGGGCGCGTGCTGCGCGACGAGGAGGTCGTGCCGGCGAGCTACATGAACTTCTACATTGGCAATGCCGCGGTCGTGGTGCCGTTGTATGGGGCCGAGAACGACCAGGCGGCGGTGGTGGCGATCCAGGCGCTGTTCCCGGACCGTGAGGTGGTTGGCCAGCGTGCGGATCATATTTTGACGGGCGGCGGGAGCTTCCACTGCATCTCCCAGCAGATTCCGGGGTGATACTGCTCCCCTCCCTGAAGGGAGGGGCTTGGGGTGGGGCAGTTTGAGGCGGGTGTCTGCGCCAGCCAATCGGCCGACCCACCCCTAACCCCTCCCTTCCAGGGAGGGGGATGCCTGTATCAGCGGCTCCAGCGGGCCCAGATTGCCGTCGGCAATACCAGGCCGCGGACCTCTTCGCGGACGCCGAGTTCGCCGACTTCGATCTTGCCGGGGAGGTCTGCAAACACTTGGTTCAGCAGTCCGCCGATCGCCAGAGCGGACATCCGCACCGCGTAGACCGTCAGGAACAGGAAGCGGGAGTTCTCGTCGAGCAGCTTGCGGCAGTCGGCGATCAGCTTCGGCAGATCCTCCTCGAGCCGCCAGACCTCACCTTCCGGCCCACGCCCGTATTTCGGCGGATCGAGCAGGATTCCGTCATACCGCCGCCCACGGCGAACCTCCCGCGCGACGAACTTCGCCGCATCATCCGTCATCCAGCGGATCGGCGCGTCGGCCATGCCAGACAGTTTCGCGTTCGCCTTGGCTGCCTCGACCGACTTCTTCGACGCATCGACATGCACCATGCGGACGCCCTTGGTCGCCATCGCCAGCGTGCCGACGCCGGTATAGCCGAACAGGTTCATGCATTCGGGCGAGTCGAGCCCCGCGACGCGCTCGCGCATCCAGCTCCACACCGGCGCCATGTCGGGGAAGAAACCGAGGTGGCGGAACGGGGTGGTTTGCGCGGTGTAGGACACCTCGTTCCACTTGAGCGTCCAGCCTTCGCGGGGGACGGGCTCGGAGAATTCCCAGCGGCCGCCGCCGTCCTCGTCCGAGCCGGGGACGAATTCGCCCTGCGCCTGCCAGTCGGTCGAGGCAGGCGCCCACATCGCCTGCGGCTCGGGGCGGATGAAGCGGAAGCGGCCATAGCGCTCGAGCTTCTTGCCGTGACCCGAGTCGATCAGGCCGTAATCCGCCCAGGGTTCGCCGATAAGGGTATGCAGCTTCATGCCGACGGCTTCGCGCGCTCGGTGATGTAGGCGGTAATCGCTTCGAACGTCGCTGGCAGCGTGGCGTAGCGCTCCTCGCGGTCGAACAGGTCGCCCACGCGGGTGGGCAGCGAGGGACGGACGCCGGTCGCGCGCTCGACCGCGTCGCCGAACTTGGCGGGGTGCGCGGTGGCGAGCGTTACGATGGGAACGCCGGCGGGGACTTCGGTGCGCAACGCAGCGGCCAGGCCGATCGCGGTGTGCGGGTCGATCACCTGGCCGGCGTGCTCGTGCGCCCAGCGCATTGCCAGCGTCATGTCGTCGAGGTCGATGCGTTCGCTCTGGAAGAGGGCGGAGGCACCTTGCGATTGCGCATTGGTGAGGCGCATTGCTCCCGAGGATTCAAAGCCGGCCATTTGTGCAGCGAGCGCTGCGCCATCGCGGTCGCCGAGGTCGAACAACAGGCGTTCGAAGTTCGAGCTGACCTGGATGTCCATCGACGGGGTCGGGGTCTGCTGGACACCGCCCTTCGAATAATCGCCGGTGCTGAGCGCGCGGTGGAGGATGTCGTTGACGTTGGTCGCGACGACTAGCTTGGCCACCGGGAGCCCCATCTTCGCCGCGACATAACCGGCGAAGACGTCGCCGAAATTGCCGGTCGGGACTGCGAACGCGACCTCGCGGTGAGGCGCGCCGAGGCGGACGGCGGCGTAGAAGAAATACACCACCTGCGCCATCAGGCGGGCCCAGTTGATCGAGTTGACCGCCGACAGCGCGAACTTGGTCGAGAAGGCGCGGTCGTTGAACATAGCCTTCACCAGCGCCTGCGCATCGTCGAAGCTCCCTTCGATGGCGATGTTGTAGACGTTGGGGCTGAGCACCGTGGTCATCTGGCGGCGCTGCACGTCGGAGATGCGGCCGACCGGGTGGAGCATGAAGATGTCGATGCCCTCGCGCCCCGCGACCGCGTCGATCGCGGCGGAGCCGGTGTCGCCGCTGGTCGCGCCGACGATCGTCAGGCGCTTGTCCGTGCCGGCGAGGAAGCGCTCGAAGAAGAGGCCAAGCAGCTGGAGCGCGACGTCCTTGAACGCGAGCGTCGGGCCGTGGAAGAGTTCGAGCAGCCACTGGTCGTGGTCGAGCTGAACGAGCGGAACGACTGCAGCGTGCGAGAAGCGGCCATAAGCCTGTTCGCAGAGCGCCTTAAGCTCGTCGCGCGTCATCGCGTCGCCGACGAACGGGGCCATCACGGCGACCGCAGTGTCGACATACGATAGCCCGGCAAGCGCGGCAATCTCGTCGCGCGTCATCGTCGGCCACGCGTCGGGGAGGTAGAGGCCGCCATCGGACGCTAGGCCAGCGAGCGTCGCCGCTTCGAAATCGAGGATCGGCGCCGAGCCGCGGGTGCTGATGTAACGCATGGCCAAGCGGTTAGCGAATGGGCGGGGAGGCGACAAGCTGCCCGCACCGCTCGTTTTCCTGCGAACACAGGAATCCAGGGTTACGGAGGGATGCGCGCGGTACCCTGGGCTCCTGCGTTCGCAGGAGAACGGCTAGCGAGGTCGGCGGCGGAGCGCGAGGGTGTAGATGATCGCGGCGATGGCGGCGAAGAAGAACCATTGGCCGGCATAGGCGAGGTGGTTGTTCGGGACCGACGCGATGTCGGGCTTGCCGTTGGGGTTGAGGCCGGCCTGCGGGGTATCGGCGACCAGCATCAGGCGCTGCGGGGTGCGATCGAACAGCGATCCGATCAGCGAACGGCCGTCGGGCGCGTGGCTGATGAAGCCGGAGACTTCGCCGCCGGTCCACGCGATCTTGGCCATCGGGTCGCGCGTGGTGCCGAGCTGGACGATCATGCCGGGGCCCTCCGCGCCGGTCTTGCATTCGGCGATCGCGCGGAAGCCGGACTTGCCGGCACCGGCGAGTTTGATGTCGGTTGGCTGGAGGCAGAGGCCCGAGGCGCGGCGGAACAGGAGCGTCTCGTCGGGGAAGCGCGGGAAGGCCATTGGCGGCTTGGCGGGGTTGGCGGCCAGCTGCGCGAGGAACGCTTCCTTTTTCGGGAGGCGGTCGAGGAGTTGCCACAGGCCGAGGCCGATCATCGCCGCGATCGCGAGCGTTACGAGTACCGTCGGGATGATTGGGATACGTCGTGCAGATTGGGTCACGGGTCGATTCGGCCTTCGCGGGCTGCGTTGCGGTATTCGGCGGACATGAGCGCGCCCTTGGCTGCTCGGAGCGAGAGGACGACTCCGCCGGCAGTGAAGGGGATCCAGATCAGCATGTGCAGCCAGAGCGGCGGGTGGACTTTGAGTTCGAGTGTTATCGCGAGGGCTACCACGAGTGCGCCGAGGATCAGGGTGAGGAAGGCGGCGGGGCCGTCGCCGACGTTGAACTTGCTAAAGTCGAGCCCGCAGTTCGGGCAACGGTCGGCGAAGTTGGACCATTTGGCGAAGAGCGTGGGCTTGCCGCAGCGGGGGCATAGGCCTTTGAGCGCGACCTGCGCGATCGTGGGGGCGTTGGCGAGTGGGTATGGATCTTCGGTCATGGGGTCAGCGCTCTCCCTTGTTTCCCCGCGAAGGCGGGGATCCAGATTGGGCTCCCGCCGTCGAGGGAGAACAAGGGAAGGGAGCGACGGTTGGTTCGCGTCCGTGCCGCATCCAAAACCGCCACCACCCCGGCGAAGGCCGGGGCCCAATTGGGGGACGCCGCTAACCGCGGACAGCGCTGCGTTACTGCAGCCTTGCCAATTGGGCCCCGGCCTTCGCCGGGGTGGTAGCTGCCGGGGAGGTAGCCGCCGGAGTGGCGGCTAAAGATGGGTTGGAAAAAGCTCAACCGCCGTGGACGGGGGCGCCCCAGCCGCCCCAGACGTAGACGGTGACGAACAGGAACAGCCACACGACGTCGACGAAATGCCAGTACCACGCCGCCGCTTCGAAGCCGAAATGCTGGCGTGGGGTAAAGTCGCCGCGGTAGGCGCGGACCAGGCAGACGATCAGGAAGATCGTGCCGATCAGCACGTGGAAGCCGTGGAACCCGGTCGCCATGAAGAACGACGCGCCGTAGTTGATCCCCTTGAACGGGAAGGGCGCGTGGGCATACTCATACGCCTGGATCGAGCTGAACAGCACGCCGAGGATTACGGTCAGCCACAGGCCCTTGAGCACGCCGTCGCGGTTGCCGACGCCGATCAGGCCCCAGGCCCCCGTCTTCTCGCCGCCGCGCTGGTTGTGGATCAGCGCGTGATGCGCCCACGTCACCGTGGTGCCCGAGGTCAGCAGGATCAGGGTGTTAAGCAGCGGCAGTTCGAACGGGTTAATGACCGTCAGGCCCTTCGGCGGCCACTGCGCGACGATCGCCGCGCCGCCTTCGACCGCACGCGTGACGGTACCGTCGGCATAGGTCATCGCGGTCGGGAACAGCGAAAAGTCGAAGAACGCCCAGAACCAGCCGACGAAGAACATCACTTCGGAGGCGATGAACAGGATCATGCCGTAGCGGAAATGGAGCTGGACGACGGGGGTGTGGTCGCCCGCGTGCGCTTCCTTGATGACCTGCGCCCACCAGCTGTAGAATGTGAAGAGCAGCCCGGTCAGGCCGATGAAGAAGATCCAGCCGCCGCCATTGGGCTTGTCGATATGGCCGCCGTGCATCCACATGATGCCGCCGACCGCCATGATCAGCGCCGAGAACGAGCCGACCAGCGGCCAGATGCTCGGCGGCAGGATGTGGTAATCATGGTTCTTGGCGCCGGCCATCGGTACTCCCCTATTTTCTTTGGCGACGTTCTAGCTGGCTGTTTTCGCAGAATCCACCGGGTAAAACGTATAGCTGAGCGTGATCGTCTGGATATCGGCCGCGTCGGGGTCGGTCAGGATCTTCGGATCGACGAAGAAGATCACCGGCATCCGCGCGGTCTTGCCGGGCTTGAGCGTCTGCTGCGTGAAGCAGAAGCACTGGATCTTGGTGAAATACTTGCCGGCCTGCGCGGGCTGGACGTTGAACGTCGCGGTGCCGGTGAGCGGCTTGTTCGAGGTGTTGGTGGCGGTGAAGAACGCCATGTCGCGCGCGCCGATATCGACCGTGTCCGAGCGATTCTCGGGCGTGAACTTCCACGGCAGTTTGGGGCTGACGTTGGTGTCGAAGTCGATCTGAATCTTGTGGTCGACCGCCCCGGGGGCGGCCAGTCCGCGGTTGGTGGTGCCGTTGAGCCCGGTCGCGGCGCAGAACAGGCGATAGAGCGGCACGCTGGCCCAGGCAAGGCCGGTCATGAAACAGATGAAGAGCACCGCGAGCGCCGCGGTACGGTTGGTGCGCGACATGGCCTTCCAGCCGGCCATCAGTGCGGCATCCCCGCGCGGATCTTGGCGATCGAGATCGCGAAGACGAGGATGACGAACGCGCCGAGCAAGAGCGCCATGACGCGGGCGCGACCACGTTGGCGGCTTCGGATCAGGTCTGGATCAGGAATGCTCATGCGAACCACCGGTCGACGACCAGCGCGCCGAACATCACGAACAGATACAGGATCGAGTATTTGAACAAGGCCTTCTCCGGTTTCATCGCATCGTCGGCATGCGTGGTGCGCCTCGAGACGCGGACGGCTAGTAGCGCGAACCAGCCGGTCAGCAGTACGGCCGCGATGCCATAGATCGGCCCGGTCAGCCCAAGCGGCCAAGGGAGGATCGCGACCGCCGCCATCGGGATCGTGTAAAGCCCGATCTGCGTCCGCGTGGTGCGCTCCCCCGACACGACCGGGAGCATCGGTACGCCCGCGGCGGCGTAATCACTCTTCATGAACAGCGCGAGCGCCCAGAAATGCGGCGGCGTCCAGAGGAACACGAACAGGAACAACAACACCGGCAGCAGCGCGATATCGCCGGTCGCCGCGGCCCAGCCGATCAGTGGCGGGAACGCGCCGGCGGCACCACCAATGACGATGTTCTGCGGCGTGCGGCGCTTCAGCCAGACGGTATAGACCAGCACGTAGAACAGGATCGAGACGGTCAGGATCGCGGCTGCGACGAGGTTGACCGCGACGCCCATGAACAGCACCGAGAACGCGCCGAGCCCTACGCCGAAATGGAGCGCGGCCTGACGGTCCATCCGGCCGTCGGGCAGCGGGCGTTTCTGTGTGCGACGCATGACCGCGTCGATGTCCGACTCATACCATTGGTTGAGTGCTCCCGCTGCCCCGGCGCCGAGCGCGATGCAGAGGATCGCGGTAAAGCCGATCACCGGATGCACGCCGATTGGCGCCGCGAGCATCCCGCAGAGCCCGGTGAAGACGACGAGCGTCATCACGCGCGGCTTGGTCAGCGCAAGGAAATCGCGCCAATGCGCCGGTGGCAGGAGGGGGGTGGCAGGAGTCATGGTTCGGGTACGCTATACGCGTTGCGGGGGAGGTCGGAAAGCCTTCGTGATGGCTCAGCGGTTTGCCCGGTGCGTGGGTACGGCTTGGTGAATGACCGCGGTATCGTCCGCGTAGATCCGCCGCCAAGTGGGGTCATGGTCGAGCAGGCGGACCAGTGGCGAGCGCGGCGGCAGGATGGTCCAGCCGAAATGCCACTTCGCATTCGCCGCATGCCAGCGATCCGCGTCGCCGCGGGCGATCGCAAAATAGTCGAGCGTGAAGGCGTCGCCGTACATGTCGGTTCGCCCGTCGATATACGGACGGATGCCCGCGAGGATCAGCGATCCGCCGAAGCCGTATTCGTTGAAGACGCGCTGGTGGCGTAGCGCGGACGGCAGATTCGCGAGCGCGCGGACGGGAATGCCCTTGGTTTCCGTGCGGACGACCGGCACTGCGATGCGGTAGGCGGTAAGACTGACTGTAAGCGCGGATACCAGAATGGCAACGATCAGTCGCTCTGGGCCATGGGAAAGGGGCTTCGAAAAGCTGGTATCGCGGTAGCTCCGCGCGCGGCCGAGTGGCTTGGCCAGCACGAGAATGCCGACGGTCACCAGGATGATTTCGTGGCGGGTGTGCTGCAGCGTCATGTGGAGCATGCCGAGTACCAGCAGCAGGCGGATCGGTGGGATACGGATCGGCCGCGCCAGCAGGAACGCGAGGCTCGCGAGCAAGATCGCCTCGAAGCCGGAAAAGGGTCTGAAGTCGGACGGCTGCCATTCGTTGATCTGACCGAGCGCTTTCAGGTCGTTCAGATAAAATGGAAACGTCAGGCCGTGCACGCCCCATGGTGTGACGGCTGCGGCTATCGTCATGCTAATTCCGAATAGGCCCCAACGCTGGATCACGGTGCGGCGGTCGGAGGTCTTGGCGGCCAGCAGCGCCTCGATCGCGAATACGCCGACCAGCGCCAGTCCGAAGACGTAGCTGCCATGCGCATTCGCCCAGATCAGCATCGCCGCCGCCATCGGCAGTGGTGGGGCTCGGTCGTGTTCGCGCGCGCGCAACAGCGCGATCGTCCAGCCGGCAAGGATCGGCAGCACCAGCATGTGCGGCCGCGCGACCAGCGACGGGATCAGCGCGGTGCCGAGCAGCAGCAGCGCGATGATGCTCGCCCGCGCGCTCATCCAGCGGCGGAGTTCGGCGGCTATCAGCGCGAACAGCGCCGCCATTGCCACGCCGACCAGGACGATCAGGCCGCTCCAGCCGCCCGCGCGGTAACTCGCGTACATCGCTACTTCGGAGAGCCATTCGTGTGCGACCCAGAGGCGGCCGACGACGCTGAACGAGAACGGATCGGTGGTCGGAACGGCCGCATGCGCGACGATCCAGGCGCCTGCGACGAGATGCCAGCCAGTGTCGCCGTCGCGCAGCATGGTTGGGACGATGATCGTGAACGCAAACGCCGCGAAGGCGGAGAGCAAGGCGAAGGTCGAACAGGCGATGCCGGTTGGCGCGTTGGGGCGGACTGGGGGTTGCGCGCTCGGCATGACGCGGGGTTAGCGCGATTGTCCTGTGGAATGATGAATGTGAAGCGCTCGGGTTGGGATTTGGCCAGCCCTATCTCGTCATACGAGCGAAAGCTGGGGTCTCGCTCATGACGCGCGAGTGGAAGCAAAGGGTGCAATCCCAACCCCGCTGGGAGGACGTATGCGGGGGATGACGTCCGCAGGTGCTCCCTTCCTTCGTTCTCCTGCGGAGGCGGGAGCCTAAGGTGGCTCCCCGCCTTTCCGCGGAAACATCGTGGGACTGGGGACGGCCATTTAACGAAAACGCCCCGGGTTTCCCCGAGGCGTCTTCCTTTTTGGCTGGCCCCGACACGGGAGTTAATCCCGTGTCGTCGGACGCGGCGTTGCCGCGCCGGCCGGTCGGATGCGTGCGGCGGTGCCGCACCGGCGCGTAGCTGGCGCTACGCGGCCTCGCATCCTAATCGATCTTCGGCAGGGTCTCGAACTGATGGTACGGCGGTGGCGAAGAGATCGTCCACTCCAGCGTCGTCGCGCCGTCGCCCCAGGGGTTGTCGCCCGCCTTCTTGCCGGCCGCCAGCGACCAGATCAGGTTGACGAAGAACACCACCATGCCCGCGGCCATGATCATGTAGCCGACCGACGCGACCGTGTTCCAATGCTCGTACTCGGGCGTGTAGTCCGGGATGCGGCGCGGCATGCCCTGGAGACCCAGGAAGTGCATCGGGAAGAACATCACGTTCACGCCGACGAAGAACACCCAGAAGTGTAGCTGGCCGAGGAACTCGTTGTACATCTTGCCGGTCATCTTCGGGAACCAGTAGTAGAACCCGGCGAACAGCGAAAAGACCGCGCCCAGCGACAGCACGTAGTGGAAATGCGCCACCACGTAATAGGTGTCCTGCATGTAATCGTCGATGCCGCCGTTCGCGAGCACCACGCCGGTCACGCCGCCGACGGTGAACATGAAGATGAAGCCGATCGACCACACCATCGGCGTCTTGAACGTGAGCGAGCCGCCCCACATCGTCGCGATCCACGAGAAGATCTTGATGCCAGTCGGCACCGCGATGACCATCGTCGCCGCGGTGAAGTACATCTTGGTGTTCACGCTGAGGCCGGTGGTGAACATGTGGTGCGCCCACACGACGAACCCGACCACGCCGATCGCGACCATCGCATACGCCATGCCGAGATAGCCGAAGACGGGCTTGCGGCTGAACGTCGAGATGATCTGGCTGACGATGCCGAAGCCCGGCAGGATCATGATGTAGACTTCGGGATGGCCGAAGAACCAGAACAGATGCTGGTAGAGGACGGGATCGCCGCCGCCGGCCGGATCGAAGAACGTCGTGCCGAAGTTGCGATCGGTCAGCAGCATCGTGATCGCGGCTGCGAGTACCGGCAGCGCTAGCAGCAGAAGGAACGCGGTGACGAGCATCGACCACACGAACAGCGGCATCTTGTGCAGCGTCATGCCCGGCGCGCGCATGTTGAAGATCGTCGTGATAAAGTTGATCGCGCCGAGGATCGACGATGCACCGGCCAGATGCAGCGCGAGGATCGCCATGTCGGTCGACGGCCCGGGTTCGCCATAGGTCGAGAGCGGGGCGTAGAGCGTCCAGCCGTTACCCGCGCCACCGAAGAACGGCGATACCAGAAGCAGCGTGAAGGCGGGGATCAGCAGCCAGAACGACACGTTGTTCATGCGCGGGAACGCCATGTCCGGCGCGCCGATCATGATCGGCACGAACCAGTTGCCGAAGCCACCGACCATCGCCGGCATGACCATGAAGAACACCATGATCAGGCCGTGCGCGGTGATCAGCACGTTCCAGAGATGGAGCGATTCGTCGAGACTGGCGGGGCCGCCATGGAGCATCGACGCCCAGCCCTGGAGATACTGGATACCGGGATGCGCGAGTTCGGCGCGCATGAGCCCCGAGACCGAGCCGCCGATGATCCCCGCGACGATCGCGAAGATCAGGTACAGCGTGCCGATATCCTTGTGGTTGGTCGACATGAACCAACGCGCAAAGAAGCCCGGCTTATGATCGGTATCGTGATGATGGTCGTGCGCTTCGTGGGACACGAAGGCCGACGGGGTGAGAGCGGTGTCGGTCATCTTACTGTCCCGCGTTGCCGGCGCCGGCCGGGTTTGAGGTCGCGCCCTGCGTGGTCGCGGGGGCTGCGGTCGTTACGTTTTCCACAGGGCCGGTGGCGTTGGCTGTTTCTGCGGCCTCCTCGACCTTCGTCGCGGAGCCGTCGGCGCCGGGTTGCGGGATGACCCTGTCGGACGCCTTGCCGGGGGTCGGCATCGTACCGCCCTTGGCGCGGACCCACGCAGCGTATTCGGCGGGCGGAACCGCCTCGACCGCGATCGGCATATAGCCGTGGCGCGCGCCGCAGAGCTCCGAGCACTGGCCGAAATACAGGCCGGGCTTCTCGATCGTGAAACTGGTCTCGTTCAGGCGACCGGGGATCGCGTCGAGCTTGATCCAGAACGCTGGGACTGCCCAGCTGTGGATCACGTCGTTCGAGGTGGTGATCAGGCGGATCGGCACGCCGACCGGGAGGACGATGCGGTTGTCGGTGGCGAGCAGCTTGGGTCCGTCGGCATCGGTCCGCGGACGCTCGCCGGCGGCGACGTCAGCCTTTTCCTTCAGCATGTTGGCGGTGATCTCGAAGCCGCCATTGTCCGGATACTGGTAGGTCCAATACCATTGGTTGCCGATCGCCTTCAGCGTGACGGCTCCCGACGGTGCGGGCTTGAACTGGGCTTGCAGCAGACCGATCGAGGGGACCGCGATCAGGACGAGGATCACGACCGGCGCGAGCGTCCAGATGATTTCGATGAAAGTGTTGTGGCTGGTCTTCGACGCGATCGGGTTGCGCGCCTTGCGGTAGCGGAACGAGACCCAGAACAGCAGCGCGAGGACGAACAGCGAGATGATCGTGATCGTCGGCACCAAGATCGAATTGTGCATCCAGTGCGCGAACTGGCCGTTCTTGGTGACTTGGGGCTGAAGGCCGAACAGGCCGTCCGTGGGCTGGCCGATCATCGGCTTGACCGTCATCGCGGGCGCGCCGTCCATCGCGAGCTCGGGGCTGGACGGGTTGGCCGTGGGCGTCGCGGCGGCGGTCGTCGGCGCAGTGTTCGACACGCCCCCCGGTGCTGCGGCGGCCTGCGGCGCAGGCGTCGCTGCTGGCGTGCTCGCAGGCTGGGCCGCGTGCCCGGCGACACCACCGAGACTCGCCAGTGCGAGCCCCGCTGCCATCGCAAATCCTCTCATCCCCATCTTGCGCATCGTTATTCTTGACCCCGGTTTATAGCGAACCCGATATCACGGACGCGCGGATGTCTGCTTATGATTTGGGAAGAGCTATACCCAGCGGGGGGGCTCGCCTCAAGTCTTGTCTAACCCTTCATAAATGAACCGGTTCTCGTTGCGTGCGGTTTCGCGCGCTCGTATCAGCGCGGGCAGACCATTTGGAGCGATGACCCGCGATGACCGAAGACGACGTGCTCGCCGAATTCCGCGCTGCCGAAGCGTTGCTCGAAGGGCATTTCATCCTGTCCTCGGGCCTCCGCAGCTCGCGCTACCTGCAATGCGCGCGGGTGTTGATGGACCCGGCGCGGGGCGCTCGGTTGTCGGAAGCGCTGGTGGCGTCGCTGCCGTCTGAGTTGCGGGCGCAGATCGATATCGTGGTCTCGCCGGCGATGGGCGGCGTGATCGCGGGCCACGAAATGGGCCGCGCGCTTGGTGTCGAGGCGGTATTCCTCGAGCGGCCTGACGGTGTGTTCGAACTGCGTCGTGGGTTCCGCCTCGCGCCGGGCCAGCGCGTGCTGATGATGGAGGACGTCGTCACCACCGGGCTGTCGTCGCGCGAGGCGATCGCGGCGATCGGGCGCGCGGGCGGCGTGACGGTCGCGGCGGCGGCGCTGGTCGATCGCTCGAACGGGACGGCGGACCTGGGCGTTCCGTTCTTCCCGCTGATCCGGCTCGACGTGCCGACCTACCCGGCGGATGCGTTGCCGCGTGAACTCGCCGCGATTCCGGCCATTAAGCCTGGAAGTCGGGCGGCGGCATGAGCCCCCTTGGCAACGACCACCTGCGCCTTGGGGTGAACATCGACCACGTCGCGACGGTGCGCAACGCGCGGGGAGCGGGGTATCCCGATCCGGTGCGCGCGGCTCTGGTCGCTGCGGCGGCTGGCGCGGACGGCATTACCGCGCATCTGCGCGAGGATCGTCGGCACATTACGGATGACGATATCGCTCGGTTGTCGGCGGAGCTGACGATCCCGCTCAACCTGGAGATGGCGGCGACCGACGAAATGCTCGGCATCGCGCTGCGTCACAAGCCTCACGCCGCGTGCATCGTGCCGGAAAAGCGCGAAGAGCTGACCACTGAGGGCGGGCTCGACGTCGCCGGGCATTACGACCGGATGGCACGGCTGGTCGATGTGCTGGCGGGGGCGGGCATCCGCGTGTCGCTGTTCATCGAGCCGGATGCGCGCCAGATCGAGGCGGCGGTGCGGCTCAAGGTGCCGGTGATCGAACTCCACACCGGGCTGTATGCGGAACTGTCGGGCGAGGCGCGGACGGTGGAGTTGCGGCGGCTGAGCGATGCCGCGGCGTTGGCGGCGAAGAACGGGATCGAGGTGCATGCGGGGCATGGGCTGACCTACGACAACGTCGCACCGATCGCGGCTATCCGGCAGGTTCGGGAGCTGAACATTGGGCACTTCCTTGTCGGCGAGGCGCTGTTCGTCGGGCTTGGCGAGGCGGTACGGCTGATGCGTGAGGCTATGGATGCGGCGCGGTAAGTCAGAAGGTTTGTTCACGCGGAGCCGCGGAGCCGCGGAGCAGAAGGAGGTTTCTGGGAGCCGTCCCGGTTGCTTCTCACCTTCGCCGCGCTTGCGGCTCTCATACTCTCCGCGCCTCCGCGTCTCCGCGCGAACACATTCTTTCGTCTTCCGACTCCAGGCCGTATCGTGATTATCGGGCTCGGGTCCGACTTGTGTAACATCGAGCGCATTGCCGCCTCGGTAGAGCGGTTCGGGGAGCGGTTCGAGCAGCGGGTGTTCACCGATGTCGAGCGAGCGAAGGCGGCGCGGCGGCCTTTTACGAAAGCCGGAACCCTGGCGAAGCGGTTCGCCGCCAAGGAGGCGTTTTCGAAGGCGGTCGGCACGGGGTTTCGTGCAGGCGTGTTCATGCGGGACATCGGCGTGGTCAACGCCCGGAGCGGGGCGCCGACGCTGGCGCTGACCGGGGGCGCCAAAGCGAGGCTTGACGCGTTGACCCCCGAAGGCCACGCCGCGCGCGTACATTTGACGATGACCGATGATCATCCGTGGGCGCAGGCCTTCGTGATCATCGAAGCTATACCTCTGATATCCCCGGACATGCGCCAGGATACGAACCAATGAAGGACGCGGCGTTGGACGGCAACGAGTTCCCCGAAAAGCCCCTCGCGCAGACCCCCCTAGCGCAGGCCGCGGCCGATACCGCGCCACCGGCCGGCCCCACACAGGAAACGACACGCCGCCGCGGCACCGACTGGTGGGGCGAAGTGAAGGGCATCTTCTGGCTGATCCTGGTCGTGCTCGGCTTCCACAGCTTCATCGCCAAGCCCTTCTATATCCCCAGTGAATCGATGCTCCCGGGCTTGCGCATCGGCGACCGGCTGGTGGTGACCAAGTTCGCGTACGGTTGGTCGTTCGTGTCGCCGACGATCCCCAACCCGGTCGCGATCTTCAAGGGGCTAGTGCTGCGCCAGCAGGAGGACAGCTGGAGCGTATCGCTGCCGTTCACCCACGGCCGCCTGTTCGGCTCGCTGCCGACGCGCGGCGACGTGGTGATCGTGACGCCGCCGGGGACGCATAACGACTATATCAAGCGCGTCATCGGTCTGCCCGGGGACAAGCTCGCCGTGCGCGGCGGGGTCGTGTTCCTCAACGGCGTGGCGGTGAGGCGTGGTCCGCTCCACGACACGCTGATCCCGGTCGATACCAATAGCCCGTGCAACGAGATCGACTATCCCGGCGCGCGTGAGACGCTGCCCGACGGTCGCGAGATGTGCCGCCTGCCGACCTATACCGAGACGCTGCCCAACGGTCGCCGCTACGAGACGATCGATCTGGAATCGGACAGCCAGGGCGACAATTTCGCGGAGATCACGATTCCCGCGAACCACGTCTTCCTGATGGGCGACAACCGCGATCGCTCGGCCGACAGCCGGTTCGCGCTGAGCCAGCTCGGTCTCGGCGGACCGGTGCCGTACGAGAATCTCGGCGGCCGTGCGGAGTTCATCACCTTCAGCCTCGACGGCGATGCGACGTTCAATCCGCTGAGTTGGTGGAGTTCGCTGCGCCCGGATCGCGCGGGCACCTCGTTGCATCCCGCCAAGGTGAACTGAGATGGCCGAGACCAAAACCGTCGACGAGCTCAGCCCGGTCGAGATGCGCGATCCGTTCCTGCGCAAGGAACTGAAGCGCGCGGCGATCTGGCTCGGGCTCGCCTGCGTGATCGCGCTGCTGATCGTGCTGGTTCAGCCGTTGCTAATCATCTTTGCGGGCGTGGTGTTCGCGGCACTGCTCGATGGCGGTGTGCGGTTGCTCGGGCGGGTGCTGCCGATCGGGCGTGGCTGGCGGTTGCTGATCGTCGTGCTGCTGACCTTCGCGTTCCTGGTGGGCACGTTCATTTTGACCGGCGTTCAGGTCACCGAGCAGGTGACGCAGTTGCGGTCGACCCTGGAATCGCAGGCCAATCGCTTCACCGGCTATCTGACCTCGCAGGGGCTGATGCCGGGTGCGTCGGACGTCAACGGGATCGTCAAGCAGGCGCTCGGCTCGGTCGGGCGCGTGACGTCGTGGGTGGGCAGCGCGATCGGCGCGATCACCAGCATGTTCATGATCCTGATCCTCGGATTGTTCATCGCGATGGACCCGGGGACGTACTCGCGCGGGCTCCAGTGGATAGTGCCACTCGATCTCCGCCCCGAGTTCGCCAGGACTTTGGTCAAGATGGGCGCGACGTTGCGGCGGCTGCTCGCCGGACGGTTGCTCGGGATGGCGGTCGAGGGTGTCGCGAGCGGCATCGCCTTGGCGGTCGGCGGCGTGCCGATGGCGATGCTGCTCGGCATCATCGCGGGGATCTTGGCGTTCATTCCGAACGTCGGCGCGATCGTGACCGGCGTGCTGATGGTCGCGGTCGGGTTCAGCGCGGGCGTCGATACGGGGTATTGGGCGATCGGCACGTATCTCGTGGTGCAGACGATCGACGGGTATGTGATTGTGCCGATGGTGGCGAAGCGGACTGTGGATCTGCCGCCGGCGTTGACGTTAGGCGCACAGATCCTGGCGAGCGCGCTGTTCGGGATTTTGGGGCTGGCGCTGGCCGATCCGATGACCGCGATGTTGAAGACCGCGCTGGAGCGACGGTCCGAGCGGGAAGAGGAAAAGGCGGAGGCGTGTGAGGGTGTGGCTACGGCCTGATCTGATTTGGCGCCGCCTCTCACGTAATGCGGGTTCAAGCTCACCACCCGTCATCCCCGCGGACGCGGGGACCCATATCCTCCGAGGTTTGCCAGTATGGGTCCCCGCGTCCGCGGGGATGACGGAAGGTGGGGGCGGAAACCGACAATGGGTCGGGGACAAGAAAGGCTAGGACGCTAGCACCTTACCAATCGGTCGAAGATCGCGAGGTAGCGGTCAGCCGAATCCGCACCGGGTTGCGGGACCGGCTCCGGCCGTTGCCCAGATGGCGTGAGCCATGCGTCCAACGCTGCAACCAGTGCCGCCGCATCGTCCCGCGCGACGATCGTCCCGCGCTCGGGACGATCGATGATCTCTGCGACCGCCGTGCTCGAATCCGTGGAGATCACCGGCGTGCCGACCGACAGCGCCTCGCGCAACACGCCGGGTACGCCTTCATAGTCCGAGGTCAGCACGACCACTTCCGTGCGGGCCATGATCGGCAGCGGGTCGCTGCTGTGGCCCAGCAGACGGACGCGGTCTCCCAAACCCAGCGCGCGGATCTGCGTTTCGATCGCGCCGCGCTCGTCGCCTTCGCCGAGGATGATCAGCGGGATGCTCTGGTCCGCGAGGCGCGGCAGCGCAGCGATCAGGCGGTCCCAGCGTTTCTGCGGTTCGAGCCGGCCGACGCCGAGAAGGAAGCGCGCCGGCAGATCGGGCAGCGTGCCGGGGATGGGCACCGCCGGCGGGTTCGGGATGACGCTCGTCCGCCCAGTCATTCGGGTCGCCAACGCCGCCTCGTCCGCGGTCGCCAGCGTCATCGCGACGAGGTGATCGAGGAACCCGCCATGGCGCGCTAGCCAGATCTGGTGCGCGGCGTGCATCAGGCGGCCGTGATCGGCGCGTGCGGGGGCGTTGGACATCTTGGCGACGATCGGCGGGCACGTCCTGCCGAGTCGCAGCCGGGTCCATGCCGCGATGCCGGAGTAGAAGTTGCCAGGGCAGAATATGATGTCCGGCGCGAGACGTCGCACGACATTCGGGAGCGCGAGCAACCGCGACGGCGTGACGATCTCCAGACCTTCCGGGAGTTCCGCCGCCAGCGGCCCGGAAATATCCTCGATCGCCAGCGTCACGCGCCGGCCCGCCGCGAGCCAGCCGCGTGCGAGGCGCAGTTGCGCGCGCTCGACCCCCCCGCCGCGCAGATCCTCGGCATAGGTCAGGATGTGCTGGGCGATCGGTGGCTTGCTCACGAGTGACATATGGGGGTCATCATACTGCGCGATGGATAAAGCGGAGATCGCGACCGAATGAAACCGACTTTGCGTGCATGCGCGGCGGCGGGCGGCTATCAGGCCGCGCGGCGGAAGGCGGGCAAGGGGCGGCGGGCAAGGGCGGCGGAACGACTTGAGGACAATGGTTTGAGGACCGGCGAGTGAACTTCCGTACGAAAACTGCCGATCGCGACGGCTATGCGGATATCGCGCGCGCCGGGCTCGAGCCGCTGAAGGCGCTCGGCAGCCGCTGGCCCGCAATCATCGGTGCGGTGCTGACGCTGGCGATGATCGTTGGATTAGGGCGCGAACTGCTCGGGCATGGCCTTGCCGGACTGTCGCGCTCGGTGCCGCAGGATCCGCGCTTCTACCTGTGCTTCGGCCTGCTCTACATGTCGCCGCCGACCGGGGATTACGTCATCTTCCGGCGGCTCTGGGGCATTCCGCTCGGCGGCCTGGTCGCGCTGATCAAGAAGCGGATCGCGAACGAAGTCGTGTTCGGCTATTCAGGCGATGCATATTTCTATGCCTGGGCGCGGGCCAAGGCGCGGATGGTGGCGTCGCCGTTCGGTGCGGTGAAGGACGTGTCGATCCTGTCGGCGATCGCGGGCAATGCGGTCACACTGCTGCTGGTGGCGATCGCGTTGCCGCTCGGCCGGCACCTGCTGACGCACGACCAGTTCCACACCGTGTTGGCGTCGGCCGGCGTGACGCTGGCGATCTCGCTGCCGTTCCTGATCTTCTCGCGCCGCGTGTTCTCGCTGCCGCGCGTGAAACTGTGGTGGGTGTTCGGGATCCACTGCATCCGGTTGCTGTGCGGATCGGTGCTGATCGCGTTCGCGTGGCATTTCGCGCTGCCGGGCGTGCCGGTGGGGATGTGGCTTTTCCTCGCAGCCGGACGCCTGCTGGTGTCGCGCCTGCCGCTGGTGCCGAACAAGGACCTGCTGTTCGCCAACGCCGCCATCCTGTTGATCGGGCAGGATCAGGCCTTGTCCGAGCTGATCGCGTTCACCGCCGCGCTGACTCTGCTGGTGCATGTCGCGCTGATAATCCTGTTCGGCATCCATGCCGGCCTCACCCGGTTGCGCGCATGATCCGCGCCTGTGTCGCGCTGGTCGCGATCGCTGCGCTTACGGGACCGGTTGGGGCACAGGTGCTCGGTAGCGATGCGGCGGCGTGCCGGCCGGGTGAGGGGCCGGCGATCGCGGTGGAGGTCACCGGGCTGAAGGATCGCACGGGCGAGTTGAAGCTCGAACTCTATCCTGATGACGAAGCGGGCTTTCTCAAGGACGACCACGTTCTGATCGCGGCGGGAAAGACGTTTCGGCGGGTGGTGGTGCCGACGCCGCCGAGCGGGGCGCCGATGCTGTGCATCCGGGTGCCGCGGCCGGGCCGCTATGCGCTGTTGCTGACGCATAATCGCGACGGGAAGAACAAGTTCAGCTTCTGGACCGATGGCGCCGGGTTCGCGAGCAACGCGAAGCTCGGGCGGTCGCGGCCGAAGGTCGAGCAGGCGCTGGTCGAGGTCGGCGCGAGCGTGACGACGGTGCGGATCACCGTGCAGTATCTGCGCGGGCTCGGCGGGTTTGGGCCCGTCACGCCGTGAGAGTGGTCGCATGAGAATCGTCGACGTCAACGAGTTCTACTCGCCGACCGGCGGCGGCGTGCGGACCTATGTCGACCGCAAAATGGGGATCATGGCGGACATGGGTCATGAACTCATCGTCGTCGCGCCGGGTAAGGAAGACCGCGTCGAGGAGCGGCCGGGCGGCGGGCGGATCATCTACCTCAACTCGCCGGGGATGCCGTTCGATCGCAACTATGGGCTGTTCTGGGACGAGGGCGCGATCCACCGCGTGCTCGACGAACTGGATCCGGACGTGGTCGAATGCTGTTCGCCGTGGCGTCCAGCGTGGTTCGTCGGCGACTGGCAGGGGCGGGCGGTGAAGTCGTTCTTCATGCACAACGACAATATCGCGGCCTATGCGCAACGTTGGTTTGCCGGTGTCGCGAGCCATTACCAGATCGAGCGCGGGTTCGCCTGGTACAGCCGGTACATGCGACGCTTCCTCGAGAAATACGATGTCGTCGTCACCAACGGCCCGGCGCTGGAGAAGCGGTTGCGCGCGCGAGGGATCCGGATCGACGCGGCAATGCCGCTGGGAATCGAGCGCGGGCATTTCTCGCCGGACCTGCGCGATGCGCGGCTGCGCGCGGCGTTGCTGCGGCAGTGCGGGCTGCCCGAGGACGGGATGCTGTTACTCGGGCTCGGGCGGCATCATGGCGAGAAGCGCTGGCCTTTGGTGGTCGATGCGGTGGCGCGGGCGGGGGCAACTCTGCCGGTCGGGCTGGTCCTGATCGGTGCGGGTGCGCAGACCAAGGCGATCCAGCGGCGGATCGGCGGCTCGCCGCACATCCGGATGTTCGCCCCCGTGTATGACCGCGAGCGGCTCGCGCGGATCATGGCGAGTTGCGATGCGCTGATCCACGGGTCGGAGGCGGAGCCGTTCGGGCTGGTCGCGTCGGAGGCGATGGCGTCGGGCCTGCCGTTGATCGTGCCGGATACGGGCGGGTGCGCGGAGGTTGCGGACCGCCATGCGAGCGAGCTTTACGCGGCGCGCGACGCGGAGAGTGCGGCGGCGGCGATCGGGCGGTTGTTCGCGCGCGATCCGGCGATGTTGCGGCGGGCGGCGGCGGTGGCGGCGCGGCATGTCCGCAGCGACCGCGAGCATGCGGTCGAGCTTATGGACTATTATGCGGGGCTGATCGCGGCGAAGCATGGCGTGCGACGTACAGCGTGAAGCGCGTGTCGGGGACGGGGACCGCTCGATAGCCTTCGCGAATCGCGTAGGTGGCGAGCGCTGCGTCGATCCGGTCGTCGCCACTGCTCCACGCGCCTTCGCCGCCGGTCAGGATCACGGGCGGTTGGCCGAGCAGGGCGATCCGTGCGTGCGAGACTAGGCGGAGTTGGCGTTCCTGATCCGCGTTCAGGAGCGCGGTGCTGCGGAAATAGAAGGGGCCGGTAGCGAAGCGTGGGTCGATCGCTCTGCCGGGGAGGAATTGCGGGGAGAGCGTCGCAACCGGGCCGGTGACGTGTTCGCGGTCCAGGATCTCGCGTACCACGGCGGCGTCTCGCATCGCATCGAGCATCGGGATGCGGCCGCTCGCGACGGCCTCGACGGTGGGGGCGAGTCCGGCGCAGGCGAAAGCGACGGCCGCAATCCGCATCGCCTTGCCGGGTGGATGCGCGTGCCAGACCAACGCGAGCCGCACGAACAGTGCAGGGAGCATCGGCAGCAGATATTGCCGCCACGTCGGTACCGGCGCGAGCGCGGCGATGAGCCCAGCGAGGATCAGCAGGTCGAGGATCCTGTGCCAGCGATCGCGTTTGCCTGCGGTGGCGACGATCGCGAGCAGGGCTGGGCCGAGTGCGAGGAACTTGAGGATGTCGATGATCTTGGCGGTGTTTGACAGCTTCCAAGGATGGGCCTGGTACCATTCGGTGGGTGCTTGACCGGGGAAGCTGATGACGCCGAACAGGAAACCTTCGGGGGCCTGGATCAATAGGGCTGTGGTCAGGGCGACGAACGGGAGCGTGCCCAGCAGGGTCCACCACGGGCGGCGGTCGGCGCGGAACAGTGTCCAGATGCCGTAGGTCAGCGCGGGGAGTGCATAGGAGATTTTCGCGGTCGCGGCGGCGGCGAGCAGTGCGCCGATCAGGATCGCGTCGCGGCGGCTTGCCTGGTCCCGCGCGGTTCTGACGATCGCGGGGAGGGCTAGCGCGAGGCAGGCGGCGGGGAACGCGTCGTTGCGGGCCGTGCCGATGCTGAAGAGGAGGATGTCGGAGGTGGCGAACAGCGCGGCGGCGAAGGTGGCGGCGCGGGTGCTGGCACCACCGATACGGGCGGCGTGGTGGACGGCGGCGATGGTGGCTGCGCCGAGGAGGGCGTTGGTTATGCGGAGGGCTGGCCAGGTCCAGGTGCCGGCTAGGGCTGCGATCGGGGCGAAGAGATAGGGCTGGAGTGGGGTCTGGAGGTAGGCGAAGTCTTTGTACGGGAGCAGGCCTTGCGCAGTGAGGATGGCGGCGGCGACGTATTGGCTCTCGTCGTGGTCGACGGGGCGGAGGAGGGCGAGGGTCATGAGGATCATTGCCAGCGCCGCAAACGCCAAAAGCATGTTCACCCGCGAAGGCGGGTGCCCAGTCTGGGCACCCGCCTTCGCGGGTGAACAGGGTTGGGGAGCGGTATGCTCCATTACTCAGTCCTACCCCGCTCGCGACCACCCCGGCGGAGGCCGGGGCCCAATTGGGGGACGGTTATGGTTGAGGATGGCGCCCCATCACGCCGGTCTTCCCAATTGGGCCCCGGCCTCCGCCGGGGGGGAGGGGAAAACCGGGACGGCGAGGGGGGCAAGGTCAGGCTTTTACCGCGGTCAGGAAGTAGTCGAGGTTCGTCGAACCGCCCAGTGCAAACCCAGTCGCGGGGGAAAAACTCAACCCCCGCGTGTCCGTCACGCGAAGCCCCGCGTCCTTCAGCAACGCGGTCAGTTCCTCGGGCGTGAGGAACTTGTTCCAGTCGTGCGTGCCCTTCGGAATGACGCCTGCACCCTCAGCCACGGTGATCATCGCCAGCCGCGACAGCGGCGTCCGGTTGGGTGTCGACAGGATCAGCAACCCGCCCTCCGCCAACGTCCGCGCCAACCCGCGGACAAAGCCGGCAGGATCGCTGACATGCTCGATAACCTCCAGGCTGGTGACGAGGTCGAACTGCCCGACCAGCCCCTCGACTCCCCCCGCGCGGTAGTCGATCGCCAGACCGCTCTGCGCCGCATGGATCTCCGCAACCGCGATATTCTCGGGCGCCGCATCGATCCCCGTCACCGCCGCGCCAAGCCGCGCAAGCGGTTCGCACAGCAATCCCGCGCCGCAGCCGACGTCGAGCGCGGTCTTCCCCTCCAACGGCGTGAAGCTCGTCCCATCCCCAGACCAATGCACGTCGACCTGCTCACGGATGTAGCGCAGGCGCGGCGGGTTGAGCTTGTGCAGCGGGGCGGACGAGCCCTTCGGATCCCACCAGTCCTTCGCCATCGTGCCGAAATGCGCGGCCTCGCGCGGATCGATTGTTGCGCCGTTTACGGTGTCACTTGCCAGTATCATGCGCGCTACCTATCAGGGCCGCCGCTTCGACCCAAAGGGATTTGCGCTGCCAATGGCCCGTATCGTGATGAAATTCGGCGGGACGTCGATGGCTGGGATCGAGCGTATCCGCAACGTCGCCGCGCGCGTGAAGCGCGAAGTCGACGCCGGGAACCAGGTCGCCGTCGTCGTCTCCGCAATGGCCGGCGAGACCGACCGTCTGGTCGGCTTCTGCCGCGAGGCGTCGTCGCTGTACGACGCGAAGGAATATGACGTCGTCGTCTCGGCCGGCGAGCAGATCACGAGTGGCCTGCTCGCGATTGCTTTGCAGGCGGCCGGGTGCAAGGCGCGGAGCTGGCTCGGCTGGCAGTTGCCGATCAACACCTCGGACGCGCACGGATCGGCACGGATCGGCGAGATCGACACGGCCGCACTCGACGCGAGCCTCGCGGACGGCGTTGTCGCCGTGATTCCCGGTTTCCAGGGCGTCGCGGACGGCCAGCGCGTGACCACTTTGGGCCGCGGCGGCTCGGATACGTCGGCGGTGGCGATGGCAGCGGCGATGAAGGCCGACCGCTGCGACATCTATACCGATGTCGACGGTGTCTACACGACCGACCCCAGGATCGTGCCCCGCGCACGGAAACTGAGCAAGGTCACGTATGAGGAGATGCTGGAACTCGCCAGCGTCGGTGCCAAGGTGTTGCAGACGCGGTCTGTCGGCTTGGCGATGAAAGAGAATGTGCGTGTGCGCGTATTGTCCTCGTTCGAGGATGGCGACACCAATGATGGTCACCGCGGCACGTTGATCGTGGGCGAAGAGGAAATCGACGATATGGAACGCCAGCTCATCACCGGCATCGCGCACGACAAGAATGAGGCGAAGATCACGTTGACGCAGGTCAGCGATCGGCCCGGCTCGGTCGCGGCGATCTTCGCGCCGCTCGCCGATGCGGGGATCAACGTTGACATGATCGTGCAGAACGTCGCGCATTCGACCGGCTCCACCGACGTGACGTTCACAGTGCCCGCAGCGGATCTGGCGCGCTCGCTCGACGTGCTCGACAAGGCGAAGGACGCGATCGGCTATGCGACTATCGTCCACGATACGCGCGTCGCCAAGGTTTCGGTGGTGGGCGTCGGCATGCGCAGCCATGCGGGCGTCGCCGCGACGATGTTCACCACGCTCGGCGAGCGCGGGATCAACATCCAGGCGATCGCGACGTCGGAAATCAAGGTCAGCGTGCTGATCGAAGAGGATTATACCGAGCTGGCCGTGCGCGTGCTGCATACCGCGTATGGCTTGGATGCCGAAGACGCAGCGTAGGCGCTACCAGACTTCGACGGTGGGATCGAAGGCACCGTGCTTGCCGTGGCTGTCGATGGCGTGGAACACGATACGCGAGGGTATGAAGCTGTTGCCGCGGTATTCCGGCGTTACGGTGAGCTTGTCGATCAGGCCTTCGCTGACGAACCGACGCAGGGTGCCGATGATCAGCGTGCGTGCCTCCGCGGCCTGCGGGGGCACGTACACAATGTTCTGAGGAACGTCCTCGCCGCCCAGTTCCGCGGGGAACAGCAAAATCCCGGTGAGCTTGCCGTCCTTGGCGAGCGCCTGGGCGGCCTTGAGCGTCTTGACGTGCGAATAGTCGGGCATTGTCATGCGCGTTCTCCTTGCGTCGCGATCTCCGGGCATGCGGCTGGTCGCGACCGCCGGTGCGAATGTCGTTACGATGAACGACAGGCAGAGCAGTGCAAGCCGGGACAGGCCTACAATTGAGCCGGGGTATTTCATGGCGCCGACGATACAGGGTCCGCTTTGAACGTCCAGGCGAACCGCTCCCAGCTTAGAGTGCGGACGATGGTTTCGCTCCGTATATAAAATGATCTAAGGCGCGACGTATGAACGACACATCTTCGATCGGGGCGGGCCGGCTGGCCCGCCGCATGGCGCGTGGCGCCGCATTTCTGGGCAGCGAGGTCGCGATTCTCGGGGGCGCGATGTCGTGGGTGAGCGAGCGTCACCTCGTCTCGGCGATCTCCAACGCGGGTGGGTTCGGCGTGATCGCGTGCGGCGCGATGACGCCTGCGTTGCTCGATACCGAGATCGCCGCGACCAAGGCTCTCACGACCAAGCCGTTCGGCGTGAACCTGATCACGATGCACCCCGACCTGTTCGAGTTGATCGCGGTCTGCGCCAAGCACAAGGTCGGCCACGTCGTGCTCGCGGGTGGCCTGCCGCCCAAGGGCAGCATCGAGGCGATCAAGGACACGGGCGCGAAGCTGATCGCGTTCTCGCCGGCGCTGGCGCTTGCCAAGAAGCTGATCCGGAGCGGCGTTGATGCGCTGGTGATCGAGGGGATGGAGGCCGGCGGGCATATCGGACCGGTCTCGACCAGCGTGCTGGCGCAGGAGATGCTGCCTGAGATCGCGGAACAGGTGCCGGTGTTCGTCGCGGGCGGGATCGGTCGCGGCGAGGCGATCGCGGGGTATCTCGACATGGGTGCGGCGGGCGTCCAGCTGGGCACGCTGTTCGTCTGCGCGACCGAATCGATCGCGCATGCCAATTTCAAGAAGGCGTTCATCCGGGCGTCGGCACGCGATGCGATCGCCAGCGTGCAGATCGACGCGCGGCTTCCGGTGATCCCGGTCCGCGCGCTGAAGAACGCGTCGAGCGAGCTGTTCACGGCGAAGCAGCGCGAGGTCGCCGGGCATCTCGACGGTGGCCGCGTGGAAATGGCCGAGGCGCAGTTGCAGATCGAGCATTACTGGGCGGGTGCGTTGCGGCGTGCGGTGATCGACGGCGATGTCGAGCATGGCTCAGTGATGGCGGGCCAGTCGGTCGGCATGGTCAAGCGCGAGGAGCCGGTCGCGGACATCATCGGCGGGCTGATGGCGCAGGCTGCGGCGGCGCTGGAAGCGCGCGCGGTTTAACTTCCGATCCTCCCCCGCAAGGGGGAGGTGGCTGGCGCTTGCCAGACGGAGGGGGGGGATAGCGAAACGTCTGTTCCGTGTCCTCCCCCTCCGTCACCTGCGGCGCCACCTCCCCCTTGCGGGGGAGGATCGAGAGGGCGGCGTCTTCTGCTCAAGCGGTGATGCTCATACAGGCGCTTACCAAGCACCACCCCGGCGGAGGCCGGGGCCCAATTGGGGGCGTCGCTGACTGAGGTCGCGCTTCGTTACTGCAACCTTTCCAATTGGGCCCCGGCCTTCGCCGGGGTGGAGGTAGCTTGGGGACAGCCAAAGCTCTCCCGCCAAACCCCAACCCCAACCCCATCCACTCTCCACTCGCCGCAAAGCGCGTACGGCTTACGTCTCGTTAACCTAACCCATGCATAGAGTGTCCCGTCGGGGGACGTCATGAGGTGGTTGCGATGAGTCGTCGGTTTGCTTTGCTGTCCGTTACCGCGCTGGGCCTGCTGGCTGGCTGCGCACAGAAACCACGGACCGTGGCTGCCGTCGCGCCGCCCGTGATCATGGTGCCAGTGCCTGCGCCCGTGATGCCGAAGGGCGCGTCGCCCACCATCGTCATCCCGGTCGCGCTGGCGGACGGCACCTATCCGACACCGAATCGCAACCTGACGACGTCCGCCAAGGTCTGGCATCTCCGCGCTGCGCTCAACGTCGCCGCACTGGCATGTCGCGGGCCGCAGGAGGTGGTGATCGTCGCGGGCTACAACGCGCTACTCGCGGCGCAGAAGCCGGTGCTCGCCAAGGCCGAGGCGACCTATGCCAGCGAGTACAAGTCGGGCGGCGGCGACTGGCAGGATCGCTACGACGATTCGATGACGCGCCTCTACAACTTCTTCTCGCAGTCGCCCGCACGCGATGACTTCTGCGCCGCGGCGCAGACGGTTCTCGCGCAGAGCGCCGGTCTGACGGCCGAGGCATTGCCCGTTTTCGCTGCACAGAATCTCCCCGTGCTCGAGCGGCCGTTTACCGATTTCTACCGCGCGGTCGACGCGTGGCGGGGTCGCACCGTACGTCCGGTCCAGCCGCAGCTGATGGTCTCGCGCCAATATGCGTCGAACATGCCGGTGCAGACGGTCACGCAGGCGCGGCTCCAGCCGATCTCGCAGCCGGTGCCACCCGCGCAGCCGCGCCTGAAGCTGGATCCCAGCGTTTTTCAGTAGGCTGATCGGGCCTTGATGGGCGATCCGACCGACCAGTTATGGCCGAACGGATCGCGCACCTGGCCGTAGCGATCACCCCAGAACTGGTCGGCGACGGGCATCGTCACGACCGCTCCCGCCGCGACCGCACGATCCACCCAGGCGTCGGTGTCGTCGACCCTGAGATGCAGGGTTATGCCGGCGGGTTCGGGCTCGGCATGACCACGCCATTCGGGAAACTCGTCGGACAGCATCAGCCAGGCGTCGTTGATTCGCAAGCTGGCCTGCATCAGCCGAACGCCGTCGTCTGCGAAGTTCGTCTCGACGAGGGTCGCGGCAAACGCAGCCTCGTAGAATGCGAGCGCGTCGCGTCCTCGCTGGTCACGGATGACGAGGAACGGTGTGATTCCGCTGGTGGGACGATCGGCCATGCGAGTCTCCTGCGTTGAACCCTGCCAGCGTACGCCGCTCGCCCGCCCCCGACCAGTGCCGACATGATGAAGGCAAAGCTTGGCTTACCTGCAAAGACTGGGTTAACAGCCGCCGGAATGGCTGAGGTTTCAGATCGTCCGGCGGAAGGCCGCTTCGAAGGGCGCGAGCACCGGTTTCCCGTGCGCGTGTATTTCGAGGACACCGATCTGTCGGGTGCGGTCTATCACGCCAATTACCTGCGCTACATGGAACGCGCGCGGTCGGACATGCTGCGGCTAGGCGGGATCGACCAGCGCGCGACGTTCGAGGCAGGCGAAGGCTCGTACGCGATCGCCAGCGTCGCCATCCGCTACGCCGCACCGGCGAAGCTCGACGACGCCTTGTTGGTCGTCTCGCGGATACGCCGTGTCCGCTCGGCCGGGGTCACCATTCATCAAAGGGTCATGCGCGACGGGCTTGTCTTGGCCGAGGCGGACGTGGTGGCGGCATTGGTCGCTCCCAACGGCCGTCCACGCCGCCAGCCGCGCGCCTGGATCGATATCTACGAACGCCTTGTCTGGCAGGGGGAAGCATGAATCCGGTGTTGACTATGGATAGCGCGACGCTGTCGCCGATCCACTTGTTCCTCCAGGCCGACTGGGTGGTGAAGGGCGTGATGATCGGGCTGTTGCTAGCCAGCATCTGGACCTGGGCGCTGATCGTCGCGTTCTGGCGGCGGATCGGCAAGACGCGCAAGGGCATGACCCGGTTCGAGCGCGATTTCTGGAAGGCCGAGGATATCGACGTCTTCTACAAGGCGGAGGGCGAGAACGACCTCCCGTCGGCACGCGTGTTCGCGGCGGGCGTGACCGAGTGGCGGCGCTCGACCGCGGGTGGCACGATCGACAAGAGTGGCACGCGCCAGCGGCTGGCGACGACGATGGGCGCAGCGGTGGCTGGCGAGATCGACAAGCTGTCGGATCGGCTGAACGTGCTGGCGACGGTCGGCTCGGTGGCGCCGTTCGTCGGGTTGTTCGGTACGGTGTGGGGGATCATGCGGAGCTTCACCAGCATCGCGGCGGCGCAGAACACGTCGCTGGCGGTGGTGGCGCCAGGGATCGCGGAGGCCCTTTTCGCAACCGCGATCGGCCTGTTCGCGGCCATTCCCGCGGTGATCGCGTACAACCGGTTCAGCCACGGCATCAATCGGATCGAGGCGAGCCTCAACCGCTTCGCCGACGGTTTCCACACGACCTTGAGCCGCCAGCTGGACGGGTCGCGCTAAGGTGGCGATGAACCTTCCTTCGTCGCGGGGGCGTGGGCGGCGGGCGCCGATGGCGGATATCAATGTTACGCCGCTGGTCGACGTGATGCTCGTGCTGCTGATCATCTTCATGGTGACCGCGCCGCTGATGACCGCGGGTGTGCCGGTGAATCTGCCCGACGCGCGCGCGAAGGCGTTGGACCAGGAGCAGAAGCCGGTCGAGATCTCGATGGACGGCACCGGCGCGCTGTTCATAGACAAGGATCAGGTGACCGATGATGCGCTGCCGGTTCGGCTTGCCGCGATCGCCGCCAGCCGTGCGGTCGGCGACGAGCCGCAGGTGCTGCTGCGTGCGGACCGGAAGCTCGATTACGGCCGCGTGATGCGCGTAATGGGCGAACTCAACCGCGCCGGGCTGAACCGCGTCGCGCTGGTGACCGTCGAGGGTAATCAGAACTGATGGCTGGCTGATGGACCGTTCGGAGAAGATCGGCCTTGGCGTCGCGGTCGTCGGGCACGTCCTGCTGTTCGGCGCGCTGTCGCTTGGCTTTCTCGGTGCGCCCGAACTGCCGAAGAAGATCGAGCAGCAGCCGATCGACGTGAGCCTCGTGCCCGACGTCGCGCTGGAAGCGACCGCGCCGCAATCGGTGGAGACGCCGGCCGAATCGGTTGCGCCGGACGAGGGTGCGCCCGAGGATGCCGCGCCGCCTGCTCCGGAAGAGGCTGAGCCTGAGCCGCAGCTTGACCCCGTACCGCCTGCGCCGCAGCCGAAGCCCGCGCCGCCCAAACCGGCGCCCAAGCCGCAACCGGCACCCGAGCCGAAGCCTCAACCCAAACCCAAGCCCGCGCCGCCGAAACCCGTCGCAAAGCCCGCGCCGGTCCCAAAGCCCGTCGTGAAGCCACAACCAAAGGCCGAGAAGGCGCCACCCGCCAAGGCTGCGCCCGCGAAGTCCGCGCCGACCAAGGCTGCGGCGAAACCGAGCGCCGCGCCCGCGAAGACGTCGTCGTCCGCGTCGTCGGCCAAGCCCGCCAAGCCGTCCTCGACCAAGGGCAGCGGCTCGACCGCCGAGGCGAAGGCGTCGCGGCCACGCGGGTCGCGGCTCGGCGACAATTTCCTGAAGGGGCTGTCGGCCGACCCGTCGCCGAGCAAGTCGGAAGCGCCCAAGGCGGCCAAGCTCGGCGCACAGGCGGCGGCGAACATCGGCTCGGCGATCCTGCGGCAGGTGCAGCCTTGCGCCAACCGCCAGGTCACGCCGGGGCCCGGCGCCGAGCGGATCCGCGTGACGATCAACCTGAAGCTCAACCGCGACGGCACGCTGAAATCACGGCCGACGATCAGCGGTCATGCCGGCGTCGACGACGACAACCGGCGCTATGTCGACCGCGTCGACGATCTGGCGATCGCCACCTTCGTCGGGTGTTCGCCGCTCCGCGGTTTGCCCGACGACCTGTATGACGTGCAGAACGGCTGGAGCAATTTCAGCCTGCGCTACAAACTTCCCGGCTGAGGATGTCCGTTATGACTCGATCGATCCTGGGGTTTTTCCCTTCGCGCCAGCAGCCTTCCGTTGAGAAACACCACCCCGGCGAAGGCCGGGGCCCAATTGCGAAGGTCGATGTAATGATGCGCAACGCTCCCTCAGCGGCGTCCCCCAATTGGGCCCCGGCCTCCGCCGGGGTGGAGGCTGTGTTGGGTGGGCGTAGGGCTCGATCGGTTCTGGCTTCGGTCGGGCTGCTTGCGTTCGTCTCGGGTGGCGCAGCGTTCGCGCAGGACGCGCCCGCTCCCGCGCCCGCTCCCGCTCCCGCTCCCGCTTCAGCACCCCAGCAAACGCCCGCTGACCCCGCCGCCCCCGCCCCGGCAGGCGATCAGTCCGGCGGACTCGTCGTCGACGTCACCGGCGGTATCTCCGCGCCGATGCCGATCGCGATCCCCGTCATGCCTACCGCAGCGGTCGTCTCGACACCCGCCGGCCAGACCGACGTTCTCGGCCGCCAGCTCGCCGACATCGTCACCAACGACCTCCGCAACTCCGGCCTGTTCACGCCACTTTCACCCGGCCAGCTCCGCCCGATCACCTTCCCAGAAGTCACCGCACCCGGGTTCGATTACTGGGGCAGCACCGGCGCGCAGGCACTGGTGCAGGGCTTCATCCGCGCGAACGGCGACGGCAACCTGACGGTCGGCTGCTACCTCTACGACGTGTCGTCGAAGGCCGAGCTGACGCGGACCGGCTTCGTCGTCCCGCCGTCGGACTGGCGTCGCGCAGGGCATAAATGCGCCGACATGGTCTACACCCGCCTCACCGGCGAAGGCGCGTATTTCGACAGTCGCGTCGTCTACGTGTCCGAGACCGGACCCAAGGGCCACCGCATCAAGCGGCTTGCGATCATGGATCAGGACGGCGCCAATCACCGCTTCCTGACCAACGGGCAGTCGATCGTGCTGACGCCGCGGTTCGCGCCGAACCAGCAGTCGATCGTCTATATGAGCTATCTCAACAATCGCCCGGCGATCTATGTCTACGACATCGGCTCGGGCAAGCAGCGCCTGGTGGTCGCGAACGCGAACCTGACGTTTGCGCCGCGCTTCTCGCCGGACGGTCGCAACATCCTGTTCTCGATGGCGCAGGGCGGCAACACCGACGTCTACCGCGTGTCGTCGCAGGGCGGGACGCCGCAGAGGCTGACCAACTCGCCGGGGATTGATACCGGCGGCAGTTACTCGCCCGACGGCTCGCGAATCGTGTTCGAGAGCGATCGCTCGGGCGGGCAGCAGATCTACGTGATGAACGCGGACGGCTCTAACCAACAGCGGATCAGCTTTGGCGGCGGACGCTATGCCACGCCGGTGTGGAGCCCGCGCGGCGACCTGATCGCGTTCACGAAGCTCGGCGGCGGCTTCCGCATCGGCATCATGAGCCCGAGCGGCGGCGGCGAGAAATTGCTGACGAACGACTGGCAGGACGAGGGGCCGAGCTGGTCGCCGAACGGTCGCGTGATCAACTTCTATCGCTCGGGACGCGGCAGCGGCGGCAAGGCGGACCTCTGGTCGGTCGACCTCACGGGCGTCAACGAGCGGAAGATTCCGACGCCGCTTGATGGCTCGGATCCGGCCTGGGGTCCGTTGCGTCCGTAAACCTGCTATGGGGACATAACGGGAAACGTGATTTTCTACGGGAGACTATCTATGCCGAAGCTTTCCAACATCTTGCTTGCGTGTACCGCGCTGATCGCCGTCGCCGGCTGTGCAAAGAAGCGTCCCGAGGTGCTGCCGCCGGCGCCGGTCGACAACAACGCTGCGGTGGATCCCAATGCGGGGATGAACAACGGCAATGTCGGTGGCGCGATCGTGCCGGGGTCGGATGCGGACTTCCAGCGCTCGGTCAGCTCGAACACGGTGAATTTCGGGCTCGACATGTACGACATCGATCCGACCGCGCGCGCGATCCTCGACAGCCAGGCGCAGTGGCTGGCCAAGTTCCCGAACCAGCGGATCACGATCGAAGGCCATGCCGACGAGCGTGGCACGCGTGAATACAACCTCGCACTCGGCGATCGTCGTGCGAACGCGACGAAGAACTATCTGGCGGCGAAGGGCGTGTCGTCGTCGCGGATGACGACGATCAGCTACGGCAAGGAGCGCCCGGTGGCGATGGGTTCGGACGACCAGAGCTGGGCGGCGAACCGCCGCGCGGTCACGGTGGTGTTGAACTAAGATTTGTCGCGGCAGTTCCTCTCCCCTCCGGGGAGAGGGAGGGAGGAGCCGCTTGGCGACGGAAGGGTGAGGGGCTGTTGGGACGGACGGCCCGAGCCTCACGCCCCTCACCCTCCCATGTGCAAGAGCCCACGGCACCTCCCTCTCCCCTGAGGGGAGAGGGGTTTTAGCCCAGCGCCTTGTCGAGCAGTTTTGCCAGGCGGATACCCCCGCGGCGGACCTCTTCTCGCGACACCGGCACCATCTTAGCGATCGTTGCGTCGTCCATCTTCACGCGCGCAGGAACGGTACCGCACGCATCCCCGCCAAGCGCGGCCGCATACGCCTTATGCGAGGCCTCCCAGCTCTCCCGGCTCCAGTCGACGACCGTCCCCGCGCCGATCTTCGCCCGCTCGGCCGCCGGATAGCGCCGCACCAGCGACGGCGGCGTTGAGATTGCGCGCTCGGCGAGCGGCCCGTCCCAGATCGAATGCAGGTTGAACCGCGCAGGGCCGTAGATCCCGTAATCCGCCTTCACGTCGTTGCCGCCCTTGTCGTGACGGTCGCCAGCGTGGAGCGGCTGGTGGAGATCGCCGACGAAGTGGATCAGGAACGCGAGCGCGACGACGCGGTCGCGGGGCAGCGTCGACTTGTCGCGGAGCATCTTCACGTCGCGGTCGATCTGGTACGAGACGCAGTCGCCTTCCTTGCACGCGGGCGTCAGGTCGAATGGCGCGCAGATATCGACGTTCTGGTAATGCCAGCTGTACGCGAAACCGAAGCGCGTCGATCCGTCGTTCAGCTTCAGCGGCTTGATGCAGTCCGCCCAGACGCTGGCTTCCTCGATCGTTCCTGCCGGACAGGTGGGCGTGTCGAGCAGCGCTTGTTGCGCGAGCAGCTTGCGGATCGCCGCCTTGGTCTTGGGCGTGACGTTGGCATAGGCGATTTGCGCAACGGTCTGGTGGCCGTACTCCCAGAATGCGGTGGCGGGGGAGGCGAGGCCGAGCGAGGCAATCGCGGCGAGGAGATAGCGCTTCATGCCGGCTCGTTAGCGTAGATCGCGACGGTTCGGCTACCCGCTGACGAGGCCGTCCCGCGGTACATGCCGACGGTGTTGAAGCCCCACGCCATGTCGCCGTCCGGTCCCGTGACGATCACCCCGCCCGTGCCACCGAGCGCCTTCACGTCGGCGAGCACCGCGTCGGCCGCGACCTGCAGCGACTCGCCGGCAAACCGCACCCGCGCGGCGATCTCATGGCCAACGCCGACGCGGAGGAAGAACTCGCCTGAGCCGGTGCAGGATACCGCGCAGGCGCGGTCATCGGCGAAGGTACCCGCGCCGATTACTGGCGTATCCCCGATCCGGCCCCAGCGCTTGCCGGTGACCCCCCCGGTCGAGGTGGCGGCGGCGACGTGGCCCTGCGCGTCGCAGGCGACCGCGCCGACGGTGCCGTATTTCATGTCGACGTCGAACCCACCGCCATCGGCCTGGAACTCGGCGAACTGACGGCGGCGTTCGTCGGTGGCGAACCAGTCTGCATCGGCTTGGGGCAGAGCGTGCTCACGGGAAAACGCATCCGCCCCCTTGCCGGCAAGAAACACGTGGCGGCCGTCGTCGAGGATTGCGCGGGCGAGGCCGACGGGGTTGCGCGTCGCGGTCGCTGCGGCAACCGCCCCCGCCGCCCGCGTGCGTCCATCCATGATCGCCGCGTCGAGCTCCAGCGTACCGTCATGCGTAAAGACCGCGCCGCGCCCCGAGTTGAAGTGCGGATCATCCTCCAGCACGCGCACAGCGGCCTCGACCGCGTCGAGCGCGCTGCCGCCCTCCGCCAGCGCTTTAGAGCCAATGTCGAGCGCACGCGACAGGCCGGCTCGCGCGCCCGCGTCCTGCTCGGGCGAGACCATCTCGCTGTCGAGTTTGCCGGCGCCGCCGTGGATGACGAGGGTCCAGGTCATGCTAGATCTTTCAGAGGACGGAAGGTGTGGGACGAAGATGCAGGCGCAGGCCGATCAAAGGACGCAGCGGCGCGATCGCGCGGCCGACCCGGTAGAACAGGACGCAGCCGATAACGGTCGCGACCAGCAGACACGCGAACTCCGCCCAGCCGGGGAGGCCGACGGGAAGCAGCGCGTACATGACGAGGACGATGATCGTCTGGTGGATCAGGTAGAACGGGAACACCGCCTCGGTCAGTGTCCGGCGCCAGCGGTGGTCGCGGTTCCAGTGGCGCTCGGCGATCCCGATCAGCGCGACGATCGCGCCCCATTGCTCGACCGCGTGCGCGACACCGTAGCCGGGGTAGATCCAGCGCGGCGTCACGACATCTGCGGGCCAGCGAAGCTCGACGCCGATGATGCAGAGATAGCCGAGCAGCGCGGCGACCGCGCCGACCCTCCACCAGCGGGTGATCGCGGCCATCGCGGGCTCGGAGCGGGCGAGGCCGAAGCCGAACAGGAAGGCAGGGAAATAGGTGACGTGCGCGACCCAGTCGCCGAACAGGGCTTGCGATTCCGCGGCCATCTGGAACCACCAGCCGTGGACGAAGACGAGCCATGCGACGGGAAGGATGAGGACTACCCAGCTCCCGAAGACCCAGTCGAATGCGCGCTGCAGCCAGTCGCCGCGGACGATGATCAGGCCGAGTGTGAGTGCGGCTGTGTAGACCCAGAGATAGACGACGAACCAGAGGTGGTTCCAAGTCGGCAGCGCGAGCCCCGCGAGCTTGCCGAACCGGAAATAATCATGCGTCCAGAACGTCAGATAGCTGCCGACATAGGCGTGCTTGGTGACCAGCTCGACCCAGGGTTGCGGCGGTACGATCACCGCCATGCCGAACAGCAACGGCACGAGCAGGCGGTAGCAACGGTTGGCGAAAAATCCGCGTGTGCCGCTCGACCGGGCGAGCAGGGCGCGGCTGGCATAGCCCGAGACGACGAACAGCAGCGTCAGCCGCCACGCGTTGCTCGCCAGCATCGGCAGCCGCACCCAGTCCTCGACATGGAGCGACTTCACATGGAAGTTCCACGGCACGAAGACCATGCCGATATGGTAGAGGATCAGCAGCGCGAACGCGCCGATCCGCAGCCAGTCCATGCCGTAATGCCGGGTCATCGCGCGGCCCTACGGGGCGGGGGGCGGTGCCGCAAGCGCGGGACGGCCCGGCCGTTCCCCGCGCCGGTTCACGCTTTCATGCGCGGCGTGCCCATGAAGTCGCGCTTGCCGATCGGTACGCCCTGCGCGCGCAGGATCGCGTAGGCGGTGCTGGCGTGGAAATAGAAGTTCGGCTGCGAGAACGACAGCAGGAAGTTCGCGCCGGTGAACGGCATGACGAACGTGCCGAACTCGAAGGTCGTGTCGTTATCGGCGAGCGCATCGAAACTGTTCCGGTCGATCGCTTCCAAGGTGGCGATCGCGGCGCGCATCACGGTGTGGAGACCGGCGAAGTCGGTCGGCCAGGCCGACCGGTCGGGCGCGAAGGTGCCGGCGCGGACGCCTTCGATCCCGCCGACCGAGTGACTGGCGCAGGCCTTCACTTGGTAGCCGAACGGCAGCATGTCGTCCGCGAGCTTCGCGTCGATCAGAGCCGCAGGTTCGATCCCCCGTTCGGCCGCGAACGCCTCGGCCTTGTCGAGCAGTGCGTCGACCGCGCGGAGAATCTGGAGGTTCGAGGGAATCGTCGCATCGTACAGGGACAGGGTCATCGCGTTCTCTCCTAAGGCCGTGCGCCGCTATGGCCGACGTTCGCGACTCCGGCCAGCGATGTTCCGTTCCGCGGCGCAAGTCGCTATATACGCCCTCGAACTCCCGAGGAATCTCCATGTCCCTTCGTCCCTGGCGCGATATCACCCGCCGCAAGAGCCGCCAGATCATGGTCGGCAACGTCCCCGTCGGTGGCGACGCGCCGGTCACCGTGCAGACGATGACCAACACGCCGACCGACGACGTGCGCGCGACGGTCGACCAGATCCGGCGCTGCGAAGACGCGGGCGTCGACATCATCCGCGTGAGCTGCCCCGACGTCGAATCGACCGCCGCGCTGAAGCAGATCGTCCGCGCGAGCCGCGTGCCGATCGTCGCGGACATCCATTTCCACTACAAGCGCGCGCTCGAAGCCGCCGATGCGGGCGCGGCGTGCCTGCGGATCAACCCGGGCAACATCGGCTCGGCATCGCGCGTGAAGGAGGTCGTCGATGCGGCCAAGTCGAACGGCTGCGCGATCCGGATCGGCGTCAATGGCGGCTCGCTCGAGCGGCATCTGCTCGAGAAATACGGCGAGCCTTGCCCCGATGCGCTGGTCGAGTCGGCGATGGATCACATCAAGCTGTTGCAGGACCACGACTTTCACGCGTTCAAGGTCGCGGTGAAGGCGTCCGACCTGTTCCTCGCGGTGGCGGCGTACCAGCAGCTCGCCGAACAGGTCGATTGCCCGCTGCATCTCGGCATCACCGAGGCGGGCGGGTTCGTCGGCGGCACGGTCAAGTCGGCGATCGGGATGGGCAGCCTGCTCTGGTACGGGATCGGTGACACGATCCGCGTCTCGCTTTCGGCCGAACCGGAGGAGGAAGTCCGCGTCGGCTTCGAGATCCTGAAAGCGCTCGGCATCCGCAACCGCGGCGTCCGCGTCGTGTCGTGCCCGTCGTGCGCCCGGCAAGGGTTCGACGTGATCCGTACGGTGCAGGCGCTGGAGGAACGGTTGCAGCATATCCGCACGCCGATGTCTTTGTCTGTGCTCGGCTGCGTCGTGAACGGGCCGGGCGAAGCGCGCGAGACCGACATCGGCATCACCGGCGGCGGCAACGGTAAGCACATGGTGTATCTGTCGGGCGTTACCGACCACCACGTCCAGGACGCCGACATGGTCGACCACATCGTCCGGCTGGTCGAGGCGAAGGCCGCCGAGATCGACGCGGCGGATGCGGCTATCGCGGCCTTGGTACCGGAGATGGCGGCGGAATAGGTCTCAGCGGTCAGCTGCTTACGCACTCCTTTCACTAACACTGACTTCTGTGAGGATGATGGCGTGACGCGCGCATCCTCCTGCCGTTCTCCCGCGAAAGCGGGAGTCCAGGGTTACCGGCGATAGCGTTCGTAGTCCTGGACCCCCGCGTTCGCGGGGGAACAGCACCTTGGACACCGCTTTATCAAACCCTCGACGTCCGCAACGGCAATTCCAGTACCGGCGATGGCGTCACGATAGGATGCGGGTTAAGCGGACCGCATGAGGATGATCCGAACATTGACCGTTCACGATGCGGTCTAGTCCGGTGACGAACCGCGTCGTTTCCCCAGCATTGGCCTTCGCAATCGCCGCGCTGGGCATCGGACTGTTCTCCATGATGGATGCGGTGATGAAGTCGCTCGTCCTGGCGATCGGCGTCTATAACGCATTGCTTTGGCGGCAGATGATCAGTGTCGGGCTTGGCGCGGTCGCGTGGAAGCTTGGAAAGAGCGGCCGGCCGAGTGGGCGCGCGTTGAAGCTGCATCTGGCGCGCGGGTTGGTGACGACGGCGATGGCGGTGCTGTTCTTCTGGGGGCTCGCGCGCGTGCCAATGGCGCAGGCGATTTCGCTGACCTACATCGCGCCAATTCTCGCGCTGCTGCTCGCGGCGGTTACGCTGGGCGAGCGCGTCGGGTGGAAGACGTTCGTCGCCTCGATCGCCGCGCTGGGTGGCGTGCTGGTGGTGATGATCGGGCAGGGACGCGAGGTGCCGGGCCCCGAGACCTTCCATGGTACGCTGGCGATCCTCGGCTCGGCAGTGCTGTATGCGGTCAACCTCGTGATCGCACGGCTGCAGAGCCAGGCGGCACGGCCTGGGGAGATCGCGTTCTTCCAGGCGCTCGTCATTACCGCAACGCTAGCGCTCGCCGCGCCTTGGCTGGTAGTGGTGCCCGAAGCGGCGCAATGGCCCAAGCTCATACTTGCCGCCGGGCTCGCGACCGCGTCGCTGTGGCTGCTCGGCTGGGCCTACGCGCACGGCGATACCGGGTTCCTCGCGACTACCGAATATACGTCGTTCGTCTATGCCGCCGGCTTGGGTTTCCTGGTGTTCGGCGAGCGGGTATCGGCGTTTACGCTGGCGGGCGCGGCGATCATCGTCGTCGCGTGCCTGTATGCGGCGCGGCGGCGTGATATCGCGCAAACTTCTATCGAGGCTAGTGCATGACCATCATCCGTTCCGCTACCGCTGCCGATGTCGGCACGATCCTGCGCTTCGTCCGCGAACTTGCCGCGTTCGAGCGCGAACCGGATGCGGTCGAGGCGACCGAGCCGATGCTGGCGGAGGCGCTGTTCGGGGAGCGACCCGCCGCGGAGGCATTGATCGCGGAGACTGAGGAAGGCCCGCTCGGGTTTGCACTGTTCTTCCACAATTTCTCGACCTGGACCGGCAAGCGCGGCCTGTATCTGGAGGATCTCTACGTGACGCCGGAAGCGCGCGGGCAGGGGGTCGGTGGGGCGTTGCTGGCGCATCTGGCGGGCATGGCGCTCGATCGCGGCTGCGCGCGGTTCGAATGGTCGGTGCTCGACTGGAATGCCGATGCGATCGCGTTTTATCGGAAGGTCGGCGCGGTCGGGATGGAGGACTGGACGATCCAGCGGATGTCGGGGGATGCGCTGGTCAGGTTGGCGGGACGGTAGGTCGGAGCGCTGTCTGGCCCCCCTCCCTGAAAGGGAGGGGCTGGGGGTGGGTTGGCCGGTTTTGGCCGCTCACTCACCACGGTCGAGAATGCGGAAGCGAACCCACCCCCGACCCCTCCCTTCCAGGGAGGGGCGAAGACTAGGCGTCGCCAACGGGGGTCCTAGCCCTTCACGTCGATGTTCATCGCGATCGAGATGCGGTCGCCTGTTCCCAAGTGCGGGCGGACGCCGTGGCGGAGCCAGGCGGGGAACAGGATCAGGTCGCCCGCCTCGGTCGGCAGGCGGCGCTCGACCGGTTGCGGCTGGCCGTCGATCCCGACGAGGCGAAACCCAGGCAGCCGCATGAACGGCACCGGAAAGCGCGGGTCCTCGAAGAACAGTTCGCCGCCTGCCTCACCGGACGCCGGTGCTACGCCCATGTCGACGTAATAGACTGCGGCCCACAGCACCCCGGGATGCGCGTGGCTCATGTTGAGCGCGCCGGGCGGCGACACGTTCGCCCACATCTTGACGGTCCACTCGACCGTCGCCGCATCGCACCCATCGAAATGCGAGGCGCGCTTCGCCATCTTCACCGCGGTATCGGCGAGCGCGACCGCCGCCGGGCCGCCCCAGTCGAGCATGTCGGTAGCGGAATGCCAGCCCCCGACATTCGATCGAGCCAAGCTCGGCGAGGCGGCGTAGCGATCAAGGATCGCGGTGCGCAATGCCGCGGTCAGGGCGGCGGCATCGGCCAGCCGTCCATGCAGGATCGGCGTCTCGTACAGTCCGATCTGCGCCGCGCGGACGCGGATGCCGTCGAACGGACGAGACGCCGTGGTCATGCTATCAGCGTCCTGCGGTGTCGTCCGCGTTCATCGGCTCTTCGCCCTTGGCCTTCTCGGCGTTGTAGCGCTCGATCGCCTCGATCGTGACGCGCTTGGCTTCTTCGGCGTCGCCCCACTTGCCAACGCGGACCCACTTCGTCTTCTCGAGGTCCTTGTAGTGGGTGAAGAAGTGCTCGATCTGCTCGAACACGATCTCGGGCATGTCGCCGCGCTCGCCGATATTGGCGTAATACGGGAACACCGCGTCGACCGGCACGCAGACGAGCTTCTCGTCGCCGCCGGCTTCGTCTTCCAAATTCAGCACCGCGATCGGCCGCGCGCGAACGACGCAGCCCGGAATGAACGGCGAGCGCGCGATCACCAGTGCGTCGAGCGGATCGCCATCGGGGCTCAGCGTGTGCGGCACGAAGCCGTAGTTCGCGGGATAACGCATCGGCGTGTGCAGGATGCGATCGACGAACAACGCGCCCGATGCCTTGTCGAACTCGTACTTCACGGGCTCGCCGCCGGTCGGCACTTCGATGATGACGTTCAGATCCTCGGGCGGGTTCTTGCCGGTCGGGATGAGGTCGATACGCATGGCGGTCCTTTCGATATGACGATGCCGGCGCTCCTCGTCTGGGGAGCGGCCGGCACCACGTTAGTTTAGTCTCTGGTCAGCGCGGCGTCAGCAGCTTGTCCAGTCCGCCGTCACCTGTACCCACCTTCTGTAGCCGCGGATAGCGCGGGCCGTCATGGTAATCGAGCAAGATGTCGCGGAATCGGTCGTTGTTTTTCACAGTAAGACGGATCGGCACCTTTGTGCCCTTCGCGGCCAGGATCGCCACCTTGATCCGGTCCGACGAATAGGCCTCGCTGTTCACCGCCTCGATTTCCGTGCCCACATCGAGGCCCGCCTTGAACGCCGGGCTGTCCCAGATCGACGAGGTGACCACGCCCTCCTTGTTGATCACCATGCCGAGCGAATAGCTGACATCGGTGCCGCGGCTCTTCTCCGCCTGCTTCAGATACGGGCTCTGCTCGGGGCCGTAGACCAGCTTGTAGCCGTTCATCGCGAAGCCGTTGATCGGGGCTGGCTTGCCAGTCTCGGTCAGGCGGGTGTTGAGGAACGTCGCCCAGTCATAGGGGACGATGCCGTTGAGCGTCTTCGCGACGTCGGCGAAGGTGTAGGTGAGCTCACCGTAATCGCCATCACGGACGCCGAAGAAGGCTCGCGCGAAATCGTCGATCGACTTGGTGCCGTTCGACTTCTGGCGGAGCATCGCGTCGACCTCCATCCAGACCATCAAGCCCTCATTGTAGTAATCCTCCGAGCGCTGCCAGCTGGTCCAGCCCTTCGGTTTCCGCGCGGAGATCACGGGATCGTTCGTGGTGTCGATCAGCGGGCGCCACTGGCGGCCCGGCGCGGTATCGTAATTGCCGAGGATCGAGGCGTAACCGTCGAGCGTGTCCTGCTTGCTGACCAGACCCGAGCGCGCCTGGAGCACATAGCCCCAGAACTGCGTCTGGCCCTCATACACCCAGAGCAGCGAATCGCGCATCGGCGTGCGGAAATCGGGCGTCCACAGATCGGCGCCGCGGCGGAACTTGCCGTCCCAGCTATGCGTGTATTCGTGCGGCAACAGGTTCCGCGCGGCGGCGCCGGTTTCCCATTCGGTGAAATAGCCGGGACGGACGCCGTTCTCGGAGCTGCGATGATGCTCCAGCCCGATCCCGCCGAGCTGATCGGTGATCGACAGCAGGAACTCGTAATGATCGTAATGCTGCGCGCCGAAGGTCTTCACCGCCTGGTCGACGAGCCGTTTGTGTGCATCGATCTGCTCGGGCTTGGCAGCGAGCTGGTCGGGGCTGTCGGCGAACACGTTCAGGTCGACGCGCGGGGAGAGCGGCCAGACCTTGCCGTACTTGCCCGCGAGCGTCGGCGAATCGACCAGGATCTCGTAGTTGGTCGTGTCGTAGCTGTAGGTCGAGCCCGAGACCTTGGCCGGCACCGCACCCGCCGCGGTCCAGCCGGTCGGGTAGGTGACGGTCATCTTGATCGGGATTTGGCGCGTGAAATAGCCGGCGGGGTACAGGCTGACGAGGTTCGGCTGGAGGCTGATCATCGTCGGCGTCATGACGATACGGCCCTGGTCGCCCTTGGTCGCGGAGATGAACTGGAACTCGGCCACCACCGACTTCGCGCCGGTCGGCACGTCAATGTGGAACGCGAAGACATCGACCGGATCGCGCGTCCAGGGGACGATCTTGCCGTTGGCGCGGATCACGAGGCCCGCGAGCTTCTCGATCTCGCCGCGCGGGGAATGCGCGCCGGGCAGCCACTTGGGGTAGAGCAATGCCATCGGGCCGGACTTGGCGACCGGGATGGTCTGCTTCACGCGAAAGATGCCGCGCTCGGTATCGGTCGCATCGACGTCGAGGAGGAGCGTGCCCGGATACGGCGTGTCGACCGCGTCGGGGATCGTGTCGACGAACGGCACCGGCTGTGGTGCGGTGTTGCCGGCGGGGACCTGCGCAAACGCAGGGGCGGCGGATGCGAGCAGGGACGCGACGAGAAGCTTGCGGATCAAGGAATGGCCTTCCGGCTGAGAGACGATGACCCGAGGTGTAATCGCGATAAAGGGCAGCCGTCCAGTCCTTTACCCGGTATTCTCAGCCAGCACTTCCGAGCACGTTGATCGTGAACGCCAGCACGCCGATGTTGAACACGAAAGCCGCCATGCACTGGCCAAGCGCGGCTTTCCGCACCCGCCGCGAGGTGATCTGCACGTCCGACGTCTGGAACGTCATCCCCAGCGTGAACGCGAAATAGGCAAAGTCCCAGTAATCGGGCTCGTCGCAGCTCGGAAAGTCGAGGCCCTTGGCATCCTTCCCGTCGGGATCATCGACATAGAACAGATGCGCATAATGCAGCGTGTAGATCATGTTCGAGAACAGCCACGCGAGCGCCAGCGTCGTGATCGTCAGCGCGATGCCGATCGCGTCGTTCTTGCCCTGCAATTCCTTCGCCACCGCGACCAGGATGACCAGCATGATCGTGCCGCTGAACCCCAGCAGCACCGCGCGGTTGGCGTCGTTCTCTTCCGCCGCGCGGCGCATCCGGGCAGCGGTGGCGTTGCGGAACAAGGTCGACACCGCGATCAGGAACACGACCGCGGCGACGTCGAACGCGGCCATCGTGCCCCGTCCGAGCCCGAACCGCGGGATCAGCGTGGCCAGCCCGATCGCGAAGACCAGCACGAACAGGATGAAGCGCGGCGGGGCAACGCGTTGGCCGAGGCCCCAATATCTGGGTTTGTCGTTCATGCCACAGCGCTAGCGCTTCGCAGGCACGTCGCCTAGATACGCGCGCATCATGGCTAAGACAGAAACCCCGCGCCGCATCCGTGGCACCCAGGACATTTTCGGCGACGAGCAGCGCCGGTTCGCGCACGTCCTTGCCACGTTCGAACGGGTGCGGGCGCTGTATTGCTTCCAGCGCGTCGATATCCCGGTGTTCGAGTCGACGGCGGTGTTCGCGCGCTCGCTCGGCGAGACGACCGACGTCGTGTCGAAGGAGATGTACACGTTCGAGGATCGCGGCGGGGACTCGCTGACGCTCCGCCCCGAGTTCACCGCCGGCATTGCGCGCGCCTATCTAACCGAAGGCTGGCAGCAGTTCGCGCCGCTCAAGCTCACCACCAGCGGGCCCGTGTTCCGCTACGAGCGCCCGCAAAAGGGCCGCTTCCGGCAGTTCCACCAGATCGACGCCGAGGTCATCGGGGCGGCTGAACCAGCGGCGGACGTCGAGCTGCTCGTGCTCGCGGATCAGCTGCTGCGCGAACTCGGGATTTCCGAGGGCGTGACGTTGCAGCTCAACACGCTGGGCGACGCCGCGACGCGCGATGCGTGGCGCGAGGCGCTGGTCGCGCATTTCGAGGCGCATCGCGGTGAACTGTCGGAGGACAGCCTGACGCGGCTTGAGAAGAACCCGATGCGGATCCTCGACTCGAAGGACCCGCGCGACCGCCCGATCGCCGATAGCGCGCCCGATATCGACGCGTATCTGACGCCGGAGGCGCGCGCGTTCTTCGAGGAAGTGAAAGCAGGCCTAACTGCTGCGGATGTGAAGTTCGAGCGTAATGCACGGTTAGTGCGGGGGCTCGATTATTATCGACATACAGCGTTTGAGTTTGTGACCGATCGTCTTGGTTCGCAAGGAACGGTGTTGGCCGGCGGCCGCTACGACGGACTGATCGGTTCACTTGGTGGGCCTGAGACGGCTGGCGTTGGCTGGGCCGCCGGGGTCGAACGGTTGGCTATGCTATTAAACGATTTGGGTAAGCCAATCCGATCAGCCGCAATCATTGTTGAAACCGAGGATCCTAGGGCACTTAAATTTGCTCGTCAGATGCAAAGGCGACTGCGGGGTCAAGAGATGCCCGTTATGTTATTTGCGGACGGTCCCATTCGTAAGCGTTATGACAAGGCTGCAAGAACGTCGGTCGACTATCTTTTGGCTTTTGGCGGCGGGTGGGACGACGGGTTAACTTTGAAAGTTAAGCGGCGGATTCAAGACCGATACAATACCCGTGGCCGGCTTTATGGAGCACTTAAAACCATGATGCGGAGCCAGTTTGGTGTGGCGTCCGAAGAATGGAGGACCGTCACCACGAATGGCGGGCAGATAACGTTGAGCGTGCCTGGCGAATGACCCAGATCTCCCCCGACCGCATCCGCGCGATCGAGGCGCGGCGTGACGAACTGCAAGCGCTGATGTCGACCGGCGATCTCCCCTCTGACCGCTTCGTCGCGGTATCGAAGGAATATGCCGAGCTCGAACCCGTCGCCCAAGCCGCCACAGAGGTGCGCCGGCTGCGGCAGGAGGCCGAAAGCCTCGCGTTCATGGCCGAGGATGCCGACGACGAATTGCGCGCGATGGCGTCGGACGAGCTGCACGAGAACCGCACGCTGCTCGAAACCGCCGACCGCAAGCTCGCGCTCGCGCTGTTGCCGCGCGATTCCGCCGACGAGCGCTCGGCGATGCTCGAGGTCCGCGCCGGCACCGGTGGCGACGAGGCGGCACTGTTCGCGGGCGACCTGTTCCGCATGTACCAGCGCTATGCCGAATCGCAGGGCTGGCGGGTCGAGATGATCTCCGGATCGTCGTCCGACGCGGGCGGCTTCAAGGAAGTCGTCGCCAGCGTCACCGGGCAGGGCGTGTTCGCCAAGCTCAAGTTCGAGAGCGGCGTGCACCGCGTCCAGCGCGTGCCCACCACCGAGGCCGGCGGCCGGATCCACACCTCGGCGGCGACCGTCGCGGTGCTGCCCGAGGCGGAGGAGGTCGACGTCAAGATCGACGACAAGGATCTGCGCATCGACGTCTATCGCTCGTCGGGGCCGGGCGGGCAGTCGGTCAACACGACCGACTCCGCGGTGCGGATCGTGCACATCCCGACCGGGCTGACGGTGATCCAGCAGGACGAGAAGTCGCAGCACAAGAACAAGGCCAAGGCTTTGCGCGTGCTCAGGACGCGGCTGTACGAGGCGGAGCGCGACCGACTGCATGCCGAGCGGGCAGGCGCGCGGAAGTCGATGGTCGGCTCGGGTGACCGGTCTGAACGCATCCGCACGTATAATTTCCCGCAAGGCCGCGTGACCGATCACCGCATCAACCTGACGCTCCACCGCCTGCCCGAGATCGTCGCGGGCGAGATGGACGAACTGATCGGCGCACTGGTCGCACAGGACGAAGCGGACCGCCTGGCGCAGCTTGATGGCTGAGCTTTCCCCAGCCGCAACGGCATTCCCCTCCCGCTTGCGGGAGGGGTTAGGGGAGGGGCTTCTTGCTAAGGGCATCGCTCGGTGACAGCCCCTCCCCCGACCCCTCCCGCAAGCGGCAGGGGAGCAGTAAGTGCAGCACTCGCCACCGCCGCCGCGCAGTTCGGCTTCTCCGCCACTCCACGCCTCGACGCGGAACTCCTGATGGCGCACGCGCTCGGCGTCGAGCGCAACGCGATCCTCCTCGACCCGGATCGCTACACCGTCCCAGACACGTTCCCCGCGCTCGTCGAACGCCGGCTCAATCACGAGCCGATTGCCTACATCACCGGCACCCGCGGCTTCTGGTCGATCGACCTCGCCGTAGGCCCCGGCGCGCTCGTCCCCCGCGCCGACAGCGAAACGCTCCTGATCGCCGCCCAAGCGCACTTCGCCGGCGGCGCCCCCGCAACAATACTCGACCTCGGCACCGGCCCCGGCACATTGCTCCTCGCCGCGCTCGACGAATGGCCCGCAGTAGGCCTCGGCGTAGACTATTCCCCGCAAGCGCTCGCCTACGCCCGCGCCAACGCCGCAACCCTCGGCATGGCCGACCGAGCCCACTTCATCCGCGGCAGCTGGGCCAGCGCGATCGTCGGCCAGTTCGACCTGATCCTCGCCAACCCGCCCTACATCGCCACCGACGAGCAACTCCCGCCCGAAGTCCATGACCACGAACCCCACGCGGCACTGTTCGCCGGCAGCGACGGGCTGGACGACTACCGCATCCTCGCCGAACAACTTCCCGCCCTGATCGCCCCCGGTGGCGCGGCGGTGATCGAGATCGGTTCGACGCAGGCTCCCCCCGTCACGGCGCTGCTCGAGGCGCAGGGTCTGCACGTCGCGCTCCACCACGATTATGGCGGCAACGCGCGCGCGCTAGCGGCGACCCACGGCCCCGCGACTTGAACAATATGGCGCTAAACCTCACATTTCGCTTGTAGTAGGTCCCTTGCGGACGCTATCACGCGGGCAGGGGCACGCAATCTCGACATCATGGTCGGTTTTGAGCGTTGACCCGCATCCTTCGCTTTGAGGTTGCTGCAGTCCGGCGGCCCTGGCAAGTTCGACGTACCGATCTCGTGTAGATCGTCGGTGCGCGACGGGGGTTTGCACCGCATTTCGGAGCACGACCAGATTTTGGTTCGACGACTGAGGACACAAGCTTGATCAACAACCGGCAAGCCGGCCGCCGTCGCGGTCGTGGCAACAATAATAATGGCGGCGGCGGTAGTGGTGGCGGTCAACGCCAGGGTGGCGGCGGTGGCGGCCAGGGTGGTCGCGATACCGGCAACCGCATCGACAGCCGCGCGCGCGGCAACGCGAGCCAGCTGTACGAGAAGTACAAGAACCTCGCGCGCGACGCGCAGCAGCAGGGCGACCGCGTCAACATCGAATATTACCTCCAGTTCGCAGATCATTATTTCCGCGTCCTGAGCGAAACCCGCGCCCGCTTCGAAGAGAGCCAGCCGCAGGCACAGCAGCAGCCACGCCGCCAGCAGCCGTTCGATCTCGACGGCGACGACGATTACGGCGACGAGGGCGAACCGATCCGCTCCGGTGAGCAGCAGGGTACGCCTGAGCAGGCTCGTGGCGAGCAGAATGGCGGCCAGCAGAATGGCCAGTACCAGAACGCGCCCCGTCAGAATCGTGAGGGCCAGGCTCGCGATAACCAGAACCGCGAGGACCGCCCTCAGCGTGACGATCGTCCGCAGCGCGAAGAGCGCCCGCGGTACGAGAACAACCGCTACGAGGGTCAGCGTAATGAGGGGCAGCGTAACGACGGCCCCCGTAACGAAGGCCAGCGCGAAGATCGCGTCCGTGGCGACAACCCGCGCAACCAGCGCAACGCCCAGCCGCGTGATGCTCAGCCCCGCGACGACCGCAACGGCGAAGAGCAGGATCAGGCCCGTGAGGCCCAGTCGCGCGAGACCCAGTCGCGCGACGAGCAGGTCCGCGAGCCCCGCAGCGATTACCGCGATGCGCCGCAGCGCGAGACGATCCGCCGCACGCCCCGCGTGAGCGCACCGGTCGCCAACGCCAACCAGGACTCCGAAGCCGATGCGGTCCGCTCGGTAACCGAAGCCCCCGAGCAGGCGGCTCAGCCGGTCGAGACCGTCGCGCCCGTCGCAGCGACCGAGGAGCAGCCCCGCCGTCGCGGTCGCCCGCGCCGCGATCGCAGCCTCGACGCACCTGTCGTGCAGGACGACGCAGCACCGACCGCATTCGACGCGGATCGCCTGCCGCCATCGCTCGGCATCTCGGCAATAACGCCGGCACCAGCGCCAGCACCGGCGACGGACGCCCCCGCCGCAGATGTTGCGCCCGAAGAAAAGCCCCGCCGTCGCCGCGTTCGTGCGGTACCGGACGAGGTCGCAGGCTGAAGCCGCCATCCCGGACTTCTCCGGGATCACGCCAAGACCTGAAAAGGCCGGTGCCGCTTCACGCGACACCGGCCTTTTTCATGCCCCCTTATATCTCCCGACTATATCAGCGCCGCCCGCTCAATCGAGCCGCGTCACATCTTCATCATGCCCGCTTCCCGAACTGAGGAATGCGAGCCCCATCAACAGTCCGGCCATCATCACCGATCCGCCGACCCCGCCCATCACCGCGAGCATCGTCACCAGATGCAGCGGCCCTTGCAGATGCGCCATCGCCACGATGATCGCCGCGACGCATATTGCGGCTGCCAGCACCATCCACGCCATGATCTTGCGAAACCGTGCCCATGCGAACGCAGCGTAATGCGGGTCGTCCAACCCGGCCGGCGGTTCAGGCAGTCGATCGGTCATCGCTTCACATTGCCGCGCAAACATGGTTTCCTCAAGCCAAGCGCAACAGACGCAGTTGAGGAGAGGCGAAGATGACGATCGCGGCGATCCTGAAGGACAAGGGCGACATACAGTCGCTGACCCCCGATTCTACCGTGGCCCAGGCGGTGACCCTGCTCGCTGAGAAGCGGATCGGTGCGGCGCCGGTGCTGGATGGCGGCAAGGTCGTCGGCATTTTCTCCGAACGCGACGTCATCCACTGCCTGCAATCGGATGGCGCAGCGGCGCTCGAACGGCGGATCGGCGACGTGATGACCACCGCGGTGAAGTCGATCGGGCCCGGCGAGTCGGCGATCGGCGCGCTGTCGCTGATGACCCAGCGTCGCATCCGCCACCTGCCGGTGATCGACGGCGAAACGCTGGTCGGGTTCGTCTCGATCGGCGATCTCGTCAAATACCGGATCGACAGGATCGAGGCCGATGCCGCGGCGATGCGCGAGTATATCCAGTCCGCCTAGGCTGATGGGGCTGGGTTAGGCGGCGACCGGCTGCTTCCGCGCGACCGCGATCAGTTCGCGCACAGTCGCCCGCGCAAAGACCAGCATCCACGCAGCATAGACCGCGGCGCCGATCGCCACGAGCACAACCAGCCGCCAATGCGCGTCGAGCGGTGGCAACGCTCGATCCACCAGCCCGACGATCAGCGCCATCGCGATCGCCGCCAGTGCCGGCGATGCGACCGCGCGCGCCACGTCCCGCGCCCGAACGCCGATCACCGGCAGTGTCCGCCAGGCGCTGATCGCCAGATAGAGCGGATAGGCCGTGATCCATGCGACACCCATGCCGGTCGGGCCCCATTGCACGCCGACCAGGAATGCTGTGGTCAAAATCAGCGCACCGACAGCGCCGTTCTGGACGCCGATCCCCGGACGGCCGCGCGCATCGGACGCGGGCGTGAACAGCACCTGCAACGTCATGAACGGCATCGCCAGCGCGAGCAGGTGGACGATCGGCGCCGTCTCGCGCCATTTGTCGCCGAGCACGGTCAGCACCAGCGGCTCGGCGGTCGCGGCCAGCCCCATGTAGAACGGCATCGCGACGATCATCACCATCCGAACGCCTTTCACGAACGCGCGTCCGATCGCATCGGGATCGGCCTGCATCCGCGCATAGGCGGAGAAGGCGACCTCGTTGAGCGGCGGCACGAACTTCGAGACGAAGATCTGCGTCAGGAACAGGCTCGTCGTGTAGATCCCGAGCGTATGCGCGGAGAAGCTGCGCCCGGCGATGAACACGTCGGTCTCGCTCTGCAGGAACCAGAACAGCTGCCCCGCCGCCATCACGCCGCCATAGCGCGCGATCGTGCCCGCGCCGCGAAAGTCGAAACTTGGCCACACCAGCGACCGCGCGCTCCACGTCATCATCGCCCCGCGCACGCTGAACAGCACGATCGGCGCGATTACGAGCGTCCAGACGCCAAGGCCATATAATGCGCCGCCCAAAGCAACGCTGGCTGAGGCGATCGACGCAGTGATGTTCGCCTTCGCCTGGTGGCGAAAGTCCATCGACCTGGAGAGCAGCGCGTACGGCAACGCGATGAAGGGCGTCGTCAGGTATAGCAACGCCTGTACCCGGAGCATCTCGCCGACGATCGGCTGCCGGTAATAGGCCGACGCAAGCGGCGCCAACGATACCTGTATGATCGCCAGCGTGACATTGAGCAGGATCAGCATGCCGAACAGCTGGCGAACTTCGCGCTCTGTAATAGTCTTCTGCTGGATCAATCCGCTGGCGAGGCCATAGCCATTGAGCATCCCCATGAAGGTCAGGATGACCTGGCACATCGCGAACAGGCCGTAATCCGATGGCGCCAGGATACGGATGACGAGGAACGTGGCGCTCCATTGCACGAGCTGCGCAACGATCTGGCTCCCCGACCGCCAGATCAACGCACTGCGCACCTGTCCGGCGAGCGAACTCGGTTCGCCGGGAACAGGGGTGGCTGCAACAGGTGCGGGGCTCACGGTGTCCATCGTATCGGGCATGTAGCGGTAATGGCCTTCACAATCGCTTAAGGCGATGACGTAGAGACGATCGAGCCAAGGCGTCGGACGTGACGTGCAGCGGCAAAGGCGCTGGACGCGATCGTCAAACGTGTTGTGATCAGCGGCTTGGAAGGGGTGTGGGGCGTCCTAAACGCGCCAATCCGAGAAAATTGCCACAAATGTGAAAGATTGTGTTTGACGCGAATCGGAACCCCGCCTAGAGGGGTGTCACCGCAGCGAACGGCCTTACGGTCTGGTTGCAGCGGTCGCAAAAAACCAGATGCTGCAAGCTTCTTCTACGGGAGGGGTTATGCGAGTGTCGGTATTTTTGTCGGCTCTTTGACATTGTAGGTAAAGATGAAGGGACATGTGGGCGGCGGCTTGCGGTTTCCGGGGTCCT
>NZ_RAPZ01000016.1 GCF_003610375.1 Sphingomonas sp. PP-CC-1A-547
AGACGTCCAGACCCACGAAATGCGTCATCGCTCTCACTCCTTCCCTCGATGCACGAGGTCAGGTCGACCCCGATCCAGGCATCGTACGTGAAGGGGCTGCAAATCTCATCTGCTGTCGAAATGCAGCCGCCGCGATACACCATCTTGTGGGTCCTCCCAGCAACTGAGCGGTCGATGACAGCATTATTCAGCGTCAGCGGCTTCCTGACAGGCGCCGCCTTTCAGTTTTCTGTCGGCCTCTCAGCGTCGGGAACCCACCCACACTCTGGCCGACGGCGCATCAACCAAGACCGGTAGGAAAACAACGGCTTGAAGCTACAGCCCAAGTTCCTCCAGCCCCGGATGATCCTCGGGCCGTGGCCCGAGCGGCCAGTGGAACAGTCGCCCCTTTTCGAAAATCGGAACGTCGTTAATGCTCGCCATCCGGCGCGCCATCAGGCCATCGAGCGTGAATTTCCAATTCTCATTGCCGTAGGAGCGATGCCACGCGCCGGCATCGTCATGCCACTCATAGGCGAAGCGCACGGCAATTCGATCGCCGTCATGCGCCCACAGGCCCTTGATAAGCCGATACTCGTGCTCGCGACGCCACTTTGCGGTTAGGAAGGTGACGATAGAATCCCGCCCCCGAAGGAAATCAGACCGGTTTCGCCACTGGCTGTCCTCGGTATAGGCGAGCGCGACCCGCGCTGGATCGCGGCTGTTCCAGCCGTCCTCGGCGGCGCGGACCTTTAGCGACGCAGTCTCATGGGTGAAGGGAGGGAGGGGCAGTCGTGGCATCGAACGGATCCTTTCAGTCAAAGGGCGTGGCAAACTCCAGACGGATCCCGCCCGGAATGAGGATCAGGAAGTGGCGCGCCGTTGATCCGGGACGGATGGCGCCCGGCGCTGCGTCGACCACGACTTCTGGATGCGCCGTCACGGCGGCCCACGCCGCTGCCAGTGCAGCATCGTCGGCGACCGAGAGCGAGAGATGATGGAGACCGATATTGGCGCGCCGGTCAAAGGCGCGGGCCGTCACGGGGTTGGCCGCGCGCCACAAGGTCAGCAGGATTGTGCCGTCCGATACGAAGATAGCAGGATAGTCGGGCACGCCGCCTACTTCATCGAATCCGAGCGTGTCGCAGAAGAAGGCGCGTGCCTGATCGAGGTTGGGCACGGTTAGCCCGACATGGTGGACGCCGCGTGTGAGTTTGCTGGTCATGATGCTGCCCGTTCAAGTTGAGCGATGTGGGCTCGAAGCACCGCAATCTCGTCAATGAGCGGCTGGGAAGTGCGGCGCACTTCCGCCTCGGTGAAACGCGGCGTGATATGCTGTGGGCAGTTCCAGTCGAACCCGACGACATCGATCAGAAAGCCACGCTCCGGCTCGGCCGCGTAGCCGGACGGCATGAGCGCTGCGATGACGGCGGGGTCTTTGCTCACGTGGGCATGGCCGATGATCTTGAGGCGCCGGCGGTTCGGATAGTCCATTAAGAACAGCGCAACCCGGTCGTCGGCCGCAATATGCGCGACGGAGAGATATTGTCGGTTGCCGCGAAAGTCGGCGAACCCGAAACAATTGCCCCCGAGGTGTCGGACGAAGCCGGTTGCCCCGCCGCGATGCTGGACATAGGGCCAGCCATTTTCGGACGTGCTCGCCAGGTAAAAGCTGTCGCGGGCGGCGATGAACGCAAGTTCTTTGGCCGTAATCCGGTCGACCGTCTCCGCGCCGGCTTCCATGCGTGCGTAGGACGCTCGCGACCCCGCTGCTTCTTGCAGCGCGCGAGCGCGTGGTCCGAAAAGGGTGTGGAGATATGCCTGCGCCATGGCCACGAGGATGGCGAGTTGCCCGCGATGTGATAATTCGCAATTACTGATACGGACTATTGCGATACGGGGAATAATGGACCGCTTCGAGAGCCTTTCCGTCTTTGTCGCGGTGGCAGAGCAGCGCGGCTTCGCGGCTGCGGCGCGCGTCCTCAATCTGTCGCCTCCTGCCGTGACCCGTGCGGTCGCGGCGCTGGAGCGGCATCTGGGCGTGACGCTGTTCCACCGCTCGACGCGAGCGGTGTCCCTGACGGACGACGGGGCAAGCCTGCTCGATCGGGCGCGGCGCATACTCGCGGACATTCGCGAGGCGGAGCAGATCGCCATGGGCGGTCGCTCGGTTCCCCGGGGGCAGCTCTACGTAACTGCGCCGGTCATATTCGGGCGGCTGCATGTGTTGCCGGTCATCAGCGCGCTGCTGGCCAGCCACACCGGCCTCAACGCGCGCATGATGCTGCTCGATCGTAATGTCCGCATCGTCGAGGAGGGTGTCGATGTGGCGGTGCGGATCGGGACGCTGGCGGACAGCACGCTGCGCACCGTGACGATCGGTTCGGTCCGTCAGACCATCGTGGCAAGCCCGGGCTATCTTGCCGAACATGGCTTGCCCATCGATCATGGCGATCTGGCCCAGCATCGGTGTATCATGGGTAGCGGTGTGCGCGCCGGCACCCGATGGTCGTTTGGCGCGCGCGGCGAGAGGCTGTTGGAAATCGTCCCCCGCCTGACCGTCAACGGCATCGATGCGATCCTCGCTGCTGCGGAAGCAGGCGTCGGCCTTGCCAATGTACTGAGTTACCAGTCGGCCGCGCATATCGCGAGCGGGCGACTCATTGAGGTTTTGGCCGATCATGCTCCGTCCGCCATGCCGGTAAGCCTGCTCTATGATCCCGGTCGAGCCGCTATGCCCGCGGTCAGGGTGTTCATCGACGCGATGCGGGAACAGGGGCGGCGGGGCGTGTGGTCCTGACCGGGACCGCCGGACAAGCTATTTCGCGGCGAAGGCTCGGCAGATTTCCATTTCAGCATTCCTCCCGGTGAAGGCTCAAACGCAGGCCGGCGGCGTTCCGGCGGCGTTCGCCCATTGATCGCGGCGTCGCCGGCGCCTGAACGAACTGCAAATGTGTGGATGGGCGAGAGCGGTTCGGCAATGTCGCTTTCTGGGTCGGAGCGGTTGAAGGGCAGACGATCCGCACCTAGCCCACCTGGCGCCATTCACTTAATGCGCTGGCGTAGTCATAAGCGGACAATTGTTCATAACCGGATCCGGCGTAGGTATGTCTCTCATCGATCGGTTTGAACTCTCGGTGCCCTTGATCCAGGCGCCGATGGCAGGCGTCGCCACACCTTCGCTGGCGGCAGCGGTATCCGAGGCGGGAGCCTTGGGATCGATCGGAGTAGGCGCGACCGACGCCGCCGGCGCACGGGCGATGATCGAGGAGGTGCGCAGCAGCACGACCCGCGCGTTCAACGTCAACGTCTTCGTCCACGCTGGCCCAAAGGCCGATCTGTCGCGGGAAGCGCAATGGCTGGATTGGCTTGCCCCGCTGTTCGCCGAGTACAGCGCACAACCCCCGACGGCACTCATGACCATCTACAAGAGCTTCGCAGATGATCCCGACATGGTGGCGGTACTGCTCGACCTCGCGCCGCCAGTGGTTAGCTTCCACTTCGGGTTGCCGTCCGCCGACGTGCTCTCGGCGTTGCGAGCGCGTGGTATCTATCTCATGGCGACCGCAACGAGCCTCAACGAAGCACACGCGATCGAGGCCGCCGGGATCGATGCGGTGGTCGCGCAAGGGATCGAGGCTGGCGGGCATCGGGGTGTCTTCGACCCCATCGCGCCTGACGACGCGCTCGGCGTATTCGCGCTGACCCGGCTCCTGGTGCGCAAGAACAACCTACCAATCATCGCTGCTGGCGGGATAATGGACGGCGCCGGCATCGCCGCGGCGCTCGACCTGGGCGCATCGGCAGCGCAACTGGGAACTGCCTTTGTCGCGTGCCCGGAGTCGGCCGCAGACGATGCATACCGGGCGGCCCTCACCGGTGAGGGCGCTTACCACACCGTCCTCACTTCGCTAATTTCTGGTCGACCCGCGCGTGCGCTGGCCAACCGGTTCACGGCTCTGAGTCAGTCGGTTGATGAACGCCGACCGCCTGATTATCCTATCGCCTATGATGCGGGAAAGGCCTTGCACGCGGCTGCCAAGGCGCAAGGCGAGCACGGTTTCGGAGCGCAATGGGCGGGGCAAGGTGCGCCGCTTTCTCGTGCCATGCCGGCAGCAGCCTTGGTCATGGTGCTGCGAGAGGAATTTGAATTGCGACGGATTAGAGGCTCGGTTGAGCGTTGCGACGTTCCTTGATCGGACTGGCCGTTTCCCCACTAGAAGCCGTATAAGCAGACCTTTCAGCGTACTGAAAGCCTCAAATCATGATGAACCAGCGCCCGAAGTTAAGAAGCAAGGTAAGGGGCGCGGGCGTCCTTTTGTTGGTCTCCACGGCCGCTGGTCGCCTGATCGCTGCATGATCACGCTCGTCTGCTCCCAAGGTCTTTCGCATCCTAGAACTCGCTGCTTTAAAAGGCTCAAAGCCTTTCCGTTTCTCCGTGTCCACCAGCCCATGTTGGGAAAGTGTATGCGGGAAAGGGTTTAGGGAAAGCGGTTTACGATGGTGAACGGTCGCGTGGTAAGCACGGGCGGCATACCAGTGAGAGGGCAGTAATGACGGACGCCACAAACGTAATTGCCGTGGACCACACAGGCTTCGCTGTGTCTTCTTTGGACGAAGCCGTTCGGTTCTGGACGGGAGCGCTCGGTTTCACACTTGAGCGGCAATCGGAGATGGGGGGCGACTTCCTGCATCAGGTGACAGGTGTCGATGATCCGAAAGTGAGAACGGCAATCGTCAAGGCACAAGACGGCTACGTGGTCGAACTGTTGGAATATTCAAACGGGCTCCAGAACGGGACGGTGCCCAGCGGCGCGGGATCGATCGGAGCGGCCCACCTGGCTCTGACCGTAAAGGACATTCATGTCGCCATTGCCCGTGTCGAGGCAGCAGGATGGAAGGCGAAAGGTAATCCGCTGCCGATCCCAGGTGGTCCACGGAAGGGAACGTTGGTGGCCTACGTTTCAGGCCCCGATCATATCACGATAGAGCTTATGCAGCCGACAGCCCGTTAATGGGCCGGCAAAAGCTTTGCCGCCTCATCATCCTTTGAAAGCTGGCGAGTCAGCGTGCAGGGCCGAGGCTCAGCACCTTCTCTGCTGCAATACTGAATGGATGGCAGAAGTTGGGGAGCCAGAAAGAGGCCGCGAATGACCGCAAGTGGGTCTAGCCGGAAGCCGGAAGGCAGCGCGTGTTTCGCCAGCCATCGATCATCCATTAGGTGCTTCCCTGTCCCAACTTCGGCAGTTTGTTCTTTTCGCTTCATGATGGCAGACCGTGATCAAGTTCAGCCATTTGAACGGATCAAATTGGTCGATCCCCGTTGTTACCGCATAGCGCACAGTTTGGCGCTGTGTGACATGCGCGTTCGCTGACCGCCAGCAGGCAGGCACCACCGCCAGAACGGCGGATAGCAGGTCCATACTGCCAGCTCGGCAGTTGACAGATAACTCTACTTAGGTTGAGTAGGAGCATGGGCCGTAATCGTCGACCATCGAAGCAAATGCTGATTTTGTTGGAAGCGCTGGCGGCGCATACGCAGCGGTGGCGCCACGGCTACGATCTGATGAAAGAAACGGGGCTCCTGTCGGGAACGCTGTACCCGCTACTGATCCGCATGACCGACCAGGGGCTTGTCGAGGCCGAGTGGCGCGAACCGGAACAACCCGGCCGTCCTGCTCGACATGCGTACCGTTTGACGAATGCTGGAGTGGCATTTGCGCGGACGGCAACATCCGCCAGCCCAATGACCTTCACCAAGGCCGCCTTCGCGTGACAGCAGCTGTGTCGCGGGCTTTGCTGGCATTGGCCAGTCGGTCTCTCGGCTCGGATCGCCGAACGTGGGCGATGGCCATGGAAGCGGAGTTCGAAGCCGCGGTGGAGGATCGGCGTCCATTCCTGTTCGCCCTCGGCTGCCTGTTCGCAGCGTGGCGCGAAATCGGGAAGCACAGCGAAGGGCGACTAATCGTTGCGACCTACGCGCTCGCCTTGGGAGTACTCATCCCGATGGCAGCTATGCAGTTCCAGCAGGCGGTCGGCTTCCTGTCCTCGGCGGAAGGTACGCCTTTCGGCAACCCAAGCGCCAGCGACGGGCCGAACCTCTATTTGATCTGGTCCCAGAACAGCGCGATCCCGGTCTTGCTGATCACGTGGCTTCTGCTCGGCATGGCGCACCTATCTCTTGCATGGATGCTCGTGGAGGGGGACTGGCCGCGCATCGTGAAGTGCGGCACGCTGATTGGAGCGGCAATGATCACGCTGTCGCTATTTATGGGCGTATTGATGCTCGATTTGTCGTCCTTGAGGGCGCAAGTCGCGGAGCTGGCGATCGAATTTGTGGCCGTGGTATCTATTTCGCGGTGGCACGCGCGAGTTCTTGCAGACGCCTCGCGCGATTTGCTTGCTCGGTAGCTTGTAGGAACCCTTCAACAACTCACGCGACTGACTGGGCCTCTGCAGACCTACTTGACTCATAAATCTACATATGTTGTTGTGTGTCTAGCACCAGCGGCGTGAGGCTCAAAGCGGGGGGGGGGACGAAACGCCGAGGCCGTGTACGGGCCGAGAGGAAAGAGCGTCCGACACGCAAAGGGGAAGCGAAGATGAGACGTGTAATTAGCATAGGTGTCGTTGCAACCGGCACTATCTTGCTTGTTGCTTTATTTCTTTATCTTCGTACGCCTGTTGTTGATGCCAGCGCTAACGGCTTGTTCGCAAACGACTTCTGCGGCACGATAAAGCTCGCCGACGGCGAGATGCTGCTGAACGATCGGCAAACCATATCATACATTGTCGGTAGAGATGCAGAAGGACCGTACATCTTGCCACGCTTTGACGTCGGCGCCGTATCCGATCAAGGGCTCGACGTGGACGGAACGCGCTCGGTGCGCAAGCTGCGGCTCGACAGGCTACCTTCAGCGACAAAGCTTACGCTTCATGAGGGTTTGACACCCTATGTCTTTAAAAGGCTGACGTCTGTTAATTCGCATGAATGATCTGGCCCCAACCAACATAGTTTGACTCTTAAATCTACATATGTTTCGATAGCGCGGAGCGAGGGCTGCCGAATGCCACCAGCGGTAGTTCGGCAGCGAACGGTGGAAAGACTTCGGCATGGCATACCGGCCGTGCTGCACAGTGAGGAGGTGGAGCAATGATGAAAGCCATGACTGATATGTTCTGGGGGTCCACCATACGGCTATTAACAGCCCTGCTTTTGCTTCCCGCGACAGGCATCGCGGGCGGCATAGACGCGCAGTCACAGGCAGCTGTCGGCAAACCTTCGCCGAACGGCGTTGGCTTGGCTGTGCCCGGACCGATGGCCGCCGATGTTCGCATTTCATCCGAACCGGATGTTGTTCTGGCGGGAACGCTGTACCTACCGGCAGGCCACGGGAAAGGTCCTTATCCCTTGGCCGTGATGATTCAGGGGAATGGACCCAATAAACGTGGCGGCTTCTCCGAGCTAATCAAGCGACTGTCGGCCGACGGTATAGCTGCTCTGGAATATGACAAGCGCGGGGTTGGGCAGTCGACCGGCACCTATGAGGAGGATCCCGAGCGGCTGACCGCAGACGCTGCCGCCGCTGTTGCGGCGATGCGCCATCGCTCAGATATCGCTGGCGGCCGCATTGCGTTGGTCGGCCATAGCGGGGGCGGTGTAATCGCGCCCGCGGCTGCGGCTGCCGATCCAAACATTGCGGCCGTGGTGACGCTGGCGGGCAATGTTGGCGACGGTCTGCCTTACGTCAGGAAGGGGCTTTACAGGCAGATGATGAAGATGGTTGTCGGCGGCCGTGACACCCTCGTCGGCCCGGCGGCGGATGCGGCTATGACTTTGCTCCAGGCTCGCGTGGACAGCAGAGATGCGACAACGATCTCACGTCTTCGCGCAAACGCTGTCGACCGGTTCGAGGCAGCGGGGTTCCCGCGGGCGCAGGCGGAACAAGCGCTCACGATGATCGACGTTCCAGACGCCTGGAAAGGGAGCAAATTACGCTCGGCCTCGGATCTCAAGGCCCTGCATATACCCGTTCTAGCGGTCTACGGGACCAAGGATACGGTGGTGGATGACGCACCTGCGGCACGTGCCGCTTTGGCGAGCAACCACCTCGCGCGAGTTGTGATGCTGGACGGACTCGGGCACTCGTTCCAGGAAGGCGCAGTCACCGGTGCGCCGGATGAGGCGTCGAAGTTGGGCCCGTACCTCGGATCGCCTCGCCTTGTGGCACTCGTTGGCGACTGGCTTCGAGACACGCTGTTGTCGAAAACTGGCAGGGGGATGGGACAAGTGCGGTAACGTACATTATCGCCGCTCGACGACTAATTAATCCGCTGCTGCTTCTGGGCGCCGGTTCTCAAACTCTAACCGGCGTTTGACGGCGCTAAGTCGCCGTCCGCTCCACATGCACGATCATCGGCCCTGCGCCTGTTCCAACTGCAGAAGCAGGCATTCCTAACTTTTCTACCATAACGACATTCGCGAGCGGATAACTGGGCTTCGAAATCGGTCGTTCTTAAATATGAACCAGCGTCCGAAGTTGTGAAGCGAGGGAAGGGGCCGAGCGTCCGGATGTGGGTCCATGCGGCCGACAGTTGCGGCAAGGTTTGCAATCCACCGACCCGTTAGTCGATTGGCATGCCGCCCCCCAACACCCCCGGCGAGACTATGCTCGCCAGGGGTGAAGGTCGCGATGGAAGCAGAGTGACGATCAGGCGTTTGCGGCAAGCCAGTCGGACCACAGCTTGGCGGCATTCGCCTTCGCGTCGGCACCAAGGAGGTCGGTGACGAAGTCGGCACAATTCGAGCCAAGGATACGCCGCGACGAGGCGATCAGGTGAACGTGGGGCTTGAGCTTTCGGCCTGCGACCTGAGGCACATGCATCGCCGCGACGACCGGCGTATCCCGCTCGGTGGCGAGGCACTGAAGCGCGAAGCCGCGCGCCAGTTCCCAGCCGCGGTGCAGCAGGGCGTGATGCTCGAAGCGCAGCGTGATCAGGATCGCGAGATCCTGCTGGTCGGGCATGCGCTGCGCATCGATCAACCGTGCCAGCACTAGCGGATCATAACACGCGTCAGGCGCATGCGGCGGCAGGATCACGTCGAAGCGGGTGCAGGTCGGCGCCAAGGGCTCGACCATCGGTCGACCGAACTGGACCAGGCGGCGGTGGACGACATCGACCATGCGGTTGGGCCTGCACTTGAAGGTGCACGGGATGATCCCGAAGCTGCCGTCGAGGTCGCCAGCGAATGGTCCCTGGCTGGCATAGTCGCGGGTTGCGGCCGGAACACTTGCGCCGGGTGCGGCAGGAACCGCCGTTCCGGCGTCTGATGCCGCGGGTTTCGCGGCGTTCGTTGCTTTGCGGGGCATCTCAGGCGTCCCGCGCGACACGGCGGAGCATGCGGTCGGCTCGTGCAAATCCCTCGCGACGTTCGGCCTCGCTGAGGCGCGCAGCCTTCGCCCGCACCAGGGTGGTGCCAACCACCCGCCACACCGGCCGACCCGGCTGGTCCGGAAGCAGGGCGCTGTCACCGTCGGCGGCGAGCCACAGCCGATAGCCGCTACGGCGCTTGATCTGCCCGCTGCGACGCGTGACGATGTCGAAGACCGGCCGCGCGAGGCGGCGGTGCGGTACCGACGATGCGATGAGGATATGGCCGCGGCCGTCGCCCAGGGTCTGATGAACCGTCTCGTCGTCGACCGGGATATAGGAGGTCGAGATCGCCAGCTGAACGTGGCCGACGTTCTTGATGATGCTGTAGTGATAGACCGGTTCGGCGTCGCGCTGCTGCACCTGCCGCAACAGGTTATCGTGCGCTGCGCGCGTGTCGCGGACAAGCGAAGGGGCGACGCGCGCGATGGTGTCCGCCGTCTGGTTCGTGGTGTTCATTGATAGGGTGCCTTTTTTTGGAGTTCGTCTCGCTCTCCAGCCTTCATTTCATCCGGCTCTCAGGAGACGTCCTTCCATTCCCAACTCCCCCGGCAGGGGCGGCCCGTCGCCGGTCCTGCGCTACCGGCCTTACCGCCCGTGACGGGCGGCCAGCATCCGCTGGTAGGCGAGATCGGCGTCATTCCGCCCGTCTCGCCTCGTCGCTGTCGTCACGTGTGTGCTGCCGCAGTTGGCGTCATCTCCGTCGTGCTAGCGCGCGGCGGGCGGCGGGCGGCGGGCGGCGGGCGGCGGACGGGTGACGAGGGCAATATTCTCGTCTCGAAGCTGCAAGGTGCACGAGCCAGCCTCAGCATTCGGAACTTATGCCTGTTCGCTACCCTGCCAATCCGGATCGCCGGGGCAAGGCGGTACACCGTGACCCAGTCGAGACTAGGTCACCAAGGCGTCGCAGTGCTGCCCGATCAATCGCGTGGGCGCCTGCTGCCACGCTTGCACGCTTCGTGAACCCGGCTGCGGTCGGGCAGATCGTTCGAGCGACGGCGAACGCGATCCGCGTACCGCCGCCGCCCCGCTGATCGTGCCACCTGACGCCCAGGCTTGCGGAAACGATAAGCGCGACGACGACGAGGATCATCATCCGCCGCATCAGCGGCGGCATAGCGCCGACCGCCTTGCCCCTTGACCGGCGCGTGCGTCGTGGGAGCGTCAGCCACAAGCGATCCAGACGCTGACGTCCCGTTCGGGGGCCGGCGCCGCTTTTGCCGACCATCAGTTCGTTTTCGACGGATAGAGCAAGGCGGCGAGCTCGCTGGCGGAGCGGTAGAGGCCGTCGGCGCGCTCGACGTGCGTTTCATAGGGCGGTACCAGGCACAGCTCGGCACCGCCGTGCCCGAGCCGGATCGCGCCGCCAAAGGCTTCCGGAACCAGCCAGAGCGTGCGATCACGGTGACGGTAGAGGCTGAGGTCATGCATGTCGAAGGGGGCAAGGCCGCCGCCTGCCAGCGTGACATCGGCCGTGACCGGCAGGATGTCACCGGGCGTCAGGCAACACCGCAGCAGGATGACATCGATTGCCGAGTCGCAAGCGAGGTCATGAACCTTGTTCCGGAACATGGGGCCGGTCACGCAGGTGAAGGACAGGATCACGCGGGCTGCCGGCAGGATGACGGTGTCAGCGGGCATCCCTCCGCCTGGCCATGAGGTGATGATCGACAGGTTCTTGAGGAGTTCGGCGGCAACATAATAGTGCAGCGCGCCCGGCGGCGTGTTCGCCGGCTTGAGCAGGGGGATCATAGGTCTGGATTTTCCGGAGCTGAGCGTCGCGAACCGGCTGGTTCGGACAAGCACCTTCGGGTCTGCTTATTTCATCGACCTTCGGGGCTCGACGTGCCCATCTCCCCCCTATCCCAGTTCTTTGCGGCCTTACCGGCGCGGCGCCAGCGCCGGACTATTCGTAACGTCTAAACGATCGCCGTGACGTCGATATCACCCGGTCGGTAAGCTGGGATCATGAAGTAGCCGACCGGCAGGATCATCGGTTCGCGCCATCGCGCGGATCGTCTGCCCGCTCGCTATCGGCCTGGGCGCGTTCGTCCAGCATGTCCTGAATAAAAAAGCGCACGTCTTCGTGCGGATCGGAGGTCAGGTCCGGATCAGCATCGACGGACAGGGCGGGTGGCAAACCCACCCGCAGTCGTGCTCGGTTGATTTCCTGGCGCAAATCATCGAGGTCGATTTCCTCGCCCTCGAGAAAGTCATCCAGTCGCCGCAACTGTGTCAGTTCGTTGGTCGGGGTGGTCACGGTACGCTCCTGTTCACGGCGGCGCCCGCCAGCTTGCGCTTCAATTGCTTGCGCAGCGAGGCGAGGCCCTTTGCATCGACCTTCAACCGCGTCCGCAGATCGGTGCCTTTGGCACCGTCGAGGACGGCGTTCAGCAATGCGACCAGCTTCGGATCGGACCCGATCGTTTCGAAGACTGCGGCGATGGTGCGCCGATAGTGCAGCGCATCATGGCCGACCTGCTCGGGGGATGGGGCGGCCGATGCCATCGACAGCATATCGATGCCGACTTCGCGAGGGCCGTCGCGGTCCGCCTCGCGTTCCTGCGATGTCAGGCTGCGCATGATACCAATCAGGAAATTGACGATATCATAGCTTCGCCGGCACCGGCGGCGGCCGTCGAGCGAGCGAACGAACGCTTCCTGCCGCAGGTCGGCGGCAAGGATGCGGTGTCCCTGCGCAAGATAATGGGACGACCGCAACAGCCGTCTCCAGTCCGGTTCGGTCAGGGCGTCCAGCATCTGGCTGACCTCGGCGACGCAGTAGAAGTCGTCGCGGTCGTGAACCACAGGCGGTGTCGGTGCGATGGCTGAGATGATAGCCTTCCTCACTCTATAAAGCGGACGGATCGACCTTTTCGGACACGCAGATGAAAATTTCATGTCCGGTGTCCGAATTTGCCATGTCCTGCGCTTTATAGAATGAAGGCCCCCTTTTGGCTCGTCGCCGGTCGTACCGTCAGATCGACTGAGCTGTGCCGTAGCAGGCTGCATGCGCGTAGGTGTTGATCTCGGCGCGACCAACGACGCTCACCCCTCTCGCCACCAGTTTGGCGAGCCGTGCGCTCGCTCGTGCGATGCCGTCCTCGGCGTCGGCCGGTTTGCGGTCGATATGCAGCAACTCGCCGGGCGACAGGCGGAAGAGCCCGCGGACATGGGCCTGCGGCAGGATCATCGCCCGCGCGCCAGCCTTCGGCAGGTACAGGCGGCAGTCCGTCTGGCCCAGACAGATGCCGTCCCGCGCAACGACGATCGAGATGTTGGTCAGGCCGTAGCCTTCGGCCGTGTCGCCAAAATGCAGGTAGACCAGATCGTGGCCGCTGACGTTCGCCTGGTGGGCGAGGGCGAGGCGCCCTTCGATCCCGAGCGCATCGCCGGCGATGATCGCGGCGCCGGGCTTCATGGTGCGGTTGCAGAGCAACATCTGCGTGACGGCGGCGACGTGACGACGGACGGTTTCGATTTTGTGGATGCTCATAGCCTGTTCCTGATTTTCATCCCCGGTTCGGGGACCATACTCCCTCTCGACCATGGCCCCCGGCAGGCTGGGGGGAACCGCGCGGGTTCCCGCCGTCACGCGGCATGCGTCCGCCGATAGTGCTTATGATGCTGGTATGCCGCCTGCGAACTCTTGACCGATCCGGCAGGCGGCTTGGTCAGCGTTGGCTCCACACGGCCGCGATATAGGCATCGCCGCGCGCCAGTCCGGACGCGAAGTTGCGACCGGCACCGGCACCGGCACCGGCACCGGCACCGGTAGCGGGCAGACGGGCAGGGACCATGGGACGCAGGCGGCTGCCGGTCAGGCGGAACACGGCGTCACTTTCCTCGGGCTCGTCCGGATCGGGGACCAGCCACGCTTCGTTGCGGCTCGACAGCCACAGCCGGCGGGCATGGTGCCACAGGGTGCCGTGGCGCTGCCATTCGCCAACCGCGCAGTACAACGTGTTGTTACCTTCGCTCGACGCTTTCACGACCAGCGCGTCGCACCGCGCGATGCGGGTACCGCGCTCGACCGTATCGAGATCGCCGCGCGACGGTTCGATCGAGGGTACCAGCAGCAGCTCGGCCGTGGCGATGTGGAGATAGTTCCGAAACGGCATCGGCAGGATCGGCACCGAGCGGTCGATCTGCCAGCCGGCAAGATCGGCGATGGCCAGCGCGCCGGACAGGGCGCGCGCCCGGGCAAGCTCGCGCTCGCGCGTTACGATATACATAGCAGTTCCTCATTGCGCGGAAGTGGCGGACTGCTCGCAAACCCCGCACCATCATTTCGCCTTCACGGCACAGCCGCCAGGCACCTTCCAAACCATCTCCGGCCGGGCAGGCCGCGCTATCTTCGCCTTCCTCAACGAAGGCGCGCCCGCATTAAGGCGGCGCAAGCCCCGGACCTTGGGCGCTTGATCAACGCAGGCGGTTAGCTGTTTCCGGGCTGTTCCGCCGCCGGAAGCGGCGTCAACTACCGTTCCTGCGGCCCCTTGCCACGCTGATCGAAAACCACCTGCTTCGAGGGGCCTTTTGCTTTTCCGTCGCCCGGGAATGGCGCAAGCGTTTGCGCTTGCTTTTCGATAGTGCTGACGTCGCCAATATGCCTCGGCCGGTTTGGCTTCGCCGTCGTCACGTCAGCAACTGACCCGGCGTGATGGGTTTCAAGCAAATCCCGCGGGGTGATACCGGCGTTTGCCTCTGGAACCATGGCTCTCGCGGCCCGTAACGTCGGGGCATTGGCGAGGCGCTTGGCGCTGCGCAGACCGACGGCCGCTCGCATCTGTGCAGGCGGTCCGGAAGGGAAGACATCCTGATGTCGCGCCGCCATCGCCGCCCAGGCCTTTCGGGCCACCGATGAAATGACGTGCGGCGGCAAAACAGGTCGCTCGCGCTCTTGCTTGGCATGCAGTTCGCGCAACCGGCTTTGCAGTTCCTTGTCGTAACCAAGACGCATTAATGCCAGCCGTTCCGGATCTGAAAGGCCTGTCAGGTCGATCGCGTATCGACCGCCATCGAAGGTGATCGCCGCCCTTTTCCTGAATAAATGTGCCCATGCCTCTTTCAGAGACGCTTCATTACGGCTGCGCCCAGCTTCAGCCAGAATCTTTCGACGGGCGATCTTCGCTTCTTCGCGCGCCGTAGTAATCTCGACCGCCGGCCGATCTGGCAGATGGGGGCCGGGCGAGGGCGGCACGTCGTTTACAGAGCTCTCGTCAGCTAACCATATCGGCGCCTGTCCCGTTGACGATATCGTCCCCTCAAGTGTCGGTTCCGGGACGAACGGTTGAACCCTCCATTCTACGACCGGGATCATAATCGGAGACGCTGTCGTCGAGATTGTCTCGACCGGCTGCTTTTTACGGACCCTTTTCGCAATATCAGCCTGACGGCGCACACGCTCGCGCAAGAGTAACTGTTGAACAGGACGGCTACCGGCAAATTGGCGCATCAGTGTGTCGATTGCCAGCGGCGCCGACCGACCCAATCGTATCTCGTCACCCTCAATCAATATGAGAGCCGGGTCGCTCGCGTGCTTTTCAAGCCAGGCGCTCAGGCGGTTGCGTTTCTGGTCGTCGTACCGCGACGGCGCGGTGGCAGGAGGTGCTTGTGCGCGATCCCGTGCCCGGTACTCTATCACAGGCTCATGGGCCCCATTCTGCGGCGACTGCCCTGTAGCTGCCTGAACGATGTTCCACTCGGCGTTGGCACGCGTCTGCGTTCTGGCCAGTTCACGGCGTTCGGCATCACGCTCCGCTTGTGACGGGCTATGACGTTCGACCTCGGCGAGATGATCTCGCGCCGCGGCGAGCAGATCGGCGTCACCGGCTTTCGCCTTGATCGAGCGACCGGGTTCGGTAGTCAGCGCGCGGATCACGGCGTCGGCCCGCGACCTGGCCATGGCAACGACGACGTCAGCAAGTTCAGCCTGCAACCGCCGTCGGATGAGCCGACGTTCCAGCGCCTCGTAAGCTTCGAGCGCAGTGAGCGCGTCGCGGTTTTGTGCCAGTATCGATCGGGTCAACGCGAGTTCATGGCTCAACGCCGCTTCGGCGGCGGTCGCCCGCGCCTCGCAAGCAGCGGCCTCGTCGGCGACGATCTTGCGCGCGTTGCGCGATCCGACTTCGGTGACGATCCCGCGGCGCTCCAGCCCGGCGGCTCGGTTGCCCATATGCTCAAGCGGCGTCAGCGCGACGTTGTTGTCGGCATAGGTACCGTGCAGATAACGAACGATGTCGGGCTGATCACCGACCACCTCGTTGACGATCGTAATGAAGCGGTGACGCATCATGGCCGCGATGTTCGGCTTTCCCGAGCTGTCCGTGCCGATGGCCGCATCGTACCGCACCTTGTTCTGGGCGAAGGGCCGGACGAGCTTTCCGTTGCGGCGCTCGGTATAGTCGAAATCCCACTGACCTTCCTTGTCCAGCCACCGCGCTGGCCGGTCATACCCATCGACATGGATGTGGAAGTTGCGGCGGTCGTTATGCTGATCGGGTTGGTGGATCGCGCCGACCACCATCCAGCCGTCGGCATCGAGCGTGCCGCAGAACCGCGTCAGGATCTCGTGACGATCCCTTGCCGACAGGCCGTCAGGCAGTTCGCCGACGAAGCGATGCTGTACGCGGCCAGTGCGGCCCTGTTTCCATCTAAACAAGCCCGGGATGGCGGGAAATTCGTCGAGCCAGGCAAGGCGTTCATAGGCCTCCTGTTCCGTCACGTCGGCAACCGCGACTTCGCAATGCCTGAACGTCTTGGGCGCTTTGGCTGCCTTGCGTTCCAGTTCGTCACGCTTCTCGCGCAGGCGTCTGGTCATCGCACGCAGCCAACCCGGTGCCCTGCCCATTCGCTCGAACATTACGAAGCCCTCGACACTCGCTGTCGACGCCATCAGCTGATGCGTTCGGGGCGAGGACTCGTAACGTTCTGCCGCTTCGAACAGGCTGCGCTGGCGTGTCAGGCCACCGGGTATGTTGCTGAAGATGGCGAGCCGGTTCTTCTCGTTTCGCAAATCCTGCTCGTCAAGCATGTCGAGCACGAGATCGTCCGCGGGGTCCTGCAGTCCGGTCTCGCGGCGGATATAGTCGATATGCGTGCCGATGCCGATCTTCGCGCCGTTGGTGACATAGTCGAAATGCGCAGCCGCCGTCATCGCCGCACCTTCGTGACCGCGACGGACGTGACCACCGGCGCTCGTTGGCGCGTAGGTCCGGGTGATCGGTTTCATGTCGAAGTGCGGCACCCGGAAGCCGCCGGACTGGCGATCGCGGCCGGTCAGCGGACTGGCGGTGAACAAGTCGACCACGCGCTCGTGGGCCTGTGCCTTGCCACCCCGCCTGGTTGGACTGGCGGTCTGCCCGTCTGCGCCCTGAACCTGGAAGCGCGCGCGGCCTAACGTCGCGCCGATCGCATCGCGGTCGTCCTTCTGCTGCCGACGCAGAAGCGCCTGCACATGATGGGCGAATACCGCGCGTTCCTCGCCATTGATATCCGGGTCCGCCATGGTAAACATTGTCCCGGACCGGCCTCAAAAGGGCAATACCCCCGACGAACAGTCGTCTTCGCCTTCCGGAATGCCGTCAGGCTGGAGGACACCGCCGGCAGCCCGAATTGAGGGCTTCGGCGGCGCACGGCAGATTGGGACCCGCCAATCTGCATTGTTGCGCCTGAACCTTCTACCCTGCGGACTTCTCCTTCTCGCCCGGGCTCTTTCTGGCTTTCCTGCTTTCCTCTTTCATGGTCGCGAAGCGGCCGTCCCCCTGTTTTCGAGCGGTTCGCCAAGGCTTCACGATCCGCAGATGAGCGACCCGTGCAGGCGGCTCGTCGTACCTGCGCGGCTGACGATCAGCAGCGCGCCGGTGGTGACGGTCTCGTAGCCCATTGCCTTGATGCGGGCGCTATCGACGACCCGGATCGTCAGGTCGCCGGACTGCCAGGCATCGTAGGTGAACGGGAATAGATCCCGTGCGCCTTGGCGCGGTTTGAGGATGACGACGCGACCGTTGACCCTGGTCATCGCCTTGCCGCCGGCTGCGACGAAGTGGATCGGACCGCCTTGGCGCGGCGACCAGTAGCAGCCGGTCCCGTCAAGGCCGGCAGCGCGCCAGTCGGTCATCGTGGTCGCCTGCAGCGCTACCGGCCGACGTGCCGCGTTCAGGCCGGCACCGGTAGTCGGCAGCGCCACTGGCCGAGGTGCAGCGTTCGCGCCAGCACCGGTAATGCGCTCCGCCTCCAGCCGAGGTGCAGCGTCCGCGGTAGCGACGACCGCTGGCACCGCCAGGCATGCCGCGATGATCCGCCGCGCCAACCGACCGCTCATGTGCCTACCGCGATGAAGCTGCGGTCACCCATGATCCGGTGCGACCGGGCGACCTGCGCGCCGAGCGCCCGCTGCACCAGCCAGAACAGCGCGGCGGTCGCCGCCTGCGGCCACTCCGTGCTCAGCCACCTGTCGATACGGAAGCCGGCTGCGGCGAGGCCGATGATGAAGGCGAGACCCGCCCACCACATCGAGAGCCGCGCAGAGAGGTACACGCCGTCGACGATCCACAGCCGCAACCGCGACGCCGCCGGATGCCAGATCGCCCAACCGAACATGCCGAGCGGTGCCGCGGCCGCAGCGCCGTACGCCAGCCCGGGATCGAGGTTCGCCGCCACCGGGCGGTAGGCGAGGAACCCGACCCCACCCAGCAGCAGCGCGGCACCGGCCGCGCGGAACACCCCGATCCGGCCGAGCACGTCGCCCAGGATCATACCGAAGAGGTAGGCCATCCGCCGTTCTCCTCAGAACGACTTGCCGACGCTGCCGACCCTGGCGGTCACCGCCCGGTCGATCACCGCGCGCGCCTCGCTGGCCGCGGCAGCGGCGGGCATCAACGTCAGGTGCATGCCCGTGCTGTCCACCTCGAGCGACAGGGTTTCACCGTCCTTGCCGCGGGGCGCGATCAATACGGCCTGACGGGGCCCATAGATCGACGGACCGTAGCGCCCGATCACCTCGGTGCGGATCTGGGCGTAGGTACGGCCCGCTTGCGGTGCGCGGTACTGGACCAGCCCGACCCGACCGCCATCCGGTGTCGGGTCGATGTTGAACGAGAGGGTCTCTTCGCCCTTGGTGGCGCTGTAGCTGTAGACGCCGGTCCGTTTCGAGGTGGCGGGCAGTTTCTGCAGGCGTTGCGCGACCGCCTGCTCGACCGTTTCCGCCCAGCTGTCGCCGGGATTGGCGCGAACCGCCCAGCCGCCCTGCTTGACGAGCGCCAGCGCGTCGGTGGTCTTCATGCCCGGGCGGATGCCGGCGATGTCGAGCGGCTTTGTCGTGGCCGCAGCCGTCTTCGCCTGCGCATCCTCGCTCGCCACGGTCGCAGAGCCGCATGCCGCGAGCAGCATCATCGTGGGAATCGCCATCGTCCTGATCATCTTGCATTGTCCTTTGTTGCTGACGCGCGACATCGTTCGCCGGGAAGCCGTCCCGGCGTCGCAGGTCCTGGTCGTGATCGGCTTGGCCGTGCTCGGCGCAGGCGTCAGCCGGCGGGCGGTGCGCGGGCGGCGCGATGACAGCTCACCTGAGCACCAGCGTCATGAACCCGGCCGTATCGGTGGCGCCCGCGACGTGTCCGGCGTCGAACGCGCGGGCGACGCCCAGGCGCAGCGACGAGGTCGGCGACAGCGCGGCCGACCAGCCAAGTTCGATATCCAGCTCGCGTGCCGATGGCGCCAGATCGACCGAGGCGGTGCGCGTCGCCAGCGTGCCCGTCATCAGGTTATAGGCGACCGGCATCAGCATCGTCGCACGCGCGCGCTCGACCCGCAGCGGCGAGGACAGGCCGAATGTCGCGATACCGCCCAGCAGGCCGCGGGCGCCCTCGAACGCAAACGCGGTGCCGAGCACCGGCTGCGCGAAGCGCATCAGGTCGGATCCTCCGCGTACCCGCGTCGTGGCGGCGCTCGCTCGCGCCGACCATGCGACGCCGGCCAGCGTCCGGCGCATCGTCAGCGTCGCCATCGTCGTCGCGGCACTGGTCAGCCCGAACGCGGGGCCGGCGTTCATGCCGAGGATGCGGCCGCGCTCGCTGAGGTCGGCCAGTTCCACTCCGACCCCCAGTGGCGTCGCCAGTGCAAGCGTGCGCTGCGCCGTGCGACGATCGCGCGATGTGCCGGAGGCAAACGACGCGGACCAGCCGGCGCCGGTCCAGGCGGACGACATCCCGACCGGCGTCGCGCCGATCCCGCGGAGCGGCGATCCGGCGAGACTGCTGCCCTGACCAATCGCGACGTTCGCCCCGAACGTGACGGTCTGCCCACGCGCCGGCGAGAAGGATGCAACCGCCGGCCGGTTCGAGCGTGCACCTTGCAGATACCCGGTCGTCGTCACGGGCGAGGCGAAGCCGAAGCGCGCGTCGCTGGCGCCTGCCGTCATCCAGGGCGGATCGATCGGCGTCAGCATCGCACCCGCCAGCAGTCCGGAGCCCTGCGCGCGGATGCCGGACGCGCCCGTCATGCGGAAGTCGCGCCCATAGCGGTCGAGCACCGTCATGCTGCCGACCTTGTCGTTCAGCGCTGCAGCGCCAGCCGCCCCGCCGAACGGCGCCGACAGCGTCAGCGACGCATAGCGCGCTAGCACGGCCTGCGCGGCGGTGAACGACGCGGCGGGGGCCTGCGCCTGCATCGCCTTTTCGACGTTGAGCAGGCCGGCCCCGAACTTGTCGTCGACCCCGGCTGCACCGAGGTCGGTGGCGGTGTCGAGCAGGATGCGGCTGATTTCCCTGCCGCCCAGTTGCGGCCAATATTGCTTCAGGAGTGCAGCCGCCCCGGCGATCGCGGGCGCTGCGAAGCTGTTGCCGGTGATGGTGACCGCTTCACCATCCTTGCCGACCGTCTGGACATCGACCGCAACGACGGCGAGCATCCGGTCCGCCAGCGGCCCAGGCAGCCCGTTGCCGGATGGAGCCTGCAGGGACTTGTCGACGCGGATACCGAACAGGAACCAGTCCTTGTTCGCCAGATCCGTACCGACAAGGTTCTGCGAGATCTGCCCGGTGAAGCTGTTCTCGTCGACGAAGTTGGAGACGGACTGGACGAACAACCGGTTCTGCGTGCGCACCAGATCCATCGCCGTGCGCTGGTCGACCGCGAATTGACCGGCGGACGTGCCGTTCAGGCTCATCGAGATGACGAAGGCCCCCTTGGTCACGGCATGGGTGATGGCCTGCGCGATCAGTGCCGGGTTCGGCCCTTCGCTCTCGGGCACCGGCCCCGAGGTCGGGCTGACGTTCGACAGGTTTGGCCCTGAGATCTTGAGCGCGAGCAGCGTCGCGTCGGGTGCGACGCCCTGCATGCCGCGACCGTCGCGCGCGGCAAGCGCGATCGCAGCCGTCTGCGTGCCGTGGCCCTGGATGTCCTTCAGGTCGTAGCGGACGGTCTCGCTGACGCAGGTCGCGCAGCGGGCGATCTTCTGGTCGAAGCTGGTGCTGTCGGCCGAGATGCGCCCTGCGAACTCGGCCCCACTCGTATCGATGCCGGTATCGATGACCGCGATCGTCACGCCCTTGCCGGTTATGCCCCGGTCATACGCATAGGCGGCCTTCATGGCTGCGGCGCTTGCCGAGGCTTTGTACTCGGCGCTGTCTGCGGCGGTCGGCGTTGGCGTCGGAGTGGGCGCGGGGGAGGGTGTCGGCGCTGGGGCGGGCGTTGGCGTCGGCGTTCCAGGTGGCGGCCCGTTGCTGCCGGACGAATTGACACCGCCGCCGCCACCGCAGGCGGCCAGCAACATCGGTGCCGTTACGACCGCGATAGTCTTGATGATGGTGAGCCGTTTGCTACGGCCATTGTCGCACATACCCACACCGAACCCCCGTTCGTGTCGGTACCGGTCGGCTAACCCAGCCGGCGGCACCGCCCCAAAAAGTTACGAGGCGGTGCCGGCCCGTGAGCCGGAAGTTGATAACTCGCTCTTAGACGAGCGCGGACGCCTTTAGGCCCGGAGGCCCTGGACATACGCGTCCGCCTCCCGGCCGAAACTGGTTCGGGCCGGGCGTTCGGCAACTAAGAGCGAGGTTATCACGCCTCGGTCCGCCTGCTGGCGAACGCTACGGCTGTACGCCGAGCGGGTTAACAATCTCAAGCGCTCATCGTCCGGCCAGCGCCTACTTCGTGCGATTGGGTATTGGCCGGTCTGCTCGTCCAGGCGCGGCAACGCCCGCGCGTGATGCGATCCGACAAGGACCCGAGTCGCCCGAAAGGCCGGGGCACGATCGAAGGACGCGCTCAAAATCGCCTTGTTCCCGAAGTCGTGATCCTCCGACCTTCGCAACACGGCATAAAATCGTAAGCAAGATTATGCTTCATGTGATGCGAAGCGGGGAAGGCGGGTTGAGCATGGCGGCGGAGAAGAACCTCGTCCGGTTACTATCGGTCAATTTCGTGCGCCTTGCGCGTGAGGTCTTGGTCGCGCTCGCAAAGACCGGGTTCGATATTGACCAGACGGTCGGTCAGCTGCGGGACAGTATTTTCGGCAACGACCTGACGCCCGAACAGATGCGGACGCTGCTGTTCGGGCCAAAGGGATGGGACGATCTGCAAATGGCCGTGCTGACGGCCCGTTACCTCGAGCTGCCCGCCGATCGTCTGCCCGAGACACGCGAGGATCTCGAAGCCTTGTGTCGATGGCTGATGGCACGCGAGGGCAACGAGACGCTGATCGACACCTGTGTACGCGGTTGGGCGGGCGGGGACACGCCGCTCAATGCCCTGACGGGGTTTGTCGACGAGCTATGGGCTGCCCGGCGTACGGATCCCAAATTCTTTGCCGCGGCCGTACGCGGCCAGCATGCGCTTGCGTTGGCGATGATCGCGGAACGCCGGGTGTCGCCGGTGCTCGACGATGAGGGCGCGATCCGCATTCTGACCCGAATGGCGCTGATCTGGGCGGCGTTCGACTGCCAGGCGACCGCTGCGCGCGCTCGGCGGACGATGACGAATCCCATGGGCTGGCTGGTCAACGGCGCCGCCGCGCGGATGCGGGCATCGACGCTGGTTTCGGTGTTTCGACCGATCGATCGCGCGCTGCGTCAGTTCGTCGACGCCTACCGTACCAGTGGGGATGGGGGGGGCGCACAAACCAGGCCGAAAAGCCGTCTTTCCGCGGTTCAGGATATTCGTGCGAGAGCGGCAGATCAGGCCAGCCATTTTCACGCGACCGATGGGCCGTTTGCGCTCGATACCGTGGTCCGGGAAGCTCGCGTTCGCAGCAGTCAAACCGCCAACCCGTTTCTCGAACAGGTTCGGCAGGACAAGACGGACGGCGCCTTCGGCAATAAGCAGATGAGCCAGTTCTGGTATGCCGACCTGCTGCCGCTTCATATCGTCGGATTGGCGGCGATGCGATTGGCGCAGATGGAACAGCAGCTTGAGACGTTGCTGCGCGGTGCCATAGCGCACGCCCGGAAGGCTGATGCCCAGCCGCAAGTATCGGTGCCGGACTTTCATGACTGCACCCTGCGGCCGAGCTGGAAGGGGCGTTCTCGTGCCTTGGTGGACGCGCTTCGTAGCGCGGTCCTTCAGGACGCCGACCACTATTCCGTTCGGAAATCGCGTGCTCGCGCTTCTGGCGCAGGGGAGACATCGGAACACCCCGGGCATGATGATCAGTTCATCGATGCCGTTTCTTTGTTTCTGACCAAGGCGGGCCGGTCCGGGCCGGTTGATGACACGCCGGCCTGGATGATGCGGCGCCGGGTGTTCGAACACCTTGATGTGGCGGTCGGTAAGCGGTTCGTCGCGGTACCGGAAACGCTCGGGTCTGGCTGCATAGCTCAGCAGTGATTCGCCGTTTTGCCCTGTTCAAAGAGCTAATATGGGAAAGACCCGATGGGGGACGGGTTCTGAGACAATTCGCGTCATCGCACGGCAAGGTCACGATATAGATATCAACGTTGATTGGCACTGTTCGGTCAGCGGTAAAGGGTACGTAGTCATGGGCTAGCTCCCTGTTTCGAGGAAGCTAGCCCCATAAATTACTCTGCTGCTGCTTCTTCGGTCTTGCGCTTGCGCGAAGCCGGAGCAGGCTTGGCATCTGCTTTGGCTGCATTCGTCTGGCCAGGCTTGCGACCCAGGCCGATGCTCTTGGCCATTGTGCGACGTGCTTCCGAATAAGTAGGAGCGACCATCGGGTAATCAGCCTTCAGGCCATAACGCTCGCGATACTCCACAGGCGTCATGCCGTTAGTAGCGAGGTGGCGGCGCAGCGTCTTGTACGGCTTGCCATCGATCATGCTGATGATGTGATCAGGGCTGGCGAGCGACTTACGTGCCGTCACCGCTGGGGTATACTCCTGGGCGGGTGCTTCGGGTTCAGCGGCTGTCGCGTTTCCGTCTACCAGCGTCGAAACAGTTTCGTACATCTTGTTCAGGAAGGCCGGAACGTCGTCAGCATTGGTGCGCGTGTTGGGGTTGGCTAACCAGGCGATTGTCAATTCCGTGGCGAGTTCGACCGGGTTCAGATCGAGGGTAGTGTCAGACATATCAGGGCTCCATTTCTGAACGCGCATCTAGGTATTGGATTGGTCTCTGGCAATCTCAGACTGCGTGCGATGTTATCTGAGACGTTGTCCAAATCGACCCTCCCGCCGGCGCCGATGCTAGCGTCCATTTTAATATCGGCAGATGTGCCGCAAAATCCTGATCGGCAACGATTGATCTCATCCGCGGATCGGTCACCACTCTAAACATCCGGCGCTCGGCCTACGCTTTAATAGCGCGACCCATGTGACGCAAAACACCTGTTTGTCGCACAATGGTGATTACGACCGGGTTTTCTGCACATCGGGCCGCTGAATGCCGACAATGGAAAGGAAAGCTGCCCGTCTGATTATTAGCAAGGCACATGGCCTATTGCACGTTGTCTGATGCTGCGGCCTTTCTCGAAAAGGATCGCAGACCGTGCGAAAACTCGCTGGGTGATTCCACAAGGTTGCTGACGGGCGTATGCTGTAATCATGGCATATATCGAGGGTCATGCGCGCGACCAGGCGCTGCTGCTGCCGGCATCGGTAGAGGATTATGTGGCAGCGGGTAGTCCGGTTCGGTTCATCGACGCGTTCGTTGATGACCTCGATCTGGGCGAGTCCGGTTTTCATCGGTCGCGGCCGAAGGCGACGGGGCGGCCAGGCTATGACCCGGGCGACATGCTCAAGCTGTACCTGTACGGCTATCTCAACCGGGTGCGGTCGAGCCGACGGCTGGAAGCCGAGGCGGCACGCAACCTCGAGCTGATCTGGCTGCTGCGTGGGCTTCGGCCAGACTACAAGACCATCGCTGACTTTCGCCGCGACAACCGGAGTGCCTTCAAGGCAGTGTTCCGCGCCTTCGTCGTCCTATGCCGCAAGCTCGACCTGTTCGGGCGCGAGCTGCTGGCGGTGGACGGCACGCGGCTGAAGGCGGTGAACAACCCGGCACGCAACTTCTCCCGTGACAAGCTGGCCAGGTATATTGCCGCGGCCGACGAGCGGCTTGAGGGGTATCTTGCCGAGATGGACGCCATCGACCGCGGCGAGGATGGCCATGGGCCTGGCCGCAGCGGGGCACTGGCCGCAAAGATCGCCAGCGTGCGCGAGCGGCGTCAGGCCCAGGAGGCGATGCTGCACGAGCTGAACGCCAGCGGCGAGAGCCAGATATCGCTAACCGACCCCGATGCGCGCGCGATGGTCACGGGTCGAAAGACCACGGTCGGCTACAACGCGCAGGTAGCGGTGGATGCGAAACACAAGCTGATCGTCGAGCAGCACGTTACCAACGCCGGCACCGACATGGGTCTGCTGGCACCCACTGCTGGGGCGGCGAAAGACGCGCTAGGCGTCGAGCAGATCGATGTGGTCGCCGACATGGGCTATTACAAAGGCGAGGACATCGAAGCATGCGAGGCGAATGGTATTACACCCTTCGTTGCCCGGCCGAGACGGGGCAGCGCCATCGCCAATGGCCGTTTTTCTAAGGATCTCTTTCGCTACGATGCCGAGGCGGACGCGTACCACTGCCCGGGTGGCCGGACCCTCGACATCAGCTATCGCGCGGTGACGCGCGGCCACGCCAACATCCAATATTCCAACCCCGCCGCCTGTTCGGACTGCGCAATCAAGGTGAACTGTACCAGCAGTCGCTGGCGGCGCATCAACCGTTGGGAAAACGAGGCGGTGCTGGACCGCATGGCGGCGCGCTTGGTTGCGCGCCCTGATATTCTTGCCGTTCGCCGCGAGACGGTCGAACACCCGTTCGGCTCGATCAAGCAATGGATGAACCAGGGCGCATTCCTGATGCGCGGGCTGGAGAAGGTTCGCGCCGAGTTCAGTCTGACCGCGCTCGCCTACAATCTAAGAAGAGCCATTACCCTCATCGGCGTGCCGGGGTTGATCAGGGCCGTACAGGCCTGATCAAGCGCGCCAAATCTGCTGCGCAGCGCTCAATGGCTTCCCCTTGAAGCCACCACAGCGCCACCAAAGCGCCACCACGGCAGTAACTCAAAAATATTTGCGCCCAGCTCCACCGTTTAACAAAAGACGTCCGTGCCCATGTGACGGCGAGTTCTCGCACGGTCTGGATCGAATTTCGGGAATGCCAAAGCCTTCCCGAAATTTGGACTAAGGGAACTATGTCTTCGCAGCGAACTGCCGGTGCAGTGTCTCATGATCCTCAATATGCCGTTCTCGACGATCCATCTGTCAGCAGGCTGCGCGGCACTCCGAAGAGACGAGTTCTAGCTCCGGGTAGGCTGCCAGCGGTTCATCTCGCGTCCTGGTGCGGTGCCGGCCGGAGTGGAAATCAACTCGATCAATGTACCCCATGGTGCCCGAACATAATGCATTGCATTGCCGGGCCCTTCTTCCGCCCCAAACAATGGGTTCGGCCCGCGAAGCTGCGTACCTCCCGCCGCCAATACTCGACGAAGCACCTCTGCAATGTCGTCACAGTAGACGGCGAAGTGCTGGAGCCCGAGCGCACCGATCCCGTGGACCCCGGGCACGGTATCCTTGATCTCGAACAGTTCAATGTTGGCGCTGTCGCCAAGGCGAACGATGCGGGTCGCAATGACACGTTGAGTTTGGTTCAGCGCGACCGTCGCGGCGAGATCCTCGGGTGACCGGCGCGGTAGACCATTAGCTACCGTATCGTAGACGACGGTTGCGTTGAATGCCTGACTTAGGAACCGGGTCGCCGCTTCCACGTCAGGCACCGTAATCCCAATGTGATCGATCCCGCGTACATTGCCGGCCATGCTGGCATCGGGTGTCATGGTCGAGCCAGGAACGAGGTGATTAGTGGGTCCAGCGCCGGCGCGCATTCCTCGGGAACCCAGTGACCGCACCCGGGCAGCACGTGCGCCTTGACGTTGGTGGCGTAGCGTCGGATGTTTTCCGGCTGACTGACGCCGAAACCGCCATTGCCACCCCCGCCAACGGCAAGAACCGGCATGGTCAGCTTACTCGCTGCCAGTGCCTGATTTTGCACGATAGATCGGGGTAACGCACGGTAATATTCGAACGCGTGATGGAACGTCTGCGGCTTTGCATAGGAGCGAACGTAGCGATCGATCAGCCCATCGGTGAACACCGCCTGGTTGCTCGCATGATGGCGAATGAAGTGCGTCAGGAACAGCCGCTCATTGCCTTTCACCATCGCGTCCGCCAACTGATCGTCGGCTGCGAAAAAGCTATGATGCCAACCCGCTGCCTCACCGGTCGCGACGAACGCGGGTAGCGAATAGAGCGTGTCGTCGGGTACGGTCGCTTCTATGAAAGCTGCCTTGACGATGTCGGCGGGGTGACGCGCGACCATTGGATAGCTGTTCCAGATGCCGATATCGTGCGCGACGAGAAAGAAGGGTTTGTCCGGGCTGAAACGCTTGGCGAATTTGTACAGATAGTCGGAAATGTCGACGCCGGTGTAGGACGTGCGGGGTGCTTCCGACAGGCCAAGACCCGGCAACTCGACCGCCACCACCGTATAGCGCCCGGCAAGTTTCGGCATGAGGCGGTTCCACTCATACCATGTCTGCCCAAAACCGTGGACGAGGAGCACGAGCGGGCCTCGACCGCCGCGCACGAAATGCAGCTTCACGCCGTCAATGGTTTCGTAACCGCCGCTAAATCCATCAGGAATCGGAAATTCCTCATGCGCGGCGGGTAGAACCGCACGCGGCGCGGCTTGGATCGGCGTCGCTGTCATAGCGAATGCAGCAAGCGCAAAGGAGATGCTGTAGGGCTTCATGTCTGAACCTCGTTCTCAAAAAAGGAGCGGTCAGCGGCCTGACGGCGCGCGGTGACCGGGTGGAAAGGCGAAACGGCGTGCGGCCAGCGCGATGAGAAAGGCTATCAGGGCCAGCGCCGCGACAGCGGGCGGCAACAGCGAGGTCCCTCCCGTCGTGAGCAGCGCACCGCCGAGCGCACCGCCGACCGCGATCGCCAGGTTCCACGCCGTGGTCACCATCGCCTGCGCCAGATCGACGCCATCACCGGCCGCGTCTGCCGACGCCGTCTGCATCATCGCTCCGGCACCGCCAAAGCCGAGGCCCCAGATGACGGCCGCCGCATAGACGGCGATGCCCTGTCCGCCGGCAATCGTGAGGAGCACCGCGACCGCCGCGAACGATCCGATCGCAAGCAGTACCAGCACACGGAGCATCCGATCTACCAGTCGCCCTACGGTCCAGATGCCGGCGAGCGAACTGACACCGAATGCAAGCAGCACGAGATCGACCCGAACGGCCGCAGCCGTCGCGAACGGCGCAATGTAGGTGTACAGGATGTTGTGCGCCGTCATCCAGGTTAGGATGACGAGCAGAATCGGCACGACTCCCGGCGTAGCTATGACCCGGCGTAGCGACGGACGATCATCGCCCGTCCGGCCAGGCGCATCGGGCACTTTTGCGATGATCCAGCCGATCAGCACGACGCTGAGCGCGGAGAGGACCAGAAACGACCGGCGCCAACCAACCAGACCACCCAGGAAGGTCCCCAAGGGCACCCCTAGCGAGAGCGCCAGCGGCACGCCGACCATGGCAAGCGCCATGGCCGGGCCGGTCTGGTCCGGACGTACGATGCTGCGCGCGTAACCCGCGAGAATCCCCCAGGCGAGCCCCGCTGCGCACCCGGCGACGAACCGCGCGACCAGCACGAGGCTGATAGACCCTGCCCATGCCGTCAGCGTGTTCCCGACAACGAAGCAGATGATGGTACCGAGCAATAACGGACGGCGGGGAAGGCCTTGGGTCAAGCTGGTAAGCGGAATCGCCGCGAGCAAGGACCCCAGAGCATAGACCGCAACAAGTTGTCCCGCGATTGCTTCAGAGATTCGCAGGCCAGAGGCAATTTGCGGCAGCAAGCCAGCGGGAAGCGTCTCGGTAACGATGCACAGGAAGCCACTGGCGGCGAGGCCTGACAGTGCTGCGGTAGGGAGTGCGGTACGCGGCACCGCCCCGGTTTCGACGAGGCCTAGCGAGGGGGAAGGCGGCATGATTGTCCTTATTCGACAGTTCGTGCCTGGTCTCAGACCTCAACGATCCGGGGCATGGCTATTTCACTTAATGACCGCTATACAAATATGATCCAGCGATGCAACGGATTATGTAATGATGGTTAACGAAAATAAGCGGCAGCGGGGACGGCCGCGCGGGTTCGTGCTCGACGCAGCGGTCGAGGTCGGACAACATCTCTTTCACGAGCACGGCTATGAGAACGTCAGCGTCGCCGCGCTGACCGAGGCGATCGGGATTACCCCGCCGAGCTTCTACGCGGCGTTCGGCAGCAAGACCGCCTTCTTCAAGGATACGTTGCGGCTCTATTCGGCCACCGTCGTGCCGCTGGATCGCTTTCTGGTTCCAAGTATCGCCCCCACGACGGCGCTCTGCGATATGCTACGCGCTGCGGCGCGTGCGTATGCCGCCCATCCGCAGCGGCGTGGTTGCCTTATCCTCGAACATGCCAAGGCCGGGACAACAGATTGGGGCATCGCGGCTGCACAGATCGCAACCGAAAATCGCGAACGAGTGCGAATGTTTCTTAAAGCGTCCGACAGCGAAGCGCCTGAGCGTATCGCGGATTACGTTGCCACGACCATGCTCGGCCTGTCGGCCGCTGCGCGGGAGGGATGGAAGGAGGCAAGGCTACTTGCTGTCACGGAGACGGCAGCGAAGGCGCTAAATTATTGCTAGCCACATGATAGATAGCCAAGGCCCACCTGAAACGGTTTTCCCAATTAGAAACGTCAGGCGGGAGTCTCGCCGCTTCGATCGCGCTGACGGATGCCTGCGGGTTTCACTTTCCCAAAATCTGTTCCCGATTGCTCTTTCCCGAAATGGCCAATCGGAGACGGAGAAACGGGAAAGATCGCGCTTAACGAATGGCCGTTATTGGACGCCCGGATCGTCAGCGTGAACGTCCGAGTGTGGGCGAAATCACCCGGCCGCCTTGAGCACCTACTGCCCGCCGCGCGCTGTCGGGAAACACACGATAGTCGCCAATCGGGGTTGGCGACTGCGTATTACGACGATCTAGAGCCTGCTGTTCGAAAAACACCTGTTTGTCGGGCATTTAAGAAAGCGACAGGGTTTTCCGCCATTCGCTTAGGTATTTATGCTGCAGGCGAAGGCGCAGTTCGACTGCGCGACTTTCGCTACTTGGCAACACCCGCCGCTTAATTCGCAGCGGGGTCTTGGCGCGACATACCAATACGCTGTTTAGGCGTTTCCTCTCACAAGCCGGGGTTGAGCTTCCCCCGCCAAGACTAACTCGCCGGCATGGCCGAGTGAAAGAGGCACACAACCAGCAGAACAAGGACGAGGGATACGGCGCTCGACATCGCGACAAGGACCGCTGCCTCTTTGCGATTTGTGTCGAGGAGGGTCGCGAACAGGGTCACGTTGCTGGCGATCGGGAACAGGGCGACGAGCCCGACGATCACGCGGTCGCGCGGGCTTAGCACGCCGACGAATGCCGCTTCGAGTGCGAGCGCTGCGCCGAGCAGTATCAGCCCGGCGACTTGCCTGACCGCGAGGATGCGCGTCATCAGCTTTGGCCGCCAGTCCTCGCGGCCGGTTTCGGCAAGGTTGAGGCCGATCACCGCCATGCCGAGGACCGACACCAGCGTGCCGGCGATCGAGACGATCGGCGCTGCCGCTTCAGGCATTGTCACGCCGCCCCATTTCGCGATGATCGAGCCGATGACGACATAGACGAGCGGCACCCGCAACGCCTTGGTCGCGGCGGTGCGCGTACCCTCCTTGGTCCGGGCGATGAGGAAATACCCGATCGTGTTGCCGTACAGCGCGCTGCCGATATACGCGCAGATCACCGTCGATACGCCGACTTCGCCGAACAACGCCTGGCTGACGGGCACCCCGAAGAACGCGACGTTGAAGAATGAGAAGGACGCCGACAGCAGTTTGGGGTCGAAGTCGTCGCCCAGCCGCTGGGCCAACCGGTATGCGGGGATGCTCATCAGGGCCGAGACGACGAACATCAGCGGTGGGATCACGAACAGCTGTCGTGGTTCCGCGCTGAGCACCTTGTCGATGACCAGCAACGGGATGAGGCCGAAGACGAGGACCTTTGAACACAGCTTCGCCGCCCAGGGCACGCGGGCGCCGACGGCCCATGCGAGCAGGATTACGCCGTAGAGCGGCAGCAGCGCCGCCGCGATATTACCGAGCGCGCTCATTGCTGGCGCAGGATATCGTCGATCGCACGACCGGCGCATTCGACGTTGAACCAGACCGCGTTGGTGTCGCGCAACTCGCCATTCAGCAATTGGCCGAGCGCGTACAACCGAGGTGCGTCGCGCGTGGCGGATATGATCCGACACGTTGCCCGGTGCGCGATGGCCCCGCCGACCGGATGCGGTTGCAGCCAGTCCTTCGCGAGCAGGTCCTTGATAAGTGGCTCCTTCATCTCGTCGAGCGTGGTGGCCTGACCCGTGGCGTTGACGACGATCGGCGTGTCGAGCGTGTCGCCATTCTCGAACCGGACCGTGAAGCCCGTACCGCTCTCGTGGGCAACGGTCTCGTTGATCCGTCCGCGTACGCTGAGCAACCCGCGGGTCATTGCATCCGTCAATCGCCGTGCATTCGCCATCGGCGTGACGAAGCGCGCCGCGGCAAAATGCGGCGCCAGCCATCGCCCGAATCGTTTCTGGTCCGCGGGTCGCAACAGATTCCAGATCGCCGTCGAATCATGTCGCGCGGCGGTGAGAATGCGCTGGAACGGTTCATCTTCCGCTTCCGCTGCAGCAATGTCGTGCAGCAAGGCGGCCTCGGCGTCACCGTCGTAGCGGTCCTCCGCCTGCCAGTCGATCGCGCGTCCGGCAGCAGTCTCGGCTTCAAGACGAAAGAGGCGGAACAGGTCGACCACCGAGAAGGCGCTGCCCCGCTCGCGGATCAGCCGATGGACGTTTCCGAGTGTAAGGTGCTGACGGTCATAGCCTGTCTCGGGCGCCGGAATTTCGACGCGCGGCAGCATTCCCTCCTTCGATATCAGATGGATGTGACCGCGATGCCCATCGTCGAGCAGGGTCATCACTGCGTCGATGGCACTCAGGCCGCTGCCGAGGATGACGACGGACTGATCTCGCTCGATCCCCTCGGTCATGCGGTGGGCGGGATAGGGCGAGTCGAAATAGCCGGACATACCGTTTAGATCGCCGAACCGATCCGGATCGGGCGTGCCGATCGTCAACAGGACGACGTCCGTCCCGATCGTCGACCCGTTGGCGAGCCGAACCGTCGCCGCGGCATGATCGCCCTCAAGGGCGATAGCTTCCTCGCGGTGGACGTGGACATCGATCCCGGTGGTCCGTGCCTGATCAAGCGCGCGGTTGAGAACCTCTTGCATGTAGACGCGGTATTCGCGGCGCTGCGGGTATTCGACGCCATCGGGATCGAGCGGGGAGCCGGATGCCGCGCGCCGCGCTTCCAGCCAGGTCCGGAAATGGCCCGGCTCCCGGTCGTAGAGCCCCATGAGGCGGGATTCCGTGTTCAGGAGATGCCCGGGTTGCTCCGTGCCGAACGCCAATCCCCGCGCAAGCTCATCGTCACGTTCGATCAGGTGGATCATCCAACCTTCGCCCGGATCGTAGCTAAGCCGCGTTACAGCTTCGGCGAATGCGGCAACGCCGCAAGCGCCCATGCCGATAATAGTGAGTGTTTTCGGCATGATATCCCGTTCTATGGAGAACGGCGACAACGCTCAGGCGCTCGTCAGTGCCACGGGAAATATGAAATAATTTTCATGTAAGGCTAGTAGTAATCGTCGGAGGTCGCTCGCGAGTCCAATTAGTAAGTTTCCCTCGTCTCCGAAGTTTGTAACCGCCGCTTTCTGGCCAACGATGCCGACTCCGCATGGCGTATCGGCAATGCCGTAAAATCGAATAACCCAGCGTATTCTGGGTCCGGTGTGGATGGCCGCTCCGAAATTCTCTGGAGCATTCAATGCTGCAATGAATGACGCTCATTGATCCCTTCGTCTGACTGAACGTTGTATCGATGCGTCATATGGCCATCAGGAGATAGCTATGAAGATCACACGTAACGCATCGACGCCGTCGATGCCGGGTCAAAATCCCACGAATTTTTGCGGCATTGTTCGCATCGACAACATGGCTCAACCCAATCCGCCGGGTCGGGCGTCCACCGCGGTCGTGACGTTCGCTCCTGGCGCGCGGACTGTGTGGCACACGCACCCAGCTGGCCAGACGATCATCATCACCGCTGGCAAGGGGTGGGTTCAGCGCGAAGGCGAACCGCGCGAAGACGTCGGCCCAGGTGACACTGTGTATTTCGATGCTGGCGAACGGCATTGGCATGGCGCCACGGCAACGACCGGGATGAGCCATATCGCGATCACGGAGGCCGTCGACGGTAAGAATGTCGATTGGCTCGAACCGGTAACGGACGAGCAATATGCGAACTGATTGGTTGAGGGTGCTGCGGTCGCTGCCGATCGCGGTCACACTGCTGGTCGGGGCATCGGTTGGACAGGCCCAGAATGTCGTAGGGCGCAATTCCGTCGAGGCCAAACCAGGCCCGGCCAAGACCTTTACGGGTCGCGTGACAGTGCGAAGGCTGACGAGCCCCGCACCTCCCGGACAAGCCGGAACTGCGCTGGTCGCCTTCTCACCCGGCGCGCGGAGCAACTGGCATACGCATACGGCGGGCCAGACGCTCTATGTCACGCAAGGGTGCGGCTGGACGCAGGAAGCAGGTGGGCCGGTCGCCCGTATATGCCAGGGTGACACCGCGTACGTGAAACCGGGCGTGCGCCACTGGCACGGGGCAACCGCGACGACGGGCATGAGCCACCTCGCGATCAGCGAAACGCTTGCGGGCAAGAACGTCACTTGGCTTGAGGCAGTCACGGACGCGCAGTTTAAAGGGCCGCAAAGCTGAACGGGTCCGACGGTTGGCAGATCGGACAGACGATGTTGCCCAACAGGGCGGATCTTGCCGATTTCGCCTATGTACTCGCGATCGCCCGGCACCGCAATTTCCGACTTGCCGGGCTGGAGATGGGCGTGAGTGCGTCCGCGCTCAGCCATTCTCTTAAGGCCCTCGAGGGGCGCCTCGGCGTACGCTTGTTCAACCGTACGAACCGATCGGTCACGTTGACCGCCGCCGGGGAGGAACTGCTCGCGGCGATCAACGCGCCGTTCGCAGCCATCGGTCAGGCTGTCGAAAACCTTGCCCGATTCCGAGACAAGCCGGCGGGGCACATCCGCCTCAACGTCGTAGCGGACGCGGCCACGCTGCTGCTCGGGCCCGTGATGCCGGTGTTTCTCGATCGCTATCCCGATATCGCTGTGGACATCGTTGCCAGCAACCGTCTGGTCGATGTCATCGGGGAGGGGTTCGATGCCGGGATCCGGTATGGTGGCACGGTACCCGAGGACATGATCGTGCAGCGACTGTCGCCGGACCTCCGCTGGGTCGTCGCTCCGTCCCCCGGCTATCTCGCTCGGTTCGGCGAACCAGCGCGGCCGGAGGACCTGCTCGATCATCGCTGCATCGGCGTTCGGCTGGGGGATGACCGCATCTATCAGTGGGAGTTCGAAGGCCCCGAAGGAGAATTCGCGGTCGCGCTACCCAGCCGCGTCACGGTGAACGAAACGCCGACGATGCAGGCGATGGCGATTAACGGCGCAGGCATGATGTACGGGATCGAACCCGCCTTCGCCCCCCACATCGCACAGGGCAGCCTGCGGCTCGTGCTGGAGGATTGGTCGACGACCGGCCCCGGATTCCATCTTTACTATTCCAGTCGCCGGCAGGTGCCGGTCCCGCTCCGGCTGCTTCTCGACCTGATCCGGGAACTACGGCCGCTCGGCTGACGACCCCGACGTTCAATGAGCCAGCTTCATCGGAGCATGTACGCGAGGGCCGGTAATCGGGGGCATGCGGTGGCATTATCTGACGGTCGACAGCGCGTCGTGTTTCGACCGCTCGCTGACTTCAGCAACTGTAAACAGGAGAAGACCACATGGCGGACGAACCGACCAACGCACGTGACACCTTCGGCGATATCGCACCGAAGCTCGCGGAAATTACCGACAAGGTCCTGTTTGGCGACGTCTGGGCGGACGACACGCTGTCGCCGCGCGACCGCAGCCTCGTCACGATCGTCAATCTGGCGGCGCTGTACCGGCACAACGAGCTTGGCTTCCATCTCAAGAAGGGGATCGAGAACGGCCTGACGCAGGACGAGATCATTGCTGCGATCACCCACACCGCCTTCTATGCGGGCTGGCCGACCGCGATGACCGCGATCCAGGCAGCGCGCGACGTCTTCAAGGACAACTGAGCCATGCCGCATGTCCTGGTAAGCGTGGTGGCGGGGCATCCCCTCGGCGCCCGGCGGGCGCTCGCGGCACGGATCGTCGCTGCCGTTACCGACACGCTCGATAGCGAGGTGGACGAGGTATCGGTGGCGATCCGGGAAGTTCCGGCGAACGACTGGATGGCCGCGGTCTATGCGCCGGAGATCGTGGCCCACGAAGATCTGCTGTTCAAGCGGCCGGGCTATGGCCCGCTCGCGCAACAATCGTAGAAGGAGAAACGCATGCGGATCGCCGTACTCGCCCTGGTTGCCACGATGGCCCAGACCCCCGCAACTGCGCAGACAGCGCGTGCGGCACAGCCGAAGGTTCCGGAAACGATGCGCCGGGTCGCGCCGGCGCTGGCCGAGTATACCGACCGGCTGTTGTTCGGCGACGTCTGGAAACGGGCTGCGCTGTCGGCGCGCGATCACAGTCTTGTGACGATCAGCGTGCTCATAGCGACCGGCAAGACCGAACAGTTGGCGAGCCACCTGGAGCTGGGACTCGACAACGGGCTGACGCCGGTCGAGATCGGCGGGCTGATTACCCATCTGGCCTTCTATACGGGCTGGCCGAACGCGGTGTCGGCGTGCGAGGTCGCGGATCGGGTGTTCGCCAAACGCGGCATCGCGGCAACCGCGCTTCAGCCGGCGCGCACTGCGTTGCTGCCGGTCCCGGATAGCGATGCGGCGCGCGCGGCAACCGTGACCGATACCGTGACGCCGATATCGCCATCGCTGGCGCAGTTGACCAACGGGCCGCTGTTTCAGGATCTCTGGCGGCGGACCGACCTGCGTCCGCGCGACCGGAGTTTCGTGACGATCGTGGCATTGACCGCGAACGGCGATGCCGACCAGCTTGGCTTTCATCTCACGCACGGGATCGAGAATGGGCTGACCCGCGCCCAGCTCGGCGAAGCGATGGCGCATATGGCGTTCTATGCCGGTTGGCCGAAGGCGTTCTCGGGCGTTACTGCGCTGCGCAAGCTGGACGCGCCCGGCAGCTAGATCGCAGCAGCACGCGTACCGGAACGTCCATCCCGCCGTTTCGGAACGCGGGATGGACCGTCCGTGTCAGTTGGCCGTGAAGCCGCCATCCACCGGCAGTGCGACGCCGTGAACGAAGCTGGCACCGGGGCTCGCCAGCCAGAGCACAGCCGCAGCGACTTCCTCGGCACGGCCGAGACGACCGATCACCTGGAGACGGAAGATTTCCTCCATTGCTTCCGGCTGAGTGGTCTTCATGTCCGCCACCATCGGCGTGTCGATCGCACTGGGGCAGACGCAGTTGATCCGCACGCCGCGAGCGGCATAGCGCAGCGCGGCGCTCTTGGTCAGGCCGACGATGCCGAACTTGGTGGCGTTGTATGCCGCCAGATCGGCCTGCGCGACGAGACCGCCGGCCGACGCGTTGTTGACGATCGCACCGTGCCCTTGCGTCCGCATCTGTCGCAGCTCGTGCTTCATGCACGCCCAGGTGCCGCGCAGATTGATCGCCGCGACCTGATCGAAATCGTCCGCCGACTGATCCGCGAGGTCGACCGCGGGCGCCTGGATGCCTGCGTTGTTGAAGGCCATGTCGAGCCTGCCATAGGTTTTGACCGTGCGCGCGATCGCCGCCGCGACCTGATCCTCGTCCGTCACGTCGCAGGCAAAACCGATCGCACGACCGCCTGCCGCGACGATGCCGGCGGCCGCAGCCTCGGCGGTGTCGGCGCGGACGTCGGTCAATACGACCGCCGCGCCGGCCGCGGCGAAAGCCTCAGCGGTGGCGCGGCCCATGCCCTGGCCTGCACCGGTGACGAACGCGACCCGTTCGGTAAAATCATAACGGGGGTTCATGCTGTCTCTCCTGATGTCCAGGCACGAGATGGGCAGCGACCTCGTCCGCGATTAGACCGGTGTCGCTTGATGCGGCTGTGAAGCCGCCTCAATGATGTCGCCTGAACCGCGCCGTTGCCCGATCGTGCGCAGCGTGACGATGAAGCTCGCGGTGCCCAGCACCGCGATCACGAGACCCATAGGTCGAGGCGTGCCATCGGCGAACCAGCCGACCAGCGCCGAACCGAAGATGCCGCTGCCGAACTGGATCGCCCCGACGAACGCGGATATCGCCCCAGAGCGGTCCGGATTGACGGCCAGTGCGCCGGCCATCGCGTTGGCGACGAACAGGCCGTTTGCAGATAGGAAGAAGAACAGCGGCAGGACCAAGCCCCACAGACCGCCGACGCCGGTCGTCGCCGCAACACCCGCCCAGATTCCTGAGACACCGACCAGCGCCGCACCCCAGCGCAGCATGTAATCGCTTCCCATCCGGACGACAAAGCGCGTGTTGAGAAGATTGAGCAGCATCTGGCCGATGATGCCAAGGCCGAACAGCAAGCCATAGGCCTGCGGCACCACGTGATAATAGCTGATATACGCGGTCGGCGTGCCGGCGAGATAGGCGTAGATACCACCGTAATAGCAGCCGCTGGCGATCGCATAGCCCATGATCGTGCGGCTTTTCGCCATCAGCCAGTAATTGCCGAGCACCGCGCCCAGGCCGATCGTCGAGCGTCGTTCGCGCGGCAGGCTTTCCGGCAGCCGCAGCACGGCTGCGAAGATCGCGATGCCGAGCACAACCAACAGCCAGAAGATCAGCCGCCACGATCCGATCAGCAGCACCTGGCCTCCGATCAGCGGGCCGAGCAACGGGGCGATGCCCATGATCAGCATCAAGGTGGACAGCAATTGTGCGGCCCGGTCGCGTCCATACAGGTCGCGCGCCATCGCGCGGGCGAGGACGGGCCCGGCACAGGCGCCCGCCGCCTGCACGATCCGCCACACGATCAGTTGCCCGACGCTGCCCGCGAGCGCGCAGCCGGCCGAGCCGATCATGAACAGGACGAGCCCGAACAGGATGGGTGCGCGGCGTCCGTAGCGATCGCCGATCGGTCCCCAGAAGAGCTGTCCCAGGCTGAAGCCGATCAGAAAGCTCGACAGCGTCAGTTCGACGCTGCCCTGGCTGCCGCCAAGCGCCTGGCCCAGCGTGGGCATGGCCGGCAGATACAGATCCGTGGAGATCGATGCGAATGCCATCAGCGCACTGAGGATGGCTACGGTTTTTGCAAACGAGGGCGGGGTCGCGCGGTCCGGCGTTGCCTTGTCGATGGACGGTGATGTTGAGGCCATCATTCTATTTAAAGGCGGGCTCGCCTCATGCGACGGGCGTCATGCTCATTGCCGCGTGAAACAGCCCTCACCGTCGGAGCCGGTGCTAAAGCCCCAGAGGACGCATCTCCCGGATGAGTTCGATCAACAGCCTGAGACCCGTCGGCAATTGGCGACGGCTCGAATAATAGACGTGGTAGCCGGGGCCCATTGTCGCCCAGTCCTCAAGCACCAGCCGCAACTCGCCCCGGGCGAGATGGGGGGCGAACGATGCCTCCATCCCGTACATGAGGCCGGTCCCTGCCAGCGCCATGGCGAGCATTGCCCGCCCGCCGTTGACGAGGATCTTGCTCGGCACGGGGACGGAGAACTCGCCTTCGGGGCCTTCGAACTCCCACCGATAGATATGCGCGTTACCGAGGCGAACTCCGAGACAATGATGGTGTTCCAAATCCGAAGGATGCTGCGGAATACCGAACTTCTCGAGATAGGCGGGCGATGCGACGACCACCCAGCGAAGCTCGCCCGACAGGCGCTGCGCCACCATATCCTCGGGCACAGTTCCGCCGTACCGGATCCCGGCGTCGAAGCCGTCGTCGATCACGTCGGTCATCTGGTCGCTGGCGGCGATGTCGATCTCGATATCGGGATACCGCTCGATGAAGACCGGCATGATCGGCGCGAGCAACAACGGTGCGGCCTCCGCGGCCACGTTGAGACGAACCCGCCCGGTCGGCGCGTCCCTATAGCGGTTGAGGCCCTCGATCGCCTGATCGATCGTGCCGAACGGTTCGGCTACCTTGTCGCGCAACTCCTCGCCGGCCGCGGTCAGCGTGACGCTTCGGTTGGTCCGATGCAGCAGGCGGACGCCGAGCCGGGCCTCGAGCCCCTTCAACGCGTGGCTGAGAGCCGATGCGCTGACCCCCAGTTCGAGCCCGGCAAGCCTGAAGCTTCGATGCCGGGAGATCGCGAGGAAATAGGTAAGGTCGGCAAGATCGGATCGACTGGTCGGCATAGGATATCCTGCGCTCTGGAGCGTCGCCTCGCAAGCGAACTAGGGAGGTCAGCGCGGCGGGAGCGCAAAGGCAACGATCTTGTTCGCGAGCTTCGTCTTGAGCGCCTTGTTGCCGCCGGCTGCGATCACCACGAACTGACGACCGCTTCTCGGACTCGTGTACGTCATGGGAACCGCATTAGCGCCACCCGGCAGACGCGCCTGCCACAGCTCGCGGCCGGTCCGAACGTCTAGCGCGCGGAGCGTGTTCTCCGCGGCCGCGCCGACGAACACCAGCCCGCCGCGAGTCGTGACCGATCCGCCGGTGAGCGGCGTGCCGATCGTGATCGGCAGCATCGAGGGGATGCCGAGCGGTCCGGTATCGCGCGCCGAGCCCAATGGCTTCGACCAGATCAGCTTGCCGCTCGTCAGGTCGACCGCGCCGATGAAACCCCAGGGAGGCGTCGTGCACGGTACGCCCAGCGGTGAAAGGAACGGCGTTCCATAGGCCCCATAGGGCGTGTTGAGCATCGGACGCTGCGCATCGCCGCCGGGGGTCTTGCCGTCGTTGAGCTTGAACTTGCGGCGTTCGGCTTCGCCGCGGGTCACGACCTCTACTCGATCGGCCGTCCGCATCCACGTCACCACCATGATCCCGTGATCGACGTCGATCGATACGCCGCCCCAGTTGATGCCGCCCGACGATCCCGGATCGAACAGCGTCGGCCTGTCGAGCGCGGATGGCGTCATGTGGCCGGCATAGCGCGAACGGCGTAACTGGATCCGGCACAACATCTGGTCGATCGGCGTCGTGCCCCACATGTCCTTCTCGCGGAACGCACCGCCGCGGAAGGCGGGAAGGCCGGGCGAGAAGGGCTGCGTCGCGGACAGCCGGTCGCCCGGCGTGACGCTGTCCTGTGGCACGGGGCGTTCCACAACCGGCAGGATCGGCCGCCCGGTGCGCCGATCGAGCACGAACACCTCGCCGCGCTTGGTCGCCTGGATAAGCGCCGGCCGGGTGCCGCCTGCGATCGGCAGGTTCACCAGCGTCGGCTGCGCGGGGACGTCATAGTCCCAGATGTCGTGATGTGTCGTCTGGAAACGCCAGCGCAGCCGACCGGTTTCCGCGTCTAGCGCCACGACGGCATCGCCCAGCGCGTCGTCGAATGGCCGACGCTGGCCGCCGTAATTATCGGGCGTCGATCCGCCCATCGGCAGGTAGACCAGACCGAGCGTCTCGTCCGCGCTGATCGGTGCCCAGCTGTTTGGCGACGACGGCGTGTAAGTCTGGCCGGCGGGCGGAGCGCCGATGCGGTTCGGATGACCGGGATCGAACGCCCAGGCAAGTTGGCCGGTGACCGCGTCGTACGCGCGGATCACGCCAGACGGACCATGCCAGAACTGGTTGTCCGGAATGCCGCCCCCGACGACCACTTTGCCGCGGATGATCTGCGGCGCGGAGCTGACATAATATTGCCCCTTGGGATAGCGGCTGATGTTGGCATTGAGGTCGATCGCGCCGGCCGTGCCGAACCCGGGGCAGATGCGGCCGGTGCGCGCATCGACCGCGACGAGCGTCGGCACTTGGCTCGCGCCGTAGATCCGTTCCGCGCACAGCCCGGTCGCTCCGGGCACGCGGTAATAGGATACGCCGCGGCAGGGCTTGCCGGCGGACGGGATGCCGGGCGCCATGTCGTGGACCCAGCGCGTGCGGCCATCCTCCGCGTCGTAGGCGAGAATCCGGTTGTTGCCGCTGCACGCGTACAGCGTGTCGCCGATCATGATCGGTACGGTTTCCAGACCGTTCTTCGGTCCCGGACCGACCGGCCCCGCATCGACGGTCCAGGCGACCTTCAGATCGCGTACGTTGGCCGGGTTGATCTGGGCCAGTGGACTGAAACGGGTACCGCCCTGGTCGTTGCCGAACGCGGTCCAGTCACCGCCACCGATGCTTGCGAGCGGGCTGGCGAGAAGTCCGGGCGCAGACGGCTGGACGCCGCGCCGCAGCCATCCGGGCCGGGGATCGTCCGGTCCCATCGCATGCAGAGCGAGACCCGCGACGATCGCGAGTGCAAAGGCAGCTCCGGCGATCAACAGGGTGCGACGCGCGCTGCGGTGACCTGTCCGCGATCCGCGAACGGGAGGCAGGAACAGGAGCAGTCCGAGAACCAGCGGCGCGAGCAACCGGGGCACGAGCTGCCAGCCATCAATGCCGACTTCCCACAGGCTCCAGGCCAACGTCCCGGCGATGAGCACGCCGTAGACGATGCGCGCGCGACGATCGCGTAGGAATGCCAACCACCCGGTTGCCAGCAACGCCAGTCCGGCGATCGGGTAATAGAACGAGCCATGATCGGCAACGAGGATGATGCCGCCGACGAGCAGAGCCAGTCCGGCGATGCCGAAGGCCGCCGTCACCCCGTATCGTATCGATCGGGCGATCAGGCCTTGCTTGTGCTCCGTCGTCGCCATCGTGCTGAAACTCCCCCGCCCATCGCAGACATAAGGCCCTAACGCCTTGATTAGGCGCGATATGCATTACCTGGGTGCAACGAAGAGGTGAGGAACGTTCATCACTCGGGCGCGCGGCTTGCCGGAGGCGGAGCGTTGTGCCGTCGGATCGTGACCTTCACGGCACCCGGCGTGGCGAGGTCGGCATAGGGCTTGTCGATCCGACCGAGGATCACCAGGCCTGGCGAGTGCGGGCCATCCTTGTGATACAACGCGATGTTGCCCCAGGGCGCGTAATAGCCGATTTCTCCAGCACGCGGGGTGACCGCGGCCGGCGGGCCGTCACGGGTCAGCGGGCGGGGCAGGGTGGCGATTTTTTCCGTCGCCGCATAATCGGTCAGCGTCAGGTCGAGCGGAAGTTGCGCGAGGAAGTCGCGGGCCGAGGGGTTGTCCGCGATCTGCGCGGTCCACTTGCGGGTCCCGGCATTGATCTCGATCGTCGTCATTGTTCGTACCTCGCTCGCGCTGGCTTTGCTGGAGTCCACCGTGTTGGTCGCCGTGGCGGTCGCGGCGGGTTGGCCGCATGCCGCCAGCAGTGCTAACAGACAAAGAAAAGGCCGTCCGGCCACGATAGTGGCCATCGTCATCCTCCCGTTACGCTCATGTGGCGCGTTGTCGCTGGAGCATCGCCTGCGTTGATCCGGAAATCGTGGCGGCGCGGCTTGGTGGCCAGCGCACCGGCGATCGCCGCATCGAGCGCCGGGATCCCCCCGTCGCGCAGCGCTGTCTTGAGATCATGGGCATCGTCGTGGCCTAGACACGTGAAGAGCTTGCCCTCGGTGGTCAGCCGGACGCGGTTGCAGCCGTCGCAGAAGTTCGCGGTCAACGGAGAGATGAAGCCAATCCGCGTGGTGCTGCCGTCGACCCGCCAGTAGCGCGCGGGACCGCCGGTCCCGACCGGATCGCGTTCGAGCTGGAAGCGCGCGTTCAACTGAGTCTGTACGCCCGTCAGCGGCAGGAACCGGTCGGTACGATCCTCGCCGACGTCGCCCAGCGGCATGGTTTCGATCAGCGTCAGGTCATGGCCCTCCGCGATGCACCATTCGAGCATCGGCGCGATCTCGTCCTCGTTGAAGCCCTTGAGCGCGACCATGTTGATCTTGACCGCCAGACCTGCGGTGCGGGCGGCAGCGATACCCGCCATCACGCGCCGCAGATCGCCGGTCCGCGTGATGAAGCGGAAGCGTTCGGGATCGCGGGTGTCGAGGCTGATGTTGATGCGGCGAATGCCGGCTGCGGACAAGTCGGCGGCATGCACGTCGAGCCGGGTCCCGTTGGTAGTCATCGTCAGTTCGTCGAGCGCACTACCGACTTGACGCCCCAGACGGTGGATCAGATCGATCACGTCGCGCCGAACGAGCGGCTCGCCGCCCGAAAGCCGCACTTTCCGCACGCCGCGTGCAATGAAGCGCTCCGTGATGATGGCAAGCTCGTCCAGCGTCGCGAGCTTCGACCGCGGCAGGAAGGTCATCTGTTCCGCCATGCAATAGCGACAGCGCAGGTCGCAGCGGTCGGTTACCGAGACGCGGAGATACCGGATCGTGCGGCCATGACCGTCGATCAGCGGCGGGTCTGCGAGCGTGTTCGTGGCGGCCATAATCAGCCGGTCGCCAGTTGTGTCGCATGATGCGTCATGATGGTGTCCTTGCCAGGCATCTGTGCCGATCATCGAAATAATCGCTGATCCGCGCGTGGACAACGCGGCTGCACGTTGATGATGTGATGAGCGGCGTTCATCTTGTGCTCTGCTCATCCGGGCATTGAGCAACCGCCATGACACGATCGTGCGACCGGTTCGTACTATAGTTGTCCCTGGCGATCGCTCGGCGGCCGCAACGAAGGTATATTCTTGCATAGCGAACCCCATGCACAAGCTGAGAGCGATACGCTCCCCGTCGGCGCGCTCATTCTGCTGGCCCTGACCGGGTTCGCCGCGATCGTGACCGAGACGCTGCCGGCTGGCCTCCTGCCACAGGTCGCCGAAGACCTGTCCATTTCGCCTGCGCTCGCAGGCCAGATGGTGACGGTGTACGCTGTAGGATCGGTGGTGGCAGCCATCCCGCTCGTCAGTTTTACGCAGAGCTATGCGCGCAAACCGCTTTTGCTTGCGGCGATCGTCGGTCTGCTGGTGTTCGATGTCGTGACAGCCTTGTCGCACAGCTATGTGGTAACGCTCGTCGCACGGTTTGCGGCGGGCGTTGCGGCCGGGCTCGGTTGGGGCATTCTCGGGGGCTATGCCCGTCGGCTCGTGGTCGATCGGTTGAAGGGCCGGGCGCTTGCGCTGGCGATGATCGGCACGCCGCTGGCGCTGTCGGTCGGCGTTCCGCTCGGCACGTTCGCGGGCGGTGCGATCGGCTGGCGAACCGCGTTCCTCGTGCTGGCCGCGCTGGCGCTGTGCCTCGCCGGCGCAGTCGCGTGGAAAATGCCGGACAGCGCCGGTCAGCCGCCCGAGCGCAAGCTATCGAACTTTGCCGTCCTGCAGATGCCGGGCGTCGCGATGATCCTGGCCACCGCGTTTGCGTGGGTGACGGCGCATTACATTCTCTACACCTACGTAGCGCCGTATGCTGAGTGGGCGGGTGACGGTGACCGGGTCAGCCTGCTGCTGCTGGTGTTCGGCTGTGCCGCGCTGGCGGGGATATGGATCGCCGGTGCCGCGGTGGACCGCCATTTGCGCCTCCACGTCCTCGCCAGTCTCGCGGTGTTCGCCAGCGCGACGGTGGTGCTTGGGTTCCTACCTCACAGCGACGGTGTGATCCTGATCGGTGTCGTGCTCTGGGGCCTGACCTTCGGGGGTGCTGCTACATCGATCCAGACGGCCGCATCCGACGCGGCGGGCGACGGGGTCGATATCGTCGGCGCGATGCTGACCACGATCTGGAACGTGAGCATCGCGTGCGGCGGGGCGATCGGTGCACTGATCTATCGCAGCGCGGGAATTCAGGCGTTCTTCCCGGCGATGCTGGTTCTCCTGGGTGTCGCCTTCGTGGTCGCCTACGCCGCGTCGGCCAGCGGCTTCAGGCCGGGTGCTCGCACCGAACGTTGAGGGGTTTAGCGCTCTATCGCGCGAGCGTGAAAGACGGTTGCGTTGCCGCCTCGTGTACCGTCGCTCGTCACGATTGCCATCTCGCGCGTGCCGGGCCGAATCGCCATACTCGTCAGGTTCAGATTACGCCCAGCATCGCGGCCGGGCAGCAGGATCTGCCCGATCGGAAGCCCGGATGGCGAGAAGACCAGAATGCGACCCTGACCATACATCGCCACGTAAAGCTGGCCGGATGCATCGACGCGCATCGAGTCCGGCGCCGGTCCGGTGAAGTGATAGACGGTCGTTGCGCCGAAGGGGGCCGGCGTCGTCGCATCCTTCAGCGTGATCCGGTACAGGCGACCTAGCGCGAACTCGCCGACCCACAAATGCTTCCCGTCGGGGCTCAGCGCGATGCCGTTTGCGACGGCCAGATTGCGGACGACCGGTTTCGGCGGTGTGCCGTCGGGCCCGACATACCAGACGCCGCCGGTGGCCTCGCCGATCGATCCGCGCGCATCGCTGAAATAGAAGCCGCCCTTCGCATCGAAGGTAACGTCGTTGGGCGCGAACCCGGCGCTTTCCGGCACGATCGTGCGCTGTTCCGTGCCATCCAACCGGACCGAGATCACAGCACCGCCGCCCGTTGCATCGGCGGCAGCGATATAAAGTCGGCCATCAGGGCCAAGTGCCATCCCGCCAGGGTTGAGCCCCTCGAGCCGGAATACCTCCGCGATACGACCGCGAGCGTCCCGCCGCATAACGCGGCTTCCTTGCACGTCGGAGAATAGGAGATCGCCGCCAGGCAGGAATACCGGCCCCTCCAGATCTTTCTTGGCACCAGGAATGAGCAGCGGGCGATCAGCAACAATTGCCTGAAGGTCTCGCTCGCTGGGCGGGATCGGCACCACGCTACCGGCCGATCCAGCCAACACGGCTATTATCGCCGCCGCGCCGTTTAAGAAGACAGGCATCATGCTATCTCAGGCAGGCCAGCAAAGTGTTTTTCCAGCGTCACCGGATACTCGCGTACCCGCACGCCGGTCGCGTTGTAGACCGCGTTGGCGATCGCCGGTGCGACGCCAGTGAGACCTAGTTCGCCGACGCCCTTTGCCTTCAGCGGCGACATGGTCGCGTCGACCTCGTTGATGAAGTGTGCTTCGAGATGCGGCACGTCGGCGTGAACCGGCACTTCGTACCCGGCCAGATCGTGGTTGACGAAGAAGCCGAAGCGGGTGTCGACCGCCATCTCCTCCATCAGTGCGGCGCCGATGCCCATCGTCATGCCGCCGATCACCTGGCTGCGCGCGGTGGTCGGGTTGAGGATCCGCCCGGCGGCGCAAACCGCGAGCATCCGGCGGACGCGAACCGCGCCGGTATAGGCGTCCACCGCGACCTCGGCGAAATGGGCGCCGACGGTCTGCTGGGCATATTGCTTGCTCAGGTCGCCATATTCCATGGCATCTTCGGCGACGATCTCGCCATCTTTGGCGGCATCGGCGAGCGCGACCGAACGCCCCGCCGAACTGACGCGGCCGTCCGCGAAGGTCACGTCGGTCGTATTGAAGCCCATCCGCTGCGCTACCAGGTCGCGCAGCTTGGCGCAGGCAGCGTAGACGCCGGCCGTGGTAGACGCCGCGCCTGCCTGACCGCCCGAGCCGGGTGTCTCGGGGAAGGTCGAGTCCCCGAGCTTCGCGGTCACGTGGTCGAGGGGCACGCCCATCATCTCGGCCGCGGTCTGCGCGACGATCGTGTAGCTGCCCTGGCCGATGTCGGTCATGTCGGTCTCGACGGTGACGCGACCGTCCTTGCCGAGCCGCACGCGCGCGCCGGCCTTCATGATCGGCGCACCGCGGATCGCGCTGGCCATGCCCATGCCGATCAGCCATTTCCCGTCGCGCCGGTTACCGGGTTTCGCGACCCGGGCTTTCCAGCCGAACCGCTCTGCGCCCTCTTGCAAGCACTGCACGAACGGTCGGGTCGAAAAACGCCGCTCGGGCTTTTCGGGATCGACCTGCGTGTCGTTTGCGATCCGCAGCGCGACGGGATCCATGCCGAGCTTCTCGGCCAGTTCGTCCATCGCGATTTCGAGTGCCATCATTCCGGGAGCCTCGCCGGGCGCGCGCATGGCGTTGCCCTCGGCCAGATCGAGGGGCGCGAGATAGCGACGCAGCAGTCGGTTCTCGCCAGCGTACATCAGGCGCGTGGGCAGGGTGGTAGGCTCGGTACGGCCACCTGCCAGATTGCCCGACCAGCTGTCGTGACCGATCGCGACCAGCTTGCCGTTCTTTGCAGCCCCCAGCCGGACCCGTTGAATCGTCTTCGGCCGGTGGATGGTATTGTTGAACATCAGCGGGCGTTGCAGCACCACTTTGACCGGGCGGCCCGATACGCGGGCAGCGAGTGCAGCCAGTGCCAGATCGCTCTGCGTCGTACCCTTTCCGCCAAAGCCGCCACCAATGAAGGCAGAGTGCAGGCGGATATTCTCCTTCGGCGTGCCGATGATCAGGCCCAAATCACGGCAGCCCCAGTTCATCGCCTGGATCGAGGTCCAGCAGGTCAGCTTGTCGCCATCCCACCGCGCGATGGATGCGTGGGGCTCCATCATCGCATGCGCCTGATCGGGGACAGTGTAGGTCTCGTCGACCTTGACCGGGGCACCGGCGAACGCGGTCGCGAAGGCTCCGACCGACAGCTCGCTCGGGCCGCCGAACGCTTCCTTCGGCGCGATAGGGGAGGAAGGCTTCTGCGCGGCCAAGTCGAAGCGACCGTTGCCGCGAGCATAGGACACCCGGATCAGCCCTGCCGCAGCGCGCGCCTGTTCGAACGTGTCGGCGACGACGACTGCGACTGCTTGATGATAATGATCGACCATCGGTCCGGCCAGGATGCGCTGCGTGTAGAACTCGCCCTTGCCGATCGGACCAGAGTTTTCATGCGTGACGACCGCGCTAACGCCGGGCGCAGCGCGCGCGGCGGTCGTGTCGATCCGATCGATCCGGCCTTTGCCGATCGCCGCGCCGAGGATGTAGCCATAGGCGACACCCGGGGCGACGTCGTGATGCTCGGCCGCATAGCGCGCGGTGCCGGTGGTTTTCAGCGGACCTTCAACGCGAGGATGGGCGCGCCCGACGACCTTCAACTGGTCGATCGGCGTCGTGCCTGCGAGCGTGTCGAATTTCATGCAGGTGTCTCCAGATCGGCAAGGAACCGGTCGTGCGTCATCGGGATCGAAAACATCGGGAAGGTCTTCGAGACCGCCGCCTCTTGTTCCTCGGGGCTCAGCGTTGCTGTGCAATCGGTCAGCGTGACCACGCGGAAGCCGCGCTCATAGGCCGAGCGCATGGTCGATTCGACGCAGCAATTGGTCAGGAAGCCGGCGATCGCCAGATCGGTGATGCCGCGCTGGCGCAGGATGAAGTCGATGTTGGTGCTGGCGAAACAGTCGAGGCCGCGTTTGCCCTCGATCACGATGTCGCCATCGACTGGCGCCATCGCATCGGCGATCGCTGCGCCCCAACTGCCCTTGCGGAAAGCCTGCGCCTGCTTGATGCCGGCCAGAATGCCGTACGGGTCGGACGGCATTTCGGGGTAGCCGTCTGCAAAACTGATCTGCGCGTGCATCACGGTCGCGCCGCGTGCGCGTGCAGCCTCCGCGACGGCCCGGCTGTGCGCCAGCATGTCGGTGTCGGCCATCACGGCCTTTACCGCATCGTGCTGCGCCCCGCCTTCACTCACGAAGTCGTTCTGGTACTCGATCAGTAACAGGGCGGTCTTTTCGGGTATCATCGTCTGGTCTCCCATTCGCGCCGTACATGGCAGCCGCCCTGCACGACGTATCTCACGCCACCGTCGGCAGCCGGTCGAAATGCTTGTCGAGTGTCAGCGGATAATCGCGAAGGCGGACGCCGGTCGCGTTGTACATGGCGTTCGCGACCGCCGCGCCGACGCCGCAAAGGCCGAGTTCACCTACGCCTTTGGCCTTCATCGGATTGGCCTTGTCGTCGGCTTCATCAAGGAAGATCACCTCCTGATGCGGGATATCTGCGTGAACCGGCACCTCGTACGTCGCAAGGTCATGGTTGATGAAGAGACCGAAGCGTTTATCGACTGCCAATTCCTCCATCAGCGCTGATCCAACGCCCATCGTCATCGCGCCGATGACCTGGCTTCTCGCGGACTTGGGATTGATGATGCGACCCGCAGCGCAAACCGCCAGCATGCGGCGAATGCGCGTAGCGCCTGTGTAGGTATCGACGCCCACTTCAACGAAATGCGCTCCGAAGGTCGAAATTTGCCAGGTCTTGTCAAGCGCACCGAACTCGATCTTGTCTTCCGCGACCAACTCGCCGGCAGTCGTGGCCTGTCGCAGGTCCGCCGTACGATTTCCGCTGGTCACCTTGCCGCTTTCGAACACGGCGTCGGCAGAGTTGAAGCCAAGTCGCTGCGCGACTGTTTCACGAAGCTTGACGCAGGCGGCATACACCCCGGCGGTTGAATTGGCGGCGCCAAATTGTCCGCCGGAGCCGGCAGAAACGGGAAACGCCGAGTTGCCCAGTTTCACGACCACGGCTTCGACCGGGACTCCCATCATCTCGGAGGCTGTCTGTGCAAGGATAGTGTAGCTGCCTGTGCCGATATCGGTCATGTCCGTTTCGATCGTGACCACGCCTTCTCGGCTCAGCCGGACGCGTGCGCCCGACGGCATGTTCATGTGGTTGCGGAACGACGATGCTACACCCATTCCAACCAACCAGCGGCCGTCGCGGACCTGTCCAGGCCGGGGGTTGCGACGCGACCAACCGAACTGCTGTGCGCCTTCGGTCAGGCAGCGAACCAACTGACGCTGGGAGAAGCGCCTCTTGGCGTCCTTGGGATCGACCTGGGTGTCGTTCTTCACGCGAAAAGCGATAGGATCCATGCCCAGAGTTTCGGCCATCTCGTCCATGGCGACTTCAAGCGCCATCATGCCGGGCGCTTCGCCCGGAGCCCGCATGGCGTTGCCTTCGGGAAGATCCATGACCGCCAGACGAAGCGATGTCAGCCGGTTGGGCCCCGCATACAAAAGCTCGGTTTGATTCACTGCCGTTTCAGGGCTGCCCCCGGGAAGATCTCCTGAACCGCTCTCATGAGCGATTGCGGTGATAGTGCCGTCGCGCGTCGCGCCGATCCGGATACGCTGGCGGGTGGCCGGACGATGCGTCGTGTTGTTGGCGATGATCGGGCGCTGCAGCGCCAGCTTGACCGGCCGTTTTGCGGCGCGCGCACCCAACGCCGCCAACACGGCATCGGTACGGAGGAACAGCTTGCCGCCAAAACCGCCACCAACATAGGGAGAGAGAAAGGTTACCTTCTCCTTCGGAATGCCGAGCGTGGTCGCCAGATCCGTGCGGCCCCAATCGATCATCTGGTTGGACGTCCATACCGTCAGCTCGTCGCCGTTCCAGGAGGCGATCGAAGCGAATGGCTCCATCATAGCGTGGCTGTGATCCGGCGTGGTGTAGCGCTGATCGAGCTTAACCGGTGATGCAGCGAACGCGGATTCGAACTTGCCGACATGGTGCTCTGGCGGCGACTCGCTTCCTTCGCCGCTGTTGCCACCGGTGAGGGGCGCAGTCTTGATCTCTTCGTCGATGTCGAACCGGCCGGTCGCTCGCTGATAATCGACCCTGATCAACCCCGCAGCAGCTCGCGCCTGTTCGAACGTCTCGGCGACGACCACTGCAATTGCCTGATGATAATGCTCGATGTCCGGACCAGCGAACAGCTTGGCAGTATTGTATTTGCCTTTGCCGAGCTTTCCGGCGTTGGCCGCGGTGACAATCGCCAGGACACCCGGTGCAGCCTTTGCTTCCTCGAGGTTCATCGAGCGAATGCGCCCCTTGGCGACCCCTGAACCCAGGACATGACCATATGCAGCGTTTGGAACCTCGCGATGGAACTCGTAAGCGTACGGCGCCTGTCCCGTCGTCTTGAGCGGGCCATCGATGCGGTCATGCGCCCGCCCGACGACCTTCATCCGGTCGATCGGGTTGGTGGCGGCGGGTGTCTCGAATTTCATAGGATTATGCCTTCGCTTCAGCGATGACGGATGCCAATGCGCGAGTGGCAAGCGGCAGCTTGAACGCGTTGTCCTTGGTTGGTGTAGCGCCCTGGAAGGCCCGTGCGGTCACCGCAGCCGCACCACGTGGCAACAACGCATCCGCGGCTTCGACACGCCAGGGGCGGGGGGCCACGCCGCCGAACGCAACGCGCCCAGTACCGTCCGGCTGGATCACCGCGGCAACCGACACCAATGCATAGGCGTAGGACGCACGATCGCGCACCTTCTCGTAGTAATGCTTGCCGCCAAGCGGTTTGGGCAGCGTAACCGCGGTGATTAGCTCGCCTTGCTTCAGCACGGTATCCTGCTGGGGCGTATCACCCCACAGCCGGTGGAAGTCGGCGATGGGGATCGAACGGCGCTGCCCGGTCGCATCGACCGTCTCGACCACCGCGTCGAGCACGCGCATCGCCACAGCCATGTCGCCCGGGAACGTTGCGATGCAGCTGTCGCTGACGCCGATCACACCCAACTGGCGCGAATATCCGCCGATTGCCGCGCAACCCGAACCCGGCTTGCGCTTGTTGCACGCCATGTTGGTGTCGTAGAAATATGGGCACCGCGTACGCTGGAGCAGATTGCCTGCGGTCGACGCCTTGTTGCGCAATTGGCCCGACGCACCGGCGACGATAGCGCGGGTCAGCACGCCATAATCGCGGCGGACGCGCTCGTCCGCAGCGAGATTTGTGTTGGTCACCAGTGCACCAATGCGCAGGCCTCCGTCACGCGTCGCCTCGATCTTGTCGAAGCCGAGATCCTGCACGTCGACGAGATGAGTCGGCGTTTCGACCTCGATCTTCATCAGGTCGAGCAGGTTGGTCCCGCCCGCGATGAACTTGGCGGCCGGGTTTGCGGCAACGGCACGCGCCGCGCCGCTCGCGTCCTTGGCGCGCTCATAAGTGAAAGCTCTCATGCTTTTGCTCCCGCGACTTCGGCCATGGCCTCGGCGATGTTGGAATAGGCACCGCAGCGGCAAATGTTGCCGCTCATGCGCTCGCGCATCTCGACGTTCGACGCGGTCGGCTTGGTCATCAAGTCGCCCTGCGCGTGGCTCGGAACCCCACGCTTGATCTCGTCAAGGACCGCGACCGCCGAGCAAATTTGCCCCGGCGTGCAGTAGCCGCACTGATAGCCGTCATGCTTGATGAAGGCCGCCTGCATCGGATGCAGCTTGTCGGGCGTGCCGAGGCCCTCGATCGTCGTGATCTCGTCACCTTCGTGCATTACTGCGAGGCTCAGGCAGGAATTGATCCGGACCCCGTCGACCATCACGGTGCAGGCGCCGCACTGGCCGTGATCGCAGCCCTTCTTCGTACCCGTAAGGTGCAGGTGTTCGCGCAACGCATCGAGCAGTGTCGTCCGCGGATCGAGGCTGAGCTCACGCTTCTCGCCATTGACCTTGAAGCGTACTGGCATGGTTGGCGCGGCTTCCGCCTTGGGCGGCGTCGTTGCGACGGCACCGGCTGGTGATGCGACGATCACCGCGGTCGCTGCGCTTCCCGCTAGCAGCCCGCGTCGCGAAAACTCTACCTCAGATACGCTGGGCATGGGCTTCTTCTTCCTTCCTGTCGAACCGCGCGTCCGCGGTAAGGGTCTGATCTACATCAAAGATTGTCGAGGACTGTAACGCACCACCGCCTGGATCGGAGCGTGCATGTTGTTCAATGAAACCATGAGGATGGCTCATGGACCAACGGGCCGAGGAAGGGTGGTCGGATGCCGTTTCCAAGCCGTAGGCCTGGACCACCTGCGCCATGATCGAGAGCGCCAATGTTTGCGGGTCGCGTGTTGCCTTGATCAAGCCAACGGGCCCGGTGACGCGCGCGATGTCGCCCGTATCTGCCCCTGCGTCCAGCAGGCGCCGCTGGCGTTCGAGATGTGTACGCATGCTGCCCATCGCGCCAACAAAGAACGGGCGCTGTTCCAGCACTTGTAGCAGGAGCGGCGTTTCCCAATCGTGATCGTGGAACAACGTGATAACGGCGGTCCAGGGATCGACCATCAATCCTTCGACGCGGCCGACGAAGCGGAGAAGCTCGGCCGGCATGCCCTTCTCCCGTGCGTCCTCCACCAGCAAATTCTGCGGGCTCAAGAGCACGACCTCGGCGCCATAGGCACGGGCGATGTCGAGCATAGCGGCGGGTTCCGCACCATGCCCCATGACGACCAACCGCAGCACCGGTTCGTGCCGCACGATGAACGCCGTATCGTGCCATTGCGTGCGATCGTCTTCATCCGAACGAGCGGCAGTCATATCGCCGACAAGGGTGAGCCGAAGCGTGAGCGGCTCGCGCCGTTCCAGAACGGCGATGGCGCAATCGATCTGCTGGCGATCCGCTGCTGGCGTGAAAAGCAGGTCGATGCCCCCGCCGCAGGGCAAGCGAATGTCGATATAACGCGAGCCGTCTCCATAGCGCACGTGTCGCGCACGCCCTTCGGCAAGCACCTCCTGCGCCTCAGCGATCACCGCGGCTTCCACGCACCCGCCCGAAAACGACCCGAGCGACCGTCCGCTTTCGGCGACCGCCATGTGCTCGCCCGGCGCGCGCGCGGCACTGCCGGTGACGTCGGTCAGCGTCACCAGCGCGGCCCGTTCTCCGCGCTTGGCACAGTCGCGCAGGAAGCGCAGGATGGCCAGCGCCTGCTTCATGCAGTCGCTGCCTGCGCATGCCCAGCCATGCCGCGGTGTGCGCGGCCGATCGCCAAGGCGGCGACTGCTGCCACCGCGAGAAGGCCGGCGCTGGTGAGGAACTCGGCGCGCGGTCCGGCCGCATCGAAGACGATGCCGCCCATCGTCGCGCCCAGCGTAATCGCAAGCTGCACGATCGCCACCATCAGTCCGCCGCCAGCCTCAGCCTCGTCAGGCACGGTTCGCGCCAGCCAGGTCCACCATGCCACCGGAGCCGACGTGCCCGCAAAACCCCAGACCGCGAGCAGGATTCCGACCGCGACGACCGACGTGCCAACGACCGTCAGCGCCACCGCCGTAGCCGCCATCAAAGCGGGCAACACAGCGATCGTGAGGAACAGCCCCCCGTTCAGCACACGGCCGATCAGGACCGTGCCGATGAACCCGGATACGCCAAGGATCAGCAGCATGATCGACAGCATCGCCGGCGAGACGTGCGTTACCTGCTCGAGGAACGGGCGGAGATAGGTGAACAGCGCGAACTGTCCGACGAACAGCATGGCGACGGTCAGCAGGCCGAACACCACGGGCGGCCGGCGAAGCAGCGCGAACATGCTGCGGGCGCTCTGCCGTTCGGCCACGGGGAGGCTCGGCAGCGTGACGGCCTGCCAGATCACCGCGGCGAGCGCGACGGGTACCACGCAGAAGAATGCCCCGCGCCACCCGATCAGGTTGCCGACAAAGCTGCCCAGTGGCGCCGCGAGAACGGTAGCCAGCGCATTGCCGCCACTGATGACCGCAAGCGCCTTCGGGACTGACTGGCTCGGCACCAGTCGCATCGTGACCGCGGCGGACATCGACCAGAACCCGCCGATCGCGACGCCAAGAAGGGCTCGCCCGGCCATGAACACCAGATACGTGGGCGCGAAAGCAACGATGGCACCGGACAGCATCAGCATGCTGGTCAGCACGAGCAGCACGATCCGGCGGTCCATCCTGCCCAGCACGGCGGACAGCGAGAGGCTAGTGATGACCGCGAACAGGCCGGATACGGCGATCGCCTGTCCGGCCTTGCCCTCGCTGAGGTTCAGCGTCTGCGCGATCGGGCTGAGCAGGCTGACCGGCATGAACTCGGATGCGATGAGTACGAAGCTGCACAGCGCCATTGCGTATACCGCACCCCAGCGGGCGGGCCGATCATCGATGCGCGCGGCATCGGTTTCCGCAACCGCGGCGATGGGACTTGCCATGATGGCTCTCCTGAGTGTGTCAAATGCGCCCGGACCCGTCGGTGAGGAGGGATCACGACAGATCCGGACGCTCGCGCCTTGCCGGTTCGGGAACGAACGGTAGGCAGCGACGAACCGTAATTTAGGGGAAGACGAGCCGACCGACAATTCGGCCTGACGTTGATGCCTTGGTGAGCGTTGCTCATGCACGCACCCCGAAAACCCGAAGGCGTCAGGCGGCAGTGACCCGATAGCGAAGCCAGACGATCCCGCCGTCCATGACCTCATGGCTCATCAAAGCCAGATCATCGATCGGCAACCGAGCCGGCTCCGACGCGCCGGAGCCATCGAAAACGGCCGGAGCGCCTGATGCGCCATCGATTGCGGGAACGAGCATCAGGCTGATCTCGTCGACAAGGCCGGCACGGAGAAAGCCGCCATTGAGGTGACCACCCCCTTCGAGGAGCAGGCGGTCGATCCCGAGTTCGGCAGCGAGGATCGCTACAACCTCGTGCGGGTCGAGGTCGGTCTCACCGGCAAAGACGTAGCCGACGCCGTCCTCGCGCAATCCCGCGAGATGCGCGTCGGATACCGCCTTGGTCAGGACGACGACGATCGGATCGCCGCCGACGTCGCTGCGTCCCCAAGCGATCTTGCCCTGTGCATCGAGCACAACGCCATACGCCTCGGCATCGGCGTTCGGCAGCCACGCCTCTCGGGGCAACTTCGCTTTGGGGCGATCAGGATACGCTTTTGCCTTGGCGAATTCCTGGCCGGTGATACGCCCGACGAGCCACGATCCGCCGCCAAGCCGACCATGCAGTTCCTCGTACATATTATGTGAATGCACGCCGCTCGGCGTCCATCGTTCGGGCAGGATTTTGCCGTCGATGCTGCTGGCCATGTGACAGATGATATGGGGCTTCATGTACGGGAGTCCTGGAAATGGCTTTGAATCTACCTACAAAGAACGACCGCAGCGGCCTGTTGGCCCAATGAGGGTGCTGCATCGGATCGGTGAGGGGATTTCATGGAAGCGGCATCGACTGACTTCGTTCTTGATCGTGTCCGCGGCGACCAAGCCGCCTCAGCGTCAAGGAATTCGAGATGGCCGACCAGAACCAGAACTACGCAGGCAAGATTGCCTTCATCACCGGCGCCGCCAACGGCATCGGGCGCACCACCGCCATCGCCTTTGCCAAGGCCGGTGCCCATGTCGCCGTCGTCGATCTGAACGAAGACGGCGTTGCCGAAGTCGTCGCAGCGATCGAGGCCGCAGGGGCAGCGCCGTCGGCATCACCTGCGACGTCTCGAAGAGCGAGGACGTCCGCACCACGCTCGACAAGACCGTCGAGGCCTTCGGCGGTATCGACATCGCCTTCAACAATGCGGGCATCGAGCAGCAGCAGATCCCGCTGGCGGACCTCAGCGAGGAGGATTTTGACCGCATGACGGCGATCGACCTGCGCGGCGTGTTCCTGTGCATGAAGTACCAGATTCCGCTGATGCAGAAGCGCGGCGGCGGCGCGATCGTCAACACGTCGTCGGGCGCCGGCGTCGTCGGAATCGCCGGGCAGGCCGGCTACGTCGCGGTCAAGCACGGCGTGATCGGGCTCAGCAAGTCGGCCGCGCTCGAATATATCGGCGACGGCATCCGCGTGAACGTCATCTGCCCCGGCATCATCGAAACGCCGATGATCACGGACCGCGTTTCGGGCGGCACCGAGGAAGGTCAGAAGAAGATGATCGCGCAGGAGCCGATCGGCCGCATGGGGAAGCCCGAGGAGATTGCCGCCGCCGTCCTCTACATATGCTCGGACGCCGCGGCGTTCATGGTCGGCCACGCGATGGTCGTCGACGGAGGCCAGACCGTCGGTCTGGGCGGCTAGCCTTTACCGGCGACCCGGTGTTGCCGGCGGCGGATCGTCGGTGCCGAGCGAGGATGCGATCGCCATCCTCGCTCGGGCTGGTCCGGGATCGATACGTGAGCGGATTTCATCCCGTCGATGAAGGGCCGGCCGATTGTCTGGGCCAGCTCTTTCCTGGAAAAGCACGTGTCACGACGATCGGGGCGCTTCGTCCCGCTGGGTGAAGCGCCGCCGATACCGTCGGCCTATCCAAAAGCGAGGTCATCATGAGCAAGATCTGGTTTATCACCGGCGCCGGCAGCGGATTGGGCGCCGGCACCGCTCGCGCGGCCCTCCAGAATGGCGACCGGGTTATCGCAGCAGGTCGAAATGCCGCGAAGATTAATGATGCCCTTTCCGAGTACGCCGGCGACAATCTCGTCGTCACCGCGCTCGACGTGACGAACCCCGCTGAGGTTCAAGCCGCCGTTGATCGGGGCATTGCCGAGTTCGGTAAGATCGACGTGCTGCTCAATAACGCCGGCGGCGGCGTATTCGGGAATTTCGAGGAACTCGACTGGGCCGACATCGAGTGGCAGTACCGCGTCAACGTTTTCGGCGTGATGCACGTGCTGCGCGCGGTCTTGCCGGTCATGCGGCGCCAGCGATCCGGAAGGATCCTGAACATCAGCTCGGGCGGCGGCATCCAGGGCTTCGCGCAGAGCACTGCGTACGGCGCGACCAAGTTCGCCGTCGAGGGACTGACCCTCGCACTGGCGCAGGAGGTCGAGCAATTCGGCATCAGGACCGTGCTCGTCGAACCGGGCATGTTCCGGACCGACCTGCTGAGCAATGCGTCCGTGCGCTATGCTGCGCCCAGTATCGACGACTATTCGCATCTGACGCCTGCTCGCGACGCCTGGGCGCCGGTCAATGGAACGCAGGCGGGTGATCCGGCCAAGTTCGGGGATGTCATGGTGCAGATCGCGGGCATGGCGGAACCTCCGCGGATCCTCGCGGTGGGCAAGGACGTGCTCGGCATCATCGAGACGATGACCGCCGAGCGCCGGGAGCAGGCGGCGAGGTTTGCAAAGCTGTCGGGCTCGACCGACTTCAACGCTGCGCACTGATCGCCTGTTGGCCGACCCATGCTTCCTTTCAGGTCGGCCAACAGGCCGCAGGCCAGCCGAACGATGAACAAGATCAATTTCTCCTGCACGTCCTGCGGTCGTTGCTGTCACGATTTGCGCCTGACGCTCAGCGTCGCGGAGGCGATCCAGTGGTTGCATCGCGGCGGCAAGGTCCAGGTCCTCTGCCATGCGGCGGCGGATCTGGACGACCTCAGCCCGGTCGTCGCGTACAGGAGCGCACGAAGTTTTCCGGCACGAAGCGGCGGATTGGCGATCCGCGTACAGGTCATCCTGGCCGCGCATTTCGACGGCGCGTGTCCCAACCTGCTGCCGGACATGCGGTGCGGGATCTATGACGGACGGCCCAACACCTGCCGGATCTATCCCGCGGAGATCATTCCCGGCCTGGCCTTGAAGAGCGACCGCAAATTGTGCCCGCCCGAAGCTTGGAATGATCGCCAACCCGAGTATCTCTCGGCAGACGGACGCATCCTCGACGTCGTGACCGACACCGCGATCGCTGCTGCCCGCGCGGCCGGACTGCGCGAGGTCGGTATGCGCCGGGCGTTGGCGACCGCACTCGGCATGAGGATCGCCGCGTTGGAAAACGAGGGGTTTGCAGTCTGGAGCATCCCATCCGACGCGTTGCTCCCTAGTCTTCGCGACGCGATGCAGGAGGACGGTGATCCGAGCAAGGATACGCCATCCCCGGATTGGCTGTTCGTATCCCCGCGTCCCGAAACGCTGGCGTTGATCACCGCAGCGGGGGCGAATGCGGTGTCCTCTCCGAACCACGATCAGGTCGCATATCTGCCCCTATACTGAGTCCAGTGACCGACGCGTCAGCAGACCGAGCACCGGCTATAGCGAGCATCACGGGACGTCGCGGCGCCGATATGCCGCTCCAATAATTTGACGGCGCTGGACAGCGTTTGGATGTCGAGACCCAAGTGAATGTGCCGGACCGATCCAGCGGTAGCGCCGTGACGGTAGCGAACGCAGAATACCCGGAGTGCCTCGAGCCTTGGATCCGCCAGGGCGTTGTTGTCCCGAATACCGAAAACATAGCTGATCGCACGGGACATGCGCCGCGGGCGACATGCCGATGCAAGCGAGTCCTTCAAGGATAGCAGCACCACCTGCTGCTCGGTCACGGAAAGCCGATGCTCCACTAATATGTCCGGCACCCGGACTGTAGCGGTATCGTGGCGTATAGGGCGGTACAGCACGCTTTGCCGATCATGCCGAAACGAGTTGTGACGAAGGCGACGGCTCCCGGCGATCGTCCGCAGGCGGCCTTATCCGGAACCACAGGGCGTAAAGCGCAGGCAGGAACACCAGCGTCAGGACCGTCCCGCCCAGCGTCCCGCCGATCAGCGTGACCGCCATCGATCCCCAGAACACCGAACTGATCAACGGGACGAAGGCGAGCACGGCTGCCATTGCCGTCAGGATCACGGGCCGCGAACGCTGCACGGTCGCCTCGACGACCGCGTCATAGGGATCCATCCCCTCCCGCTCGTGATCGTGGATCTGCCCGATCAGGATCAGCGTATTGCGCATCAGGATGCCCGCCAGCGCGATCAGACCGAGGATCGCGTTGAACCCGAACGGCTGGCCCGTGACGAGCAGCGTCGGCACCACGCCGATGAGCCCCAGCGGCGCGGTCAGCAGAACGATCGCCATCGCCGACAAGCTGCGCACCTGGAGGATGATCACGATCATCATTAGCACGATCATGATCGGGAAGATCGGCGCGAGCGCGGCGTTCGCCTTGCCGGCCTCCTCGATCGAGCCGGCCATGTCGATATGGTAGCCGGACGACAGCGTATTGATGATCGGTTGTAGCTTCTCGAGCATCGCGGTCGATACATCGGGCGGCTGCAATCCGTCAGCGATGTCGCCGCGAACCGTGATCGTCGTCAGCCGGTCGCGGTGTTGCAGGGTCGGATCTTCCATGCGAACTTCGAGCTTGCCGATCTGGCTTACGGGTACGCGCTGGCCATTAGAGCCGGTCAGCATGTAGTCGCCGATGCGCGCCGGATCGAGCCGATCGCTGCCACCGGACCGCGCCACCACATCGACCGTCCGGATATCCTCGCGCGCCTGGCTGACCGTCGTACCGGTCAACAGGAACTGAAGCTGCTCGGCCACGTCGCTCGATGTCAGGCCGAGCGCGCGCAACCGGTCCTGCTCGAGCACGAAGTGCAGCGCAGGCGCGCGGTCGCCCCAGTCGGCGTTGACGGTACGCATCGTGGGATCCCGTTGCATCACGCCCTGCACCTTGTCGGCGATGCTGCGGACGGCTGCGAGATCGGGACCACTCACACGGAACGCGACGGGGAAGGGGGAGTAGGGGCCGAACACGAGTTGCGTCGCGCGAACTCGTGCCTGTGGCGCGAGCCCCTCCGCCGCCGCCTCACGCAGCCGCACCTTCAAGGCGTCGCGTGCATCCTCGTCGGCAGTCAGGACGATGATCTTGGCAAAGGACGGGTCGGGCAGCTCCGGCGACAGCGACATGAAGAAACGCGGTGCGCCCTGACCGACATAGGTCGTGACGACCTTGGCCTCGGGCTGCTTGCGCAACCACGTCTCGACCAGTGTCGCGGCTTCGCCGGTCTGCGCGATCGCGGTGCCCTTGGGCATCTGCACCTCGACCAGCACCTCTGGCCGGTCCGAGGCGGGAAAGAACTGCTTGTTGACCAGCGCCATGCCCGCGCCTGCAATCAGGAACGCACCCAGCGTCGCCAATGCGACCAGCAATTTGCGCCGCACCGCCCAGGCGATGATGCTGCGGACCCTTTCGTAGCGCGGCGTCCGGTAGATCGCGGCGTGCCCACCCTCGATCGGCTTGATCTCGGGCAGCATCTTCACGCCCATGTATGGCGTGAAGATCACCGCGACGAACCACGATGCGATCAGCGCGAAACCGACCACCCAGAAGATGTTGCCGGCATATTCGCCCGCCGTCGACTGCGCGAAGCCGACCGGCATCAGCCCGATCACGGTCACCAGCGTGCCGGCCAGCATCGGCGCAGCAGTGTGGCTCCAGGCATAGGCCGATGGGAAGGCACCGCGTGTTGGATGTCGGAGTCGCGCCTACCGTAGCCGCGGCTGCGCAGGCAGTGATCGCCGACCGACAACAGGCAGTTCGCATCGGGCGGCAGATAGATCCGCGCGACGTCCGCGGTCTTGTTCGCGACGTGATCGATGAACCCCGGATCCTGATGCGACAGCCCGTTGTGATCCTGCCGCCAGGCATGCGACGTCAGCAGGTAATTGAGCGACGCGATCGGCCGCCGCCACGGGATCGTCCTGGTCGTCTTCAGCCACTTGGCATGCTGGTTGACCATCGAATCGACGATGTGGACGAACGCCTCGTAACACGAAAACAGCCCATGCCGCCCGGTCAGCAGATACCCCTCCAGCCAACCCTGGCAGAGATGCTCGCTCAGCACTTCCATCACGCGACCGTCCGGCCCGAGATGCTCGTCGACCGGCTCGATCTCTGCCATCCAGACCTTTCTCGACACGTCGTACACGTCGGCGAGCCGGTTCGACGCGGTCTCGTCCGGCCCGAATAGTCGGAAGTTCACACTCGCAAGATTGAGCTTCATCACGTCGCGCAGATACCGGCCGAGCACGCGCGTCGCCCAGTTCTCAGAGTGATCGCGCACGCTCTTCACCGCGACCGCCATGCGTCGGAATTCCGCCTCCACATCGTGGCCAAGCCCGGTCAGACGCGACACGACGCTTTCGGCAGGAGGATTCGACACCGGTCCCGCCCCGCCGAACACACGTGCGGTTCGGAACCGCGCGGAACATTGCGGGGCGCGCGGGGGACAGACCTAGGCCACCGCGGGCGTGTTGTTATACGGCAGATAGAGGACGCGGTACCCTCGGCCCGCAATCGTCCTCATCAGCAGCATCGGCGCGTGTTGTCCTCCGTTTGTGCCGGGGAGGAACACGACCAACGGCGCATCTCGTGTGGCCGGCCCTCCGTTCAGGACCACGTTTGGGTCGTTGAACCGCTGGATGCGCGGGTCCGCGGCCGACGGCAAAATCCGCTCGACATCGCTCTGTGCCGAAGCGCCGGACGTTGTCAGGATCACGACCAGCGCAGAAACGACCTTGTGGGAAGAATGCTTTCTCAAGCTAACACCTCCGATTGCGATGATCGTCGAGGATCGTGGGTCGTGGGATCCTCGACCCTCCAGCCAGCAACAAGCGCGTATGCCTTACCGGCGCACCAGCTTGAGCATGCCACCGTCATACCAGGTCATGGCTAGCACCCCGCCCGCGCCTCGGAAGACCACGGGGTTGTCATCGGGGCCCCAGCTGCCGGATCGGCATTTGATTGCGAAGGTCGTCGGCCGTGGCATGCGCAGCTTGCGAAGTTGCACGCGTAGCTCTGCCGGCGCTGGTTTGTCGACCCGCACGAACTGTGGGTCCGAGCAGGCATCGTGCGTCGCCTGCGGCTGATCCCAGGCAAGACGCGTTCGGGAAAATGTCAGGCGCTTGCCCATCAAACTCGGATCATTGTCGCTAAGGGCTTGCACACCCTCGTCGTCAACCGCGACACCTGCCAATGGCCGGCGAACGCCGTCACATCGGCCCTGGATTGCGCGGTCGCCGCTGGTACCGCGAGGATCGCGATCACCATTGCGATATCCAGGACGCGTGCTTTCCTCATTCGCTCTCTCCTTGTTGAAGCCCGTCGACGCGGTACATCTCAAGCGCAGTCACGTCGGTCGTATCGCAGGGATGGATCTTGGGGCGTCTGGGACGATCGTATCATCGCCCCTTTCCAGTACCGTTCCGCTCGAATGTCACTTGCCGGCATGGTCACTCGTCTCCGAAGTCGATGCAGCGTTTTGAAGCGTGTCTGTATCCGAGGCATGACAAATCAACGACTTATGTAACATTTTGTCACGTGGCTTGCCTTCGGGCGGTCGCTGGTCTTCAGTCAGACATGACCGATCGTCCGATCGTTGCCGTCTGCGAGGACGATGCCGACATCCGTGAACTGCTCGCGGCCTCCCTTGCCGCACAGGGCTTTGTCGTGGAGACCGCAACCGATGCCGTGGCACTCGACAGCGTGCTCGCGAACACCAAAGTGTCGCTGGTGGTGCTGGACTGGATGTTACCCGGCGAGAACGGTCTGTCTGTGTGCCGACGCCTGTCCGCCGGTAATGGTCCACCGGTGATCATGCTCACCGCACGGGACGAGGATGGCGATCGCGTTGCGGGACTCGACGGCGGTGCGGACGATTATGTATCCAAGCCGTTCAACCCCCGTGTCTTGCTGTCGCGGATCAACGCTGTCCTGCGGCGTGGCGGTGCTCAGGTGGACGGTGATGTGCTGAGGGTTGCCGATCTGACGATCGACCCGGATGCACGGCGGGTTATGCTGGACGAACGTGACGTTGCGTTGACGGCGTCCGAATATGACCTGCTGCTCTGCTTCGTACGCGCGCCGCAACGGGTGTTGTCGCGTGATCAGCTTCTGGATGCCACCCGGGGCCGTACCGCCGACATGTTCGACCGGACAATCGATATGCAGGTGAGCCGGTTGCGCCGTCGATTGGAGGAGTCGGGTAGCGAGGTCGCGGTACTCATTCGCACCGTCCGCAACGCCGGCTACATTCTCGCCGCCTCGACACGCCGTTGATGACGAGGTGGCGATGAGAGGGCGCTTCGACCTGTTCGGACGGCTGCTGCTGATCCTCGTCGGCAGCGTGCTTCTCTTGGGGGCCACCAGCGTGACGCTCATTCTCGTCCACGACGAACTGCGGCCCCGGCGTCCATCGACCTTTCCCCGCGTTCGGCAGGCGGCGGGCATCATCGACCTCGCGGTCGGGCCGAGTGCACCCTTGCGTCAAATTCTGCTGCGGGCGGCCAACGGCTCGGATCTATCCGCGGTCATTCTGGCCACCCCGCCGCCGCCCGGCAAGTTGCAGCGCGCGCCGAAGCTCACCGCAAAACTGAAGGGGTTCATGAGAACCACCACACCGGTGATGGCTTACACCGATCCTCGCTACCGGCCTATTCGCAGAGGCAGCCCGATCGAAGGCTTTCTGGCGCGAGCAATCGCTCGCCTGCCCGACGGCAGCGTGCTGGTGCTGACGACCAACGCGACCGGCGATCAGGAGCGACCGCGCCTGTTCGGCCTGCCGGCCAGCCTATGGATGGGGGTTCTTGCGGTTATTGTCGTGCTGCTGGCCTTGTGGCTGACGGCCCGCGAGACGCGGCCGCTCCGGGACCTCGTACGGGTGACCCAACGTTTCGACGGGACCGCCGTCACGACCGTCACGACGCTAGCTGGCGCCGCTGACATCCGTCGTACGGCACAAGCCGTCACCGCGATGCAACGACGCGTGATCGACCTGTTGGGAGAGCGATCCTTGATGATCGGGGCCATCTCCCATGACCTTCGGACGCTTCTTACGCGTATGCGCCTGCGGGTCGTGGTGCTCGACGACCCCGCGCGCTCGAAGCTGGAAGCCGATCTGGATGGCATGGACGCCATGCTTGCCGACGCGCTCGCCTTCGTGCGAGGCACGACCGGCAGCGTGCGCGACCATGTGGACCTGGCCGACCTAGCAGCCGCAGAGGTGATCGAGCGGGAAATGCGCGATACCGCCCCCGAAATAACGACGGACCTGCATGATGCACCCTGCTTCGGCGATGCCCACGCGTTGCGCCGCGTGATCGCCAATCTCGTCGACAATGCCCGCAAATACGGCCGCGGCCGGATACACTTGTCCGTTACGCGAAGCGACCGAGCGGTCCACCTTGCTGTAGAGGGCAATGGTCCTGGAATACCGCTCGATCAGCGCTCTGCAGTCCTCGCGCCTTATTATCGGGGGGACGATCCTCAGCACCGCCGACTTGCAGGATCCGGGCTAGGATTGGCGATCGTTCAGCAGATCATGCGCGCTCACGGCGGCTTGCTGACGATCTCCGATTCCAAATTGGGTGGTGCGAAGGTTGCGGTGCAGTTGGATTGTGATCAGGCGTCGCGTGACTGTGACAACCGAACAATCACTGACGTCGGGTGACCAGGCCCCGCAATTCGCCAAACGGACCGTGCTAATCTGGTGGCGTTCAAACACTCGGAACAGCCAGCGCGCTTGCCGTATCGTGGGCGAAGACTGGCATTCGTTCGCCGTGACGATGAGTCCATCCAAAACGTCCACCGCATCACGGGTTTAGCGGACGTCCGTCGCTCCATCCAGTTCGTCCGTCGTGCATGCCGCCCATCCAATTTCGAGAGGTAAGGGCGCGGACTAGCACGTCAATCGCCCGAACGCGCCGACAAAGGTTCAGCAGTAGCTGTTGTTGACGCAACGAACGGGAAGTGGGCCGTGTCTATTTGGATGACGAAGCGGGGGGGGCGTTGCTCCTGAAATCACTAGTGTACGGCCGCGTGAGGCGCATCACCGACCGTCGGATGCCATGCATACCTCAGACCGCTGTCCTTCACATTCGGTCCAGTGTTCGCCACCATAGCGAGATGCGGACCGAAGGCACCGGATACCGGCCTGACGATTTCACCACCCAGCACTGTCCGATCGAATAGTGCGACTTCGTGTCCGCCTCGCTCCGCACGCAACCACGCTTTCCACGTGACCAGGGTGATAGGCTCGCCTTTCATACGCTTTTCGAACAGGGGGCGCAAGGCCGTCAGCAGTGTACGCCGGCCGTTCGAGTTCGTCCTGATCGCGTGATCCAGGTTGGCGAAATACATCATGCCCCGGCCATAAGGAACGCGCCGGACGCTCTCACGCGAGAAGGGGGCGGAATCAATGCGCGACTGCGTCCAGTTCCGCGCTTCGCTGCCGTAATACTCGGCGGCCTTTCTGTTTATCTCCTCGGCGCACTCCGACCACGGGCGCAACCCCGTCTCGCATGGCAGGGTCGCAGAGATATAGACGGTCAATCCCTCGACGAACCATGGTGCGGCGCTGTCGTCGAAATATCCTACCCAGTTGTGCGTCATCTCGTGCGCGATCGTGGTGCGAAGCCCGCTCTCGCTCTGATCGGGCAGGAAAGTCGGCGAGCCGACGGTGATCAGGCTGGCGCCATTCGCGACAGAAGCTGTGCCGGTCGCATAGCACGGTGCGTCGAGTGTTCGGATCAGCAGCAGGTATTGCGTAACACCGAGATATCCGAACGATCGCGAGAGGACGCGATACGTCTGACCGGCCCACGTCATCATCGCACGTGCGTCAAAGGGGGGATGGCCGACCGTATAGGCGTTGAAGTCGTGGCCATAGGCCGACTGACCCGCCGTCAACGGTCCCGCCAGCAGCCAACGATCGAGCAACGAGTCTGACGGTCCCTGTATCGTGATCGTGCCGAGGCCACCGGCCATCACACCGCGCGAACCCTTCACCATTTCCGACAGATCCCACCTCACCGTGGTCTGACGAAGTCCGGGTAGTTCCGGCAGCATGAGCAGACTGCCGGTGTTGCCGCCCAAGCCGTAGCCCGCCGCCTTGACACCGAACGGCGGTCCGCCCTGTTCAAACGGCGTCACCTTCATTCGGTAGCGCACCGTGACCAAGCCGGACACGGCGCGTGCTGTCGTCCAGCGTCGACCAGGATTTTGGTCCGGCATGATCCAATCGGCCGTTTGCGCAGCGACGGCCCCCTTTTGGTCGGTGATCGTAAGATCCATGACAGCCCCCGCGACGGGAACCATACCAGCGAAGCGCAATGGCGCGACCAGCGACAAAGGGGCTGGCGATCCGCGCCGCGTTATGCGCTGCTCAACCTCCACACCGATTACTTTGCGAGCGGGATCAGTCTTGGGTCGAAATGTTACCGCCAATGAGGACGATTGTGTTGTGGCAGTGTTCGATATGGGCGAAGCGGGTGCCAGCCATGCTGCCGGCGCTAATATCAAGGCGAGGCTCAGCCTCGCAGCGATCAAGATCGACGAATGCATCCTTGTCATTCCTGTCTGAAAACGGGGAGGGCGATCTCTTGGTAGTCACGGCAGTCGTCCGCGCAGGTTGCGCAATCGTGATCAACGGACGCCAGCCACCGCCCTTGTGACGTGCATCGATTTTGCCAGCGATGGGGACTAAAAAGCATGGTTTAAGAACGTCGTAGTCCGTACGAGAGATGCCGACTAAAGCATGCGCTGGCGTTAGATGATATAGCATACCTCTGATCGGAGGCGTGACGTTGAAATCGAGAGTTGGTCCCGCTTCAACCTCTTCTGCGGGGGGAGCGCAGTCGCGGCAATCCTGCTCGGCGGATCCATTCCCGCCCAGTCACCGCGTCACTCAACCGTGGAGTTTGCAGCGCTTATCGAAGATGCTGCCGCAGGTGACCGCGCACCGATCGCGGCTCGGAATCCCTGCACGTATCTAGTTGGACCGCGGATGAGACGGCCAGCATGTCGCAGGAACTGGGGATCGCGAGTCTGCTCGCCAAACAACCTCGCCAAGCAGTCGCTGGAGGAATGCCGGCCAGTATCGCGACGACGCGCGACGAGGCAGGCCTCGTACGCGCGGCCGTGGTGATCAGTGGTCTGACGCAGAATGCCATTCTTGACACAGGTGCTAACCTGTCGGTCATGTCGGCATCCGCTGCGAAGCGACTGGGTTTGCGCATACGCTATGGCGCGGGGAGGATCGCCAGCCCCAGTTCAGGCCAGATCGTCACACGCGTGGCGGTCGCCGATCGGCTCATCATCGCCGGTGTCGAACTGGCGCATGTCGCCTTCTTGGTCATGGACGATGCGCAGCTCGGTTTTCCGATTGCGGGGGGCTATCAGATCAACGCGATCTTGGGATTTCCGGTTTTCCGTGCGCTCGGCCGAGTGCGCTTCGACCGGGCGGGGGGATTTGCCGTGGGAAGGTCGACGGGCCCCGCACTGGCGGGCGATACCCTGCGCGCAAACGGGAATGACCTGTACGTGCTTGCGAACGTCGACAAGGTCCCCGTGCCGCTGCACCTTGATACGGGCGCTGCGAGCAGCGGACTCACCAGCCTGTTCGCCAACCGCGATCCGCAGTTGATAGGGGGATTGGCGTGCGGGTTGGAAAAGATCATGGGGTAGGTGGCAATACGATCGTTGCGCAAACCGCCATATGGAGGGATGTCGGGATCGCGGTCGGCACGGCATCGACATCATTGCGGCAGATCACCATCACTCTCGATCCGCCAGCAGGTAGGAAGGAGAAAAGGTTGGGCACGATCGGCCAGGATATACTCGGAGCTTTCGCGTCTTATACTCTAGACTTCGACACTATGAGCTTCGAGTTGGGGAAACCGACGGCGTACGTCTCGAAACTTCCAGCTTTCCGCTCGCGACTTCGCACCCCGATAGCGGATCTACGAGCCTCACGCTGCTGGCGGTACCGGCAATGGTAGGGCTCCCGCCAAGGCTGGTAGGAGACGCAAATTGGCCGCATTTGGTGTGCTAGCGGATCGTGCATGAACTATTTCATGCTAGCAATCGCGATCGTCTCCGAGGTTTGTGCCACGACTGCAATGAAGCAGTCCAATGGTTTCACTCGCATGCCTTGGACGTTCGCTACCGTCATCGGCTACGGTATTGCCTTCTACTTCCTGTCACTGACTCTTCGTACGATCCCGACAGGCATTGCATACGCTATCTGGTCAGGCGTCGGCATCGTCCTGATTTCAATGGCTGCGTGGGCATTCCAGGGTCAAAAGCTTGATGCCGCTGCTGTCATTGGCATGGGCCTAATCATCGCCGGCGTCATCGTCATGAACGTTTTTTCGAACGCTTCAGGCCACTGAAGCCGGCTGCGGCTTTCTTTCCGTTATGCGAGCAGCCAGTTGATCCGACCGCCACCAGCTTCTGCCTACCAGATGAACGGACGAATGAAGCGGGGAGGCGGGCGGAGGCACTCGAATGGCCGGGTATGGGGCTCCGCGTTCTCCTACCTCTATTCGGTTCGTTGCGGCAGTTCGGCAAGGGTCCTACTTCCGGAACGAGGCCGAAGAGAATTCGCCAACAGCTGCTGCGCGCCGCTCGGTGGTCACATCGGCGCTGGCAGCGCTACGCGGTAGACCAATATTCGGTTATCGTTGTCGACATCGGAATCGCAGGATTGGCCGGACATCTGGCAATGCCGTGCAATGAAGTCGTTGTCGTTGCCGACGAGCAGGAAATAATCGTTTGGATGGCCCTGCTCCAGCACAGGCACGAGATCCATCGCCTCCCATTTTTCAGACAGGTCCGCGACGGTCAGTCCGACGCGTGCCAGCTGGACCGGGTTGAGCATGTTGATAAACTCGACCCGGTTGGCCGGGACGATGCCGGTTTTCAACATCGTGCCGGCCGGGCTCCGCAACACGGACGCTGTGCCGGTCTCGTATGGCGTACCAGCAAGATCGGTCGCGCCGGTGGTGTCGACGAGTAGAATGCTTTTGTAGACGATGGGCGTCGCTTTCTCCACGCCGCGACCCGCGGCATCGCGTGCGAGCATCAGGAACCGATGGTCGTCGAGCGCGAGGATCTCGCTTTGCGCCGCGGTGCGATTTGGCGCGCTGCCATCACCGCGGTCGGCATAAGCGGGCAGTTGCACCACGTGATGCGCGATCGGGTGCGCCGGCGTCGGCGTGTGGCTCAGGTCATACAGGAGGACACGCGTGTTGATCCTACCCGCGGCGTTGCCGGTGGCGCTGTCCTGCATGAGCGCGCTTTGCAGCGCCACGAACAGCGTGCGACCGTCGGGCGACAGTGACATGCCCTCCGGCCCCTGATTGTTGCGCCGACCGGTGTCGGGCGCCTCCAACGATCCGAAATAACTTCGTCCGGCGCGTTGTGGCGCGATCGCGGTGGGGGGACGGATCACGCCGCGCAGGCGACCCTGCCGATCGAAATAATAGATGTTCGCGGTGTATTCGTCGCCGATGTAGAAGCCGCCGTCGCGTGTGAATTGCAGCGATTCCGCGTCGAACGATACCTTGCCGGCGCCCGTGCCGCTGGCCGGGGCGGGAAGAACGATGCCGCGCTCGGTAAGTGTGCCCGGCCCCGGATCGGCGCCGGTAAAGGGCTGGCCGCGAAAGTCCCGCAGTTCCAGGCCACCATCGGGTATGAGATCGAGCTTGCCGCTGGCCGGCGTGAAACGGACGCGGAAGCGGTTCAGCCGTGCGGGATAATCGAAGAAAAGCTTGGCGGCGGGATCGTTGCGCCCCCGATCGGGCAGGGTCCAGAGCACGCCCTCATAGTGGTCGCCGACTCGCTTCCAGCTGTCGCGCGCGATCTTCAGCGAGGAGAAGGAACCGAGCGTATCGCCGAGGAAATCGACCGTGTCCGCCGACAGCATTCCTGCGCCGACCAGGCCCTGATCGACATAGGTCCGACCGTGCAGCGAGACGCTGCGCGCGCCGGCGGTCCGATCCAGATGGGGGCGGGTGATGGCATCCTCGCCGCCAGTGAAGGCGGTGAGGAGACCCATCAGGATCAGCAGGGCCGGCAGGCGTCTAGAATGCAACGCCGAGGGTTCCGAAGACCTGCCGTGGTGCCGACGAATGGAATACCAGGATCGATCCCGTGGGGTCGCTCGGCGCGAACACGCTGCTGTCGAAATTGGAGGCATAGCGCTTGTCCGTCAGGTTGGTGACGTTCAACGACAGCTTCGTGTTCTTCAACGGACCGAAGTCGTCGAAGCTGTAGCTGAGACCGAGATCCACCGTAGCATACCCACCGAACCCCTGGTCGTTCGTATAGGTATAATAGCGCTTGCCCGTATATTTACCCAGCACCGAAGCGGAGAAGCCGCCCTGCGTCAGCGTCAGCATGCTTGAATAGAGCTGCTTCGGTGTATCGACCTGCTGCTTGCCATCGGTGGCATAGAGCACGCAGGTGGTCGTGCAGAAGTTCAGATCCTGATCATAGGTCGTCTTGTTCAGCGACGCCGAATTATACCACGTAATCCACGGCGCAGGCTTCAGGAGGACGCCCAGTTCGACGCCCCGAGCGGTGACGCTGCCGGCGTTGTGGAAGGAGTTGCCGCAGCCCGGGTTCTGCTGCTGGTTCGTCGGGCACGGGTTGTACTGAAGCAGGCGGTCGTCGAACTTCACCCAATAGCCGGTCAGCGACACCTGCAGCATCCGGCTGACATACCGATAGCCGCCCTCGACGCTGCGCGACGTTTCCGGCTTTAGCGTCGATCCCTGGACGTTCCAGATCGGCTGCGTCACCGATTGCGGCCCGAGCTTGAAGCCGCCCTGGTACATCGCGATGTTCTCGGCATAGCTTGCGAACAGCTCGTGCCCCCGCGCGACTTCCCAGCGGACGCCCGCCTCCGGAAGGAAGTAATCCTTGGCTACCAGCGTCCCCGTCGCGAACTGCGTGGATGCGGGCGGCGCGGCCTTGGCGATGCCAGGCACGGCGCGCGCGTCGGACCGCGAATAGGTGCCCTTGAAGCCGAAATCGAAACTCAGCGCGTCGTCGAGCAGCGACACCGTATCCTGCAGATAGAATTGCCGCGTCGTCCAGTCGGTCTCCTGGACCCACTGCGCCGTTGCCGGCTGGCCGCCGAGGAACTGTCCCAGGTCGAACGGGCCCTTCACGTCATTGCGAATATAGCGCGCCGCGCTGCTGGTGTTGCCCTCCGTCCAGACGCCCGCTTCGAAATGGTTGAAGCCGATCCGCCAGCTCAGGCTGCCGAGGATGCCGTCGCGGTCGATGGTATAACGCGTGTCACGGATCTGCACCGGCAGGTCGTCCGCGGTGGTTGCCGTCCCCTGTGTCGAGAGCCCGGAGATGAAGTTGTTGCCGGCACCCTTGTCGGTGTGGCGATACCCCTGCACGCGGGCGCTGAGGTTCTTTGCGATGTCGATGTCGGCCGCGAGGTAGAAGAGTTCGTCGTTTCGCAGGATCTGGCCATTGGTGTAGGTGACGTCGCCGCTCTTCTCCGGCAGCACCGAGGGCGCGCACTTGATCGGCGTCGTCGTCACGGCGCAGGCGTTGCGGCTGAGATAGGTCTGCCAGTCGGGCGCGTAACCGCCGAGATCCCAACCGCGGCGTCCTAGCGTTTCCTTGGACAGATAGGCATCGTCGGCCTGGTTGGTGCGCGAGATGTCCGCAAAGGCGGTAAGGCGGAAGCCGTCGGTCTTGTACATGATCTTGGCGTTGATCTGCTTGCTGGTGGACCGGGTATATGCGCCTTGATCGACGAACAGGTCCTGTCGGGCATATTGGCCTGAGACATAGGCCGACAGGCCTTCATACTCGCCGGTGTCGAGGCGGACAAAGGTGCGCAGGGCGTTCTCGCTGCCGACGGTCTGGCTGATCTTGAGACCGAGATCCTTGCTCGGATTGCTGCTGGTATACATCACCGCACCGCCGAGGTTGCTAGTCGAGGCGATGCCGAGACCGGCGATCCCGGTCGCGAGATCGGCACGGCCCAGATTTTCCGAAATCAACGCGCGGCTGATCGTAAGGCCGTTGTAGTTGTTATAGGCGCCGTCGCCGAGCGGCATCCCGTCGAGCGTGTAGCCGAGATGCGTCGTGCTGAAACCGCGAACCTGCAGCGACATCGACTGTTCGTTGAGGCCCAGCGCATCGATCGACTGCGCGCTGACGCCGGGCAGCATGTTCAGCGCCTTCTGAATGCTGGTGCCGGGCGGCAGCGCGTCGAGGTTCGCCGGCAACAGGGTCGATACCGAGCGGGTTTCACCGGCGCCGACCACGACAATGTCGGCGGTGGTGTCGGCATCTGCGGTGGTGTCGGCATTCTGGAACTGGGGATCGGCAGACTGGGCATGCGCACCGGGCGCGAACGCAGTCAGTGCGGCGGACGCCATCAGAACGGCGTAGCCGCGACCGCTGCGCAGTCCGCGGCGCGAAAAATATGTCATGGTGGTTCCCTGTCGCAGCAGCCGAACGGCCGCCCCCTCGACGCGGCTAGACGCTAGGGGAGTCATTTCGGTGACGAAACGGTGTCGTTTGGGTGACACTTTGCGGGGCAGTTGTTCTGGAACCTAAATCTGACGAACGACGAATGTCTCAATGTTGAAAGTTTTAAACGGTTCGTGAACGACCGAAAGTAGGTCCCCCCGCCACAAGGCGCGACGGCTAGCAGCTGAGCTATGATTGGCGGCGTGAAGAAGCCCTGGTCGTTTCGGTACCCGAGAAGGACGTCGTTGCCGCCGGACCAGCGCTTGAACCGGTCGCCGTCGGCGGCACCGTCGAGGATCAGTAAGCGCGTGCGCGGGAAGCCGCCGTCGTTGCCCCACACGGCCGACTGCCGAGGGTGCGTGCAGGTCGCGAAGTCCTCAAGCTAGGTCTCCCAGCTGCCGTTGGCGCGAAATCGGTTGGGGAGGGACGTGTTTTGGCAGAAGCGGCCGGACTAACAGCCGTATTCATGTAGATAAGCGCACGCGTCATTCCCGGAGAATAGGCCAAGCCGCCCGCTTTTGGAGGGTGTAGACGTCACCCATTCTGTTCGCTGGCGTCATCGAGAAACGTGAGAATCGCTTGAAAAACTTTGTTGCTGCAATAGCTGGAGCGTCGACCGGCAGAGTAATTTCTGCCGTGGCTAGTGATAACTTATCAGAGAAGCCCTTTGTAAACTGGGGAGTAGATAGATCGGTAGGTATGTAGCGTTTCTAATTGAAGCCGCTCCACCATCACTTACGTAATCGCCAAAGCGGATTACGTCAGCGACGGCGCAATATCGCTCGCGACCGCGCTTTGCCAGCCATAGACCAATCGGCAGACCAACCGGCATGTGCAGCGTTCTGACGGTCGCAAGTGCCGGAGAAACCGTTCGTTTAACCTTTCGCGGCTAGATAGCGGTTATGCCGACGTTATCTTCAGCGCCTGCGACGGCAAACGCCAGTCGCCGCCAGAATGCCCTGGCTGGCGCAGTCCGAGGCTGTCGACGCCATCTGGCGTTCGCGGCGATTTTCTCCGGGCTGGTGAACGTCCTGTACCTCGTGCCGTCGATCTTCATGCTGCAGGTGTATGATCGCGTGGTACCGACGCGCGGTGGCGCGACGCTGTTACTGCTCACGCTGATCCTCGTCCTCGCGCTGATCGTGTTCGCGATCCTAGATGCCGTCCGCATGCGACTGTTGCTGCGTGCGAGCATGCGGCTGGAGCGTCGGGCGGCGCCGGGGATATTGCTGCGGATCCTGGGCACCGACGGCGCGACGATAGGTCAGCGCAGCCAGGCGATGCGCGATTTCGATACGGTGCGGGGCACGCTGACCGGGCCGACGATCATCGCGCTGTTCGATGCGCCCTGGGCACCGATCTATATCGGCATCGCGTTCCTGCTCCATCCGTGGATCGGCGTGCTGGCGCTAATCAGCGCGCTGCTGCTCGGCGGGATCGCGATCCTCAGCGACCGGGTGACTGCCGGGGCTGCGCGCGACACGCAGGCGCGCGCGGTGCTGGCGACACGCGAACAGGACGTGTCGATCCACGGATCGGAGGTCGCGCGCGTCATGGGAATGCGCAATGCGTTGATCACCCGGCATCTGCTGGAGCGTGCCGAGCTCGTCCGCCGCCAGTCTGCGCTCGCAGGGACATCGGGGCAGTTTCTGGCGATCACCAAGTTCCTGCGGCTGTTGCTGCAATCGCTGGCGCTGGCGCTTGGCGCGTTGCTGGCGATCCGGCAGGATATCTCGGGTGGTGCGATCTTCGCCGCCTCGCTGTTGCTGGGGCGTGCGCTCCAGCCTGTCGAACAGATCCTTGGCGCGATGAAGCCGCTCGCCGCCGCGCGTAACGCCTACCGCGATCTCGACGCGTTCTGTGCGATGCCGGGGCCGGCGATCGATGCGCCGACGCTCCCCGCGCCGGTCGGCCGGATCGACGTCCGCGGCATTACCGTCCGCGCCGAAGGCAGCGATCGGGCGCTGCTGTCCGACATTAGTTTCGCGGTTGAGCCCGGTGAGATCGTCGCGCTGGTCGGGCCGAGCGGGGCGGGCAAGTCGACCTTGCTGCGCGTCCTGTCGGGGGCGTTGTCACCGGACACCGGCGAAGTGCGGATCGACGGCGCGAGCCTGGCGGACTGGAACCGCGAACAGCTCGGCCGGCACGTCGGCTACATGCCGCAATCGCCGTCGCTGTTTCCGACTTCGGTCCACACCAACATTTCGCGGTTCCAGTCGGTGCTGGCGGGCGAGAGCGAGCAACTCGACGCCGCGGTGGTCGAAGCGGCGCAGGCGGCGGGCGCGCATGAGGTGATCCTTGGTCTGCCCAATGGCTATGCGACGATGCTGAGCATGGCGGACGGATCGGGGCTGTCGGCGGGACAGAACCAGTCGGTCGCGCTGGCCCGCGCGCTGTTCGGCATGCCGACGATCCTGTTTCTCGACGAACCCAACGCGCATCTCGACAGCGATGGCGAAGCGCGGCTGGTGACGACGTTGGCAGCACTGCGCGCGCGCGGTGCGACCGTGATCGTCTCGACGCACCGGACCGGGCTTCTGCAAGCGGTCGACAAGATCATGGTTTTGCGCGGCGGCACGATCCAGCTGTTCGACGAGCGGGCAAAGGTGGTGCGTCCCGCCAACGCCGCGCCCGCCGCTGCTACCGGAGGCGCACGATGATCCCCGCCGAACTGGCAAGTCCGGTCCCCGCCGCTGGTGGCGCGAGCCTCGGCGATCGCCTCCGCCTCGACGATTCACCGCGCCATGCGATCCTGGTCGGCGGGATCGTCGCGATCCTGTTCTTCGTCGTCGGGCTCGGCTGGGCGGCGTTCGCGCGGCTGGATGCGGCAGCAGCTGGCGACGGTCAGGTGGTCGTCGCCGGCAATCGCCAGACCGTCCAGCACCGCGAGGGCGGGATCGTCGCGGCGATGGCCGCGCGCGACGGCCAGCACGTCCGCGCGGGCGACGTCCTGTTCCGGCTCGAAGGTGCGGAAGTGACCGCGAGCGAGCGCGCGTTGGCGGCGAGCGTCATAGACCTCCAGGCACAACGCGCACGGCTCGAAGCGGACGTCCGCGGCGGCGCGATCGTCTGGCCCGCAGAGTTCGCATCTGCACACGGCGATGACCTGCGCCTCGTCGAGCGGGCGAAGTCGCTCCAGATCGCGCAACGCACGGCGCGTTCGGCCGCGCTCGCCGCCAACGGTGCAGTGCTCCGCCAGCAGGCGGCGACCGTCGCGCAGCAGACCACCGGCTTCAACGCACAGGCGCAGGCGACCGCTCGCCAGCGCGCATCGCTCCGCCAACAGTTAGAGAGCACGCGTACGCTCGCCGATCAGGGCTATGTCTCGCGCAACACGGTGCGGGCGATCGAGCGCTCGATCCAGCAGCTCGAGGGGACCGACGCCGACTATGTCTCGCGCTCGGCGGCGGCACGCGAACAGATCGGCCAGACGCGCGCGGAAGGTGTCCAGACCCGCCGCAAATATGTCGAGGACAGCGCCACGCTGCTGCGCGACACGCAGTTCCAGTTGAACGAGGTGATGCCGAAGTTCGCCGCCGCGCGCGAGCAGCTGGCGCGGACGATCATCCGCGCGCCGGTGGCGGGCCGCATCGTCGGGCTGCGCGTCTTCTCGGTCGGCGGCGTGATCCAGCCGGGGCAGGCGATCCTCGACATCGTCCCCGACGCCGCGCCGCTCGTGGTCCGCGCGAACTTCTCGCCCGGCGACATCGACGGCGTGTTCGCCGGGCGCGAGGCGGAGGTGAAGTTCCTGTCGCTGCACGAACGCGACCTGCCGATCCTACTCGGCACGGTCCGCACCGTCTCCGCGGATTCGCTCCGCGACGAGCAGACCGGCCACAGTTATTTCAGCGCCGAGATCACCGTCCCGCGCGACCAGATCGCCAAGATCGAGGCCGTCCGCGGGCGTGATACCGGCATCCGCGCGGGCGTACCCGTCACCGTCCTCGTCAAGCTGCGGTCGCGCACCGCACTCAACTATCTCCTCGATCCGTTGACTGAGGCTTTTTCACGGTCGCTCCATGAACGCTGATATTCTTCGCCTCGCCGCCGTCGTGCTTCTGTTGCCGGCCGGATCCGCGCTCGCCCAGACGGCACCGGAGGCACGGTCCGCCGCGCCGGAAACGCTGGGGCAGGCGATCGCGGACGCGTATCGCAGCAACCCCTCGCTGGAGGGGCAACGCGCGCAACTCCGTGCGCTCGACGAGCAGATCGTCCAGGCGGGAGCGGCGTACCGGCTCACTGCAGGCGTCAACATGACGTTGCAATACCAGTCGCAGGACCAGCGCGGCCTGCTCGGCGATTTCGATACCGCGCGAGGGCGGACGCTTGGCGCATCGCTGACTGCCTCGCAGATCCTGCTCAACGGCGGGCGGACCGCGGCCCAAGTATCCGCGGCCGAAGCGACCGTGCTGGCGGGGCGCGAACGGCTGCGCGAGGCGGAGAACGCGATCCTGCTCGAAGTCGTCGATGCGTTCGTGTCGGTGCGGCGCGACCAGGCACTGGTGGCGATCCAGCAGCGCTCGCTCGAGTCCTACGGGCGCCAGGTCACGCAGGCGATCGCGCGCGAACGCGGTGGTGACCTGACGCGTACCGACATCGCGCAAGCGCAGGCGCAGCGCGAGATCATCCGCGCGCAGCTGGCGCAGGCGACCGTCAACCTCCAGGCGAGCCGGGGGCGGTTCGCGGCCGCGGTCGGGCGCAATCCGGGCACGCTGCTCGTCCCGCCGACGCTGCCAGGCCTGCCGCGCTCGCTCGACGCGGCCTTCGCGGTGGTCGAGAAGGAGAGCCCGAGCCTGTGGCAGGCGATCCTGGCGACTAAGGCTGGCGACGCACGGATTGCCGCGCAACGTGCCGAGCGTGCACCGATCGTCGCGCTGTCGGGCAGCTATGGCTATGCGAGTCCGTATTCCTACCGTCTGCGCGATGCCGGTGCGCAGGCGACCGGCGGGGTCACGCTGACGATGCCGTTGCTGACCGGCGGCGTGATCGGATCGCGCGTTCGCGCCGCGGTCGCGGAACGCCAGCAGCTTGGGTTCGAGGTCGAGACCTCGCGTCGTGCCGCACTCGCGAATGCGCAGAACGCGTGGAATCAGGCGGTGGCCGGCGGCGAGCAGATGGCGGCGGGGAAGCTCGCGACAGAGGCTGCGGAGTCGGCGCTGACCGGCGTCCAGCGTGGCTTTGCCGAGGGGTTTCGTTCCAATTTCGAAGTGCTGGACTCGGAACAGCGGCTGCTGACCGCGCAACTCGTCTTCGTTAACGCGACCTACGGGGCCTATGCCGCGGAAGCGCGTCTGCTCGCGACGCTGGGGCGATTGCAGGCGGCGGCGATCGATCAGGCCGTGCCGACCTATGATCCTGCGCAGAACACGCGGCGCGTCCGGGCGAAGACGTTCGGGCCATTCGATCCGGTCTTGGCGCCGGTCGATCGCGCGCAGGTTCCGAGTGCCGCTGCCCGACCCGCACCGCAGCTTGCGCCCGCGACCGACGCGAGGATCAGGCCCGCGCTCGTACAGACGTTGCCCGGACCGGTCGGCACCGCCTTGCCGATCACGAGCGTTCCCATTCTGGCAACCCCGGCGATCGACGACCTCAGCGATACGGTCGTGACGGGTGGGACTTAACGCTTCAATTGCTCTCTTTCCGTCGCGCGGCCCACGCGATTGCAACTATCGCTCAAGCCCCTCGGCACGGTAGAATTGCTCCAAGTCGCGCGTGGTCGACAGCATGAGTTTTGGCAGGACGATCTGGTCGAACAGCGCCGCGTACCGCCTGCGGTTGGCGGGTGTCGTGACAGCGATGTGTCGGATCATCGCCCATGTGACCCGGTCGCTGCCGCCGTCGAGTGCTCCGTGCCTCGTTCGGTCGAACCAGGATCGCCGGAGATAGCGCAGGAGGCTGGTCATCGTCGGCGCTTCGAGAAGTATTACGCCTGTCGCCCGTCCGAGACGCTGCGACAGGCACCGCGAATAATTGCCGTCCATCACCCAGCGTGAGCCGGCGATAGCCAGGTTGTGCAAAGCCAGGAACTCGTCGTCCGGCCGCGGCTGCCAGTCGGTATTTGGCCGGTGGTGAAGCTGGTCGAGATGGATGGCGGGCAGGCCGCGTCCCCTTGCGATCGCGGCTGCCAGCGTCGACTTCCCGCCGTTCGATGGCCCAAGGATGCAAAGGCGAGGGCCGAGATCGTCGAGCGTCATGACCCGTTTTCTACGCCGGTCGCGGCCCCTGCCGCAACGGTTTGACTTCGCTACCGCGCGATCAGTGACCCGTAGAGTTCGGCATAAGCATCGATGATCGTGTCGTGGTCATAATCGCGCCGTACGCGCTCGCGCATCGTCTCGCCCATCGCCAGCCGCATCGCCGGATCGCCGGCAATCGCCAGGATCCCCGCCGCGGTCGCTGCTGGGTTGACCAATGGCGTGACGATGCCGCCATGTCCAGAGTCCGCGCCACCGCGCCCCTCGATCATCTCGCGGCAACTGCCGACGTCGGGCGCCACCACCGGGATGCCGCACGCGCCGCCTTCCAGGATCACCAGCGGCTGTGCCTCCGACAGGCTGGTGAGCACGAGCAGGTCGATCTTCGCCATCCATTCCTCGATCCGGACGCGTCCGGCAAAGCGGAAGACCGGCGTCAGTTCGAGGTCCTCGACCAGCCGGGTGCACTCGGCGGCATATTCCGGATCCTCGTCCTCGGGGCCGAGCACGACGAAGCGGATGTCGGGGCGTTCGGCGTGCGCGATCGCGGCGGCGCGGATGAACGTCTTCACGTCCTTGATCGGCACCACGCGGCCGAGCAGCGCGACCAGCGGATGCGCAGGATCGCGTTGGTCCGGGAGGCTCGCGAACCGCCGTGAATCGATCCCGTTGGGGATCACGCGGACACGCTCGGCGGCGGCGCCCAGCCGACGCTGGACCGCGGTGTTCGCGCCGTACAGGGCGACGATCGGATCGCAGCTGTCGTAGCAGGCGGTCGCATAGCTGGTGAACGCGCGCACCCACAGGTCGCGAAGGTCGCGGACGCTACGCTCCAGTTCGAGCCCGGTATCGACCTGATCGCCGATCCAGTCCGCCATCATCACCTCGATCTGGCGTTCGAGCAGGTAGATGCCGTGCTCGGTGATGAACGCCGGTCGCCCGGTCTGGCGCGCGGCGCGGGCAGCGAGCAGGCCTGCGAACCCGGTCGAGATCGTGTGATACGCCTTCGCGCGGGGCAGGGGCGTGGTCAGCACTGCGAGCAACCCGCCCAGCAGCACACGCATCGCCCAGAAATAATGGTGGAAGGACGCCTTGGGCAGCATCGCCTGATAATGCCGCCGGAGCCTTGCGAAGACGGCGGGGTGCGACAGAATATCGCCGGGCGCGAGCGGCCGGACGCTGCCGCCGATCACGTCGATCAGCGTCGCGAGCCGATCTGCGCCACCGGTCGCGACGAACGCGACCAGCGCATCGGCGATCGGCACCGCAATCCGGTCTGGAATGGCGCGTGGAACGGCCGGTGCGGGCGCGAGGCCGATCTCGACAACCGCGACAACGTTGGGCGGCGGCGTCAACTGGAACGGGAGCAGCCCGGCGCCCGGCTTGATCGCGGCGATCACGAACCGGATGTCCGGCAGATGCGTGATCAGATCCTGCAACCAACCGGACACGCCACCGATCACATAGGGGTAAGCGCCCTCGACGATCAGGCAGATGTCGGCGTCCGGTATGTCGACAGACGCTTGTCGCGACTTTTCGGTAAGGGCCGAGAGCGGGATCATGCCGCCGCTCCCGTCAGCCACCAGATCGCCCGCGTCGTCGCGCCGTGGTGTTTAGCGTCCGTTGGCGCATCGTTCCGCTCCGACGCAGCCTCGATCGCAGTCGCCATCCGGTCGATCGCGGCGTAATCGCCCGCGGCCCACAATGCTTCCATCATCAACGCGTCGCGCGTCCCAGACCTTGGATCGTCCGCCTTTGATGGAACCGCGGCGAGCATCGTTGCGACCGCATCCTCGCGAAGGTGGAGGCGTTGCGAATCCGACAGCAGCACGTCCGAGCGGGCATGATCCGCGAGCAGCGTCGCCAGGCTGATGGCGGCTTCCGGATCGGCGCCATCGGCAACGCGTGCCGATAGCCTCGCTCGTGCCAGGACGAGGTTCTCCGCGACCCGGGCCGAGGCTGCCGCCGCCAGTGCGCGGATGGTCTGGTCGCCATCGGTCAGCGCCAATGCGATGAGCGGTGACAGCGCCGGCTCGAACGATCGTACCACTGTCTCCAGCGCGCGCCGCCGCTCGGCAACCGCACCGTGACGCATGATCGTGACCAGCGAACTGAGCGTATCGGGCGTCGCATGATGAACCCGTCCGTCGAGCATCCGCGCGACAGCCAAACGTGCGCCGCGCTGTGCGGAGCGGCCTGCAACTGGGCGGAACATCTCGTCGTCGGTGCGCTGCGTCGTGGGCCTGGATAGACGCCCGAGCGGCGACGCGACGAGCAGCCCGAGCGGCCCGAGCACGCCGAGCATCGCCGGCGCAAAGCCGGCCGCAGTCCCGCTGCGAAGCCACACGCCGAACCCGAACGCACTTACTACGGCGTGCGCGGCGAGGCCCCAACCGACCGCTACTCCGGATATCTGGCACGTCGCCAGAATAGTCAGTTCGAAGACCGCCAACGCGATCAGGCGGAGGATCATGCGACCAGCCCGGCGGATCTCACCGGTTGCCGTGTCGCCTGCGGTAGTTCGGCGAGCAGGGGCGTCAACCAGGCGGCGATCTCGGCGAGTTCCGCGGTACGATTCGCGTTCAGCGCCTCGAAGGGCAGGGTGTGGAGAACCAGGCAACCGACGATCTCGCCGGTCTTCCGGTCGGGCAAGGCGATCGCGGCGACGCCGACACCGTCGAGCGCGTGCCGATCGCTGCGCTTGGCGACATGCAATATGCGTTTGTGCCGCTCGATCCTCTCCAGGAGGGACGCGGGCAGGACGTCGCGCCGCCCTGCGGTAACCGGCCCGCGGAGCCAGGCACGCGCCTCCCCGCCGGTGACCCTGTAGCAGGTGAAGTCGGCGGTCCGCGCGGCAAGCGCGACCAGTTCGCCGATCGCACCGCGCCGCTCTGCCCGGTCCTCCGAACTGAGCCGCGTCGCCGTCTCGATCGCATGGCCGACGGTATGCGCTTCCGTCGCGATCTGGACCTGCAACAGGCGATTGGTCTGCGACAGCGTTGCAAACGCGTCGGTCAGCCTTGCCAGATTCCGCGTCGCGACCTGGCCGCGCTTTTCCAGCCGATCGTGACGCCCGGTCCGCATGATCGTCACTTCGCCGATGATCCCCGCCACGACGAACCACATCAAAGGCTGTAGCGACAGATGGAACAGGTGATCGAGGTAATCGCGTTCGCCGGGGGTGTCTTGAACGTTGGCGAGCCACAGTCCCGATGCGATGACGGCTGCGAGAACGCCGGGGCCGGTCCCATACGCCAGCGCCATTACGAGGATCGGCACCCAATAGGGGTTGGGATGGACATGCGCGAAGCCGGTGCCGCCCGTCAGCCACCAGTCGAGTGCGACCAGCGCGGCGAAGGCAAAAGCGATCTCCGCGGCGACGCGCGCGGGGCGTCGCCACCGGGTCTGCCATTTGCGAACAGGGTCGTCGTGCGTCACTGCGTATCCCCAAGACTGCGTGTCAGCAGCGCCCGTGCGTAGAGTTGGCGACCCGAAAAGCCGGGGCGTGCGATCGATGTGATGCCGCCGCTGCCCTCGACCCGCCAGGCGACGCCAATCGGAGCCGCGATGCCAAGGCTGGCGGTCGGCCCGTCACCACCGAACCTATCGACGGTCCAGCCTGCCAGTGCGGTCATCTGCACCGTACCGAGCGCGCCGCTGAGCAGGCCCTGGACGGTATGGTTCTCGCGCGTGGCGAGTGGGATGATGGCCAGGCTGTTCGCGCCGAGCTGCATGCGCTGGACGTATTCCGCCTCGAACCGATAGGTCAGGCCGAGCGCGGGGAACTGGCGGCGGATGAGATAATCGACCCCACCGCTCGCGACGATGGTGTCGCTCGCGCCGCTGCTGCCGGCGAGCCCGTACAGGTTCGCGCCGATATCGCCTTGCACGACGAGACCCGGAGTCAGCCGATAGGTCACCCCGAGCAGGGCGCGTGACAGATACCCGCCTGCCAGAACCTGCGCCGGCGTCGAGTAATCGGGGATATGCCGGGTCAACGTCACGCGGAACTGCGCGTCGGTGGACCCGGCGACGGCCTTCGCACCGCCTCCGGTGACGCCATCGTCGAGCGCGGCGGACGCGAGCAGCTGGACGCGGACCGCGCCGTCGAACGCTGCGGCCAGCGAGGCATCGACCACGGTATCGCCGGTTCGCACGGTCTGCGCGTCCGTGTCGACCCTGCTGACGATATGGCGAAGGCCGCCACCAGCGGACAAGGTATCGCCGACCGCCGCCTCGATCCGTGCGGCGAACTCCGCCTGCGACAGGTCGGTGCCGTCGCGCGCGGTGACACCGATGCTGGCGGTCCCCGGTGCGGCAGCGATGGCGCGCCGTGCAGTCAGGTCGTTCGCTGCGAGCGCACGGTAATCGCGCGCCGCGCCGCGCACGTCGCCGTCGGCGAGACGCGTGTCGGCGAGCATGCGCGCCGCGCGTGGGTCGGTCGGATAGCGTTTCGCCAATTGCGTTGCGGCGCGTCGTGCCGGCCCCGGATATCCGGCTGCGGCATCCGCCTCGATCGCGGTCAGCGCGGCATCGGATGCGGTATCGTCGGAAGTCTCGGCGAGCGGTTCGGTCGAGTACGGCGGTGAGAAGGTCACCGCGACCCTTGGACCCGCCTGCCGCCACGTCATCGACCAGCCGGCGGCGGGACGCAGGACGAGGCTGTCGTCGTTCCAGCGAAGATCGCCGATCGCATCGCCCGCCGCCTCGCGGAACGCGGCGATCCGGTCGGCGCTCATCGGCCGATCGAACCGCGCGACCAGCTCTCCATCGCGGTCTTCGATCCGGACGACGGCTTGGTCGGGCCAGGCGATCACGGACTCGGGCACCACGACCCGGCTGTCGGCGAAGACGGTACGGGGAACGGTAAGCGCCGGCGCGTCCGTCAGGCAGAGGAGCAGTGCGATCATTGCGCCAACACCGTTCGCGCCCGCCCGGCCTGTCCCTGCGCGATCAGCAGGCGCGCGTGCAGCGCAGCGAGCGATCGGTCGCGCGGAGTTTCGGCGCGCAGTGTTTCGACCAGCGACAAGGCGTCGGCCCGGCGACCGAGCTTTTCCAGTATTTCCACGCGAGCCTTGCTCTCCGCGGGCGTCTGGGCGAGCGCGCGGTCCAGCCAGGGTCGTGCCGAACGCTCTCCCCCGATCCGCGCCTGCACGTCGGCCATCAGCCGCAGCGCCGGGAGGTCGGTCGGATCGCTCGCCAGATGCTGGCCGAGCCATTTCGCCGCACCCTTGGCATCGCCCGCGTTCCAAGCCGTCCACGCGAGGTCGAGCTGATCCCGCGGCGCCGCGACCCCGCCCGCAACGCGGCGTTTGGCGATCGCAGCCGCTTGTGCCAGGTCGATCTTTGCGGGGGCTGCGGCGGACAGCGCGGCGACCTGCGCCGGATCGAGCGAGCGGCCGTCCAGCAACGACGCCAGCACCGCACGACCGGCGGTATCATTGCCAGCCGCGCGGGCCAGCGACAGCCGCATCAGCATCACGTCGGTCTGGCTCGCGAGCGGATGCCGCGACAGGAACGCCAGCGCCTCGCCCGGTCGGTCGCGCTCGGCATAGCGCGTCAGCCAAGCGCGTTGCTGGTCCGGGCTGCCCTGCAAACTTTGCTGTTTAAGCCAGGTGAGATCGTCGCCCCCCGGCCGCGGCCCCATCAGGTACAGCAGGCGCTGAGCGGCCGACGCGGTCGGTGGCTGGCCGGTCGCCGCCCGCCGCAGCACCGCCATCGCATCGCCGCGGTAACCCGTTGCAAGCAGCTGCTCCGCCTCCCGCTCGGGTTGCGCGCCTGGCGCCGCGGCGCGCGCCAGCAATTCGGTACGCAGCCCCTCACGGTCGCCTGCCTCGGTCAGGATCGCCTCGCGCGCGGTCGCCCGTTGCTCGACCGGCAGATAGTCGGCTGCCCTCAGTCCTGCCGCGGTATCCTTCGCGCGCGCCGCGACACGGATCGCTAGCCAGGGATCCGCCGCCCGCCAGCTCGCCGTCGTCGCCTTGTCGAGCAGTGCGATCAGGTCCGTGCGCCCAGCCTTGTCGGCACTCCGAGCCAGATCGAGCGACAGCGCGGCATCGGGCGGCGGTACGACGTGGTTCGCCGCTGCCACGATCACGAGGTCGGGCCGATCGATCGCATAGGCCGCCGCAACGATATCCGCCGCCGCCACCGACCCGCGCGTCTGCGCCGCCCGCGCGACGAGCGCAGCCGCATCCGCAGTCCGCCCGGTTTGGCGAAGAAGATCGACACGCAGCCGCCACGTCGCTGCCGCCCCGCCGTCGAGCCGTGCCGCCAGATAGCCGAGCGCCACCGTCGGCCGCTTCGCTGCGACCAGGTCATAGGCGACCTGCAGCGTCGACACCGACTGGCCCTCGGCGATCAGTTGCGCGGTCAGCGCGGCAAGCGTCGCTGCATCGGCAGTCGCGACCTGTGCCGCGATCGCCGGATGCGCAGGCGGCAGCGCCGGCGGGGATGCCGGCGCGGACGGCATCGAGCTGCTCGCCGCCGGCACAGGCTGCGCACGGCGCTCGGCATGGCGAATCTCGCGGTCGTTCGGCAACAGCATCAGCCCGCCCGCAAGCAGGCCAAGCCCAGCCAATGCGGGCAGGACGATCGCAAGCCGTCCGCGTCGGCGGTCGATCCTCATTAGCTCGGCTCCGGCACCAATCGGTCGAGCGCCAGCGTCGCGACATAGGGGCTGAACCCCGCCGCGCGCTCGCGCGCATACAGCGCGGCGACCTGCTTCGTGTCGGCCGGATCCCAGTAATCGAGCGTCATCAGTCTCAGCGCAGGGTTCCGGGCCTTGGCCGCACGCAGGCGACCGGCTTGCCAGGCCCAGTCCGAATCGCTGAGCAATTCATAGTGCTTGGCGGCAAAATTCCACCGCGACGCCATCGCCTCGCCGAGCAGGTAATCGATCTTCGGCGCGACGTCGGGCAACAGCGCATAGCCGCGGTTGAGCATGATGCGAATTCTGGGAAAGCGCGCGCGTACGGCGGCGATCAGCGTCACGCCGGCGGCCACCATGCCCTTGTTGGTCACCGGATCCTGCCGCTCCATCGCTTCGGCGTTGTCCATCGTATCGATGAAGATGCCGTCATAGCCGAGCGCCAGGATCGCGGGGACGAGCCGGTCGAGCACCGCCGCGCGCCACGCCGGATGGCGCAGGTCTGCAAGCCGCGCGTCGGGCCAGTTGGGATTGGCGGCCTTAAGCGCCCCGGCCTTTTCGAGCGCGGCGAAATAGGGCCGGCTGCGCTCGACTTCGCCGAAGCTGACATAGCCGAGCAGGATGCTGCCGGGGCCTCGGAGCGGCGCGATCGGGCGCGCATGATGCGGTTCCAGCACAAGCAGCGCGCACATCCTCGCCAATACCGGATCGGTCGTTGCGCCGTAATCGACGCCCCAGCGCAGCGCGGCATTCGCGGACGGCCTGGGGGTGGCATCCGACAGTGACCGCATGCCCAGCGTCAGGGCCGTTGCACCCAGCGCCAGCATCCGCTGCATGATCTTCCTGCGCGGCATATCCATGATTCCCGTCACAACAGACGCCCTCCGTGCCCCACGACCGAGGGATTGTTGCCGACGAACAGCAGGTAGGTGAGGTTGACCGTCGCCTCGGCGACCAGCGCCATGCCGACCGACGCACCGACCACCGCGCCCGCCATATAGCCCCAGCCGAATGCGGCAAACCCCGCATCCCATTGCAGCAGCGTCGCGATGCCGCTGCCGATCGCGAACGCCGTCCAGGTCAGCAGGATCCGCCCGAACAGGTCGTAATAGGCCAGCACGACGGTCGTCGCGATCACCACGAGATGGAAGACGGTGCCGAGCGAGGTCTGGCGAAACGCGAAGATCGCCCGCGCGTCCGCGCCGATGGCCTCGAACAGCGGCACCGCGAACACCCAGGCGAGCGCGGCGACGAGCGCCTGCACCAGCAGCATGATCCGCAGCCCGTCGAACATCGTCCGCGCGAGTTCGCTGCGCGCCTCCTCGATCCGTTGCAGCGTCGAGGTGCCGGTACATCGTACGATCATGTCGCCGAACGCGCGATCGAACCGCGTCTCGGTGACGATCAGCAACAGCGTCAGGCCCGGCACCATCGTCAGCAGCCCGAGAAAGCTGCCCTGGTCGTTGATCGGATTGAGCCGCAACAGTCCGATCGCGCGGATGCTGTCGGGCCCCGCCCACAACAGCCATTTGTCGATCCAGATCGCGGCGACCCCGGCGATGCCCGCCGCCGCAACGATCCACGCCAACCGCGGCGTCATCGCATCCCGCGTCGGCAGCACGGGCGGCGCGGAGAAATGCCGGCGGATCACGGTCACGATCGCGGCGAGCGTCAGCCCGATGCCCCCTGCGATCACCGCGAGCACGGTAACGACCTCAGGCCTCGGCAACAGCGCCAGCAACAGCGTCGCAAAACCGATGCCGAGCAGATAGGCGAGGGGGATCGCGCGGTAACGGCGCAGGGCGGTGAGTAGGGGAGCCGCGATCCAGGCCTGCGTCAGCCACGCGAGGATCAGCGTCGCGAGTGCCGCCTCACCAAGTGGGAGCCGAGCGAGCGTCCCGAACACCACCGCGCCGACCGCCAGCGCGATCGCGCCGCCCGCAGCGAGTGCTACCAGCATGATCCCCGAAACGCCGCCGGCATCGCGTGCGAAAATCCGGTCTGCCACCATCCGGGTTGCGAGAATGCCGACGGGTGCCGCGGCGAGCGCGGACAGGCTGAACGCATAGACCAGGATCGTCTGCACCGTCCGCGCGCCATCGGCGCCGAGATGCGCGCCTGACCAGTGGTTGAGCATCGCCATCGCGACCGCAGTGATGAGCCACGGCCCGGCGCTGATAACCGCACCGAATGCGGCGGCGCCGACGATCCCGCCGACGCCGCCCTCACGCGCGGTTTTCGCTAATTGGAAGCCTATGCCCGCCATAACACTGCCGGCCTATGCCGCGGACTACATGAAGAAATCGTTCGCAGTCAGCACATGGTGGCCGGTCAGCGCGATCGAGAAATCGGCGGCCGAACCGCTATCGGTATTGCCCTCGACGACGGTGAATTCCTTGCCGCCGATCATCTGGTAGCTGTAGCGCAGCTGGCCCGGCGCGGTGAACTTGCCGGTCGTACCGATGAAGCTGAACGCCTGATCGCCGCGCGCGAACAGCGAGCTGTTGGCGTCGATCATCGACAAGTCGATCTTGTCCTGCCCGACGGTGAAGTCGGTAATGACGTCGCGCGACGACGACGTCAGGCTGTCGCCCTTCACCTCGAAGCGGAAGATGTCCGCGCCTGCGCCACCGGACATCGTGTCCATGTCGTCGCCGCCGATCAGGATGTCGTTGCCGTCGCCGCCGTTGAGCACGTCCTTGCCGTCGCCACCGATCAGCGTGTCGTTGCCCGCGCCGCCGTTGAGCGTGTCGTTACCGAGGCCACCGATCAGACGATCGTTGCCGCCAAGCCCGTTCAGCACGTCGTTGCCCCATCCGCCATCGAGCACGTCCTGCTCGCTGGTGCCGTTGATCGTGTCGGCGAACATCGTACCCGTCTTGGTGATGCCGACCACGTCCGTGACGCCGATCGTCAACGTCTGCGTGTCGATCGCGCCACGCGCGTCGGTCGCGACCACGGTCACGCCGTAGATATTGTCGCGATTGGCATCGGTCGGCGCCTCGAAATCGGGCGCGGTGACGAACTTCAGCACGCCCGTGGTCGCATCGATCGAGAAGTTGGCGCCGTCGCCGCCCGCACCGATCGAGTATTTGATCGAATCGCCCCAGACGATGTTCGCGTCGGTCGCGGAGATCGTGGTCAGCGCGGTGCCGTTCTCGGCGATCGACAGCGCGCCCGTGGTGCCGCCGCCGAACGAGGTCAGCACCGGATCGACGTTCGCCTGATGGCCGATCTTGACGTCGTGGACGCCGATCGCGCCGAGATCGATCGTCAGGATCTCGCCGATCTGGCTCGCGATCTTGCCACCGCTGATCGTCGTCCAGTCGGTGCCGGGGGCCTTCAGGTCGACCGTGACCTTGCCTTCGCCCTCGACCGTGAACGCCAGGTCGCGGCCGTCGCCGCTCAGCGTCGTCAGCGTCGCACGCATCGGCAGCGCGGTGATGTGCGTCACGTCGTCCGCGACCGCGCCCATCGTGATCGCATAGGTGCCGCCCGCCTTGGGCAGGAACACCGTGTCCGCGTCATAGGCATACCAGTTGGCGACGCCCTTGATCACCTGACCGTTGCTCTGGCCATCGACGTCGAGTGAGAAGGTGCCGGTGGTCGCGCCGACCGTCGCGGTGATCGTGTTGCCGACGACGGTCGAGGTGATCGTCGCATTCTGGAACGCGCTGACCCGGCCCGCCAGATCGGCAAGCGTTACGAACTCGACGCTTGCGGCGGCGGCCTGCGCGATGAAGGTCGTGAACATCTGCTTGGTGTAGAGGCTGCTCGCGCCATCGGCGGCCCACATCGTCGGGCCGTAATCATGCCATGGCCACACCACGACAGGCGCGTCCGCACCGGCGGTCAGCGCGCTGAATTCCTTGGCCCAGATCGCGCCGGCCTCGGCGACGGTCTTCTTCTGGAACTCGATCAGCGAGAAGTCGAACGACGTGTTCGGCGCCAGATAGACCTTGTCATCGGTGGCGTTCTGCGGCGTCATATAGCCGATCGCGTTGGGATAGCCTGCGCCGACGCCCGAATAGCCGCCGCTGAGATACGTCACGTATTTCAGGATTTCCTGGCTCGTCGCGATCTGCTCGGGCGCACCCGGCACCGCGGCCCCACCGATCGTCACGGTCTTGCCGAGATACGCGCTCAGCTGCTTTTCAAGCTCGGTCCGCGACTGGCCGAACTCGAACGCGATCTGCGCGTCGGTGAGCAGGTTGGTGTCCATCGGATGCGTATAGCTGTGCGTGCCGATCTCGTTGCCCGCATCGAGCAGCGCCTTGTAGACCGGCAGCGACACAGCCCAGTCGGTCGCCTCGCCATTGGCCGGATCGTTGCCGATGTTGACGTAATAGCTGCCGACGAAATTATAGTTCGTCTTCCACTCGGTCAGGATCGGCAGCAGCTTGTCGTAGATTCCAGGCGCGGTGCCGGCCGGGTTGACCTCGTCGAGCTGCTTGCTCTGGTCCATGTCGACTCGCGACGCGAACAGCCCGGCCTGACGGGTCATCTGCAGCCCGACCGACAGACCGTCGCCGTGCACCGAATAGTCGATCGCCTTCTGCAGCAGATTATCGTCGGCCATCACCGCTTCGCTCGAGAACAGCACGTTGCGGCCCCCCGTCTGCGTCGCGATCGCCGCCGAATAGGTCTGGCCGTTGACCGTCTCGGTCGCGATCGTCGTGCCGGTCCCGCTGACGCTGGTGAACGCATTCCAGCCGACGCCGGTATATTGGCGGATCACCTGTCCGTCGCTGTAGCCGTCGAGCACGAGGTGCGACGCATCGCTTGCCTTCACCGTCACGTCGGCGGGGAAGCCACCGGTCACGCGCGTGGCGTCGAACAACAACTTCATTCGCGCATAGGAGTCGCCAGCGAGTGCGGTGTTGTCCGCGCCGTTGGTCATGAACTCGCCTGCCGCGACAAGGCCGATGCCGAATTGCTTGGTCGCCTGTTCCAGCGTCTGCGCTATCAGGTCCGCCTTGCCCGCCTCGACGTTGCGGAACGACGGGAAGACGATCGTGTCGTATTTGGCGAGCGTCGCCAGGCTGGTCAGGTCGCCCTCGGTCAGGATGTCGAACGGCACGCCGGCCTGCATCGCCTGGGACTGCGCGGCCATGAACAGCTGCGAATAGGCGGTCTTGCTGAAATAGGCGTTGGCGGTCGAATCGGACCAGACGATCGCGATCCGGTGTGATGGGTCGGCGACGATGCCGGTGTCGTTGAAGACGGTGAAGGCGGGGTTCGAATAATTGCCCGGCAGGAACGCGGTGTCGTTGACGTCGTAGATGGTGTCGATCGCGTTCGGATTGCTGATCGCCGCCTTGGGCACCTTGAACTCGACGGTGGTGCGATCCGCCGACCATGCTGCCTGCAGGCCGCTGGCGACGAGCGTCTGCCCCGCCGCGCCGCTATACAGCGACACCGTGCCGTCCGCGGCGAAGTTCACGTTATACTCGGCACCACCGGCAAACCCGAAAACTTGATATCCGGTCGTCGCATTACGATCGGTGTTGAGCCATGCGGTGGTGTTCGCGCCGATCGAGGTGGGGGCAGTCATCGCGAACGCGAAATCGGCGCCGTCGCTGCGCGCGTAGATCGCATAGCCGGTGCCCAGACCGCGATCGATGCGATTAGCGGCGGTCCAGTCGTTCAGCATGCCATCTAGCATCACCGGTGTTGCGTTCGTCATCGTTCGTCCCCGTTTCAGCCACGGACTTCATGAGGGCGGCAAGGCTGCCCGTCACGAAGCTCGAGCGCCGCTTAGCGAATACATTCCGTCTTTCGAACAGCTTAGATGCTCGGCTCGGGCGGAACTGTCTCACCGTGGTACGGGAATGCTCGTCTCACCGCTGTGCTGACGCCAGATAGGCATGAAGGCGGGATGACAACGGACTGTTGGGGGATCCAGGTTAATCCTTACCCCCCTGGCATAGGCCCTTTTTAGAAAGCAGCCGAATACCGAAGCCGCTGGCAGCGGCAGTTAAGTCCCACCTGTTGTCTTTCAAAGGCCATTTGTCGTCGTGTGAAACCGAGATGAAAGAGGTGTTCGGGTTTTGGTAGGCGCGAACCCATGGCTGCACGTGTGGTACTGTGCCCGCTAGCATCTTTGAAAGTTCGGTACCAAATGGTCGCCATGAAGATGGTACCATCGACTACTCTTCCAATAACGGTCAGGCAGTGACCGTCGACGTGCTGATCGCGAAGGCCGCGAACGCTTGTCGTCCCGATCGCGACCTGGGCAGCACCGCGCAGATGATGGCATCACTCTTCAACCGCACGCGGCAGGTCGACATGCTGCTCGCTGCAGGTGCCAATCGTTCGATCCAAGATGCCGCGGGTCGCTCGGCAAGCTCGGTCGCCGCCGATCAGGGCAACGCTCCGATGGCGGCACGCGTAAAACACCGAGTGTCGCTGTCGTTCCGCACGGACCGGTCGTCGGCATATGCGGAACGACGAAGAGCATCAGTTACGGCCGATTGTCGAGTTCCGGCACGCCGCTGCTCTGGTCCGCATAGGCGGCGAGGAACGTCGGCCGCTCCTGCCAGCGCCGCCAGAACGCGTCGACATGCTCGTAGCGCTCGTCGAGCGGCATCGCGTTCACCGCGAACTTCGAGAACGCGATCGCGGTCGCCATCGTGATGTCCGAGAAGGTCGGCTCGTCACCACCCAGCATCCACGCGCGACCGTCCGACAGATGCCGGTCGACCAGCGCGGTATGCGCCAGCGCCTCCTTGCGGCAATGCTCGCCCCACGCGGCGTTCGCGGTCAGCTCGAGCTTGGGGCCGAGACCCTGATGCAAGACGTGGAACGCGGTCGTGATGCGGTAGAGGATCTGCACCCAGATGCGGTTGTCCCACATCGTGTCGAGACCCTGCTGCTCCGGAGTCTCGCCCATGATCCGCCGCCCCGGATATGCCTGGTCGAGATAGCGAACGACTGCGGCCGTCTCAGAGATGAAGCTGCCATCCGCCAGTTCGAGCGTCGGCGTCTCGCCCCACGGATTCATCTTCAGGTGCTTCCACTGCCGCTGCTCGCCGACCGGCGACATATCGTAGACCGTTTCGTCGAAGCGGTCGGCAATGTCCTTTTCGTGTAGGAAGATGCGCAGGCGCTGCGGGTTCGGGAAGGCGGACGGAGAGGTGAACAGGCGAAGCTTTGCGGTCGATGGCGACGTTTGAACGGTCATGACGTATCCCTACCAAGTGATCGGTAGTGGCTAACTGCGTGCTTGCGTGGTGCTCGTCAACGTCTATCTACCAGTTGGTCGGTGGCGGGATGGAAATGTCTATGGCGAGTTCGAATTCTAGGGAAGCCGTGCTCGCCGCGGCGAAACGAAGCGCGATGGCCCGCGGGTATAATGGCCTCAACTTTCGCGATATCGCTGTCGAGGTCGGGATCAAGGCGCCCAGTATCTATCATCATTTTGCGACCAAGGCCGAGCTGGGCGCAGCGGTTGCACGGCGCTATTGGGAAGATACCGTCGCGCAACTGGCGGCTATATCGGACGAGGCGCACGATCCGCGCATGGCCCTGCGCCGCTACCCCGAGATCTTTCGTAAGTCGCTCGCGAACGACAATCGCATCTGCCTGTCGAGCTTCATGGCTGCCGAATACGACGATCTGCCCGACCCGGTGAAAATCGAGGTGCAGGGCTTTGCCGACATCAACGTAGCGTGGCTTAGCACGCTCCTCGTCGAAGCCGGAACTGTAGGTCCTGGCGAAAGCGAAACCCGGGCTAGGGCGATCTATGCGGCGGTTGCGGGCGCCCAGCTGTTCGCACGCGGTCGCGCGGATATCGGCCTCTTCGATTCGATGATCGACAGCTACCGCGCGGCCGGGCTTTTGCCGGGTTAGTAGCAGGGGCCGGACATGCAGTGTTCGACCGAATGGTCGGTCAAAGCTCCCGAGCCGTACCTTCGGGTAAGGCAGCCTCGGCAAAATGGCGACGGATATAGTCCAGCTTTGGGTCGATGTAGCGCCGACAAAACGGCCTGTCCGGGTCCGTCCGGTAGTAGTTCTGGTACCGCGCGTCCGAGGGTTTGAAGTCGACGAAGGGGAGAACCATGGTCCGCGCCGCCTGGCCAGTTTCCTCGGCGAACCGAGCGATCACGCGGGCAACGTGATCGTGTTGATCCGCGGCGAAGACATAGATCGCGCTCCGATACCGCCCGCCGGGCGAGTAGATGCCGTTCGCCGAATGCGTTCTCAGGTGGACCTCCGCCAGCGTCGACAGGCTGATGACTGCGGCGTCGAAGCTGACGATCACGGCTTCGGCCCACACGTCCGAAGGCGCCTCCGACCGAATGAAGCCCTGATCGACGTGGTCGACGCCGCGCAATGCCTGAAACACACCCTCGGTGCACCAATGGCAGCCGCCGCCAAACCCGATTCTATCCAATCCCGTTCTCCCGTGCCCCGACCGCATGATGCATATGGACGCTGGCCGCGGGTGTTGAACCCGGTGGGGCAAGATTCCTGAAGTCGGATGCGGGCACGTGCCAATGCGGAGACGCCGCATCCGACGTTGCTTCAACAGTTTCGTGCAGCCATCATCGCGCGTCCTGTCGACGGTCGGAATCTCAGTGAAGCGACTGCAGCGAGGCAGATGAGTGCGCCGACCAGTGGCACCATCCAGGTCATCGTCAGCAAATTCCGCTGTTCGACCGGGCCGAAGGATGTCGATGCGTCCCACCCGATGATCGACAGGCCGCGCCCGAGCAGCGCTCCGCTGATGCCGCCGCCAAGCTTCAAGGTGAGAAGCAACAGCGCTACCGGCAGCCCCTCGAGCCGGATACCCGTCCGGTGCTCGCCGTGATCGATCGATCCGGCGAGCAGTACCCAGATCATCATCTGCAATCCTGCGTTGCCGATCCCGAACAGCGCGATGCCCACTATCGTCACGGATTTGTCCGTTGCGAATACGAGAAGTCCGATGGCGATGATGGTCAGCGCTGCGGCCAGAACCTCTCGCTGCCGGACACGACGGGCAATCGCCATCCACGCCGGCAGCGCCACGAGTTGCGACACCGCAAGCGTCGTCAGCGCGCGACCCGTCCATGCTGCGTCATGAATCACGCCCTTGCCGATATAGGCGAACGATCGCGCGAAGAACGGCAAGGTCAGAGCCTGTGCGAACCCGAGCGCGAGCAACATCAGGAGCGGCCGGTTGCCGATGATCCACGCAAGCGATCCGCCGTGCTTTGGCTCGGATTGCGGTATTTTCGCCACCGGTACCGATGCCGAGGACAGCCACAGCGTGGCGACATACGCCAAGGCGGCAAAACTGGTCACGGCGAGCAGCCCATAGCCTCCGTCATTGGTCGGATCGACGAACGCCTGCGCGAAATGCGCGACCGTCAGGGCACCAAGGCAGCTGAACATGTACCGCAGGCCGGACAAGGTCGTCGCCGCGCCCGGGGTCTGGGTCATCCGCATCATCAGCGCGTTGTGCGCTACGTCGCAGACCGAATACGCAGTACGGAACAGCAGCACGATTACGATTGCCCACGCGAGGATCGCGCCGCCGCGCCACCCCGGATCGACGAAGAAGATCGCGAAGAATATCCCGACAAAGGGTGCGCCGACGAACAGAAGGCGACGATATGTGCGGAGCCTGTCGGTGGACCGATCGAGCAGGCGCCCGAGCAAGGGATCGCAGAGGCCGTCCCAGACGAGCCCGATCATCACGACCAGTCCGGCGACCCCAGCCGATACACCCCAACGCTCGGTCAGGACGAACAGCAGGAACACGTCCATCGTCGACGCGAGGACGTTCTTGCCGAAATTGCCGCTGGCGTAACCGACCATGCGCATCCGACCGGCCTGCGGCCGATGTTCGAATGCGGACGCTAAGTCATCGGCGGCGGCGTGCTCCATCCGTCAGCGTCTTAGCGGCTGTGTCTTGCAGTTGCGGGACATTTCGTGTGGCGGTTCCGACGGACGGGTCGACGGTCGTGATCGCGAGGATGCCGCCGCGGAGCAAAGCGGCATGGTCGACGCGGAAGTCGGGCAGGGCGCGCCCGTTCAGGCTGGCGCGTGCGATCACGCCCTCCTCCGGTCCGTCGCGGCGGATCGTCAATCTGCGTCCGTTACCGAGATCGATATCGGACCGCGCGAACGCCGGTGTCGTCACGACATACCACGGCTCGCCCGGCACCAGCGGGTACAGGCCGAGTGTCGCGAACACGTACCACGCGGTCATCCCGCCGGCATCGTCGTCCATTCCGTCGGCAAACCCCTGCGGCGACAGCGCGAAGCTGCGCCCGACGAACGGCACCGGCAGCTTGCCGCTGTTGGTATAGGGATGCGCGATCGGCCGGTTGAGGATCGTGTGGATCAGGTCGGCGGTGGCTTGCGGCTGGCCCAGCACGGCGAACATCCATGGGACCTGGATGTCGGGCTCGTTGGTCATGTTGAACAGGCCGGCATCGAAGAAATGATGCAGCTCGCCGAGTAGCCGCTCGCGGCCGACCGTCGCGGTCATCCACGGCAGGTCGAAGATCGGCGCCCAGCGATATTGCCACAAGGTGCCCTGATACAGCCCGCGCGCCTTGACCACGTCGCCATCCGCACCCGGCGTCTGGAACACTGATCGCCACATCGGGCGGTAGCTTTGCGCCTTGGCGGTGAAGATCCGCGCGAGATCGGTGCGGCCGAGATCGCGCGCGAGTTCGGCGGTCGCCCAATCGTCATACGCCGCCTCGATCTGCTCGTCCGGCGTGCCGCGCTTAAGCGTGTCGCTGTCCGCTACCATTCCCGTCAGCGCGGCGTCCGCGTCGAACGCGATGCCCTTGCGGTGCATGTCGAGCAGCGCGATCCCGGCATGCTCGGTGCGGACCGTCAGGAACGGTTCGTGCGGGGTCGACCATTGCGCTTTGCCGCCCGCGTACAGCGCGACCAGCGACTGCGCGATATCGGCGCTGCGCTCGGGCTGGAGCAACGCGAGCAGCGCCATCTGGGTGCGGTAATTGTCCCACAGCGACCAGTTGGCGTAGCGCGTCCGGCCCTTGGACGAGGTCTGCACCGTGCCGTCCTTGTCGCGGTGGCGCCCGTCGGGATCGTCGATCGCGACCGGGGTTTCCATGACGCGGTAGAGCGACGTGTAGAACAGCGCGCGCTCGTCTTGCGAACCGCTAAGCGCGACACGGCCGAGGATGCGGTTCCAGGCGGCGCGCGTTTCGCTTGCGACGGCGGCGAGGGACTTGCTGGCGACTTCCGTGTCGCGAACCGATGCCGCACCGCGTCCGTCGACGGTCGAAAGCCCGGTGCGGATTTCGATCGCATCGCCCGCTTTGCCGGTGAGGTGCAGCGTCGCCAGATCGCCCCCACCGGCGGTCAGCGTTTGGTGGATGGGTCGTCCGTTGACGAGTATCCGGCTGGCGGCATGGAGACGATAGGCGCCCTGATCGCAGACCGTGCCGGCGACGAGATCGGCGCGGAGATCGTCGCCGGTCAGGCTCGTCCAACTGGCTGCCAGCCGCTTCGAATAGCTGTGCCGCGGGTCGATCCGCAGGTCGACCGCGCCGGCGCGAGGCAAGGTGAAGCGCAACACGCCCGCACCCCGCGTCGCCGCCATCTCGGCGAGGATTCCGCCATCGTAGCGGACACGGTAGATGCCGGGCCGAGCTGTTTCGCTGCGCTTGTCGATCAGCGCGGGACCGCTGGCGCCGGCATAGCGCAGCGAGATCATCAGGTCGCCACCTGCACCACCGCAGCCCACACCGACGCCGCGGGTGTGTGAAAAGCCAAGTAATGTGGTTGCGGCGTGATCGTAGCCCGCGTGGTTGGCCGGGCTGGTGTCGGGGCCGAGCTGCATCATCCCGAACGGCGCGACTGCGGCGGGGGAGAGCTGTCCGAAGTCGGCGAGCGTGCCGACGAACGGGTCGACGAGGTCTGCGGGGGTTTCTTGTGCGGTGAGGGCGGTGGGGGTGAGGAGAAGGCCGAGGAGGAGCGGGTAGCTCAGCCACCCTTTCGTAGACCACCCCGGCGAAGGCCGGGGCCCAATTGGAAAGGTCGGCGTAACGGAGCGCGATCCGCTGTTACAGCCGTCCCCCAATTGGGCCCCGGCCTTCGCCGGGGTGGTGGTGCGTGTGTGCATCTCGGATGCGTGCAGGGAATACCGGCTCATGGATCGAGAGGATCGCGCGGATCCTGTCGCAGCGATAGCCGCGACGGGTGGAATTCGAGGTCGTAGATTGACAGCCGCTGCCCAACCGCGCCCGGCGAATACCCCAGCTCCGTACGGTTGCGATCCGAGAACGTCGGGCTCTCGATGTATTTGCTCTGCTCGGCGTCGGTCACGATCAGCGTCGGCCGATCGAGCGGAATGCCGAGCGCCACCATCCGCCGCGTCGCGTTGCGCAGGTTGGTCGTGGTATGCCGCGCATACGGTTCAAGGATGACGCGGTCGGACGGGATGCCGTAGCGCTCGACCAGTGCGCGGCGGATCTCGACCGCCTCGACGAACCGCGTACCGCGCGGGTGCACCGCGCTGCCCGAAACGAGGATAAACGGCGCGAGACCCTGGCGATAGCGTTGTGCCGCGAGCAGCGCGTGGAGCTTGCTGCGTGGGCTGAGCGTGGTGCCGACGTCCTCGGGGCCGACGCCGGGGACGATCAGTAGCGAATAGCGGAACGCCTTCCAGTCGGTCCGCGCCGCCAACGCACGCGCGCCTGCATTCTCGCTTTGGTCGAGCGGTTCGAACCGCGTCGCTGCCACCGCGTCGTTGGCATCGAGCAACGCCACGGCGAGACGCACGCTCGCCGCGATGGTCGCGGGCGGCGCATCGGACGCGGCACGCGCGGTATCGATCGCGACCTTGACGCTGTCGGCAAAGAACGGCGTGCCGGTCGCGAAGATCGGTCCGTCGATCTTGGGATAGCGTCCGGCCAAGCCAAGGCCATAGACGTGCAGCACGACATTCACCCCGTCCAGTTCCTGGTCGAGCGCCACCGCTACCGGCAGGTCCGCATTCGCCTTCACCGATCGCAGAGCGCCAGTTGTCGCCAACTTTGCCACTATCGCCCGGTCCTGATCGGTCCAGATCGTCGCCTCGACCACGCAAGCAGGCACATCGGCGCACGCGGAAATCCGTCGCGCCCGCGCATCGAGCACCCCCGCCGGCGAACGCCCCAACGCGCCGAGCATCGGAAACAGCCGTTCCGACAACGTATCGACGACCGTGTCGCTAACCGCCATCGGTGCAGGCGTCTCCGCCCACACCGGTGCAGCCGCGGTTATCGCCAGCGCCGCCATCATCATACGCAGCCCCGTCACCAGGACTTGCTGACCACGAGGCGGACGTTGCGACCGAAGATCGGACGGCCGTAGATCGCATCGGCAGTGCCCTGGCCGCTCAACAGGTCGGTACGCGTATTGCCTTCGGTCAGGCCCTTCGCGTTGAACAGATTGTCGCCCACGACCTGCATCTGCCACGTGTCGTGCGCCAGCGTGATCCCCGCTCCGACCGTCTGGTAGGAGGGGAGGGCGGTGTTGTTGAAGAAGTCGACATAGCGTTTGCCGGTATATTCGTAGCGGCCGTACAACTGCACCGAATTGCCCGAGACGTCGAAGTCTACGGAGGGTCGGATGTTGCCGTAGATTTTGGGCTCGCGGACGATCTGGTTGCCCTCGACGTTGCCCGCGCTCGCGCCGTTGGCATTGACGAGGCTCTTATACTGCGGATCGCTGATCGTCAGCGCGCCGGTGACCGCGAAACCGTGCGGCAGCGCGAGGTTGCCGTCGATCTCGATGCCCTTGATCTCGGCCTTGCCGACGAACGGCACCGACTGGTCGTTGCGGCCGGTGACCGGGTCGAGCGCGACGAACGACGCGTTGAGCGGATTGTAGCGTGTGTAGAAGCCGATCAGGTACAGATACGACCGGCCGAATGCGGCCTTGAGACCGACTTCGTACTGGTTCGCCTTCGACGTGATGATCGTCGGGTTGATCTGGTAGGTGACCTGCGTCGATGGCGGCGTTTCGAGATGCGACGCGCGGGCATAGGCGCCGAGATGCTGCGTGACGTCGTAGTTGATCCCGCCGGTCCAGTTGGTGATGCTTGGGCTCAGCTTCGAATTGATGATCTGGCCGGTGAACGCGCGGACCGCGTTGTCGGCGAGCGTATTCGGGTCGCCGAGGTTGGCGGCCGTCGTTGCGAACGCATAGCCCTTGAAGCTGTAGCGTTCATGGCGGATGCCGCCGTCGAGGGTCAGGCCCTTGACCAGTTCCCACGTGTCGTTGGCATAGAGCGCGTACATCGAGGCGTCGGTGTTGCCGCGGTTGAGTGTGGTCGTATAGCGCAGCACGCCGTTGTCGGTGACCGAGCCGACCGCCTGGCCCGCGGCGTTGTAGGCGATCAGGTCGAGCGTGCGCGGCTTGCCCTTCACCTCGAGCAGATAGTCCTGGTACGCGACCTCGTTGGTCTCGCCGTACAGGCTGCCATACACGCCGACGCGCAGGTCGTGCGTGCCGAACCCGGTCGCGATCGAGCGGGTGACGCTCAGGTCGCCTTGTGTCGAATAGTATTTCGAGACGACGTCGCGGAACTGCGCGGGGACAACCAGGCCCGACGCGGTGTTCGGGTCATAGACCTCGGCGCCATTGGTGCCGGCGATCGCATAGCCGAGCCGGGTCACGCCCGCGCCGAACGCGGTCCGCGCGGCGCCAAGGCTGCTGGCGGCATAGGCGTTGGCGTCCGAAGGGTTGCTGGTCGAGTACAGCGCGTTGAAATGGAGCTTGCCGACGCTGACGCCGCCCTTCGCCGCGACCTTCCAGCCGTCGTAGTCCGCGTCATACTGTACGCCGACGTTGCCGAACTGGGTGTGGCGGCCATTGCCGAGATCGGCGTCGACGTTGCGCGTCGTGCCGTCGGCCTCGCGGAAGCGGATGTTCGCGTTGCGCAGCGCAGGCGAGTTCATCGTGCCGCTGAAGAAGTCGATATACTGGTTGAGGGACTTGCTCGGATCGCGCGGGTCGGCGGTTGGGATCGGTAGGTAGAACACATTGTGGTCGTTCAGGTAATTGCCCGACACGCGCAGGGATCCGTTGCTGAAGTCGTGCTTGATGTTGGCGCGGATCTGGCCGCCGCGATCGTTCGGGAAGCCGTTGTCGCGGTAGCCGTCGTGGCGGCGGAGGAACCCGCCGATCGCGTAATAGGTCGAGTCGTCGATCGGGCCCGCTTGGTACCCGTCGAGCCGGTAGAGGCCGGTGTTGCCGAGCGTGACCTGCGCCTTGCCGCGCGTCGTATCGGTGCCCGACACGGTGATGTTGTTGACGATCGCGGCGGCATAGCTCGCATAGACCGGGGCAGGGCCACCGCGCACGACCTCGACGCGCTGCGTCATCAGGTCGAACCGGTTGATGCTGTCGCCGCGGAAGAAATTGCCGTCATTCTCGTGGAACAGCGGCAGGCCGTCCTGCTGGAAGGTGACTAGGCCGCCGTCGCTGGGCAGGCCGCGCAGGCGGATGATGTTCTGGACCTCGCCGCCGGTATTCTCGACCGCGAACCCGGGCAGCTTGCCGAGCAGGTCGGCAAAGTTGATCGGGGCGAGCTTCTGGATGTCGGCGTTGCTGAGCGAATTGACCGCATAGGAGACGTCGAAGCGGCGCTGCTGGCGCGCGGACCCGGTAACGATGATGTCACCGCCGCCGGCGTCAGGTGCTGCGGCGTCGGGACCGGTTGCTTCCGGGGCTGCATCGGCAGGCGGCGTGGCGGGGGCGGTCTGGGCCCAGGCCGGCGACTGCGCCGCAATGCTCATCGCGATAAAAGCGCAACCCGTGCGCAAGCCAAATTTGGTCATCTGTTCGTCCCCAGCCCTGTTCGATGCCCCGCCGCTGAACGCCGAATGTGACGATTTTAATTAATTTCACGAAATAAACTAATCGAGTTATCGGACGCGGTAACGGAGTACGGTCATGTCCTACGCGAAGCTGAGGCTCGATGATGACGAGCGGCGGATTATGCAGGTCCTCCGGTCGGTCGGCGCACGGTCGCGCAGGCAGCTCGCCGCCGATCTCGCGATGAGTGCGTCGAAGCTGACCCGGCTGTCGAGCAACCTGCTGGCGCATGGACTGATCGAAGAGTGTCCGAGTTCGGAGCCGATGACGCCAGGCCGGCCCGCAGTGCCGCTCCGCATCTCGCCCGACGCGGGTTATTCGGTCGGCGCGATGCTTCACCGCGGACTGATGGAGGTGGCGCTCGTCGATTATGCCGGCGGCGTGATCGCGCACAGCTCCCAGCCGTTCGACGATCCCGATCCGCGCATCTTCGCCGCGCGCGTAACGGCGTCGATGCACGACATGGCGATCGAGAACCGGTTGCTCGGACGGCGATTGCTGGGGGTCGGGATCGGCGTCCCCGGGTCGTCGCTATCGCCCGAGGGCAATCGGCGCTGGACGGTCGACAGCCTGGCCGCATGGCGCGGGATCGACCTGAAGACGCTATTCGAAGAGCATATCGGGCACCGGATCTGGATCGAGAACGACGCCAACACTGCGGCGCTCGCGGAATATTATGTCGGCGGGTTGATGCGCCGGTGTTCGACCGCGGTGGTGATCCTGCTCGGTCACGGGATCGGCGCGGGGATCATCGTCGAAGGCCGTATTCTGCGCGGGGCGATGGCGAGCGCGGGTGAGATCGGCTGCCTCTATCCGACGAACGAACCCCGTCCTTCGACGCTGGATCTGCTCTCCACCTTACGCGACGAGGGGTGCGCGATACACTCGTTGGTGGACTTCGACGAAGTCACTGCGGGATATGAAACGGTCGTCGATCGATGGGTGCGGCGCGCGGCGAAGCAGATCGAACCGATCATAAACTGGGGCGTCGCGTGGATCGACCCCGGCGAGTTCGTGATTTCCAGTCCGCTTCCGGCGCCCATCCTGCAATCGCTGGTCGATCATATCGATTTCGGCGCGATGCACATCGGCGACCATTGTAGCGAAATGCCGCGCGTATCGGTCTCGACGCTGGAAGGCAGCGCGGCGACGATCGGCGCTGCGCTGCTCCCCATCCACGCCACCGCGGTGCTGTAGACACGCGTCGAACAGGAGCGTGACAGCCGCCGACCGGCGAACGAGCCGGTCCGCTGTCGAACGCTGAGATGGTGTAAGCCGCCGTCGTTCAGACGTCGGCAGCGGCAACTGTACCGCTGATGCCAACCGTTTGCCGGGTCCGTGTGCGATCTCGCAACCCGTCGTTCGCCACGCAGCGGCATTATGACGGATAGTGACGATTCGGATAAAGCTTCGAAGCAAAGCTCAACATACCGTCGAATATTGATCGGCTCACGCGTGACAAACGACGTTGCGTGGCTGACCAACGATCTGATCCCCTATCGTCCTTATCGGCACCGCTACGTTCTGGCCTTGATCAACGAGCCCGTATTCCACGGTGTTGCTGTGCCCGGTGGCGATAGTTGAACCGCCATGCGGTTTGCTACCTGTCTCGCCGTTGTGTCGATCCGAACGTCATCTCAAAGTACAGTCCCTTGCTACCGGGCCCACACGCGACGTCGAGCAGGCCAAGATGCGCACGTGCTACGCGGTCGACGATCGACAGGCCGATTCCCGAGCCTTCTGACCGTGATCCGTCACCGCGCCAGAAACGGTGCTTGAGCCGGGCGAGATGCTCGGGCGCCACGCCAACGCCGCCGTCGATCACACCGATACGTGCACCCGGGCCGACGCGCACGACGATCGCGGTGCCGGGGGCGGTATGGCGCACAGCGTTGTCGACGAGATTCTTGAGCGCGAGGAGTATGGCGCCAGGATAGCCGATGCTCCCGGTATCCGCTGACAGGTCCTCCAGCGCGATCGTTCGGCCGGCTGCAAGGTTGCCGGGTGCACGACTGGCGACGACCGCTTCCGCCAAGGCAACAAGGTCGAGTGGTTCGCCGGCATACTCGACCGGCCGTTCGAGGTCGGCGAGCGCGAGAAGTTGCGCTACGACGCGGGCGGCGCGGTCCACCGATGCGAGCAGCGGGTCCTTCACGGCCGCGTCGTCGACCGCGTCGGCCCGCAGGCGGATTACGGCGAGCGGCGTGCGCAGTTCGTGCGCGATGTCGGCCGCGAATGGAGCCTGCGTCCGGAACCCGTCCTCAAGCCGGTCGAGCGCCTCGTTGGTCGCGGCGGCGAGCGGCTCGACCTCGGACGGCAGCGTGCCGCGCGGCAGGCGCGTGTCCAGCGCGCGCGGGCCGATCGCGGCGGCGGTCGCGGACACTGCCTGCATCCGTCGCGTCAGTAGTGCCCTGATCAAGGCCACCAGCCCGGCGATCGGCAGGCATCAGCCGTTGCGAGGCGGTTTAGTTTGAGACGACACGTCATAGGGTGGCAACACCGCTTCAACGGCTACCGCGCCGGTCTCGCTCGCTGCAGTGAACTAACCGCTGGAGGATTAGGGGAAGGACGCGGCGAGACATTGCAACGCGGCCGCGTAATAGTCGGTGGCGAGCGTATCGGGGGCGTGCGTGCCGAGCGTCCGGCTCACCACCGCGCGACCGCCGACGGACAGGGAGTATTCGGCAACCTGCCCCGACACCACGTCTGTCCAGGCAGGGATGCTGTCCGCGGGCATCGATCGCCACCAGGATCGGATCGGCTCGACCAGTGCGCTGCGGCCCGACACGCTGGCGAACAGCGGCACGCGGATGGCATCAAAACCGAACCGTGGCGGCTTATCCGCGGCGGGCGAGATCGCGCCGGTATTCGAGACGTCGATCCAGTCGGTCGGCAGGCGATGCGCGCCGAACCGGGCCGCGGCGATCAGAGCCTCGCCGTCGGTGATGACCCGTCGCCAGACCGCCGCGTTGCCGGTCTTCGCGAACAGGTCGAGCGCCGGCCAGACGTAATAGCAGGGGTTGATCGTCGTTCGTGCCGCGGTCGAGAACCCGTCCAGGCCGGGCAATAACAGCATCCGCCCGCCGACCGTCTTGACGAGGCGGGTGGCGATGGCGTCGACGATTGTCTGCGACCGCGCGGCATAGCGTGGCTCACGCCACTTGTTCGCCGCCTTTGCCAGTGCGTAGGCAATGAGCAGGTCGCCATCGGTTGCATTGTTGCGATCGGCGGTTGGATTGGCGGCGCGCGCATCGTAGCGCCAGACGTAGAGCGCGACATCCGGCCGGGCGAGTTTCGCTTCGATCCAGGCTAGAATCTTGTCGAATGCCGCTCGGTCGCCCGCAGCCTGGGACAGCAGCAGGCCATAGCTCTGGCCTTCGCTGTGGCTGACGCCGCCATTGCCGTTATCGATGATCCGCCCATCGTCGGCCATGAACCGCTGTTTGAAGCTTGCCCAGTTCACGCCGTTTGCCGCGCCGGTCGCTGGCAGGGCCGGGGGCTCGATCGCCGCGCTGTTCTCGGTGGCGAGTGCCCTGTCGTCCGGTGCCCGTGCCTTGCTGCATCCGGCGATGGCCAGACCGGCCATTCCCGCCATGACGTGTCGACGATCAACGTCCATGCTTCAGTCGTGCCTCCGTATCGCTCCACCACAGGGTGCGTGTCGTTAGATCGGCACCGCTGCCGAGCGTATGCAACCAGGCGTCATACGCCCCCTCCAGCAACGGTCGCAGGGTCTGTTCGGTTGCACCGCCGAGGACCGGTGCCAGCCGACGAGCAAAGCCGGTATGCGTGATCAGCAGGCCGTCCTCGGCCAGTTCGAACCGCACTTCGCCGCAGTCGTGCTCACGCCACAACCGGTTGATCGAGGCGGCGAGCGCAGCGATATCCTGCGCGTCGCCGACCGGATGCGCGCCTGCGATCCGTGCGCCGACCGCGCGAAAGAACGCGCGTCGCTGCGCCGTGGTGGCGCCGCCACCGACTTCGGCGATGATGCTGCCCAGCAACAGGGAGGCGGCAGTGGTTTCGGTCGCGTTGTCGGTGGACCATTCACTCATCGCGTTCATTTGGTTCCCCCCAGGGACTGGCGCAATTCGAAAGTCGATCGGTAGTCGTCATAGGTCCCGAACGTGTTCGCGCTGGCCGAGGCGCCGATCCGGGTATTCGGGTTTAGGCGATAGAACAACGATCCGTCCGCCGAAAAGGCGAAACCGGTGTTGCTCAGGCTGTCGTAATAGGAGCGGACGTCCGTGTTCCGCGCCTTCAACGCATCGAGCTCGGCCTGCGCGTTCGGATCGGTCGGATAGATCGGTGCACGATCCTGTTCGAAGCTTTGATAGCCCGGCGCGACGCCCAGGCGCCCCTCCCACCGTGTCGAGTTGTACGCGTAGCGGATCGGCAGGCTCATGCTGAGGAAGCTCTGCGGGCTGAAATACCCGCCATGGCCGTAGGTGAAGTAGTTCTGGTTGTTGTCGAACGCCTGCCAGTTGAGGTTGAGGCCGCCGGTGAGCGTCGAATGCCCGTCCCGATAGAGCGGGAGGTAGCCACCGGCATTTGCCTGGTACCCGCGGTTTCGGCGGACGTTCTCGCCAGTGTAGCGATAGCCGGAGACATCGGCGTAGACCCCCGTCCCTTCGTCGTCCCAGGACAGCGAGGCGCCGCCGCCGGTCCGCATGACCTGGCCCCAGCGTTCACCCGTGACGGGATCGCGCGTGCCGGCGTAGGACACGACGCTGTCCGTGACCGGCTCGCGCTTGACCCAGCCTTGCGCCGACACCGTACGCGAGATCTTGGGTTTCCCCGTAAAACCCCACGTCACTTCGGTATTGTCGAACCCGATCGGCGTCGATCCGACCTCGATCCGGACGCCGGGGCTGTCATATGATGCCGCGACCGCGACGCCGGACGCGTGTTGCGTATCCGCCTGCGTCAGCACGGAGGGCAGAGCGTTGACGATGCCTTGCGCCTCCGGCGTGGCGTTGCGGCCGAACCGAGCGAGCGCGGAGCCGGTCGGGCGTCCGGAGTCGATCACGACCGGTGTTGCCGAGACGGAGACGCGACCGCCGGCGACACCCGTGGAGAGCGTCGCGGTACCCGACAGTTCACGCATCTCGCTCAAACCGGTCTCGCCCGAACGCTCGCGGAAGCCGAGCTTCATTTCCGCACGGGGGCCGGTGTCGTCGCTCAGGCGAGCGATATCGTCGCGTAGGCGGATCAACGTGGCGTCGCCGCCTGCAACGCCGGCTTGAGGTACGGCGCCGTTCGAGGATGCGTAGCCGCCCGGTGCAAAGCCCGTTGGTGCCGGAACGCCGGGTGAGCCTGCGCCGTATCCGGGTGCCACGGTGAAGGCCATCGGCGTCGAAGAGCGGCCGGGCTTGGAATTCGCGATCGGCCCCGCGCTGAGTGCGAACGGGTTGGCGGCGACGATGGGGGCCTGCTCCGCCTGGCGGAAGGGATTGCCCGAGCCCATGCCCGCGGCGAACGGGTTGGCCCCGCTCAGCGTGGCACCGGTGCCGGAGCGCGCAGCATAGGCCGTTTCGGCGCGGCGCAGATAGCGTTTCGCCGCCCCGCGGTCGCCGCGGGCCTGCTCCATCTGGCCGGCAGCGGCGTAGATCTCGTAGTCGTCGGGATAGGCCGCGAGCGCGCGGTCGACGGTCGCGGTGGCGACGTCGTGGTTGCCGCCAGCCCCTGCGCTGCCGATCAAGCCGATCAGCGCGCCCTTGTCTCGTGGATTTGCGGCGAGCACCATCTGATACGTCTGTGCAGCCTGCGACGGCATGTTGCCCGACTGGTACAGCCGGCCGAGCGCCCCCAGCACGTCGGCATTGCCTGGCGACGCGGCCCATGCCTGTTGCAGCAGGTCGAATGCCTGCGCGTTCTGGCCTGCCAGCCGCATCCGGTCCGCTTGCGACGACGCGGCAATCCCTTCGAGCCTTGCGATTGCTGGCGCTGCGGAGGCAGACCGCGCCGAAGCCGTTCGCGCGCGGTCGATGGCGCTGGCGACTGCGGCGTCCTGTCCGGTACGAGCCAATACGCGGACGATCGGCTCATAGTCCGCTGCCGTCGCCGGGCTTGCGGCTAGCGCACGCTCGGCAAGCGGAACGGCGCCGGCCTGATCGCCGAGATCGTTCAGCCCCCCGGCGATCGACGCGAGCGACGCTGCGCTGAGCGTGGGAGTCATGCCGATCTGGCGCAGGGTCGCGATCGCTTCGCCGCCGCGACCTTGCGCCGCGATCGCCTTGGCCCGTGCGACGGCGGAGTCCACCGCGATCTGTGCCTCGAAACGGCGGATCGCCGGCGTTTTCTGCGCTTCGGTCAGTCGCGACAGCAACGACGTCGCCTGCGCCTGTCGACCGCGCTCGTTGTGGAGCATCGCCGCCGCGTACAAGGCGTCGGCGGTACCAATCGTCTGGATCGACTGGATCAGCGCCTCGGCCTCGGGCGCACGGCTCTGCCCGATCATGTACCGCGCATATTCGTAGCGGATCCACGGGTCCGCCGGATCGAGCATGAGCCCGCGCTGGAACAGGGCATCCGCCTTCGCCGGATCGCCGTGCGTGGCCGCCTGCAACGCGTCGTTGCGCACCACGCGGCTTTCGAGTTGTGCCGCGCTGCCGCCGGCGGATCCCGCCTGGCGTGCCAGATCGGCGGAGTCCGCATAGCGACCCTGGCGTTCGTAGATGTCCGCCAGCAACGCCAGTGCGGGGCCGCGATCCTTGACGCCGGTACGCGCGAGGGCCTCGGCCTGGGTCTGTGCGCCGACGACATCGCCGGCCGCGAGCCGCGCGCGGGCGTCGTCGAGCCCGGCGTAGAATTGCGCGGATGCCAGGGCTTCCGACCAGCGCGCCCGGTTGCCGCGTGCCGAAGCGCGCAACAGGAGTTCGGCGGACTCTGCGAAGCGCGACTGTCGTAGCCGAACGACGCCGAGGCCACCTGCCGCGTCGGCATCGCTACGGTTGTTCGCCAACGCTGCCTCGAACTGGCGTTGCGCCTGCGCGAGATCGCCCTGTTCGAGCGAGCGGAAGCCTGCCGCGCGCGAATCGCCGCCGCGGTCGGATGGCGTCGGTGCTGCTCTGCGGGCCGGGGCTGGAGCTGGAATCGTCCGCGATGCGGTGGAAGGCGCGGGTGCGGGACCGGTCATGCTCGCCGGAGCCTGCGCGGGCGCCCTGCTCGGTCGTGCGGCGGGTGCCGCAGACGGGGCGCTCGACGCTGACAAGGCGCGACGGGCTTCGGCGTTCGACGGATCGATCGCGAGTGCGCGGCGATACGCGGTCCGCGCAAGGTCGGCTCGGCCACGCGACTGCCAATACCGCCCTTGCTGGACGAGCGCGCCAACACCGGCAACTTGTGCCACCGCGGGCTGGACGAGGAGCGGCGATGCGATCCCCGCGGTCAGCAGCGCGAGCGTGGTGAAGCGGATCATGCCGCGTCCTCCGACCCGAGCCGGCGACGTTGCTGACGCACCAGCAGCAGGTACAATGGCCCCGCCAGCAGCAGCGCGATCAGCAGCCCGCTGAGCGCCATCAGCAACGGCCGCTCGCTGAACCACCAGCCGATCCGCATCCACATCGGCAGCGATCCCGACCAATAGGTCTGGCCGACCGCGAAGCTGCGCATGCCCTCGCCATTGGTCACCGACAGGTCACCCTGGACCTGCGCGTTGATCCGCTGTTCGGCGAGACCCTGAACCAGTTCGGGCAGGTCGGCGGTATTGGTGCTCATCACCGCCACCACCGTCCGCGCCGCATCATAGGGCGAGCGGAAGCTGACGAACCCGTCAAACCGTTCGGCCGTGGTCAGGAACGCGTTGGTCTCGCCGACGTCGCTCGCGCCATAGGGCGAGATCAGGCCGAACACGCGTTCGATCGGATTGCGTTCGACCAAGCGCAGTCTGCCATTCTCGATCCGCACCGGCGCACCGGCGAACAGCGCGGTCGCGCCGGCGGTCCGTGGAATGCCGATGACCAGCACGTCATGGCCTTCCAGCCGGTCGCCGTCCGAGGCCTGCGTGACGGTAACGCCCGTGGTGGCGGCACCGGTCGAGTCGCCGAAGCGGCCCATCATCGCCAGGAATGCCTCGACGATACCCAGGTCGGGCGAGGCGGGGACGACGACGACGGTCTCGGCAAGGTCGGGGCTGATGGTGAACGGATAGCCTGCGTTCGCGAAGGTCGCGAGGCTCGGCATGCGCTGCGCATGATAGGCGTGCGTCAGGTCGATCGCGCTGTCCGGGTCGATCGCGACATGGACGTTCTCGGGCAGCGTGCCCTCGCACTTCTTCTTGGTGCCGAGGATCAGGTTGTAATCGAAGATCAGCTCGTTCTGGCCGAACAGATTATAGTTCGGCAGTTCGACCTTGGCACGAGCCTGGCTCGACGATGCGCCGTCCTGACCGCCGATCAGCGCCTTCCACCACGCCGCGCCGGCGAGCGGGAGCGTCCGCAGATACTGGTTGTTGATCGAGATATCGAGCCGTGAAGCCCGACGGTCGAGCCATGTCGCCGACGGATAGCGATAGCGCAGGTCGAGCGATGCGCCGCCCCGTGGCCAGAAGAACAGGTCGGGTGCGGTCCGGAACGCCGCGGTGAGCGGGCCCGGTGGCAGACCGACGCCTTGCAGCGCGCGGGGGTCCATGATCTCGCCCAGTTTGACGGCACGGTCCGAGCGGAGCCAGCGGGGTGCGGCGTAGCGCGCATAGGTCGGGATGCGGACACCGTCGAACGACGCCGCGGCGCCACCGATCGTGCCACGGCCCGTGGCGAGCGCGGCGGCGGCGAGTTTCAGTTCGCGCTCGTCGCGGCCCATCACCAACAGCAGCTGGCCGAAACCGTCGAACGGGTTGCGGATCACCTGGGCCGATGGCCCGGCGATGGTGGGCACGTAGTTGCCGACGCGCATACCGGGACGCAGGAAGACGATCGCGTTGCCGCGCGGGATGCGGCCATAGCTCGGCTTGAACGCGAACCCGCGATAGCTGGCGAGCCGTCCGAACCAGGATGCGACGCTGGCCGCGGCCTCGAGTTCGCCATTCGACGGCGCCGCACCGAACACGAACGGCAGGTTGAGCGGCAGATTGTCGGCGCGATCGAAGAATGGCGACGGCAGCCGTGCAAGGTCCGGCCCGAGCGGCAGGCGCTGGATCGTCAAGTCGAGCGCCGAGCGCGTATTGCTGACGTTCGCCCAGAGCGAGCTGTGGAACGGATCCTCGCAATCGCGGGTGTAATGACCGATCAAGCGCAAGTTAAGCTGGTTGTCGCCTGGCAGGAACAGCGCGGGATTGACCGCCATGGTGAGTTGCTGGCCGCCGGCACCGTCGGGCGTGAGCCGAACGGTGCGGACGACTTCGCCGTTCAGGATCACGACGAACTGGCTGAGATCCGCCAGCAGTGCGGGCGACCAAGCGAGCGCGAGCGTCAAATTGGCCGCCGTGACGACCTCGTTGCTGCGAAGCCCGAACGGGATCGCAATCTCGCCGCGCGTGCCGGCGAGCCGGATCGCGCTACGGATGCGGAGGTCGCGCAGTGTGAGACGCTCCTGGCGGATACCGCCCAGTGCTTCGGGTGCGGACACCGGTACGGCCGGCGCCTGAGCCGCGACCGGCTGCGGCAGGCCGACGCTCATCACCAACGCGGCGGCGGCAAGCGCTGCGGTTGCGGCCTTCAGTCGAGTGCGTTCGCGACGGCGTTCGGCACGGTTGAAGCCGAGCAGGCGTTTCAGCGTGACGAGATCGACGACCAGAATGTCTCGGAGCGATCGCAGCGTCGAGATCGGAGCGCGTGGCGCCTCCGGTTCCCAGGCATCGTTGCGGCCCATGACGGCGCGGACGAGTTGACGTAATTGAAGCATGTCGAGTTCCAGAAACCGCATGGTGGCCATGTTCTTGTCGACGCGTTGCGTCTGGACGGGGAGGGTGAGGATTTCGTCACCCATCGGCAGCGCGACGTGCGTGACCTCACGGTCGGCGAGCGTGACGCCGGGTGGCGCGGTGATCGCAAGTCCGCCCATCGACAGATCGATCGTCTCCGCATCGACGACGTGGCCGTCGGCGAAATAGAGCGTCGCCGGCAACTGGACGGGGATGCGGATATATTCGCGGACCTGCCGCGTCTCGCGCGCGACCGATACGGCCGCGAGCAGGATGACGAGGCTGAAGACCGCCCACACCGTGTTCAGCACCAGCGTATCGCCCTGGATGTTGAACAGATGCGCGAAGAAGAAGTATTTGACGCACCCGAAGGCGATCCCGAACAATACCAGCCCGATGCAGATCAGGTGTGGGCGCGCAGTCGCGGTGTCGAAATGCGTCTTGTCCAGCAGCGAGCCCTTGTCGGTGACGTTGAACTTGCCACCGTGCGGCCGGAACAGCGTGACGACGGTCGGCCTGACGAGGTGGAATGCGAGGATCGTCTCGTACACTTCGCCCCAGAACGGCCGGCGGTCGCCGCCCTGTAACCGCCCACCCGATACCTGCGCGCAGTAGAGATGCGCGGCGGCGTAGGCGAAGATCATACCGGCGGAGGCGTGGATGATGTTCTCGCCAAGGATAAGATACGCCAGTGGGCTGGTCAGGAAAGCGATGCGCGGCAGCGGAAACTGGAAATGCAGCATCGCGTTCAAGTAACAAAACCGCTGCTGAAGGCTGAGCCCGCGGCCGAACAGCGGATTGTCGATACGCAGGATCTGCGTCATCCCTCGCGCCCAACGGATGCGCTGGCCGATGTGGAGCACCAGCCGCTCGGTGGCGAGTCCAGCGGACAGGCGGATACCGAGATACGCGGTCGACCAGCCCATGCGTTGCAGGCGCAGCGCGGTATGCGCGTCCTCGGTCACGGTCTCGAACGCGAACCCATTGGTGTCGGCAAGCGCCTCGCGACGGATGATCGCGCACGATCCGCAGAAGAAGGCGGCGTCCCACAGATCGTTGCCGCGCTGGACCGCGCCGTAGAACAGGTCGCCCTCGCCTGGCAGGTCGCGAACCGAGCCCAAATTGCGCTGGACCGGATCGGGCGAATAGAAGTGATGCGGCGTCTGGACGAGCGCGAGTTTCTTGTCGCGCTGGAACCAGCCGACCGTCATCTGCAGGAAAGCGCGCGTCGGCACGTGATCGCAGTCGAAGATCGCGATCAACGAGCCTTCGGTGTTCGACATCGCCGCGTTGAGGTTGCCCGCCTTCGCATGGTTATTGTCGGCGCGCGTAATGTAGCCGCAGCCGACCGATCGCGCGAACGCCCGGAATTCTGGCCGGCGACCGTCGTCGAGCAGATAGACGTGATACCGATCGCGCGGATAATCCATGTCGAGCGCCGCGAGCACGGTCGTCCGGACGATCTCCAGGCTTTCATTGTAGGTCGGGATATAGACGTCGACGGTCGGCCATTCGTGCGGCTCGCCCTCCGGCTCGACCGACTGGCGATCGAGCGGCCAAGCGGTCTGGAGCACGCCGAGCGCGAGGATGACCCACGCGTAGAGCTCGGCGAGGTACAGTCCCATGCCGAGCACCGTGCCCAGCGCGCTTTCGAATTCGAGCGTCGCCGTGGTCCGCCAAAACAGATAGCGCGTCGATACGACCAGCGACAGCAAGGCGAGCACCAGCGTCCCGCGACGCGACTTCGATCGGCCGAGCACGATCGCGCCCAGGATCGATACGCCCGCGAAGATCCACTGCGACTTCAGGTCGAGCGGGACGGTGACGACGACCAGCGTCAACAGCGCCGCGAGGACGATGCCGAGCGTATCGGCGCGAAACACCTTGCGGACCCATCCGCGCGTCATTCTGCCGGCTCCGACACGGCGACGAGGCCGCATCGCGCCTCGATCGCGATGGTCATCGCGGCAAGATCGGGGAGCACCACGCTCTGCTTGGCGTAGCGCGCGATCGGCTGGAACGACGCCAGCGCCTCGTTGACCGCCTCGTCGCGGCGGACCGTCGCGATCAGATTGTCGCCGAACAGTGCGCGCAGGAAGATCTGCGAATGACGTGACAATTTTCGCGTGTCGTCGACTTGGTTGAGCACGAACACGGTCTGTTCGAGGTCGATCGTCGGTGTGCCCGGCTGGACCTTCGCCAACGCCGCGAGCGATGTCGGTTGCGGCACGAGCGTGCACAGGTGCAGCGCGGCGTGCGGCAACAGGCTGGTCTTCAACGCGAGGTCCGCAGAGGCGATATCGGCGATCACGATCCGCGCGCTATCGAACGGCGACGTGCCCGACCGCGCGATCAGGCGCCCGAACGCGCCGCTCTGGACGGCAGCATAGCCCGACAGCAACTCGACGCCGTCGACGACGATGCCTTCGGTCGTGGCATCGGTCATCGCCGGAATTTCCTGCGCCGGGAGCATCCCGAAGAACAGCTTCAATGCGTCGGCGTGCGTGAAATCGATCGCGGAGACGTCGTGCCCCCGCGCGGCAAGGCCGAGCGCCAGGCGCGCGGTCAGGAACGTGGTTCCGACGCCGCCGACCGGTGAGTGGCACAGAATCAATGGCATCAACGGCGCTCCGTATGGTCGTCGGAAAGGCCGGACAGGAACGCACGCAGGCTGCCGCCCTGGCGCTGACCGGGCTCGCCGCGTACCGACAAGTCATCGTAATCGCTCAAGAAGTTCTTGGCGGGTGCCCTTTCCTCCGTCGTACGTTCCGCGCGACCGACGACGCGCTCATCCTCCAGCAATGCCGCAAACAACGGCCACGGCTCGACGTCGGCAATTGGGTCGGCGAACTGGCGATACTGGAAATCGCGCTGTCCCAGTCTTGCTAATAGTGCCTTGGCATCGGGTCGCATCGGGAACTCCTTGTTTCCGAACCCTCGCCTAAATCTTACATCAATAGGTTAATATTGGCGGTCACTTATTTCCAATTTACTATAATTCTGGTTTTCCTGTTTGATAATATTGCTAATTCTCAAAGAGATAAACGAAAATAGCGGCCTGATACATTTTAGTGAAGTCAGAATTATAGCGAGCCGTGGCTGAATAAACTGGGATCGGTCCTGACGGATCCGTGACGATAATATTTCAAGTGGTTTGGCTGTGGAATCGCCTGATCAACCGGAAAAAGATTTATATCAAATGCAGGGGCCTCGGGACGTGATGACCTGAACTGAGGTTGCTGCGTCAGCCATGTCCCCGGACTCGTTCAGTGGCATCGCCAAACCTTCGCACGAAAATGTGCGTGCTCATCAAACCCTTGTGACCATAGCGTCGGCTGGGCGGCTCCGGTGTCCGCAGGCGCTTCTAAAAATTGTCATGAAACATCGCCGAAGCAAAACCGTAACGGTAGTGAAACTATAATGCCGCCAGCCCGCAACATCCGCGTCCTAGAGCCCCGCTCGTTCGGACCGGTCGGTCTGGGGGAGAATACTCGACATGTTGAAACATTCGCGCCTGCTTTGGGCGACGCTGCCGCTTACGCTTGCGGCTCTGGGCGCAACGCAATCGGTTAACGCGCAGACCAGCGCTAGCGCATCCAACACGGAGCAAACCCGCGCCACTGATACCGCCAGCATTCCAGACGCGGACACGACAGGGGATATCGTCGTTACCGGTTCGTACGCGCGAAGCCTCGCCGCGGCGACCGAGACCAAGCGGCAGGCAGGCTACGGCGTGGACGCGATCAACGCGACCGACATCGGCAAGTTTCCGGCGCAGAACGTGGCGGAAGCACTCCAGCTCATTCCAGGTGTCACCATCACGCGTCCCCGCGGCGAGGGGCTGTACGTCAGCGTCCGTGGCTTGGGTCCGCAGTTCCAGAGCACGCTGCTCAACGGACGCCCGGTGGCGATCAATGACCTGATCGAGAATGGCGGCGCCAACGGTCGCCAGTTCCGGTTCGAGATGCTGCCGGCCGAGTTCGTGTCGCAGATCGACGTGGTCAAGACGCCGACGTCGGACATGACCGAGGGCGCGCTGGGCGGCAATATCGACGTCAAGACCTTCCGTCCGCTCGACGTCGGCAACAAGACCACGCTGAACCTGCGCGGCACCTACACGACGCTGACCGACAAGGTGAAGCCCAACGCAACCGCGTTGATCAGCGCCAAGACCGACGACGGCACGTTCGGCATTCTCGCCGGCGCGCAATATTGGGGCAAGGAGGTCCGTAACGACCGCTCCTACAACACCGGCTGGTATCTCGATAAGTTCGCGTCGGCGCTGGGGAAGGGGTTCTACACGCCGGGGCGCACTCGCCCGACTGTGGAGACCGAGGATCGCAAGCGCCTGTCGGGCATGATCTCGGCGCAGTGGAAGCCCAGCCCGGAGCTTGAGACGACGCTCGACGTGCTCGCGACGCGGCTCGACATCGCCTATGACGAATATGGCCTCGACATCTATCCCGACGATGCCAGCGTCGCCGGTCACAAGCCGGTGCTGGTGCCCGGTTCGGTCAAGCTCGACGGCAATAGCGTGGTCGCGGCGACGATCAACGACGTGCGCTTCATGGGCACGCGCGAATACAGCCTCAACCGGCACGATCTGATCACGGTGGGGCTGAAGCAGGCTTGGACACCCGAGGGCTGGAACGTCGTCGCCAACGCCAACTGGTCGTTCGCACATAGCTATCACCCCAGCTACGCCGAGGGCACGGTGCGCAGCCGTATCCAGTTCTTCGCGCCGCTGACCTATGACTCGTCGGGCGGCTACAAGGTGGCTCCGACGATCTCCACGCCGGTCAACGTCCTGGATCCCGCCAATTACACGCTCTACCCGTTCAACATCGCGCCCAAGAACAGCAAGGATTGGGACACGTACGGGCGGCTCGACGTCGATCACGACATGGACGGCCTCATCACCAAACTCGCGGCTGGCGGTGAATATCACTGGCGCAAGCGCGACTATAGCCGTCGCGACTTCACGGTGAACCCGGCGGCGAACACGTCGCTGACCGGTTTTGCACCCAATGGCTTCGAGCAGCTCCCGTTCGATGATTTCCTGTCGGGCGTCGGCGGCAACATCCCGCGCACCTGGCTCGTGCCGATCACCAGCGTGTTCTACGACAAGCTGTTCACCGACGCGATCGCCAACAGCCCGCTGTCGGCGGGCGACCTGCGCGCTTCTTACGTTGTGACGGAGAAGACGGCAGGCGGTTATGTCCGTGCGGACTATGGGTTTCCGGTCGGCAGCGTCGCGGTCACCGGCAATGTCGGCGTGCGCTACGTGCACACCGATCAGGTGGCGAGCGGCAATCTGACCGCGGGTAACGTCGTTACGCCGGCACGCTTCCCGCAGACGTTCAGCAACTGGTTACCGAGCGCCAACCTGCGCGCCGAGTTGACCCGCGATCTGGTCGGGCGCCTCGCCGCCAGTCGCGTGCTCACGCGGCCGAACGTGACGCAGAGCGCACCGCAGATCACCGTCTCGACCGATCAGGCCACGGCAAGCGGCGGCAACCCAGCCTTGCAGCCGTTCCTCGCCACCCAGTTCGACGGCTCGCTCGAATGGTATTTCAACCGCTCGGGATCGCTCACCGGCGCGCTGTTCTACAAGGCGATGGACGACTACATCACCGCGCAGAACATCAACGTCGAGATCCCAGGCCGCGGCACGGTGCTGCTCAGCACGCAGGTCAACGGCGGCAGCGCCAAGGTCTATGGTGCCGAAGCGGCGTACAACCAGGTGTTCACGTTCCTGCCGGCGCCATTCGACGGGCTTGGCGTCCAGGCGTCCTATACCCACACCTCGGTGCAGGCGAGCTACACGGCGGGTGCTCGTCCGATCAAGGATCAGCTGATCGGCTTGTCGAAGAACAGCTTCAACGTCGTCGGCTTCTACGACAAGGGGCCACTGGCAGCGCGGATCTCCTATACCTGGCGCGACAAATATCTGTCGGGCGTCGGCAGCACGACACAGGTGCCAACCTTCGTCGCCGCATTCGGTACGCTGGACGGCAACATATCGGTGCGCGCCACCAACGCGCTGACCTTCAGCGTCGAGGCGATCAACATCGCCAACGCCAACAGCTACAGCTACAACGACAAGGAGATCCAGTTCGGCGAGATCAACAATTACGGCCGCACCATCCTGTTCGGCGTGCGGGCGCAGTTCTGATGCTCAGGTCGATGCTACTTGCCGCCGCCGCGCTGGTTTCGACCGGCGCGGCGGCACAGCGGGCGATGAACGACATCCAGGTGATCGGCTCGCACAACAGCTTCAAGGCACGGATTCCGACGGCGGTGATGGCGAAGATCCGTGCCGCCGACCCGCGGATGGCGGAGGGGCTGGACTATTATCACCTGCCGCTCGCAGAGCAACTCGACCGCGGAGTGCGCCAGATCGAGATCGATACCTTCGCCGACCCCCAGGGCGGGCGCTATGCGTCGCCCAAGGGCGAGGCGTGGGCAAAGGCGGCAGGCGAAACGACGAGCTTCGATCGTGCGGCGATGCTCAAGCCCGGGTACAAGGTCTTCCACATCCCCGACGTGGATTACATCAGCACCTGCGTGACGCTGGTCCGCTGCCTCGGCGAAGTGAACCGCTGGTCGCGCGCGCACCCGCGGCACCTCCCGATCATGATCACCATCAATGCCGCCGACACGCCGTCGCAGCGGCCGGAGATCAGCAGCCCGATACCGCTGGATGACAAAGCTCTGCTCGATGAGCTCGACGGCGAGATCCGTTCCGTGCTGCCGGGTAAGCGTCTGATCACGCCGGACGAGGTGCGCGGTACGGCAGCGAGTCTGCGCGAAGCGGTACATACGCAGGGATGGCCGACATTGGCGGCGGCAAGGGGACGGATCTACGTTCTGCTCGACGTGCGCAAGGCGGTGTCGGATGTCTACCGCGCCGGCCATCCTTCGCTCGCCGGTCGGGCGATGTTCGGCTGGTACCCGGACGACCAGCCCGAGTCCGCCATCCAGATCGTCCAGGACCCGCTGGTCGATGGCGAGCGGATCCGGCGCTGGGTCGGCGAGGGCGTGATCGTTCGCACCCGCACCGACGCCGGCACGGTGGAAGCCCGCAGTCGCGACTATGCCAAGGCGAGTGCGGCGACAGCGAGTGGCGCGCAGGCGGTCAGCACAGACTATTACCCCGGCGCCCCCGACCTGCTGCATGTCGGCTTCGCGGTAACGTTGCCGGGCAAGGCGATGGCGCGCTGCAGTCCGGTGCGTGTGTCCGGCGGTTGCAGCCTGCAACCATGAGGTGCAACTTGACGTCGCGTGGTTTCGGGACTCTGTGTGCCGTCGCCGCGCTGCTGATCGGCTCGATCGCCAGCGCCGCGCCGAAGCGCGTCCTGGTGGTCGAGCGGGCAGTGCTGGTCATGCGCCACGGCATCCGCGCGCCGCTCGACGGCGAGGTGCCGTTGGACACCCGCACCGGTGCACCGTGGCCGGCCTGGCCTGTGGCTGAGAGCCGGATCACCCCGCATGGCGTGCGGGCCCTCGAACGGGTGGCGGCGTACGACCGCCGGTTGCTAGCGGCGCGCGGGTTGATGACGCCAAACGGGTGTCCGGCGGGTGTCGTCCGGATCAGATCGAACAGTTCCGACCGGACCATCGCGAGCGGGCAGGCCTATGCGGAGGGTCTTGCGCCCGGCTGCGATCTCGCCATCGAACATAAACCCCTCGGTACCGCGGACGCGATCTTCGAACCCTTGCGTGCGCGGGGGACGGCCTTCGACGCGCGCGCAGCGATTGCATCCATCAACCGTGAGACGGGCGGCATGGCGGCACTCGCCCGACGTCACGGCGCTGCGCTAGCGCGACTCGATCAGGTACTTGGCTGTACGTCGGTGGAGCGGGGATGCGTACCTGCTGGCACGCCGACGGTCAGCGCAAGCGCCGATGGCCACGATCTCGTGCTGGCGGGGCCGATCCGCGCCGCCTCCGGTATTGCGCAGGTACTGCTGCTGCAGGAGGTCGAGGGTCTGCCACGCGAAAGCGTTGGCTGGGACCGCGCGGATCCTGCGACTATCGAGCAGCTCGGCGCGCTGCATGCCGCCTTGTTCGCCGTGTACACGCATCCGCCCTATATGGCCGCGCATCAAGCCGCCGTGCTCGGCCGCGAGGTGCTGGCATCCTTGTCGTCGATGGGACCGCGGCTGACGGTATTCATGGGGCATGACACCAACGTCACGGCGCTCGCCGCCGCGCTTCGGGTCGATCTGAAAGCGCCGGGCTATGCCACCAACGACGTTCCGCCGGGCGGGGCGCTATTGATCGAACGCCTGCGTGACGCAAGCACCGGTGCCCGGTTCGTGCGGGTGTCGTACCGCACCCAGTCGCCCGAGACCCTCCGGGGGCTCGGGCAATCCGCTTCGCTCGTAGCGTTGAAGATCCCAGGTTGCGCGAGCCTAGTGTGTCCCGCCGCCACATTTTCCCGGCGGCTCGTTTCACACCTGGCTCCGCTGCAAACAGCTCGGTGACACCGCTACGCGACCAACTGCGGACTGGCATTTGGGAAAGCCAATACGCGGCTGAGAAGCTTCGAGACTGCCTTCAGGGGGCAAGCACTAAACTATGATCCCCGGCACGCGTAGGCATGAGGCGACAACCTTGTGCGAGTCGACAGCACCGCCTCTGCGGTAATTCAGCGACCTGCGAGATAGCGCGCAAGCGGATCGATCATATCCTCCGGGATACGACGCGCGATCACCGGCATCGTCGATTGGGACTTCCGCGCGTCAACCACCGTCTCGTCACCGCGCCAGTTGCGGAGGCGTTGGGCGATGTAGCTGGCGCGCTGGCCGGCGAGCACGGGGTAGGGCTTGCCGGGGGCGTGGCAGATCGAGCACGCGGGGAGCTGCACCTTCGGCAACCCCTGGCGGTCGATCCGGGCAGCCGCGGTCGATCCCGATGGCGTGACGCCGCCGATCCCTGGCATTGCCGCGAAGTGATCCGCGAGGCGCGTCATCTCCTCGGGCGTCAGCGTCGCGGCGGCGTTCGCCATCACCGCGCTCTGCCGCTTTCCGGTTGCGTACGCCTCCAGTGCGGCGCGGAGATTCGCCGGGCTCTGCCCACCGAGCACGGGCATGTCGGGCTGGCCGCGGCCACGTCCGTCCACGCCGTGACAGCCTGCGCAGGTTGCGATCTTGGCATCAGTGCCGCCCGGCACTTCGGTCAGCGAGCGATAGGTTGCGGGCGTCATTTCGGGGAGCAGGCGGACGAACGCGACCATGCGGCGGACTTCATCGTCGCGGTCCTTGGCGGCCCAGCCGGGCATGCCGGTGTATTTGACGCCGTGCTTGAGGATCCAGAAGATCTGCTTGTCGGTCCACTCGCGCGCGTTGATCGACAGGTCGGGGGCGGGCGGCGTCGCGGCCTGCATCACCGGGAGCGGTGGCACGCCGGGCGCGCCGTGGCACGAGGCGCAGCTTGCCTTGAACAGGCCGGCGGCACTGACGAGACCTTCTTTCGCCTTGGGATCGTCGGGCGCGGTGACCGCGGCATAGGTGCGGACCGAATTGCGCATCGTCCAGTGGAGGAACCAGTCGGTGATCTTCCAATGGCCCGACGACGCGGCGATGTTGAACACGCCCGACCAGGCGAACAACAGCCCGGCGAGCGCCAGCGCGACGATGGCGGCGGCGGCGCGCGCCCAGGTTATCCGGATCGTCATGCGGTCGCGCTCCGTGTCTTCAACAGTCCGCCGAGCATCGCGAGCCCGCCGATGAAATAACTCGCCGCGCCGACCATCAGCATGACGACGCCGCCGAGTTGCTGGTCTTCAAGTGCGTCGAGGCCGTGTGCTGCCGGGTGCATGGCCGACATCGCGTAGAGCGGGCGCGGGGCGAGGCCGATCAGCGCTCCGAGTAATGTCATGTGCATTGATGTCAGCAGCAATGCGGCAACACCCGACGCGCGGCGGTCGGTTGCACCGCCGACGCGGGTGCCAAGCACCGCGCTCCAGAGGAGGACGCCGGCGATGAGGAAGCTTGCCTGCTCGATGAGCAGCGCGAGCGGCTGCATGTCGACGCGGAGCCTCAGCGCCGGGAGGTGCCAGAGCCACACGACGACGAGTTCGACGAGCGACATTGCGAGCGGGGTGACGATTGCGGGCCAGCGCTCGGCTGGGTCAAAGCGGCTCCCGGCGATCCCGTAGGCCAGGAACGGCGCGGCGACGGCGACCGCTATCATGTGACCCGCCATGTGCCCGACCATCCCGAGCGGTGCTGCGGCGAAGGCCCAGCCGAGCGGGACTAGCGCGGCGCCGAGTGTGAGGCTCACGCGTCTCATCGGCAGTCGCCGAACATGATGACCGGCAGCGCCGTGAAGATCACCGCGACGAAGCTCAGCCCCGCCAGCAACCGCGTCGACAGCGCGAGGAAGCGGAGGCGGTCGATCGCGGTGCCCTGTTCGTGCGGCGCCGGATCGCCGGGCGTCTCCGACTGGACGCGCGCGATATAGCCCGCTGCGACGATCCCCAGCAGCGCCACGACCGTCGCGATCAGCGTCGCCAGCGGGAAGCCGGTCAACGCTGCTCCTGGGGTCGATGATTTCGCGCACGTCACCGCCACCCACAGGTAGCAGAACAGGAAATGCACGGCCCAGATCGTCGGCGGGACGATCAGCGTCCACAACGTCACCTTCAGGTCGCGCGCCCAATGCTTCCGGTCAGACTTGGGCTCTGTCATGCGACACCCGGAAACAGGCCGATCGTGCAGAACGTCACGATCCCGGTCAGCGCGAGGAAGTGATGGTACACGGTGATGTTGCGCAGGTCGGCGTCATAGACTGGCGTCATTTTCCCCGCGAGGCTGCGCGCCAGCGTATAGGCCTGCATGATGAGCCCGATCGCGGCGTGCACCGCAGTCCAGATCGCCAGCGTCCAGACGATTGCGGGGTAGACGTGCAATTCGGGATCGAGCCCCGAATACCACGGTCCCGCTAGCCCGGCGAACAGGCTCGACAGCGTCGCGACGATCCCGACGATCAGCAGCGCACGGCCCGCGGCGACGTTGCCGCGGCGATGCACTTCGCGCGCACCGACGGTCGCGGCCCAACCGGTGAGCGTCAGCGCCAGCGCGACCATCGGCCAGAACACGCCCGGCCCGTTCAGCCCCACCCCGCTCGGCGGGAAATCATTGTGGATCGTCCAGAAGAAGAAATAGCCGAACACGAGCCCCGAGAATGCGGTCGCGTCCGCCATCATCGTGATGAACATCGCCCACCAGCCGGGTGCCGATGGCCCCGAGGTATAGAGCGGCACCTCGATGCCGTGGCCGATATGCTTGGTCGGCTTTTCTGGGATCTCTGCGGTGCCGGTCCACAGCCACCAGAGCACGCACGCAAGCGTCGCGACGCCGCTGACCGCTGACCAGATGTAGAGGTGGTAGGTCGTCAGGATGAACACGCCGGCGAGCGCGACCGCGGTCATCATCGGCTTCACGCTCGGCGTACCGAGGCGGATCACTTGGAGGGGGCGCGCGTCGAGCACGGTCGTGATGATCGACTCGCGCCGCATCTCCTCCGCGTCGGGCAGGAAGAAGCGCCCCTCGTCGACCTTCTGGACGAAGTTCTTCTGGTCCCAGATTGGGTAGCGGCTCTCGATCAGCGGGACCGAGCGGATGCCCCAATCCTCATCGTCGGGCAGTGCGAGCCATTCGAGCGTGCCGGCATTCCACGGGTTGCGCGGCGCCTTTGGACGACGCGGCGACAGCGCGAGATCGATGCAGACGATCAGCACCCCGAGCGCAAACATGTACGAACCCGCGGTCGAGGCGAGGTTGAGCCCGCCGATCCCGAGTTCCTCCGGATAGGTGAACACGCGGCGCGGCATGCCGAGCAGGCCCGACAGGTGCATCGGGAAGAAGGTCAGGTTCATGCCGACGAACATGATCCAGAACGCGATCCGACCGAGCTTGTCACTCAGCTTCTTCCCCGTCACCAGCGGCCAGTAATAATAGAGCCCGGCGAACAACGGCAGCAGCGTGCCGCCGATCAGCACGTAGTGGAGATGCGCGACGATGAAATACGTATCGTGCGCCTGCCAGTCGAACGGCGCGACCGCGACCATCACGCCGGTCAGGCCGCCGATCACGAACACCGCGAGGCTCCCGCTCGCGTAGAGCAACGGCGTCGATTTCTTGACGTTGCCTGCCCAGAGCGTCGCGATGAACACGAATATCTGCACGCCGGTCGGGATCGCCACCGCTTCCGATGCCGCCGCGAAGAAGGCGAGGCTGATCTTCGGCAGCCCGGTCGTGAACATGTGGTGGACCCACAGCCCGAAGCTCAGGAACGCGGTGCCGACCGCAGCCAGAACGATCCACGGATAGCCGAGCAGATGGCGTTGCGCGAACGTCGGGATCAGCATCGCGAACAACGCGATCGACGGCAGGAAGACGATGTAGACTTCCGGGTGGCCGAAGATCCAGAACAGGTGCTGCCACAACAGCGGATCGCCGCCCTTCTCCGCGTTGAAGAACGGCCAGTTGAGCAGCCGCTCCATCTCGAACAGCACGTCGCCGGCGATCAGCGGCGGGAACGCGAACAGGATCATCACCGCGACGACCAGGATGTACCAGGCGTAGAGCGGCATCAGGTTGAGCCGCATGCCGGGCGGGCGGCATTTCAGCACGCCGACGATCAGCTCGACCGCCGCCGCCACCGACGACACCTCGATGAAGCTCAAGCCCAGCATCCAGATGTCCGCGCCGAGCCCACTCAGATCGGTCCGCGTCGTCAGCGGCGGATACATGAACCAGCCGCCATCGGGTGCGGCATCAAAGAAGATCGAGCCTGACACGAAGACGCCGCCGATCAGGAAGCTCCAGTATCCGAACCCCGACAGCCGCGGGAACGGCAAGTCGCGCGCGCCGAGCAGCTGCGGCAACAGGATGATCGACACCGCCTCGAACATCGGTACCGCGAACAGGAACATCATCATCGAGCCGTGCAGCGTGAACAGCTGGTTGAAGGTGTTCGCCGTGACGAGGTCGTTGTTCGGCACCGCCAACTGCGTGCGCATGATCAACGCGAGCACGCCCGCGAACAGCATGAACCCGAACGCGGTCAGCGTGTACCAGACGCCGATCCGGTTGTTGTTGACGTCGGTCCAGTGGAAGAACCAGCCCGAGGGTGGCTTCCACACCGCGCGCAGGCGATCCTCTTGGGCCTTGCGGACGGCGGGATCATTCTGGTCGGGGGCGACGTACGGGGTGCTCTCGGTGGTCATTTGAACCCCTGAAGGTAGCTTGCGATCTGGTCGGCTTCGGCAGGCGACATCTGCGGGAAGGCGGGCATGCGCACGCCGGGCTTGGTCTTGGCCGGGTCGCGGACGAAGCCCGCGATGTTGCCGTGGGTCATCCGCAGCACCCCCGCGGCGAGCGTCGGGCGCGACCCGAAGTGTGTCAGGTCGGGGCCGATCTTGGCGACCGGGCCGACGCCGCGGACGCTGTGGCAGCCGCTACAGCCATAGCTCGCGAAGGCGCGCGCGCCGGGCGAAGCGGTGACGACGGCCGGCTTGCGCTGCTCGGCGAGCCAGCGTTCGAACGCGGCGGGCTCCATCGCGATCACGTCGAACGCCATCAGCGCGTGGCCGAGCCCGCAGAACTCCGCGCAGACGCCGCGGTACGTCCCCGCCTTGGTCGCGCGGACGACGAGGCGGTTGGTGCGGCCGGGGATCATGTCCATCTTGCCCGCCAAGCCCGGCACCCAGAAGCTGTGGATGACGTCGGGGCTGCGCAGCGACAGCTCGACGGTGCGACCGACGGGCAAGCGCAGTTCGTTCGCCGTCTCGACCACCGATCCGCCGGACGGCGCATAGCGGACGCGCCACCAGAATTGCTCGCCCTCGACGCCGATACGGAGGTCGCTGTTGGCAACCTCGCGCGGCCGCATCGCGGGGAGGGCGTAGAGCAGCAGGCCCAGCAGCAGGATCGAAGGACCGATGCCGCCGAGCCAGAGCACCAGCTTCATCCCGCCCTTGTGTGTCAGCCGACCTTCCGGCGCGCGCATCGCGTGGCGCATCAGCAACGCGAGCCCGCCCGCGAGAATGATCGCGCCGATGATCAGGACGATCGTGATCGAGAGGACCTTGTCCGCCTCCTCGCCGAACGGCGCGAGCGTCGACTGGTGCCGGTTGCACGCCGCCAACAGCGGCAGGCACGCGCCCACGGAAAGAAAATTAGCCTTCCGCATCATCACCTTGCCACCCTTTTGAAGCGCGTCCCCTAAACCGGCTGGCAGGGCTGCGTAAACCCAAAATGACAGAAATGTCATGTGGGCATGTCAATCAGAGTAGATCGTGCGAGCGTTTCGCGCAGGCAGGCCACGCCCAATAGATGATTTGCGTAGCTAAGCCTCGGTGGATGGATCGAACCGCCATTTGGCAGCAAGCATCGCCTGCAAAAGATCCACGTAGCTCCACCCTTTGGCGCGGGCGGCGATCGCCGACAGGCAGTCCTGATCTTCGCGCCCCGGCCGGCCCGGCCCCGTCATGTTGGGTTTCATATTGAGGTCGAACAACTTGAAGACACCGTGGCGATCGGCCCGGCAATCGATCCGGATCGCGGTGCGGGCGTCGACCAGCGCGGCCGCCGATACGCAGCTATCGATCATCGCCGCGATTGCGGGATCGCGCAGCCGATCGGGGCTGATCGCGACGCTGTTGGCTGTAACCGGAACGTCGCCATTATACGGCGCTACGCCGCCACGTTGATCGAAGCGGTACACGGGCGGCAACGCCCAGTGCGTCGATGCCCGCGAACCGTCCGGACGCGGAGACGCAGGCGGCATGATGGTGACGGTCATTTCGTCACCGCCAAGAAACTCCTCCACCATTAGCATGTCCCCGAAGGTGGCCGCGTCGATCAACGCTGTCGCGGCATCGCGCAAATCGTGGAGGTTTTCCACCAGGGTGACGCCCTGGCTGCCACGGCCGCGCACCGGCTTGACGATCATCGGAAACGACATGCCGCGGGAAGCACACGCCTGCTCGACATCGGCCAGCGCACAGACGTTTTCCTTGCCCGTGCCGGACAGCAGAAACGATCGCGCTACCGGCAGGCCAGCCTCGGCAAGGAGTTGGTTGGTCTCGAACTTGTCGTCGAACGCCTGCATTGCGGCAGGGATCTGCCCGACGATGTCGAAATCGGCCATCGCCATCTCCAGCGGATGTCCTTCGAACAGGACCGTGTTCGCCCACAGGACCGATGCGCCCGCGGCGCCGGCGCTACGGATGCCCTCGACCGTGTCCGGGAACACCCAGTCGAGCGCCTTGGCAGGGTCGGGCAAGGATGTGGGCGTGACCACATTCACGCCTGCCGTCCGCAATGCGAACGCGATGTCGGCGCCGCCATCCGAATACCCGCCCGGCTTTGCGTCCTTTCGCAATCCGTCGATCAACGGTGGCGGAAGCGCTTGGTAGAGAATGGCGACCGGCGCTGTCTTCATGAATGATCTCCTGCGCGTCGCGCCCTAGCCGGGAGCGGCACGGCAGGGCAAATGGCTCAATTTGCTCCGATGGTGCGAAGCTGTCGACATCGGCAGTGAACGTCCGCTTCTCTATCGCGGCCTGAGTCAACAGGCGCAGACCACTCTCCGCCGCCGCGAGTGCGCCGGTTTGAGGAATTGGTAGGCGACGAAAATACAAA
>NZ_RAPZ01000017.1 GCF_003610375.1 Sphingomonas sp. PP-CC-1A-547
AGAACGCCCACACCCGGACGCTCGGGTTAGTAATTCGGAGTCCCGGTAGTAGTCATTCGTTCAGTGGGATTATGGGGAACTTTCCAGACATGAGTTGCAATCGGGGCGCTCGGGATTGGTAAAGCTGTCTAGTTACGGCCAATGGGCAAGCGCGGTAAAATGGATCGCAAAAGCGATTACGCTGATATAATCTGGCATCGGAGGTAAATGCAGAAATGGAAAGTAGCCGTCAGCTGGAGAGCATCGCCCTCGCAATTGCTCCAATGCTAGCGGCTTCTGTATCCGAAGTATGGATCGTGGCAGAAGTTCATGACGACTGGATACAGAGGCGCTACGATGTCGTGTGCAACGGTAAGCTTGTTGAGGGGGTGGAAGGTGAGAGAACCATGAACCGATCCGTCAATGATGCTCTATCCGCCCTAAGGCGTGACATGCTTAAAGAGAGTCAGGAAGATTGGCATCATTGCACCTATGTTTTGAGGTCTGACGGAATCTTCAAAATGGAGTTCGATCGTAGCAGACCGCCGAGCGTGTGAATGTAACGATAGATACTCCTGTAAAAGGAGGCAGCGCCACAGAATGTCGGCCATCGCCAGCACCTTCCCGAAAGCCGCCGTTCCGCTTTCCTGCCCAACCCGGACATTCCCGAAATTCGATCCAGACCGTGCGAAAACTCACCGCCGCCCCCGATACAGACGTGATGCTCGAAACATAACGTCGCCAGATATGGCTGCGACGCAAGATAGCCAATCACCTGGCAACCGACACGCAGCTATATTAGTACGCTACATTCGGGGTTGGAGTTTTCGCACGGTCTGGATCGTTTTCGAGAAAGGTTTCGTGCCGCAACCAGCCGGTTTTGACACCTGTGAAGGCGGGGGATCTGCTAACCTCGATAACTTATTCGGCATGATCCTTTTTAACATTCGATGTGCTGAAAGCGTGTGGGTATCGTTGATCATCCATGGCCAACGAACGACTGTCATTGACCCGTGATTTCAACGGCCCATTCGTTCACGGTGCGGACCGGTTGGAGCATAGCGCCAAGCAGCAAGCAGATAGCGCCGATCGGCGCACGGAGCTTGCTGCCGATCGAACAGTCATGGCAGCGGAGCGCACCTACGCAGCCTGGGTCCGTACCGGGCTTGCCGCTCTAGCCGCAGGAATTGGCGCCCGCGCATTGCTTGAGAACATCGTGCCCGGCTGGCTTGCCGGTGCGACCGCAACCGTCCTGATCCTGTTCAGCGGCTTCTGCTTCGTTGCAGCGGTCTGGCGTGAAATGATTCCTATCGCCCCACCGCGGCCCGACACTCAGCGACTGCCGGCTTGGTTGCTGATCTCTGTGAACGGCTTCCTAGCGATTGCCGTCTTGGCGGCACTCGTTGGGATTTGGCTGCAATAACCGGCGTGACTATCGCCATTTTACGGATTCTGCTTGCATGACCACGCCGCAACTTATGTCGATTGGCCTGCTGATTGGCATGATGGGCCTCTTTCTTTGGGGCCGATTTCGCTATGATGTCACGGCCATCATCGCCCTGCTTGCCGGGCTGTCGCTGGGATTGGTGAAGCCCAAAGCGGCATTTACTGGCTTTTCCGATGACATCGTTATCATCGTTGGATCGGCGCTGGTGATCTCATCGGCAATGCAGCGTTCCGGCCTAATCGAGAGCGCGCTCGGGATACTGGCGCGGCGCGTGACACGCGTCCGGTCGCAACTCGTGGTGCTGACTACGGCAGTCGGGGTATCGTCCGGGCTCGTAAAGAACGTCGGTGCCTTGGCTATGCTGATGCCGGCAGCCGTGCAGACGGCGAAGAAATCGGACACTAGCCCCTCGGTGTTCCTGATGCCGATGTCGTTCGCTTCGCTCCTTGGCGGGTTGATGACCCTCGTTGGTACGTCGCCGAATATTATTGTCAGCAGAGTACGAGAGCAGATGACCGGTGAGCCGTTCGGCATGTTCGATTATCTGCCAACGGGGCTGGGCCTGCTTGTGGTCGGCCTCATTTTCCTGCGTTTCGGCTACCGCCTCCTGCCCAGGGAACGCCGCGCAGCGCCGACCATGGGCGAAGCTCTAAACATCACGGACTATGTCACTGAGGCGACCATCCAAGACGGATCGCCCGCTGTCGGCGAAACGGTTGAGTCCTTCATCGACCGTCATGATAATGAGGTGACGATCGCCAATGTTGTCCGTGACGATGTGCGCACGAGCATTACGGCCGAGTTCCTTCTGGCTGCCGGCGACACGCTGATCTTGGGCGGTGACCCGGATACGCTTGAGCGTGTCATTGCGGGTGACCACCTAGCACTTGCCGGACAGCATCGTGACCTACCGGAAGGCAGCGAAGATGATGAGGTTGGCGTCATTGAGGCGGTCATCACCACCGGCTCCGTGTTGGTCCGCCAGTCCGCTGGACGACTGCGGCTTCAGCAACGCTATGGCGTCAATCTCATCGCGGTATCGCGCGCCGGCAAACGGCTGACCAAGCAGCTCAGCGAGACCGTCTTGCGCGCCGGCGATGTCATTGTTCTTCAAGGACCCCTCACACTCTTGCCGGAACGCATGCGTGACCTCGGTACGCTGCCGCTGGCAGAGCGTGCCCTGCGTCTGGGAAGTTCGAAGCGTCGCTTCCTACCACTTATCATCCTCGCGGTGGCGATGACCGTAACCGCGACCGGCTATGTGCCTGTGGCCGTCGCCTTCTTCGCCGCTGCCGGTCTAATGATGGCGACCGGAGCGCTACCGCTGCGAGATGCCTATGATGGCGTCGAATGGCCAATTCTCATCATGCTGGGCGCGCTCATTCCGGTCAGTGAAACCCTGCGCACCACCGGCGCGTCGGATGTACTCGCGACCTCGCTTGCCCATCTGGCGGCCTCCTTGCCGCCATGGGGCGCGGTCGCCCTGATCCTCGTAGCGGCGATGGCTGTGACGCCGTTTCTCAACAATGCCGCGACGGTCTTGGTGATGGCGCCAATCGCGGCGGTGTTCGCGCATGACCTCGGATATCGCCCCGAAGCCTTCCTCATCGGGACCGCTATCGGGGCAGGATGCGATTTCCTGACGCCGATTGGGCATCAGTGTAACACCTTGGTTTTTGGTCCTGGGGGCTACCGCTTCAGCGATTACGCCCGGCTGGGCGCACCACTATCGGTTCTGGTGGTCTTGGTTGGTACGCCTCTAGTGATGTGGACTTGGCCACTGCACTGATCGCCGGGTACTGTTGATGGGCAGCATGGCCAAGCCGCAGGCGTTCGAAGATACTGAATGGCGTCCGTGGCGAGGAAGCGTACCGGGCGGCTCGGAAGGTTGTGGCACCGCAGATGTAGCAGGCGTAGGCGGCTTCATGCGTTTTTTCCACTCGCGGGCAGCCATGCCCGTTCTCATCGTCCTACTGCTTGCAACAATCACGGCAGCTGGACTGGCGACGTCTTGGACGCTGTCGATTGTGATGTGGCTTTCGAGCGCCGTTCTCGCCGCAGCCCTGTTTGCAACCTTGATGCAGGACGCCGACTGACATGGCTTCAGCGCCACTGATCGATAGCGCAGCTAGTCCACCTGGATCTGGTCGGGTGGCGCCATCGTGGCTCCGTAAAGCTTTTCGATCCAGCGAAGCTGCACTCATCGTGCTGGCCATCATGATCGGCAGTGCAGCCGGATTGCTCAGTGTCGTCCAGGGTACGCTCGCACAGGCGATGCAGCATCTGCTTTATGCCTTGTCGCCGGATGAAAGGCTGAGTGCGGCCACGACGATCCCTTACCTTGCTCTACTTGCCCTGCCGGCTGGTGGAGCCGTCCTCGCACTCTTCTCTTGGGTTACTCATGCTCGCCGGCGCCGGATGGTCGACGCTGTAGAGGCGAACGCCCTTCATGGTGGTCGCATGTCATGGTCCGACAGCCTCGTTATCTCCGGGCAAACGATCCTTTCCAACGGCTTCGGTGCGTCTGTGGGGCTTGAGGCGGCGTATGCGCAGTTGGGAGGGCTCGTCGCCTCGCTCAGCGGCAACTGGTTTGCGTTACGCAGGTCCGATCTGCGCATCTTGGTCGGCGCCGGAACGGGCGCCGCCATCGCAGGTGCATTCGGGGCTCCATTAGCTGGGGCCTTCTATGCCTTTGAGATCGTAATCGGGGCCTATACGATATCAGCGCTGGCACCTGTCGCTGCGGCGTGCCTGGCGAGTGTCCTTGTGGCGCAGGCGTTTGGTGCTCAACCGTATCTGGTTGCGGCTAATGCAGGCGAACAGATCGAGACGTTCCACTACCTTCTCTACGCCGGTCTTGGGGCCTGTGCCGCTGGCGCTGGTATACTGCTGATGCGGGCTGTTGCGGAGATGGAAGCAGCTACACGCAAACTGCCGATACCCTCGATTTGCCGGCCGATATTGGGCGGTCTTCTGCTCATCCCTCTGGCGATGCTCACGCCGCAAATTCTCTCTGCTGGTCACGGCGCCCTCCACCTCAATCTTGAAGCCGAGGTATCGCTGCGCTTCCTCGCCGCCATCTTCGTCGTCAAGTGCGCGGCCTCCATCATCTCACTTGGCTTTGGCTTCCGCGGTGGCCTGTTCTTCGCATCCTTGTTCTTGGGCAGCCTGCTGGGTCACCTGTTTGCTGGTTCACTCGAATGGATTGTCGGATCGCCTGTGATCGACCCGCACAATGCGGCCCTGGTGGGGATGGCCGCATTAGCGGTCGCCGTAGTTGGCGGGCCGATGACGATGGCGATGCTAGTCCTTGAGGCGACCCACGACTTCTCCCTTGCCGGCGCGGCCATTGCAGCATCGCTGGTCTCGTCCACCATCGTCCGCGAGCTGTTCGGCTATTCCTTTTCTACGTGGCGCCTGCATCTCCGGGGCGAAACCATCAAAAGCGCCCGCGATGTCGGCTGGGTCAGAACGCTTACAGCGGGCAAGATGATGCGACGTGTCGAAAGGGCTACGCCGTGCAACACGACGATCGCCGAGTTTCGTCGGGCGTTTCCGCTTGGTTCCACAAGTCGGGTCCTACTAGTCGATGACCACGAAAATTATGGCGGTATCGTACAGACTGCCAGTGCATTTGCCGAAGAGGTCGATCAGAAGGCACCGATCGGGTCGCTGGCGATCCACACGGGTCTCGCCCTTACGCCGGATTCAGACATCAGAAGCGTCATGACTACGTTCGATACCGAAGGTGCGGACGAACTGGCGGTAGTTGGAAGCGACGGGGCAGTTCTCGGCATCCTCTCCGAGAGCTATGCGCGACGCCGCTACGCAGAGGAATTGGACAAGGCGCAACGTGAGTTGTTTGGAGAAAGCTGACCAGCCGGCACGCAGCAAACGCTTCGTCCTACCGGTCTCGCTTAAGCCGGGCTTCGATTTTGACCCAGAACATGCCGCATCGCAGACCCATTCCGGCGAGTTGGGCGCCATGTACTGACATCAGCTCCGCACCGCGGCGAAACTGTTCAACCGGCACGGATATGGCGACGAACAGCCCGGCGTAGAGCAGCTGCGACATGATCGAGTGGATCACGACGGCGACCCCCAGCACTATCAGGCGGGCAGGCACGGAAGGCCGATGCGGCGCCGGATCGGGGCCTGTAATGAGCTAGGCGTAAAGGCATCCTGCTGCGACGAAATGGAAGTGCACCAGGTAGTGGAGCGCACCTGCCCTCTCTAAAGCAGCCAGTCCGCTTTCCTTCCCATTGTCGGCATTCAGCGGCCCGATATGTAGAAAACCCAGTCGTAATCACCATTGTGCGACAAACAAGTGCTTTCCGACACTCTCGAGACGTCGTGTCGACCTAGCCCAGCGTCATGCCGAATATACCGGACACGGACAGCGGGGCGCAGGTTTCACCGGAATCCTCATTTTTGCACCTGAACGACAGCGCCCGGCATCATCGGGTCGCCCGGAGCAATGACGAGGTAACGGCGCATGTCGCCTTTCGCGTCGCTGACGATCTGGCGGAGCGGTCCGAGCGTGTTTACTATCGCGCCGCCCGCCGGATTGGTCATGAACTTCGCCAGAGGCTGGATCACGCCGCTGCCGTCAGCGTGGGAGGATAATCCAAGGACATAGGGCATCTTTGGGCTGAGGCCCGCAACCGCCGCCTGCAAAATCTGGACCTGGCCTTGATCGAACAGCGTGACCTGGCTGCGCCCAGTCCCGGATAGAGTCAGCTGGATCTTCATGCCGGCCTGCGCGAGCGGCACCAGGTTTGCACGGCCATCGCCTACCGGCACCGCGCCGGGAACATATGCCACGCCTTGCGGCCCCTGACCGATTGGAATCGTCGCGATGACGGTGTTGCTTGCTGTGTCGATCGCCGCGACCGCATCGGCGTTCTCCAGCCCGACATACATCCGCGTGCCGTCGCCCGACGGCCATAGGCCGTGCGGGAGCGCGCCGACCGGGATGCTCGCCACCTGCACGAAGTCAGTGGTGCGGAACACCTTCACGACATTCTCGGTGCCGACCGTCACAAAGGCGAACTGGCCATTCTTATTGCGGGCGATATTGACGTGGTTGGTGATCGCGCCGGTATCGAACGTCTTGAGCACTGCGAAGGGTGGCTTGGCGTCGAACACCATGACCTTGCCGACGTCCTTGAGCGTCAACCAGACCTGCTTACCGTCGGGCGTCGCGGCGATGTCAGGGCAGAACGGGCTCGCCTGCTTGACGCGACCGACGATCTTCTTCGAGGCGGTGTCGATCACAACTGTCTCGGGCGAGAAGCTCGAACAGACGTAACCGTATTTCCCGTTTGGCGAAAAGATCGTCATGCCGGGGCCATTAGGAACGGGGATGCGCGTGGTCGGCGCGAAGGTCTTACCGTCGAGCACCTGGATATAATCCTCGCCGCGCACCGCGACCCAGACTTCGCGACCGTCGGGGCGGAAGAACGCTTCGTGCGGCGATCGGCCCACATAGGTCGTGTGCTTCACGGCATTGGTCGCAGTGTCGATGAACGTCACCGAGTTCGAGCCGATCGATATTACCGCCAGCGTCTTGCGATCGGGCGAGAAGCCCATGCCGTGCACGAGCAGCTGCCCCTTGTAGAGCGGGCTGAGATTGGCCGGGGTCTGGTCGCCGAGCTTGATGACGCCGAGCAGCGTGTTGGTCGACGGATCGATCACCGACACGGTGTTGGAGAACTGGTCCGAAGTGTAGAACCGGTCGTGCGCGCTAACAGGGATGTCGGGGGTCGCGTTCGGTACCTGCTGCGCAAATGCCGGGGCCGAAAAAGACAGGGCAGCACAGGCGGTTAAGGTAAAACGCTTCATGGACGGTCTCCGTGATGGGGGTGACCGGTCGCGGTCGGTTCGGTGTGAGGCAGCAACGCGCCGCCTTCGGATAGGATGCCCTGCATCACCGCGATTTCCTGACGCTGTTCGACGATGATTCCCTGGGCGAGCCGGCGCAGGCGTTCATCCTTGCCGAACCGCAGTTCGACTTCGGCCATGTCGATCGCGCCCTGATGATGCGGGATCATCATTTTGGCGAAGTCGCGATCGGGATCGCTCGAATAACCGGTCATCATCGCGCCGTGCATCCGCGCCATCGCCGCATCCATTGCGGACGCGAAACCGTCCGTTTGCGCTAAAGCACCCGTCGATACGGACACGGCTATCGCCGTTAGCAAAGCCGTGCGAAATTTCATCGTCATGCCTTTAGTGTTCCCATTTATGACACGCGAGCGATCAACGCCGAGCGTGACAGCGTAATGATCGCGGCGCAGCCGTCGATCCAACGCATAAGCATGGTTGTTCTGATCATCTAACAAGAACGGTAGGCGATCTATGATCGCGTTTTCGTATTGAAACCATCGCGACCATGCGTTGGACGCAGGGGACATATCGGTCGATCTAACGGCATCGGACTGGCACGATCACCCGCCGGATCCGCGATAAGGATCAAACGATGAAAGCTGCGATCGTTTTGGTTGCCGCGATGTTGGCCTCCGTAGCGCCAGTCCCGGTGATCGCTCAGGCCTATTGGGCTGCACCTGCGGCGGACGACTTTCCCTACGATATCAAGGCGGTTCAGGCACCGTGGTCGAAGGCTGATATCGACCTCAGCCATCATGACCGGATCTATGTGTCTGACCCTACATCGACGAAGATCGTTGTCATCGATCCTGCAGCGGGCAACGAACTGGGACGCATCGACCTCGCCAAAAGCGCGATAGCTGAGCCCAGCTTTTCCAGCCCCAGAGTCCAGCACCTGGCTGCAACGCGTGACGGGCGGACCCTGGCGGTATCGGCATCAGCGCAGCACAGTGTGACGCTCGTAGATCTGGCCACGAACACGGAACGAGGCCGGACCGTGTTCCAGACGTCGCCTACCGCCGTCGCGTTTACGCCCAATGGGCACGAACTCTGGGTTTCGCTCGGCGATGAACATGCCATCGCGGTCGTGGATCCTAAGACCGCGCGGGAGATCACCCGCGTACCAGCAAGTGGCGGAGCGGGCGCGACCATCCTGTCGCCAAACGGACGCTATGCCTTTGTATCGCTTACTGAAAGGCCGTCCATCCTGGTTGTCGACGTCGAGGATCGGCGCGTCGTCGGACACGTTGCCAGCAACGGTGCAGGTGCGGGAGCAATCGCGGTCTCGCCAGATGGCAAACAGATCTGGGCAACACGCCGCGAGAGCGGCACGACCACGGTCTTTGCTGCCAAACCGCCGTTTGCGGTACACGAAGTGATAAACACTGGTCCAGCGACGGGCGCGGTCAACTTCGCCCAGCGCGCAGACGATTCCTTTGCCTATGTCAGCGTTGGCGGCGATCAACCTGCAATCAAGGTCTATAGAACCGACAGCCTGGAGGCTGTGGCAACCGTCCCGCTACAAGCGGCTCCGAGTGCGGTTTGGCCGTCGGGCGATGGTACGAGGATCTATGCCAGCCTGGCCGGAACCAACAAGGTCGCTGGGATCGACACGCTGACGTACACCACCGTGTCGACGATCCCGATCAGTACGGATGCGCAAAGCCTGATCTACGTTCCTGGTGCCGTAAGATCAGGAAAAGGTCTCGCCAATCTGGTGCCATCCGGGCGCGATGCGGCGCTTGCCCTGGCGGCGCGTTAATCGGTCTCACACCGTCTGTAATCTTCCAACGAAAGCCCTTTCCAAAATGACCAAGCCCCCCGTCAGGATCGCGATCAGCGGTGCCGCAGGACAAATTTGCTATTCGCTGCTCTTCCGGGTCGCGCAGGGTGACGTGTTCGGACCGGACCAGCCCGTTATCCTTCAACTGCTCGACGTGCCGCAGGCGCTGGACGCAGTACGCGGCGTGGTCATGGAACTGGAGGATTGCGCGTTTCCGCTGCTGGCAGATGTGATCATTACTGATGATCCGATGGTGGCTTTCAAGGACATCGATGCGGCCATGCTGGTCGGGTCTCGTCCCCGCTCGAAGGGCATGGAGCGCCGTGATTTGCTCGCTGCCAACGCAGCGATCTTCAAGACGCAGGGCGCAGCGCTGGACGCAGTGGCCAAACGCGACGCCAAGATCCTGGTCGTCGGCAATCCCGCCAACACAAATGCCTGGATCCTTGCGCAAAGCGCGCCGGGTTTCCCTGCCGAAAACATCACGTCGATGATCCGCCTCGATCACAATCGCGCGCAGGGACAGCTTGCGGCCAAAGCGGGTGTCGGTGTCGATGCGATTACAAAGCTCGTCGTCTGGGGAAACCATTCGCCGACGATGTTTGCCGACTGGGGGAATGCCGAACTCGATGGCCAAAAGCTTGCCGACCGTATCGGAAACGAGGCCTGGTACCGCGAGACCCTGATCCCCACCGTTGCGCAGCGCGGCACCGCGATCATCGATGCACGGGGTGCGTCCTCGGCCGCATCGGCCGCAAATGCGGCGATCGACCATCTGCGCGATTGGGTGCACGGCGCAGGCGACAATTGGGTGTCGATGGGCGTGGTGTCAGACGGCTCCTACGGTATCCCGCAAGGGCTGGTGTGCGGCGTGCCGGTGCTCTGCAAAAGCGGTGGCTATGTGCGTATCGAAGGACTGATCCTCGATCCATTCCAGCGAACGATGCTTGATCGCACGATTGCCGAACTGGTCGATGAACGTGAGGCGGTTATCGACATTCTGAAATGACCGATCGGTATATCTGATTGGAATGACCGTAATCTTTGGTTGGTGCGATTGATCTCCGTTCCCTATCATTGGGGCAAGGAGATCGGGCATGACCCTGGAACAACTCAGGATTTTCGTCGGTGTCGCAGAGCGCGAGCACATGACGCGCGCTGCCGAAGCGCTCAATGTGACGCAGTCGGCCGCAAGCGCTGCCATCGCCGCGCTAGAAGCGCGGCACGGCGTGCCGCTGTTCCACCGGGTCGGCCGTGGGATCGAACTGTCCGAAGCGGGCCGTATGTTTCTGGTCGACGCACGCGCAGTGCTTGGCCGTGCTGCCAGTGCAGAACTTGCATTGGCCGAATATGCCGGACTGGAGCGCGGCACACTGCGGCTGGTCGCGAGCCAGACGATCGCGGGCTATTGGCTACCCCGCCAGCTGGCGGCGTTTCATGCGCGCTACCCGTCCATCACGATAGAACTGGCGATCGACAACACGGAAGGGGCCGCGGCGCGCGTGCTCGACGGTGCAGTCGAGCTTGGCTTCGTCGAGGGTGTGATCGACGAGCCCGCGCTCGCGCATTGGACGGTCGCGAACGACCGCATGGTGCTGGTAAGCGACCGCGCAGCCGACACGATCGACGAGGACTGGATCCGCGCCGCACGCTGGATCGTCCGCGAGCAGGGATCGGGCACGCGCTCGTCGTTCGAGGAGGTGCTGCGCCAGCGCGGCGTCGATCCGTCGGACCTCACCGTGGCGCTGATGCTACCATCGAACGAGGCGGTACGTAGCGCGGTCGAGGCCGGGGCGGGCGTCGCGGTGCTGTCGCAGCATGTCGTCGCACCTGCAATCGCGGCCGGCACGTTGCACGATCTACCGCTCGGTCTGCCGCGGCGTCCGTTCTACGCGCTGCGCCATAAAGAGCGGTATCGAACGCGGGCGGCCGATGCGCTGACCGATCTCATCAAGGAGACTGGCAAGTGACCGCCGATTTGAAACCCGTTCTCGATGGCCTGAAGCCGCTCAGCCGGCTCGACTCTCCACGCGAGATGATCCGGCAGTTCACCCCCAACTGGTTCGCCGCGACGATGGGCACCGGCATCCTCGCGCTGGCCTTGCCGCAGGTTCCGGGGGTCGGCGCATCGCTGCACCCGGTCGGCGAGGCACTGTGGTATTTCAACATCGCGCTCTTCACGCTGTTCGCCGGGCTCTACACCGCGCGCTGGACCATGTTCGGGCACGAGGCGCGGCGGATCTTCGGGCACAACACCGTATCGATGTTCATCGGTACGATCCCGATGGGCCTCGCGACGATCATCAACGGGTTCCTGGCGTTCGGCCTGCCGCGGTTCGGCGCCGGCGTGATCCCGATCGCCGAGACATTGTGGTGGATCGACGTCGCGATGTCGCTCGCCTGCGGTGTAGCGATCCCCTACCTCATGTTTACCCGGCACGAACATTCGCTCGACGGCATGACCGCGGTGTGGCTCCTGCCAGTGGTCGCGGCCGAGGTCGCAGGCGCGAGCGGAGGCCTGCTCGCACCGCATCTGGCGGACGCCCATCATCAGTTCGTTGTGCTGGCGACCTCCTATGTCCTGTGGGCCTATTCGGTGCCGGTCGCGTTCGGCATTCTTGCGATCCTGATCCTGCGGATGGCTCTCCACAAGCTGCCGCACGAGAGCATGGCCGCCTCGAGCTGGCTCGCGCTCGGTCCGATCGGCACCGGTGCGCTCGGGATGCTGGTGCTCGGTAGCGACGCGCCCGCGATCCTCGCCGCCAACGGCCTCGGCCAGATCGGCGCAGTGGCGCAAGGAATCGGCACGATCGCCGGGCTGTTGCTCTGGGGCTTCGGCCTGTGGTGGCTGGCGCTCGCGACGCTGATCACGATCCGCTACTGGCGCGCGGGCATTCCGTTCAACCTTGGGTGGTGGGGCTATACCTTCCCGCTCGGCGTCTACACGGTCGCGACCTTCAAGCTCAGCACGACGCTCCAGCTCGGCTTTTTCGGGATCGTCGGCACCGTCCTCACGATCGCACTCGCCGCGATGTGGCTGCTGGTCGGCGCCAAGACGGTCGCAGGCGGCTGGCGCGGAAACCTGTTCGTGTCGCCCTGCATCGCCCAAGCCAATTAAAGGGCCGAACTGATCGTCCTGCCGGATCGAACCGGCGCATCCGATCGACCCGTACCGGGCAGACCGGCGGACAGGTCGCGCATACAGATCATGACAGAAACGGGAGAATGTTGGTGGACAGCCTGGATATGAAACTGGCGCAGGAGACGAACCGCCGTCGCTTTCTCGCAGAGGCTGCGATCGGCAGCGGCGCGCTGATCGCCGCACCCGCGCTGGCGCAGAGCATGGTCGACCTGCATCTGCCGGGTGGCCCATCGGAACGGCCGATGACCAGTGCGTTCCCCGGCAAGGGCAGCATGATCCTCCAGCGGATCCACCCGCCGCTGCTGGAAACGCCGATGAGCGTGTTCAATGGCGACGTCTTTACGCCGAACGACCAGTTCTTCGTCCGCTGGCACTGGGCCGACATTCCGACCGCGATCGATGTCGAGGCATTCCGGATCAAGGTGCACGGCGCGGTCACGCGGCCGCTGTCGATCTCGCTCGCGCAACTGCTGAAGCTGCCGCGCGTCGAGCTGGCGGCGATCAACCAATGCTCGGGCAATTCGCGTGCGCTGTTCCAGCCGCCCGTCGCGGGCGCGCAGTGGCGCCACGGGGCGATGGGCAACGCCAAATGGCTAGGCGTGCGGCTGCGCGATGTGCTCGACATCGCCGGCGTGAAGCCGGGCGCGGTCGCGGTACGGTTCGGTGCGCTCGACCAGCCGGTGGTTGCGGGCGCACCGGATTTCGCCAAGTCGCTGTCGATCGACCACGCACGCGACGGCGAAGTGATGCTCGCCTTCGGGATGAACGGCGAACAGATGCCGCTCCTCAACGGCTTCCCGGTCCGGCTAATCGTACCCGGCTGGTATTCGACCTATTGGGTCAAGATGCTGAACGACATCGAGGTGCTTGCCGCGCCCGACGACGGTTACTGGATGGCTAAGGCGTACAAGATCCCTGACACTCCAGGCGCGAACGTGCGGCCTGGCCAGAAGGATTTCCCGGCCGTCCCGATCAACAAGATGATCCCGCGCAGTTGGGTCACGAGCCTCGACGAAGGGCAGGCGATCGCGTTCGACCGGTCGATCCCGCTGGGCGGCATTGCGATGGGCGGCGATTGCGGCGTCGCCAAGGTCGATGTGTCGACCGACAACGGCAAGACCTGGTACAAGACGACGCTCGGCCCCGATCACGGCAAATACAGTTTCCGCCGCTGGGACGCGCAGGTGCCGCTCACGCATGCGGGTCCGACCAGACTGATGTCGCGCTGCTGGAACACCGCCGGCATCGCGCAGCCGATGACGCCGATCTGGAACCCGGGCGGGTTCATGCGCGGCAACATCGAAACCACCAACATCGTCGTCGGCTGAGGAGCGCTCCCCCATGAAAACGCCTTCCATCGGCACGCTGTCGTTCGGGTTCGTCGGCGCGACCGTCGTTCTTCTGCTCGCGATCGGTGCCCCGAACAGCCGCGTCGCCCCGCCGCCTGCCGCCCCGACCGCACCACCGCCGCCAAGCGTCTCGGCGCGCGGCTTCTCGCTGGTGTCCACTACGGTCGATCTCCCGACCGACGAAGGCCAATATCCCGCCGGCCCGCATGCCGACGTCATCAACGCCAACTGCACCTCGTGTCATTCGGCGAGCATGGCGCTGAACCAGCCGCCACTCTCTTCCGATCAGTGGACCGCGGAGGTCACCAAGATGCGCGAGGTCTACAAGGCTCCCGTTGCACAGGCTGACGTGCCGGCGATCGTTGCTTATCTGACCGCCATGAGCGCAAAGCAGCCGGGCGCCGCGAAGGGCAAGGCGCAAGACCCCGATCCGAAGGCTGCGCCCGACGTATCGGGGGGATCAGGCTAGGCCCATCAACTCACGGCACGCGGTTCTGCGCGCGAAGTGCTGTGCAGCGTGTACGTGTCTCGCGCAGTGTTGCATTGGGGGCAAGGCCGTTCGCGGGCACCTTGGGTATCGCAACGCGCTGCGACAGGTAGATGCCGTTGTGGCCCGAGCAGAGATAGGCCACGAAACAGGCGACGGCGATCGGCACCGCATAGCCGGCGCCGAACAGTTCGATTCCCATGAAGGTGCAGGCGAGCGGGGTATTGGCGGCCCCGGCAAAGACCGCGACAAAGCCGATCGCGGCGAACAGGCCCGTCGGCACGCCCAAGAAAGGCGCCAGCGCGTTACCGAGCGCTGCGCCGATGAAGAACAACGGCGTGACTTCACCGCCTTTGAAACCCGCGCCGAGCGTAACGACGGTAAATAGGAGCTTGATCGCCCAACTCCACGGATGCGTGTCCGGTCCGAAGAAGCTGGCGATGGTAAGGCTGTCGGGCCTCGCTGCCAGGACACCCAGGCCCAGATAGTCGCGCGTGCCGAACAAGAAGACGAGCGCGATAACGAAGACCCCGCCGATCACTGGACGTAGCGGACCATAGGGAACAATCCGCTTGAGCCATCCCCCGACCAGGTGGTTGGCTTCGGCGAAGGCCAGACCAACCAGTCCGAATATGATCCCCGCAACACCTGCCTCCGTCACGAGCAGCGCATCGACCGGTATCGACGCGCCGATCGGGTAGACACCGTGATGGATACCCCAGGCGAGGCACGTCCAATCTCCGACCAGCGCCGCAACGAGGCAAGGCACTAGCGCGGAGTATTCGACGCGGCCGATCGCCAGCACTTCGAGCGCGAAGACCGCGCCTGCGATCGGCGTGCCGAAGACCGCGCCGAACCCGGCTGCGATACCCGTCATCAACAGGATGCGCGTGCCGCCCGCATCGAGGCGGAGCGCGCGGCCGAAACCGCTGGCAAGGCTTCCGCCCAATTGGACGGCGGTGCCCTCACGTCCGGCCGAGCCACCGAAAAGATGCGTCACCACTGTGCCGAAGAAGATGAGCGGCGCCATCCGCAGAGGCACCCCGCCACCAGGCTCGTGGATCTGCTCCACGATCAGGTTGTTGCCGCCCTCCACCGAGCGCCCGGTGAGATGGTACAGTAATCCGACAACGAACCCGCCCACCGGCAGCAGATAGAGCAGCCAAGGCGACGCAAACCGCAGTCGCGTAACGGTATCGAGACTCAGCAGGAACGCCGCACATAGCGTCCCGACGAGTGCCGCCATGGGCAGCAAGATCAGCGCCCAGCGCAGGACAGAGATCGCATGGTCGTGACGATCGCGCATGAATGCCGCGACGTTCAGCGTGCCGACGAGATTGCGAAAGGTAGCGCGCACAATTCCTCCTTGCTGCCTGAAGGCGCCAAGTAGGAATCATCAGCTCTTATCAGAGCGGTTCGGCCAAATTGCCCGGCAGAAATCCATTGCCAAAGTCGATCTATGAGACGTTTGCCCCAACCGTCAATGGGCATGTTGGTCGGGCAAATGCTCGGACCGGGCAGTCGGCAGCGTCTATCTAAGCCCGTTATTATGTACCGACCCCGGGTACGCTGCATGCGGGACCGATCGGCTTTGGCCCACGTCGTTTTTGGGCTTCGTCACAAGGGGGTGATACCGCACGAAAGCCGCGGATGCGCTGCGGGGTCTGATCGGCTCGCAGCAAACCTAGGGATGGCTGCTACGAGCGTGCCGTCCAGATGCCGACGAGCGCGGCCAGTGACACGAGCATGAGAAACCCGTTCATCACTAGGAGCAACGTCGCTGGCAGGCGCTTGATGTCCGGTCGTGGCGGCGGGGCGCCTGCGCCCATCTCTCGCCACACCGCAGCGGCGAAGCAAAAGGCGCTGAACAAGATCAGCATGGTCCCGGTCGCCGTCGCCAGCCACGGGAACACGACGTCCTTGAGCAGCGCGCGCGCGCCGATACCGGAAGCGAGCGCCGCCAGTCCGGTACGTACCCAGGCAGCATAGGTGCGTTCGCCGGCGAGGATTGTGCGGTCCGCGGCAAGCTCTGTGCGACGGTCGGCGCTGTCCACCTGCTGGACTGCGCTGTCCTTCAGCTTGCTCGCGCTCTCCGCCAGCTTCGCATGGGCCCGATCGGCGTCGTGCGGCGCGTCCATCAGCCAGCGGTAACGGCGATGCGATGCCAGGCAGTCGAGAGATAGCCGGCGAAGTTCCAGATCGCCTCGGGCCGTTCGGGCTGCATCTGCCCGGCACCGTCAACGGCGCGCACGATCAGGACGTGGAGTCCGGGAGACAGATCGACCGTGACGTGCCACTGCGTCCAGCTCCAAGGCGCATCGGGTTTTGCAGTCAGTTCCGCCTGCAGCCAGTCGGTGCCGCCATTGACGGAGACCTCGACGCGCGAGACCGCTCGGCCGAAGGCGACCGCATAACCCGCGATTTCGCACGCGCCGGCGCTGACATGCGCGCCGTCCACCGGCGCGCAGATCGCAGCATTGAGCGGCATCTCCTCGATAGTCAGACCCCGATCCCAGTCCGCGTCCTCCTTCGCTACCGATGCCGGAAAGAGCTTGTAGTCCTTGGCCTGGATCGGCGCATCGGACGGGCGATCGCGCACCTCGATGCGCGTCAGCCACTTGGCGCTACGAACGCCCGCATAACCCGGCACGACGAGCCGCAGCGGTGCGCCATGTTCGGGGGCCAGCGCCTCGCCATTCATGGCCCAGACGATCAGCACGTCGGGCTCTAGCGCCTTGGCGATCGAGATCGAGGCACCGAACGGTGCTGTCTCACCATCGACATCCACGTTGTCGGCCCCCGTAGTGCCGACGAACGACGCGCCGTCCTGGATGCCGGCTGCGGCGAGCACGTCGCACAGTGCGACGCCGGTCCACGCCGCATTGCCGATCGCGCCCACGTCCCAGGGATCGCCCGAAGTCTTTTCCACGTCTTGAAGATGTGCCCGACGATTGCCGGCGCACTGCATGGTCGCGGTCACTGTCCGGGTCGCAAATGCCGTTTGAAGTTCGGCAACCGTGTAGGAGCGCGGGCGGTCGACTAAGCCGTCCAGCGCTATACGATGATCGTCGGCCAGTTCCGGCGTAGGTCCGTGGCTGCGGATGTAGAAGTTCGCCTGCGGCGTCAGGAAGGACGTGATCAGTTTATCCGGGGGCGTTTCCGCATTGAGCGGCTCCGGACAGCGGAGGATCAGATTCTGTTCGGCGCGATCGGATGCGGTCATGCAAGCGGCCTACCATGATGAAATCAATAGCGAAATCGATCGTTTTGCTAGGCGATGTCACCCAGACTCTTTCGATAGCTTATCCCTTTCTAGACGGCGGTGGAGCGATCACTATGCCGTCGCGCGAAGGCGCCGAGCGCCAGACAGCCTTTCCCGTAGATCGTCGCGATGTGGCTGGACTTGCTACGACGGCTTTGTCCCAAAAGTCGTCGCTAGGTACTAGGGATGACGGAAAACCCTGTCGCCATCGCAGATGCGCGACAAACGGGTGTTTTCGGACGCTCGCGCAGGGCTGACGGCGCTTAGCGTATATCTGGGTCCGTTCTATGTACCGACCCCGACTAGCCGACTGCAATGATTTTCCGATCACTGACCTCAGGAACAGGCCTTCGATCACACCTTCCAGTCGAGTTAAGCTGCAGCCGGAACCCGTGCGTTCCCCAGCGTCGAGTAAATGTCGTTCCAAGTTGGCGACGAGCTATAGAGTCCTTGTTCACGGGCGACTTGCTGAGCCAAATCATCCAGCTCGGTAGAAATCGTAAGTAACCCCGTCCGCTTGCCCTCGCTGTTCAGAATGGCACGCGAACCGTCCGGCGTCATTAGCTTGCCCGCTTCATCCTTATTACGATAGCACCAATCGCAGAAGCGCTGCGCTTCCCTCAAAATATAAAGCTCATTGATGTAGCCCGCCTTCAAAGCCGTTTCATCAGCGTGATACATCAGCGCAGCAATGTCGAAACTTGGCAGCTTTGCAGCGGTAGCGTCGTTGGTAGCGTCGTTCTTGACGTTCTTCACCAATCGGATCGCCTTTTTTAGACCGCCGTAATAAGCCGTATCCCGATCGTGCACGCGCTTTATGTGTGTGAACGGAAGGTTGTCGATTGTCTCCGGGACTGTCTTGTTCAGGATCGTGACGCCGCGGTCATGCTCAGCTAACGACGACTGGTAGGCATACGTATCGTTCCAATGCGACGGGACCACGTCGACAGGCCGTTCAAATGAGCCACCCGAGAGCGCGATGCATTTGCCCCCGCTGCAGTCGACGGTCGCGCCCCAATATCGCCGCTTCAATAAATCCTCGCTTTCGCGCCGCAGTGAAGTCAGCGTCGATAACGACGTCTCGCTCGTCGGGTTAGTATAGTACCCGGCCAAGGCACGGGCACCGTAAGTGACATAAGTATGAAAGCCGGTTCGCAACACCAACAGGTCGACATCGCTAACCCCCCGAATATGAACATCAAGCGGCACCGACCCCTGCAGCCGGGTTTCGATCGATACTGACAGCCCCTCGCGAAGTTGCTTGGCGACACGCTCCGCTTCGTCTCTACTTTTCTGGGTGTAAGCGGGGTCCACCGCTTGCATCGCGCCGAGTGCATAGCGCGTGTAGGGTTGCGAGGTAGCCCGGCGTTGCCAAGACTCTTGGATAACACTTTTGCGGAGTACATCCTCGGCAAAGTTCGCCGTTACCCGACCGCTGTTGACCGCATCCACGCCTTTTCGGCGGGCCCGTAGGTTTTCCAAGCGAGCGTTAATGTCACGAGGCATCAGCGAGCTTCCTTAGTAAGTCTTATGGTTCCAAAGGTGAAACGGCCTTGACCGTTGAAATACTCGCCTTCCGCGGACTGGCGATCATGCGAGAACACCAGCTCAGCGAAGCCGCGATGACTCTGCAGTTCAGGTTGACCTGCCTTTGGATCGTTGCGGTAGTTGTAGAGAAGCCGAAACCCGTCAGCTTCATCGCATACCAGTGCAGCCGCTAAGCTGTTGGAGCCAGAGGTCAGGGTTTTGAGCCGAACTCTTATTTTGTCCCAGCTCTGAATGATTGTGATCGTGCCGGACCAACTAAATTGCGTTGATCCATCGGGGTTCAGCGTTAAGCCTTCGCACGCCCAGGTACCGCTCAAATCAGGCGCTTTCAGCCAACCACCCAAGGGTGCCCAACGCCAAGCGTGATTATCGAGGAACCAGTAGAGGACGGTGAAAATCGTCCCCGCGCCAATGAGTGACAATATGGCGGGAGGAATGTTGGACGGCAGGCCTAGTGCTTTAGCCGCGTCCCATAAGTTTAGTAGGCCCAACATAACGAGCGCCGAAATACCGGCAGCGGCGAGGCTCAGGTATCGACCGACCTTTGCTCGGTTCATACCCCCCAGAAGGGCATATTCGTGCTCTAGTTTCATATCCCCCTCCCCGCCTGTGCCCCCGCAGGTTAGTCTTGATGTAGGATATGGGGAAGCCCGAAACGTTGACAAGTGTTCCCGTAAAGTTCTTTCGTGTACTCTTGCTGAGCCGCTTTATTTCTGCACGCTGCTCCGATCGGCTGCCATGTCAGTCCACTCGCGAAATGATCGCGGCCCGTAGGGCGAGGCGCGCCGATGGTATGCACCTGATTTATGCGACACTCGGCCTACGCGGGTAAGCCTACTTCCTGCAGTCTGTCGCAAAAAGTAGCTTATTTGCGACAGACTGCAACGGTGCGCTTCGTATTACCAACGGCGAGCCACTGTAGCGCCTCAGCTCCTTGGTAAGGGGTAGCTTGTGCAGATGGGCACCTACGAGATCGCAGCATTAGCGCGCTAATGCTGAATATCGCTTCATATTAGACCTTTTTGCGATGCACTCTTACGTTTTGAATTTCATACGCGTATAAATCCTTCCGAAAGCTTCAAATGAGCGATCGGACCGGTTTATGAATGCCATCGTCAACCATATCGGCGAACTTGCGGATGCGGGCGAGCGGATGATCGAACGCTTACGGCGCAAGGCATTCCTGCCCGAAAGCCGCAAGGGCCTCAATGTCCGCTTCGGGATTGCCGAGGCGGCGCAATTGCTCGGCTGTTCGACCAACCGGATCCGAATGGCAGAGGATGACGGTCGCCTCCCCCCTGCTCCGGCGGGTGAAAATGGGCGGAGACTTGGCTATTCGGTCGAGGAACTGCTGCAGATGCGCGAGGTGCTTGGCGCCTCTCCTGCTCGCGCGCCGCTTGATATCCCCGCGATCATCGCCGTGCAGAATTTCAAGGGCGGGGTGGGCAAGTCGACGGTCACCTGCCACCTCGCGCATTATTTCGCGGTGCAGGGGTACCGTGTGCTGGTGGTCGATTGCGATAGCCAGGCGACGACGACGACGCTGTTCGGGTTTAACCCCCATTTCAACATCACACGAGAAGAGACGCTCTACCCCTATCTGTCGATCGATCCGACCCAAGCCGACCTGCTCTATGCGGTCAAATCTACGCCGTGGCCCAACGTCGACCTTATCCCATCGAACCTCGAATTGTTCGATGTCGAATATGAACTCGCCGCGGCGGGATCGGACGGGCAGTCGGTGCTTGCCGCGCGCTTCCGCAAGCTCAAACAGGGGCTGGCCGATCTCGCGCGCAATTACGACGTGGTACTGCTCGATCCCCCACCTGCTCTCGGGACGATCAGCCTCGCAGTGATGCAGGCGGCAAATGCGCTGCTTGTCCCGCTCGCCGCGACGACGCCCGATTTTTGCTCGACCGTCCAATTTCTGTCAATGATGAACCAGGTTCTGCAGCAGCTCGCGAATGCCGGAATCGAGGTCGAATACACCTTCCTGCGGCTTATATGTTCGAAGTTTGACAGCAACGATCCCAGCCACGCGATGGTCCGCACGATTATGGAACAGAGCTTCGGTCCAGCCTTACTCCCGGTGCCGATCCTTGAATCCGCCGAGATCAGCCATGCCGCGATGCGGATGATGACGATTTACGAACTTGAACGCCCGATCGGTACGCCGAAGACGCACAAGCGCTGCCGTGCCAATCTTGACGAGGCCATGGGGCAGATCGAACAGCTCGTCCGGCAAGGCTGGGGCCGGGTCGAGCCCGCACGCGAGGAGGATCTACTCCATGTCGCGTGAGCCAGAATTGGTGCTGTCCTACGCGGCAACGTTCCTAATAAGTCCAGTGCGGGAGGTGCCGCATGGCGCGTAAGCAATCCGACTATCTCGCGGCCTTGCTGGCCGATGAACCAGCCGGAACCGACACTGGCGCGTCCCCTGCCCCGCCCGCGCCCGAACGGACGCGTGGGACGACGTTGCTCAACCGCGAGACTGCGCTAGCGCGCGTGACCAGCGGAGAGGTGCGACAAGTGACGCAGCTACTGCTCGACCCCGCGCGCGTGCGGATCTGGCCGGGTAATGCGCGCAGCTACCAGCATTTGACCGAGGAAGGCTGCCGCGAGCTGATCGATTCCATCATCGCTGAGGGCGGGCAGAAGGTTCCTGCAGTGGTACGCCGTGTCAACGGCGATCCTGCGCATGACTTCGAAGTGATCGCGGGCACCCGACGCCACTGGTCGATCAGTTGGCTACGCGCGCATTCCTATCCTGAGATGCAGTTCGTGGCGCAGGTTGCCAACCTCGACGACGAAGCCGCTTTCCGGCTTGCCGATCTCGAGAACCGCGCGCGGAAAGATGTGTCAGATCTCGAGCGTGCCCGCAATTATGCCGAGGCGCTCAAGGCGCATTACGGCAACCACCTGACGCGAATGGCGGAGCGGCTCAAGGTGTCAAAGGGCTGGCTGTCGAAGATGGTCAAGGTCGCACAGATCCCCGACGCGGTGATCACCGCGTTCGCCTCCCCCGCCGACGTCCAACTCAAGCCTGCTTATGCATTGGCGCAAGCGCTCGACGACAAGGTTGCCGCTAAGGCTATTCAAAGTGCTGCACGAGAGCTCGCGCGGGAACAGGCCGCGCGGCGCGATCGCGGTGTGACCCCCTACCCTGCTGCCGACGTGCTGCGGCGGTTGCTCGAGGCGTCGAATGATCTCGCCGAAGCGGCGCCCCCGTTCACATGGACCACGCCGCATGGGCGCCCTGGGCTCAGCGTCCAGTCGAGTAACCGACAGGGCGTGACGATTCGGCTCCATGCCGGGTCGGGCGCCGAAAACGACGAGCTGGTCGATGCGTTGCGGCAGGCGCTAGTGCATCTGGAGGCCGAAGGCCGCGGACTGCAGCGGTGAGCATGTTTCCCTGGGGAAACATGCTGCGTTCCGTATCAACGTGGACGGTTGCTGCCACCGCCCCGACGATGTTTCCCCCGGGAAACACTCAGGGCGTGACGGCATGACACGCGCCGATCGTCAGAGGGTGTCTGAGCGGTTCGACCTGCTCCTCCCCTATCTCGCCGACCTTCCGCTACGCGACCAGCGCGAGATGATGGAGCGTCCCTTCTTCAGCCTCGCCAAGTCGAAGCGAGTCAAGCCGATCGATTATCACAGCCCCGACGGCAAGCTGTGGGTGCACGTCTCGGGCAACCCCGATTACGGGATGGCGACGATCTGGGATGCGGACATATTAATCTATTGCGCGAGCGTGCTTGCGGACATGGCCCGGCGCGGGGTCAACGACGTTCCGCGCAAGCTCCACCTTATGCCCTACGACCTGCTCCGCGCAATCGGGCGGCCCACGACCGGACGCGCGTATGAGCTGCTTGGCCAGGCGCTCGACCGGCTGGTGTCGACCACAATCAAGACCAACATCCGCGCTGACAACCGCCGAGAGGCAACGTTCAGTTGGCTCGACGGCTGGACACAGCTGGTCGACGAAAAAACCGAGCGGTCGCGTGGGATGACGATCGAGGTGTCGAACTGGTTCTGGGAAGGCGTGATGATGCAAGGCGGGGTGCTGTCGATCGACCGCGCCTATTTTGACCTGACCGGCGGGCGTGAGCGCTGGCTGTACCGCGTCGCGCGCAAGCATGCTGGAGGGGCAGGGGAGGTCGGCTTCGCGATCGCCATGCCGACGCTGTTTGAGAAGTCGGGCGCCGAAGGGCAATATCGCCGCTTCAAGTTCGAGATCGCTAAGATCGTCGAGCGCAACGAGCTGCCGGGCTATGCGCTCGCCTTGGAGACGCCGGCTGGCAAGCGCGAGCCATCACTGCGGATGCAACGCCGCAGCGATGGCTCGCGCCCGGTGAAGACCGTGGCGGCGCACGGGGCAGGAGGCGCTAAGGCTGCAGCAAGGCCAACGTCAACCAACCCCGCTGCCACGGCCGACGATGCGAATGAGACGATTGACGTAACAGCGCTGCTGCGACGGTCGCGAACCAGTCTGGCGACACGGGCGACCGCTGGCGAGATCACCGACGCGACGATAGCAACGCTGCGCGCGGAATGCCCGGGATGGGATTATCAGACGTTGCACGATGAGTTTCGCACGTGGGTTGAGGCGGACAGCGCACGCACGCCGGTGAGTTATCAGGCGGCGTTCATCGGTTTTGTCCGGCGCTACCATGAAAAGCACCGCCACGAACTTGGGCGTTAGCACTGCTCCGTCTTACGAACCGCCTCGGCCTTGGCAGGGCAGGGCAGGGCAGGGAGCCGCGCGTACGTCAAAATCGCTATAGACAGGCTTAACCGTTCCCGAAGTGTCGTGGTTGTGAATGTCCCTCCCGCTTGACGGTTGGGTATCTGTCGCAATTGAACGTCCCTTCGGGCAAACCTTCCCGAACTGATGCAATTGCTCTGAAAAAATTACGCAATCGAATGAGCCTTCGACACTCCAGGAACGTGGGTCGCTCCTTCAGGAACGCAAAGTCGATCCTTCGGGAACATAGCCGTCGACATTCCAGGAACAGGAGGACGACACATTGGGAACAGCGTTATCGAGCTAACTCACGGAAAATAGGGCATTTAAGCGCATTAAAAAGCCATTTAACTCATTAACAACAGGTATAAACCCTCTAACCAGCGAGTCTCTATATCTTTGAAAAATGGATTAACTCGTACCTATGTCCAAGCTTTCGCCACGACGTGCAGGTCAATTGCGGGCCTGCTTGTGGATCGCTAGAGAATGGCGTGGCACAGTAGTCGAAAGCGAAGATCATCTAATCGCAGCAAAACGCGATTGGTAGCGGGTCAAACCTACTGGAGGTTACCCAAAACCGGCTAGCCGTTAAACGAAATGCGCCTCCTGCGCCCTCCATGGCCGTCACGCATGCTTTCGTGCGGCGATAGTCACAATCGCGTTTCGCATCAGTGGAGCACGGCTGGTTTCAGGCTGGCCGCGCGTGTCGTAATGATCGTCCAGCACTCGTTTGGCGGCTGCCTTTTCCGCTTCCGGTGCATTCTTAAGGGTCTGCCGTAATCGTGCCGCCTGAAGCGCCCACCGCTGGGTATGAAGATAATTAAGATTTGCATCGATGGAGCTGCGGACAAGTTCCAGCTCCGTCATTTGCCCAGCTCTCCGGCGATCGGGATAGGCGTCACCCAGTTCGCGAGCGGCAATAAACCGGCGGGCATGAGAGGCGCAGCCCTCGCGATCGATCCACCGCGCACGTGATACGGCCTCCACGGCGCCGACGATATCGTCGCGCCAGGTATCGCCCACCATCAGCAGCTCACTGGCCTCGCATCCTAGGCGAGCCGTCAGACCGGCGTAGAACGCCCTGTCAGGCTTGATCACACCTGCATCGAAGGAGAAGTGCCAGATATCTACCAGATCGCCGAGGAGGGCCTTCAGCGGGAACGCATAGGGCAGAGCCAAGTTGGAGGCGACGGCGATCCTCACACCCTGCTCGCGGACCCGGCGCAACGCATCCAGCGTGTCGGGAAAGAGCGCGATCGTCGCCAGTTCCTGGTCCAGCATCGCCAGTTCGGCGTCCGGATGCGGCAACCCCAGCGCCGCGGCATAGTCGGCCAAGTCAATTAGCTGGGCCATCGGTGAGGGCAGGGTCTGTGCCTGATCCCGGGCCTGCCGGATCAACCGCTCGAACGGATGCCGTTTGCGGCCGATATGGACCAGCGTGCCGAACGCATCGAATGCGACCGCGCGAGTGACTGGTGGCGAAGCATAGAGCCGATCGGCAGCAGCGAGCAGCCGGGCGTACAACGTGTCACTGACCCTGCCGGCGCGGATCATGGCATCGGCGACCACCGCTGCGTCCGGATCGGTCGGCTCGCGAAACACCATGACAGCCTTGTCTCCCCGATCGCGACCGGCAAGATCATGCAGCACGGCCGCGTAGACGGCTTGCTCAGCGGGTGTGCGAAAACTCGGAAGGGCATCGCTCATGCAGGATCGTCCTGGCTCGATGGGGTGATGATCGTCGAAACGTTCGGCTCGATCACAGCCGCTTGTTCGAAACGTCGCCTTCTGCAACATGGACCCGCGGTTCGGTCAATCCCGGCCGTGGGGCGTAGGAACCCCTTCATCACGTCGATCTGGTCGAGTTTCTCGGCCGGGTGGCCGACGCACATGTCCAGGGTTCTGCCTAAAAGCGGCGGCGCCTTGTGCGACGTGCAGGGTTCCTAACACCCGGCTCATCGAGCCGGGTCCGCCCCATCATTGTATGAGGATGGCAGCATGGAGAATGACCCGCTCGAGCGTATCGCGGTCGCACTTGTTGAGGAGATCAGGGCGCGTCGAACGCCGACTTCCGATCCCGTTTCTCCACCCCAAAACTCACCGGAAGAGTCTCCAATTATCTCAACTGTCGCACCTCGGGTGGGTACTGCACGTAAGCGGGAACGCCGCGTGGCACTCTATCCGGCACACTACAGCCTGCGCGTCACTGACGAAGATCGTGACCGCTTTGACGCTTATGCTGAGCGTTATAAGCTGACGAGAGGCGAACTGTTTCGACGCATGCTGGACGCCCTCGACATCCTTGAAAGTGAGCGGGAAAAGTAATGCGAAACGTCGATAAGATCATGGACGAGGTCACTTCCGGTGAACGCATGCGCGCCGCTGGGGCGGACCTTCGTCGTGCGTACCGAATACGAAACATACTGCTCGCGATCGTTGGCGCCGAGGCGATCGTCTTCATCGCGCTGCGTACCTGGATTGCCGTCTAACACGTCACCCGATCGAGGCTGACAAGCCGTTTAAACCCCGTGGCGGATTAGCACGCGATGACGACCGGAGGGGGGCGCCGCGGCCACTCTATGACCGGCGACCGTCCTTTTCCTTTGCGACGCCTTTGAACGGTTTGCCGCCTTCTTTTTGATCCATGAACTGACCGGTGTCGGTGTCACGCTTCACGAAATCGCCGCCAGGTGCCTTCGTTTGAGTCCGATCATCAACCGAGCCTTTGCGGTAATCTTCGCCCGTATTTTTTGCCATGATACGCTCCTAATCCTGCGTCTTAGACCAAGGTGGGAAGCCGCTTTACGATCGCAAGAAGTGAGCGGATAGCGCGTTCCTGTAGCAACATTCGGCATTGATCCGCGTCAGAAGAACATGAACTGGACGGGCACGGACCATGCCCATAACATCGTCAGAGAGGGAGATTTTCGATGATCATCCAGACCCGCTTTGCCACTGCGATGTTGATGCCGATCATGGCTGTTGCGCTAGCGTCTTGCGGTACAAAATCAGTCGAGGGAACGTATAACGTAACCAACGCCCCGGTGCCCGGCATCGTCGCCACATTCGGTAAGAGCAGCTTCTCGTTTTCGTCAGGCGCATCGGGAAACTATGAGGTCAGCGGGGACAAGGTTATTCTCACCGGATCTCCCGTTACCGGCGCCTACACGATCAAGGGGGATACCCTCGTCGGCGATAAGTTTACCTTCGTACCGCGTGATCCAAACGACAAGTCGCCGGTGAATCTTGGACCCAGGGGTATGAGCAACGATCAGGAAAGCAGGCCCAAGCCCCGGCACTACCAGAACTGAAACCAGCGAGATCGACGCATGAAGGTCAAAGCAAGCCGCGAAACCAGGACGAGCTGATCCGATCCTGAGTCCGGTCGATATTGTCAGCTCCATGCAAATGGCGCACTTACACATTACTCCGTAACGTGGCGCGGCCGGGGCAATCCCCGACACCCCCGTCAAACCCGCGGAGCGGTTTGAGCCAAGGGGCGAGCCCCTTAGCGATCCCGGCGCCGATGGTGCCGAAGGTGAGACAAGGAAGGGCAGGGCCAGCGTGGCGCAGTACCGGTTCTCGGCACAGGTGATAAAGCGGTCCGACGGCCGTAGTGCTGTTGCCGCAGCCGCTTACCGTGCCGGCGAACGTCTGGTCGATGAGCGTCTGGAGATGCCGTTCGACTATCGTAACCGGGGCGGCGTCGAGCATACCGAAATCATGCTGCCGGAGGGCGCGTCAGCGCAGCTTGGCGACCGCTCGACCTTGTGGAACGCGGTGGAGCAGGCCGAGAAGAGGGTTGATGCGCGCGTATCGCGTGAGGTCCAGCTTTCGCTGCCGCACGAGCTGGATTTCGAGCAGCGTCAGGCGCTCGTCCGCGAGTTCGTTCAGACCGCCTTTGTCGACAAGGGCATGATCGCCGATGTGGCGATGCACACCCCCGATGCCGAAGGCGACCAGCGCAACTACCACGCCCATGTGATGCTCACCACGCGACGGGTCGACGGGCAGGGGTTCGGTCAGAAGGATCGGGACTGGGATAAGCGCGAGCAGCTCGCCGAATGGCGCGAGCAATGGGCCGAAACTCAGAACCGGCACCTGGTCAAAGCAGTGGGTCCAGACGCCCCAAAGGTGACGCACAAAAGCTTGCTGGACCAGGGCAAAGCGCGCGAAGCAACGATCCACCTTGGTCCTACGGCTAGTGCGATTGAGCGCAAGGGTGAGCGCAGCGATCGAGGCGACGTAAATCGCGATGTTGCCGCCAACAATGCCGAGCGTCAGGCCCTCGCCAAATCAGCCGTCGAGCTCGATGACAAACTCACCGCTTTGTCACCGCAAACGCAAACACTATCCATAAGTCTGACGAAAGAGCTGGCCGAATACGGCACCACAATGCGCCGTCAGGTCGCAGCATGGAAAGCCGAGAAAGTCGCGATCCGGCCACCGGCAATCGTCAAAGCGTGGGAAGTTCGCCGCGAGGTTATGAGTCCGGCGAAAGCGAAACTCGCCGACGCCCAGCGTGAGCTTGAACGTACTAAGGACCGCGTCAAACATGTCGCCGGCAAGCGCACCACGCTCGCCAGCTTCATCCGTAATCCGCAGCGCGCGATATGGGCCAAGATCCGGGAGGTTCATGCGATGGACCGGGCGCGGCTGGAAGTCGCGCGCGCGCGTGCCGGTGTGAAGGTTCGTGAGGAATGGTTTCGTAGCGAGCGGGGGCAAAGGTTCGTGACGTCACGCGTTGATGCAGCGCGACAAGCAGTTCAGCCTGCGAAGGCAAAAATGCGCACCCTCGAACGGAAAATCCGCCGCGTAGAAAAGCGTATCGGCAATGTTGAGAGGCTGCGTGAACGCGTACAGATTGCCGAGCAGCTTGGCGTCAAATCGTGGCAGCGCCCAATCAAGACATTGTCCCCGCAAGGGTTCGTCCGGCAACTCGACGCGGCTGTCGTGAAAGCCCTTCAGCGCGCCACACCGCAGCAGCTTCAGCAAGCGCGGCAGCAGGTTCGCTCGCTTGCTCGCGGGATCGGCATTTCTCGTTAAGCGGACCTGCCATTAGCGTCAGCGACAACGGCGGGCCGAAAGGGGAGGGCAATGGTCGATCAAGCTAACAGCGTCACAGCGCTAAGGGACGAATACCGACAGCGGCGAGACCTCGCGAACTTCTATCAAGGGCAGATTACCGCCCTAAATACAGCCCCTGTGCAGGCATGGTCGACGATGGCGCTCTTCGTTTCGATCGCAGCGCTGGGGATCAGCACGGCAGGGGCGCTCACATTTTCACAAAAAGCGTGGATTGTATTGGTGGCGTTGGTTGCTGGAGTCGGACTGACCGGATGGTCAAAATACAAACATGGTCAGGAGGCAGAGGTTCTCCGCGCACGGTATCTGGCGGAACATGCTCAGCTTTTTCCTGATGTTCCTCCCATCGAGCTGGTGGGCTTCCTTCTAACGGGAAACCACATATCCTGAGCAGCCTTGGCTCGTTGAAGGTGGATGCATGTCTGAACGCCTGACGATCGACCAGATCGACCAGTCGCGGCCGATCGCCGAGTGGAAGTCACTGGTCGCTGACCGCGGCAGGCGACGCCACATGAGCTACACCTCCGATTTTGACACCCGGGCCTACGTCTTCGAGGAGCCAGGGGAGGGCTGGGATGAGGAGCCGCGACGCCTGCATTTGGAGAACCGAGAGCGCGTGCGCGCAGGTCTAGCCCGTGAGTTCGGCGAGCACTGCTTGGACTCCAAGATCGCCGATTTCGTAGCGATTGGCTCCAAGCCCTTTTCAGTGGTGCGCTACCATAACTCCTTCTTCGACCAGGTCCGGCGCTCTTTCGTTGTGGGCGCCTACTACCCCGCCCTGCTTGGAGCCTCCGCGCTGGGCGAGCGCATCCTCAACCATCTGATCCTCGATCTTAGAGACGATTTCCGGCATACTCCAGAGTACAGGGCGGTGGCGGGAAAGGGCTCGTTCGCCGACTGGAGCCGTGCGATCGGTACGTTGGAAGCCTGGGGCGTGCTGCTACCACGCGCAGTTGACGAGTTCCGCGCGCTCATGTCGTTGCGGCACCGGTCCATCCACTTCAACGCGTCCACCTACGCCACCCTACGCGACGACGCGCTGGCGGCCGTGCTGCACGTTCGCGAAATCATCGACCAGCAATTCACTGCGTTTGGCCTGCGACCCTGGTTCATTGACGGCACGCGCGGTCTGATATTCATAAAGAAGGAATGGGAAGAGAACCCCTTCATTCGCGCCTTCTACCTACCGAGCTGCCCCTTCGTTGGTCCGAATGTCGCAATCTCGTTCAAGAACGGCCTCTCCTTCTACGACACGCCCGATTACGGCGATGGGGAGTGGAGCGACGTGGAGTTTGCCGAGACCTATGAGACGCGATCGCCGAAGGATGTCACTCGCACGCCCGAGGACGAGGAGGCCGACCGGTTAGAGGCGGGCGACCAACGGGCCCCGTAATGGACGCAGTTTGTCCTTCTAGCGCATCTGTTTTTCATCAGCGGCGCAACCGAAGGTTGTGACGTTGGGGGGCGTCAGGCCCTGATAAAAAATTTATCGGTGAACCTGGGTAAGAGGGAAATCAGTCAGCTCGGTTGAGTCTCCCCAGTTCAAGCAGCACGTCCTCAAGAGATAGATTTTCCATCAAAGCTTGTTTGTAAGTTTCTGCCGTTTCTCTTAGTGCTATAAGCCGTTGATGGGGTCGCTCTTCCTCAAGATATCTTGCTAGCTCACGAAAAAATGGCTCACCATCTTTCATGTTCACGTCAATGACTGAGCGTTCCATTCCGTCGTCAGCGTGCAAATATTTTATATCTTGTTGGCGATCATGATCTTTGGGAATTTCTGAGAGCCAAAGCGTTCTGTATGTCAGGCCCGCTGTACGAGAGTAAGGTACTGGATGATCTTCATGAGTTCCCAAGCGCCCTTGCCAAAGTAGTTGTTGAGCTTCAAAAAAGATACCGAATTTGCTAGGAACAAGATCCCGGTAGGTCTTTTCGAAGGCGGGATCGAGTACGCGCACTTCCGCGTAAAGGTCACGCACAAGTCGATCGAGCTTACCTAAATTATCGGCTTGCCGTCGCAGCAGACTTTCAGTCCAGGAGGGATTGATTGACATTATGTAGCGATTGCCGTCACGGCGGTACTCTTTTAGTGATTTTTCGAGGAGTTTTATCAACTCCTCAAAAACCTCAATAATGTCGTAGGCTGTCACAAGTATAAGGTGCAGCCGTGCAGACACCTTCCGCTTGTTCCTGCCACGCTGAAATTCACTCAGCTTGACGAAATCAAGACTTTTTAAGACCGACATAAAGAAGCTTAGCATTTTGTAATGCTAACCTATTTGGGCAAGGCTGCAATGTGAATGTCGCCTTCTCGACAATTACAGCTGCTCGCTTAACCGATCACCGCGTTCAGATCATTAAACACACCGGCTGAGCGCCACAGCGACCGGTTGCCGATTACGTAGACTGCCTCCTTCGAGCGCGTGACCGCCACGTTCAGGAGGTTGGGCTCCTTGCCGGCCCATCCCCGAGCGCCGGTCTGGTCGCCGTTCGGAGCCCCCAGGACAAAGATCACCGCTTCGGCTTCGCGGCCCTGTACGGTGTGGATCGTACCGATACGTTCACGGGTCCAGCGGTCGAGATTGGGGATGGCAGCAGCGAGAACCGCGCTGTCTCCCAGCAGCCTCCGCAAACCATTTGCCACGATCACGAACGGGGTTACAACGTAGAGGTCGGGGGCGATGCCGGAAGCGATAATTCGCTCGATCATTGCCAGGGCTTCCTGGCCTTCCTCCAGACACCATTTATCCTCGCCCGCGCCCGCCACATCGATCCACCGCGACGGCCCGAGCAGATCGCGGATCAGCGACGGCTGCGGTCTCTTGGCCTGCACCATCAGGTTTTCGTACGCGATGCGATTGGCGATATCGAACATGGGCGAAGAGCAGCGGCGATGCACGAGCAGCGGCACGCCCACCGTTCGACTGCCCAGCCGGGCTGGGAACTCGGCGAACCAGGCTGTGGCATCATCGGCAAGCGTCTGGACCGAAGCATGTGGCGCGCCGAACCGTTGGGCATCAACACCGAAGGTCTGACAGATCGCCGCGGTCAATCGATCCGGAAGCAAGACCACGGGCGGTACCTGGATGGGATCGCCAACGATGATGGCCCGGTTGGCGCGCATGATCGCGCCCACAGCCTGCTGAGGAGCCGCCTGTCCGGCTTCGTCGACGAGAAGCCAACCCAAGGCCTCCGGTGGCACCTTGCGGAGCATAGTGCTGACGGAGGCAAAAGTGGTCGACATGGCCGGCACCACCAGGAACAGGCTCGACCATAAGTCGGGGATCATCTCGTCCTTGGCGGCATTGGCGAAACCCTTGCCATCGAGCACCTGCAAGGCCGCATTGAGGTTATGACGCAGGGGCTTTGCAGCGGCGTCGATGAAGGCACGATGGAGGTCCAGTGCCGCCTGAAACAGGGCATCGCGCTGGCGGTGTTCTTCGGCGGTAAGCCAAGGTGCGGTGGGCTGACGCTGCTCGTTTCCTTGCTCGAAAAACGCATCGTCGATGAGGGGAGCGTGACGTGCTGCGCGGTCCTGCTGAAGGCGCTCCAGCAGCGGCCCTAGCGCTTCTCCGATGCTCGCGGCACGAGCCTTGGCGCCGAAACTCAGCCATGGCGAGCGCGTCAGCAATTCGCCTAGCGGCTTCGGGATTGCACCGGTCTTCGAGGCCGCCGCGGCATTGGCTGCCAACGTCGATGAGAGCGGCAGATGCTCTGCCTTCCAGGTGCGATAGCGCGCCAATCCGAAGAGCTGATGCAGCCATCCAGGGCGCTCCATGGCATGATCGCGGGTAGCGTTGAACGACCGTTCGACAGGCGGGAGGTGCTGCCAGCGCAGGCGGAAAGACTCCACCGCCGCCATAGTGGCTGCAACCTCTTTCTCTATGCTGCGGAAGCGGCTTCGTGCCGCCTGCCAACGACCCAGGGCTTCCCGCCGATCGGTTGGCGGGGCGAGTTCGCTAACGATGATAGGCGGCCGTTTTGTGCCGTCCGGTAGTTCGATCTCAGGTTTGCGGCCATCGACCGCCTTCAGGTAGGTGAATAATCCGGTCTCGGGATCCCACCAGAAGCTGTTTTTAAAGGCGCTCCGGTTTGTGGCATTGCCCAGCACCGCAGCAATGGCGCCCCAGCTTTCCGACCCTAGCAGGCCATCGGCGAGTGGCTTGAAGTAGCGTAGATCGGCTGCATCATGCGCCACGGCTCCCAGCGCCGGCAGCTCGGCGCTGACGTTCTCGACAGCCTTGTTGTTCGACGATGCGATCAGCATCTCAAACCCCTTCAGGCTCTTGTCGAGGCGGTAGAGGTGGAGCCAGCCATCGCCGGCTTTCAGCTTATGGCCGGATGAAGAGAAGGCCTGCTCTGGGTCATCCAGCGCCGCCATGGCGCTGGCGCGTTTTGTCACCAGCGCGGCGATCACGTCACGGAGCAGCGTGGTCTTGCCGGTGCCGGGCGGACCGTTAACCGCCAGTATCTCGCCGGGGCCCTGATCGATGGCGAGGTTGACGGCCGCCTGCTGCATCAGAACCAAGGGATGCCGACCGGGACCAGGCCAGCGTGCCGACGGGAAGCGGGCAGGGGCGACCGCCTGCTCTATCGCCGCCTCATCGTGGAGCAGGTCTCGGCGGGACGAGGGCTTCAGCGCTCCCATGAATCGCTGAAGCGCTTGCGGCGCGCGCTTCTCGCGGAACAGCCTGGTTGCGCTATGCAGGTCCTTCAGGAAGAAGCTGTTTAGCAGGAGCGGTTCCGGCGGGTTGCTTGATCGGAAGGCTACCAGGCTGCGTACGGCAAAGGCGGGCGGGCGCACCATCGCCTGATCCACACCCAGTCTCCCGACCAGCCATGTCCAGGCCCCCGTGATGGCGGCCATGTCGAGTGGCATCGTCTTGCCATCGGGACCTTCGCGGGACAGCCGCTCATGCAACGCGTCCTGGAGCTGGGTGCCAGCCTGCTCCCATTCGCTGAGCGCGGCTGGATCACCGGACAGTGCGAGAGGGAGGCCCCACGCGAAGCTGGAGACCACCGCGCAGTTATCAGGGATCGGGCGGCCTTCGCGATCGACGATCACGATGGCGAGCGGCGTTTCACCCCGCCCGTTTGGTCGCTCAGGCCGACTGTCCGCGAAGCGCTGGAGCAGCTGCTCCATGGCGGGCGGCATGGACAGCGAACCGAGTACGATCTGGAAATAGAGCCGCATGCCTTGGGGGGCTTTTCCAGGCCCGTTCTCCCACGGCAGTCCTCGATCGAAGCGGGCGACACGCCGGCCATCGCCACCTGCCAGGTCAGCCGGCGTCCGGAACGACGCAGGCGACAGCACCTCTAGCACTGTCCAGGCGCGCAATATGTTCTCTGGGTCGTTCGCAACCCTGCTTCTGGGTGCGAGGGGCGGGGTTGGCATAGGCGTGCTATCTGGCGATGGCTGGGTCGCTTGCTGAGGCTGGGGCTGGGGCTGAGCTTGCGGGGCAGGGGAAGCTTTGGGTGCCCTACCGCGCATCTTCTCCAGCCTGCCACGCAGCCGAAGTGCCCGCTGAGTATTACGATGATGCAGTTCGCCGAGGAGCGCATCGTTGATCGGGTTGGCGCCCGGCATATCGACGACGAGCCTTTCGAGCTGGTCGATACCAAGATCGATATAGGGGCGGTTGGTGCTCATTCGGGCTGAGCTTGCGTCATCTGGCCCGGATCCGCCATCCTGCCCCCATGATTCAGCTATTCGGTTTCCGCGCCTATATGTTCGAAAGCGGCCTCGACCGCATTCGTGACAGTTTCCGAGCGTCGATCACCACTATGCAAAACCACTCGCGTGACGCGAACGACCTGTTGCTCGATTACATCACCAGTGGGGTGGATGACTCAGAGTACGACGACGAAGGCGCGCTCATTAAAAGCACCCGGCACGAGCTTCAACATGCCGCTCTCGAGACCACGCTGGCGCTGAGTGTCGTGCAAGAGGCGTTCATCACCAGTGCTTTCCACTATTGGGAACGCTCGGCACGGGCATGGACCGGCCTTCACAAGCCGATCTTCGAGGCTCTGGTTAAGGAGGTGCGCAAAGCCGATATCTCGGTGAGCGATGAGCTATCAGCGGTGAACACACTCAACAATCTCATTAAGCACAACAACCCCGACCGTGCGCTCGACCTTGTAAAGACTTGGCCCGACCTGTTTATTACGCCCCCTTACAGCACCTTACGGCGAGAGCTGACATGGCGTCTTGGGATCAACAACGCGACTGTCGAGCGTGTATTCTCGATCGTGAAGGCTTCTGGCCCCGTCTAAATACGCGCTATCCATGTATTGACGTCAGAACTCCCGGTTGTGACGCCATTCACTTCCCAACTTTTGGGCAAATTACGGTATGTCGGCTTCGGATCACTAACTACGTGAGCAACGGCCGGGTAATGTTCGACAAGCGGCCTTTCGGTACGTTCGAGACGATGACGCGAACCAAGAAACCTGGCCATCAGCTATCGTTTCATGATGCACGGCGCGCCTGACGGCGCTACAAAGTAGCCCGTCTTCAACCCTACTGGGACAGCTTTGGCCACCATACCAGCAGAATTGCTTCAGAGCCTGGCTGTCCCCGGCGGGGGACAGGTCGCCCTCGTTATTGGCGCTGGCTGCTCAGTAGACCATCCGACGAGCATTCCGCTCGCTGGCGATCTCTCAGAATCAGTCGAGCGCCAACTGGTTCTTAACGGCCGCTTGCAAGCAAATCAGTGCCCGAACCCACGCGATCTTGCCGCACTCGCCAGCCTGATGTTTCAGCTCTGCAACAACCAAGTTGAACTGGTTCAGTGTTTTCCAATTCGGCGAATGCGACTTGCGAGAGCCAACCTCGGCTATAAGCTATTAGTGGCTTTGATGGCGGAGGGCGCCGTCAGCCATGTGCTATCGCTCAACTTTGATCTGGCGATCCAGAATGCCGCTGCCGAACTCGGTATTGAGATCGAAACGATAGCGGCCGTGAACGAGCCCGTGCCAATCCGCTCGGCGCTGGTTCAACTGCATGGGAATGCGAACAGCGAGCCCGACCAGCTTGTCCTTCGAACGGAAGTAATGGACGGAGAATGGATAGGCCAATGGCACCAGGTCGTGGCACAGCAAGTGCTGGCGGCTCCGGCCGTGCTCTTCGCTGGCCTCGGCTCGCCGGCACCCGTCCTTACCTCAACAATAGCAATGATCCAGGGCGCTCTGGGCGGTAACAAGGCGCTATATCAAGCCGACATCGTCCCCTTCGCGCAAAGCGGCTTTGCTGCGCAACTCGAAATCCCCGAGCAGCGCTACATCCAGGGATCGTGGGACGCAGTGCTCATACGCCTCGCCGAGCGCATCGCCGCGCAACAGGTCGACTCGCTTTCGCGCAGTGGCCGCGCGCTTTTGGTGGAGAACAACCACGGCGAAGCGGACCTTGAGCGGTTTACACACCTCGCCTCTAAGCTCGCCGGCCACTCACTGCTCACGCTAGGCAAGATCCGCGCGTTCGCCGATCTGGACCGCGACAAGCTCTATCGGGCGCACACCGTTCGCGACGACGAGTTGATGTCGGAACCGATGCTCCGGCTTGTCCAAGTTGCGGAGCGGTTCGGTCTCGACACGGTACCAACAGCCGCCGGCACTTGGACGTTGCGACGGAACGGTCAGCCCGTCGCTCAGATAGTGCTCGCGACCGGGGGCGGCGTGCGCCGAATGGCCGCCGTTGAAACCCGTGCCAACGCCATCTGCGCCACGATCGCGGACAACTCTCAGATGCCAGTCGACATCGTGCTGATTGGCGGCCTAATAGACGCTGCGCCGGTGTTCGATCACGTCGACCTCATTGCCGACGAGGATGCAGATGACATCATTGGCGGCCTCGTCGCTCCCCTTCTGGTCTCTGCCAACGATCCGAATCACCTCGACCAGATTGGAGGGCTGTTGAATGTCGCCTGACGGCTCCTCGCTTTCAGCATCGTCCATGATCGCTCTCGCCAGCGAGACTCTTTCGATCAACGGCTACCGCGTTGTGCGCGACATGACCGACATGAAGAAGCTCCGAGACCAAGCCCTTCTGGCCGAGGACTCTTATAGCGTGATTTCGGTAGTCGCCTTCGAAACTTGGCAGCAGCTCGAGAAGGACTGGGCGGAAGCTCAAGCCGACCTCGTCGACCTTCTTGCCCGCCGTCTCACCCGCTCCGCACCGAAGGCTTGGGACGGCTATCTCGTCCTCCTGTGCGCAGGCGAGCCTTTGGACCGTCTCGCCGTCGACCGGATTGAGCGCGATACCTCCAGGGTTCGGAAGATTGTTGCGACAGGAGCCAAGCTGCGTACAAGCGCCGACGTGGCCCGCGTGTTGGACCTCCTGCTCCCGCTCGACCTTCCAGGCGACATTTCCGCCCTTGAAGATGTTCTCGACGCACTACCCGAACTTATGAAGACGACCCTTGACCGTGCGAAGCTAAAGATCGTCGTCGACGCCTTCCGCAACGGTGAACCCCCACTCGAGCGCCTGCACGAAAGCGGTGGTGGGCGATGAGGTTGAGGTCGATCACAATTGAAGGGTTTAGGGCGTTTGGCCGTCAGGCGACAATCGATCTCGACGCGGACGTCATCCTTCTGCAGGGGCCTAATGGCGTCGGCAAAACTTCCCTTCTCGACGCGATCCTATGGGTGCTGGCCGGCACGATCGCGCGCTTCGGGGATCGAGGTACGCCCATATCAACTTATGCACGCGAGGGCCGCGCGCGCGTCGAGCTGATTATGTCGGGCGACGACGGAGACGTGGTTCTCACGCGAGCGACCGATGGCAAGTCGGACGACTTCGTGCGTCTCCGGATTGGCGAGAAGGAATACGAGCAGGCGGCCGCCACACAGCAGCTCTGCAACCTGCTTTTACCTCACCTCAAAGACCGCGTCGGCGCCCGTGATGCCCTGAACCGGGTCCTCACGCGCGGCGTTTACCTCCAGCAGGATCTTGTCCGCCAATTTATTGATGACGACAGCGCCGCCGATCGCTTTGCGCTCGTCAGCGAGGTAATAGGCGCTGGCGCTGTTCTCGAACTCCAGGCCGCGCTTGAGAAGAGCCGTCGGTCATGGGCCGCCAGCACCACTGCTTTTCGCAAGGACGAACTGGACCCACTAACGGTCCGGGTCGCGCAGATTGACGAACATCTTGCTCGTCTCTCCGATGGCGGCACAGTCGCGAGCGACGACGCGCGGCAGGCGTCCACCACACTTTTTCAGCATGCGGTCGCGCTGCTGGGCGAAACCCAGTTCGGCCCCGACGCGGCGCCGACGACCCCGGCGCGGCTCGACCGCTTTCTTAAGACGTTGGATGCTGAGCGGAGCAGGCTCGAGCGCGATCTCGCCACGACCCGCAACCTGCTCGAACAAACCCCGGAGCTGTCCTCCACGGTGGCCTTGGACAACCCTGTCGACAAGCTCCGGAAAGATGAAAGTGAGCTGGTCGCACAACTATCAGCAGCGGACGACGCCATACGACTTGAAAATGCCCGGCTGGCCGCCGAGCGACAGGCTCAGGTTGACGCTGCAGACCGTGCGCAGCGCGCTGCAACCATGGCCAAGCTGGCCCTTCAGGACCTCGGTAACCACTGTCCCGTATGCCAGCAGACCCACGACGTGAGCCACACGATCGCACATCTCCAGACACTGATCGAGGCAGCCTCAGACGTCGGCCAGAGCACCACGACGAACCGGCTAGGTCCGCTCACAGAGGAGCGCGCCAAGATTCAAGCATTGCTAAGCCTCATCCGGGAGGATCTCCGCCGAACGGAGAACGATCTACGTGAGCGAACGGCACGGCGCTCGATCCTCACGGCGCGGCTCTTAGACCTCGGAATTGACGGCAGCAGCGATGCGGGCACTGCCCTTCGCGAGCGCGACGACGCAATCGAGGCGATGCTTGGAACGCTCGCTAAACTGCTCGCGGACGGCGAGCGCTTGTCACTGCAGGTCCTGCGACTGGGCGAGCAGCGCCAGCGCGACGAGCTCGCGGCTGAACGCGCCCAGGTCGCGGAACGCCTGGAACTGGCTAAGAGGCGGATTGCCGGCGAGGAGGCCACGCACGTGCTTTCCGGGCGCATCATTGACGGCCTGCGCGACGCGTCGCTCGCGGTAACGGCCCAGCAGATCACTCAGATCGCGCCGCTGTTCCAGAGGATTTATAGTCGCATTGATCCGCACCCGACGTTCCGCGTCACCGAGATTGTGGCAGGCATGGAGCGTGGCCGTGGAAAGCTCGAGGTGGGCATCTCCGATCCAGACGCGTTCGCAAGCGCTCGGGACGCCGGTCCGCTGCTGTCGAGCTCTCAGATGAACTCTTTCGCGCTTTCGCTCTTTCTAGCCATGAATCTTGCTCTACCCAGCCTGCGGCTAGGCGTGACCGTTCTCGATGATCCCCTGCAAAGTCTCGATAATATAAATCTGCTGGGTCTTGTCGACATCTTGCGGCGCTTTCGCGCTCACCGCCAGATCATCGTTTCAACACACGAAGAACGCCTAGTGGGATTATTGCAACGCAAACTCCGGCCTGTGCTTCCAGGCGAGCGTATGGTGACAATGGTCTTTGAGAGCTGGAGCAGGGAAGGCCCGGCAATGCGAACGGTCGAGTTCGCGCCGACGAAGGAAGAGAAAGTGATCGCCGCGTAATTTAATAGAAGCAAACCCATTAAAACTGGAATGTGAATGGGCGGCGTGTTTCATTGACTGCCGGGCTACTCCGGACGTCGTATTATGGATATAAGTGTAATAACCGGACGGCTCTTACGCAGCAGCCTGACTGGGTAAGAATAAAAGGGGGGAATATTTGAGTATTTCTGAAAAGACGCTTGAGCTAAATGTCACGCATGAATTACTCGCGCTAGCCAATGGGGTGTCGTCTATTTTTTGGAACCGGATGCCCCGGCGTACTATTGCGCCGCCACCCGGGCCGCCAATCTACGCTCTTGGGCTTACCTTGAGGGAAGAGGCTAGGGCAGGTTGGGATGTCTCGATCGAATTGCCGGTCCATGGTTCAACACCTTCTAAGATATTTTTTCTTCAATTTAAATTGGGCGAAAGTAGGACCTACTCAAAATATCCCGGTTCCGTTTTCTTACGCGGTAGTGCCAAGCCGCAGCACATCGTATTCGAGTTCAACAATAATAAAATCCGGAATCAGCACAGCAGGCTGAAACATACCGCTCAGCAACTGGGGAGCCCCCAAGCGGCTATTTATGCCCTTCCTCTCGTGACGGAATTAGGAGAGCTTAAGATACGGGCGGGGCGTCTATTGATGCACACAGCGTTCGTCACTGCTATAGCGATTGATCGGACAGCCACGCCTCCAGTTCGGGATGGTACACCGCGTAAAATAGCTATTTCGTCGACCAATCCACTGCTGCGGGAGGTTAGGTCAAAAGCGCGGATGATAGAGGATGATGATGTTGGAGCCGAGCTGATCGCCGAGGTACTTGCAGTCCGACTTCATCGAGAGATGGTTGCCTGGAGTGAGCCACACAAGTGGCTTATACCAGAAGCGAGGAGGCATGTCGCTCGGCAAAGTCGTTTAATCGCTAAAGGATTGGCGGAGTGGCTAGGCTACTTCTTTGATGTTAATCCGCGAATTATTATTAGAATGTTTTCAAATCCTGATTCGTGGAAAACTGTAGCAGGCGATTTGGACGGCGGACATTACCAGGAGTTTGTAAAGTCTGAAATGGAGGATTTACTTGGGCAGATAAGTGATTCGGACAATGAAGACGAAGGGGACTCCGAAATCTATATTGAAGATATGACGATAGATCGCCTATCTAGAATAGTAAATATGAATCGTTCGCTTATTAACGCGTTAATATCAGGTAGTTGGATTGGTGAAGTTCCTGAACTACCAGAGTTAAATATACTCATATCTGCTGAAGATGTAATGCAGGTTCGTGTCGAAGTAGCGGAAGAAGGAATTATTCCAGGGTCTGCCCGGTTAAACTACCTTGTTGTATGATAGTGACTGTGGGAGGCTGAAGGGGCCTTTCTCAGTTTTAGTGACCGGGTTTCAATGATGTCTTGCCGAGGCCAGCGAGGCGTTCGCGCCGTTTAGCCGACCCTCCGCGAATGATGAACTCGTTCAATGTTGAGCTGAGCAAGCTCGGCTGCAATGGTGCAGGATGGGAAACCAATCAGCGAACAAGATGCCAACGCCGGCACGTCACGAAAATCGACAGCGCTCTGCGCGCGCGCTTAGCTACGAAGTGCCGTACGGGTCTTGTAGTCCGGCATGACTGTCCCCCATTTCGAGCGAGAGTTCGATCGGTTTAGCGAGACCGTCTACCGGCGGTTTAACGACGGTTCATTCACCAGCTTCCATAGCGGCGCGGCCAAGGGCTGGGAGGGCTACAAGCCGCTCCTCAGGGAGCGCGCCCTCGCCTCACTTGGGCCGGAGTCGTGGACCGAGGCGGATGTGGGGACCGGAACGATCCTCGCGCGCGCGATCGACGCCATCGAGATCCCGGGCAGCGACCAGACTCGGAACAACCTCGTCTCGTGGGAGGGTCGCTACGGGCCCGGAAGCGCAGGACACGCCACACTCCTGGCGGCCCGGAAAGATCCTGCGCGGAGACGAGCCCTCGAGCGCTGGATGATGGACGCGTTCCGCGAGGAGTCAGACGCTGGCCAGCTCTTTGAGAGGCTGCGAGGCCATGCAGGGGACGGCTATCCGTTGGCGGCCTACCTCTTCTTTCTCATGGACATCGAGCGTTTCGCGCCGATCGCGCCGCGCACGTTCGACGAGGCGTTCCGGCGTCTCGGCATCGGCTTGGCGACCAGCGGCCGTTGCTCGTGGGACAACTACGCCGCGTTCAACAACGCACTCGAGGACGTGCGGGGGCGACTGATCTCCAAGCCCGGGCTGGCCGACGCGCGCCACATCGATGCACACTCTTTCTGTTGGATGCTGGTGCGGATGGAGGACGAGCGGTCCGGCGGCGAGAAGGCGCCCGGCGCCGTGCGATACGCAAGCGCGAAGCGGCGCTCGATCGTGGACATGGCCGTCAACGCCGCTTCGGCCTCCGCGCAGTCGGGCCGGGTGTCCACGACGACGCGCAAGGATAAGGAGATGCACCATCACCAGCGCGAGCTGGAGGTAATCATCGAGCGGCTTATCGCGGAGCAGGAGGGCATCTGCGCGCTCACCTCGCTGGCGCTCCAATGGCACGGCGAGGCCGAGGACCCAGCGATGCTGGCGTCGCTCGACAGGATCGACAGCGGTGGCCACTATTCGGATGGCAACCTCCAGATTGTGTGCCGCTTTGCTAACATGTGGAAGGGCGCCACGCCCGACGGGGAGTTCAGACGACTCCTCGATACCGTGCGATCGACGGCCAGGTAGTACGGTGGGTCACGGAGTTCGGTAGCCTCAGGCCGAACGATGGTCGCACACACGCCTCACCCCGCTGAGCCGCGACCTACACGCTGCTCAGATGTCGGTCTCGTCGTCGATCCGCCTGCGAAGCGAAGCGATGACGTTATCGAGGCGGCGCAACAGGTCGTCATAGGACATGATGTCCATTACGTTCGCGTACTTTCGCCTGACGACCTCAAGATCGACCGCCTGTTCGCCCCAGACCCCGCCCGTCGGATCCCGTCCGAGGATCACGATGGCCTTCGGGTTCGTCACCCGTATCGACATCCCAGGAGGTAGACTCGCCGCATACCGCTCTGTCAGCGTACGCTCGCCGTCCAGCCCCCACTTGGACAGGTGAAACAGGTACTTTTCCGCCTGCATGATCGTCCCGGAGAGCTCCCGGCTCGGAAAACCGTTCTCACGGTAGTCGCCACCCGCCAGCAGACCCCCGCGAGGCCGCTTGATCTCGATCACATCCAGGTTCCCGGCGGCGTCCACCAGCGCAATGTCGATGAAGCGCCTGCGTGAGCGGCCCGGTGTCGAGTACACGTCGGCGATCTGCATATTCTCGAGGATCGCCACGTACTTAGGGAAGATCAGCAGCAGAAACTTCATTAGGAGCTGCTGCCAGTCGCGTTCTACTCTGACCTCGGCAGCGCTGAGCCAGCTGCGCAGCGTGTCGCGGATCAGCTGATACTTCGCGAGCTCCGCCTCGAGCAGCTCCTCGGTATCGAGCGAGCCGGTCGCGCCGATTGCCTTGTGGCGGTTCATGTACTCCTCGTAGTGCCGCCGGGCATCAGCCATGCCGTCGACATACTGGCCGACTACGTCTGCGACGCGCGCTCTGGCGTAGCGGTCCAGCTCGGTCGTCGTCGGAAACCTAGTGAGCAGCCGCTCGAACTCGGGGATGGGTATAGAGCCTTCCTCGTTGCCGCCGATCACGATCTCGCCACCGGTGGGCATGACCGCAGAGAGGCCGCGGAAGATGGACATGTCGCGGTGAGCGACGAACAGCCGCCGCTCCAGTGGTAAAGCGTCGGCGATTCGCACGTCGTGAGCGATGCCGAGGCGCCTACCCTCGATGACGCGGAACCCGGCACGCCGCGAGCCGAAGCGGAACCGGTACACGAAGCCCTCAATGTTCTCGAAGTCCTCGTCGCTGGGCAATTCGCCCAAGAGATCGGCGCGTTCGAAGTGGAAGACCTTGGCAATCCTGACCCGCCCCTCAGTCCGCAGCTTCGTCCAAACCCACCGGGCGTCCCAGCTCTCGGGCTCGTATTCGAGGACCACGCCCCGCCCCAAACGGTCCTCGAACCTTAGTGCCATTTCGTCAAAATCTCGTCAGCATTGCATCGCTCATTTGCATTTTGGATCATCTATCCGTCCGTTCGGCATAAGGATGGCATACCGCCTGATCGACGGCACTACGCTGCCTTCTGCAAGTCGCTTAGCTTCTGAAACTCCGACAGGATGTCGGCATAGTGCTGGGCGAGATGGCGAACCACACGGACGTTTCCAAGCAGCCGGTTCACGTAGCCGGTAGCCAATAAGAGATCGAGGTTATCTGAGCTGTAGCTCTGCTCAATACGCCGGAACTCTCGATCCACGTTCTCGGACTCACGCTGCATGGTGGCAATTTGGTCCTCAGTGAGACCAGGTATCCGGCGCGGCCTGCCAGCTACCAGCTCATCATCGGGTGTCGAGGCGACCAGTGATTTGGCGTAACTGACTGAGAAGCGGTTCATCGATATCATCGCCATGACGGCCGCGACTTGGCGCACGGCCTTCATGAACCTTAGTTCGGTAAACACGTGGATCGGCACGTGTCGATCCTTCAGCAGGTCGGCCGCTTCCGGACAAATCCCAACCAGCAGGTTCCTCTTCATGCGGATGTGGGCGATGTTGACGTTGAGAGCGCGGGCTAGCCTCTCCTCCGAGACACCCTTCTTGACCGCGTTCAAGATCATCCGGTGCTCTTGGATCGTCGCGATCCGACTGATGCGCTTGTTGTAGGTGAAGGCTTCGTCTTCCGTTGCGACCAAGCAGACGATATGAGTTTCGCCACGCTCTCGCATGATTTCGAGACGAAGATGCCCGTCGAGAAGGTGGTAGCGGTCCACGTCCGCCGCATCCCTTGCGACCACAGGCGGCTCGATGATGCCCACCTCTGCGATCGATGCTGCAATCTGACCGTACTTCACCGACTTCTTAATGGTGGCAGGCACAGAGCGGAGAGGTAGAATGGCATCGATCGGAATGCGCAAGCTCGCTTCCTCGAATGCCAGCTTGATTGATCCCGTCGCTCCATGCTTCCCTTTCATCAGCCTGTTTCCTCCAATCGTAGTGCTATGTTCTCGGGCATAGAGGCAAGGTCCTCGTCCTCGATCAACGCCATGAACTGTTCGCTGCGGGATAGCCGGCGAAGTGCCTCGGCAATCAGCCTCAACCGGTCCAGCGTCGCATTGGCGCGGCGGATCATGGCCTGTTTGCGGTCCACATCTTCCCGAAAGGCGCGGACGAGCGCCGCGGGCGACATCTTCTGGCTGCCGCCATGGCCAGGTGGGGCTTTAGGGCTCTTGCCGCGGCGTCGCCTCGTCTCGACGAGCCGCTTGGCGGCAACCAGCTTGCGACCCCGTAGATCGCCTCGCTCATAGGCGGTTTGGAGAGCACGCTGTACCTCATGGTCCTCCGCCTCAGCGATCTCGACCGCAACGCTAAGTGGAATGATGCGAGCCTCGACCGAGCGCAGCAGGCGTTGCTCTCCTTTCTCGATCAGCCGCGTAACGCCGCTCACATATTCGATCGTGAGACCCGTCTTTCTGGCTATAGCGGACGGGCTATGACCGCGTTCGCGCATGCCGCCAATATCCTGCAGGAGGTCGATCGCGCTGTGTTGGCGGCGCGCGCAGTTCTCGACTAGGCTGGCGATGAGGCAGTCTTCCGCGTCTGCTGTGACGACGAGGGCGGGCACCTCTTGTTGACCGAGCGCCTCATAGGCTTCCAATCGACCCTGTCCGCACACCAGGTCGTAGAAGGGGCCATCGGCTTCGATCCGGCGTGTGACTGTGATTGGCCGCTTGAGGCCGATTTGAGCAATGCTGTCGACGATCTCCGTGAACCCGCGTTTGTTGCGCGTCCGGGGGTTCACGACCGTGATCCGGTCGAGCGCAATCCATTCGACACGCTGCGAAGGGCGTGCGCTACTCATGCCGCGTGCGCCCAGCTGCGTCGTGCTGCCATGCGGTGGAAGGCGGAGAGGTCATCGAACCGATAGGCGTCGAGCGACAGCCCGTTATGCTCGCAAAGCTGCAGCACTGCCTCTCCCATGTCGAGGCGAGGTAGTAGGTAATAGTCGCGAGGGAGCTCGTTGCCCGAATCCATGCGAACTACGACGGTTAGATCGGGCCGAAGTGCCGTATCCAGCCGTATCTTCCAGCGCAACGATCCACTGGCAGTTGTAACGCAGCGAACGACCACCAATGAGGCGGTAAACTCGCCGTTGACGGTGAGCAGATCGGTATCAGGATTGCCCTCGACCTGGCCGCCTGCGTGGCGGAGCGCCGCAATCGTGTCGGCGACGATTACGGGATGAAGCCGCCGCAGCTTCCGGTTGATTTCGAGGTAGCGATAGTCGCGGTCGGGAGCGAAGCCGACCAGCTCATAGGCACGCAGCAGACCGCCGAAGCGGGTACGATAGGCGCTGCTAGAAGGAGCGTCTTCGGCTTCGTCGATGATGAGACCGGTCAACATGCCCTGTCCTTCCAAGATAGAGGCTAGCAGCTCGAGCATCTTTGTGTCGCTCAGGCGATCGGAGCGTGCGTCGATGATCTCTCTGGCGCGGGTGAACGATGCTCGATCGACAAGCGGTGCGAACACACCCTCGGCTCGGATCCACTCACCCTCGGCGTTCGCCACATGGCGGTTCTTCAGCTTGAAGGAAGTGCGCGCCCATACGTTGTCGCCGACATATTTCTCGTTGATGAGCACTTGGTGAACGGTGCCCCTCGACCATGGCCGTCTCAGATCAGTGACGATACCGCGGGCGTTCAGCAGCCCGACGATGTCACGCTCGCTTTTTCCTTCCGCAGTGAACAGTCGATAGATCTCCTGAACCACCGCCACCTCTTCAGCCGGTCCCGGTACGAGAATGACGCGATCGGTCGCGATGCTTTTCTGTTCGCCGCGACCAAGTTCACCCTTGGGCTCGCCGTTCACATCAACCAAGAGCCGGCGCAGTCCGAATCCAGCGGCACCACCCTGACGGTAGCCGCGTCGGATCAAGTTGGCCTGCCCGGCGAACACCTTTACCGACAGCTCGCGGCTGTACTCGGCTGCCATGGAGCGCTTGACGGTCTTGATGATCGATGAGCTGATGCTGCCGTCGTTGCGAAACTGCTCAGCACAATATTCCACCTGAATGCCAGCGGTGCGGATGTGCAGTTCGTGCATTGCCGCCTCGTCCGGATCTTGAAAGCGGCCGAGCCGACTTACGTCATAAACGAGCAACGTCTGAAAATCGGTACGACCTGCGTCGATGTCGGCAAGCAGCAGCTTTAGGCCTGAACGACCGGAAAGGTTCAGTCCGCTTTTGCCGTCGTCTGTGTAGGTGTGGACGACGTCGTAACCGTGATCTTCCGCAAAGCGCCGGATCGCAACCGCTTGGTTGTCGGTCGAATATTGCTGATGATCGGTCGACATGCGGACATATTCCGCTGCACGAACCCGGGGCGGGTCGGGCGGCTCTTCATCCTGCGGCGTGTTCCAGTTGATGACCATAAGCGCCTCTGAGCGGAAGGTGCGCGTGCTCCCTCGTCATCACTAGCTTGGAAGGAGCGGCAACATGTTTCCGAAAACTGGCAACAAGTTGCCAAAACGGTCGGAGCGACTAACCGAGGCGGACTATGCACTCGCGATTAGCGAGGCGTTGAAGGCAGAGCTAGGGACGGGCGCTAATGCCGCTAAGCAAATCCAACGCTGGACGGGCACAGCGGATCGGACAGCCCGTAACTGGTTAACTGGGGTTGTCGGACCTCGCGGGCATCATCTCATAGAGCTGGCACGGGAGTCCGATGCCGTACTAGCGGTTGTAATCACGATGATGGCGAGGCCGGAACTAGCACTCGCACCCGATTTGCATGCGGTCGAGGTCGCCCTTGCCAAGGCGAGTGGTGCGTTCGAGGTGCTACGGCGTCAACGAACGGGACCCCGGTAGTAACCTACTTGAGCGGGTCACAACCGGAGGGTTTTGACACAGCCGGGTACTTGGGATCGTGACGTCAAAAAATTCGCGGTTACCAAGCCCCAACCAGCAATTCGGCCTGCTGCAGCACCGTCTGTACGGCTTCGTCCTGGAGGTCCGGCGGGAAGCCATATTTCCGGAGAATACGCTTCACCAGCACGCGCATTCGCGCCCTGGCATTTTCTCGGTGTGACCAGTCGACCGTCGCACTAGCCCTGAGGCTGTTGACGAGCTCTGCTGCGATCAGCTTGAGGCTGTCATTGCCCATGATGTCGACCGCACTCTCATTGTTGGCGAGCGCGTCGTAAAAGGCGATCTCCTCTGGCGTAAGGCCTTCTGCCTCGCCGCGCGCCTGACTGGCCCGGATTTCCTTGGCCAGGTCGATCAATGTCTGCAGCACCTCGACCGTGCTGACGGCATTCGTGTGATAGCGCGCGATCGCGTCGGTCAGGCGCTCGGAATAGCGACGACTCTCGACGGCGTTGGATTTGCTTCGCGAGCGGATCTGGTCGCCGAGCAGCTTGCGGAGCGCCTCCAGCGCCAGGTTTGGGCGGTCCATCGCCTTGACCTCGGCGAGGAAGTCGTCGGACAGGATCGAGATGTCGGGCGTGGTCATCCCCGCGGCGCGCAGGATGTCGACGATCTCGGTCGACACGACCGAGCGGTCGATCAGCTGCTGCACCGCGAAATCGCGCTCTCCCGCTGACCCGCTGGCGCCCGTCTTAGTAAGCGCGGCGCGGATCGTCTGGTAGAAGGCGACATCGTCGCGAATCGATCGAGCCTCGTCGCTGGCCGCGGCGAGCGCATAGGCCTTGGTCAGCGCCAGCACCGCATCCTGGAAGCGACGGTGCGCGGCCTTGCGCGCTTCGTCCGACGTTTCCTTTGCGGCCGCGGCATGTTGGCGCGCCAAGATAAACTCGATCGCCTGCGACAGGCACTTCAGCCGCGCGACGGGGGTACCCGACACGCCGGACGTGACGTCAAAGCCGTGGAACATCGTCGCCACGATGTCGAATTGCCGGAGCAGCACCGCGACCGCCTGCGCCTCGTCGATCCCGGTCTGCCCCGCATCCGACGCGGAATATTGGCCGAGCGCCTTTTTCAGATTCTGCGCGATGCCGATATAATCGACAACCAGCCCGGCGGGCTTGTCGCGGAACACGCGGTTCACGCGCGCGATCGCCTGCATCAGCCCGTGGCCGCGCATTGGCTTGTCGATGTACATGGTGTGCATCGACGGCGCGTCGAAGCCGGTCAGCCACATGTCGCGGACGATGACGAGGCGGAGCGGGTCGGCCGGATCCTTGGCGCGCTTCGCCAGTAGGTCGCGGCGGGCCTTGTTGCCGATATGCGGTTGCCAGGCGGGGATGTCCGCGGCGGAGCCGGTCATCACCACCTTGATCGCCCCTTTCGTGTCGTCGTCGCTCTCCCAGTCGGGGCGCAGCGTGACGATCGCGTCGTACAGCGCCACGCAGATCCGCCGGCTCATGCAGACGACCATCGCCTTGCCGTCCATCGCCGCGACCCGGTCCTCGAAATGCGCGACCAGATCGGCCGCGACCATGTCGAGCCGGTTCTTGGAGCCGACCAGCTTCTCCACCGCCGACCAGCGCTGTTTGAGCCGCTCCTGCTCGCTGGCCGCCTCGTCCTCGGTCAGGCCGTCGATCTCGGCGTCGATCACCGGCAGCGCTTCGGCGGGGAGTTCGATGCGCGCGAGGCGGCTTTCGTAATAGATCGGCACCGTCGCGCCATCCTCGACCGCGCGGCTGATGTCGTAGACGTCGACATAGTCGCCGAACACCGCAGGCGTGTTGACGTCGTCCTTTTCGATCGGCGTGCCGGTGAAGCCGATGAACGAGGCATTGGGCAGTGCATCGCGCAGATATTTCGCGAAGCCGTAAGCCAGCTCGCCGGTCTTGCGGTCGATCCGCGCGCGAAAGCCATATTGCGAGCGATGCGCCTCGTCGGCGATGACGATGACGTTGTGCCGGTCGCTTATCTGAGGATAGTCGTTGGTCCCGGACACAGGCGCGAACTTCTGCATGGTGGTGAAGATCACCCCGCCCGAGGCGCGGTCGAGCCGCGCCGTCAGATCCTCGCGGCTGTCGATCTGTATCGGGGTTTGGCGGATCAGGTCGGCGCACATCGAGAAGGTCGCGAACAGCTGATCGTCGAGGTCGTTGCGATCAGTGATGACGACGATGGTGGGGTTTTCGAGCGCGGGCGTGCGCACCAGCAGCCCTGCGTAAAACGCCATCAGGAAACTCTTGCCGCTGCCTTGCGTGTGCCAGATCACGCCAATCCGCCGGTCCCCCGCAGGGTAAGCCGCGGCATCGGGCAAGCCATAGTGCAATGGGCTTTCGCGTAGGGCAGTGCCCGCGCCCGAAGCCAAACCCGGCACGGCGCGCAGCGTGGCGGCGACCGCGCGCTGGGCGGCGTGGAACTGGTGATAGCCCGCGATGATCTTGACGATCCCGCGCCCAGCATCGCCGAATACGGTGAAGTCGCGGATCAGCTTCAGCAGGCGGTGCTTGTCGAGCACGCCCGCGATCATCGTTTCCAGCTCGGGCACGCCCTTCGGCGCGATCGCGTCACCGTCGACGGTGCGCCACGGCATGAACCGCTCCGCGTCGGCGGTGAGCGATCCGATCCGCGCGGTCACGCCATCAGAGGCGATCAGCAGCGCGTTGGTGCGGAACAGCGATCCAATCTCGCGCTTGTAGGTCTGGAGCTGGTTGTAAGCGCCGGAGACGGTCGCATTCTCGTCGCCGGGGTTCTTCAGCTCGATCACCGCCAGCGGCAGGCCGTTGACGAACAGGACAATGTCGGGGCGCCGCACATGCCCGCGTTCGATTACCGTGAACTGGTTGACCGCCAGCCAGTCGTTCATATCGAGCCCGGTGGCTATGGCGAAATCGATCAGCCGCACGCGGTCGCCGCGGATGCTGCCGTCGCTGTCGCGATATTCGACTGGAACGCCTTCGACGATTAGCTTGTGGAGACGGCGGTTCTCCTCGACCAGCGAGGGCAGCTCGACCGCCATGACCTTGCGGATCGCATCCGCGCGCGCGTCTGCGGGTATTGCTGGGTTGAGCCGGTCGATGGCGGCGGCCAGCCGGGCGGGGAGGATGACGTCGCCGTTCGAGGCACGCTCGGGCGCGCTGCCATCAGGAGACGCATCGGCGCCATACGCGACGTGCCAGCCATGCTCCGCCAGCCAAGTGAGCGTCGCCTCCTCCACCACTGATTCGGTCAGCTTCGCCATGGGCGCGTCCTTCGGTGGAGGGGGCGGGTCAGCACAGCGCCGCGACGGCGCTTTCGGCATCGCGGACGCGGATGGCGCCGGACATCAGCTTGGGGAGGAGCGTGTCGCGGGTTTCGGCGAGGGCGCGGGATTCGCGCTCGCTCGACGCGATCTGGTCAAATATGGGGTCGAGGATCGTTCCGAGCGCTTGCCAAAGCTTGTCGCTATCAGGAATGACAGCCGGGTAGCGGGCGACGGCGTCCGCATTGGCACGTTGCCTGCCGGACGTACCTGTCATGCTCTGAATGGCATGGCGTCGGAACTCGTCATCGCGTGCGACAAGGTACGAAACTGCAGAAGGGATCGCAGGCTTCGTCCTCAACACTATGAACTCGGTCGAGCCCCATCCCACGCTGTTTTCCGGCAGATTCTGGACGTATCCAGTTTTCCCGTTCTCCAGACATGGCGTGATGCGTGCCAGCAATGTGTCACCGTTGCGAAACCGTGTCCCGGATGAATACACGCGATCGATCGGCAAGTCGGTGGTTGAACCGCGCGTGGGTAGCGCCGCCATGTCCAGATACGGGGCAACGACGCCACTCTTGAGCGGCTCTTTCGGAGAAATACTCATCAGATCGGCCAGCGATCCGAGGCGCCAGCTTGCTGGAACATCGTCGTCACCAAGCCGGTCGGGAAAGAGCGACCAGAGATCGGGGGCGAGATAGGCGGCGCTGCCTTCGGCTTTGGCGCGGGTGGGGCCGAAATCGACGAACCAGTCCCGGAACAACGCCCGCGCGCTCGCCTCCAGCGTCTCGTTCATCCGCCGATTGAGTTCGATCTTGTCGTCTATCGTCTGTAGCACGCCCAAAATGTTATCTTGGATAGCGAGTGACGGAAGCATGAACTTCAGAGTCCGGGCGGAACCGACGTTGAAATGTTGCTGGACGGCGCCAACGGTATGAGAATCAATATGATGCCCAGCGAGAGAATTTATAACGTAGCTAAGAAAGTGGGGCCGAACCCGATCACCGCAACGAATAATTACTAAATCGGAGCAATTGGCTTCGGGAAGACTGACCGGTATCACAGAGCAGGCGCCCGGCCTTCCCGTTCTCACAATGACAACATCACCTGGAGATAGTGCGGATTTGCGAAGTGTATTGTGAAAGGTACGATTGATATATTTAAGACCATCCGATTTGATTTTGAATGGCGCAACGTTCAATGATCTTAAGAATGGGACGCCGCTCGTTTCGTAATCGTCTGCCATCGATCCAACGTGACCTACGGTGACATCTTTGGCGATCTCGTCTATAGTTACGCTATACCAATCGGTCATCACGCGGCCCCATCCACGAACAGCGCAACCAGCCGTTGGTTGATATAATAATTGTTCCGCCCGATCCGGTGTTTGGTCAGCAAGCCCCCCTCCGCCAGTTCGTCGAGATATTTGGTCGCAGTCGGGCGCGACACGGTCAGTTCGGTCTGCACATAGTCGATCCGAGTATAAGGGTGGCGGAACAGGTTGTTGAGCAGGTCCTGCGAATAGATCCTGGCGTGGTCGGCGCGCAGGCGCTGCTTAAAATCGGCCATGAGGCCGTGGATCGCCTCGATCAGGCGGAGCGTCTCCTGCGCAGTCTCGGCGACGCCGCGCAGCATGTAGAGCAGCCACGGTTCCCAATCGCCGGTATCGCGCACCGATTGCAGCAGCCGGTAATAGTCCGCCTTGCGGCTCGTGATGAACCGACTGAGATACAGGATCGGGATGTCGAGCAGTCCGGTCCGCGTCAGGTACAGCACGTTGATGATCCGACCTAGCCGACCGTTGCCGTCGGGGAAGGGGTGGATGCTTTCGAACTGGTGATGAATGATCGCCATCTTGACCAGCGGGTCGAGATCGCTGTGCCCGCGCCCGCCGATGTCGTCATCGTTGATGAAGATCTCCAGCGCGTTCATGTGCGCGACTATCGCGTTGGCGTCCTGCGGCGGGATATACACCATCGCGCCGGTCTGGTCGTTCTTGAGCGCAGTGCCCGGCGTCGCGCGAAACCCGCTGTCGGTGCGTTTGAGCATCTGGAACATGGTGATGATCATGGTGTTAGTCAGCAGCCCGCTCAGCCGGTGCTGTTCGCTGAAGCCATGGCGCAGCGCGTCGGCATAGAGCGCGACTTCCTTCGCTGCCGGGGACGACGGATTCTCGGGAAAGGCGCGCGCCTGGAACAGCTCGTCCTGCGTGGTGACGATGTTCTCGATCTCGGAGCTCGCCTTGGCTTCCTGCATTGCGAGCGTGTCGATCAGAATGCCCTGGTTGGGGATCGACGCGGCGCGGCCCTTCAGCTCGGCGAGGTGCCGGTGCGCCTGCGCGAGCGCGCGCAGCACGGCGGGCGTTTCCTCCAGCCCCGGCGGGGGCAGGTCGGGGATGCGGTAGCTGGGCGTCAGCATGGAGCAGGGGCGTCGTTCAACATTCTGCCGAAGAGTTTGCACATGGTGTGCGACGTGTAAAGAAAACCACGTTTTCTTGGCACGTCGCGCGGACGTGTAAAAAAGCGGGCATCAGTCCGCGGGGACGATGACGTCGGCGAGCCGCTGGCGGATCACCTTGGTCAGCCGCGCGCTTTGGGCGAACTGCTCCTCCAGCGTCGCCTGCAACGCGGCGAAGCGTTCGGGGAAGGGCGTGCCGTCCTCCTCGACATCCTCGGCGCCCACATAGCGGCCCGGGGTCAGGATATAGCCATGCCCTGCGATCACGTCATGCGATGCGGCGCAGGCGAAGCCTAGGATGTCTGCATAGCCTTCGCCTTCGCGCCATGCATGATAGGTGTCCGCGATCCGGGCGATGTCGCCGTCGCTGAACTCGCGCCGGGTACGATCGACCATATGGCCGAGCTTGCGCGCGTCGATGAACAGGATCTCGCCGCGGCGGTCGCGCAGTTTCTTGTCGCGGCCGACGCCGTTCGACTTGTCCTTGGCGAGGAACCAGATGCACACTGGGATCTGCGTCGAATAGAAGAGCTGCCCCGGCATCGCGATCATGCAGTCGATCACATCGCCGTCGACCATCGCGCGGCGGATATCGCCTTCGCCATTCTGGCTCGACGACATCGACCCGTTGGCGAGGATCACGCCTGCGGTGCCGGTCGGCGCGAGGTGGTGGAGGATGTGCTGGAGCCAGCCGAAATTGGCGTTGCCCGCAGGCGGTGCGCCGAATTTCCAGCGCGCGTCTTCTTTCAGCCGGTCGCCGCCCCAGTCGGAAATGTTGAACGGCGGGTTGGCGAGCACATAATCGGCGCGCAGGTCGGGCAGCTCGTCCTTGTGGAAGCTGCCCTCGCTGTTCCATTTGATCTCGGCATCGATACCGCGCACCGCGAGGTTCATCATCGCGAGGCGCCAGGTCGTATGGTTCGATTCCTGGCCATAGATGGCGATGTCGCCGATCCTCCCGCCGTGGCTTTCGACGAACTTCTCGGACTGGACGAACATCCCGCCGCTGCCGCAGCACGGATCGTACACGCGGCCTTTATAGGGCTCGAGCATCTCGACCATCGTGCGCACGACCGAGCGGGGCGTGTAGAATTCCCCGCCGCGCTTGCCCTCGCTGCCGGCGAACTGGCCGAGAAAATATTCGTACACGCGGCCGAGCACGTCGCGCGACCGGTCGGCATCGTCGCGGAACCCGATGCCTGAGACGAGATCGATCAGCTCGCCGAGCATCACCGCGTTGAGCCCGGGGCGCGCATAGTCCTTGGGCAGCACGCCCTTGAGCCCGGCGTTAACCTTCTCGATTTCGAGCATGGCGTCGTCGATGATCTTGCCGATGCCGGGCTGCTTGGCGTTCGCCTGCAGGTGCGACCAGCGGGCGTCCTTGGGGACCCAGAAGACGTTGTCGGCGCGATACTCGTCCTCGTCCTCGGCGCCCTCGGGATATTCCGCGAGGAGCTGCGCGCGCTTCGCTTCGAACCCTTCCGAAATGTGCTTGAGGAAAATCAGACCGAGCGCGACATGCTTGTAGTCGGACGGCTCCATGTTGCCGCGGAGCTTGTCGGCCGCCTTGAACAGCTCGGTTTCAAAGCCGAGGTCTCCGCCGGTCGCGGCCTTTGGTGCTTTTGCCATGGTTGTTCGACGCTATCCCTTTAATGTGTTCCGGTAGCGGTCCGGATCGAAGAACGAAAAGCTTTATCGGCTAGAACCGTACATCGATCGGTGATCGTCGAGCATGCTGATCGGCGTAGGGGTAATCCAGTCGGCGCCGCGCAGCGGATACGGACCGTAGAACAGGTCGCCGAGCGCGCGACGATAATGCGCGTTCATCCAGCGCCGGCGACGATGTTCGGGGCCGTCATGGATCATGTGGCAGCGTTGGCAGAGCGCTGCCAGCCTGTGCAGCGCGCTGTCGCTGGGATCATGGTCGAGATGCGCGCAGGCGAGGACGACCGGCGTCCAGCGGCCTTTCAAGAGAATGTTCTCCAAGGGGCGCCGCACGCGCCGCCCCTTGCCGTTGCGCCAGCATAGCCGGCTCCTGTCCCACCACCGTCCGTCGCCTAGGTGGAAGACCCGTTGCCCGTGCGGCCGCGCACAATGTTCGCACCGCCCCTTTGCCCTGCCGAAGCGAACGTGCTGCGACAGCTGTGGCCAGTCGATCGGGTAGAGAAAGACGTGTTCTGGACGGATCGGCATCAGGTTAGCCCGGGTGCAGCGGCCGTCAGCGCGCGGTAGAGCGTGGCGTGGTGGCATTTGAGCAGCTTGGCTGCTTCGCGCACCGAAGTTCCCTCGGCGACCAGTCGCTGGCCCAGGGCGATCTGTTCGGTCGTCAGCTTGGGCGGCCGTCCGAAGCGAACCCCTCGCGCCTTTGCCGCGATCCGCCCGCTGCTGGTGCGTTGGTGGATCAGCTCGCGCTCAAACTCGGCAATGCCAGCGAATACGGTCAGCACCATGCGGCCCGCTGGCGAGGTCGTATCTGCCCAAGGTTCAGCCAACGAGCGCAGGCCAGCGCCAGCCTCCTTCAGCTTCTCGGCAATGTCGAGCAGGTCGCGGGTGGAGCGTGCCAGTCGATCGAGCCGCGTCACCACGACTGTATCTTCGTCGCGCAGCTGCTCGATCATCTTGGTCAGCTCGGGGCGGTCACGCTTCGCGCCCGAGATCTTTTCCTCGAAAGTCCGCTTGCATCCGGCCTCTTTCAACGCGGCACGTTGCAGGCGGAGTTCCTGGTCATCGGTGGACACACGGGCGTAGCCAATCAGCATGTCGCATAACTGTATCTAAAAACATATATTACGCAACAGATTTTTGCGACATCAGTGCTTGAGTGAAGGCGAGCGTTTGGCGCCCTGTCGCGAAACTTAGGCCTTCGCTGGTGTGATCCAACCGATCCGCGCTAGCGTGCCAAGCAGTGTAGAGCGCGGTACCTTGAAGGTCCGGCAGACAGACGCCTTACTGGCTCCGCCATCCAGTGCGACGGTAATCCGTTCGAGCGTTTCCGCGTCGATCATCGGCGGGCGGCCACCCTGGCGTCCCCGGCGTTTGGCCGCGGCCAGTCCCGCCATCACCCGTTCACGCGTCAGCGCACGCTCATATTGTGCCAACGCGCCGAACAGCGAAAACAGCAACTCGCCGTGCGGCGTCGTCGTATCCATCTGCTCGGTCAGCGACCGGAACGCGATGCCCCGCGCCTTCAGGTCTGTGACGATCGCCAGCAGGTGCTGCAGCGAGCGTCCGAGCCGGTCGAGCTTCCACACGACCAGCGTGTCGCCCGCGTTCAGATAGTCGAGACAGGCTTTTAGTCCTGGCCGATCGTCGCGCGCGCCGGATGCCTTGTCGGTATACAGATGACGATGATCGACGCCGGCCGTGACCAGCGCGTCGCGCTGGAGATCGACCGTCTGGCGATCGTCGGCCGACGAAACCCGCATATATCCGACCAGCATGTACGACAAACCCTCGAAAGCATGTTCTCGCACCCCCTACCAAAGCGACAGGGTTTGTCGATCATTAAGGGCTGAGGCGGGTGTGGTTCGGCGAAAGCGCAGACCCGGGGGTGTCGCCTATCATGTGTTTTCCGACACTGGCGGGGCTAGTCGGCGCTTAAAAACGGCAGGGCCGTTCACGCCCACACCCGGACGCTCGGGTTAGTAATTCGGAGTCCCGGTAGTAGTCATTCGTTCAGTGGGATTATGGGGAACTTTCCAGACATGAGTTGCAATCGGGGCGCTCGGGATTGGTAAAGCTGTCTAGTTACGGCCAATGGGCAAGCGCGGTAAAATGGATCGCAAAAGCGATTACGCTGATATAATCTGGCATCGGAGGTAAATGCAGAAATGGAAAGTAGCCGTCAGCTGGAGAGCATCGCCCTCGCAATTGCTCCAATGCTAGCGGCTTCTGTATCCGAAGTATGGATCGTGGCAGAAGTTCATGACGACTGGATACAGAGGCGCTACGATGTCGTGTGCAACGGTAAGCTTGTTGAGGGGGTGGAAGGTGAGAGAACCATGAACCGATCCGTCAATGATGCTCTATCCGCCCTAAGGCGTGACATGCTTAAAGAGAGTCAGGAAGATTGGCATCATTGCACCTATGTTTTGAGGTCTGACGGAATCTTCAAAATGGAGTTCGATCGTAGCAGACCGCCGAGCGTGTGAATGTAACGATAGATACTCCTGTAAAAGGAGGCAGCGCCACAGAATGTCGGCCATCGCCAGCACCTTCCCGAAAGCCGCCGTTCCGCTTTCCTGCCCAT
>NZ_RAPZ01000018.1 GCF_003610375.1 Sphingomonas sp. PP-CC-1A-547
TTTGTATTTTCGTCGCCTACCAATTCCTCAAACCGGCGCACTCGCGGCGGCGGAGAGTGGTCTGCGCCTGTTGACTCAGGCCGCGATAGAGAAGCAGACGCTCAAGTCGCGTTCGTCGCCTCCCGAAACCAGCTGCTTGTTCATCTGCGATTTTCGGATCGTTGGTCAGGTCGCAAACGGCTAGACAGGCTTCGGGCGAGCCACGAGACTTCGCTGCTTTTGCGTGATAAGCTTAGCCTTGGGCTACCGTTGCCAAGTGCCCAGTGCCCAGTGCCCAGTGACTGTCCAATACCCTCGACCCAAAATCTATAATTCCTCAGAACATTGGAAGACCTCAAGACAGTCCTGCGACGAAGCTGTACAGCGATACCACCTGACCGGCAGGGCAAACTAACTTTCAGGGAAACGAACATGAGCATGCCATCGGCTGCTTCGCCCCTGTCGATCGTCATCGATCGCGATCGACCTGTTCCAATTGCCGAACAGATAACGATAAATTTGCGCGATGCGATCGTCGAGGGTCGTCTGGAGCCTGGCGCGCGGCTGCCATCATGGCTCGACATGGCGACTCAGCTTGGCGTCGCCCGAGGTACCGTCAGGACGGCGTACGAACGGTTGATCGATGAATCGCTCGTGATATCCTCTGGCGCCGCCGGAACGCGTGTCGCGGAAAAGCCGATCAGCCTGCCCGCCGCGGTTCATGTCGACATTCCTCGCCCGATGCAGGGGATCGAGCGCGGTTTCTATCTGAAGCCGCTCCCCTTCCAGATGGGTGTGCCGGCGCAGGATGCTTTCCCCGCGAAACTCTGGTCGCGGATGCGGACCAAGGCGGTGCGCGACGATGCGATGGCACCGGTCGGCCCGCCGGATCCGCGCGGCCATCCCGATCTTCGCGCGCAGATCGCAAGCTATCTGGCGATCGCGCGCGGTATTCGGTGCCTGCCCGACCAGATCATCCTGACAAGCGGCTACAAGAATGGCCTGAGCCTCGCGATTTTGACCTTGCGGGCACAAGGCCGCACCGCCTGGATGGAAGATCCGGGATTTCCGATGGCGCGGCGGGCGCTGGAACTCGCCGGCATGTCGGTGGCCTATGTCCCGGTCGACGCGGATGGTATTCTGGTCGCCCGCGGTGTCGAGATCGCGCCCGACGCGGCGATCGCGGTGGTGACTGCTGGGCAGCAGGCGCCAACCGGGGTCGCCCTGTCTCCGAAACGCCGACGAGAACTGCTGGCGTGGGCAGTGCGCGAAGACGGCTGGATCATCGAGGACGATTACCTGAGCGAGCTCCAGTTGTCGGGACGCGCAGCGCTGGCGTTCGCGGGGACCGATCCGAACGGCCGGGTGATCCATATCGGCAGCTTCGGCAAGACCCTCAGCCCGGCGCTCGGCCTCGGGTTCGTCGTCGCGCCGCTGTCGCTCGCCGAGCGGTTTGGCGAGGTTGCAGCCTTCCTCAATCCCGCGCCGAATGCCACGACGCAACTTGCGCTCGCGTGTTTCCTCGCCGAAGGTCATTATCTGCGCCACTTGCGCCACATGAAAGCACTGTACCGAGAGCGACGCGACGCGCTCAACGCGTGTCTCGGCATGAATTTCGGGGTAGACGCTTTTGCCGGGCTCGCCGTTCGCGTGCCGCTTCCCGATGGGAGCGACGACTCCGCGATGGCCGAACGTGCGCTCGCGCTCGGCATCGCGCCAGCGCCGCTTTCGCGCTGGAGGGGTGGCGATGGTCCTGCGACGCCGGGCTTCCTGCTCGGCGTGACCAACCTGCGGCCTGGGTATCTCGAAAAGGCCTGCGCGTCCCTCAAGCAACTGCTGGCGGAGGCTAACTGAGCCGACCGCGCCCTATGACAAGGACTGATGCATGAAACTGCTCCACGTCGATACCAGTCCCAAGAGCGAACGATCGAACTCGCGCGCCCTGGGTCGATACTTCGTCGAGACGCTCGCACTCGGCATGCCGTCGCTGACGATCGATCACCTCGATCTCGTAACCGACCCTGCTCCGGCCATGACCGAAGCGTTCACGATCGCGAGCTATACACCGGCCGCGGACCGCACGGTCGAGATGAAGCGAGCGTTGGTCGCCTCAGATGCATTGTGCGCCCGAATGCTCGACGCCGACGCGCTGGTATTCGCCATGCCGATGTACAATTGGTCGATGCCGGCGGCGTTCAAGGCGTTCATCGACGCGGTGGTCCGTGCCGGGATAACCTATGTCGCGACCGCCGATGGTCGCTATGTCGGCGCGTTGGGAACGAAGAGGATACTGTTCCTAACGACGCGCGGCGGCGATTTGCGCCCCGGTTCGCCGTTGGCGGGGATGGATGCGCTCACCCCTGCCCTGCGCGCGGCGTTCGGATTCATGGGCGCGGTCGACCCGCGCTTCGTCGATGCGCAACCCGTGCAGTTCGCGCAGCCAGACGACCGCGCCGCCGCACTGGATCGCGCCCGCATCGAGCTCGACCGGATCGCCGAGGAGTGGACCGGGCAACCGATATTGGCCGCCGCATGAGCCGCACGATCAGGCCCGTCGTCGACAATGAAGCACAGCACCGGTTCGAGACGTCGATCGACGGCGAGGCCATTGCCGCTGCCTATTACCGCATCAACGACAATGCCCGCGTGGTCCTGATCCATACCGAGGTTCCGAGCGAATATGGTGGCCAAGGCTTCGCGACCGCGCTGGCCACCGGCGTGTTCGACCTGATCCGGCAGGCCGGGCGGAAAGTCGTGCTCAGCTGCTCGTTCATGGCCGACTTCTACCGAAAGCATCCGGAATACGCGGACATCGTCGATGGCTGAATGGATACCCAAGTTCGGTTCGCGCGCGCTGCGTGAATGGCCGGGCGGACATATCCCGAACCATCGGCACGAGGCCCGGCGCCGTATTTCATATGGAAGCGCTGCTAGCCCAGCCCCTTTACGTCCGTGCGATCTTGCGCGCGACCGTCTCCGGCGATCCTACGTACAGTGACCTGCGCTGGATTTCAGTGCCGAACTGCGCTCGCGCCATCGGTGGTAGTGCTTCCCGAGACCGAAGAAATCGATGCCTAACTCGTGCATGACAACAGGCTCCCGACGCTCGGCATGGCACCACTTTCGTCGCGTCGATACTCAACCCGACCCATCCAGTCGAGCGGAAGGGGGCGTGCTTGAAAACGCCATCTCCACCGGTCGCCGCGCTAAATCGGCGGTGCTGGATATCTCAAGAGACTCGCGCAGCCAGTCGTCGAATCTGATCGACGATGTTGACGAACCCGAACTCACGACCAGAGCTTCGCCCTGCATGTGCGCGCCGAAATACGGCGTCTCGGGGCTGACCACGATGTCGCGCGGGTCCTCGTTGGCGCCGAGGATATCCTCGGCGAACCGATCGAGGCGGCGCACGTCGGGACCGGCGATCTCGATCACCGCATTCGCCGGATGCTCCAGCGCGATCCGTTGCAGTGCCGCGACCACGTCGTTCACCGCGATCGGTTGCATCAGCAACGGCGCCAAATGGAGACACCTGCCGTCCCCACCAAGGTCGACGATCCCGTACAGATATTCGTAGAACGGCGTCGATCGCAGGATCGTGAACGGAATGGCCGATCCCGCGACGAGACGCTCCTGCAACAGTTTCGCGCGGAAATAGCCGGTAGTGCCAAGTCGATCGGTGCCTACCGCCGACAAGGCAATGTGATGCGCGACACCGGCGCTTCGCTCGGCTTCCAGCAGGTTGCAACACGACGCGTCGAAGAAAGCGTGCATGTCGTCCGCCGCCGCATAGCCGGGGCTGGAGACGTCGATGACGATATTCACGCCGTCGAGCGCCTCTGCGAGCCCCATGCCGGTAACGGTATCGATCCCGCAGGAGCGCGCGACGACGACGACGTCGTGGCCATCGACGCGCAGCCCCGCGACGAGCCGGCGACCGACCATTCCCGTGCCGCCAACTACTGCAATTGTCATCGGACCAGATCCTCGTCGCTGATGCCTCGTCATGCGACGGGTCTATCGATGCACGGTACGATCGCCAGACCCGAGACCTGGCTAACCGCCTGTACCAACTGCGCTCGAGATCTGCCGCACGCCGGTTCGAACACCGCGACGGGTTGTCCGCCAGAGATCAGATGCTTGCCGTTGATCACGATCGCCGGCACCGCGTTGATCCCACGACCTCGCCAATACTCCTCGGCCTGTAGGACTTCGTCGGCGTAGCGCCCCGAGTTCAGCACCTCGCCCGCCGTCACCGGGTCGAGCCCGGCCTTCGCAGCGGCAGCGACGAGGACCTGATGGTCACCCGGATCGGCGTTGTCGGTGAAGTTGGCGTCGAACAGCGCGTGCTTGAGTTCGGACTGCCGTCCTTCGATGCCGGCCCAGTGCAACAGCCGGTGCGCATCGAACGTGTTGTAGATCCGGCTGTCGTCGGTCATCGCCATCGTGAAGCCGAGTTCGGCCGCGCGATCGACGATCATCGCCCGGTTCGCGGCCGACTGCTCGCGCGTCGATCCGTATTTCTGCGCGACGTGCTCGCCGATGTTCTGACCACCGAACGGCATCGTCGGGTTCAATTCGAACGGCTGGAACGCGATCTCCGCATCGAGTGCGTCGGCGGATTGCGCCAGCGCCTCTTCCAGGGCGCGCAGGCCGATGATGCACCACGGGCAGGCGACGTCCGACACGAAGTCGATCTTGAGATGGGCAATCATGCTGGTCTCCAAGGAACACGTCGCAAACGCGATACGCTGCGATGCTGCAGGATTCCCGCCCCCCGTTAGCGTTTATCGCAAACCTTCCGCCGCCAGCGTGGCCTGCACCGCCACACGAGCGCGGAGGTTGTCGTACACCGGCACGAGCGCGGACGGGATCGTCACGCCGAACCGGCTCGCCCACAGCAGCGTGACGAACAGGTAGAAGTCCGCGACGCTCGGCCTGTCACCAAGCAGATATGCGCCCGCGACCCGATCGGCGAGATACTGGAGCCGCTTGCTGATGTAGGCGCTTGCGATCGCCTTCTGGCTGTCGGAGCCATCATGCCAGAACGGCTTGTAGCTCTTGTGGATCTCGGTCGAGATATAGGCGAGCGCCTCGAGCAGGCGGGTCCGTCCGAGCGGGCCATCGAGCGCGAATTGCGGGTAGATGCCGGCGAGATAATCGAGGATCGCGATGTTCTCGGTGACCAGCGCGCCGTCGTCCAGCACGAGCGCCGGGACATAGCCCTTTATCGTGACCGCATCGAAATCTGCGCCCGAACTCGTCGTTTTGGTCGTCAGGTCGACGCGTTCGCTGTCGAACGACGCCCCGGTTTCGTGGAGGGCGATATGCGCGGCAAGGCTGCACGCACCCGGAGAATAATAGAGTTTCATCGGATATATCCTAGTTCGATGGCGTCAGCGGCGATCGCGGTCGGCGCATCGAGGGGGGCCACCGCGTGCAGGCCGATCTGCAGCCTGTTCCACAGGTTGATGGTACCGATCAGCACGGTCAGGTTGGCGATCTCGACCGCGTTGAACTGGCTTTGCAGCACGGCGTAGTCGATATTCGGCGCACCCGCCCTCGACACATGCGTCAGCGTTTCGGTCCAGTTGAGCGCGGCTCGCTCGCGGTCGGTGAACACCGACGAGTCGCGCCAGGCGGCGAGCAGATGCATGCGCATGTCGGTCTCGCCGTTCTTCAGCGCGTCGGTGACATGCATGTGGATGCAATAGGCGCAGCCGTTGATCTGCGACGCCCGCAGCCGCACCAGTTCGAGCAGACCATGCTCGATACCCGATCCGGCGATGCTCGCTTCGACCGCCATCAAGCCCTTTACGGCGTCCGGCGCGAGCGCGACGATGTTCAAGCGTGTCGTCATGATACTATCCTTGGAATGAGATCGGCCCTTGAAATGAGATCGGCCCTTGAAATGAGATCGGCCCTTGAAATGAGATCGGCTCAGGTGGGACGTCGTGCCGCGCGGCGATCGCCGATCGCCCACACCGCGATCAGCGTGCCGAGCAGCGCGGGCAGCGTCACCGCGGGGAAGTCACGCGCCAGCGCGGACGTACGGCAGATGCCGACCGCGACTTCCCAGAAGTGGAACAGCGCATGCCCCGAAAGCCACAAGGCCGGCGCGGCCCAGGCGACGACCCGGTAGTGCGGGCGGGCGGCACCGAAAAAAAATGCACCGCCCAGAAAGAGGTAGATCAGGCCGATATCGCGGATGAAATGCTGGTTGAACGGACCGGTCGTGGTCACGCCGGGCACCGCGAAATACCAGCCGGTCGGCGACGCGAGCATGCAGAGGCCGTTCGCGACCGCTCCGATGCCGAGCACGACCCCCAGGCCGAGGCAGAATGTCTTCATCGTCTATCTCCTGCAAAGGAATGCGCTGACCTCGTCAGCGCTTTGGCGGCGGCGCGACGTTCTCGATCCACCAGTCGAAGCGCGTCTTGCCGAGCTTCGCGTCGGGACCGGGGATCAGCGAATTCTGTTCGAGCTTTACGCCGAAGTAGCGCGCGTCCGGATCGACCACGACGGTCCGTGGATCCCTGTCATGGGCGAGCACGCGCGAGACGATCTCGTCGATCGGGAATGTCTCGGGGCCGCCGACCTCGATCGTACCGTTCACCGCCGGCGCGAGCGCAGCCTCGACCACCGCATCGGCGACGTCCTCGGCGGCCATCGGCTGGATCAGCGCATGCGACAGCCGCACGGTGTCGCCTTCGGTCGCGGACTGGGCGATCCCGCGCAGGAACTCCATGAACTGCGTCGCGTGGAGCAGCGTATAGGGTATCGGCCCCGCCTCGATCAGCGTCTCCTGGGCCAGCTTCGCGCGGAAATACCCGCTGCCCTGCAGATGCTCGGTGCCGACCACCGACAGCGCGACGTGCAGCTTCACGCCAGCGACCCGCTCGGCCTCGATCAGGTTTCGGCCCGCGGTCGTGAAGAAATCCATCGCCGCCTGGTCCTCGAACGACGGCGAGTTGGCCATGTCGATGACGATCTCGGCGCCGTCGAGCGCCGCAGCCAAGCCCTCGCCGGTGATCGTGTCGACGCCCGTGCTGGGCGCTGCGGCGAGCGCGTCATGGCCAAGCGCGGCCAGCTTGCCGACGACCTTCGAACCGATCAGCCCGGTTCCGCCAATCACTACGATCTTCATGAATTCTGCCTTCCGCTGGAATAGGTACACAGCGCGACGCCGAAGCCGTCCTGTTGATCTGTATTAACTTCCAAGCGGAGTCCGTTGGAGACCCGAGATATGGCAAAGTCGCTGTACCAAGCTGGCATCCCAGCGTTTGGTATAGTCGCTGCGTCAGCTCTTGGGCCTTACGCCGGAGCCCTCCGACTGATGGTATCGCGGCGTGAACGACCAACCGCCCCCGTACGATGACGAGCCCGCATCGGATAGATCGCGGCGCATGCCGGCCGGCAGCCGGATCGCGCTGCTGGCCCTGTCCGGAAGCGCACACAGCGGATCACGCAATGCGCGGCTGCTCGGCTTGGCGATCGACGCCGCCGTCGCGATCGAGGCCGATGTCTCGGTACTGGATCTCAGTGACCTGGATTTGCCCGTATATGGTCCTAGCCTTGAACGGTCCGCGGTTCCGCAAGGCGTTCTGGTCATTCGGCAAATCCTGTGCGCGCACGACGGCCTGCTCATCTGTTCTCCGGGGTATAACGGCTCGGTCTCGGTCCTGCTCAAGAACGCCCTCGAATGGGGATCTCAGCCGACCTTCGGCACCGGCAGCCTCGCCCCTTTCCGCGACAAGATCGCAGCGATCATGTCGGTTTCTAAGGACGTCGAGAGCGGCGCGATCGCGCTGCAGCACCTTCGCACGATTCTCCAGCACATGGGTGTGATCGTGATGCCCGATGCACTCGCGTTCGCCGATGACGCGTTTGCCGCGGACGCGCTTCGCGACGCTTCGGTCGTGCCCCGCGTCCAGCGACAAGTGCGATTGCTGATCGATACGTTGCGCGCGCAGCAGCACGGGACCGTACCGACGCGCCCCCGTCGATGACCGAGAGAGTCCCGCGCGCCGCAGCTTAGAGCGTGTCGGCCTTGCTCAGTCCAAGGCCGCCGCCCCGGTGCACGATCGCCGCGCTGAGCAGACTGTTCGCGATGTTCCGGGCGCGCTCGATCACGTGAGCCCGTGCCGCCTCGGTTCCGATTTCGCCTAGCGTCTCCTCGAACAGCATGAGCCAATGGGCGAACTCGGCACGCCCGAGATCGGGAATGACGAGGTGCTTGAGCATCGGATTTCCAGCGAATTCGCCCGAGCTGAACAGTATGGAACGCCAGAAGTGGTTCATCTGTACGAGATGCGGCGTCCAGTCGACGACATGCGCCGCAAAGATCGGTCCCAGGACGTCGTCTTGCCGCACCTTGGCGTAGAACCGCTCGATCATTCGCGCGACAAAGGCCTCGTCGATACCGAGCGCCTCCGCATGTCGCCGCTTCGCGTCCCGTGCGGCCGTTGCATGCTGGGTCGCCGTCATGACTGGGTTTCCTTAAACGCGCCCGCATCGAACGACACGGTAATCGCGGGGTCGTACCGACGCGGCTTGAACATTGGTGATCTTCCATTGCACCGCGGGCGAGCGGCCCCGAATTACTGTCGTTCGCCGAAAGACACCGGATACGCCTCGGTACGGATCGCGAGCATCGGGTCCGCAGCGGCGATACCGTCCGGCATCCTCCCCGGAAGGAACGTCAGCGCACGGTCGGCTTCTGCGGTGTTCGCAGCCAGCATTTCGATCGTGATCGTGCCCAGCTTTACCAGTTTCCGGCTCGACGGCCACGCGATCGACGGATCGTCGAGCAGGTCCCCGCGCTCGCCGAGCTGCGCGTACCAGTCGAAGCGGACCGGCCCGTCCTTTACGCGTTTGGCGATCTCAGGTTGCAGATAGTCAGGCGCTGGGCCCGCCCCGGTACCAAAATAATGCTCGCCCGCTGCGGGGACGAAGCGATAGCGCACCGGTCGCGCACGCCCCTTGCGATCGGTGAAAGTCACCGCATTGACCCCAAAATATGCCGTCGTCGCGTAACTCAGCGGCGCCGGGTGCTGTGTTGTCAGGAACGTCTTGGCATCTGGATGTGAGGCAAGAAACCCGTCGAGCGGCGTCGGTGCGGCAACCCCCGGACCACTCGTGCCGATCGCACACAACAGCGCGCCGAACTCCGTGGCGGTCCGGGTCGGGAACCCGTCGAAATTGTGCGTGACGATGTCGAGTGAAGGGGCGGCAGGCGACCCGAACTTTATCGCCATGCCACGCGGGTTGGCGGCGGGGTCATTGTCGGCAATGTCTGGAAAACCGGTAAAGTTCGAAAATCGCACGATGACCGGCGTAGCATGCTCGAACAACGGCGCCCGGCTCAGCGATCGCGCGGCTCTGGTGGGCTCGAACCGCCCCTTGAGAATGATACCCTTGGCGTGCACGGCGCGCGCGTGATGCTCGCCAAACGCGGTGTGGAGATCCTCGACCAGGTCTCGCCCCGTTTCGACAGGCTTATCCTGTGCGTTCGCGGTCGCGGTGAGCAATAGCGCCGTTGAAGCAGCCGAACGGAGGATGTTGCTGAGTGCTCTGGTGCAAAAGGAGCGTGGTCGCGACGCCGCCAGGGTTTGGCCATTGACCTTCGACATGAGCAAATTCCCCCTCGCCTTAAATCGGCGATGAGCCCTGAGTAGACTGCGTTTCCAAAACCGACAGGCCCAAGAACCTGCAAAACGACCGTACCATCGCCGATCGACGGCATGACCACTTGTGGACATTCGCATGTGACTGTCCGCCATCTAATTACGGACGTTCGTTAATCACATCTCTGCAGCACGCCCGGTTCCGTTCGACGAGCGGGAAAAAGGCTCTACCGCGAAGAACTTTTGCCCACTCATAGACAGACTGCGGAATGTGGACGACCGCCCGGCATTCTGGATATGCGGGTGTTTGGCGATCGTGATGATCTGCTTTATCCAAAGCCATCCTGCGAGGTCGTCCCGCAGTCACGCCACTCCCGGCCGCGCGCCTTCCGCAAAATAATTACCGTGGCGGGCGAGCTTCACCCTCTTCGACCATCCGTCGAATATCCGCGCCCGCCTTGCGCATCGTATCCTCGGCGCCACGCGCCGCAGCCAGAAAATCGTCCTGAGACGCCATGGCGTAGTTGCACCCGACCAGCAGCATCTTGGTATCCGGCGACGGCGGATTCTTCGCGGTCTTCGCCCCCGGATCGCCGCCGAAGGCATCGACAAACACTTTCGCCATCGCATCACCGGTCGGCGCGAACCCGCCGATCATCGGCCCAATCTCGGGATCGACGAAACGGTAATATTGTTCCGTCATCGCGATCGGCGCACGCGTCATCTTCTGGGCAGCAATCACCCGCTCGGCGCTTGCGCGGGGCAGTAGCGCGACAACCCAGTCGCTCATAAAATAGACGTGGTCGACCGGCTCCCCGAACACCGAGACATTTCCCTTCACCGCGAAGCCATACAACCCGATCATACCGTCGAGCGCCTTGGGCAGTTTACTCGGGCGCATCCACGCCGGCGGTCGATTCTGCAGGAAGAGCAGCTCGGCGAAGGTTCCGAGCGCGTCGCGCGACTGGCAGGACAGCACCTGCGTCAGCAATGCCGGCGTCGGCGCAGCCTCCTCCTCGGCCTGGGCCAAGGATGGCGATGCCGCCAACGCGGTAGCGACCGCGGCAACGACCATCGCTCGCACGGAAATACGCCTCAGAGCAGAGCGCGGCGGCAACGTGGTCGCGCGGTGGTAGCGATGATCCATGCTCAGCGTATTACCCCGCCAGTACGCAGGATCAACTCCAGCGTTTACGGATGCCGCTCGTACCGGCCCTTACCCGAGCCGTTCAGGAGCAGCGCACCATGGTCGATCCGCAGCCGCAATTGCCGGAAGGCCGGTTCTGCGCCAGCGCTGGGACCGGCTTCCAGAAGGACCGCTTCGCCATCGATCCGCCACTTGCCCTCCGCCGTTTGATCCGCGGCGCCATAGCTCATGAACCAGGCGAAGCTTCCATCGGGGCGTAGCACCAGCTCCGATCCCGTCTCCATCACACCTGACAGGTAGTAACGACCGGTGAGACCGCGGCTGGCGTCGGATGCAACGGCTGATGCGTCCGGGGCATAGCGGGCGTTGCACCGCAGCTCGCGCATATCGTGCGACGACATGTACAGGAACGATGTCATCGGGTCGCCGGCATCGGCGTTCTTGTGGACGTAACGTCGGCCACCACTGACTACGAAGGTCATGAAGCCGCCGTCGTCTGTTGCGAATTCCGTGATTGCTCCCCGATCGTGCGGCGCCTGATACGTCATCGCCACCAGGTCGAAGCTGTAGCTTTCCTTGGCCTCGTCGCCGCGCCGCTCGCAAGCCTTTGCTTCCGCGCATACCCAGGTCGTGACCGCCGTACATTGCAGATCGATGGGCGAACGTGTCGCGGCATACGCCCCGGAGGTGACTAGCAATCCCATGGCCGCTACCGCCGATCCAACTCGCTTGAACACGATCCATCCTTTGGCCGACTCTTCAGGGCGCCGCGTAGCACGACGCCTCCGATCGAAAAAGTTCATGCCTCCGAAGGCACGCCGCGACGCGCTTTAGGCGGCGCGTGACGGCCCCGATTGCAGCTCACTCGACATGGCAATTTACCGTCGCCGTCGGCGTGGAGATGCCTTAACGCGGTGCCTCACGCCCACCCAATGGTTTGGTCTTCCCATGCATCGACTTCATGCTCTAGCCGGTGCGTTCTGCGCTCTGATGCTGCCAGCAAGCGCTTCGGCTGGGTCGGAGACGGTGTTCGAAGGGGTGGCTGGTACCGCGCGCATCGTCGTGGCGATGACGGAGGACAAGGGCGAGGTCGATGGTCACTATTTCTACCAGACGTCGCGGCTCGACATCGATCTGTCCGGCACAGCGACGGGGACAACGCTGACCCTGGAGTCGCGAACGACCGGCGATCACCTGCTCCTGAAGCGAATTGGACCGAACCTAGTCGGCACGCTGACGACTGCCAAGGCCAGACGCCTGGCCGTAAGCCTGCATCCTACGGCCGGTCCGGCCAGCCTTCCGGCCGACCTGCCGGCCAAACTCAGCGTTTATGAGCGTTGGCGTCTCGCTGGTCTCCACCTCACCCCGCAGCAGGCAGAGACGATCAACGGCAAGACGATCCGGTGGTATCGGGAACCGCTTTCCGGCATCCGGCTGTTCCGGATCGAAGGCGGCTATTCCACGGCTGCGGTGGCGGAGGTCAACCACGCTCTTGCCCGCAACCAATGGCAGAACGTCTCCGCTTGGTTCGCGTGCACCGGATCGGACGGACAGCCCGGCACCGATGTTGCGGAGGCGGACAAGCCCTGGCTCGGGGTGAATCATATGAGCTATGTCTGGACGGGCGGCTGGAGCTGCGCGGGCACCGCGCACCCGGACTTCGGCACCGAGGGCCATAGCTATGACATGGCTACCGGCAGGGAATTGGTACTGGACGCGCTGCTCCCCTTCGGATCGGAATCGGTTCCGGCGGAAGATAGTGACGCGTGGTACAAATATCGCAGCAACCGCTTCGCGCCGGGCGTTGTCGCGTTGCTGAAGCGCTTTCATCCCGAGGAGATGGAGCCGCCGAGCAAGGGCGACGACGACGCATGCGATTATTCCGATCCCGAAGTCTGGGATTTTCCGGCGTGGGCGCTTTCCGAAAAGGGCCTTTGGCTAGGCGCCTATTTCCCGAGAGCGCAGCGACCGTGCGACGCGCCGGATTGGGCGGTCATCCCGTGGTCATCGCTGCGTCTCCCGCGCGCCACTGCACCGTAGCCATATCCTGCGGATGCGCGTTGCAAAGCCCGATCCCTTCGGGCAGCGGATCGGCGCTCAGATATCCGAGACCGGAGGCCTATGATGTTAGCGATCTTTGCTTTGGCGTTAGCCGTTGCAGTGCCCGATGCTGGCCAATGCCCTGGATCGTCGACGCAAGAAATCGACGCTTGCCTCGCAGATCGTTTCGACAAGGCCGATGCCGAACTGAACCGCTATTATAAGGCGGCGATAAAACGCCTTCGAGAAGAGCGTGAACTCGCATCGGAACAGAAGCTCGTTCAGGCCGAGCGTTCATGGGTGGCCTATCGAACATCCGAATGCGGCGCCGTCTATGAAAACTGGGTCGGTGGCAGCATTCGAGGGAGCATGGCGCTGAATTGCCAGATACGGCTTACAAGGATGCGGACATACACCATCTGGCTTCACTGGCTGACCTATATCGACAGCACGCCGCCGCTACTTCCACGGCCTGACATCGAAAGCGTCCTCGCACCGGCTTAGGAGACCTGAATGCAGGAATTTCGTACCGCGCTCGCCGGTCGCATGACGGCCACCATTCTTGCCAGCGCGTTGGCGCTTGGCCCCTTGCAGGCGCAGGAGCTGCCGACCGACCAACAACTGCAGACCGCGTTCGGCTCGGTCTACAATCACCTTGGCCTGATGGAATATTGCATGGGCAAGGGGTTCGCCACTGCCGTTGATGTCGCCAATACCCGCAAGTCGGTCGTCGCGACGATCGCAGGCATGTCCGTGACCCCGGCGGCGTTTGCTCAGCAAGCCGTCGGTCGACGTGGCGACATTGTCGGGCCGCAGGTGATCGGCCTGATGGACTCGGGCAACCCCGCCCGCCCCGAAGAGGTTCGCGAAGGACAGACCATGTCGCTGGCGGACAATGCCCGCGCGCAGAAGTCGTCCGAACGCACGCTCTGCAGGCAGATGGCGGAACAGGCTTCGGCCGTGGTGGAAGCGGCATCGAGCGCGGCGTCCGATCAATAACGCCAAGTGAGGGGCCAGTGTCCCGCGATCAGCTGGGGCCGCCATCCAAATCACCGACGCATTGCACGTCGGGCTCCGCTTTCGCCATGCGTCTCAAGTCCCTCGCCCGCGCAACGATGCCCGGAAAAATCGCGTCGGGGGTGGCCGTGTAGGTCCGGAGAAGTTGCAAGGCCCAGGCATAATGCCGCGCGCCGACTTCGCAGCTGTTACTGCCGCCATCGCCCTCGCCCCATATTTTGCGCCATCCAGCCTGGCCGTCGCGCTTCAGGATGGCCTGGAAGGTGCCGACTGGCCCTGCGCCGCGAACATAGGCAATCGTACCCGGGCCAGCCGAAAGGACGCGAAACACGCGGAAGGTGAAACGCGATTGCGCGCTATCGTCGCCCGCGTGGAGCGTCTTGACGATCGCGGTACGTTCCGGGCTTCCGGGAGCAGGCGTATGGACCGCGGGCGGCGCAGCCAGCGCCGCCGTCGCCAACGTGAGCAGTGTCGCGACGCCCGATGAGGAGTAACCTGTCATATCAACTGAGCAATGCGATAGATTAGCTGATCGCGCCAGCCAGCCGCTCCGTCGATACGGAGGCCCCGCCAAACCAGCCGTGCTGCCCTAATTGCACAGGCGGCTGACGGCTGGACGGACCCACTCGCAGACATTCAGACGCCCTTCCCGCATACCAACTCCACCCATTCGTTCATTTGGTTGGACTGCAGCGCTCGGCGGACGATCTGCTGCCTGGACGGCTTGAAAGGCGAGAATAGCATTCGGTCCGGTTCGACCAGATCAACGCCGAACTGCTTAACGCCATCGAGACCTGATCCGCGCTGGCGATGGCGAACGGTATCGACACACCGGCACCGAGCGAGCATCGTCTCGGCCAGTATGCAAATCGACCGCAAAGACTCGGCAATGCCCGGCATGCCCCACGCCGAGCTATCGCGTTGCCGATGGGCGCAGGGCGACCCTTTGCTTGCGGCATATCACGACGACGAATGGGGCGTGCCCGAACGTGACCCGCGCGCGCTGTGGGAAAAGCTGATGCTCGACGGATTTCAGGCCGGGCTGGCCTGGATCACGATCCTGCGCAAACGCGACGCATTCCGGGCGGCCTTCGCGGGCTTCGATCCGGACACCGTTGCGCGGTTCGGCGAGCCGGACATCGCGGCGATGCTCGGCAACGCCGGTATCGTCCGCTCACGCGCCAAGATCGCAGCGACGATCGGCAATGCCCGCGCCTATATCGCGATGCGCGACGCCGGCGAGGATTTCAGCGGCTTCGTCTGGAGTTTCGTCGATGGTACGCCAGTGATCGGCGACGGTGCCAAGGCGCTAACGCGATCGCTTGCCTCCGAAGCCCTATCAGCGGCGCTCAAGCAGCGCGGGTTCAAGTTCGTCGGCCCCGTCATCGTCTACGCCTGGATGCAGGCCTGCGGTCTCGTGAACGACCACGAGACATGCTGTTTCCGTCGAACCGAACCATGAATGCGCCACCGCCGCGGTCTGGCGACCACCCTCATGCAGGGGCCGCACGGACCACAGCTGTTCGCTACCCTGGCTGGACGATAGCCGCGACGATGCTCGCCTCGAGCCTTGCCTTTATCGATGGCTCGGTGACCAACGTCGCGCTTCCCGCGATCGGCAAGGATTTCGGCGGCGGTGCGTCAGACCTCCCCTGGATCATCAACGCGTATCTACTGCCGCTCTCGGCGCTGCTTTTGCTTGGTGGCGCAGCGGGCGATCATTACGGCCGCCGGCGGATGCTGGTGTTCGGCACAGTCCTGTTCGCGCTTGCGTCGATCGGCTGCGCGCCGGCGCCGACGCTTTCGATCCTGCTGGCAGCGCGCGGACTGCAGGGCATCGGCGCCGCGATCCTGATGCCCAACAGCCTGGGAATTCTTGGCAGTTCGTTCGAAGGCGAAGCAAGGGGGCGAGCGGTCGGGACATGGGCCGCAGCCGGCGCTATCGCCAGCGCCGTCGGTCCACCGCTTGGCGGCTGGCTGGTCGACACGCTGGGCTGGCGGACGATCTTTTACCTCAATCTGCCTGTCGCGGTGGCTGCGATCTTGGTCGCCCTGCGCTATGTCGAGGAGAGCGATCCCGGCGAGCAACCACTCGATTGGCTCGGCGCGATCTTGGTAACCGCCGCGCTCGGCATCCTGACATGGGCGCTGACCCTGTGGTCGAGCGGTCATGTCCTGTCGCCGAAAATCGGTGCGGGCCTGGGCATCGGCATCGTCCTGCTGGTCGCGTTCGTCGGCCAGGAGCACCGTTTAGGCGACCGCGCGATGATGCCGCTGACGCTGTTCGCGTCACGCCCCTTCGTCGGGCTGACCTTGCTGACGCTGCTGCTGTACGGCGCGCTGGGCGGGTTGCTGGTGTTGCTGCCGTATCTGTTGATCGTCGGCGGCGGATACACGCCGACCCAGGCAGGTTTCGCATTGCTCCCCTTCTCGATCGTGATTGGCACCGCGTCGCGCTTTGCCGGACGGTTGAGCGAGCGGATCGGCCCGCGCTGGCCGCTGACGATCGGGCCGATCGTTACCGGTGTCGGTTTCGCGTTGATGGCGACCGTCGACCCGGGGGCCGGCTATTGGAGCAACGTGCTGCCCGGTCTGGTGGTGATAGCGCTCGGGATGGCCGGCGCGGTCGCTCCGCTCACGACCGCAGTTCTTTCGTCCGTCGACGATCACCACACCGGCACCGCATCGGGGTTCAACAGCGCGATTGCACGAACCGGCGGCTTGATCGCGACGGCGCTGGCCGGCGCCGTTGTCGGCGCATCGGTCGTACAGTTGGCCCAGGCGTTCCACACCGCCGCCCTACTCGCGGCATTTTCAGCTGTGACCGCAGGCATCATTGCATTTGTGACACTCGGTCGAGAGCATGGCAGGCAATAGCCTTACGTCTGGCCCCATAGCCGGACATTCGCGCCCCCTTCCCCACCTCCCGGCTTCAGCCGTTCGTTCATCTCCGCGATCAAATTTACAAACCTCAAACCCCTGCCCGGAATGTCTTCGATTAAACGAGGCGCGGTTACATATCATGCGGATGCCATCTACCGGCTGAAGCGCAGCGTCAGCAACGCCGTCCGGGGGTCCGGAAAATTCCGGTACCACGCGCCGATCGACGGGTTGTAGACCGACGCGACCTGCTTGCTCGTGTTCAGCACGTTGCGGACCGATAGTGCGACGTCGACATGCGGGTTCGGGGTATTCCACGTGATCGTACCGTTCACATAGGCTTGCCCAGGCGAGCAATCCTGGGGGCGGTTGAGCGCGGATACGTAGTAAGAAGACTGGTAATTCGCGTCGGCGGCCAGCCTCAGCGAGCCAGCGGCCGCCAGGGGCAACTCATAGCTCGCGCCGCCAGTTACGGTCCATTTCGGCGCATTGGTCAGGCGGTTGCCATCGGCATTCACCCCGGCCCCGCCGGCGCCCTTATAGTCGTCGAACGTCGCGTGGAGATACCCGCCTGCCAGTTGCACGCTGAAACGGTCGGTCAGGGTGGCGCTGTTCTCGATCTCGATGCCCCAGCTGTGCGCCTTGCCCGCATTGCCACGCCGCGATCCCTGATAGACCGGATCGAAGAACGACACCTGCAAGTCCTGATAGTCGTTGTAAAACACCGCGATGTTCGACCGCAGCGCACGATCGAACAGGGTCGCCTTCAGCCCGGTTTCGTAGGTGCTGACCTTCTCCGGCGCGAACGGCAACGTGGCCAGATCGAGCCGCGTCGCACGATTGTCGTACCCACCCGATTTGAAGCCTTGCGAATAGCTGGCATATTGCAGAAGCGTCGAGTTCCATTGCGCCTGCACCGAGGCTTTCGGGGTCAGCGCACGCCACGTCTCGTCCGCCTCCCCCGCGATCGACTGCGCGGTGGGCACACGTGCGAGGTTGATGACCTTGTTGTCGAACACGAAATCCTTGTGCTCTATCGTACCGCGCAAGCCCCCGGTGGCGCTGAATACCGACCCTAACCGATAGGTTGCCTCACCGAAGATCGCGTAGGCGTCGGTGGTCGTGATGTTGTGTGCGCGCAGTCCCGATACGGCAGCCGTCGGCGACGTGCCGAGGCGTGTAAACCCGTCGCGTTCGACGAAGAAGCGTTCGTGCAGATAGAACAACCCGCCGGTAAAGGTCAGTGCGCCGTAATCGCCATTCAACTGCACTTCCTGCGTCACGTAGCGATCATTGTAATGGATCAGGTTCTTCTGGATCAGCGCGGACTGGCCGTCATTGTCGTACGAGACCGGATCGAGGTTGAACCCGCCGACCGCGGTGATCGACTTCAGGCTGAGATGCTCGCCGAGCGCATATTTGATGCGGAGCGACCCCGAACGACCATCAAGATCCTGATGCGGCTCGACCTCGGAATAAGAGGTGCGCTTGTCGAACACGACACCGGGTTGGTTGACCGGAATATAGCTGCGCGAGTCGGAACGGTCGCGGACGAGATTGGCGGTCAGCAACACGTCGAGATCGGCGTTCGGCGTCCAGCGCAGCTTGCCCCTGAACGAGTCGACGTCGATCCGGTTGACGTCGTGGCCGAGCGTCGGGTCCTTCGTCACGCCGTCGCGGCTGTGGTGGATGTACGAGAAGCTGGCGGCCAGAGTATCGCTCAGCGGGCCGCTGACCAGCGCGCGCGCGTCGACCTCGTTCTTGCTGCCATAGCCGATCGCGGCCTTCAGATGCGTTTCCTGGTCCGGATCGCGGGTTATGATCCGCAGCGCGCCCGCACTCGAATTACGGCCGTAGAGGGTCCCTTGAGGCCCGCGCAAAAGTTCGATCCGTTCGAGATCATTGAACTCGACCATCGAGCCGATCTGGCGCGGGATGTAGACGTCGTCGACATAGACGGCGAGTACCGGCTCCTGGATCGGGTCGCTTTCGCCGACGCCGCGCAACGAGAAGGTCTGCGTGGTGTGACTGATCGAGGTGCGGGGCACGAACAGATTAGGGACCTGCCCTGCCAGATCGCGCACGTCGCGGATGTCGCGATCCTGCGCGAGCTGCCCGCCGAACACGGAAATCGCGATCGGCGTCTTTTGCAGGTCGGTCGAACGGCGCTCGGCAGTGACGATGATCTCACCGCGATCCGACGTCTCGGTCCTGTCGGACGTATCGACCGGATCCGTGATCGACGGACCGCCCGTCGTCTGCGCGCTCGCGGACCATGCCAACCCAAAAGCCATGGTTGCGACCGATATCTTCAGCAAACGCCGTGTAGTACGACCCATCAATGCGACCCCTCATTATGTCGATGAACTATGGAGTCAATCTGGTATTCGTACGAGTTGCTTTAGGTATCCGGTCTCAAACTACCGATTGTTCGTCGATACACATATGTATCATTGACTGTTCTTCAGTATATCTTCCCGATCCGTGCATTGAGGGCGGTCGACCAGAGCGGGCGGACATCGACCTTGGCTGGAATCACCTTTGCCGTCGCGAACCGGTCCGCAACCTGTTGCTGCGAGGCGATCGCCGCATCGGTGACGGGCACTATTCGCGGATCGGAACTGCGCTCTCGAAACTGCTGTAGCCAGATCGCTTCGGGAACTCCGGTATCCTTGGCTAGCGCGGTCGCCCATGCGGCGGGGTTGGCCACCGACCATGCGAAGGTCCGCGCGATCTTGCCGAGATAATCGCCGATGGCTTCGACGCGGAGCGGATCGGCGAGCGCGGCGGTCGACGCCGCGACGACATAATTGCCCGACAACCTCCCCTTGCCGGTGGCGAGCACGCGCGCGCCGGTCGAGCGCGCGAGGCTGCCCTGCACGCCGTAGATCACCCATGCGTCGAGCCGTCCCTGCTGGAACGCGGTCAGTCCGTCCGAGGGCGACAGCGCAATCGGCACGACGTCGGCGAACGTGAGGCCCGCTTCGTCGAGAAGGCGGAGCAGGATGTAATGCGAGGTGGTCGCACGGACATACCCGATCCGCTTGCCGCGCAGACCCGCCGCATCGTGGATGGTCGAGCCAGCCGGCACCAGAACGACCTGATTGTTCACGTCGTATTGCTGCACCGCGATCAGCCGGAACAGCGGGTCCGCAGCGGCGGCGAAGATCGGCGGTATCTCGCTCATCCCGCCGAAGTCGATCGCGCCGGCGTTGATCGCCTCGACGATCTGGTTGCCGCCCGCGAACAGCGCCTTGCTCACCGTGTAGGGCGGTGCCGCTTCGCCGGCCTGCGCGAAGAACGAGTCGATCTGGCCCTTGTAGGTGGCGACGCGGAGCGTAACGTCCTTCAGCGCGACCGGTTTGGAACCCCCGCGTCCGCACGCCGACAGGGCCAGCGCACCCCCGATCACCGCGCGGCGGGAAACCAGCGGGCTCAATCGAGCAGGTCCGGTTCTTGCGCGACGATCACGTCCCAATAGGGCTGGAACGCCCACAACGCGCCGACCTCCGTGCCGACCTGCGACGCGGTGTGCCGCGCGACCGCGTCGCTCATCGGCTTGGTCGTGCCCGCAGCCTCGGCGAGCAATTGCGCCTGGCATGCATTCTCCATCGCGAGATAGCGCCAGACCGCCGCCTCGACCGAATGGCCGACCGTCAAGATGCCGTGGTTCTGGAGGATCACCGCCTTCCGATGACCAAGCGCGTGCGCGATCTTCTCGCCCTCGCTCGCGTCGAGCACGACGCCGCTATATTCCTCGAACAGCGCGTGATCGTCGTAGAAGGCCGCCGAATCCTGTGTCAGCGGATCGAGCAGTCGACCGAGCGACGACCAGGCCTTGCCGTACAGCGAGTGCGAATGCGCCGCCGCGATCACGTCGGGCCGGGCCTTGTGCAACTCCGAATGGATCGCGAACGCCGCGCGGTTGAGGCGCGCGGGCACGCCCTTGGGGGGCTCGACGACCACGCCCTCGTGGCTGACGAGCATCAGGTGCGACACCTTGATCCGGCCGAAATGCACGCCGAACGGGTTGACCCAGAAATGATCGGGCCATTCGGGATCGCGCACCGTGATGTGGCCCGCGCCGCCCATGTCGTAGCCGTTGCGCCCGAACAGCCGGTACGCGGCGGCGAGACGCTGTTTGCGATACAGCCGCTCGACCGCGGGATCGGCGTGGACCGGGATGACGGAAGACCCGAACTCGGGCAACAGCGCCTCGACGATCGCAGTCTCGGCCGGCTCCGTGCGCCGCAGGGGAAGCGGGTTGGTCATCGTCTGTCTCCTCAATAGCCACGGGCGCGATCCACCACGCCGTCGAGCGGTTGCCCGCGGCGGAAGCGATCGAGATTGGCGGCGAAACTCAGCGAAAGATTGCGGCGCGTCTCGGTCGTGTGGACGCTGGTATGCGGCGACAGGCGGACGCGGGGATGCGTGTAGTAACGATGCCCGGCGGTCAGCGGCTCCGGGTATGTAACGTCGAGCGTCGCGCGCGCGACCCGCCCTTCGTCCAGCGCGGCGAGCAACGCATCATCGTCGATCAGGATGCCGCGCGCGATGTTGATCAGGTGCAGGTTCGGCTTGGCCAACGACAGGAGTTTCGCGTCGACCATCCGCTCGGTCTGCGCGGTCGCCGGCGCGGCGAGGACGACGTGGTCGGCCTGCGCGAAGATCGTCGCGGGATCGGCACGCTCGACACCCGCTGCGAGCGGCAGGTCCGAGCGGCGCGTGGCAATCACCCGCATCCCCAGCGCCTGCGCGCGCGGTGCTAGCGCCTCGCCGATCGCCCCAAACCCGATCAGCCCGAGCGTGGTGCCGGCGACGGTCGCAAGCGGCTTGGCGACCCAGTCTTTGCGATCGCTGATCCAGATGTCGGGAAGGTGTTTCGCCTCCGCCAGGATCGCGGCAAGCGCGAACTCCGCCAGCGCGATCGCCGACGCCCCGCGTGCGGTGGTGACCACCGGCCCCTCGAACAGCCAGTCCGGATAGAAATCGATGCCGACCGAGACGAGCTGGATCCAGCGAAGATCGAACGGCCAGCCCCTCGGCTGCGCAGGGAACGCATCGCCCGGCCGTCGGAACGGCGCGGCGATCAGGATCTCGGGCCCGTGCGCGAGCCCGGCCGATCCGGGCGCGATGCTGACGATCTCCGCCGCCTGCGTCGAGGCTGCAAAGGCGTCGTTGAAGAGTGCCGGTAACTGGCTGGCGACCTGCACACGCGTCACGCGCTACGCTCCGCAAACGCCGCGCGACCGGTGCTGCCCAGCACGACATCGCCCTGCGGCGTATGGATGCGGCCGCACAACACGTCGCGCAGGTGTCGCTCCAAAGGGTTGTGTCGCGTCAGCCCCGCATTGCCGGTGACGGCGATCGCCTTCTCGACCGCGGCGATCGCGTTCTCGGTGACGAGGTGCTTGACCAGCCCCGCCTCCAACCCGCTCGTCGCACCCGACGTACCGGCATCGAGCAGCAACCGGTTCTGCAGCGACAATCCGTCGATCGTCCCGACCACCTCCTGGAACCGCGGCAAGGTCGACAACGACGCACCGAGATTGGTCGGCTTGCGATCGATCAGCCAGCCGACCAGCCAGTCGCGCGCATTCCGTGCGACGGCGTCATAGATCGCCGATGTCAGCACCGCGGACCAGTTGGCGAACGCAGCGGAATAGGGCGGCTGCTTGCCGACCGGCCTGGGCTCCAGCGCCTGATCGAACGGCACCAGAACGTCCTCGAACACCACATCGTGGCTGGCACTCGCGCGCAGCCCGAGATGATCCCAGCTCTCCTCGATCCGGATGCCCGGCGTATCGGCGCGCACCAGCCAGCCGCCGACCAGCGGCTCGGCATCGTCCGAACGCGCCCAGACCACCATCCAGGTCAGCGCGGTGGAGCCGGTCGAGAAAATCTTCCGCCCGTCGAGCCGCCAACCCTCGGCCGTGCGCCGCGCGATCGTGCCGGGAAGGCCACCCCGCGCCGGCGTGCCCAGATCCGGCTCCACCCGCAGCGCGTTGATCAGCGCACCATCGCGCAACGCCTCGCCGACGACACGCGTCTTCAGCGCCTCCGAGAAACCGGAGCGATCGTCGAGCCCGGCATGAAACAGATACTGCATCGTCAGGACGAGCGCGGTCGCCGGTTCGCCGCGCGCGACCGCGGCGATCACACGCCGAGCCTCCGCCAGATCGCCGCCACCACCGCCGAGCCGGCGTGGCGCGGTCAGCGCGAGCAGGCCGTGACGGTGCAGCAGCGCGAAGTTCTCGACCGGCAGCGTGCCTGTGCGATCATGGTGCGCAGCGGTCGCCGCGAACGCTGCGGTTACACCCGGCAGGACAGCATCCAGATCAAGCGTCGGCACCTGCGGCGCAATTGATAGGAGTTGCGCACTCATGGCAGCACCGTGTCGGTCAGGTCGCCGACAGGCTTCACGTGAAGACGATCGGTCGAGCACGGCGCGTGCCAGCCGTGCTGCGATCCGGGTCGAGGATTACGATGTACCAAGGCTGCGCTCCTTCCCGCAGCAAGGAGCGCTTCATTTCCTATCGAATCAATGTAGATTGTCTGCTAACGCATATGAGCCTGGCTTCTAGGACCGATCATGGCCGTCAACATTCCCACCGACGTCGTGCGCAGCTTCGTCGCGATCGTCGATGCCGGCTCGATGCTGCGTGCCGCGGACCGCGTGTTCGTCAGCCAGTCCGCACTCAGCTTGCAGATGAAACGACTTGAGGAACTGCTCCAGGTGGCGCTGTTCCGCCGCGAAGGACGCAGGCTCGTCCTCTCGGTGCAGGGCGAACGGTTCCTGCCGCACGCGCGCGACCTGCTTGCGGTCAATGATCGTGCGCTGGCAGCACTTGGCGACGGCAGCCTCGCCGGCCCCGCGCGGATCGGCTTCGTGCAGGATTTCGCGGAGACGTTGTTGTCCGGCGTCTTGTCGGTGTTCGCGTCCAGTAACCCCGACGCCTCGCTCGACGTTCGCGTCGCAGGGTCGGCCGAACTGCTCGATCTGCTCGCGACCGACCGCCTCGACATCGTCCTGTGCATCGGCGAGGACACCGACAAGGCCGCCGTCGCCACCGCCGACATGCACTGGCTCGGCAATCCGCGCCTGACATCCGCTGCGATCCTGCCCTTGGCCGTACTCCAGAAGCCATGCCGGTTCCGCGATGCCGCGATCGCCGCGCTGGAGGCGGCGGGCAGGCCCTACCGGATCGTCCTGGAGACGCCGAGCCTGTCCGCCCTGCGCGCGGCAGTGACCGGCGGGATCGGTATAACCTGTCGCACCGACGCCTTGATGGGGCTCGATCCGGAGATTCACGACGGGCTCCCCGCGCTGCCCCGCGTCGCCTATGTCCTGCGCATCAACGACACGCGACATCCGGTACTCGACCGGCTCCACGACGTCGTCCTTCGTTCGATCGTCGAATCCGCCAGCGCAGATTGACGCTCTTCACGCCCGCAAAGGCTTTCTTTCCCGTTCCCCTAAGGTGCTGAGATCGATGCGGTTTTAGGCTCGTATTTGCAATGCTCATAAGGCTGGCAAGTCATTCTCTATTGAAGCGATAGGAATTGAAGACGCATTGAAGGCGCTCCGGAAAACGAGCGTCCGAAAGGCTGTCCATGGCGAAGACGTCCCAACGATCCACCAGCCGATCATGGCAGAGCAGGCTCCAGCGTAGCCGCTGGGTATCGCCGATAGCGCTCATGCTGGCCTGGGAAGCGGCGTCCCGGATCGGCCTGATCCCCACGCGTACATTGGCAGCGCCTTCGCAGGTGCTGGGCACGCTGTGGGGCATGATCGTATCGGGGGAATTGCCCGCCAACCTTGCCGTATCGCTCGGTCGTGCGGCGGCGGGCCTCGTGATCGGGGTGAGCCTCGGCATCGTCCTCGCACTGGTCGCCGGCCTCACCCGCGAGGGCGAAGCGGCGGTCGACTCTCCCGTGCAAATGCTGCGGACATTGCCCGCGCTGGCGCTGTCGCCGCTGTTCATCGTCTGGTTCGGGATCGGCGAGACCCCCAAGATCGCGCTGATCGCGTTCGCGACGCTGTTTCCGGTCTATCTCAACCTCTACAACGGCATCCGCGGCGTCGATGTCCGCCTGATCGACGCGGGGCGCAGCTTCGGCCTGTCGCGCGCGCAGATCGTCACCGACATCGTGCTGCCCGCCGCGCTACCGCAACTGCTAGTCGGTCTGCGCTACGCCTTCTCGGTCGCCGTGCTGATCCTCGTGGTCGCCGAACAAATCAACGCGTCGGCGGGCTTAGGCTTCCTGATCAACAACGCGCGCGATTTCATGCGGACCGACATCATCGTCGTCTGCCTGCTCGTCTATGCCGGGCTCGGCCTCGCCGCCGACCAGTCCGTGCGCCTGATCGAAGACCGTGCGCTCGCGTGGCGCCCCAAGCTCGTGGAGGCCTGAACCATGACCATCTCGCACATCATCGCGATGCCGCAGCCCGTCCGCCCCGTCGTCAAGCTCACGCGGTTCTCGCGCAGCTTCGGTACCAACACCGTCCTCGACAATCTCCATCTCGATATCGCCCAAGGCGAGTTCGTCGCGCTGCTCGGCCGCTCTGGATCGGGCAAGACGACGTTGCTGCGGACGCTCGCCGGCCTCGATACCGCCGAGACGCAGGACGTGACGATCCCGACCTCTCGCGCCGTCGTGTTCCAGGATGCGCGGTTGCTGCCGTGGAAGCGCGTTTGGCGCAATGTCGGGCTCGGACTGAAGGGACCGGACGTGCGCGACCGGGCGGAGGCAGCGTTGCGCGAGGTCGGTCTCGGCCACCGGCTCGACGTCTGGCCGCTGACGCTGTCCGGCGGCGAGGCGCAGCGTGTGGCGCTCGCCCGCGCGCTGGTCCGCGAACCGAAACTGCTGCTGCTCGACGAGCCGTTTGCAGCACTCGACGCGCTGACCCGGGTGAAAATGCACGGCCTCGTGATGGCGCTATGGCGCGCGCACAAGCCTGCCGTGCTGCTGGTGACGCACGACGTCGACGAGGCGATCGCGCTGGCCGACCGGGTACTGGTGCTCGATGCCGGGCGGATCGTCGTCGAGGAACGCATCTCGGTCCCGCGCGCACAACGTACCGGGATCGCGACGGCATTGCGCGAACGGTTGCTGGGCGCGCTCGGCGTAGAACGGGACGAGCCCCTGCCCTTCGTGAAGGCCGAATGATGGCGAGCCTCGTACAAGACCGCCCACGCCTCGATCGTCTGCGCGATTTCGTCACCGGCATCGGCACGCTGCTCGACCGCAGCCGCGACGAACGCTCGCTGCTGGAGGAAGGCAGCGCCGCGCTTGGCCAGCTCGTCGCGCATGACGACTGGCTGCCGGACGCCTACGCCGCCCCAAACCCGGATCGCTATTCGCAATACCTGCTCCACTGCGACAGTCGCGAGCGGTTTTCCGTCGTCAGCTTCGTTTGGGGGCCGGGACAGGCCACGCCGATCCACGACCACCGCGTCTGGGGCCTGGTCGGCGTGCTGCGCGGTGCCGAGCTATCCGAACGGTTCGCGCGCTACCCGGATGGTGGCTTGCACGCGGTCGGCGCGATCGAACGGCTCGAAGCCGGCGAAGTCGAGGCGGTCTCGCCCTCGGTCGGCGACATCCACCGCGTATCGAATGCGTTCGATGACCGCGTGTCGATCAGCATCCACCTCTACGGCAGCAATATCGGTGCGGTCGAACGCGCCACCTATGATGCGGCGGGTACCCCGAAGCGGTTCGTGTCGGGCTATGCCAACGCCGTGCTGCCGAACCTCTGGGACCGCTCGGGAGCCACCGCATGACTACCCCCACCGAAATCCGCACCGCGCTGCTGCTCGGGCATGAAATCGCGCTGCTCGACGTCCGTCACGAAGCCGCGTTCGCGACCGGACACCCGCTGTTCGCCGCGAATCTCGCCTTCGATCGGATCGAACTGGAAGCGACGATCCGCCTCCCGCGCAAGGACGTACCGATCGTCCTGTACGACGACGGCGAAGGCTACGTACCCGCCGCTGCCAAAGCGCTGACCGCGCTCGGCTACACCCAAATTACAACCCTCGAAGGCGGCCTCGGAGGCTGGCGGGCGGCTGGCTTCGAAGTGTTCGAGGACGTGAACTCCTACTCGAAGGCGTTCGGCGAACTGGTCGAGGCGCGCCGGCACACGCCGTGGTTGGCCGCCGAAGACGTCGCCGCGCTGATCGAGGAGAAGGCCGACATCGCGATCCTCGATGCGCGCCGGTTCGAGGAATATGCGACGATGAACATCCCCGGCTCGACCAGCGTGCCGGGCGCCGAACTCGTGTTGCGGGTCGCAGAGGCGGTGCCCGATCCCGACACGACGATCATCGTCAACTGCGCCGGCCGCACCCGCAGCATCATCGGCACGCAGTCGCTGATCAACGTCGGCATCCCCAACCGCGTCGTCGCGCTGCGCAACGGTACGATCGGCTGGACGCTCGCCGGCCAGTCGCTCGCGCACGGCAGCGATCGTCCTGCACCGGAAGTTCGACAGACCGACGAGACCGCCGCCACCGCCCGCGCCGTCGCCTACCGCGCGGGTGTAAAACGCCTGACGCCCGCCGAGCTCGCGGTGCTCGAACGCGACACCAGCCGCACGCTCTACCGTTTCGACGTGCGCCGCCCCGACGAATATGTCGCCGGCCACATCGCCGGCTTCCGGTCCTATCCCGGCGGACAGCTGGTGCAGGAAACCGACATCGCCGCGCCGGTTCGCGGTGCGCGGATCGTCCTGGCCGACGATATTGGGCCGCGAGCCGACATGACCGCGTCGTGGCTCGCGCAACTCGGCTGGAAGGTGTTCGTGCTCGATGGCGGGTTCGCCAATGGCACTGGGGGCGACCTCGAAACCGGTCCCGGCCAGACGATCCCGCCGGGCGACCCCGCGCACCGGTACAAGCGCCCCTACGAAGGCACCGACAACGCCGCTGCCGCGATGCAGGCCTATCTCGACTGGGAATACGGCCTGGTCGACCAGCTCGCGCGCGACGGCACGCACGGCTTCTACGTCATCTAATTTCCTCGAACATCACAGGAGACACGTCATGCCCGTCAAGTTCATCGGCTATATCGGTTTCAACGACGCGTCCGAGATCCACGGCGTCGGCAAGGCGCGCGGGCTCGACAAGGCCTATGTCGAGGCCGCCGCGATCGCGCAGGAAAAGGGTGGCTTCGACCGCGTCCTGATCCCGTTCGGCTCCGACAGCCCCGAAAGCCAGATCGTGGCCGCGCACGCCGCCGCCATTACCACCAAGCTCGGTTTCCTGATCGCGCACCGCCCCGGCTTCACCCAGCCGACGCTCGCCGCACGCCAGTTGGCGACACTCGACCAGCTCTCGGGCGGCCGCGTCGCGGTCCACATCATCACCGGCGGCGCGGACAGCGAGATGGCGCGCGACGGCGATCATTCGGTGAAGGACGATCGCTACGCGCGCACCGACGAATATCTGGAGATCCTGAAACAGGAATGGTCGTCGGCCACGCCGTTCGATCATGACGGGCGCTTCTACAACGTCCGCCAGGCGTTCAGCCAGATCAAGCCGACCAACCTGCCCGTGTTCTTCGGCGGATCGTCGCCCGCCGCGATCGACGTCGCCGGGCGCCATGCCGATGTCTACGCACTGTGGGGCGAGACGCAGGCGCAGGTGCGCGAGGCGGTCGGCACGATCCGCCACGCCGCCGCGCGCTATGGCCGCAGCCCCGGCTTCTCGCTGTCGCTGCGCCCGGTGATCGCCGATACCGAAGAAGCGGCATGGAAAAAGGCCGACCAGATCGTCGAGAAGGTCCGTGACCTCCGCGTCTCGGCCGGTGCAGCGACCAGCGGCCACGCCCCACCGAACGCCGGTTCGCAGCGACTTCTCGATACCGCCAACCAGGGCTACCGCGTCGACAAACGCCTCTGGACCGGGGTGGCAGCACTAGGCGGTGCGCAAGGCAATTCGACCGGGCTGGTCGGCACGCCCGAACAGGTCGCGGACGCGATGCTCGATTATTACGACCTCGGCATCGACCATTTCCTAATCCGCGGCTTCGAGCCGTTGCAGGATGCGATCGACTATGGCCGCGACCTGCTGCCGGTCGTCCACGAACTGATCGCCGCGCGCGATGCCGAACGCGACCTCGTCGAACCGCAGTGGGCGGTAGGCTGATGCCGGACTGGACGGACGACGAAGGGGTGGCTTCGGCGCCACCCCCGCCCAGGGAAGGCCTGAAGCGATGGTGGCCGTTGCTGCTCGCGGCCGTGCTAGCGGCAGGTCTGTACGCGTGGCTGGGACGCGGCACCGCAAGCGGCGATGTATTGCACGTCGGCAGCCAGCGCGGCGGCACCAAGGCGCTGATGCTCGCATCGGGTGCGCTCGACGGCGCACCCTACCGTATCGAATGGTCCGAATTCCCCGCCGCGCAGAATTTGCTGGAGGCGATCGGCGCGGGCGCGGTGGATGTCGGGATGGTCGGCGACGCACCGTTCCAGTTCGCTTACCAGAGTGGCAGCCCGATCAAGGCGGTGGCCGTGCAATCCGCCACCTCGCGGCCGCGGGGCAGCCTCGCGATCCTGGTGCCGGCGCAGTCGCGGATCGTCGATGCCGGCGGACTACGCGGCAAGCGGGTCGCGACGACCCGCGGCTCGGTCGGCCACTACCTTCTTCTCCGCGCACTCGACGCGAAGGGGCTCAAGCCCACCGACGTGCTCCTCACCTTCCTTGCGCCCGGCGATGCCAAGGCGGCTTTCGACACCGGCTCGACCGATGCCTGGTCGATCTGGTCGCCCTATAGCGGAGCGGCGTTGGCGCAGGGCGCGCGGGTCGTCGCGGACGGCGCCGATTATCTGAGCGGCTATGCCTTCGATGCGGCGAACGCGACAACGGCGGTCAGCAAGCAGGCGATCCTGAAGGACTTCCTGCAACGCGAAACCCGTGCGCTCGACTGGGCGCGCGCGCATCCCGATGCCTATGCCGCAGTGCTCGCTAGGGAAACCGGCCTGCCGCTGACGATCGCGCTGTTCCATGCCAAGCACCTGCCGATGGCGCGGGTACCCGTCGATGCTACGGTAAAGGCAGAAGAGCGTGACGTGGTCGCACAGTTCCGCACTGCCGGCGCGCTGGCCGGCAATCGGCCGCTCGACGATGCGTATCTCCCGCTCGACCAGGGTCCGAACAGTACGCGGTAAGCTCCGAATGCGGGCCTGACCCGCTAGCGGCCCCCGCCGCCCGACCAATCGCTCTTTATCTCGCGCGCTCCCGCTTCGGCGGGACCGGAGACGCGCGCCTTGCTCACGGACATCATCATGACATCGACCTCCCGCCTGCTCGCCGGTGTCGCGCTTGCGACCTTCACACAGCCCGCCTTCGCCCAAGAGGCACCGCCTGCCCCCGCCACGACCTTGACCACGCCGGATGCAAGCGGCGGCACCGACGACACGATCGTCGTCACCGGCGTGCGCGGTGGCCAGGCGCGGGCGGTCGCCGACAGCCCCGTACCGATCGACGTCATCAGCCGCCGCGAGTTGCAGGCGACCGGCCGCACCGGGCTGAAGGAGATTCTCGGCAACATCGTGCCCTCGCTGACGATGCCCGCGCTCGGCGGCGGTGGTACCTCGGCGAGCGTCAAGCCGATCGCGATCCGCGGGCTCTCGGGAGATTACCTGCTCGTGCTGGTCAACGGCAAGCGGCGCCACACCACCTCGCTGATCAACAACCTCTCGCGCATCTCTGGCGGCTCGACCCCGGTCGATATCGACCTGATCCCGACCAACGCGGTCGGCCGCATCGAAGTGCTCCGCGACGGCGCCGCCGCGCAATATGGCTCGGACGCGGTGTCCGGCGTCATCAACATCATCCTCGACGACGCACCCAAGGGCGGCCGCTTCTCGATCACCGGCGGCCAGCAATATTCAAAGGGTGCGCCGCTGCTCCAGACCGACCTGAGCTACGGCACAGCGCTCGGCGAAGGCGGGTTCTTTCGCGCCGCGGTCGAAGCGAAATACCATGATCGCGCGGACTCCTCGGCCGACGCCGTGCCGCGGATTCTGCCGCTGGTGAACGGCCAGCCGGACCCGCGCGAGGCGACGCTCGATCATGTCTATGCCGGTGGTTATGGCCGGTCGAACCGCGACAAGATGATCAACGGCTCGTACAATGCCGAGCTGCCGGTCGGCGATACGCTGCGGCTCTACAGCTTCTCGACGCTGAGCTACCGTGACATCAGGGACGCGCGCGGCGCGTATATCCCCTCCCCCACCGGTTTTGGTGGCCAAGCCAACACCAACGGCCTCAACGTCTTGCCCCAGCTCTACCCGACCGGCTTCCAGGCCTATCGCCGGATCAAGGAAACCGATTTCCAGCTAACCGGTGGTGCGAAGGGCGAGCTTGCCGGCTGGACCTGGGACCTGAGTTCGAGCTTCGGGCGCGACCGCGTCTGGCTCGGCTCGGAGAACACGTTGAACCCCTCGATCGGGCCGACCAGCCCGACGAGCTTCTATATGGGCACGCAGATCCAGGACGTGTGGGTCAACAATCTCGACGTTACCCGAGACGTATCGATCGGCCTCGCCAAGCCGCTGTCGATCTCGATCGGCGCCGAGCATCGCTGGGAACGCTTCCAGTCGCGCGCAGGCGAGCCCGACAGCTACCGCAACGGGGGCTATCAGATTCCCGTGGATACGACGCCGTTCGGGCAGCTCTATGGCGGCCGGTATCCGTCGCCGGGCCTCGTGTCGTTCACCGGCACCTCGCCCGCCGACGCCGCCTCGCTCAGCCGCAACAATCTGGCCGGTTATGTCGATCTCTCAACCAACGTCACCGAGGCGTGGTTCGTCGGCGTGGCCGGTCGGTTCGAGCATTATGACGACAGCGCCGGCAACACCGTCAGCGGCAAGCTCTCGACCCGCTACGAACTCGCACCCGGCCTCGCGATCCGTGGCGGCGTCAACACCGGGTTCCGTGCACCGGCGCTGGCGCAGACCGGCTTCTCGACCACGCAAAATACGACGACGGTGATCGGCAACACGCCCGTCTCGACGATCGCGAAGTTCCTGCCGGTGAACAGCGCCGCGGCGATCGCGCTGGGTGCGCAGTCGCTGAAGCCGGAAAAGTCGCTCAACTACACGGCGGGCGTCACCTACGAAGCTGGCGCGCTGCATCTGACGCTCGACGCGTATCAGATCCGCGTCGACGACCGCATCGTCAAGACCGAGTTCCTCGGTACGGCGTCGAACGGCGGCACCGCGATCCGCGACATCCTGGTCGCGAACGGGGTATCTGGCGTCGACAGTGCGCAATTCTTCACCAACGCGATCGACACGCGCACCCGCGGTATCGACGCGGTGGCGGAATACACGCTGCGCACCAGGGGATTCGGCGTGTTCCGGCTGAGCGCAGCCTATAGCTACAACAAGACCAAGATCCTCAACATTGCCGACAACCCTGCCGCGCTGAGTTCGCTCAACGTCGTGCTGTTCGGCAGGCAGGCACAACGCGACCTGGTCGTTGCGTTGCCACGTACGAAGCTGGTGCTGACCAACGACTGGTCGCTCGGCCGCGTCCATGCCCTCGCCCGCGCAACCCGCTTTGGCCGCTATATCGAGTCCAGCAACGTCGCGACCGGCGACCGGACCTTCGGCGGCAAGTGGGTGGCCGATCTCGACATCGGCTACGACCTGACCGACCGCGTCACGCTCGCGGTCGGCGCCAACAACCTGTTCGACACCTATCCCGATCGTAACGGCCTGATCGCCGCCGACGGCAGCGGTGCCTATGGTGGGTTCGCGCCGTTCGGGCTCAGTGGCGGCTCCTATTACGCCCGCGTCGGGGTGTCGCTGTGACCCGTCAGATGCACCTTGCGCTGTTCGTCACCGCCGACGGTATCCACCACGGCGGCTGGCGTCATCCGCAGGCGAGCGACGCGGACCAGGGCTTCGGTTTCTACCGCCGCCTCGCCGCACAGGCCGAAGCCGCCAAGCTCGACATGCTGTTCGTCGCCGACAAGCTGGCGGTCGATGACCTCTACGGGAACCACTTCGCAACGACGGTCCGCTACCGCGCGTCACGCGGGACGGAGCCGCTCACGCTGCTGTCGGCGCTTGCGGTCACGACCGAGCGTATCGGCCTCGGCGGGACGATCTCGACCAGCTATACCGAGCCCTATCACGTCGCCCGAATGTTCGCGTCGATCGACCATCTCAGCGGCGGCCGCGCGGCATGGAACGCGGTCACCTCGGTCAGCGACGCGGAAGCGCATAATTTCGGACGCGCCGAGCATTACGATCACGCCACGCGCTACGACCGCGCCGCCGAATATCTGAACGTGGTTCGCCGGCTCTGGGACACGTGGGAGGAAGACGCGATCGCGCCGGACAAGGCGGCCGGCACTTACGGCGATCCGACGAAGGTCCATTACGCCGATCATGCGGGCAAGTGGTTCGACGTGAAGGGCCCGCTGTCGCTGCCACGTCCGCCCCAAGGCCACCCGGTCCTGATCCAGGCTGGCGCATCCGGCGCGTTTCAGGATCTCGCAACGCGCAACGCCGAGGTGGTTTTCGCGGTCTACCCCGACATCGATCGTGCGAAGGCGGGATATCGCAGTTTTAAAGACGATGTCGCCGCCGCCGGACGATCGCCGGACGCGGTGAAGATCCTGCCCGGCATGGTGCCGATCATCGCCGACAGCGACGATGCCGCCGCCGACCTGCTCGGCGAACTCGACGCGCTGGTCGAGCCGCTGGCGGGGCTCAGCTTCATGTCGGGCAGCATGAACTACGACCTCGCCGACCACGCGCTCGACGAGCCCGTTCCGGACATCCGCGACCTTATCCGGGGCAGCAAGGGCCGGTTCCACTACGTCATCGGCAAGGCGATCGAGGAAGGCTGGACGTTCGCCGACCTCGGTCGCTGGTACGGCTCCAGCCTGTCCTTCGCCAAGATGGTCGGCAGCCCGCGCACCGTCGCCGACGAAATGGAACGCTGGCTCGTCGAAGAAGCCTGCGACGGGTTCGTCGTCATGCCTGCGTTCATGCCGGCCGGCGTCGACCGGGTGCTGCGCGACGTCGTGCCGTTGCTCCAGTCACGCGGTGTCTTCCGCCACGACTACGCAGCATCGACGTTGCGCGGCCATCTCGGACTCGATCGCCCCGCCAACAGCTTCCACGTGTGAGGAGACCGTTCATGACCGAATCCGTCCGCGCCGCGCTCGGCGCGTTGCAAGACGAGCGTGACCATAGCTGGACGCCTGCGCAGCTGGAGCTGAACGCCAGCCAGCGACGCGAACTCGTCATCGGCTTCGATGGGTCGCGCACGATCAAAGTCAGCGATCCGATGCCAAACTTCGCGCTGGAAGCTGTGAATGGTACGACGATACGACTGGACAGCCTGATCGCCACTGGTCCCGCCGTGCTGATCTTCTTCAGGTTCGCCGGCTGCCCCGCGTGCAACGTCGCACTACCGGTCTATCAGCGCGTGCTGTGGCCGACCTTGCGCGAACTGGGTGTCCCGCTCGTCGCGATCAGCCCGCAGATTTCTTCGAAACTCTCGGAGATACAGCAGCGCCACGCGCTCGACTTCACCATAGCGACCGACCGCGACAACCATCTCGCACGCCAACTCGGCATCACCTTCGAAGCCAATTCGGCAACCCGGCAGGCCGCGTCAACACCCTTGGGCGAGGTGACCGGGACCGGCACGTGGGAGCTGCCTTTCCCAACGGCCCTTGTGGTCGACGAAACAGGCGTTGTTGCATGGTCGGATGTAACGCCGGACTGGATGAAGAGAACCGAGGTCGACGCCATCATCGACGCCGTCCGATCAATCATCACCCAAATCTAGAATGCCTGAAAAATGGCAGCGATGCCATGGTTTGCACATCTTGGGTCGATCGAAACGCCAGCGGTCGGCGCGAGCAATTTGCCGCGTTCACTCCAGGACCGAAAGCCCGGCCGCAGCGACGCCGGCAAGCGCACACGCCTCGTCATTGTCCGAGGTGTCGCCGGTCACACCCACTGCCCCAACCAACTGGCCGTCTGCGTCGACGATAAGCACGCCGCCTGCCGCAGGCACGACGCCGTGCGGAGAGATTGGCCCGAGCGAGGCGATGAACGTCGGACGCTCCGATGCCATTTCAGCAATCTTGCGGCTCGATACGCCCAGCGCGAGCGCCCCGCCCGCCTTGGCCATCGCGATCTGAGGCCGCAGCGTCGACGCCCCGTCTTCACGCTGCAGCGCGACAAGGTGCCCTCCGGGATCGAGCACTGCCACGCAGAGCGGCTTGAAACCGAGCTCCACCCTCCTCTCCAGCGTCGCCGTTATAATCTTGCTGGCAAGTTCGAGCGTGATGCGCACCATGCATGGTTCCTTTGTATGGACCGCTATCCCGGACGACGGGTAATCGGCACGAGGCTGGCCGGGATCATGGCCAATGGGGGAATGCCTCTACTGCCTTCAGCGATCCACGCGGCGCCCAATTCGCGCCGTTGCTGTACGCAAATATGTCCCGGTTGACCGGCCCAAACAAATGCTTTGCGGTCCACGTCGGCGGTCAATCGTTAAAACCGTCATGCGGCAATCGACCGTCGTCGACTGCGAACGTGCGATTATGGAGTACGGATGATGGGCGATCTTCTGGCGAGCCGATTTGGCCTCGACGTGGTCAAAACGGGAATGGGCGTCGGCGCGGAGGTTCGGGGTATCGATCTTCGGACGCTCGATGATCGGCAGTTCGCCGACCTGCACCAGGCCTGGCTCGACAATCTGGTCCTGCTCGTCCGCGACCAATCGCTGTCGGACGCGGACCTGATCGCCTTCAGCCGCCGGTTCGGGGACCTCGATCTCGCGCCCATCCAGGAGACCGGCCGCCGCTTCGTCGAGGGACTGCCCGAACTCTATGTCGTCTCGAACGTGGTCGAGGGCGGCGTCCCGATCGGCAGCCTCGGCAATGGCGAGGCGGTCTGGCACACCGACATGTCCTATGTCGAAGTCCCGCCCCAGGCGAGCGCGCTCTATGCGCTGGAGGTGCCACCGACGGGCGGCAATACGAGCTTTGTCGATATGTACGCCGTGTACGAGTCTCTGCCCAATGACCTGAAGGCGCGCATCGCCGGACGCCGCGTAAAGCACGACGGCACCTACAATAGCGGTGGTTTCCTGCGTCAGGGCGTCACGCCGAGCGACGATCCGCGCGAGGCGCCGGGCAGTCTGCACCCGTTGGTCTACACGCATCCAGAAACCGGACGCCCCGCGCTGTATCTCGGCCGCCGCCGTAATGCCTATATCGATGGTCTGGATCTGGCCGCATCCGAAGCGCTGCTCGACGCGCTTTGGGAGCATGTCGATGGCGACCGGTTTGGCTGGAGCCATCAATGGCGCAAGGGTGACCTGGTGCTGTGGGACAATCGCTGCACGATGCACCGGCGTGATGCGTTCGATCCTGCCGCACGGCGCGTGATGCACAGGACCCAGATCAAGGGGACGGGTCGACCTGCATGACGGGCCATGGCTTGAGCCGGTCCGAGGCGGTCGCCCGTCACGTCCCGCGGTGGATGAGCATCCCCAACCGCATCCTCGCGGTGCTCTGCCTGATGTATCTGGTCCTTTACATCGACCGGGTGAACCTGGCGACGGTGGGCCCGCGGATGACCGCCGAACTGGGCATGAGCAACACCCAGTTCGGCCTGGCGATCTCGGCCTTTTCCTATCCATACGCACTGATCCAGCTATTCGGCGGTCGGGTCATCGACCGCTTCGGGCCGCGGCGCATGCTGCTGATCTGCGGTGCGATCGTTTGCGTGACGACGGTGTTGACTGGGCTTGTCGGCGGGATGGCATCGCTGTTCGCACTGCGTCTGGCGCTCGGCATTGGCGAGGGGTTTGCTTTCCCCGCCGCGACGCGCGCCATGGCGACATGGCTGCCACCGGCGCGCTGGGGCTTTGCCCAAGGGATCACGCACGCCGCCGCGCGGCTTGGCAATGCGCTGACCCCGCCGCTGCTGGTCGGGTTGATGGCGCTCGTATCATGGCGCGGGGCATTCGTGGTGCTCGGACTGGCGAGCGCGGTCTGGGTGATCCTGTGGCTGGTGGTCGCGCGGGAGAATCCGGAACGCCATCCCGGCATGTCCGACGAGGAACGCGCCGAACTGGCCCCGGCCGCGCAACAGGCTGCCATCACGCCTCCCGTTCCATGGTGGCGGCTCGCGCGGCGGATTGCGCCCGTCACCGCCGTCGATTTCTGCTACGGTTGGACGCTCTGGGTGTTCCTGACATGGCTCCCCTCGTTCTTCTTCAAGAATTTCGGGCTCGACCTGAAGCACTCGGCGCTGTTCTCGGGCGGTGTGCTGTTGGGTGGTGTGATCGGCGACTGGGTCGGTGGAGCAGCCAGTGATTATATCTACCGCAGGACCGGCAGCCTGCAGGCGGCGCGGCGTAACCTGATCATCGTCGGGATGATCGGTGCTTTCATATTTCTCGTGCCCGTGGTCCTCACCCACGACCTGACGACGGTCGCCCTGTGCCTGTCGCTTGCGTTCTTCTTCTCCGAGCTTGTGGTGGCGCCGATCTGGGCCGTACCGATGGACATCGCGCCGCAATATGCAGGTACCGCCAGCGGCATGATGAACTTCGGCTTCGGCATCGCCGGTATCCTCTCCCCGCTGGTGTTCGGCGCGGCGGTAGACCTGACGGGGAGCTGGTCGATCCCGTTCTGCGCATCGCTGGCGCTACTCTTGGTCGGCGCCGGTCTGTCGTTCTTCATGCACCCGGAAAAACCTTTTCAAGCTGACGGAGTTCGCTGAGGCCGAATTAGGAAAAGCTTCGCTTTGCATGACTCGCTAAACAAGACGGTCACATAGCGTGGAGCCTAACCGCCCTGATCTCAGCCGAGACCCAGGATAGAACGGTCTGGCGCGTATCCGAAAAGCTGTGTTGCGTCGTCGACCGGAAGAAGGCAGCTTAGGCATTCACGGAAAGGGAGACCGGATTGTGTCTGTTGCCGTCCTGGATAACCCTCGGCTGACGCTCATCGCGCTCGTCCCTGACAATGCTGTCTCGATATTCGGGCGGTTCCGGGAGTTTCCGCGGTTTGGCGATGCGCAGCATATCGCAGTGCGCAGCCGTACCGCTGCTGAGCGAACGGCGCTGGCGGCGCGGATCGATGCCGCCGTATCGGCGTCCGATCGTGCCGTCATGCTCCTGGCACAGGGCAGTGCCTGCGCGGCGGCCGCATGGTGGGCACGACTGTCGCCGAAAGCCTATACGGCGAACGTTGCCGGCGCCCTGTTGGTCGCCCCCGAAGGCACGAGCTTGCACCAGCATCATTTCGCGGCGCCGAAAATCGGCCTGCCCTTCCCATCGATCGTCGTCGGCGCCGATGACGAAGCGCAGCGCCTGGGCATGGAATGGGGCAGTCGCCTCGTCGATGGCCCACTCCTGAGCGCGGCGACTGCGCCGACCAACCGCCTGCGCGCCATCATCGAACGCTTCACGTCCGCAGTGGTCGAGCGCGACGTTGTTGCCGCGTATCGCATCATCCAGGCGATCGGGGACGCCTAGCTGGACGCCGGCCGGCAAGTGAGATCGGGCGAACGTCGGGCAATGTGAGCGCCCTGTCGGAAATCACCATACTTCGTGTTTGGGGTCGGCGCGCTCGCGTATCTGCCTGACGAAGCAAACATATCCCAGCCGCGCACCGTTGCTTGCTTTCAATTCCTATTAATCGCTGCGGATACAGCACGCCGTTCAGGTGATTGCCCCTGATGACCTCGCCGTGTTCGAGCGGGCCTATGCGCAGCTATGGCCTGCGCTCGCCTGACTGAGACGCAGATGGGTCCGTCTCGACCGACCATACCAGTCGCAGGCGACCGCCCGCCAGACCGGGGGCTGCCCTGCCTCCTCGAGCGACGATACCTTGCACGATTGCCGTGCGCTGCCGCAGGGTCCCGCCCCGCACATCGACCGTCCGGGACAGCCGAGCCGATACCCAGCCTGCTTCGCCGAGCGCTTGATCGTCAATGACGCCGGATTTGATCGCTACGTCCGGCAAGGTGACATCGCTCGGCGGACCGAGAATGACATGCCAGTCCGCGACCGCTGCGTCCGCACGACGTTCCAGAGCGCGATATCCGGCGACGCCCAGACCGGTAAGGGGCGCTGCCGTCGCGCGGATAGTTCGCCCCGCTGAATCGAACTGCACGGATGAAACGGGACTGCCTGCAATCAGCGCAACGTCCGCGATTGCACGATCACGCTCGCGCGCGACGCGCAGCGCATCGCCATTTCCCGCCCGCGCGATCTGCGCAGCCTCGACCGCCCCGGTTTCGGGTGAGATGCGCACCTGATCAACATGGACATCGACCGGCCGCGACAATCGTTGGCGAAGGTCAGCCGCAAGCTTACGATCCGCTCCCGGTTCGATCCGAGGCGTCAGCATGACCGCGCGAACACGTACCGGGTTCGCACCATGGTCAATCTCAACCTGGCTCAGTCGCGCGCCGGGTGGAAAGTCCTCACCCAGCGCATCGCGCACCTGCCGCTGTGCGACCGCCTCGAACGCAATTCGACGCAGACCGGTCCCCAGGGGAATGGACAAGACCCCTATCGCGACGGCGAACAGCACGAGTTGCCAGCCGGTATGGTGCGGTGAAAGATGGCCGCCGAAACCGTAACAGCGTGCGACGAGCGCGGCGGTCAGCGCAATGGTGATGGCATTGGTGAGGAACAGCAACAACGCGCCCGAGAATACCACCCAGTTCCACGTCGCGATACCGAACCCGACCACGACCAGCGGCGGCATCAAGGCGATGGCGATCGCCACGCCCACGACCGTACCCCCGCGCCCGCGGATCAGGGCATAGCCGCCCGCGATTGCGGAGAGCAACGCGACAAGCAGGTCGAACAACGTCGGCTGCGTCCGCCCGGCGATCTCGCTCGTGATCGTCTGGATCGGCGAGAGCAGGATCAGCACGACTGAGAGCGCCACCGCGATAGAAGCCCCCAAGGTCAACGCGGTCGCCGCCCGGCGTATCTCGTGGAAGTCGAGCGTCGCAATGCCGAAGCCTAGGCCGATGATCGGCATCATCAACGGTGACAGCAACATGGCGCCGATCAGCACCGCGACCGAGGGCATCAGCAGCCCGAGCAGCGAGATCGCGGCCGAAATGATGATCAGGAAGGCATAGCGCCCCGACCACCCCGCCTCCTCCGCGATCTGTCGAAGGACGCCGTCATGATCGACGTCTTCGGTTGCCTTGGCCATCCACGCCCGAGGAAGCGCAACGAATTTTGCTGGATTCAGGTGGATCGGGTCGTCTCCGTCATCGTCGCTGGTACAGTTTCTTGCGCATACCGGTTAGCTGGCCACATCGGCAATGAACGCGATCGCGAAGACGAATGTCATGAGCGGCTGCCCGGAGGTTCAGATCGCAGTCCACGCAAGAACTCCAATACCCTGTACCGTGGCGATGTTACCGCGTCAGCAGCCAGACAGAGGTCGTTTTTCAACCACGACTCAGTTACGCTGATCGCTGGCTCCAAGCTTGTTCGAGCGGACCCACAAGCCGACATTCGCAGGCTGTTATCAGCTAACCAATATCGGCCATTCATTCATCGGACGGGTGGGCAGCGCTCGCTCACCAAACCGTTACATAGGCGGTTTGACGCGTTCACCGATGAAAACCGATCGGTTGAGGGTCCGGCCGCGATTGGTGAGAGGTTTTGCTATAGAACGCAGTGCCCGTTCGTTGCGCGACAACGTCACCATTCTAGTGCACGACGTACGAGGTCGTCGTGATGCGGTACACGGTCTGCGCAATGCCGTCCGGAAGCGCAATCGGGCCATTCTCCTTGGCGGTGGCGACCAGAAGATGGCGTCCCGGCTTGGCGATACCCGTGTCGATCATACCCGCGGCATCGGTCGTGAGCTCGATCTTCGAACGATCGGGCGCGTACATCGTGACGGTGGCAGCGGGCATTGGCTTGCCGGAGCGCGTCAGTACAAACCGCGATCCGTTCGCGGTGATCGGCGCGAGTTCGAACGGCAGCTTGGCCTGCGCCTCGACACGGCCGGCGCGCGCGTAATAGACTACGCCCTCCTTCCTCCCGTCCTGCCCCCAAAGCGCGAACACCGAATCGTCCCACGCGCGCACGTCGCCTGCCGGCAGGTTCGTTTCGAGGAAGCCGGTGCGCCGCGTCAGGACCGCGCTTGGCTGAGCGAGTATCCGCGGCGCTTTTAGCTTGGCGAATTCGGGATCACCGCCAACCGGCATCGGCTCGCCCGGCTCTCCCAGATAAATGCGTGCGGGGCCGGTGCCATCGCGTTCGATCCAGATTTCGTGTGCGTACGCGGTCGAGGGAAGGCAGAAAATGAATGCTGCGATCAAGGGGAAACGCATAATCGAAGTCCTTTCTAGCGCCGCGCGTCGCGTGCGGGAATGAAGTTGAGGGCGAGGAAGGCGATCCCGGCACCGGCCATGATCGCGCCCGCCCACAGGATCGGTCCGAAGATCCAGCCTCGGGCGAGCATCGCGGGGACCACGCTGGCAATCAGCGTGAGCCAGCCACCGGTCCGCAATATCCTGCGGCCTCTCGCCTGCGGACTTTTCCCGAACCTACGGCGATGATGCGCGTCGGTGGTGAGGCCGAGCAGCGCAAACGCCGCGGTTGCGAGCAAGAGTGACAAGATACTCATTCGGCGGGCTCCAGAACCTTGGAGGCGGTGACGGCCCTTGGGTTGCGAACGTGCTTCGCAGCAGGGCGATGGCGCGCGACGCGGCGGGCGAGCAGTAGAAAGGCGACCCCAAACACCACGATCGTCGCGTCGATGCCCGCGATCATCAGGTCGCCGATCGCCAGCGACGCGAACAGCCCGCGCTCGGTCGCGACGACGTCGTACACCGGCAACACGACGAGTAGCACGCCGGTCGTCGCGAACAGCGCCGACCACATGCGCGCCGGCCTGACGACGAACGCCGTCGCCGCGGCGATAGCCCAGGCGATGAACATCACATGCATCTCCCAGTCCGCGCGCCCGCCGAGTGTTACCGGCAGCAGGCGGTTGGCCCAGAAGAAGCACGCGATCCCGAGCGGGAAACCGCCGATCACCGCGACGTTGAGCCGCTCGACCAGGCGGAACCCGAAATGCGGCCGGGTCGGGTCGGGCAGGCGCTCGCGACGCTTGACCGTCCACAGCACGAGGCCGCTCGCGACCATCAGCGTGCCGGCGATCCCACACAGGAAATAGAGCCAACGGCCGCCGTCTCCTGCGAACCGTCCGGCGTGGAGCCCGATCATCGCGCCCGCGGTCTCGGCCGCCGCGCCCGGTGGCGGCGAACGCCAGACGAGGCGCCCGGTCATGCCGTCATAGGTCAATCGCGGCGTCCGCGACGACAGCATCGAACTGGCGCTCTGGCTCACCGACACGCGCGCGGCGGCATCGCCGGGATCGCTCACCTCGATGAAGCTCGCCGGTGCGCCGAGCCGGCGTTCGGCATCCGCCGCGATCCGTCGCAGGTCGACCAGCGGTGCGGGACGGCCGGTCCGCTCGACCGCCGCAGCGGTGGGAAACAGTGTGGCAAATACGGTTTTCTGATCGGCATAATTCGCGACGACCGCCCACGGCATCAGCATCGCCATCAGCGTGACCAGCCCGGTATATGTGATCATCAGGTGGAACGGCAGCGCCAGCACCGCGGTCGCGTTATGCCCGTCGAGCCAGGATCGCTGGCCCTTCGCGCGGCGCAAGGTGAAGAAATCCCTGAAGATCTTCTTGTGCGTGACGATCCCGCTCATGATCGCGACCAGCATCATCATGGTCGCGAACCCGACCAGCCACCGCGCCCAGATCACCGGCATGTAATGGAGATCGAAGTGGAAGCGGTAGAAGAACTCCCCGCCCCGCGTCTCGCGCGCCTGCGCGACCTGTCCGTCGGCACCGATCAGCGCCTGCGTGTCGCCGCGCCCTCGCCGGCCCCGCCTGCCACGCTCTTCGCCCGGCTTGGGTTGTGGCACCCAGAAGACTTGCGCACCGGGCGATCGTTCGGTCGCCACCGAAATGATCCAGCTCTTCGCGTCGGGAGCCTTTTTGGCCAGGAACGCCTGCGACCCGGCCAGCACGCGCATCGGCTGTTCGACGCGCGCGATCTCCGGCCGCATCCAGCGGCTGAGCCCCTCGCGCCAGAACGCGATCGTGCCGGCGACGAACACGAGGAACAATATCCAGCCGAGCAGCAGCCCGGACCATGTGTGCAGGAACGCCTGCGATTGTCGAAAGCCCTTGCTCATAACCGCCCCGTCGCGTCGATCGAGATCCATGCGATCGCCGCGGCGATCCCGGCGGCGAGCGCCAGCGTCCAGATCGCCCGCCAACCGCTACGCGCCGCGAACGCCCACATCGCCGCGATCGCGCACAAGGCTAGCGCGATCAGCGCGGCAGTGACGCTCGCCTCGGCACGGTCACCGGGCAGCAGCCGCGCGATCGCCATCGCCCACAGGCTCGCCGTAGCATACGCCAGCGGAACCGCAGCGACGACGCGCAACGCGATGTCGCCACGCCGCGCCCAGCGCGCGCGGGCATGCGCGTCGCCCGCCGTCACTCGAACGTGTACCGAAGCGTCGCGAACGCGGTGCGCGGGCTGCCATAGTAATTGCCGCGACCGGTCGCTGCGATGCGCGCGTAATAGGTCTTGTCGAGCACGTTGGCGACGTTGACTGAGACGCCCACCCGCTCGCTCAACTTGTACCCCGCGCGCAGGTCGACCACCGCATAACCCGGCTGGCGTACGATCGTGGAGCGGGTGCGCAGCGTACCGTCAGCGTTGAACACCGCCGCATTGCCGCCATAGGTGCCGCTGAACCACGTCACGCTGCCACCCAGGCTCGCGCCCGCCAGCGGCCCGTCGACCGGCGCATAGTTGGTGAACGCCTTGATCATGTGCTTGGGCACGATCGGCACCAGCGACAATCCTTCGAACGCAGCGGTCTGGTCCTCCAGATACTTGGTCTTGGTGTAGGTGTAGCCGCCGTTGATCCGCCAGCCCGGCAGGATCTCGCCGGTCGCCTCGGCCTCGATACCGCGCGCGCGGACCTTGCCGGTCTGAAGCACGACCGTCGCGATGTCGGGATCGTTGAACAACCGGTTGGTCTGCGTGATCTGGTACGCCGCCGCCGACAGCAGCAGGCGATTATTCATCAGCGAAAGCTTGGTACCCGCCTCATATTGCGCGCCGACCAGCGGCTCGATCTGCTGCCCGTCGGGACGTGCCCGACCGACCGGTGCGGCCTGCGGCGTGAAGCTGTCGGCGTAGCTCGCATACAGATTGAGCTGCGACGTCACGTCCCAGACGATGCCGGCATAGGGCGTGAAGCGGTTGTCGACGCCGTAGCGCGTCGACGGTGGCAGCACGCCGCTCGGCGTCAGCAGCGTGGTCGTCGTCGTATCCCACCACGTCACGCGCCCGCCACCGATCAGCGTCAGGCCGGTGACCGGGCTCAGCCGCATCTGCCCGTAGATGCCGTATTGCTCGATATCGGTGCCAGTGCTGCCATAGGCCTGGAGCACGCAATTGGCAGGCGCCGGCGTGATCGCGGTGCTGGAACTGGGACAGGTCGCCCCCGTCCCCTGCACCGGATAGTAGGGCGACGCGCCATACGGGTTCAGCGGCGGCTCGAACGGCGATACCGGATTGTACACGTCGATCCGTGCATAGTTGGACAGCCGCGTGTTGTACGACGTGCCCGAACTCGCCTGGTAATCGGTGCCGAGGATCAACGTCTGGTCGCGTCCGAACAGCGGGAAGCTGCCGATGCCGTTGAAGTCGAACGAGCGCGTCTGCTGCTTGCTGTCGCCGCGATAGGCGATGTGGCTGGTCGAGCCGTTGGTCGCGGTGACCGGCTGGCTGCCGATATAGCTGTAGATGTCGACGCGATCGACGTCGGTGAACAGCCCGGTCGCGCGCAACGTCCAGCGGTCGCTGATCTTGTGCGCCAGTTCGGCGAACCCGGTCCAGGTCTCGGCGTTGAACCGGTTCCAGTCGGCGCCGAGATAGGTCGACCGCTTTACCTTGAGCAGCTGGCCATCGCTGCCGTCGGCGCCGCCGATGATGCCGGGCAGCCCCGACTGCACCGCCGGACGGAAGCGGTCATAATAGCCGCCGACCGTCAGCATGGTGCGCTCGCCGATCTCGAGCGAACCGACGGCGAACCCGCCGATGCGGTTGCGATGCGCGGTTGCGAAGAACTGGTCCTGGTCCTGCGCCATTGCGCCGAACCGCAAGCCCGCCTTGTTGCCGATCGGCGTCGAGACGTCGAGCTCGAAGCGTAGATTGTCGTAGCTGCCGGCACCGGCGCTCGCCTGCATCCTGAACGCGTCGAGCGGCCGCTTGCGCACCATGTTGATGCTGCCGGCGGGATTGCCCGATCCGCTGAACAGACCTGCCGGGCCGCGGAGCACTTCCAGCCGGTCGTAGAAGAACAGGTCCGGCACCGCGGACGGGAAGTTGAACGCGAAGCTCGGGACGCCGTCGATCAGGTAATTCGTGATCGCGAACCCGCGCGAGAAGAACGCCGGGTCCTCGCTGCCGATGCCGTTGACGGTGATGCCGTTGGTCGCGGTCAGCGCGTCCTCAAGCGTGAACAGGTTCTGCGCCTCGATCTGCTCGCGGTCGATCACGGTAATGGTGTTGGGCGTGTCCTTCAGCGGAGTCACGGTCTTGCCGACTTCGCGACCATAGCTCTTGCCGAGGACCATGATCTCGTCCGACTTCTGCGCATCGTCCGATCTGGTGGACCCTTCTACGGTCCTGGGCTCCTCGGCCGGAGCTGGCAAAGGCGCCCCGACAAACGCTGCACTCGCCAGCAATATACTCGAAAAACTCATACTGAACCCCCGTTGACGGAGGGCCTTTAGGTGAAGCGCTGTTGCGAGTCACTATCAATCTAACGGTTTTGTCATAATCTGTTGAGAGCAGAATGTCTCAGCGCAAGTGCGACCAAACGCCTTTTGCGGGACATATCGTGCAGTGTGGGCATCACCAACGAGCTATCTCAATACGCACTGGCAAGCAGCTGGACCCATTCCCGGTCGCTAGCGGTCTGGTTTCGGCTCCCAGCAGCGGACATTGGTTCATCTTCCAAGTACGCCTAGGCTCAGCCGACCGCCGCAGCAAACGTTCGCGGCCCTGCCGATTGCAGCCGCTAAGATTGCTGGTGCTTGTACTCGCCGTAATGCTCCGCCAAATAATCGACGAACAAGCGCGTGCGCGCCGGCATGTTCGCCCCCCCGACGAAGACGGCGTGAAACACCTCCCGGTCGCCGGGATTGAACGGCTCCAGCAGCGGCACCAGACTCCGCTCCGCGATCGCGCGCCCGATCGCGAAATTGCCGACGCGCGCTATTCCGACGCCGTCCAGCGCCAGTTGCAGCAGCGTTTCGCCGCTATTGGCCTCGATCGTGCCGTGTACGGTCATTCCCTCGGTCTCGGTCTCGGTCCGGAACGGCCAAACCGGCTCGGCGCGACGGAAGTTGAAGTTCAGGCAATTGTGCTGCGCGAGATCCGCCGGCGCGCGGGGCGTGCCGCGTTCGGCGAGATAGTCGGGCGAGGCAACGATCGTGCGACCGTTGTCGCCCAGTCGGCGGACCATGAGCAGGCTGTCAGGCAACGGGCCCGAACGCACTGCGACGTCCGCCTGCCCCTGCGCGACATCGACCTTCTCGTCGGACAGGTTGATGTCGATGACGATCAACGGGTGATCGCGCGTGAACGCCTTGAGCAGCGGCACGATGCAGACGCGGCCATGCGAGACCGCGGCGCTCACCCGTATCCGGCCGCGCGGCGCGCCTTGGTCGGCGATCCCCTGCTCGACTTCGTCGAGATCGGCGAGGATTCGCCGCGCACCACCAAGATAGGTCCTGCCCTCAGCAGTCAGGGTAAGCGCGCGCGTCGTGCGCAACAGCAGCCGTGTGCCCAGCCGCGCCTCGATCCGGTCGATCGTCCGGCTGACTCCCGACGGCGTCAGCGCGAGCTGGCGGCCCGCTGCGGAGAAGCTGCCGGTAGATGCGACGGCGGCAAACACCGCGAGGTCGCGCGCACGATCGAAACTGGCCATCTTTGCTCCGGAATCAAAAGTTCTTGCACTCCAATCTAGCTAATCACAGGACAACAATCTGTCTAGTTTTTGCCTGGGCGCATGGAGCGCCTTCAGGAGACAGACGATGACGACGCACCGCCAGCCCCGCCGCCTCGCCTTCGCGGCGGCGTCCCTGCTCAGCCTCGCGAGCACCACCGCGCTCGCGCAGAGCGCTCCGCATTTCCCCGCCAGCTTCCACGAACAGGACATCCCCACCAACGGCACCACGATCCACGTCCGCGTCGGCGGATCGGGTCCGGCGGTCGTGCTGCTGCACGGCTATGGCGACACCGGCGACATGTGGGTACCGCTCGCCAACGCACTCGCGCGCGACCACACGGTAATCGTGCCCGATTTGCGCGGCATGGGCCTGTCGGCGCGTGCCGACAGCGGCTTCGAGAAGGCGAACGAGGCAAACGATATCGTCGGCGTGATGGATGCGCTGGGTGCAGCGCGCGCCGACGTCGTCGCGCACGATATTGGCAACATGGTCGGCTACGCGCTCGCGGCGCGACATGGCGACCGCGTGACCAAGCTGGTGTTGATGGACGCGCCGGTGCCTGGCATCGGGCCATGGGAAGATATCCTCAAGAACCCGCTGCTGTGGCACTTCCGCTTCGGCGGGCCCGACATGGAGCGGCTGGTCGCGGGCCGCGAGCGGATCTACCTCGATCGCTTCTGGAACGATTTCTCGGCCAAGCCGGCGCGTTTCACCGAAGCGGATCGCACGCATTATGCGGCGCTTTACGCTGGCCCCGGCCGCATGCATGCCGGCTTCCTACAATTCGCCGCGTTCGACCAAGACGCGATCGACAATCGGGCGTGGATCGCCACGCACGGCAAGCTGACCATGCCGGTGCTCGCGATCGGCGGCGAGAAATCGTTCGGCGCGACCATGGCAGCGGTCACCCGTGCCGGCGCGGTCGATGTGCAGGAACGCGTCATTGCCGATGCCGGCCACTGGCTGATGGAGGAGCAACCCGACGCGACCGTCAAGGCGATCCGCGACTATCTCGACGCGCCGGTCGTCACGACGCGGGTGCGGTTCGGGCCGGTCGCGCTCTCGAGCGAACAGGTTGATCGCATCGCGACGACGGGAGCCGGCACCGGCACATCGGGCATGGCCGGGATCCGCACGGTGCTGCTGTCGGGCGATCCGGCCAAGCCCGGACCCTATACGCTGGAGATCCGCGTACCCGCGCACACCACGATCGCACCGCACACGCACCGCGAAGACCGCGTGGCGACCGTGGTCTCTGGCACCTGGTACTTTGGTTATGGCGCCGATACCTCGACCGCAACGCTTCGCGCGCTGGGCGCCGGCGGGTTCTACACCGAGCCCGGCAAGGTGCCGCACTTCGCGGCTACCCGCAACGAAGCGGCCGTCGTCCGCATCACCGGCACCGGGCCGAGCGATACCGCCTTCGTCTCCGCCGCAACACCGCGCTGATCCGCCCACGCCAAGGAGACAGGAGATGCCACAATTCGCTTCGACCACCATGCAGGTGCATGAACTCGACGGGGGTGCCGGACGGTTATTCGTCCGGCACTGGCCCGCGATCGGCACGGGCGGCGCCTCGCTGGTCCTCTGCCACGGTTTCCATGCGCATAGCGGCCATTATGCGCGTGCCGCCGAGGTGTTCGCCCAGCGCAGCTTCGCCGTCGCCGCGCTCGACCTGCGCGGCCGGGGCCGTTCTGAAGGCGCGCGCGCTTACGTCGACACGTTCGACGCGTATGTGTCGGATCTGGCTCGCGCCATCGACCTTGCGCGTTCGCTGACCCCCGATCTGCCGGTCTACCTCCTCGGACACGGCGCCGGCGGGGTGATTGCGCTGACCTATGCGCTCGACCATCCGCGGCGGATCGACGGCCTGATCTGCGAGAGCTTCGCCTATCGCGTGTTCGCGCCCGATGTCGCGCTGACGATCCTGAAGGGCACTAGCCACATCGTGCCGCACGCGCGGGTGCTGCGGCTGAAGATGGCGGACTTTTCGCGCGACCCCGCCTGGGTCGAACAGCTCGAGCTGGATCCATTGGTGCGCGATGAAGTGCAACCGGTGCAGACGGTAGCGGCACTGGCGCGCGCTGCCGATCGATGGCGCGTGGACTTCGGCCGCATCGTCCTGCCCATCCTCATCCTGCACGGCACCGGGGACAAGGCGGCAAACGCGCAGGGAAGCCAAGACTTCTTCGAGGCTGCCGGTGCGAGCGACAAGACGCTCAAGCTGTACGAAGGGCATTACCACGATCTGCTCAACGATCTCGACCGGGACCGTGTCACGAACGATATCGGTAACTGGATACAGCAGCGCGCCTCCGAATTGGCCCCATGAAGATCGCTCCCGGTCACAACGCTCACACGAAGACTCCGGCATGCCCTCGATCCCCACCGGCACACCATTCCGACCCATCAAAGGACCAACACCATGAACATCGACCTCAATGGCAAGACCGTGCTCGTCACCGGCTCGACCGAAGGCATCGGCTTCGGCATCGCGGTGGGACTGGCTCGCGCGGGCGCAACCGTGATCGTCAACGGCCGCACGCAGGCCAAGGTGGACGCTGCGGTCGCGAGCATTGGTGGCAGCGCGCGCGGCGTGGCGGCCGACCTAGGAAGCATCGGCGGCCACCACCGGCTCGTCGCCGCAGAGCCCAGGGCCGACATCGTCGTCAGCAATCTCGGCATCTTCCAGCCGGCCGATTTCTTCGAGACCGATGACGCGATCTAGGATCGCCACTGGCAGGTCAACGTGATGGCCGGCGTGCGGCTCGCCCGGGCGTATCTGCCGGGGATGGAATCCAGTGGCTGGGGCCGCTTTTTCTTCCTGGCATCGGAATCGGCGTTCAACATCCCGGTCGAGATGATCCACTATGGCGTCAGCAAGACGACCGACGTCGCGCTGGCGCGCGGGCGCGCCAAACGGATGGCCGGGACCGGCGTGACCGTGAACTCGGTGCTGCCTGAGCCGACACTGTCCAAAGGCGTCGAGGCAATGCTGGAGGCGGAGCGCGCCCGTTCGGGCAAACCGGTCGAGGAGGTTGCCGCGACCTTCGTGCAGCAGCACCGGTCCAGTTCCATCCTTCAGCGCGCCGCCACGGTGGAAGAAGTGGCGAACATGGTCGTCTATCTCGCGTCACCACTGGCGTCGGCGACCACGGGCGCGGCGTTGCGTGTGGATGGCGGCGTTATCGACACGTAGATGTGAGGCGCGTCCGCACGCGTCGGAAATGGCCGCTTCAGTATCGGGGTCACCGATCCTGAAGTGGCCAAGTTGGGCGCGTGATTGCTGGCCCACCCGTCCGCGGTGGTGTCCGCGTTACGTTTGCGGGCTCGACCCGATCCTGGACGTCGATCAGAGATCGATCATCGCTAAGAACCTGCCATTCGTTCATCCATAGAACGCCCGACTTAGAGCACCGTCTCGCGCATGCTGAACGGCATGACGGATAAGCAACGATTTAGCGGCTACCGAGCTTGATCGACGGTCAACAGCTGTGCGCAAAAGCCTTGCGGTCGCCAATGCTGAGTCAAGGTGGTTGGCGATTTGGTAGCGTCATGCAGGATGAGCGCAAAACCGCGTCGCTCCTCTTTGCCGACAGCCATGAGCAGCATGGGCGGCCCCGGCCTGATCGTCAGTCAATTGCCCGGTCCTCGACCGACCTGCGATCCCTCTGGCGTCTCCAGGCAGGTGTTGCCAGTGAGTGCAAGAACGCGGCCGGTCGCCAGTGGATGTGGACCGGGGCGGTCATGCCAGGGCTGAATACCGATCGCAGATAGTCTGCGGCCAACGTCGGCCCGCGTTCCACGGGTAACAGCCCGATGACGGCGGCGGGGCGACCGCGCTTCGCTCGCCAGTCTTTGCGTTCGATGGTGAACAGCCAGACCGCGCCGAGGCGCTGAGAGCGGGAGCGTTCGAACGGTTGCGAGCGCTCATCGATGCGGTGGTGCTGACGCCGGAAGACGGCAATCTCGCGATCGACCTGCGCGGGGAGCTGGCGTCAAT
>NZ_RAPZ01000001.1 GCF_003610375.1 Sphingomonas sp. PP-CC-1A-547
TTTGTATTTTCGTCGCCTACCAATTCCTCAAACCGGCGCACTCGCGGCGGCGGAGAGTGGTCTGCGCCTGTTGACTCAGGCCGCGATAGAGAAGCGGACGCTCAGGCCGCCCTGCTCGCTTCCCAGCTTCGGTCGTTCATTCAGTGTCAATTGTTGGCCCACATTTTTATAGGCCATCAGTAACGACCGCTTGCCGCATAGTCTTTCCTAGGAAACCGGCCGCAGTCGAAAAGCGATCGCGAACCTGGTATGTCCCGGGTGCGATGTCAGTGTCACCTGCGTAGCGTGCGCTTCGGCAACCTGCGCTACGATCGCGAGGCCGAGACCGCTGCTACCTGCCGAACGGTCCCGTTTCCAGAACCGATGGAAGATCGCCGCATGGTCCTGTTCGCGGATCCCGGGGCCGTCGTCGCAGACGGCCAGCGTCCCGTCCGTGCCGACCGAAACGTCGATCCTGCTGCTGGTACCGCTATGCTTGACCGCATTCTCCAACAGGCACCCCAGCGCCTTGGCGATCCAGGCCGCGTGCCCCGCGACCATCACGCTGTCCGCACCGGGTGACAATGCGATCGACTTGTCCGAGCGGAAGGCCAGCGGTGCGATCGATGCCACGCCGTCCGTCGCGATCTGGACGAGATCGACCGATGCCGCGGTATCCAGTGCCACGGTCTCCAACTCGGCGAGTTCCAAGACCTGCTCGACGATCCGGCCGAGCGCGTCCAGGTCGCTGCAAAGCCTTGCCCGCAACGCCGCGTCGTCGACCGCCTCGACACGCAGCCGGGCGACGGCGATCGGCGTACGTAGCTCGTGGGCGGCATCGGCGATGAAATCGCGTTGCATGCGGTAACTCGACGTCAGCCGTTCGAGCAGCGCGTTGACGGCTAGCGCGAGCGGGCGAACTTCGGCAGGAAGCCGCTCGTCATGCAATCGAAGATCAAGCGGCACGCCTTCCGCGGTCTCCAGCGAAGCCGACGCCCTACGCACTGGCAAAACCGCGCGGCGGATGATCAGCACGTCGATCGCGAGCAATAGCAACAGCAGCGGCGCCACGATCGCCATTCCGTAGAGCAGGAACTGCGCGAGCAGATCGTCGAGGATATAATCCGGATGCGTGAGGTTCTGGAGCACGGCGATCCACACCCGTTCGTTACCAACCTGAGCCGGGCTACTCGTCCCTGCATAGAAGGTGCGGCGCGACTGGCGACGAAAGAAGCTTTCCTCGTCCTCCAGCGGAATATCCGCGGTCGGCAGGACCATCTTTGACGCCGATTGGAACAGGACCGTGCCGCGTTGATCGAGAATGCGGAACGAGAAGCCTGCACTGGGCGCGAACACCGCCGCGCTGGTATTGTCCTGCGTCAACCGGAGCCGGCCGGTCCCGTCGTGCGATAGCGCCTGCCGCAAGGCTTGCGCGTGGACGTGGAGCGTCTGGTGCTGAATCCGCGCCGCGGTCGTGTCGAGGAACAGGTACACGCTGCCGGCGACCGCGATGGCTGTGATCAACACCGCGATCGCATGCCACCGCAGGATCTGCGCCATCAGCGACCGCGGCTGGCTTGTCATGCGGCACGCTCCATAATCATATACCCCACCCCGCGGACGGTGACGATCTCGACATCCGCCTCGGCCAACGTCAGCCGCCTTCGCAACCGGTGGATATACACCTCGACCGCATTCGAGCCGAGATCGTCAGCGAGCCCGAACAGCAGTTGCTCGATATGCGCCTTCGTCACGACCCGGCTCGACCGGCGGATCAGCGCGGCGAGCACCTCCAGTTCACGCGCGGACAGCACCGTCGGCACGCCGCCGATCGCAACCTCGCGCGTGGCGGGATCGAAGCTTACATTGCCGCAATCGATCGTCCGATCGACAATCGTCCCGCTACGCCGGAGCAGCGCCTGGATCCGGGCGAGCAGTTCCTCGGGCGCGAACGGCTTGGCGAGATAATCGTCGGCGCCCGCTTCGAGACCCGTCACCCGGTGTGCGACGCTCGCCCGTGCGGTCAGGGCGATCACCGGCGTGCGATCGTCCCGCTCGCGCATCGCACGCACGACCGATAGCCCATCGGCATCCGGGAGTCCCAGATCGAGGATAACGACGGCGTAGCGCGTGTAGGACAGCACGATCAGCGCATCCTCGGCCGTGGTCGTGCAATCTGACGCATAGCCCGCTGTATCGAGCAGACGGACCAGCATCGTGACCAGCTCGGCATGGTCCTCAACGATCAGGATTCTCATCGCTCGGCCCGGCTCTGGGCGCGCCGATTGCGCGGCGCTTCACGCGGCGATCGGTCTGTAAGGCTCACGTAAGCCAGGCCGCGTAGCCCGGTCGATCCACGATCCAGATCTTGATCCCAATCGATGTCGCACGATGCGCCCTCAGCAAAAATCAGAGTGTCTCCATGTTCGATACCCTTCGCCCGTTCCGGCGACCCGCTACGCTTTCCGCCCCGGCGATATTCGATGTGCCACGACGGGTCGCGCTGTTTTCCGGCAACTACAACTATCTTCGCGACGGCGCCAACCAGGCGCTGAACCGCTTGGTGGCGTATCTCGAACGCCGCGGCACCGACGTCCGGGTCTATTCGCCGACCTCGGATACGCCGGCGTTCGAGCCTGCGGGAACGCTCGTTTCTGTTCCGTCGGTGCGCATCCCGGGTCGCGGCGAGTATCGACTGGGCCTGGGATTGTCCGCTGAACTGCGTCGCGACGTGCAGGCATTCCGGCCCGATCTCGTCCATGTGTCCGCCCCCGACTGGACCGGCGTCGCAGCACAGCGGCTCGCGAGGACGATCGATGTTCCGGTCGTTGCCAGCCTCCATACGCGGTTCGAGACCTATGCGCAGTTTTATGGCGCAGGGCTGATCCGGCCGGCGATGGAGCGACACCTCGATCGCTTCTACCGGAGCAGCGACATGATCCTCGTTCCGACCGCGCCAATTGCGGACGAATTCGCCGAGCAGGGCTTTGCCGACCGCACGCGCCTATGGGGGCGCGGCGTCGACCGCGACCAGTTCTCGGGCCGCCATCGCAATCTCGCCTGGCGGCGATCGCACGGCTTCCAGGACGACGACGTGGTCGTCCTCTTCTTCGGCCGCCTCGTTCGCGAGAAGGGCACCGCATTGTTCGCCGATATCGTCGACCGGATCACCACCTCGGGCGTCGCGATCCGGCCGCTGATCGTCGGCGACGGTCCCGAACGCCGCTGGCTCGCGAAGCGACTGGCGAATGCGCGGCTGACCGGCAGCCTGTCGGGCGACGAGCTCGGCCGCGCGGTCGCCAGCGCGGACATCTTCGTCAACCCGAGCATCACCGAAGCGTTCGGAAACGTCACGCTGGAGGCGATGGCGTCGGGCCTGCCCAGCGTGTGCGTCGACATCCCGAGCGGCCGCAACCTCCTGCGCAAGGGAACGGGCATGTTCTACGCCCCCGACGATATCGACGGCGCGGTCGCGGCCGTCCGCCGCCTCGCGGTCTTCTCCGATCTGCGGTCGACCATGGCGCGCGCCGCGCGTGCCGCGAGCGAAGAGTATAGCTGGGACAAGGCGTCGAAGATGGTCATGGACGCGTATCGCGCGCTCCTGAACCAGGAGGATGGGGAGACCGTACCGACTGCCAGGCCGCTGACCCGGTCGATCTCGGGCTGACCACGGTGATCGCACGGTGGCGTGGTCCGGCATGGTCGGGGTTGCGTCGCGCTACCTCCTCGCGGTCGGTTCGTACCGGCGTTGCCGTGGTGGCGATGCTCGCGATCGTCGGCATCGCCGTGTCGGCGTTGTCGCACCTGCTGGACGGCGTCAATGGGAGCGACATCCGCACGGCCTTGTCGCGGATCAATTGGCCACGCCTGTTCGCCGCCGCTGTCGTGACCGCGATCAGCTACGGGGTACTGACCGGATATGACGTGGTCGCGCTGCGGATCGTCGGGAAGCGCGTCCGCTATACGCGCGCCGCACTCGCGTCGTTCACCAGCTATGTCTTCAGCCACAATTTTGGGTTCGCGCTGCTGACCGGCGGCACCGCGCGATTGCGGATCTACCAGCCGGCGGGCCTGACGATCGGCGAAGTAGCGCATATCATGGTTCTGACTGGCGTAACCTTCTGGTCCGGCGTCCTGCTATTGCTGGGGTTCGGACTGATCGTCCAGCCAGGGACGGTGGCTGTCGCCGGCGTAGCGCTGTCCTATCCAGTGCACGCTGCGATCGGCGGGTCGAGCTTTGCCATTCTCGCTGCGGTTCTGGTTGGACTGAAACGTCGCGCAGGACGGACGCTCGTCCTATTCGGCCGCTCCATACCGCTGCCCAGCGTGTCGCAGGCGCTCGCTCAGATCATGCTGGCGAGTGTCGACATCGTTTTGGCAGCCACCGCGTTGTTCGTGCTGCTGCCGGGTGCGGAGGCAACGCTTTTTCCCGCCCTGCTGCTCGGGTATCTCGTCGCGATCGTCACCGGTCTCATTACGCACGCGCCCGGCGGGGTCGGCGTGTTCGAGGCGGTGATGCTCGTCAGCCTGCCCGAGATCGACCGCGCAAGCCTGTTCGCCGCATTGCTCGCCTATCGCGTGGTCTATTACCTGATCCCGCTGGCGATCGGCATGCTGCTGTTCGGCATCCATGAGCTACGCGGCGCACGTGTAAGGTCCGCGTAAGTCGGAGACGCGATGAGGGCGTGTCCATCTGCTCGGTCTATCGGAACCCTCACATGTCCATTCGCGCCCTGTTCTGCGCATCGGTCGTCCTCGGTGTAGTCGTCGCCACCGGCGCGGACGCGCAATCGGCGATACCAACGTCAATTCCGGGCGCGACGTCCGCTGCGATCCCCGCCATTCCCGAACCGATGATCTTCGACATGGTGCGCCCGCTTGGCGCCCGTCGCGGCGAACTAGAAGTCAACGCGCTCGCGCAGGTCAATCTCAGCGGCCCCGGCCGGCATGTCGAATGGGCACCGGAAGTCGAATACGCCGTTGCCGACGGCTTCGCGGTCGAGATCGAACTGCCGTTCACCAAGAGTCGCCCGACCGATTACAAGATCGGCCTGCAAGGCACATTCGGCACGTTCCGCGGCGGCCGCAGCATCCACGGTGCCCAGTATCTGGGACTCCACAACCGCCGCGACGGCGGCTGGTCGAGCAGCCTGTTGTACCTGCTCGGCAACCGCTTCGGCGAGCGACTGAGTACGATGACGATGGTCGGCGCGGGCGACGTGACGCTCAAGAGCACGAAGGGTACCGGGCTGATCGTCAATCACACGACGTTCTGGGACGTCGGTCCAGACACCGTGCTTGGCTTCGAAGTGAACCGCCAGACGGGGGCGAGCCGGTATTGGCTGCTGATGCCGCAGTTGCACCGCGCGATCGGGCAGAAGGTGTCGGCGCAGATCGGCGCGGGTACCGAACGGAGCGCGACTGGTCCGTTCCGCCCAAGGGTCGGCTTACGCGTCATTCGCGAGTTCTGACATCTGGCTGGTTTTACGAGCGCTGGCCCGGCCGGTTTCAGACTGCCGTTGGGTCCGGCGAGCCTTGAGCAGATCCTGTCGCGAGAGGATGCCGACAACCTGTCGCGTATCGCGCGCGACGATCGGCACGCGTCCGACACCGGATTCGACCATCATGTCGGCCACGACTCCGATCGGCGTATCGGGATACGCGACGAGCAGCGAAGCGTCCGACAAGGTCTCGGTCAGCGATACGTCGGTGCCCGGTTGCATAGTCCGCCAGCGCAACGCGTCGGTCCGCGACACGAGGCCAAGTATGCGACCCGCATCGTCGACGACCGGATAGCTCCGATGTTCGGCGCGATCCGCGAAAAAAATCGCCGCGTCTGCGGTCGTCATCGAACCCAGCAGCGTCGCGGGCGCGCGTGACATCAACTGGTCCGCCTGCATCAGGTCGAGCGGATCGACGCTATATTCCTGCAGGATATGCCGGCCGCGGCGTGCGATCTTCTCGGTCAGGATCGACCGCCGCATCAGCAATACGCTGACCGCATAGGCCGCCGCTGCCGCTGCAATGGTCAGCGGCAAGGCATCGAAATGCCGCGTCAGTTCGGCCGCGAACAGCGCCCCGGTGATCGGCGCCCGCATCGCCCCGCTCATGATCCCGGCCATGCCAATCATCGCCCAGAACCCAGGACCGCCGGGCAGGACCTGCCCGGTCAGCGCGCCCGCGGCGCCACCAAGGATCAGCAACGGCGCGAGGATGCCGCCCGACGTTCCCGATCCCAGGGCAACCAGCCAGACGACCGCCTTTACGACCAGCAGCGCGAGGATGACACGCACCGCGAGGGACCCGTCGAGTAGCGCCTGGATATTGGGATAGCCGGCCCCCAGGACATGCGCGTCGACCAGTCCGCCAAGTCCGACGACGACCCCGCCGATTGCAGGCCACCACATCCAATGCACCGGCAGGCGATGAAACGCGTCCTCAACCGCATACAGCGCGACCGACAGCGCCGCTGCCAGCACGCCGGTGACGAGGCCTACTCCTGCGGCCATCGCGAGCGGCCAGGCGCCGGACGGGGTCGTGCTCGGGAACGGGAACATCGCACCGCCGTCGAGCAGCACCGGCCGCCACGCGAACGCGACCAGGACGGCGACCACGACCGGTACGAAACTGCGCGGCTTCCATTCGAACAGCAGCACCTCGATCGCCAGCAGGATTGCCGCGAGCGGAGTTCCGAAGATCGCGGTCATGCCCGCCGCCGCGCCCGCGACGAGCAGTGTCTTGCGCTCGGCGGCACTCATGTGGAAGCGTTGCGCGAACAGCGATCCGATCGCCCCGCCGGTCATGATGATCGGCCCTTCCGCCCCGAACGGCCCGCCACTGCCGATAGATACCGCGGCGGATAGCGGCTTGAGCAGAGCGACCTTGGCCGACATCCGGCTTTCGCCGAACAGGATCGTCTCGATCGCCTCGGGTATGCCATGCCCCCGGATCTTGTCGGAGCCGTAGCGCGCCATCAGGCCGATGATGAGACCGCCAATAACGGGAATGGCGACCATCCACGGCCCGACGAGCGTGTCGACGATTGCGGCTGACCGCGTGGAAAGTCGACCGAACCAGAAGAGGTTGGTCGCGAGCGCGATGAGTTTGATGAGCATCCATGCCGCAAGCGCCCCGCCGGTCCCGACGACGATCGCCATCGCCGCCAGCATCAGCATCCGCCGGTCGGCGCTATGGTCCGCGAGCTGGTGGTTTTCGATTGCTCGTACCGCTGCGATCATGATGAGAGTCTTTCGCCTCCGAGGAAGGCAGGCTATTATATCGTAGTGCGATATATATCAACACGGGCTGATTGCGATGAGTGATACGGACGCATTGAATGACGCCGATTACCAGGCACTGGCGGATTTTCGCCATGCGCTGCGGCTGTTCACGACCTTCAGTGAGACTGCGGCGGCGGCGGCGGGGCTTGCGCCGCAACAGCATCAGGCGCTGCTCGCGATCCGGGCCGCGCCGGTCGACGACATCACGATCGGCTATGTCGCGACGCGGCTCGTCCTCAAGCCGCACAGTGCCTCGGGACTGATCGACCGGTTGGAGGCGTCGAACCTCGTCGTCCGCTATAATTCCGATGGCGACAAGCGCCGCTCGCTCCTGCGCCTGACACCCGAGGGAGAAACCATGCTCGCGGGCCTGTCGTCGGTCCACCGCGACGAGATCGCCCGCCTCCGCCCCATGCTTACGGAGATGCTCGATCGATTTGGGTGAAACATCGATATCGGCCGGAAGGTTCTGTCGTAACGCGATCTAAAATGCCAGGTAACGCAAACGCGGATGGCTGGCTGTTGCGCAAAGAAGCGCTGGGTAACGAGGGGGGAATTCGAACGATGGTGACCGGTAGGCGGGGTCTTTGGGCCTTCGTGGTCGGCTGTATCGCGGTGACGATCGGGGTCGCGCTTCATCTGCCGATGTTCCTGATGGCCCGCAGCATGGGCTACCGGATGGCCGGCATGCCGATGGACGTCGGCATGCTGATCGGCATGGCGCTGATCATCGGCGGGACCGGCCTCGCCGCCTATGGGTTGCTGCCGGGCGATGCGATGCGGTTGCGGCGGCAATTGACGCATATGACCGTCACCGGGCTGCAGGATGCACCGTTGCGCGCATCGCACTGGGTCATGATGGGCGCACTGATCGTGGCGTTGGTGATCGACGTCATGAAGCCCGCCGCGCTTGGCTTCACCCTGTCGGGCATGACGAGCGAATATGGCGTGTCGCGTGCCACCGCCTCGCTGGTGCCGTTTGCAGCGCTGTCGGGGACGGTCGCGGGATCGATCCTGTGGGGCTTCGTTGCGGACATATACGGGCGCAAGGCGTCGATCCTGCTCTCGGCGGTGATGTTCGTCGGCACGTCGATCTGCGGCGCGATGCCGAGCCTCGCCTGGAACATTGCCATGTGTTTCATGATGGGCGCGGCCGCCGGCGGGATGCTGCCGGTCACCTATGCGCTGCTTGCGGAGATGATGCCGAACCGACACCGCGGCTGGAGCCTCGTGCTCATCGGCGGCCTGGGCGCGGCGGGAGGCTATTTCGCTGCCAGTGGCCTGTCGGCGCTCCTCCAACCGATCTTCGGCTGGAGGATCCTGTGGCTGGCCAATCTGCCGACCGGACTGCTGCTGATCCTTCTTGGTCGGCTGATACCGGAATCGCCACGGTTCCTGGTCGTTCAGGGGCGCACGCACGAGGCGGAGATGGTGCTCGCGCGCTTCGGTGGCGGGCGCGTGACGAGGCAGGACGCGCTGTCGAATGATGGGGCGGACGTTGCGGCACGGCCGACCCTGCGCAACGCTGGAGCACTCGTCGCCTTCAGCATCGCCGCGCTGGCCTGGGGCTGCGCGAATTTCGGCCTATTGCTGTGGCTGCCCGCCGACCTCGTCGCTCGCGGTTATAGCGTCGGCGTGGCTAGCGGACTGCTCGCCAAGGCCTCGCTGATCGCGGTCCTCACGATCTTCGTCGCGGCGCTGCTCTACAGCCGCTGGAGCAGCAAGGGTGCGCTCGTCGCGGCCATCGCGATGCTCGCCTTGGGACTCATCGGAGTATTGTGGGTCGAGCGGCAGTCCGGCATCGTCAGCCCCGTACTGCCGGTCGCCGCACTGATCGTCGGCGTGAACGCCATCATCGCCATCTTGTTGCCCTACGTCGCTGAGAGCTTCCCGGCGCGCATTCGGGGGCGCGCCACGGGATGGGTGGCGGCCTGTTCCAAAGCCGGTGGCCTGGGCGCACAAGGGCTCGCGATCGCGGGCGCGGTCCCGCCGCTGGCGACGGTAGCGGGCTTAGTTCTGGTACCGACGGCCGCCTCTCTCGTGCTCGTGGCGTGGCTGGGTCGCGAAACGAAAGGACGAGATGTCGACGTTATCTAGTCAGCGATCTAAATGTACAATTCGCTGCGTGAAGCAAATGACGGCGTCTGACGACCTCAGACTTAACCAGCGCATTCGTGGTTAGCGTCTTCGAACTGCCAAACCTAAAACCAGGTTATACCAACTACAGAGACCCACAACCGGCCGTTCGCAGCCCTATTTCAGCCTCCCAACTTCCACCATTCGTTCATTTCGTTGGACGACGGCCTTCGAACGTCAGGATTAGCTTCTTGGCCGCTTCAAAAGGGCGCGTAGGTTTGCTGCGCGCCCTTCAGGTTCACCAGATATGGACCCGGTCGCCGGGGGCAAGATACAGCGCATCGCCGGGCTTCACGCCGAACGCCGTGTACCAGGCGTCGACGTTCCGGACGATGCCGTTGACCCGGTAGAATGGCGGCGAGTGCGGATCGGTAAGCAGGCGCGCACGGGCCGCACCCTCGCGCAACTTCGCCTGCCAGGCCTGTGCATAGGCGAGGAAGAACCGCTGGTCGCCGGTCAACCCGCCGATCACCGGTGCCTTGCCGTGCACCGCCTGGTATTTCTGATAGGCGGAATAGGCCGTCTCGACGCCGCCAAGGTCGCCGATATTCTCGCCGAGCGTGAGCGCCCCCTTCACGTGCACACCAGGGATCGGCTCATACGCGTCATACTGCTTCGACAGCGCAGCCGTACGCTGCGTGAAGGCGGCACGCGCTTCGGGGGTCCACCAATTCTCGAACTTGCCCGACGCGCTGAACTGGCTGCCCTGGTCGTCAAAGCCGTGACCCATTTCGTGGCCGATGATCGCGCCGATCGCGCCGTAGTTGACCGCCGCGTCCGCCTTCGGATCGAAATAGGGCGGCTGCAGGATCGCGGCGGGGAAGGTGATCTGGTTGTTGAGCGGATCGTAATAGGCGTTCACGGTCTGCGGCGTCATCCCCCACAAGGTACGATCGACCGGTTTGCCAAGCCGCGAGAGGTCTAGCTGATGCTGGAACTCGCCCGACCGCATCCCGTTGCCGAGCGGATCGCCGCGCACGACCTGAAGCGAGGCATAGTCGATATACTTGACCGGATGACCGATCCGCGGATCGAACGCGGCGAGCTTGGCGAGCGCCTGCGTCTTGGTCGCCTGGTCCATCCAGCCGTTCGCGCCGATCCGCTCCTTGTAGGCGGCGCGCAGGTTGGCGATCAGCTCGCCCATCTTCGCTTCGCTCTCGGGTGGGTAATGGCGCTTCACATAGACCTCGCCGACGGCCTCGCCCATCGTGCCGTTGACCAGCGCGATGCCGCGTTTCCAGCGTGCACGCTGCTGCGGTTGATCCGCGAGCGTCTTGCCGTAGAAATCAAACGTCGCCTGGTCGAACGCCTTGGGCAGCATGCTCGCGCTGGCAGATGCGAGTCGGAATTTCATCCAGTCCTGCCACGTCGATACCGGCGTCGCCGCGAAGATCTTGCCGAGCTCGGTGAGCGCGGTCGAATTGGTCATGTAGACGATCGGGAAATTGCCGTATCCCGCGGTCGACAGCAGCAACGGCCAATCGAACTCGGGCGCCAGCGCCTTGCGGCCAGCAGCATCCATCGGCTTCAGCATCGCCTTGAGGTCACGCGACTGGACCGGCGACCACTGGACCTTGGCCATCGCGGTTTCCAGCGCGACGATCCGGTCGGCCTTAGCCGACGCGTCGGCGATACCCGACAGCGTCAGCATCTTCTCGACATAGGCGCGGTACGCGGTGCGGAAGGCGTCGTACTTGGGACCCTGTTCGAGGTAATAGTCACGCCCGCCCATGCCTAGCGAGCCCTGCCCCGCGGCAACCGCGTAACGCTTGGGATCAGCTGGATCTGGAAGCTGGCCGACCTCGACCGGTGCGGCGTAGCCGACCGTCGAGAACAGGCTCTGGAGCTTCTGCTTATCGTTCGCGGCGTCGATCTTGGCAAAATACGGTTTAAGCGGCGTGGCGCCCGCGCGCTCGATCGCGGCCTCGTCCATGAAGCTGGCGTAGAGATCGCCGAACTGCCGCGCGCCGGGACCAACCGCGGCCGGATCGCGCGCGGCATCGTCGAGAATTGTACGAACCTGCTGCTCGGCCTGGTCGGCGAGGATCACGCTACCGCCGGCGGACGTGCGATCCGCGGCGATCTCGGTACGCTTGTTCCAGTTGCCGTTCGCATAGGTCCAGAAATCGTCGCCCGGCTTCACGGCCTTGTCGGCGGCAGTCAGGTCGATCCCGAACGTGCCGTAGCGGGTGCCGGTCGGCGCCGTGGACCTGGTCGCCGTCGGTGGCGCGGTCTGGGCCAGTGCCGACGCGGACAGCGCTAGCGCGGCAACGCCTAGCGAAAGGCGGGAGAAATGGTTGAACGGCATCGCAACTCCTTCGGTATGGAAGATTTTATAGGATGTGGAAGTCATTTAGGCGGGGTCCCGCCGCATCAGCCGAGCAAGCGCGGCGAGATTTGGCTTCTGCCCCGCATTCAACAGGCTGGCGCGAAACACGCGCGCGAGCAGGACAAACTCTATCGCGATGAAACACGCGAGCGTCAGCGCACTGCCAACGATCTCCCACACCGACACGCCGCCGCCGAGCCGCGCCAGCATGGTGAACGGCGTGTAGAGCGGAATCCAGGTCAGCACCTTGAGTGCGGTGGCGCCAGTGTTCGACAGGATCCCCTGCGCGACGATCGTGAACGGCATTGCGATGATCATAAGCACCGGCGTCAGATAGCTCTGTGCATCCCGCATCGAATCGCTCATCGCGCCGATCGCGAGCAGGATCATCGAGACCATGAGATAGCCTGCCAGGAAGAAGTAGAGCATCACCAGGATGATCCACGGCGAGGCGAGAGGGGCGAGCGCCATGCGCAGGAAGGTGCCGACCGCGCCCTGCGTGACGAATGCAGCCCCTGCCGCGCACAGCGCCCAGACCAGGACCATCGTCAACCCTACCGCGACCGTCCCCGCAAGCTTGCCGTACAGGAGTTCGTCTGGGCTGATGCAAGCCAGCACCGTCTCGATCAACTTGTTCGACCGCTCCTCGACCAGCCCCTGGAGGATCCAGTTGCCAGACAGCAGCAGCGACATCAGCAGAATGTAGGCGCTGAGCAACGGCACGATCGAGCGCACCAGCATCCGTTCGCGACCGCCGCCCGGTGCCGGCGTCGAGATGGCGATCGCCGGTACCAGCGTGGTCGCAGTGCCGGCTTGGTCGGGGGAGAGCCCGGTCGATTGGAGATAGGCGGCGCGCAACCGCACCGTCAGCACCGACTGCAACGGCTGGACGAAGTTCGCGGCCGGCTGTTCGCTCGACCAGAGGCGCGCGGCGGTCGTGCTGGTCCCGAAACCGTGCGGGATGTACACGGCGTAGTCGAGTGGCTTGGCCTTCTTGTCGCCGAACTCGCCGGGCTGTATCAGCGGCTTGAGCAGCCGGTCGAGCGATGCGGGATCGGCCTTGGCGATCGCCGGCGGGGTCGAGACGATCGTGAAGTCGGGCTCCGGCGGATCGAAGGCAGGCGTTTCAGATGTCCTCGCACGCTTCATCGTCGCCAGCGCGACCGGCATGCCCCCCGCCTTCACGAACGCCGTGACCTCCGCATCGTCGTAAAGCCGGTCGTGCTGCGCCCAGAGCGCCGCGGGATCCGCCCGGTCGAGATCGTAGCGTTGCGCATAGCGTGAGAGCGCGGTGAGGATGCGCCGCTGCCGATCGCTGTCGAGCCGCGCGTGGATCGCGATCGCCTCGCGGCCTTCGGGATCGATCAGCATCACGCGTTGAACCTTGTCGGAACCCATCAGCTTGGTGGCTATCGGTCCGATCGCGAGCGCGATGGGCAAAATAAGCAGCGTCAGCCAGAAGCTGCGCATGCCGGTGATCTGTCGGAACTCTCGCATCGCGACGAGCAGGATGTTGTGAATCATGACGGCTGCCCCTGCGTATCGGCTGAATTGGTCCCGACGAGGTGGAGGAAAACCTCGTGCAGGCTAACGCGGTGCTGGTCGAACCGGCGCAGCGTGATGCCCTGTTCGGTCAGGCATTGCAGGACGTCGGCCGGATCGATGCCGTCGCCGAGCGTCACGTCGTACGTCCGCCAACCGTCCGGATCCGTTGCAACCTCCTCCGCGCGATCCACGCCGGGGCACCGCATCGGCGTATCGCGCGAGACGATCCCGAGACGTGCTGGCAACCGCCCGCGCGCTTCGGGCTGCGTCCCCTCGAACACCTTGCGCCCCTGCGACAGCAGCAGCAGACGATCGCAAAGCCGCTCGGCATGCTGCATGACGTGCGTCGAGAAGATCACCGTCGCGCCACCGCGCGCGGCTCCCAGTATCTCGTCCTCGAGCAGCCCCTGGTTGACCGGGTCCAGCCCCGAAAACGGCTCGTCGAGCAGCAGCAGTTTCGGGCTGTTTACCAGGGTGGCGGCAAGCTGGACCTTCTGCGCCATGCCCTTCGACAATTTGTCGATCTGCATCTTGGCCGAGCCCGCCAGTCCGAACCGCTCGAGCAGGTCATGACCCTTGGCGCGCGCCGCGGCGGTCGTCATGCCCTTCAACCGGCCGAAATAGGTGACGGTGTCGATCGCGGACATCCCGCGGTAGAGCCCGCGCTCCTCGGGCATGAAGCCGAGATCAGCCGCATTCTCTCGCCCCGGCGGACAGCCCAGCACCGCGATCCGCCCCGATGTCGGCCGCAGGATGTCGAGCACCATCCGCAGCGACGTGGTCTTGCCCGCACCGTTGCCGCCCAGGAATCCGAAGATCTCGCCCGGCTTCACTGTGAAGCTCAGTGCGTCGACCGCCGTCCGCTCCCCGAACCGCTTCGTTACGTCGTCGAGAACCAGTGCGTCCATTCGCTATTTCCCCGTTTCTGTCGTCGCGAACGTTTCGTCCGACGGTTCGTCGGTCACCCTCAGCAGGTCGCCGGGCTGACATTCGAGCACGCGGCAGATCGCTTCCAGCGTCGTGAAGCGGATTGCCTTGGCCTTGCCCGTCTTCAGGATCGACAAGTTGGCGAGCGTGATATCGACCGCCTCGGACAATTCGGTCAGCGTCATGCGGCGCTTGTAAAGCATGTCGTCCAGGCTGACCGCGACCGGCATCAGACCGTCGTCGCCAAGTCGTCGCGCATCCGTGCGCCAATCCGGAAAACACGCGCGAGCACGAAGATCATGACGACCGCGATCCACCCGCCGAGCGATGGGCTCCAGCCAGTCGCGTCGAGCTTGAGCGCGTAGATCCAGCGCATCAGCGCGCCCAGCACGAGATCAAGGCATTGGAGGACCAGCAGTGCCCAGCCAATCCGGCCGAGCAACGTGGCGTTCGCGTCGACGAAGGGATCGCCTGCCTGCACAGTCGCGACGATCCGGAGCAAGCTGGCGAAGATCGGATGGATCGCGAGCGCGGAAGCGATCCCGAGCACCACCATCAGTCGCATCGCCATCACCGCGTCCGCGACATCGAGCGATGGCCCGTATTTCGCACCGAGCCGCAGCGCAAGCGCGTGTCCAAGTGGCCAGGACAGCGCGAGTGCCACCGTGAACATCACCAGCAGCACGATGTTCATGACCAACATCAGCCTTAGCAGGATCGTTGCGCCTGTCAGGACGCGATCCTTCTGCATTATTGATCGACGCCCCTCGCCCACCGCCTCGCCCCCGCACTCTATCGGTAAACGATATTTTGCATATCGATAATCGGCAAGAGGCTTTTGATCCATTTCCGTTCTTGTTGGGTAGGAGCTGGCATAGCGGGCCGCGGTGTTTGCAATTAAGCTGGGTTAAATGTTCCCAAAACAATCGGCGAGCATCCGGGTGGTGAGCGTGCCGGCAGCAGGTCGAGCAGGTCCTGCGGCGCCATCACCCCAATTCGCAGTATTCCGTTTTCTCGCCGAGCTTCGTACTCTTAAAGAGTGATAGTCAGCGCTACGGCGAGATGACCCATAACTGGCCATTCGGGCTCCGTTCGCCGCTCCCCAACTTCAGACACTCATTAATCTCTGTGCGGGTGTGCCCTCGCCATGGGGATCGGTGCAGCATAAGACTGAGTGATGCGGATCGCGATCATAGACACGAGCACCACGCGTGCTGCGATCATTTCGGAAGGCCTGCGTGAGGCCGGCCTCGACGATATAGTCGTGATCGACGGCATGCTCGGGATGGTGGCTGCGTTGGAGAAAGCTGCGCCGGAAGTAGTGCTGATCAACCTCGAAAATCCCAGTCGCGACGTGCTCGAGGAATTCTTCGCGGTGTCGCGCGCACTGGCGCGGCCGATCGCGATGTTTGTCGACCAGAGCGATGCGGAGTCCACGAACGCCGCGGTCGATGCGGGCGTGTCCGCCTACATTGTCGACGGGCTCGCCAAACAGCGGATCAAGCCGGTCATCGACCTCGCGATCCGCCGGTTCCAGGCGTTCGCGCGGTTGCAGGCCGAACTGCACGAAGCTCGCAACGCGCTCGCCGATCGCACCACTGTCGACCGTGCCAAGGCGATCCTGATGAAACGCCGCGGGATCGACGAGCCGGCCGCCTACGGCCTGCTCCGCGCGCAGGCGATGCGATCCAACCGCCGGATCGCCGAGATCGCCGACGCGATCATCACCAGCGATGCGCTCATGGGAGATTTGTGATGGCGCTCGACCGGGTCCGCATCGGTTTCCTGCCGCTGGTCGATGCCGCGCTGCCGATCCTCGCGCGCGAACGCGGGTTCGCCGAGGCCGAGGGACTGGAGATCGAGCTCGTCCGCGACATGACCTGGGCGACGGTGCGCGATCGGCTGCTGTACGGTCATACCGACGCCGCGCACATGGTCGCGCCGCTCGCGATCGCGACGGCGCTGGGGCGTGGCCGGCCAGCGGTTGCGATGGCGGTGCCGTTCGTGCTGGGGCTCAACGGCAATGCGATCACGCTGTCGCTGCCGCTCGCGGCGCAGGTGATGGACGGCGACACGCTCGGCGATCCGGTGGTGCTGGGTGCGCGACTGAAGTCGGTCGCAACCGAGCGTGCCGCGGCGGGGCGGCGGCTGCGGTTCGGCGTAGTGCATCGCTACTCCAGCCATAACTACATGCTGCGCTACTGGCTCGCGGCGGTCGGCATCCGCCCGGATACCGACGTCGAGATCGTCACGACCAGTCCGACTTTCGCCGCCGATGCGCTGGCGGCGGGCGAGGTCGACGGCATCTGCGTCGGGGAGCCCTGGAACGGCGTCGCGGTCGATCGCGGCGTCGGGCGGATCGCGCTGGTAACGGCGCAGGTCTGGCAGCGTGGCGTCGAAAAGGTGCTGGCGATGCGTGCGGAGACGCTGGCCGAGCGTGGCGACGTCGTCCACCGGCTGATCCGCGCACTGCATGCCGCCGCCGCGCAGTTCGTCGATCCGGACACGGTTGAGGAGAATGCGAAGATCCTGTCTCGCCGAGAGTATCTCGATGCCCCGGTCGATGCGGTGTCCAGGGCGATCGGCGACCGGGTGCGACTGGTGAAGGATGCCGTGCCGATCCACGTTCCCGATTTCATGTTCCAGTACCGCGAGGCGGCGAACTTCCCGTGGCGCAGTCAGGCGGCGTGGCTGTATTCGCAGATGGTACGCTGGGACGGCACGCCGTTCTCGGCCGAGGAGGCGGACGTCGCGCAAGCCGTTTTCCGTCCTGACGTGTATCGCGCGGCGCTGGCGGGTTCGGGCGCGCCGCTGCCGAATGCGAGTTCGAAGCTGGAGGGGGCAATCGGGGCGGGCAGCATTGGGGCGGGCTCTACGCAGGGCCGGTTGATCCTTGGGCGCGATGCGTTCTTCGATCGGCGGGCGTTCGATCCGGATGATATCGAGGGGTATCTGGCCGGCTTGCCCTGAACTTTCTTCTCCCCTCCCCGGAAGGGAGGGGTTGGGGGTGGGTCGGCTGGCTTGAGCCCCGTCGGTTCGGACATGCGGGAACCGACCCACCCCCTGCCCCTCCCTTTCAGGGAGGGGAGTTTTAGCGGTCGGTCGCCTCTGAACCGCAAATCTGCTGCACCCGCGAAATGACCCTTGCGCGATACGGCCACCTCGGTCATCTTCGCATCGTCTGGCAAGGGAGTCGGACACGAAATCATCGCGAGACCGGTTCCAACGACGGGACCTGACCGCGTAGGGCGATCCACCGATCGTCCATAGGCAACGAAGCCGCTCCGATGCGTCCGCAAGGTCGCCGTCGGGGCGGCTTTTTCTTTGTCCATCGCAGATGGGGAACCGACCATGTTGTTCGTATCACCAGGTATCGACGTCACGGCTTCGAAAGCCACGAGGATCGACCTGTTCAGTGCCGCCACGCCGCAGATGCGTGCGTTCCACGTCACGTGGCTCGCGTTCTTCGTGTGCTTCTTCGCGTGGTTCGCGGCCGCGCCGTTGATGCCGCTGATCAAGGCCGAGTTCGGGCTCAGCAAGGACCAGATCGCCAACATCAACATCGCCGCGGTCGCGGTGACGATCCTGGTGCGGCTGGTGATCGGGCCGCTCTGCGACCGGTTCGGCCCGCGCCGCACCTACACATGGCTGCTGCTACTCGGTGCGATACCGGTGTTCGGGCTGGCGTTCGCGCAGACCTACGAGACGTTCCTGTTCTTCCGCCTCGCGATCGGCGCGATCGGCGCGTCGTTCGTCATCACGCAATATCACACGAGCGTGATGTTCGCGCCCAACGTCGTCGGCACCGCCAACGCGACCGTTGGTGGCTGGGGCAATGCCGGCGGCGGCGCAGCGCAAAGCCTGATGCCGCTGGTCGTTGCGGCGCTGATCGGGCTCGGAGTCGAGCATGCGTTCGGCTGGCGCGCCGCGATGTTCGTGCCGGGCGTTGCGATGGTCGCGATGGCGTTCGTCTACGCGCGCTACACGCAGGATACGCCGCAGGGCGACATCGTCGACCTCCGCGCCGCGGGCATCGAACTCGACGGCGGCAAGGCTACGGGCATGGCGATCTTCCGCCGCGCCGCCGCCAATTACCGCACCTGGATGCTCGCCGCGACGTACGGCGCGTGCTTCGGGGTCGAGATTTTCATCCACAACATCGCGGCCAGTTATTACGTCGATAGGTTCGGGCTTTCGTTGACCAACGCGGGCCTCGCCGCCGGGATCTTCGGCGGTCTAGCCCTGTTCGCCCGCGCGCTCGGCGGGATCGCGAGCGACCGGATCGCGCTAGTGAAGGGCCTCGACGGCCGCGCGCTGCTGTTGTTCGCGCTGATGCTCGGCGAAGGCGTCGGGCTGGTGCTGTTCGGTCATGCCGGCAGCGTCACGCTCGCGATCCTCGCCATGACGATGTTCGGGCTGTTCACGCACATGGCGTGCGGCGCGACCTATGCGCTGGTGCCGTTCATCGACCGCAGGGCGCTGGGCGGTGTCGCCGGGCTGATCGGCGCGGGCGGCAACATCGGCGCGGTCGCGGCGGGGTTCCTCAACAAGGCCTCGGCCACTCCGCAGCAATGCCTCATCGTACTCGGCTACGTCGTCGCCGGCACCGCGGTCTGCGCGCTCGCCGTCCGCTTCTCCGCCACGCACAAATCCGACGAGCGCGCGCTGCTCGACGCGGCGCTCGACGCACGCCGTACCAGCGACCGCTCGGTCAACGGCGCGCTCCCCGCATGACCCTCCCTTCCCCGGCTCCAACCCGACTGGACGATCTGATGGAACACCAGACTATTCCCCCAGCCCCCGACACCCGCGAGCATCTCGTCGTGATCGGCAACGGCATGGCCGGCTGCCGCGCGGTCGAGGAACTGATCGCGCGCGATCCGACCCGGTACCGCGTGACGATCTTCGGTGCCGAGCCGCACGTGAACTACAACCGCATCATGCTGTCGCCGGTGCTGGCGGGCGAGAAGACGTTCGAGCAGATCGTCATCAACGATCACGCCTGGTACGCGACCAACACGATCGAACTCGTGACCAGCGACCCGGTGCAGGCGATCGACCGCACCGCAAAGACCGTCACCGCACGGTCGGGGCTGACGGTGTCGTACGACCGGCTGCTGATCGCGACCGGCTCCGATCCGTTCATCATCCCCGTCCCCGGCAAGGAGTTGCCCGGCGTGATCTCGTTCCGTGACATGGCGGACGTGGACCACATGCTGGAGGCTGCGGGCAAGGGTGGCGCCGCGGTCGTCATCGGTGGCGGACTGCTCGGGCTGGAGGCGGCACACGGCCTCACGTTGCGCGGGATGAAGGTCACGGTGATCCACCTGATGCCGACGCTGATGGAGCGACAGCTCGACGAGGCGGCGGGGTGGTTGCTCAAGTCGGCGCTGGAATCGCGCGGCCAGGTTATTCTCACCGAAGCGAACACGGCGGAGATCGTCGGCGATACCCATGTCGAGGGCGTGCTGCTGAAAGACGGCACGCTGATCCCCGCGAGCCTCGTCGTCATGGCGGTCGGCATCCGACCCTCGGTGGCGCTCGCGCGTGACGCCGGTCTGGAGATCGGCCGCGGGATCAAGGTCGACGACCACATGATCACCAGCGACCCGTCGATCCTGGCGGTCGGCGAATGCGTCGAGCATGACGGCAACGTCTACGGCCTCGTCGCGCCGCTGTGGGACATGTGCCGTGCACTGGCCGACGGATTGACCGACAGTCACAGCGGCTATCGCGGATCGGTGACCTCGACCAAGCTGAAGGTCGCCGGGCTCGACGTGTTCTCGGCAGGCGATTTCTCGGGCGGTGCAGGCGCAGAGGACATCGTCCTGCGCGATGCGTCGCGCGGCATCTACAAGCGCGTCGTGGTCAAGGACGACCGGATCGTCGGCGCGGTGCTGTACGGCGATACGACCGATGGCGGCTGGTATTTCGACCTGCTCAAGCGGGCGGAAGACATCGCCCCTATCCGCGACATGCTGATCTTCGGCCAGTCGTTCGCCTCGGGAGGAGGCACGGCGGACCCTAAGGCGGCCGTTGCGGCGCTCTCCGACGATGCGGAGATCTGCGGTTGCAACGGCGTCACCAAGGGCAAGGTCGTGGCGTGCATCGGCGCCGGCAACGCGACGCTCGACGCGGTCCGCGCGACCTGCAAGGCGTCGGCATCGTGCGGATCGTGCACCGGACTGGTCGAGACGCTGCTCGCGGTCACGCTCGGCGACGAGTATTCGGGCGAACGTTCGGTGAAGACGATGTGCAAATGCACCAGCTTCGGCCACGACGATGTCCGCCGCGAGATCGTCGCGCAGGGCATGCGATCGATCCCAGAAGTCATGCAGAAGATGAGCTGGTCGACGCCCGACGGGTGTTCGTCGTGCCGGCCTGCGCTCAATTACTATCTGCTCTGCGCGCTGCCGGGGGACTACAAGGACGACCAGCAGAGCCGCTACGTCAACGAGCGCGTGCACGCCAACATCCAGAAGGACGGCACCTATTCGGTCGTGCCGCGGATGTGGGGCGGGCTCACCAACCCGCGCGAGTTGCGCGCGATCGCCGATGTCGTCGAGAAATACGACGCGCCGATGGTCAAGGTGACGGGCGGCCAGCGGCTCGATATCTTCGGGATCAAGAAGGAGGATCTGCCCGCGGTCTGGGCCGATCTCAACGCCGCCGGGATGGTCAGCGGGCATGCGTACGGCAAGTCGCTGCGCACCGTGAAGACCTGCGTCGGGTCGGACTGGTGCCGGTTCGGGACGCAGGATTCGACCGGGCTCGGCGTCAAGGTCGAGCGGATGACCTGGGGCAGTTGGATGCCGCACAAGTTCAAGATCGCGGTCAGCGGCTGCCCGCGCAATTGCGCCGAGGCGACGATCAAGGATTTCGGCGTGGTCTGCGTCGACAGCGGCTACGAGCTGTCGGTCGGCGGCAATGGCGGGATCAAGGTCCGCGCGACCGACTTCCTGTGCAAGGTCGCGACCGAGGAAGAGGCGATGCATTATTGCGCCGCGTTCATCCAATTGTACCGCGAGGAAGCGCGCTATCTGGAGCGGACCGCGCCGTGGATCGAGCGGATCGGCGTGGAATATATCCGTGAGCGGATCGCCGAGGATCCGGAGGGCCGCGATGCGCTGGCGGCACGGTTCCTGTTCTCGCAGCAGTTCACGCAGGACGATCCGTGGGCGGCGCGCGCCGCGGGCGAGCACCGCGAGCAGCATGCGCCGATGGCGCGCTTCACACCTCTGGACACGCCCGTCTTTCTCGGGAGGGAAATGGCATGATCGGCGAATGGCTCGATATCGGCTGGGTCGACGAGATCCCGGTCCGCGGCAGCCGCACGGTCCAGGTCACCGGTGGCGACGACATCGCAGTGTTCCGTACCGGCGACGGCAAGGTCTTCGCGCTGGCGGATCGCTGTCCGCACAAGGGCGGCCGGCTGTCGCAGGGCATCGTGCACGGCGGCGCGGTGGCGTGCCCGCTGCATAACTGGCGGATCGCGCTGGATACGGGCGAGGCGCTGGGCGAGGACAAGGGGTGTACGCCGGTGATTCCGGTGAAGGTGTCGGGTGGGCGGGTTCTGTTGTGCCGGACAAGCACGATGAAGGCGGCGGCGTGATTCTACGCTCTCCCCGAATGCCGCCTCCCCGGCGGAGGCCGGGGCCCAATTGGGAAAGCAGGTGTAACAGCGCGCTGCCCATCATCGCAGACGTCTCCCAATTGGGCCCCGGCCTCCGCCGGCGGGGTACCTCAGCATGAGCGCACCCGTCCGCACGACCTGCGCCTATTGCGGAGTCGGTTGCGGCATTCTCGCGACGCCGACTGGCGAGCGGTCCGTCATGATCAAGGGCGACCCCGATCACCCCGCCAACTCCGGAAAGCTCTGCTCGAAGGGCACGCATCTCGGTGAGACGATCGGACTCGAAGGCCGCCTGCTCACCCCGATGATCGGCCAGCGCCGCGCTTCGTGGGACAAGGCGCTCAACCTCGTCGCGAAACGCTTCCGCGACACGATCGCACAGCACGGGCCGAACAGCGTCGCGTTCTATGTCTCCGGCCAGTTGCTCACCGAGGACTATTACGTCGCCAACAAGCTGATGAAGGGCTTCATCGGCTCGGCGAACATCGACACCAATTCGCGGCTCTGCATGGCCAGCGCGGTCGCCGGGCATATGCGCGCGTTCGGCGAGGATATCGTGCCCGCGAGCTACGACGATCTCGACGCCGCCGACCTGATCGTGCTGGTCGGATCGAACACCGCCTGGTGCCACCCGATCGTCTATCAACGCATCCGCGCGCGCTGCGACGCTGGCGCGAAGCTTGTGGTGATCGACCCGCGCCGGACCGAGACCGCAGACGAGGCCGACCTTCATCTCGCGATCCGACCCGGTACCGACGTCGCGCTGATGAATGGCTTGCTGGCGTGGTGTCGCGACGCTGGCGTGGTCGATTACGACTATCTCGCCGCACACGTCGCGACGCCCGATGCGTTCTGGGACCAGGTCGGCGAGGGCAGCGACCTGTGGTCGGTGGCACGCATCTGCGACGTTCCGCCGCAGGACCTCCGGCGCTTCTTCGAATTGTTCGCCGCGACGCCGAAGACCGTGACGATGTTCAGCCAGGGCGTGAACCAGTCGCTGTCGGGCACCGATCAGGTCAACGCGATCACCAACCTCCACCTCGCCACCGGCCGCATCGGCAAGCCGGGTGCGGCCCCCTTCTCGATCACCGGCCAGCCCAATGCGATGGGCGGTCGCGAGGTCGGCGGGCTGGCGTCGAGCCTCGCCGCACACATGGACTTCGCGCCGGAGAACGTCGCCCGCGTCGGCCGGTTCTGGGCCGCGCCCAACATGGCGACCAAGCCGGGGCTGAAGGCGGTCGACCTGTTCCGCGAACTCGGCAACGGCCGGATCAAGGCGCTGTGGGTGATGGCGACCAACCCCGCGGTGTCGATGCCCGACGCCGGCCGCGTGCGCGAGGCGCTTGCCGGTTGCCCGTTCGTCGTCGTGTCCGACGTGATCGAGACGACCGACACTTCGGTCCACGCGCATGTCCGCCTGCCCGCCGCGGCGTGGGGCGAGAAGGACGGCACCGTCACCAATTCGGACCGCACGATCAGCCGCCAGCGCGTGTTCATGGCTGCGCTGGGCGAGGCGAAACCCGATTGGTGGATCATATCCGAAGTCGGCCGGCGGATGGGGTGGAAGACCGCGTTTTCCTTCGATCGCCCCGCCGAGATCTGGCGCGAGCATTGCCGGTTGTCGTCTTATGAGAATGACGGCACGCGGCTCTTCGCGCTCCCCGGCCATGCCGCCAAGGGCAACGCCGAGTATGATGCGATGAAGCCGTTCCGCTGGGGGGGAACGCCGTTCGCAGACGGAAGATTCTCGACGGCGGACGGGCGCGCGAGGCTCGTGCCCGTCGTGCAGAAGCCCGTGGCCGCACCGCTCGTGAAATGGCCGATGACGCTCAACACCGGGCGTTATCGGGATCAATGGCACACGATGACACGCACCGGCTTGTCGCCCAAGCTTGCGCGCCACCGCGAGGAGCCGCTGGTCGAAATTCACCCCGACGACGCGGCACGTCTCGGGATCGTCGATGGTGCCCTGGCGCGTGTTAGGACGCCGCAGGGTGACACGCTGTTCCGCGCGAGCGTTGCGGAGACACAGCGGGTCGGCGAACTGTTCGTGCCGATCCACTGGACCGACCGTACCGCGACCGGCGGCCGCGCCGGGCTTCTCCCTCGCCCGCTCGCCGATCCGATCTCTGGCCAGCCGGGCTTCAAATCAACCCCTGTCCGGATCGAACCGGTCGCGACCGAGTGGCGCGGGTTCGTCGTCGTCCGCGGTGAACTGGCGACGCGCCCCGATTGCCTGTGGGCGACGCGAGTCGCGGTACCGGGTGGAACTGCGTGGGACATGGCGGGCAACGACGACGCCGCCGCACTCGACGCGTTGCTGCCCAAGGGCCAGCGGATCGAGGCGGTCGATGCCGCTCGGGGCTCGCGTCGGATCGCTATATTGGAGGGCAGCAGGCTCGCCGCCGTGCTGTTCGTGACCCGGGACGGTGCGCTTCCGCCCCGCGACTGGCTCGTCGCGCAACTGAGCGAGGCCGTCGCCGCGCCCACCCTGCTCGCCGGCCGCGCGCCGGGCGCTCAGGTCGACCGTGGCCCGATCGTCTGCGCGTGCTTCGACGTCGGGCTGAAGACCATCCTCGCCGCGATCGCCGACCAGCAGCTCGCCGACGTTCCCGCAATCGGTGCGGCCTTGAAAGCCGGCACCAATTGCGGATCGTGCCGCCCTGCCCTCGCCAAAATCCTCGTCACGCAAGGATCAGCAAATGTCGCATGATTTCCCGCCCAGTTCGGTCTGGCTGGTCGGTGCCGGCCCCGGCGATCCCGACCTGCTCACGCGCAAGGCGGAGCGGCTGATCGCCGCCGCCGACATCGTCTTCTACGACGCGCTGGTCGGCCCGGGCGTCCTCGCCCTCATCCCCGTCCGCACCGAGGTGGTGAGTGTCGGCAAGCGATCGGCGCGGCATTCGAAGGATCAGGTCTCGATCAACGCCTTGCTCGCCAGGGCAGCGCTCGCCGGCAAGCGCGTCGTCCGGCTCAAGGGCGGAGATCCGTCGATCTTCGGCCGCTCGACCGAGGAACTTGACCACCTTGCCGCGCAGGGCATCGCAGTTCGCATCTGCCCCGGCATCACCGCCGCCAGCGCCGCCGCAGCCTCGGGTGGCGCGTCGCTGACATTACGCGGCCTCGCACGGAAGCTGACGTTCGTCACCGCGCATGCCCGCGCCGGCGAAGCACTCGATCTCGACTGGACCGCACTCGCCGCGCCCGATGCCACGCTCGCCGTCTACATGGGCCGCGCGGCCGCCGGCGAAGTCGCGCGCAACCTGATCGCAGCCGGTCGGACGCCTGACACGCCGGTCATGGTCGCAGTCAACGTCTCGCTTCCCACCGAGCGCATCCTGCGCGGCCGGCTGTCGGCGCTCGCGTTCCTGGTCGAGACGATCAGCGATCATGATCCGGCGCTGCTGCTGATCGGGGAGGCGATCGCGGTATCGTCGATAGCATGCGGTGCAAACGACGGCGCAGACGCGCAACTTGGAATCCAGGCTGCTAGCGCGAACCGGCCCGTCCGGTTTCCGACCGACGCTGCGTGCGGCGAGCTTTGAGCAAGTCCTGACGCGAGAGGATGCCGACGACCTGTCGCGTATCGCGCGCGACGATCGGCACGCGTCCAACGCCGGATTCGACCATCATGTCGGCGACGACTCCGATCGGCGTATCGGGATATGCGACGAGCAGCGACGCGTCCGACAAGGTCTCGGTCAGCGACACGTCGGTGCCCGGATGCATCGTCCGCCAGCGCAACGCGTCTGTCCGCGACGCCAGGCCAAGTACGCGGCCCGCATCGTCGACGACCGGATAGCTCCGATGCTTGGCGCGATCCGCGAAATAGGTCGTCGCATCTGCGGTCGTCATCGAACCCGGCAGCGTCGCGGGCGCACGTGACATCAACTGGTCCGCCTGCATCAGGTCGAGCGGATCGACGCTATATTCCTGCAGGATATGCCGGCCGCGGCGTGCGATCTTCTCGGTCAGGATCGACCGCCGCATCAGCAAGACGCTGACCGCATAGGCCGCCGCCGCCGCTGCGATGGTCAGTGGCAAGGCATCGAAATGCCGCGTCAGTTCGGCCGCGAACAGCGCCCCGGTGATCGGCGCGCGCATCGCCCCGCTCATGATCCCGGCCATGCCGATCATCGCCCAGAACCCAGGACCGCCGGGTAGGACCTGCCCGGTCAGCGCGCCCGCGGCGCCACCAAGGATCAGCAACGGCGCGAGGATGCCACCCGACGTTCCCGATCCCAAAGCGACCAGCCAGACGATCGCCTTGACGACCAGCAGCGCGAGGATGACGCGCACCGCGAGGGACCCGTCGAGTAGCGCCTGGATATTGGGATACCCCGCCCCCAGGACATGCGCGTCGACCAGACCGCCAAGTCCGACGACGACCCCGCCGATCGCGGGCCACCACATCCAGTGTACTGGCAGGCGATGGAACGCGTCCTCAACCGCATACAGCGCGACCGACAGCGCCGCTGCCAGCACGCCGGTGACGAGGCCTACTCCCGCGGCCATCGCGAGCGGCCAGGCGCCGGACGGGGTCGTGCCCGGGAACGGGAACATCGCGCCGCCGTCGAGCAGCACCGGCCGCCATGCGAACGCGACGAGGACGGCGACCACCACGGGAACGAAACTGCGCGGCTTCCATTCGAACAGCAGCACCTCGACGGCCAGCAGGATCGCGGCGAGCGGCGTCCCGAAGATCGCGGTCATGCCCGCCGCCGCGCCCGCGACGAGCAGTGTCTTGCGCTCGGCGGCACTCATGTGGAAGCGTTGCGCGAACAGCGATCCGATCGCCCCGCCGGTCATGATGATCGGCCCTTCCGCCCCGAACGGCCCGCCGCTGCCGATCGATACCGCGGCGGATAGCGGCTTGAGCAGAGCGACCTTGGCCGACATCCGGCTTTCGCCGAATAGGATCGTCTCGATCGCCTCGGGTATGCCATGCCCCCGGATCTTGTCGGAGCCGTAGCGCGCCATCAGGCCGATGATGAGACCGCCGATAACGGGAATGGCGACCATCCACGGCCCGACGAGCGTGTCGACGATCGCGGCTGACCGCGTGGAAAGTCGACCGAACCAGAAGAGGTTGGTCGCGAGCGCGATGAGTTTGATGAGCATCCATGCCGCAAGCGCCCCGCCGGTGCCGACGACGATCGCCATCGCCGCCAGCATCAGCATCCGCCGGTCGGCGCTATGGTCCGCGAGCCGGTGATTTTCGGTTGCTCGTGCCGCTGCGATCATGATGAGAGTCTTTCGCCTCCGAGGAAGGCAGGCTATTATATCGTAGTGCGATATATATCAACCACGGGCTGACTGGTCATGAGCGATACGGATGCACTGAAGGACGCCGATTATCGGGCACTGGCGGATTTCCGCCATGCGTTGCGGCTGTTCACGACGTTCAGCGAGACCGCGGCGACGGCGGCCGGGCTCGCGCCGCAACAGCATCAGGCTCTGCTCGCGATCCGGGCCGCGCCGGTCGACGACATCACGATCGGCTATGTCGCAACTCGGCTGGTTCTCAAGCCACATAGCGCCTCGGGACTGATCGACCGTCTAGAGGCGTCGAACCTCGTCGTTCGCTACAATTCCGACGGCGACAAGCGCCGCTCGCTGCTCCGGCTGACGCCCGAGGGCGAGACGATGCTCGCGGGTCTGTCATCGGTTCATCGCGATGAGATCGCCCGTCTCCGGCCAATGCTGACCGAAATGCTCGATCGGTTTGGATAAGGCATGCGCCCGTGCCCGGCGGGAAACATCTGTCGCGATACGATCTAAAATGCCAAGGTGAGCTTGCGCGTATCGGTAGCCGCTACGCAAACGACCACGGCGCGGAACGCGGTGGCGAAACGAGGGGGAAATGCAGACGATGGTGACCGGTAGGCCGGGCCTGTGGGCCTTCGTGCTCGGCTGTATCGCGGTGACGATCGGGGTCGCGCTGCATCTGCCGATGTTCCTGATGGCGCGCGGCATGGGCTACCGGATGGTCGGCATGCCGATGGACGTCGGCATGCTGGTCGGCATGGCGCTGATCGTCGGCGGGACCGGCCTCGCCGCCTATGGGTTGCTGCCGGGCGATGCGATGCGGTTGCGGCGGCAATTGGCGCATATGACCGTCACCGGGCTGCAGGATGCGCCGTTGCGCGCATCGCACTGGGTCATGATGGGCGCACTGATCGTGGCGCTGGTGATCGACGTCATGAAGCCTGCCGCGCTCGGCTTCACCCTGTCGGGGATGACGAGCGAATACGGCGTGTCGCGGGCTACCGCCTCGCTGGTGCCGTTCGCAGCGCTGTCGGGGACGGTCGCGGGATCGATCCTGTGGGGTTTCGTCGCGGACATATACGGGCGCAAGGCGTCGATCCTGCTCTCGGCGGTAATGTTCGTCGGCACGTCGATCTGCGGCGCGATGCCGAGCCTTGCCTGGAACATCGCGATGTGTTTCATGATGGGCGCGGCGGCGGGCGGGATGCTGCCGGTCACCTATGCGCTGCTCGCCGAGATGATGCCGAACCGACACCGCGGCTGGAGCCTCGTGCTCATCGGCGGACTGGGCGCAGCCGGCGGCTATTTCGCGGCCAGCGGCCTGTCGGCGCTGCTCCAGCCGATCTTCGGCTGGCGGATACTGTGGCTAGCCAATCTGCCGACCGGGTTGCTGCTAATCCTTCTCGGCCGGCTGATACCGGAATCGCCACGGTTCCTGGTCGTTCAGGGGCGGACGCACGAGGCGGAGATGGTGCTCGCGCGCTTCGGTGGCGGGCGCGTGACGCGGCAGGACGCAGTTTTAACGGATGCTGTCGGCGTTGCGCCACTGCCGACCTTGCGCAACGCCGGGGCCCTCGTCGCGTTCAGCATTGCCGCGCTAGCCTGGGGCTGCGCGAATTTCGGCCTGTTGCTCTGGCTGCCCGCCGACCTGGTCGCTCGCGGGTATAGCGTCGGCGTGGCCAGCGGACTGCTCGCCAAGGCGTCGCTGATCGCGGTGCCCACGATCTTTGTCGCGGCGCTGCTCTACAGCCGCTGGAGCAGCAAGGGTGCGCTTCTCGCAGCCCTCTCGATGCTCGTCTTGGGACTCGTCGGAGTATTATGGGTCGAGCGACAGTCCGGCGCCGTCAGTCCCGTCCTGCCGGTCGCCGCGCTGATCGTGGGCGTCAACGCGATCATCGCTATCTTGCTGCCCTACGTAGCCGAGAGCTTCCCGGCGCGCATCCGTGGGCGCGCCACGGGATGGGTGGCGGCGTGTTCCAAAGCTGGAGGCCTGGGTGCGCAAGGGTTGGCAATTGCGGGCGCGGTCCCGCCGCTGGCGACGGTAGCGGGTTTAGTTCTGGTACCGACGGCCGCCTCCTTCGTGCTCGTGGCGTGGCTGGGTCGCGAAACGAAAGGACGGGACGTCGACGTCCTTCAGCCGACGATTGGGGCGTACGAACCGTTGCGCCAAACAACGATCGTGGCGGATGATCCCCAAGTTTAGCCGACGCGTTATTCGCACATGGCGGGCTTTAGAAGCTGAACTTCTTATCCGGCTTTGATTTCGTCAACAGCATCTACGAACTGCCAGCCCTACCGCCAATCCGGCTTCTGAGACCAAGTTGTCGACGTTCACGGAGTAATTCCACTCCTCAACTTCGGCCCTTCGTTCAGGTCGAGGCGAGCTCATGCCGCTCGCATTCCCCCTGCCTGGCAGCACGCGAACGTCCTCGAGAGAATCGTATAACGGGAAAGCTCGCTCAGGCCCGGTTACAATGAAGCGGGATCACCAGTTCGCCACCAGCCTTGACGCGATCGAGTGCTATGAGGCTGCGAAAGCTCGCCACAGCATCGTTTTGCGCGAACAGGCGTCGGGTAGTTGCTTCATAGACAGCCATGTCAGACGTCACGATCACTAGCACAAAACTGATTCCGCCGGTGACGTAGTAGCACTGCTGGACCTCTGGGGCGTCTCGAAACAGCGTTTTGGCAGCGTCCACCGTGACTGATCGCTCGTCGGTTAGATGAACCTCGACGATGGATGTAATTGCCATCCCCATGGCCGCGGTGTCGACGATTGCGACGTTGCGCACGATAACGCCGGCGTCCTTCATCGCCGCGATCCGACGCTGGACCGCTGCGGCGGATAGGTTCACCGCCTCTGCGATCGTCCTTTGCGGCGTCTTGTTGTCGCGCTGGACTATCCGCAGGATCGCGCGGTCGAAGGCATCTAGAGAAGGACGGCGGGCGGTCGGCGGGCGTGGCATAGACGAGTAATTGTTGCATTTGGGCGGCCAAGCAAGCGCGCATCGCTCGAACTGGTGATGATACGGTCCGGTATCAGCAGCGAGGTTTAGCCGTGATTAAATTGCCCTCTGACCAAACCGGCACCGATCGAACCACTTTCGGGATCGCCTGCGGCATGGGAGCCGGCGCGTTATGGGGCCTTGTGTTCCTCGCCCCGGAGCTGGTGCGTGACTTCACCCCACTCCAGCTCGCGATTGGTCGGTATCTTGCCTACGGCATCATCTCGTCCTTGCTAATCGCGCCCCGCTGGCGCGCGTTCGTCGGCACGCTGACGAGACGTGACTGGCTGGCGCTCGCCTGGTTGTCCCTTGCCGGCAATACGCTCTACTATATCTTACTATCGACCGCGGTGCAGAACGCCGGGATCGCCACGACCTCGCTTGTCATCGGCTTCCTTCCGGTCGCCGTAACGATCATCGGCAGCCGCGACCGCGCCGCTGTGCCGCTCGCCCGCCTGGTGCCCTCGCTGCTACTCTGCGCAGCCGGTGCAGTATGCATCGGGTGGCAGGCGCTCGGCCGCCCAGCCCCCGGTGACGCCCCCCGCGAGTTAATTGGCTTCGCTTGCGCGATCGGAGCGCTTGTATCTTGGACAGCCTATGCGGTCGGGAACACCCGCGCACTAAATCGCCTCGATCGTATGTCCGTTCACGATTGGAACCTGCTGACCGGCGTTGTTACCGGCGCACAGGCGGTGGCGCTGCTCCCGGTCAGTGCGGCAGTTGACCCGATCCGGCACGCAGCCGGTGCCTGGATGCAATTCGGCGCCGTGTCGATCGCCGTCGCCGTCGTTGCTTCGATTCTTGGCAACGCGTTGTGGAACCGCATGAGCCGCCTGCTGCCACTGACCATGGTTGGCCAGATGATCTTGTTCGAGACGCTGTTCGCGCTGCTCTACGGCTTCTTGTGGGAACAACGACTGCCGGTGCGGCTTGAAGTTGCGGCCTTTGTCCTAGTCGTAGCGAGCGTTCTGACATGCATCGCCGCCCACCGGCGCCACACCCCACCGCCCCAGCCTGCCGTAGGCGAGCAGTTTGCATGACCATCCGCTACCGAGCATTACCGATTGGGAACCTATCTCGGATCAGTTGCTGAGCAATCGTGCGAAATGCTGTCCGAGGCGCCCGCTTTCCCAAGATATGTTCCCGATTGCTTGTTTCTGAAACAGCCCGTCGGAGACGGTGAAACGAGAAAAAGCTCGCTCAACGAATGGCCGTTATCGTCAGCTTGAACGTCTAGGTGTGGATGGGCGCGTCCTGCCCTATAGCTTCCAGCCAAACCCACATGTGGACGTTCAGCCGCCCTTTCCGGCACCCAACTTCGGCCGTTCGCTAATGTTGAAGCGGTTTGAGACGCGCGTCCCGAGGCCTCTCAAAATCGAAAACTTGCCCATAGAGCCGCGTAAGACGAGTCCCGGTAACCCGCAGTCTCCAGCCCACTTTTGGCGAAAGCGTGTTCCAGCCGGCCGGTCAACGACAGGCGAGGACTGACAGTCCAGATCGTTTGCAGCCGTGCGACGTCGACAGTGCGTCGACCACCAGTGCCGGCCGTGCCAGCAAAGGGCGTCCCGTTCGATCGGTAGACGGCATCGCTCGCCGTCTCGCGCCAGGTAAACTGGTATTCGCCCGTCACCCGGATCGTCTTGGCAGGCGTGACGGTCAGGCTGGGCGCGATGGCGACCAGGTTCGTCGGCGTCAGATAGCCCTGATAGCTATAGTAGATATTGTTGCCGTACGGCGCGAATGCGTTTCTCAGCTTGCCTTGGCCACTTGCGCCGCCACCCGTTGCATAGTCGAAGTGCAGACCGAGCCGGGGAGCGGTGTTGGCTTTGCCCAGCCGATACGTTCCAGCCAGCAGAACCTGCCACGCATCGAGATCGCGGCCGCCATAGCTGCCGCCCTGATGGTTGGCGGTCCAATCGATCGTGATCGATCCCGCCTCACCCCAGAGATGCGCGCCGACATAGATCCGCTCTTCGCGCGCGGTCTCGGTTCCCCATGTCGCTTCCCGGTTGCGCAGACGCCAGACGAATGGGTCGAGATACAGCTTCGAGCCACCGAACAGATGCTTCGGAAGGACGATGCCCGCCGTGACGCCTTTGAACCGTCGGCCCCAGTCGACGAGGTCGTCGCCGATCCCGCCATTCCCGTAGGTCGTGTAGTAGAGATCGAACACGTCTGCTCGCAGCGTCGATCCCCGCGCCCAAGCTCGCACGCCGGTCAGACTGGTCTGCACCGTGTTGTTGTCGCGGTTCGCCAGCAGCAGGTTCGAGCCGTCGATGAAGACCTGCCGACCGACCCGGGCGCCGACATCGACCTGGTCGACCTGCCATGTGCCATTGACGAAGGCCTGCTGAACCAGCAACTTGTTCGACAACGTGCCCGATGGCGAGCCAATGTTCTTGCCGTCCATCGGTCCGCGGGCAAGTTCGCCATAGGCGCGGAAATGCTCACCGATGTGAAGGTCGGCACCCATGAAAATGCGGTAACTGTCCTGCCGCTGATGCTCGGACTTGCGGCCTTGCGGGTTAGAGAAGTAGTTCGCGCGCGCGCGCAGTTCGCCCGACAGGGTCAGGTACACGTCGTTCGATCCTATGGGGATGTATTTCAGGCGGTCGAAAATGTCGTTGCGCTTGGCGGGATCGCGCATGCTGCGCCAATCCTCGGCCCAGCGCAGCGGATTGTAACCCTGCTGCGTGTTGCCGTCGCCGGCAGCTGCGTCGGGATATGGGGTCGCGACCGGTGCAGCTAACACCTGCGTGTTCTGCGCCTCGACCTGAGACGGAGGCCGCTCTTGAGCGGTAGCGTGGTGCGTAACGCTCAAGCCTACGATCGCAAGGCCGCAGCCATGCAGTAGCGATAGCCGGTTCATGCCGTACCTCTCCGCCGACCGGTCGAGGCCAAGCCGGTCCTATATCTGCTGGAGGGACCGGCAGGGCGGTGGCACCGCCCTGCCAAGCCCACGTCATTCCGCAAGTTCGCGCATCACCTTGATAAGGTCGGACTTGCCTTCGAAGCCGATGCCGGGAAGCTCCGGCATGGTGATGTGCCCGTCGATGACCTTCACGCCGTCCGGGAAGCCGCCATAGGGCTGGAACAGGTCCGGATAGCTCTCATTACCACCGAGCCCCAGCCCGGCCGCGATGTTGAGCGACATCTGGTGACCGCCGTGCGGAATGCACCGCGACGGCGACCAGCCGAACTGCTTCAACACGTCGAGCGTCCGCAGATACTCGACCAAGCCGTAGGATAGCGCACAGTCGAACTGCAGCCAGTCGCGATCCGGGCGCATGCCACCATGGCGCAACAGGTTGCGCGCATCCTGATGTGAAAACAGGTTTTCACCCGTCGCCATCGGGCCAGGATAATATTCCGAGATCGCCGCCTGCAGCGAATAATCGAGCGGGTCGCCGATCTCCTCATACCAGAACAGCGGATATTCGCGCAGCATCTTGGCATAGGCGATGCCGGTCTCGAGATCGAAGCGACCATTAGCGTCGACCGCCAGCTGTGCCTCCGACCCGATCTCCTTCAGGACGGCTTCGATACGGCCGCGATCCTCCTCGATCGACGCGCCACCAATCTTCATCTTCACGACGTTGTAGCCGCGATTCAAATAGCCGCGCATCTCGGCACACAGCTGACTGTTGTCCTTGCCGGGGTAGTAATAGCCGCCAGCCGCGTAGACGAACACGCGTGGATTTGCCTCGCGATTATGGCGTTCGGCGAGCAGACGGAACAGCGGCTTGCCCTCGATCTTCGCGACTGCATCCCAGATTGCCATGTCTAGGGTGCCGACCGCGACCGAGCGTTCGCCGTGCCCGCCGGGTTTTTCATTGGTCATCATCGCCGCCCAGATCTTGTGGGGGTCGAGGTTGTCACGATTGTCGTCGAGCAGGCTTTGCGGCGCGGCTTTAAGTATCCGGTCGCGAAACCGCTCACGGATCAGGCCGCCCTGTCCATAGCGGCCGTTCGAGTTGAAGCCGTAGCCGACGACACGCTTACCATCGCGGACGACGTCTGTGACGACAGCGACCAGGCTGGCAGTCATCTTGCTGAAGTCGATGTACGCGTTGCGGATGGGGGACGAGATCGGCTGGGTAATCTCGCAAACGTCGATGATACGCATGGAAGCTCCTTTGGATAGTGACTGTTGATGATGGTTGAAGGTCAGTGGGCGTCCGCCGGATCGGCCGGATGCAGGGTAATGCTGGCCGGCCGTTCGCCCTTTTGTTCGGCGATCACGTTCTTGACGGTGTCGGCATCCAGCGCGCCTTCCCACTTGGCGATCGCGATGGTGGCGACGCCATTACCGATCAGGTTGGTGACAGCGCGCGCTTCGTTCATGAAGCGGTCGACGCCGAGCAGCAGGACCAGGCCGGCAGCGGGAATGTCGGGGAAGGTGGACAGCGTGGCCGCCAGCGTGACGAAGCCACCGCCAGCAATGCCGGCCGATCCCTTGGACGTCAGCAGCAGGACGCCGAGGATGACGATCTGATGCCACAACGTCAGCGGCGTATTCGTCGCCTGAGCGATGAAGATCGCCGCCATCGTCAGGTAGATGCAGGTGCCGTCGGCGTTGAAGGTGTAGCCGGTCGGCAAGACTAGTCCTACCACCGGCTTGGCAACGCCTAGGCGTTCCAGCTTCGTCATCATCCGCGGCAACACCGCTTCCGTCGAGCAGGTAGCAAAAGTGACGAGTAGCTCGTCCTTGAAGTAGCGGAAGAATTGCAGGAGCGGAAAACCGGCCCAGCGCGCGACGCTGCCGATCACGAACACGACGAAGATGATCGAAGTGAGATACACCGCGAGCATCAGGTGGCCGAGTCCCCAGAGCGAGCCGAGGCCATGCTTGCCGATTGTGTACGCAACGCCGGCTCCCGCGCCGATCGGCGCCAGCTTCATGACCATCCCGACGATCCGGAACAGCGTCTGCAACAGGGATTCGATCACCGCCATCAACGGCTCGCCGCGCTTGCCGATCGAGACCAGCGCATAGCCCATCAGCACGGCGATCAGGATGATCTGCAGCATCGCGCCCTGCGCAAAGGCGTCCGCCATCGTCTTGGGGATGATGTTCAGGAAGAAATCGACGACGCCGTGCTGCTCGCCTGCCGCAGGCTGATATTTGGCGATGCCGCTGGCGTCGAGCGTCGAGACGTCGATGTTCATTCCCACGCCCGGCTTCATCACGTTGACGACCACCAGGCCGATCACTAGCGCGAGCGTCGAGATGATCTCGAAATAGATCAGCGCGCGCACGCCGATGCGCCCGACCTCCTTCACGTTGCCCATCTTCGCGATGCCGAGCACCACAGTGCCGAAGATGATAGGCGCGAGCAGCATCTTGATGAGCTTGATGAACGCGTCGGCAAGCGGCTGAAGCGAGACGGCTATGTCGGGGAACATAACCCCGATGAGCGCACCGATGGCGATGCCGATCAGTACCTGGATGTATAACTGACCTAGAAGGCGTCGCGCCATGACTTCTCTCCGGCTCTCTCGCTAAAACGACTTTTCTTGTTTTTCTGCGCGCGTTCTCGACGCTGTGGCTGTCGCGATCAAATGCCGATATAGTTGCGGGTTATGCTCGATCGGCATAAACGCATTCTGCGTTCTGATGTTTGGACCGCAAGTGAGGACGAGCCGTGCAACTGGATTGGCTGGAAGACTTCCTTGCGCTAGCCGAAGAGTGCAATTTCTCGCGCGCGGCACAGCGTCGCAACATCACGCAGCCCGCTTTCGGCCGGCGAATCCGATCGCTGGAGCAATGGGTCGGCGCTGCCCTGTTCACGCGCACGACGGCGGGCACCACGCTCAGCCCTGCCGGCGAAATGTTCCGGGGTTATATCCAGGTATCAGTACGCGACCTGTATCGCGCACGGGCAGCAGCGCTGGAAGTCGTGGATCAGGCGGCGTCGGTCCTCACCGTCGCCGCGACCCACGCTCTATCGTTCACGTTCTTTCCGCGCTGGATCGTCGAGCACGCGCCGCACGAGCCGATCAACTTGAAGTCCGACAGCATGCAGGCGTGCGAGCGGATCATGCAGCGCGGGGAAGCCTCCTTCCTGCTCTCGCATCATCACCCGCTCCTGCCGACGTCGCTCGACACGCCGGATTTCCTCCGCGTCGAGGTGGGCGAGGATCTGCTCGTGCCGCTGTGCCAGCCCGACGATACCGGCGCGCCACGATGGACACTGGACTCCCCCGAGGTGCCGTACCTGGCCTACAGTTCGGAATCCGGCCTGGGCGGAATCCTGAAGGCGGATTGGGTGGCCCGTAGCCTCGCCCCCCGCCTCGAAATGGTGCTGCAATCGCGGCTTGCAGCCGCGCTGCTATCGATGGCGATCGACGGGCGCGGTGTTGCCTGGGTGCCGCTCTCGCTGGCGCAGTCGGCGCTCGGATCGGGCAAGGTCGTGCTGGCTGCCGATGACATGTATTCGACCAAGATTGCGATCGCTCTCGTCCGGCCGGCTATATCGTTGTCGAAGGTGTCCGAGGCGTTGTGGGCATCCGCCTGCGGACCTGCCGGTTCGAAGGGGAGGCTGCACCGCCCCCTCTCCCACATCATCCCTGAGCCGCAGTGACCTCACGGTTTCGAGCTACGATCTGATCGTGGCTGAGCGGAGCCTTCGCCTCCATGAAGCCCTTGATCAAAACGTCGCGATCGACCGGCGCCCTTGCCTTGTCCGCAGCAGACAATGCGACCTGAAGCTCGGGTAACGTCAGCTCGGTGCAATAGGCTGGCGTTCCCGGCTGCTGGTGCCAGGATTGCGCAAGGTCGCCGGCATCCAGCGCATCGAAGCCGGTCTCGTCCACCAGACCGCGCGCGACAGCCATCGCATGAGCGTCATCGGCCGCAACGGGAATGGCGATCCGACGAGCCGTTCCGATCGGCATACCGCCATTCGCCAGCGTCTCGGCGAGAAGTGCGTTGAACGCCTTTACCACCGGCCGGCCGAGGTGCTCGCTGACCCAAACGCTCTCTGGCTTGCCGTTGTCGACGTCCGCGATGTTGCCGTCGCGCATCGGATAATAGTTGGACGTGTCGATCACGACCGTGTCGGCGGGCACATGGAAAAAACCACCGGCGACATCTGGTATCTTCGCAAACGGGATCGAAAGGATGATCACAGCGACATCCTTGACCGCGTCCTTCGCAGCGACCGGGACAGCGCCGACTTCCGCTGCCTTATCGCGAACGGCTTCAGGTCCTTTTGACCCGGCAAGCTTCACCGTGCGTCCCGCCGCGGCGAACTTCCGCGCAAGCGTGGCGCCAATGTTTCCCGCGCCGATAATGCCGATCTTCATGGTGATACCTTCCAAATATCATTTGAGCTTCGCCTGCGCGACAGCGACGTCTTGGCGTCGAGGTCGATTAATCGTGGAAATGGACGCTGTCGGCGACTGGTACGCGGTCCATCCGCATCCGGTTTCCCGGCGCCGCTTCGTCGGGATAGCCGAACGACATGCCGAACAGCATATTCATCTCCGCGGGGATGCCGAGAACCTCACGGATCGTACCTGCGTAGAAACCTAGTGACGTCTGTGGGATACCGCCCAACCCTCTGGCCGCCAGCGACAGCAGGAATGTCTGGCCATACATGCCGATGTCGCCGGCTGTTCGCACGTTGTCACCAAAGGACGGCATGAACAGCAGCGCGACCTGCGGTGCGCCAAAGAACGAAAGGTTGAGGGCTGCCGCACGGCGCCGCCCCTCCTTGTCCTCGCGCATGACGTTCATCGCCTTGTAATAGGCCTTGCCCTGCGCGTTCTTGCGCTCGCCGTAGCAGCCATAGAAGGCGCCCATGTCGAACGAGAAATCGGGCGAAAAGTCCGCCGCATCGTTCTTCTCATGCAGTATCCGCGAAAGCTCGGCCAGTTTCGCGCCACGGACGATATGCACGTCCCAAGGCTGCGTATTGCAGTTCGACGGGGCACACTGCGCGTCCTGCAGAACTGCGTCGAGAACGTCGTCGGGAACGACCTTGTCGAGAAACCCGCGATAGGAGCGACGCGTGCGTGCCGTCTCTTGGAAAGACAGCGTGCCGTCCGGCGATGTGCCGTTGTCGGAAGCGCTTAGGGTATTGGTCACGGGGTACCTCGTTGATTTTGCTGGAACGGAGCCGGTGTTTTTGAAGCCGAAAGTTACTGGAGGCGGAGATCGCGGCCATATTGCGCGGGCACGCCGAGATGATCGCGCAGTGTGGCGCCCTGATAGTCCCGGTGGAACAGGCCGCGCTCCTGCAGGATCGGCACCAGTTCCTCGACGAGCGAGTGCAGACCGTCCTCATAGACGTCGGGGCATAGCCAGAAACCGTCTGCCGCCCCCGCTTCGAACCAGGTCTGCATATGGTCGGCTGCTTCCACCGCTGGCCCGACGATCATTGGGTGATAGTCGATGACGCCGTGCGCCAGCACGTCCCGCAACGACCAGCCTTCGCTTGCTACCTTGAGCGCGTACGTCGAGCGCGGGTCTTGTCGCGACGGACGCGCGGCGGCGAGCTGCGCTTTCGTCAGCGGCTCGCCGAGCTGCGCCGGATCGAGCGCCAATCCGAGCATCTGCCCGAGATAGCCGACCCGTGGCTCGAAGCTGAAACCCGACATGGCGATCCGGCGGTCGAGCGCCGCACGCCGGTCCGGCGCGATCGTCGTCATCAGGCCGGCGAAGAACTTGATCTCGTCCGGATCGCGGCCGGCGCGTTCGGCCGCAGCGCGTAGCGCCAGGCGCTGCGCTCGGGCGTCTTCCATCGTGTAGACGGCCCCGATCACGCCATTCGCATACCGTCCTGCAACCTCCAGCCCCTGATCGCTTCCACCGGCCTGGAAGATCACCGGCTGCCCCTGTTCGGACGGGGGCAACGGCAGCGGTCCGCTGGTCGCAAGGTGGCGGCCACGCAGATTGATCGGCTTGATCTTGGCCAGATCGGCGAAACGCCCCGACGCCTGATCGTGCAACCAGGCGCCTTGCTCCCAACTCCCCCACAGGCCTTGCACGATCTGGACGAACTCGTGCAGCCGTTCGTATTTCTCAGCGCGCGGCGGCAAGGCGCGACCGAAATTGGCGGCGACCACAGGATCGCTCGTTGGCACCGCGTTCCAGCCTGCGCGGCCGTGACTCATCAGGTCCAGCGCCTTGAACTGTCGCGCCAAGTTGAACGGCTCGCTGAACGTGGACGAACCCGTGGCCACCAAGCCAATCCGTTCCGTCCCGCGCGCGACGGCTGCGAGTGTCATCATCGGCTCGATATTTAACTGCTGAGCATCGGTGACGATGTCGGCTTTCAGCGCCGGAAAGTCGGGCATGAACAGGAACTGGAATTTGCCGCGCTCGGCAAGCTGCGCGTAGCGCACCAGAGTATCGAAGTTGGTGAAGCCAGTGGGATCGACGCCCGGCATGCGCCACGCCCCCGCCTGAGAGCCGTAGCCGTTCCCGAAGACCATGCCGATCAGCATCTGTTTGGACGTAGTGATGTCGCGTTGCTCCCCACGACGAATGATGTCTGTTCCCAGACACCGAATTCTATTAATGGGGATACTCCCCGCTTACAGGTCAGATATGGGGAGCATCCCCGTTTATCAAGAAAGAATTTTGTGGCGCCATCATCGACCGCTCGCACGCCTCGCAAGGACGCTCAGGAAAATCGCGCGCATATTCTGGTCGTTGCGGGTCAGGCGTTCGATACCGAAGGCATCGATGTATCGATGGATGCGATCGCGAGACAGGCAGGTGTCGGCTCTGCGACGCTCTACCGCAACTTCCCCAACAAGGATGCCCTTCTCGTTGCCCTGCTGGCCCCGCATCATGACAAATTGATGCGGGAAAGGGCCGCGATAGACCAGGAGGACGGTCATAGCGGTCATAAGCTTCAGCGATGGATCGACGCCCTGGGCGACTGGACGCTTGCCTATGACGGTCTTTCTGAGCCGTTGCGGGACGCTTGGTCCACCACGACCTCCCCTCTTAGACCGACCTGCGCAAACCTAATCGAAATCACCGATCGATTTTTACGGGGTGCGCAGACCGATGGCTTTGCTCAACCGGACTTCTCAGGTCAGGATATTTTCCTTGGAGCTCTAGCGATAGCGTGGGCAAGCGGACGATCAACCACGCATCCAGAAACGCGAAATGTCCTGCGGAACCTGCTGCGAAATGGATGGACCGTTTCGGTACGAGGGCGACGTTAAACGGCGCCTGAAGGGCTACGTCCTAGCTCATGGCAGAGAAGTGCCCGCCTTTCCACGAGGCCCCATAGTCCGCCATTCGTGCGCCCTTCCCCGTTTCCCAACTCCAAACACTCATTCATCCGCCAACTGCGAGCACCGCTCAACCCGACATCCCGGCTGGCAACGTTGAGACTAAACCGCGAGTACCCCTGATAACACCGACTGTGTATCGGGGGGCATGCAGCTGACCTCATCACCTCCAGCACTCAGGTCCGAAGCGGGCGACAGCCTGTCACCTCGGAGCAGCTGAATGGCAGACGGTGCCCGACAGGGGCGCGGCGGCGTACCCCTCCGCCCTACCTCGTGGCGCGAGCGGCTGGGCGCGCTGCGCAATCTCCCACCCTTCCTCGCCATGGTGTGGGGTAGCAGCAGGGCACTTACCGCCACGACGGTCGCCGTACGGCTGGTCCGAGCGCTTTTGCCCGTGGCAACGCTGTTCGTTGGCAAGCTCATCATCGACGAGGTCGTGCACCTGACCCATTTAACGGCCCGTCCGGTCGGACTCATGGGATGGCTGGGCTCCGGCCTGCTCGATCGGCTGGAGGCACTGCTACTGGCCGAGTTCGCCTTGGCGGTCGCTTCCGACCTCCTTGGTCGGATCGTATCGCTCGTCGACGGGCTCCTTTCCGATCGTGTCAGCAACGACGCCAGCGTAAGGCTGATGGAGCACGCTGCCACCCTGGATCTTGCCGACTTCGAGGACGCCGCCTTCCAGGACCGGATGGATCGCGCGCGTATGCAGGCGAGCGGCCGCATGTCGCTGATGGGGCAGCTATTCGGCCAGGCCCAGGACATCGTCACGGTCGTGACCTTCGCCACGGGCCTGGTCGTTTACGCCCCCTGGCTGATCGTGCTGCTGGCCGTCGCCCTGGTGCCCTCGTTCCTCGGCGAAGCGCACTTCAACGCGCTGAGCTACGCGCTCAGCTACATGCGCACGCCGCAGCGGCGCGAACTCGATTACGTCCGCCAGGTCGCCGCCAGCGCGGATACGGCCAAGGAGGTCAAGATCTTCGGCCTCAGCCCGTTCCTGATCGACCGCTATCGCACCATCTCACGCGACACCTACAGCGCGAGCCGACGGTTGGCGCTGCGCCGGGCGGTTTGGGGCTCGGCGTTCGCGGCTCTTGGCACGATCGCCTATTACGCCGCCTACGCCTACATCGCCTGGCGCGCGGTCACCGGATCGATCTCCATCGGCGACCTCACCTTCCTCGCGGCCTCGTTTTTGCGGCTCCGCGGACTGCTGGAAGGACTGCTCACCGGCTTCTCGTCGACCGCCGGCCAGGCATTGTACATCGACGACCTGTTCTCCTTCTTTCGGACCGAGCCCGGCATCCGCTCGCCCGAGGGAGCGCTGCCATTCCCCGATCCCGTTCGCCAAGGCTTTGTCTTCGAGGATGTTGGCTTCCGCTATCCGGGCGCCGAGCGATGGGCGGTGCGACACCTGTCCTTCACGTTGGGATCAGGCGAGGTGGTCGCACTGGTCGGCGAGAACGGCGCAGGCAAGACCACGCTCGTGAAGCTGCTGGCCCGACTGTACGATCCGGTAGAGGGCCGTGTCCTGCTCGATGGACGCGACCTGCGCGAATACGATCTCGACGGCCTGCGCGCCGCGATCGGCGTGATCTTCCAGGATTTCGTGCGCTACAACCTGCCTGCCGCGGACAACATCGCGGTCGGTCGCATCGAGGCGCGTGACGATCGCGGGCGGATCGAGGCCGCAGCGTCGGCCGCGCTCGCCGACGACGTCGTCGCCAAACTTCCGGATGGCTACGACCAGATGATCGGCAAGCGGTTCCGGAACGGTGTCGACCTGTCCGGTGGCGAATGGCAGAAGATGGCGATCGCTCGCGCCTATATGCGCGATGCTCAGGTCTTGATCCTCGACGAACCTACCGCAGCGCTGGACGCGCGCGCCGAGTATGAGGTGTTCCAGCGCTTCCGTGAACTGAGCGCAGGACGCTCCGCGGTGCTGATCTCGCACCGCTTCTCCAGCGTTCGCATGGCGGACCGCATACTCGTACTCAGCGACGGTAGAGTGGAGGCATCAGGTACCCATGACGACCTGCTTGCTGCCGGGGGCCGCTATGCCGAACTGTTCGAGCTTCAGGCCGCAGGCTATCGATGATCCGCGGGCACCCAGCGTCGTCCTCCCTAGAGAGCGAGGCATGGGATTGTGCGGCCGGAAGTCTGCAGCCCTCCGAACCGAGCGGTAGGCGACTGCGTCCCGTGCGAGCGTCTGGTGCCGTTGCCGTCTGATTACCGGGCGGCAACGCCTACATGTCCATCTCACCCGCCAAGAGCTTGCGATCGCGCTCCGCAAGCTCGGTCTCGTCGGCGGGAAACATCATGGCTAGGCCGTTAGTAGCAGCGCGCTCCTGAACCTCTTCGACGAACGGCCGCAATTCGTTTTCGTAATGGCGAAAGGCCGCACCGTGATCGTCAGGATACCGCTCGAGCGCGTCCGCTAGCCGGCGCGCGCCGATGATCGCCATCGAGCCGCCGAACCCTGCAAGCGGCGAGACGCAGTAGCCCGCGTCGCCGACCAAGGTCACACGACCGCGCGACCAGCAAGGCATTCTGATCTGATTGATCCTGTCGAAATAGAAGCCGTCGTCCCCGTCCACGCTGTCGAGCATGGCCGACACTTTCCATCCCAAATCGTCAAACTGGTCGAGGATAAGGCGGCGTTGTTGAGCGCGATCGCGGTAATTATAGTCGATCTCGCCAGGGGTTCACCCCAAAGATGGTGTATCGCGGCGGCTGCATTTCGACAGCAGATGAGATTTGCAGCCCTTCACGTACGATGCCTGGATCGGGGTCGACCTGACCTCGTGCATCGAGGGAAGGAGTGAGAGCGATGACGCATTTCGTGGGTCTGGACGTCT
>NZ_RAPZ01000002.1 GCF_003610375.1 Sphingomonas sp. PP-CC-1A-547
AGCGATGCCGCCTTACTGGACGGCACCTCTATTTGCGAAATGTTCGAAACCAGCTTGATGTCGTCGCGTCGGCTGGCACCAACGACGTCGCCGATAAGATTTTCGGTAAACGCCCCGACATCGAACCGGGTGACATCGTCCGACTGATAAAGACGGCGATGCACCGTCGCCAGCGCATCGACCCGTTCGAGCATGGTCTCAAGTTTTGATGAAACAGCGGGGTCTGATATGCTACGCGCCTGCAAACGCAGGAGCGAACCGATCATCGTAAGGTTGTTCTTTACCCGGTGGTCGACTTCGTGAAGCAGCAGAGTTTTTGCATCTAACGCTGCCTCCAGGTCTGACGTGCGCGCCTCGACTTCCTGCTCGACCAATAACTTTTGCTTTGAAATGATAGTCTGCGCCTTGACGCGTTCAGTAACATCAAGCTGGGAGGCGAAGAAGAATACAACCTCACCGGCGTCGTTGCGCACAGGGCTCAGATACAACGCGTTCCAGAACGCAGATCCATCCTTTCGATAGTTTAGGAGGTCCACGGCAATGTCGGTCTGGGCGTCGATTGCCCGACGCACTTTAGCCACCTGCTCTCGATCGGTGTCGGGACCCTGCAGGAAGCGGCAGTTACGGCCAATGATTTCACTTCGGTCATAGCCCGACAGCGTTTGAAAGGCTTCGTTGCAGAAGACGATCGGGTTATCGGTCTGCGCGGGGTCCGTAATAACCATAGGCATTCGGGTAGCCCGAACAGCCGCGGCAAAAGGGTCCGCTCGTCCGTGCTCGTAATCGAGCGCTTCCGTCAGATGCCAATCGTCCCGCTGCTTCATCACGCCTCCGTGGAGCGTGCCGACCAGCCGAACTCCGTGCCGGGACTAAATCGTTTTGATCGTTTTCCGTTCCGCTGAGAGATCGAGTTCGTCACTCAGGCATGACCATTGGGCGGCATGGCTTGCGCGTACAAAGCCTCTTTGAGATCAAAAATCGGCGCCCCGTCTGCAGGCTGGAAGCTGAACGAATGGCAGACATGGGGAAAGCGGAAACGGCACAAGAGTGTCCGCTTGTGGGTCATCAAGACCAATGTGATCTGGGGGCGTGATGATTAAACCTCGTCGTCATCTGCATTCGTGATGCGCGTGCGGGATTGGCACTGCTCGAAAGCGTCCAGCAGCGAAGCGCCTATCACACCATTTGCAAAACGCTGCTTCGGCATAACGTTCATCAGGCCGAAGGTGCGGCCTCCAGACGGTAGGCGAATGCCAGCGTTCCGAACAACACAACGGCCCCGGCGAGGGCGAGTGGCGCGTAGAGGCCGACATGCACTAGCAGTCCCGCGCCCAGCGCCGCGCCGGCAAAGATCGCGATGACGGCGCCCACGCGTCGCCTCGAGTTCGTGCCCGTTCCACCGGCGGCGCGTGAGTCTGCGCTGAGCCCCGTCAGCGTCAAGGTGAGCACCGTCGTCGTAAGATCCGCCACCTTGAGTTGCCGGATCGTGGCGTTGCGATAGCCCATCGCGATGCCTGTGAGGCCGATGATCAGGTAGAGCCGCGCCTCAGGCGATTGGGTGGCCACGTCGAACCCCAACGCCGATATCGCGGCGGCCCAGAGCAGCGCCGTTTCCACGACGGCCGATGTCAGGAGCCAGCGTCGTTCCGATCCTCCTGCATGGACCTTGCCGGTCCGTCCCCCGACGAGCGCGCCGATCATGAAGCTCGCCAGCGCTGCTACGAAGGGGAGTATCTTGAACCCCGGCGCGCCCGATGCCGCGAAGCCCAGGAACACGATGTTCCCGGTCATGTTGGCTGTGAAGACCTTGCCGAGACCGAGCACGCTGGCCGCGTCGACGAGGCCCGTCGTGACGGAAAGCAGGAGTAGCAGCGGTACGCGGGGGTCGGTGGGTGTAGCGGTGATGGCCATGTCGATCTCCAGGATCAGTGTTCGTGCGAGGAAGAGGCGGTGTGGTCAGAACCGGAAATTGCTCTCGAGACCGAGCATGCCGATCGTGCGGCCAGAGCCCGTGTCGTCGAGGAAGCGCCCGGCGTCGAAGGCGGACACCGATGTCGAGAGTTCGAGTTCTGGCGTCGCCTGCCAGGCCAGCGTCGCCTCGATCTCCTTGCCAATGAAGCGTGCCGTGGAGGTGCCCGGCGCGCGCAGGAGATTGCCGGGAACGTCGTAGACGCCGTCGGCACGCGCGTATCGCCAGTAGACCATGCCGCTGATGCTGGCGGAAACGCCCGGCGTTACGGTCATCGCCACACGCGGGTTCACGCTCACGATGTTCGACGGGCCCACCGGCGACAGTTCGCCGAAATATTTGCCTTTTGGAAACAGGGCATTGAACGTGCCGAGCGTGTGGTCACCGCGGCGGCGGTCACCGCTGACGATGTTGAACCGCATGACGGCATCCGGCACAAATGGGGCGTTGGGGAAGGTCCGTCCGACTTCGGTGCCGAGCGTCCATGCGCCGATCCGACTGCCGGCGAAGCGCCCGAACTGCGCGACGCCCTCGACGTTCCAGTGCCAGTCGCCGGCGGTTCCGAACGATCGCGCGCCGATGCTGTGACGCAGTTCGCGCCCGTTGCGTCCGCCGAACGCGGCGCGGGCATTGCGGTAACCGAGATAATAGATGTCGAGACCGGGAAACGTGGCGTACGCGCCCCAAAGCGACTTGCTGCGGGAGCGCGTGTCGTCGAACGACTTCGGACCCGGCTGTACCGGACGCACCGCCAGCAAGCTGACGGTTGCCGGCCCGATCCGGACGATGCCGCGCGCACCGTCGAAAGCCAGCGGGACGTTGGGGCCGTAGCGGGTGCCGACGAGGCGCTCGGTGCCGAGCGAGAGCATCTGCCGGCCAACGCAGACCGTCCCCGGGCCAATGTCGATATCCGCAAAGCCCTGGAGCAGGTCCGCACGCGTCTGATCGACTGGGCCAGCGGAGGGCGCGACGCCTGCCGCATAGGCGATGATCGGCTGGACGAACGCGCGTGCTTTTCCGACATGCAGGTCAGCGTAGGGCACGACGCGCGCCCAGAGGTATCCGTCGTCGGGCGCATCCGCATCGCCCCACAAGTTATCGTGGTACTTCTCGTTGCGCAGGCGGAGCTCGACTCCGGTGGTGAGATAGGCGTCCGTCGTAATCGGAATGTATTTGAACGGGCCCGTCCAATGGTCCTTCCGTTCGGCTGGATCTCCGAGCGTCGTCCAATCCTCGTCGTAGCGCGTGACGGTCAAGGTCGGCGGCTGCCACGCCTCGGTCTGCGCTGCCGCGGGGGCGGCCGACGCCAAGCCCAGCAGCAAGACCCTACGCACGTCTTGCTTCGATCTCCGCGACCATGGCCGCGAGGACGAACCCGCCGATGAGGCCAAGATGCTCGAAGAAAGCGTTGGCGGCCATGAAACGCTCCTGACCGGCGGGCATCGCCCAGAACGCGTTGGCCGTGATGGCGGCGAACAGCGTGAAGATGCCGAGCATGCCGGCGCCGAGCCAGACGAGCCGACCGGACAGGATCAGCAGCGGGCCGACGATCTCGACCACGATCGTCAGCGCCGCCCACAGGGCGGGCGGGGACATGCCGAAATGCGTCTGCTCGGCGACCGCGGCGGTCCAATTGCTCGCCTTGACGATCCCGCCGAGGAGATAGGCGCCAACGAGGGCGAGGCGGGCGAGGAAGCCGGTCCAGCGCCAGTCGAGAATAGCTCCGACGAAACGCGGCGTGCGCGCCGCGGTCATCGTGCGATCGGTGAATGGATCTCGGCGATATAGCCGCCGGGGAAGCGAACGATCGCCGACTGCCGGTCGCTTTCGGCATGCGGCTCGACCAGCGTTTCGACGCCGACCGCTTTCGCCTTGGCCAGCGTGGCTTGAAGGCTGCCCACCTCATAGCCGGTCACGTCGCGGCCATAGGGCCATGGGAGCTGGTTGTCGGACACCATCACGGTCATCTTGCCGTAGCTGGATACGACGCGGATACGGCGATAGCGTGTGCCGGGCCTGCCGATGTCGTTGCCGTCCGCCGCCGTGTCATCGGACACGTTCTTGCCGTGCGCGAAGCCGGTCCAGCTCTTCACGAAGGCGTTAGCGGCGTCGGGCGTGAGGTAGACACGGTTCTCGGGGATGGTCGCCAGCGCAGGGTAGTTCGGCTTGGCGGTGTGCCAGTAGATCTGCATGCCGACTCCGCCCGGCCACTGGACAACCGCATCGCGGCCGATCGGATCGGGGAAGGTCGTTATGGTGCGGGTCGCGCCGTGGCTGACCGCCGACGCGACGGCCGCGTCGATGTCGGTGACGAGATAGCCGTTGCGCTCGCTGCCGAACGGGAACGGGATCGGCGTGGTGAAGCCAAATACCGAGATTGATCCGGCGGGGGTGAGCACGAGTTGCGAGAAGGTCTTACTGGTCGTCGGCGTGACCTGGAACGCGCCTTTCTTCGTGCTCGTGCCGCCGAACGTCGCGGTCAGGCTGGCGACGAAGCGGTCGAAGTCCTCCGGCGCAACGTAGACGTGGGTCGTGTCGTATTGCGGGCCCACCGCATAGTCGGCGGTGGCCGGAGCGTCGCGGGCAAAGCCGGGCGCGGAGGGCGACAGGCCGAGCAAGGCTATAGCGATAAGCAGGTTCGTACGTGTCATTCTCGGTCTCCCCATCATGATCAGACCGCCCAGCAGCCGCAGCCGAACGAACCCCAGAAGCTCTGCACGTCCGCCACGGGCACCTCGCGGCCGAGCGCGGCGGCATGGTCGTGGCCGTGTACCGAGCAGCCGCTCGCGCATCCGCACGCGGCGGCAAGTTTCGCTGAGGCTTCGGGCGTGCGGTGGTACCCGCCGAAGGTTGCAACCGGCGACCAGTCGGGCATCGGTTTGGGCAGCGTCGGCGCTAGTGGTGCGTAGTCGCCTTCGCCGAACACCACCTTACCGCCGAGCAGCGTCAGGACGGACCGCAGGTGTGGGACGTCTGTCTCGGGAACGGTCAGGTAATCGCCCGACAGCACGGCGAGGTCGGCGAGTTGCCCGACCTTGATCCGGCCCTTCTTGCCGACCTCGTTCGAAAACCAGGTGTTCTCGTGCGTCCACATCGCCAGCGCCTTCTCGCGGCTGACGCGGTTGGCCCCGGGGTAGAGGCCCAGCCCGCCGACGGTCCTGCCGGTCACCAGCCAGTTGAGCGACACCCACGGATTGTAGCTGGCCACCCGCGTCGCGTCGGTGCCGGCGCCGACATGGATCCCGGCGGCGAGCATCTTCGCGATTGGCGGCGTGCGTTCGGCGGCCTTGGCGCCGTAGCGTTCGACGAAATACTCGCCCTGATACGCCATGCGGTGCTGGACCGCGATGCCACCGCCGAGTGCTGCGATCCGGTCGATGTTGCGGTCGGTAATCGTCTCGGCATGGTCGAAGAACCAGTTGATTCCGTCGAACGGAATGTCCTTCGCCACCTTCTCGTACACGTCTAGCGCGCGGCCGATCGTCTGGTCGTAGGTCGCGTGCAAACGCCACGGCCATTTATGTTCGGCCAGGAGCCGGATGACAGGCTCGAGATCGCCCTCCATGCTCGGCGGCATGTCGGGGCGCTCGACGCGGAAATCTTCGAAGTCGGCGGCGGAATAGACCAGCATTTCGCCGGCGCCGTTGTGCCGGTACGTGTCGTCGCCTTGGCCCGGCGTGACCTGCTTCACCCAGCCCTGGAAGTCGGCGAGTTCCTCCTTCGGCTTCTGCGTGAAGAGGTTGTAGCTGATGCGCAGCGTCAACTGGTCGTCGGCGTGCAGCTTCTCGATGATCGCATAGTCGTCGGGATAGTTCTGGAAGCCGCCCCCGGCATCGATGACCCCGGTGACGCCGAGCGAGTTCATTTCGCGCATGAAGTGGCGGGTGGAGTTGAGCTGATACTCCGGCGGGAGCTTCGGGCCCTTGGCGAGCGTCGAATAGAGGATCGTCGCATTGGGCTGCGCGAGCAGCAGCCCGGTCGGGTTGCCCGCCGCATCGCGGACGATCTCGCCGCCCGGCGGGTTGGGCGTGGCCTTGCCGTAGCCGACCACGCGCAAGGCTGCGGCGTTGAGGAGCGCGCGGTCGTAGAGGTGGAGGATGAACACCGGCGTATCGGGCGCGACGGCGTTCAGTTCGGCGATCGTCGGCAGGCGCTTCTCGGCGAACTGGTGCTCGGTGAAGCCGCCGACGACGCGTACCCATTGCGGGGCGGGGGTGTTGTCGACCTGCTGCTTGAGCATCGCCATCGCGTCGGCAAGGGTCGGTACGCCGTCCCAGCGCAGTTCGAGGTTATAGTTCAGCCCGCCGCGGATGATGTGCATGTGGCTGTCGATCAGGCCGGGGATGACGCGTCGCCCACCCGCGTCGATCACGGTCGCGTCTGGAGCCGCCGCGCGCACCTCCTGCTCGGAGCCGACCGCGAGGAACTTGCCGTCGCGGATCGCGATCGCCTGCGCCTCGGGGTTCTCGCGGTCGAGGGTCGTCACCTTCGCGTTGACGAGGATCAGGTCGGACATAGTCGGTCTCCGGTTTCCGGCAAGCAGCGGGGCGAGCGTCGCCGCTGCCCCGCCGAGGATGGTCGTGCGGCGGTCAATCACGCCGCATCGTCGTGGCGATGGCCGGGCAGCATGCCGAACACGTGGTCGGTGCAGGCCGCCCGGATCGCGGCGGCCTTCTCGCGGCTCGCCCACAGGCTTTTCGCGAGCGGCACCGCCTGTTCGCCGAGCAATATCCCGGCGAGCCCGATCAGTGCGATCGTCGGCGGGGCCGGCGACCGTACCTTCAGCAGCGCATAGATCACGCCGACGAACAGGCCGGCGGCGAGCGAGATCAGGTACGGCCGCACCGATCAGTGCCCGCCTTCGGACGCGCCGAACATGGTCTTCGCGTAGGTGATGCCGAGCCCGTAGGCGCCGGCGAATTTCCGCGCGACGCCGGTGACCGCGTCGTAGGTTCCGGTCCGCGCCCAATCGCGCTGCAACTCGAGCAGATACTGCACCGACGTCATCGGCACCGCACCCAGCTGGATCATCCGCTGCACCGCGCGCTCATGCGCCTCGACCGAGACGTCGCCGCACGCGTCGCTGATGAAATACGCCTCGAAGCCCTGGTCGATCGCCGATGCGACCGGTCCGACGATGCAGACGCCCGTCCAAAGCCCGGCGAACACGATCCGCGTCTTGCCGATGCGGTTGACCTCGTCGATCACCGCGGCGTCCTCCCAGGTGTTCATTGAGGTGCGGTCGAGCAGCGGCTCGCCGGGGAACGCGTCGGTGATCTCGCTGAACATCGGCCCCGAAAAGCTGTCCACGGCGACCGTCGTCAGGATCGTCGGCACGTCGAACACCGCTGCGGCATGGCTGATGAGGGCAGCATTGTTGCGCAGCAATTCGGTCGCGATCGACTTGGTGGCAAACGCCATCTGCGACTGGAAATCGATCATTACCAGCGTGTGATCGGTCGGCGAAATCAAGGACGCGCCGGGCGTGGCGGTGGCAGTAATGGTCATGATAGTCTCCCGTTGGAAAAAGGTCGGTCAGCGCGCCTGCCAGGTGCGGCGCCAGATCAGCGGGGTCGCACCGACCACGCGGCGGAACAGCCGGGTCAGGTGCGCCTGGTCGGTGAGCCCGCAGGCGTAGGCGATGTGGCTGAGCGTATCGTCGGTCTGCAGCATCAGCGTCTGCGCGCGGCGGACGCGCTGGCGGATCAGGAAGGCGTGCGGCGTCTCGCCCGTCGACACCTTGAACGCACGGCAGAAATGCCCGGTACTGAGCCGCGCGACCTCGGCGAGTGCGTCGACCCCGATCGTCGCGCCGAGATACGCATCGATATGTTGGACAACGTTGCGCAATTGCCACGCCGCTAGCCCACCTTTGACGGGCTTGGCCTTCAACGGCGAGCCGCTGGTGCCATCGTCGGCAAACATCGCCGCGAGCCGCTCCAGATAATGCCGCGCAACCTGCGGATTGTGATCGAGCGTGCTGACCGCATTCGCGACCAGGCTGGCGGCCACCGTCGGCACGAACCCGCGTGGCAGTGCGGGCGCGGGAGGAAGAATATGCAGCATCGCCTGGGTCTCCGTCGCAGTCTGTACGAAGGAGCATAGGGGATGCGGATCGATCGCCTGCGCCCCGGCCGGGGTGGCGTGCGCCCCCTCTTTAGAGGCAGGTGATGTCGCCTCGGATCAGAGCGCGATGATCCCGCGCTTGGCGGCGATCGTCACTGCGTGCGTGCGATCCGAGGCGCCGAGTTTCGCGAAGATCAGCTTCATATGGCCCTTTACCGTCTCCTCCGAGACGGCCAGCTTGGCGGCGATCTGCTTGTTCGAATTGCCCGACGCCGCCAGCGACAGCACGCCGATCTCGCGCTCGGTCAGCGCATCCTCGATCACGTGGAAGGCGATGCTCGACGCCACCTGCGCATTCAGGTGCTTGCCGCCGGCATAGACCGAGCGGATCGTGTCGAGCAGTTCCTTGCGCAGCGTGTTCTTCAGCAGATAGCCGGCCGCCCCCGCGCGGAGCGCGCGCAACGCCTGCGCATCGCCCGAATAGGTGGTCAGCACGACGATCCGCGCGTGCGGCCAGTTGCTGCGCATCGCCGCGATCGTATCGACGCCGCCGATCCCCGGCATCTGTAGATCCATGAGGACGATGTCGGGGAGGTGCGTCGGGTAGAGCGCGAGCGCCTGTTCGCCGGACTCGGCCTCCGCGACCACCGCCAGATCCTCCTGCGTTTCGATCACAGCCTTCACCCCTTCGCGCAGGAACGGATGATCGTCGACGATCATGATCCGGATCCGGGGGGAGGGCGGCAATGCGGGCTCTCGGGCTGGCGGGTAGGTGAGTGGCGACCCTGCGCCGCGACTGGCGGACATGGCAAGCGGCCGCTGCGTCAAGGCACGGCGAGCCGGTCGAAGCTGGCACGAAAGACCTCGGCCATTGTCTCGAACCGCCCGGCGCCGACGCAGAACACCCAGCGTGACAGCATCCGGGCGGGGGCGTCGGACAGTGCGTCGAACAGCCCGGCGAGCATCGCGTCGGGCGTGCCGGCCAGACTGTCCGGATCGAGGCCGCTGTCGAGCAGGCTCGGCGCGAACGCCGCCGACACCGCCTCAATGCGGATCGTTTCTCGCGCCGCGGTCGACACCGCCTGCCGCATCGTCGCGGGCGTCCATGTCGCAGGATCGCCGAGTCCGATCGCGAGCACGGTGGTCGCGTGGATCGGTCGTGCGGGGGCCGACAAGGTCAGCACGTCGCCCGTTTCTGCGCGAAAAATGCCGTCGGCGCGCAACCGGGTGATCGCGCCGCCCAGGGCCGTGTCGAGATTGCCCAGTCCGCCGCCCGGGCGCGTCCGGCCGATCTCGTGCGCGAAGACGCCCGCGCTGGCGACCATTACCTCGACGCTCACCGCATCGCGCGGCGCAACGTCGATGCGGACACCGCGCCAGGTGCCGATCGTCGCCGCGTCGTCGGTCCGACCGTCTATCGGCGGCATCCTGTTCTCCCGTCGATCCGGTGCGGACCTATGTCATTGATATCACGAGCTCGGCGCAGGATCGTGGACAGGGCTGACCCAATTTGGACAATCGTGACATTTGCGCCCACGCGTCTCAGCCAGCAGCGCGACCAAAAATCGTATGACCCGACGTAATGCGATCGAGCCTTGCATTTGTTCGTTGCGCGAGCGCAACGTCGATCATCATCAGCTCTGCTTGGGTATCGTCCGCTTGATCGCGCAAACCAGTCTTCTACGCCTTGAGCGCGGCAGAGCGATCGCCCGTGACCTGTTGCGCGTCCTGTTCGGTATCCTGTGCTGTTTCATGGTGATCGGCCGCGCCGCCGCACTCGAGCCAACGCGGGGCATCGCGCAGATGCGCCATTCGCGCTGGACGCTGGGCGACGGTGCCCCCGGCAACATTCGTGCGATCGTGCAGGGACGCGATGGCTATCTGTGGCTCGGGACCGCGACGGGGCTGTACCGGTTCGACGGCATCGTTTTCGAGCGGGTCGTCCCCGTCGACCAGGATCGCTATCGCTCGCCGCAGGTCACCGCACTGCTCGCGGCGCGCAATGGCGACATCTGGGTAGGGTACGACTTTGGCGGTATCTCCGTGGTTCGCGGCGGCGTGCTGAAGGATGCGAACCCCTGGGCACCGAACGGCGGCGTGAACAGCATCGTCGAGGGGCAGGACGGTGCAATCTGGGTTGCGGGCGATTCGATGGGGAAGCTGGTTCTCAGTCGGCTGTTCGCGGGCAAATGGACGGCGTTCGGCGCCGGGCGCGGTGTCCCCGACAGCGAGACGGGCGATATCCTGAGTACGCCGGGAGGCATCTACCTGTCGCTCATGCCGCGGATGCTTCGCCTCAAACCGGGGAGCGATCGCTTCGAGGATACCGGGATAGCGATCACGGGCGCGACGTCGCTCGCGCAGGACCGTCACGGCATCGTTTGGCGGCGCACCGGTACGCAGATACTGCCGCTCGATCGCACCGCGCGCGCGTATCGGACCGGCACCGCCACCACCCCCTATGTCGTCGAGCGCATGATCTTCGACCATGACGGCAATCTTTGGATCGCAGGTCAGGATTCGGGGCTCGGTCGACTGTCCGCGGCCGCGTTTCAGCCCGCTTCGGCAACCGGCCGGGTCGAGCTGTTCACCGAAAAGCAGGGCCTGACCGCTGCCTTGACGACCGCGCTTCTCGAGGATCGCGAGGGCAATATCTGGGTCGGGACGGAATCCGGGCTCGACCGGTTCGCGCCTAGCAACATCGCTCAGCCTGCGCAGACCGAGGCGATCGTGTCCGGCTTCGTGGGCAGCGCGTCCTCGCGCAATCTGTTTGTTGCAGGGCTTTCCGGCATATACCGGATCGGTCGCTCCGGGGTGCCCGTGCTCGTCTTTCCGCAACCCGACATCGGCGTGTTGTGCGGCGACGATCGGCGGCTGTTGGTGGTCGGCATGCAGGGGAAATACCTGCTCGATCTGGATCCCGCGGGTAGCCTCGCCAAGGTGACGCCGGTCCTCGGGCCGATGTCGATCACCTGCACGATGGATAAGGCGGGCGTCTTCTGGGCCGGTTTCGAACAGATCTACCGCCTGGTCGGACGCCAGTTGCAACCGGTCGCCAAGCCAAGCGGTACGCCCGCCGGATCGATCCACCGCGTCCGGTCGGACGGGGCGGGGGGCGTCCTGTTCGGACGGATCGGGCAAGGCGTGTCCCGCCTGCGCGATGGTGTCGAAACGCTGCTGTGGCGCAGCAAGGATCAGGTGACGGGCAGGACCGCGACATGGGTGCCGACCGATCGCGGACTTCTCATCGTCGGTGATCAGGGTCTCGCGCGGTACGATGGAAAGCGTCTCCAGTCGCTGCGCGACCGGACCTATCCGTTTCTCGCCGGACTGACCGGGCTCCTCCAGACGGGGGACGGATCGACCTGGACGATCGGCGCGGATGGCATCGTCCGGATGCCGACGTCGTCTGTGGAGGCCGCGTTCGCGCATCCCGGTGCGCCGATCCCCTTCGAGCGTTTAGGGTATCAGGAAGATTTCCGGGCGCGCTCGAACATGGTCGAGGCGAACGATGTCGCGCAGGATGCCGCGGGGCGGCTGTGGTTCGCGACCAACAAGGGGCTGGCGATGATCGACCCGCGGCATCTGTCGCGAAACCGATTGCCGCCGACCGTGCAGATCCGCTCGCTCGATGCCGGTGGGGCGGCGCAGACCCCCCGTGATCAGGCGATCGCGTTTCCCGCCGGTACCGATCATGTCCGGATCGCCTACACCGCGCTCAGTCTCACCAATGCGACCGCGAACCGGTTCCGCTACCGGATCGAGGGGATCGACCGCGACTGGATCGACGCCGGCACTGCGCGCGAGGCGCTGTATACCAACCTCGGTCCGGGCACATACCGGTTCCAGGTCATCGCCGCCAACAACGACGGCGTCTGGAACCGCGAGGGCGCCACGCTGACGTTCACGATCGCGCCGCGGTTCTACCAGACCTATGCGTTCATGGTGGTGTGCATCGTGGGTGCACTGATCCTGATATGGCTGCTCTATCGCCGCCGCGTCCGCGCGATCGCCGACCGCACGCGTGGCCGCTTCGAGGTCCAGCTGGCGGAGCGCGAGCGGATCGCCCGCGAACTCCACGATACGTTGCTGCAAGGGTTTCAGGGGCTGATGCTGCGCTTCCAGTCGGTGGTCGAACTGCTGCCGCGTGGCGACCGCGCCCGCACGAGCCTCGAAACCGTGCTGGAGCGAGCCGACGACGTGCTGCTCGACGGCCGCGACCGGGTCCGCTCCCTGCGCGAAACCATGGAGCCGGTGGCGCTGCCCGCTTTGCTGTCCGCAATCGCCGAGGACGTCGTCCTACCGCCGCTGACGTGGAATGTGGAGGTTGTCGGCATCCAGCAACCCGTCTGCGCGCCGGTCGCGGACGAGGTCGCGCAGATCGTCCGCGAAGCGCTCGCCAACGCAGTGCGTCATGCACGCGCGAGCCGGCTGGTCGTCGCGATCCGATCGACCTCCGACAAGCTCATCGTCAGCGTGTCGGACGACGGTATCGGCCTCCCGCCCGACGTTCGCGAGGCGGGGCATCGACCCGGCCATTATGGCCTGATCGGCATGCGCGAGCGCGCCGTCGCGCTAGGCGGGACCCTGGCGATGCACGCCGAAACCGGCACCGAGATCAAAGTGACGATCCCGGCGCGCGTCGCCTATCGCTGAGCGAGAGAGCGACGACCGCCACCCTCCCGCCAGAGTCATCGTGCGATCACCCCTTCACGAATGCGAGCAGGTCCGGATTGATGACGTCGGCGTGCGTCGTCAGCATGCCGTGCGGATACCCCTTGTAGATCTTCAGCGTGGCGTTCTTCAGCAGCTTGGCCTGCAGCACCGCCGCGTTTTCGTACGGCACGATCTGGTCGTCATCGCCCTGCAGGACGAGCGTCGGCACGGTGATCGCCTTCAAATCCGCAGTCTGGTCGGTCTCGGAGAACGCCTTGATCCCGTCGTAATGCGCGAGCGCACCGCCCATCATGCCCTGGCGCCACCAATTGTCGACGATTCCCTGCGAGAGCTTTTCGGTCGGGCGGTTAAAGCCGTAGAACGGCCCCGAGGCCAGATCGAGATAGAATTGTGCGCGGTTGTCGGCGAGCGCCTTGCGCAGGCCATCGAGCACCGACATCGGCAAGCCGCCCGGATTGCTCGCGGTCTTGAGCATCATCGGCGGCACCGCGCTGATCAGCACCATCTTGGCGACGCGGCCCTGTGGCTGGCCGAATTTCGCGACATAGCGCGCGACTTCGCCGCCGCCAGTCGAGTGGCCGATATGTACCGCATTCCTGAGGTCGAGATGCTCTGCCATGGCGGAGGCATCGGCGGCATAATGATCCATGTCGTTGCCGGTATCGGCCTGCGACGATCGGCCATGCCCGCGGCGATCATGCGCGACGACGCGGTAGCCCTCGGCGAGGAAGTACAGCATCTGCGTGTCCCAGTCGTCCGACGACAGCGGCCAGCCATGATGGAACACGATCGGCTGCGCGGCCTTCGGACCCCAGTCCTTGTAGAAGATGTCGATGCCGTCCTTGGTCTTGATGAAACCGCTGCTCATTCTCGGTACTCCGTCTGGGTTGGGAAGGGGGGAGGCGAACACCGTCGCCGGGAGCAAGCTCGCCGCCGCTGCGGTTGCGGCGGCGATGACGACGGCTCGCCGGGAAAGTTCGTGCATCATGTCTGGCATCGGAATGTCCTGATCGTTTCCGGGTATGGCATCGCGGCTATTGCGCGGCGGCGGCCTCTTCGATGAGCGCGGCGACGGCCTTCGGATTTGACGTCATCACGACATGCGAAGCGCCGGCGATGACGACGGTCTTCCTCGACCCCGCGCGCTTGGCCATGTACGCCTGCACGGCGGGCGGAATGTTCAGGTCGGCGCTGCCGTAGATGAACCAGGACGGGATCGTCTTCCACGACGGCGTCACCGCCTTCTCGTTGAGCGCCGCCTCGGCGACCGGGCGCTGCGTCGCGGCCATCAGCGCGGCTTGCGCGGCGGGGACGTCCGCGGCGAACTGGTGCGCGAACTTGTCGCGCTGGATGTAGAGATCCTTGGTCCCGTCGGGCAGCACGACCGGCGTCGCCAGCGCGGCGCCCAGCGTGGCACCGGGAAACTTGCCGGTCAGTTCGATCGCGCTCTCGCCGGTATCGGGTGCGAACGCTGCAACATAGACCAGCGCCTTGACGTTGCCCGCTTGCGCCGCCGCTTCGGTGATGACGGGCCCGCCATAGGAATGCCCGACAAGCACCACCGGCGTCGTCACCGCGTTCACCACACCCGCGACCGACGCAGCATCGCTCGCCACGCCGCGCAACGGGTTCGACGCGGCGATCACGGTATAGCCGTCCGCGCGCAGCCGATCGATCACCCCGTTCCACGACCCGGACTCCGCAAACGCGCCGTGCACGAGCACGATCGTCGGTCGCGGCGTCTGCTGGGCGTCCGCGCTGGCCAAAGGAGCGAGCATCGTCGTGACCGTCGCAAGGCAAGCGATCCAGATTTTCATGTGCGTAGCTCCCAAAAGGCAGGCGTCCGCTCGTCAATGCGCGCCGACCCTGCGCTATTATTGTCGAACCGAAACGAAATTTGCGGATAACCGACATATTCCGTCGCGGGCGACCACCGCCGCCGGGACTTCCGGAAATTGCGCGGCTACGCTTCCCCGACAATCATCATCGGCACGGAGCAAACATGAGCGGACGTCGAATGGGGCCGGGACGGCTGGAGGCGTTCACCGACGGCGTCGTCGCGATCATCATCACGATCATGGTGCTGGAACTGAAGGTCCCCGAAACCGGCGATCTCCACGGTCTGGTGGGTGCCGCGCCGCTCCTGCTCGCCTATCTGCTGAGCTTCGTGAACGTCGGGCTCTACTGGAACAATCACCACCACATGTTCCACGCGGTCGATCGGATCGACGGGCGGGTGTTGTGGGCGAACCTGTTCCTGCTGTTCTGGCTCAGCCTGGTGCCTTTCGTGATCCGCTGGCTCGACGAAAGCCAGTTCGCGGCCGGCGCCACCGCCGCCTACGGGATCGTCCTCGGGCTGGCCGCGATCGGCTATACGCTGACCGAGCGCGCGATCATCGCCTGCAACGGAAAGACCTCCGCGGTCGCCCGCGCGATCGGCTCGGACTGGAAGGGCTGGGGCAGCATTGCGCTCTATACGCTGGCGGTGCCGCTGGCGTTCGTCAGCCGCTGGATCGCGATCGGGCTGTACGTATCCGTCATCGCGCTGTGGCTGATTCCGGACCGCCGGATCATCCGCGTGCTCGACGCCGCCGACTGACGCGCACGCTCAGCCGCCTGAGGCCTGTACGAACGCGCGCAGGCGGGGAACCGCGAAATCGAGGAAGGCGCGCACCCGGCGTGGCAGTTCGCGCGCGCCGACCGACAGCGCGTGGACGCTTTCGCTGTCGCCGGCAGACGGGCCTGGAAGAACTTCGACCAGGCGACCCGCGGCCAGGTCGGCGCGGACATGGAAGTCGGCGAGCCGCGCCAGACCGACGCCGGCGATCGCCATGCGGCGGACCGTCTCGCCGTTGTTGGCGATCAGCGATCCCCTGACGGCGCGCTCGACGATCCGTCCCCCGTCCGCGATCGGCCACGACGTGATCGTCCGGCGGAAGTTGAAGCCCAAACAGTCGTGGTCGGCAAGATCCGCGAAATCGACCGGAACGCCGCGGCGTGCGAGATAGTCCGGCGATGCGACGATGACACGGCGTGCAGTCCCGAGCTTGTGTGCGGTCAGCGACGAGTCGGACAGCGTGCCGATCCGAAACGCGATGTCGGTCCGATCGAGATAGAGGTCGACGATATCGTCCGACAGCGACAGATCGACGACGATATTGGGGTAGAGCTGCCAGAACGCGGGCAGCAACGGCTCGATCGCGAGCGTACCGAACCCGACCGATGCCGTGATCCGCACCGTACCGCCGGGGCTAGCGGCCCCTTGCATCAACTGGCTGTCGAGGTCGTCCAGGTCCGCCAGCAGCATCTGGCTGCGCTCGTAGTAAAGCTGTCCCTCAGCGGTCAAAGACAGTCGCCGCGTCGATCGCTCGATCAGCCGCACCCCGATTCGCGCTTCGATCCGCGCGATCAGCTTGCTCACCGTCGACGGCGTCATCAGCAACGCCCGCGCAGCCTCGGAAAAGCTGCCGGTGTCCACCACTCGCAGGAAGACCTGCATCTCGCCCGCACGGTTATCCATCGGCCACCTGTGAAATTGCTTCACGGGTAAAGCGCCAAGCCGCGCGATTATCAAGCGCAGGCACCGGTCCTACCTGGAGTTTGACGGATATTGAACCAATCGAGGACATTCGCATGGACCTGAAACTTCGCGGCAAGAGCGCCCTCGTCACCGGATCGACCGCTGGCATCGGACTTGAGATCGCCCGCCAGCTCGCCGCCGAGGGTGCGGACGTCATCATCTGCGGTCGTGACCAGGCCAAGCTCGATGCCGCTGCCGCCGATATCGGTGCCGCGCGCGCCATTCTCGCCGATGCGGCGACGGCCGAGGGCGCAGCGGCGCTCGTCGCGGCAGTGCCGGCGGTCGACATCCTCGTGAACAACCTCGGCATCTACGAATCCAAACCATTCGCCGACATCACCGACGACGACTGGCGCCGCTTTTTCGAGGTCAACGTGTTGTCCGGCGCGCGGCTCGCACGGGCCTATTTCCCCGGCATGCTCGCGCGCGACTGGGGGCGGATCATCTTCATCTCGAGCGAATCCGCCGTGCTGATCCCGCCCGATATGATCCACTACGGCACGACCAAGACCGCCCAGCTTGCCATCTCGCGCGGGCTCGCGGCGCTGACCAAAGGCACCAACGTCACGGTCAATACGGTGATGCCGGGCACCACGCGGTCCGAGGGTATCGTGAGCTTCCTCAAGAGCGTGGCAAGCGATGCCTCGCAATCGGACGCCGAGATCGAACGCGAATTCTTCAGCCGGGACCGCCCGACCTCGCTGATCCAGCGGATGATCGAGCCGGAAGAGGTCGCTAGCATGGTCGCCTATGTCGCAAGCCCGGTGGCTGCGGCAACCAACGGTGCCGCGTTGCGCGTTGATGGCGGGATCACGCCAACGATTGTGTAGCGAAGACCTGACCCATCGAACTTGATTCAGCGCGCATCAGAGCGGTTTCTTGTTTGCAGAATATGAACGAATGGCACAAGTTGGGCGCTAGCTAAGTAGGTGCGAACGTCCGGGTTTGGGTCGCTTTGTCCAAACTGTTAGCTTTGTCTAAAGCTGTTATTTATGCCGGTAATTCGATCCACGATCGTCCGAATGGCATCTTCCTCAAGCGGCTCGGTGTCGATTGAATTGTGGATGCCGATGCCCTCGACCAGCGCGTCCAGCGCCCTTGCCGTCAACGGATCAAAGAAGCGCTCGAGCGCCACGCGACTATTGCTCATCCATCGCTGCATCACCGCGGCGACGGGTGGATGGCGTGCGGCAAAGGCATAGAGTTCGTAGCTGAGCAGCAAGGTGCGCGGTGTCGCCCATATCGATCCCGCGATGATGGCAACGATCGCCGCCTTGGCGCTATCCCGATCGCCTGCCATTGCCATCCGCTTCGCAAATTCCTCCGACGATTGCTCGGCCAGTTGAAGAAATGCCGCTGCGATAAGGTCGTCCAGTGTCGCGAAATAATAGGTCACGGACCCGAGCGGCACGGCTGCAGCCGCCGCGATGCGGCGATGCGTGGTGCCCGTCACGCCGTATTCGGCGACGACATCCAGCGTCGCTTCAACGATCCGCTGTCGACGTTCAGAATCTTTCCGCTTCGTCCCGCCGCTCACGGCACCCCCTTTGCAAAGCACATGTACATTTGTACATATTGTTCTTCAGCGGGCGTCGCTCCGCTGTCGTAGCGTATAGGGAGGACGGGGGGCATGCAGGAAGCAATAGTATCGCCGCGCACGATCATTGGTGGTGCGACGGCGCTCGCGGTGCCGTCGATCGCACGCGGTAGCGGGACCGTGGCACATACCGTGTTGGGGCGAAGCGACGGCGTCTGGTTGAATGCGCCTCGTCGCTGGAACGTGGATGCGAGCAGAGAAGTGACACTGTTCACCGATCAGGCCACCGATTTCTGGCGCGAGACGCATTATGGCTTCACGCGGGATTCCGGTCATTTCCTTGGTTTCGCCACTCCTGCCGCGTTCACGGCGCAGCTGCGCATTCGCGCGGAGTATCGACAGCTTTATGATCAGGCAGGCATCATAATCCGGATCGACGAGCGTCGCTGGATTAAGGCCGGAATCGAATTGTCCGATGGCCGCGCGATGTTGAGTAGCGTCCTGACCGATGATCGCTCGGACTGGGCGACCAGCCCTTACGCATACGATCCATGCGACTTCTGGATGCGTGCCACGGTCGCCAACAGTGTGTTGCGGTTGCAGGTGTCGGCGGATGGCATAACGTGGCCTCTTGTTCGATTGGCACCGTTTCCCGTGGTGTCTTCATATCGCGTCGGCCCCATGGCCTGCACGCCCGAGCGCGAGGGGCTGGGCGTACGGTTTTCCGATCTGCGGATTACCCCGCCGCTCGGCAAAGACCTGCATGATCTGAGCTGAATGTGATGAGCGAGAAGACCAGGATGCTGGCGGGCGAGCTTTACACCGCCGACGATCCCGAACTGGCGGCCGACGCGGCGCGCACTGCCGCGTGGATGGCTCGGTACAACGGCATGGCTGACGCCTCAGCGGCCGATCGCGATCGATTGCTACGCGAGGCAATGGGGGACGTCGGAGAAAGGGTAACCGTCCGAGCGCCATTTTACTGTGACTACGGTTATAACATTCATCTCGGCACAGGGGCGTTCCTCAACTTCGGCTGCGTCGTGCTCGACGTCGTGCGCGTCGATATCGGTGCCGGTACGCAGATCGGGCCGGGCGTGCAGATCCTGACCGCCGACCATCCCCGCGACCCCGCTCTGCGGGCGCGGCTGCTGGAGTTCGGACGGCCAATCCGGATCGGCGCGAACGTTTGGATCGGCGGTGGCGCATTGATCTTGCCCGGCGTGACGATTGGTGACGATGCGATCGTCGGCGCCGGCAGCGTGGTCACCCGTGATGTCGCAGTTGGAGAGACGGTCGTGGGTAACCCCGCACGAGCGGCACGGCGATGATTGCGCAGGGTCCACTGGATGCCGTGCTGCCGATCCGCGACGGCAAGGCTCATTTTGAGGTTCTCGACGGACTGCGCGGCACCGCAGCGGTGCTGGTGGTGGCGTTCCATATCCAGGGCATCACGGTGCTGTTCGACGCGCCACGACTGCTACTGCCGCATGCGTATCTGGCGGTCGATTTCTTCTTCGCGCTGTCGGGCTTCGTCGTCGGCTATGCCTATGACGATCGTTGGGGAACGATGTCGACACGCCAGTTCCTGGTCCGCCGGCTGATCCGGCTGCATCCCCTCGTCGTGCTGGGAGCGGTGCTGGGACTGCTCAGCTATGTGGCGGACCCGTTCGCGGGCAATCGGCAGAATGCGCCGGGAATACTCATCGTGTTCGCGTTCGTCATGGCGTTGTTCGCTTTGCCATCCGCGCCGTTGGCCAACCGCTTGGGGGACAGCCATCCGCTGAATGCCCCCGCCTGGACGCTGCTACAGGAATATATCGGCAATCTGGCCTATGCGCTGGTGCTCCGGCGGCTCGGAACGCGTGCGCTGGCGATAACAGCGCTTATCGCCGGACTGGTGTCCGCGGCGATGGCGCTGTCGCTGGGGTCTTACGATACCGGTTGGGGGCTTGCCAATTTCTGGGGCGCGCCTGTGCGGCTTGCCTATCCGTTCATCACCGGTCTGCTGATCTTCCGCCTGCATGACCGGCTGCCGCGATGGCGTATCGGCTTCGTGCCGCTCAGCCTGAGCCTTGGCGTCGTCTTCGCCGCCCCCGTGCTGCCCAGCTACGGTGGCCTCAAGTTGAACGGCCTGTATCAGGCATTGTGCGTGCTGCTGTTGTTTCCCGCGATCATCGTGTTGGGGCGGCATTCGGGCGGCGGTCGGATGGTGAGCCGCCTATGCCGTGCGGCAGGGCAGCTATCCTACCCGCTGTACATCACGCATTATCCCTTTGTGTACCTGTACATGAATTGGATCGCTGCCGGTGGCACGACGACATGGGCCACGGTGTCGGTTGCGGCGGCCCTCTATGCTTTCACGATAGCCTTCGCCTTTGCCGCGTACCGCTGGTGGGACCTGCCGCTTCGTCCGGCCTTGCAGCGGCGACGGGTCGAGCAAAGGGGCCGCTACTGACATGTCATCGTTGGCCAGAGCGGTTCCGGCGAATGACCTGATGCGGATATCCATGGCATCCCACCTGAATGAATAGCCGGAGTTGGGAGCGAACCGGGAGGCTTTGAATGTCAGGAAATGGGTCTCTCAGACCTCGGTGCGTTCGGCCAATTCCAAAGCGTCCTCCACGTCAACGCCCAAGTAGCGCACCGTGCTGTCGATCTTGGCATGGCCGAGAAGGATTTGAACGGCGCGAAGGTTGCCAGTCGCCTTGTAGATGATCGACGCTTTCGTGCGCCGTAGCGAGTGCGTCCCGTAATCCTGCGCCGGTAGGCCGATGCCGACCACCCACTCGCGCACGAGGCGGGCATATTGCCGCGTGCTCATGTGGTCCATGTAGTCGTTGCGGCTCGGGAAAACGAAGTCGTTCAGTATCCCCCCACGTCGCTCCAACCATGCTCGCATCGTCTTTCGCGCCGTGTCCATTATCTCGAACTGAACCGGTCGTTTGGTTTTCTGCTGAACCACGACGGCGCGGTCACGGACGCACCCGCCGGAAACTACATCGCCGATCCGCACCCTGACCACGTCACAGCCGCGGAGCTTGCTGTCGATGGCGAAGTCGAACAGCGCTCGGTCGCGCAGTCTCCTCTGCTGGTCGAGCCAGAAGCGAATGGCCCAGACCTGTTGCTGTTTCAGCGCCCGCTTCGCACCAATCAGCCGGCCTTCGTTCCAAGGCCGAAGTTCGTGAAAGGCGGGGTCCATTGACGAGTGACCCATCGATCATCTCCATCGGCCCAGATCGGTCGATCGAGTATACGCATGCGCAGTAAACCGCCGGTTTAGAAATGTGGTTGATCAGCCGTCGATGATGCTGAACGAGCTGTCGGTTTCGAGCGGCGCCTGGCGGTCTCTGTGCGGCCGGAAGTGGGTCTGGCCGCAAGCCAGAAGGCGGGGTGCGTTCGCCCAAAAGCTGTCGTTCGATGAGCAAATACCCAAAGCCCGAAGCTGCCGTTCGTTCATCTCGAACTCTGATGTGGCTGTCGTAGTCGCTTGACTGCCACGCCCATTTTATAAACGGGAGAGCCTTAGAGCCCTCCCGATAGCTGATCAGACAGTCACGACGATCTTGCCGATCTGCTCGTTGGATTCGAGAAAACGGGTCGCTTCCTGGATCTTGTCGAACGGGAATGTCCGCGAAACCAGCGGATCGAGCTTGCCGCTTTCCAGACTCTCGGTGATGAATACCTTGGCTCGCGCCAGCGCTGCATCATTGCCGACGATTTCCGTGTAGAGGTAGCCCTTGATCGTCAGGCTCTTGCCCAGCACGGCGAACTGCGGGAACGGACCGTCGTCTGGGCTTAGGGCACCATATTCCAGCAGAATGCCGCCCACAGCCATGACCTTGGCGAATTGGGCGATGGCAGGACCGCCGATCGGATCGAACACCACGCGGGCACCCTTCCCGCCGGTGATCTCCTTCACACGTTCTGCAAGGTCGCCGTCGGCGGTGGCGATCACATGATGAGCGCCGGCATCAGTCAGCGCCTGCGCCTTGGCGTTCGTACGAGTGGTCGCAATCACCGTCGCCCCGACGCTGCGAGCCACCTGGATCGCCGCGATGCCGACGCTACTCGATGCGGCTGACACGATGACGAAGTCCGCTGCGGTGACCTTCGCCTGATCAATAAGCGCACCCCAGGCCGTGACATACTGCATCCAGGAGGCGGCTGCCTTCTCGAACGAGAGGGCGGTGGGATGCTTGACGACGTAGCGGGCCGGGATGTTGATGATCTCGCCGTAGGTAGACCAGCGCGACATATCGAGCGTCGGGATGACGCTAACGGCGTCGCCCTCCGCGAAGCCCGACACGGCGCTGCCGACGGTCTTGACCATGCCTGCGGCTTCGTAGCCAAGCCGTGAGGGGAACTCCGCTTCTTGCAGGTACGCGCCGTTGCGGAACATTACCTCTGCGCGGTTCAACCCGATCGCTCTGACTGCGATCTGCACCTCATCGGCTTCAGGTGCAGGAACCTCGACGTTATCGATGCGCAGCACGTCTGCGGAGCCGTATTCGTGAAAGCGTACAACGCGGGTCATGGTCTGATCCTCTGGTAGATAGATGGCTATCGGAATGGAGCGGTTCGGGCGGCGTTTACATATTGATGGCGCGGACGAGGCGAACGCCCCAGTCCTCGTCAGGGTTCGTAGTTCCGTCACCCAACCGCTCCTGCATCACCGCGACCGCCAGGTCCCGGCGCTTGGGGAGCCTGTCCTTCTCCGCAGCGTCGAGAGCCGCAGGAATTTCGGCGAGGGTCAGGTCGGTGCAATAGACTGGCGCGCCGGCCTGCTGACGCCACGAGGTCGCAAGCGAGCCGGCATCGAAGGCGTCCAGGCCGGTATCGCTGACCAGAGCCATCGTGACCTGCCGATCGCGCTCACGATCCGCTGCAACGGGAATGGCGATCCGGTCCGGTGAACCTGCCGGCTTGCCCTTCTTGGCAAGAGAGGCGGAGCCGATCGCATTCCATGCCTTTGCGATCGGGCGGCCAAGTTGCTCAGCCACCCACAGGCTTTCGACCTGTCCGTCTTCGATTGCCTGGATCTTGGAGTCCCGGAACGGGTAATAGTTGGAAGTGTCGATCACGACCGTCTCGTCAGGCAGGCGAGCCACCAACTGCGCAATTCCGGCGATACGGTTGAGAGGTATCGAGAGAATGACGACCTCAACGTCGGCCAGCGCGTCCTCCGTCGTCACGGCGCGGGCGCCGGCTGACAGGAGCTCGGGATCGATCGTCTCGGGCCCGCGCGAGTTGGCCACCTTTACCTTATGGCCCGCCTTGCTCAACCTGGTGACGAGTGTCTTGCCGATGTGCCCCGTCCCAAGAATGCCGATCTTCATGTGTCGTTCCTCTGCGATCATTGCTTCGCACCGGAAATTATGGTCAGGTACCAGAAGTGACAAGAACCTACCGAAAGGTGGGTTACCCACCAAAAGGTAAGTGACCTATGCAGCGTGACTGGCAATGCGAGGATCCACAGCAGCAGCTTGTCTGGGCTGCTGCCACGAGCGAGGCCCTCCGCGTCCTGGAGGGAAAGTGGAAGATGGTGATCATCTTTCAACTGTTTGCTGCACGGGCGCCTTTGCGCTTCTCCGAGCTAGAACGACGCGTCGAAGGCGTGAATCAGAAGATGCTGATTCAACAGCTGAAAGAACTGGAGAAGGACGGGATCGTCACCCGAACGATCTATCCTCAAGTTCCGCCCAAGGTCGAATACGCCCTAAGCGAGATAGGCTTGGCTCTCGGGCCGTCTATTGAAGCCCTTATCGATTGGACATTCATGCGGCGCGAGACTGAGACGTCGGCTAGATCCGAAGAGTGAGGGTAGCTGTCACTTTACACGTCAGCTTGTTCGATCGAAGCACCAAAAGCGGATGGCCGCTTTCCTCTCCCATCACGGAATTCGTAAGTGGATAGCCGCCCTTCGAAATCGGTCATTCGCAAAGATGAATCAGCGTCCGAAGTTGGGAAGCGAGGGGAGGGGCGTGAACGTCCGATAGTGGGTCAAAGTGGTTTAGTGAGGTTTTCATTCGAAAGCCAATGATAACTTAAGCCAGTCTAACCGAGTGCGCCCAATTTGGAATTGGGTGCGTAAAGTAATGCGTTTAGCTTTGCTCCGTACATGCAGAATAATAATATAATGATATCATATTTGAACGGTAAGACGTCAATCATAGCTATTAAGAAGCATCACCGCCGCATCAGGTGACCCATAGACCGTAGCAAGCATAGACTCTACCTTATTCAGACCTGAGTGTGTTAGTCGAATATCCATCGCAGTGTCTCGGTGTTCAAGCACTCCCCGCTGCTGAAGTACCTTGATCCACCGTTCGATAACAGATGTCGGGATCTTGGCATGGGCGGCAGCGTCGGCCAGTCCGATATTCCGGCCTTCTGCCTCTGCCAGATAGATGCCGATCAGCAGCGAACCTACGGGGTCAATGCTCAGATCAGCCCCAAATAGCGTGGATCGGGTGGCGTGGACCTGGCGCATACGCAGTGCTGCTTCCCAAAGCCTAGCTGGCGGCAAAGGGCGGCCATTTTCTTGCCAGAACAGCGTGCTTATCAAGCGGTCGGGGTTGGCGAAGCGGGTGACCAGTAGGTTCGCTGCTACTGAGCTACCATCCGGCCGAAGGTAGCGCTTTTGCAACCGTACGGGAGCTGCGCCGTCCTTTAGTACGGCTAGCATATCTGCGCTTCGATCTAGGTCGCGAGCGTCGGTTATTTCGCGGTACGAAACGCCGATAACTTCGTCGGCGCGACGGTGGAGCAGATCAAGAAAGCCTTGATCCGCGTGCAGAATTACTCCTTCGACCGACGAAACGCAATGACCTGCAGGCATCATCACCCAACCACGACACTTGTCTTGACCGACATATATCAGTTGAGTCGGCTTGCAAGGCACCTTGTAGCGCCCAAGGATGGCTAGCCGATCGGTGAACGCCTGTTCGGGGATTGGGGGAGGCGTTTGAAAAACACCTACGCAGAAAGCACGGCATTTTTATCGAAAAACGGGCTAACGTAGCTATCCGCCCTTGGCGCACTCCGATGCTTATACATGGAATGTAAGATGGATGACGTGGCAACAATCGCCGACTTACGCCGTCGTTTGGCGGAGTCAGAGGCAGCGCTTCACCAAAGCGAGGCTCGGTTCGCGGCTACGCTCGAAAGCGTGCCTGCGGGTGTAGCTACGTTGGACATGAACGGACGAATGGTAGCCTACAATTCCGAGTATCAGCGATTCTGTCCCACAGGCTTGATGCCCTCCCAGGACCCGGCTCGCGTAGCGCGGTGGCAAGCGTGGAGCGAGGATGAGCGACCGTTGCAACCGGACGAGTTTCCCGGTGCGCGCGCCCGCCGCGGAGAATGTGTTACGCCTGGTCAGGAAATGCTGTTCACCGATGACGACCAGCGGGCCATTTGGGTGCGAGTTGCGGCAGTTCCGGTACGCGACGAGTTGGGAAAGTTGACCGGACAAGCAAGCGTAATCAGTGACATAGACGCATTAAAGCGCAGCGCGGAATCGTTGCGGGAAAGCGAGCAACGCCAGGTCGTGATGGTTGCGGAGCTGCAACACAGGACGCGTAACCTTATCGCGGTTGTGAGCTCGATTGCTGCGCGGATGCTGGATGGTGCCTCGTCGCTTCAAGAGTTTGAGCGTGGCTTCAACGACCGCCTTTCAGCTCTATCCCGCGTCCAGCAGATGCTCTCGCATGCAACATCAGGCCAGCGAGTAAAGTTCGACGACCTTCTGCGCGCGGAGCTCCTTTCGCTTGGTGCCATTGGCCGGAAGGGTGGTGATGGTCATCTCATATTGGCAGGCCCACCTGATGTTCCGTTACGCTCGCGCGCCGTCCAAAGCCTGGCTCTAGCTATCCACGAGCTTGGGACCAATGCGGTGAAATATGGTGCGTTGGGGACCGGCGGAGGGTTGCTTACAATCACATGGCACGTGGAGGCGGAAAAGGATGGCGTTCTGTGGCTCCACGTCGATTGGCGCGAGAGTGGTCTTCGGATGTCACAACCCTTCACTGCACCGTCTACCGGCGGTTATGGTCGTCAACTGATCGAAAAAGCCCTGCCGTACCAACTTGGCGCCCAGACACATTATGCTTTCGTCGAAGACGGTGTGCACTGTACGATTGCGGTGCCGGTTGTATCTCGCCGGACAGTGGAGGAGGCGCAAGATGGCTGACATGCTCATGGAAAGTCAGCGGGTACTTGTGATTGAGGACGAGTATGTCGTTGCCGAAGCGATCGAGCGCATGCTGACACGGGCGGGAGCTATCGTGCTTGGGCCGGTACCGTCTGTCGATCAGGCAATGGCATTGCTTGATCGGGGAGGGCGTATCGACAGCGCTGTCCTCGACATCAACCTCGGCGAGCAGAAAGTATACCCAGTGGTCGACCGTCTACTCGCTCGGGGCGTGCACTGCGTCTTTGCAACAGGTAATGATATCGCCGATGTTCCATCAAACTACAAAGAGATTGCCCGGTTAGAGAAGCCTGTTGAGGCCTCGTCGATAATCGATGCTCTCAAGAAAATCGATACTACCGCAGATGGTGCAATTGCCAAGCTTACTAAGCATAACTCGTTTCTAAAATTACGTGAACAGCTGATCGTCGAGATCGATGTAGCAGATGGCATCCATGAACCGCTATTAGCGGCACGATTGTACGAGGCTGTTGATGCAATCGACCAGTTCTTAAGCGAATAATCAACGTTTGATGACGTAGGTGTAAGTTTGGAGTTTGGTGAGGTAGCAGATCCGCATGTTCAGAACTAGGTGGTCGCAAAACGACGCTGAAGGCTGCTAAGATCGAGATAGACCATATTTGGGCCTTTATTTGACCGTTTTGAATCATACTGCATGATTATAGGTTGGCCTGTTCTTCCTCGCTCAATTCGGCAGAGGGGCCATAATAAAGTTTTGCGCAAGCTTCGCGCAGGCAGCCGCCTCGGATCTCAATATCATTCCGATAGGCGTCCCCGATGAATCTGAGTGTATCAACGTGCTTGGCTTCGAAATACATCGGGTGCACATCGTTTCGGCCGGCACCGTACACGACGCGGCCAACTTTCGACCAGATCGATGCCATCGTGCACATGCCGCACGGCTGGAGTGTCGAGTATAACGTCGCCCCGCGCAGTTCCAGTTCTCTGGTTTGCTCACAAGCCCGACGGATCGCCATCATCTCGGCATGAGCGGTTGCGTCAGGCAATTCCTTGGTCTGGTTGCGTTCGGCGGCAATCACCTTCCCGTCTAGTACGATGACGCACCCAAGCGGGGAGGTTGAGGGATCGGACCCTTTGGAGCGCGCGACGTCTACCGCCAATTGCATCCAGTGTTCGTCGGTATCGGTCTGCATCGCGTATCCACCTAATTGCAGTTGCTGTTAGATTTGGCGTGTTGATCCGGTTGCTGCGTCAGCTCTGAACCACTCTGACGGTCGCTTCTGTGGGATCGACCGGATCCATCACGAAAGCCCCGGCATCACGGTTCGCGACAAGCCATGCGACGTGTGCAGCGGTGATGCGCTGGCCCGGCACCAGTCGGGGGACGCCGGGCGGCGGGGGCGCGATCATCTCGGCTGCGATCCTTCCCTCAGCCGCCTCGTAGGCCACCATCTCGGCTAGGCCGTAGAGTGCCGCAGGCCCGGGCATCGCCATGTCGACGGACAGGGTGCTGATCCCGGGCACAGGCGAAATTACCGGCAGGATGGAGGGATCGGAACCGAGCTGATTCACGAGATCCTGCAAGCCACCGACGAGCTTGCGGAGATCGGACCTGGTTGTGCCCAGCGACAGAACGGCTAGGATATGCCGGGCGTCGGATAACCCCATGCTGATCCGGTGATGCTTGTAGAGCCAGTCGTCGATCGCATACCCCGATACGCCAAGCGCCGAGACGTCGATCAGTACCTTCGTGACGTCCAAACTGGCATCTGGCGGCAAATGACCATGACCGAAAACGCGCAGGGGGGTGATACCGGCAATCTTACTACGGACCTTTTCCGCCAACGCAATGACGCCGTTCCACATCTGCTCCCCGTTCAACGCGTGATCCCGCCGGGTCGCGTCGAGCGTTGCTAGGATGGGCACCGACGGGCTGGTGGTCTCGAAAAGCTCATATGCCATCCAAAGGCGCTGGCGATCGATCAAGTCGCCTTTTGCGACGATAACTGACCCTTGTGCGAGCGCCCCCATCGTCTTGTGGGCGCTGTAGACAGCGACATCCGCCTCCTTGGCAAGCGGATCGTCTGGCAGGGCCTCACAGAATGCAAAGGCGCCGCCCCAGGCGGCATCGACGATGAGGGGAATACCGTGGTTGTGACAGATGCCTGCAAGCGACTCTATGTCACTCGTGACGCCGTAGTAGGTCGGGCTGACAACGATGAACGCCTTGGCGGTTGGATTGGCCGCCAAGGCGGCGTTCAGCGCCTGCGGCTCAACACCATGCTCAATGTCCCATTCCCCGTCGATCTGGACCGGCACGATGGCGGCATTGAGCCCCGTCGCGAGCGCGTAGGTACGCTCGGCCTTGTGGGCATTCGCAGCGACCAGAATAGTGTCACCTGGTCCGGCGACCGAGGCCATAACCGTGTGAAGACTCTGGGTGGATCCGCCGGTTACAAACCGGCAGAAGTCGGCATTCCAGGCCTCCGCCGCGATCTCGTGCGCACGTTGAAGGGCCAGCTTGCCTTCGGTACGGTCGTCGAGCCCCTTCGGCGTCAGCACGTCGGCTTGGAAAACGCGCTTGCCGAGCAGTGCCTTCATCCCGCCAGGAATGGCTGCACCCTGGTTGTGGCCCGGCGCTCCAAATCCGATGACCGGACTCTTCTCGATCGCCGCCAACGCATCGGCCAACGGCGCACTCTTCTGATCCATGCCGAACCCTCTCCTGATCGAGTGGGTGAAACGCATGGATACTGGAAAGCCCCTCCACGATGGTTGATCTTCTTTATCAAACAAGCAGTTATCCGCCGAAGGCGGACATGAATCAAACCTTCCTTCTAGCTGGCTAGGGCGCTCATCGATAGCAAAGCCCTTTCCAACATTCCGTCACCAAGGGTACGAAAGAGGAAGAGCTATGAGGAACGAGATGCCGATCAACGTCAACGCGGCGAGTGCGGCGGAGTTGGACGCCATCCCGGCGCTAGCGGGGCACGGGTTCGAGATCGTCCGCTATCGTAAGGAACGTGGCGGGTTCAGTGACCTGAGACAACTTGATGAAGTACCCGGTCTTACCGGTAAGGCCGATGGGGCGACTGCTTGACTGACCGTCGGCGATTGCTGACTCAGGCGGGCGCCAGACTTTGGAACGCCGCGATAAGAGCCTGTTCGTTGATCGGTTTGTCGAGAACGATCATCGATGGCCGACTTACATGGCATGCTTCGCGCGTGCCGGTCACGAAGATCACGGGCGTCGGCCCATGCTCCAAGATGATGGCTTCCACCGCGGCAGGGCCGGTACCGGCTGAGAGATTGACGTCGGACATGATGATGGAGGGAGGCCTCAATCTCGCAGCATCGATTGCCTCATCTTGCGAGGCAGCCTGATCAAAGGATGTGCCGCCAGCCCGCTCGATCAGCTGAATGATGTGATCGGCGATGAGGAAATCATCCTCGATGACGAGCACATGGCACATATGACAGATCCCGATAAGCTGAGCTCTTAACCAATGTGGTCACGCGATGGGCCCGCCACGGCGTTAATAAATGTCAGACATGGTCGAGAGCTTAGATCGGCGCTTCGATTGCGAAGCGAACACCTTCCGGCAGATATTGAATTTCCGCCTTGCCGCGGATGTGGCGTGACAGGACGCGCTCAATCATTCGCGTACCAAATCCAACACGTGTTGGCATAGCAACGATAGGTCCATCCTGCTCCGCCCAGGAGAAGGTAAGTCGACGTTCCGTCGCATTGCCGTTCAGGTCCCAGTTTATGCTCACCTGACCCTCCGGTACCGAGAGCGCACCATATTTGATCGCATTGGTCGCCAGCTCGTGCAGCGCCATCGACAACGCAAGTGTCACTTCCGGGGTCAGCCGTATCGTCGGGCCGACAGCGGAAAACCGTCGACCGTTGCTGTCCATGAACGGCGCGAGCACCCGCTCGACGATCTCACCGATTGCCGCGCCTTCGATCTCGTCCTTGAGCAGCAGTTCGTGCGCAGACGCTAGGCTGGCGATGCGGCCCGATACCGCATCCCGAGCCTCAGC
>NZ_RAPZ01000003.1 GCF_003610375.1 Sphingomonas sp. PP-CC-1A-547
TTTGTATTTTCGTCGCCTACCAATTCCTCAAACCGGCGCACTCGCGGCGGCGGAGAGTGGTCTGCGCCTGTTGACTCAGGCCGCGATAGAGAAGCGGACAGGCCGCTATTCACCAAACGGCATACGTTCAGGCCCCAACCTAGCCATACGAACGACTTCTGCGTACACAGCCCCGTGCCTTAATCGACAACCCGCGTTCCGCTATTCACCAGTGAGCGATCCGGGAGCAACCATCGCTCCCTTTTCGCTTCCACCAAATGGAGCGACATACGTTCGATGACGTATGACGCCGTCCCCCGTTTTCAGGCATCTCTCTCGTAGAAGCTTGGCATCGCGGGGTTAGTATGAGCGGAGTTCGTGTCGGCAATAGAGTGATCGGAGCACAGGCACCGGTCATCGTGGGGTGGGAAAACATTCCCAAGGTCGAGGGTGGCCCGGCGAAGCAGTTCTTCTTCACCTGGTTCCAGCCGACGATGCTGTTCGCACTGATCGCCTTCTGGTTCTACGCACCCAATTCGATTGCCAAGGCATCGACCGCGATCGGCATCGGTATCGGCTTCAAAGTGTTGCTGCTGGGCCTCGAATGGCTGGCACCGCGACACGACAGCTGGCGACTGACCTGGAAGGAACTGACCACCGACCTGTTCTATGTCGGCCTCGGTTACACCGTCTTGCGCATGATCGACGGCTATATCGGCGACGGTGCGATGATCGAGGCGATCCAGCATTCGTTCGACTGGGAGAAGTTCGCCTGGTTCACCGGCCTGCCGCTGCTGATGCAGGCGTTGATGATCTCGCTCGTGTTCGACTTCGGGCAATACTGGATGCACCGCGGGATGCATAACTGGCATCCGCTATGGCTGGCACATGCGCCGCATCACTACATTACCCAGCTCAACATCAACAAGGGCGCGGTGGGCAATCCGGTCGAGCTGTTCCTGATCGGTCTCGGCGTCGGCGGGTTCTTCGACTTCGTGCCACGGGCTGCCCTGCTCGCCGGGTCCTTCGGCCTTGCCGTCGGCACTTACCAGCACATCAACGTCCGCTTCAACTCGCCGCGCTGGTGGCGTTTCCTGTTCAACACGACCGAGCATCACAGCGTGCATCATTCGCAGGACTATGAGGCAAGCCGGAGCAATTATTCCAACACCTGGGTGATCATCGATCGCGTGTTCGGGACCTGCGTCGACGGTGAAGCCGAACTGCTCGGGATGGAGGGTGGCCGCCCCATGTCGGTCCGCGAGACGATGACCTACACCTTCACGGAAGGGTGGAAGTCGATCAGGGAACGGTTCGGTCGGCGGCCGAGCGGCAACATGGCGTCGGCGCCGATGGTACCGGCAGAATGACCGGAGCCGCTTCGACCGCAGGCCAAGCCACGGGGTTCGACGCGACCACCCCACGCGCGGCTCTGGGATATTCGGTGTATCGACGCTTTATCGACGGGATCTGGCACGTCGAGGGCAGCCTTCCCCTCGCGCCGGGACAGTCCGTCGACGACGCCTTCGAACGGCTCGACCCTCTGTTCCGCCAGACCGGGACAACCCGCGAACGAGCAGGCGACACGCTGTCGTTCCAAAAGGAAGGCCAGGCTGCGCAGGACAAGATGGCCGTTTTCGATCGCGGCACCCTGCGCGTCGAACACGGAGCGACCAGTCTGGTGTTACGATACCGTCTGGCCAGCCGAGCCTTGCTGTTCTGCTTCCTCGCGCCGCTGCTGTTTCTCGCCTTCGCGCAAGCCACGATCGTTCTCGGCAAGTTCGAGAAGGCGAGGACCGAGGCCAAGGGCAAGAAGCCCGAGGTCAAGAAGCCGCCGGTTGTGTTGAACCCGATCGACAAGGCGTTGGGCGCTCCGGAGCCCGATCCGCCCAAGAAGAAGAGCAAGAAGGACGAGGACGACAAGAAGCCGTCACCGACACCGGGGTATGTCTTTGCGGGCATTTTTGCCGCGCTTTATGCCGTGGGGCGCGTTCTCGAGGATCGTCGGATCAGGAGGCTGTTTCGCAAACGCCTGCTGAGCACCTAGCTGCCTAAACCTGCCGCATAAACCTACTGTACGCCACTAACCGCGCATTCCGCACGCGTTGCGCAAGAACGACACGCAGCTAAAGGTGCCCCCGGACAATCCGGGAGCCGAGTGTTTGGACGACAACGCGATCCTGCCTGACAAGACCTTCGCAAGCCGGGTCGACTGGAACCTGTTGCGCACCTTCGTCGAAATCGTTCGGGCGGGTGGCATCGGCGCAGCCGCGCGCAAATTGAATAAGCAGCAACCGAGCATCAGCGCAGCGCTGAAACGGCTGGAGGACCAGGTCGGCGTCGAGCTGCTCAAGCGATCGTCTTCGGGTGTCGAGATGACGCCAGCCGGCACCGCGCTTCTTGGACTGTGCGAGGAGATGCTCGAAGCAGCGAGGATGGTCCCGCATCAGGTCGCGCAGGCCACCAAGCGCGTCGAGGGCATCGTCCGCATCCAACTGATCTCGGCGGTGACCTCGACCGAATTCGACGAGGCGATCGTCAGCTTCCACCGTCGCAACCCAAACATTCATATCGAGATTCGCGTCTCGCCCTGGCGCGCGGTCCTCAACGCGCTGGAGCAGGGCGATGCCGAGATCGGCGTCGGCTACGACAGCAACCCACGAAGCAGCCTGGTCTACGAACCGCTGTTCGTCGAACGCCAGCAACTCTATTGCGCGCGCAGCCACCCCCTTTTCGGACACCGCGTCGACCGACTGGGCGAACTGAAAGACGAGGGCTTCGTCCTTACCGGTGATGACGAACTCGATACCATCACGCGTCTGCGCCGTCGTTATCGCCTCGGCACCAAGGCAACCGGGCATGCGGAGGACATCAACGAGGCCGCCCGACTGATTACCCTCGGCGTCGGCATCGGCTTCCTACCCGTGCTCGCCGCTGCGGATGCCGTCGCCAAGGGCCGTTTGTGGCCACTGCTCCACGCCGATGCCGAACCCGCCTACGACATATTCCTGCTCGCGCGGGCCGATCCGTCGCGCGACACTGCAACCCAGTTGTTCCTCGACGAAGTCACCCGGCGCCACCGGGCGCAACGCAGGGCATAGATACAACCTATGCCTTTCATCAGTATTTTACCTCTTCATTGATGATCCCCGGCACGGCAACCTTGTTCCAAGGATGATGCCTTCGTCCGCCGCGTCTGTTCCCGATCATACGGGAGACGGCGGCGCACTGGTATCATCGGGTGGCTAAGGGGTGTGCTTGATGGTGTTTCGACCTTGGCTGAATAGCGTTGCAGCCGTCGCCGTGCTGCTATCGCTGGGCGGTTGCGGGAGCAAGTCGGGATCCGCGACCGGCGCAGGCGTCGTGAAGAAGGACTTTACGATTGGCTGGTCGATCTACACCGGGTGGATGCCCTGGGCCTACGCGCAACAGTCCGGCATCGTGAAGAAATGGGCCGACAAATACGGCATCGAGATCCGGATGGTGCAGGTCAACGACTATGTCGAATCGGTCAACCAATACGCCGCCGGCAAGCTCGACGGCGTGGTCTGCACGACGATGGATGCGCTGACCATTCCGGCGGCGGGCGGCAAGGACACCACGGTGTTGCTGATCGGCGATTATTCCGACGGCAATGACGGCGTGGTGCTCAAGAACGGCCGGACGATGGCCGACATCAAGGGGCGCTCGGTCAAGCTCGTCGAACTGTCCGTGTCGCATTTCCTGCTCGCGCGCGGGCTGGAACTGAGCGGCATGAAGCTCGCGGACGTGAAGACCGTGAACACCGGCGACGCCGATATCGTCGGGGCGTTCGCCTCCCCGACCGTGAACGCGGTCGTCACTTGGAACCCGCAGCTGTCGACGATCCGCACGACGCCGGGCGCGACGCAGGTGTTCGACAGTTCGAAGATCCCCAACGAGATCCTCGATACGCTCAACGTCAGCACCGCGACGCTCAAGGCCAACCCGAACCTCGGCAAAGCGCTGGCCGGTATCTGGTACGAAACGATGGCGATCATGACCCGCGACGATGCTGCGGGCCGCGCCGCGCGCGCGACCATGGCGAAGGCTGCCGGCACGACCGAGGCGAGTTTCGACGAACAGCTCAAGACGACGCACCTGTACGCGAAGCCGCAGGACGCGGTCGCCTATGCGGAGAACCCGAACCTGATCACCGTGACCGACCGGGTCCGCCAGTTCAGCTTCGCCCACGGCCTGTTCGGTCCGAGCGCGAAGTCCGTCGACACGATCGGCATCACCTTCGCCGGCGGGAAGACGCTCGGCGATACCAAGAACGTGAAGCTGCGGTTCGACCCGAGTTTCATGAAGCTGGCGGCGGACGGGAAGCTGTAGCCTCGCGTCGACTGAACAGAAGAGCGACGTCGGGACAGCCGTTCCGACGGATCTCTCGCGCCGTGCCGTCGGCATGCATGAAATCCGGGGATGAGATGAGCGTACTGCCACAACATTCCAGTAAGACGATCGACCAGCACAACCGGGCCGACGCAAGGCATCGGCGTTGACGCGGCTTGTCGATATCCGCCTCGGACGCGGGGCACGATTGCTGCTGGGCGCGCTGCCGATCGTGGCGCTGCTGTTCGTCTACCTGCTCGCCTCCGAGGCGCGCCACCTCGACAATCCCGCCGACAAGGTGCTGCCGACCTTCGAGGCGATGGCGCAGGCCATTCGCGGGTTCACCACCGATCGCGATCCCTCGACCGATCGCGTCATCCTCGTCGCCGACACGCTGGCCAGCCTCTATCGCCTCGCCATCGGCCTCGCCATCGCGACTGTGAGCGCGCTGGTCCTCGGCCTGCTGCTCGGCGTCATGCCGCTAGCGCGTGCTGTGCTCGGCCCGACGGTCGCGGTGATCGCGGTCATCCCGCCGGTCGCGGTGCTGCCGATCCTGTTCATCGTGCTCGGGCTCGACGAAGCCTCGAAGATCGCGCTGATCGCGATCGGCATCGCACCGTTCATGACGCGCGACCTGACGAGCTTCGTCGCCAACCTGCCCGTCGAGCAGACCGTCAAGGCGCAGACGCTCGGCGCCAACAGCTGGCAATTGGCGATCCGCGTTGCCCTGCCGCAGTTGATGCCGCGCCTGATCGAGGCGCTGCGGTTGTCGATGGGCCCGGCCTGGGTGTTCCTGATCGCGTCCGAGGCCGTCGCCTCCGATGTAGGGCTCGGCTACCGCATCTTCCTGGTCCGGCGCTATTTCGCGATGGACATCATCCTGCCCTACGTCGCCTGGATCTCGCTGCTCGCGATCGCTGCCGATGCGCTGTTGCTGTTCGTCAGCCGCCGCGGCTTCCCCTGGGCACATGGGGGGGGCCGGTGACTCCGCTGCTTGAGCTCCGCAACATCTGGGTCGAATATGGCGACAAGATCGTGCTCGAACGCGTCTCGCTCGAGATCGCCGAGCGCAGCTTCGTCGCGGTGGTCGGCCCGTCGGGTGCCGGCAAGAGCACCTTCCTCCGCCTGATCCTCGGCCAGGAAGCGCCGACCCGCGGCCAGGTGCTGCTCGATGGCAAGCCGATGCGCGCGGAATGCGGCCCCGATCGCGGCGTCGTGTTCCAGCGCTATTCGGTGTTCCCGCACCTCACCGCGCTGCGCAACGTAATGTTCGGGATCGAATGTGCGCAGGCGCCCTTTGCCGCGCGCCTGTTCGGTGCGCAGCGGCGCGCGGCGCGCGAGACCGCGGTCGAGATGCTCGCCGCGGTCGGTCTCGATCACAGCCTCGATGTCTATCCCGCACAGATGTCGGGCGGCATGCAGCAGAGGCTCGCGATTGCGCAGGCGCTGGTCAAACATCCCCGCATCCTGCTGCTCGACGAGCCGTTCGGCGCGCTCGATCCGGGCATCCGGCTCGACATGCATGCGCTCATCACCAGGCTCTGGCAGGAACGCGGGCTGACCATCGTGATGGTGACACACGACATCGGCGAGGCGTTCAAGCTCGGCACGCGCGTGCTCGCCTTCGACAAGCGCCGCCACGATCCGCACGCGCCGCATCGCTTCGGCGCCACCACCACCTACGACCTGCCGCTCGATCGCAAGACGCTGCCGCCACAGGCGGTCGTCGACGCGATTGGTGGCGGCGATCTTCCACGGCCCGATCTTCCGCGGCCCGATCTTCTACGGAGACCCTTTGCATGACGACCACGACCGCCGATCCGTACGGCGCCCGCGACCACGCCCGCGCGATGACGGGCACCCGGGTGGAGGCGATGCCCACCCTCCCCGCCGCCGCCGGCGACGCGCCCGGCGAAGCCGTCTGGGAAGAGACGATCGCGCCTGCGGGCTACGCGTCGCGCCGGATCGCCCGCGGCACTCGTTTGCGGCTGATCGACGTCGTCGGCGACGCCTGCGCCTCGATGCTGATCTTCAACGCCGAGACGCCGACCGAGCGGCTGAACGTGGCCGATACGCTCAAGGTGCAGTGGAACGGCTACCTGGGTGCGGGTCGGCTGTTGCTGTCGGACATGGGCCGGGTGATGATGACCATTCTGGAGGACGACGCCGGCACGCACGACGCGTTTTGTGGAGCTTCGAACGAGGCATCCAACGCACGCGCTTACGGCGACGGCAAGAATTACGGCGCGCATCCGAACGCACGCGACCGCTTCATGCTGGGTGTCGCGAGGCACGGGCTCGGTCGCAAGGACGTCCACCCCTGCATCAACTGGTTCAAGGGCGTCCGGATCACCGAGGACGGCACCACCCTGCCCGAGATCGGTCCCTTCCCGCCCGGCCGGACGCTCGTCCTGCGCGCGGAAATGGACCTGATCGTCGTGCTCGCGAACTGCCCGCACGTGCTCGACACCCGCGCAGATTTCACGGTGACGCCGCTGCGCGCGACGGCGTGGCGTGGCGAACCGGCCGCCGAGGACGACCCTGTACGCACCGCCACGCCCGAGGGGCTTCGCGCCTTTCTCAACACCGAAGATCTCTACGCGCGCTGAAGGACCGACATGACCACTTCCCCCCTCCCCGGTACCATCCGCCACGACGAGATCGTCCCCGCCCGCGCACCCTGGATGCACCGCGTCGCCGCTGGTGAAACGCTGCGCATCGTCGATCTCGAAGGCAATCAGGCGGTCGATTTCCTGATGTACGCCGCTGCCGACGATGCCGAGCGGTACAGCGCGCAGGACACGATCGCGGCGCAGCGCAACCTGTTCCTGCGCGAGGGCGCGGTGCTGCTCTCGAACGAGGGTCGGCCGATGATGACGATCACCGGGACCAGCGTCGCCTATCACGACACGATCGGCGGTGCCTGTTCGTGCGAGTCCAACACGCTGCGCTACGGCCACCATACGAAGGCCCAGCATAGCTGCGTCGACAATTTCCTCGACGCCAATATCCGCGCCGGCCGCGGCAAGCGTGACATGGTGTCGAACATCAACTTCTTCATGAACGTACCGGTGGAGGCGGACGGAACGCTCGGCATCGTCGACGGCATCTCCGCGCCCGGACTGACCGTCGACCTGCGCGCGGAGATGGACGTGATCGTGGTCGTGTCCAATTGCCCGCAGGTCAACAACCCTTGCAACGGCTTCAACCCGACGCCTGTGCGCATGCAGGTTTCGGCGTGATGTTCACCAAGGTCCTGATCGCCAATCGCGGCGCGATCGCCTGCCGCATCATTCGTACGTTGAAGACGATGGGCGTCGGTTCGGTCGCGGTGTTCAGTGACGCCGACGCCGGGTCCGCGCACGTTGCCCAGGCCGACGAGGCGGTCCGGATCGGTCCACCGCCAGCGGCAGAGAGCTACCTGAATGTAGAGGCAATCCTGGCCGCGGCAAAGGCAACCGGCGCCGAAGCGATCCATCCCGGTTATGGCTTCCTGTCCGAGAACACCGCGTTCGCCGAGGCATGCGCCGCGCGCGGCATCGCGTTCATCGGTCCGACCCCGGACAATATCCGTGCCTTCGGCCTGAAGCACACCGCGCGCGATCTCGCCGCCGCGCAGGGCGTGCCGCTCGCGCCCGGCACCGACCTGCTCCAGGACGAAGCCGCCGCGGTCGAGGCGGCAGCGCGGATCGGTTATCCCGTGATCCTCAAGGCGACCGCCGGCGGCGGCGGCATAGGCATGAAGGTCTGCGCCGACGAGGCCGATATCCGCGAGGGTTTCGCCACCGTAGCCCGCCTCGGCGCAGGCAATTTCGGCGACGGCGGCGTGTTCCTCGAACGCTACGTCGCCCGCGCACGGCACATTGAGGTACAGGTATTCGGCGATGGCGCCGGCCATGTCGTCGCGCTCGGCGAACGCGATTGCTCGCTGCAACGCCGCAACCAGAAGGTCGTCGAGGAAACCCCCGCCCCCCTGCTCCCCGCCGCCACGCGTCAGGCGCTGATCGACGCCGCCGTCCGGCTCACCGCCGCCGCCGATTACCGGTCCGCGGGGACGGTCGAGTTCCTCTACGACGCCGAACGCGACGACTTTTTCTTCCTCGAGGTCAACACCAGGCTCCAGGTGGAACACGGCATCACCGAACAGGTCACGGGTGTCGACCTCGTCGAATGGATGGTCCGCGGCGCGGCCGGCGACTTTGCCTTCCTCGATGGTTTCGAGGCGAAGCCAGTCGGCGCGTCGATCCAGGTCCGCCTCTATGCCGAAGACCCTGCGCAGGATTACCGACCGAGTTCGGGCCGGCTGGTCAGCGTCTCGTTTCCCGAAGGCCCGCGCGTCGACAGCTGGATCGCCGCCGGCACCGAGGTATCGAGCTGGTACGATCCGATGCTCGCCAAGCTGATCGTCACCGCACCCACCCGCGATGCCGCGGTGCAGGCAATGCAGGACGCGCTCGACGCCACGTCAATCGCCGGGATCGAGACCAATCTCGGCTGGCTGCGTACCGTCGTGCGCTCGCCGGTGTTCACCAGCGGAGAGGTCTCGACCCGCGCGCTTGCGGACATCGCCTACACGCCGCGGTCGATCCGCGTGCTGGCGGGCGGCGCGTCCACCACGGTCCAGGATTACCCCGGCCGGCTCGGCCTGTGGGATGTCGGCGTGCCGCCATCCGGCCCGATGGACGCACTCGCGTTTCGCCTTGGCAACCGGCTGCTCGGCAACGCGGAAGACACGGCAGGGCTCGAGATCACCGCCGCCGGGCCGACGCTGCTCTTCAACGTCGCCACCCGGATCTGCCTGACCGGCGCGGATTTCGGTGCGGCCGTCGATGGCACGCCAGTGTCCTCCTACGAGCCGATCGACATTACGGCCGGCCAGATCCTCAAGATCGGGCGCGTCGCGGGTGGCGGCATGCGCGGCTATATCGCGATCGCCGGTGGACTCGACGTGCCGCTGTTCCTCGGCAGCCGCAGCGCCTTCACGCTAGGCGAATTCGGCGGCCATGCCGGGCGCGCGGTGATGACCGGCGACACGCTGCATCTGGCCCGAACCGAACTGCCCAGCGCGCCGGCAGCAACGCTCGCGCTCGCCGACCGTCCGGCGATCAACCGCGAATGGACGCTCGCCGTCCTCTACGGCCCGCACGGCGCTCCCGACTTCTTCACCCCCGACGACATCGCGATGCTGCGCAGCACGGCTTGGAAGGTCCACTACAACTCCAACCGGACCGGCATCCGCCTGCTCGGGCCGAAGCCGCATTGGGCACGCAAGGACGGCGGCGAGGCGGGGCTGCACCCGTCGAACATCCACGACAATGCCTATGCGATCGGCGCGGTCGACTTCACCGGCGACATGCCGATCATCCTCGGTCCTGACGGCCCCTCACTCGGCGGCTTCGTCTGTCCGTTCGTGGTCGCGCAGGCGGACCTGTGGAAGGTCGGCCAGCTCGCACCCGGCGACAGTGTCCGCTTCGTGCCGATCGACAATGCGACGGCAGTCGCGGCCGAGCAGGCGCAGGACCAACTCGTCGCTACGCTATCGGCTCCGACGGCTGAACCAGCGGAGTCCGACAGCGCGCTCGGCTCACCAGTCCTGCGCGCGATCGAGGCGCAAGGCGTACGTCCGGCCGTGACCTATCGTCAGCAGGGCGATCGCAACCTGCTGGTCGAATACGGCCCGATCATGCTCGATCTCGAACTCCGGCTCCGCGTCCACGCGCTGATGCTCGAAGTCGAAAAGGCCGCGCTTGCCGGCATCATCGACGTGACTCCGGGCATCCGCTCGCTGCAGATCCACTACGACAGCCGACAGCTTTCGCAGGCGTCTCTGCTGGATGCGCTCGCTGCGGCGGAAGAGCGGCTGGGTGGCCTCGACGATTTCGAAATCCCGTCGCGCGTGATCTACCTGCCGCTGTCGTGGAAAGACCCGGCGATCTACCAGACAATCGACAAATACATGGAATCGGTGCGCGACGACGCGCCGTGGTGCCCGGACAACATCGAGTTCATACGCCGCGTGAACGGGCTCGACAGCATCGACGACGTGCAGCGGATCGTGTTCGATGCCGAGTACCTCGTGATGGGCCTCGGCGACGTCTATCTCGGTGCACCGGTGGCGACGCCGATCGACCCGCGCCACCGCCTCGTCACCACCAAATACAACCCCGCGCGCACCTGGACGCCGCCCAACGTGGTCGGCATCGGCGGCGCCTACATGTGCATCTACGGCATGGAAGGTCCCGGCGGATACCAACTGTTCGGCCGCACCATTCAGGTGTGGAATGCGTGGCGCCAGACCGAAGCGTTCCGGGATGGCAAGCCCTGGCTGCTGCGCTTCTTCGACCGCATCCGATTCTTCCCGGTCAGCCACGACGAACTGACCGAGTGGCGCCGCGATTTCCCGCTCGGCCGGCGCGCCATCCGGATCAAGGAGGAAGTGTTCCGCCTTTCCGAATACCGCGCCTTCCTTGCCGACAACGCCTCGTCGATCGCCGCATTCCAGACGCAGCGCCAGGCGGCGTTCGACGAGGAGCGTGCGAACTGGGAGCGGAACGGTGAATTCGACCGAGTCGCGGCGCTGACCGAGGAAGCGGACGCCAGTTCTGCGACTGCCGAGATCGATGTGCCCGACGGCTGCGAACTGGTTGAGGCACCATTCGGCGGCAGCTTATGGAAGCTGCTCGTCGCCGTAGGGGCGGAAGTGACGGAAGGTGACACGATCGGCATCATCGAGGCGATGAAGATGGAATCCCCCGTGATCAGCCCCGTCACGGGTACGATACGCCGCATCTACGTCCAGGAGCGACAACCGCTCTCGCCCGGCGGGGCGATGCTCGCGGTGGAGGTGGCGTGATGGACGTCGCCTTCCACGTCGGTGACATCGCCGCCGCGGTTACGTCTGGGCGTACCGATGCGGTCAGCATCGCCCGAGCCGCACTGGCACGTATCGACGCCTATGCGGCGATCCAGCCCGCGGTGTGGATCACGCGCATCGCCGATGCCGATGTCCTGGCGCACGCACGCCGCGTCGACGCACGGATCGCCGCAGGAGAGGTACTGCCGCTTGCCGGGGTGCCGTTCGCGATCAAGGACAATATCGACTTGGCGGGCGTACCAACCACCGCCGCGTGCCCAGACTTCGCTTACACGCCGACCATCTCTGCCGAGGTGGTCGAACGCCTAATCACGGCCGGCGCGATACCGATGGGCAAGACCAACCTCGACCAGTTCGCGACGGGCCTCAACGGCACCCGCAGCCCCTACGGCGCACCCGCCTGCGTGTTCAATCGTGCCTATGTCAGCGGCGGGTCCAGCTCCGGCTCGGCGGTCGCGGTAGCGGCCGGACTGGTGGCGTTCGCGCTGGGCACCGACACCGCAGGGTCGGGTCGCGTCCCCGCTGCGTTCAACGGCCTTGTCGGCATGAAACCGACAAAGGGCCGCTGGAGCACCACCGGCTTGGTACCCGCGTGCCGCACGATCGACTGCATCACCGTGCTCGCCCATACCACCGCCGACGCGCGCGCGATCGACACGGTGCTGGCCGGCTTCGATCCCGTCGATCCCTACTCGCGCGCGCTCAAGGATCGCCCCGTCGGCAGGCGCTGGATCGGCGTACCCACGCCGGACCAGCGTATCTTCCTCGGCGATGCCACCGCCGCCCGCCTGTACGAACAGGCGCTGGCAACGCTCGCCGCGGACGGCGCCGAACTGGTCGAGGTGGACATGGCGCCGCTCCGCCAGGCGGCGATGCTGCTCTACGGCGGCCCCTGGGTCGCCGAGCGAACCGCCGCTGCCTTGCCGCTGCTCGATACACGCCCCGACGCGATCGACCCGACCGTGCGCGCGATCATGGAAGCCGGACGTTCCGTCAGCGGCGTAGACGTGTTCGAAGGCCAGTATCGGCTCGCCGCACTTCAGCGGATCGCCGACACGATGTGGCAGGATATCGACCTACTCGCGCTGCCGACCACGCCGACGATCTACCGCATCGCCGAGATGCGCGCGGCACCGATCGCGCTCAACAGCAACCTCGGGCTCTACACCAATTTCGTCAACCTGCTCGACATGGCGGCGCTCGCGCTACCCGCCGGCTGGCGCAACAACGGCACCGGTTTCGGCATCACGCTGATCGCGCCCGCCTGGACCGACCAGGGTCTGCTCGACGCCGGCGAGGCCTATCTCGCCGCCGCCGCGCTTCCCCCACCCCCGCCCCTGAACATCGAGGATACTATGGAAACCGTGAAACTCGCCGTCGTCGGCGCGCATCTCGAAGGCATGCCGCTCCACTGGCAGCTGACATCCCGCGAGGCGCGGCTGATCAGTGCCACCACCACCGCGCCAACCTATCGACTGTACGCGATGGCCAACTCCACACCGCCCAAGCCTGCGCTGATCCATGTCGGCGAAGACGACGGTGCCGAGATCGCGGTGGAAGTCTACGAGCTCGACGTTGCCGCATTCGGCAGCTTCGTCGTCGAGGTCCCGGCACCTCTTGCGATCGGCTCGGTGACGCTCGCCGACGGATCGACCGTCAAGGGCTTCGTCGCCGAGCCGCGCGCGATCGTCGGCGCCGAGGACATCACCGCGCTCGGCGGCTGGCGCGCCTATATCGCCACGTTGTCCCGACCAAGCGGATCATGACCGCGGCGAACGCATCCCATGCGGCGACCCTCGCCGAGCTTGAGCGCGCCAAGGTCTCGGCCGAAGCCGCCAACGAGGCGAAGACCCGCTACCTCGTCGCGGTCAGCCATGAGATCCGTTCGCCCCTCAACGTCATCTACGGCTATGCGCAGCTGCTGGAACGCGACGACACGCTGTCGGGCGCAGAAGTCGGGACGATCATCCGTCGCTCCGCCGAGCATGTCACCAACCTCGTCGAAGGGCTGCTCGAAATCTCGCGGATCGAGAGCGGCGTCCTGACGATCCGCTCGGACCTGATCGACATCCGCGGACTGCTCGACCACATCGTCGACATGTTCCGGATGCAGGCCACCGCCAAGGGCCTGGCGCTGACGCTCGACGTCGACGATCGGCTGCCCGCGCAAGTGAAGGCGGACGAGAAGCGCCTGCGCCAGATCCTCATCAACCTCGTCTCCAACGCGATCAAATACACCCAATCGGGCAGCGTCGCCGTCACGGTCCGGTACCGCAGCCAGGTCGCCGATATCGAGGTCCGCGATACCGGCATCGGGATTGCCGCGGGCGACCTAGACCGCGTGTTCGAGCCGTTCGAGCGCGGCAACTCGGCGGAGGCGCAAAGTCAGCCGGGCATCGGCCTGGGCCTCGCCATCACACGCGTGCTTGCCAGCGTGCTCGGCGGCGACATCGCGGTGGAAAGCACGCCGGGCTTCGGAAGCAGTTTCCGCCTCCGCATCATGCTGCCCGCCCCGATGATCGCATCGCGCGCGCCCGTGCAGGGGGCGAGGATCACGGGCTATGCGGGACCGCCGCGGACCGTGCTCGTGATCGACGACGACCCCGCTCAGCGCGCCATCCTCCAGTCCCTGCTCGCCGCGCTGGGTTTCATCGTGCATACCGCGGCGAATGGAACGGAGGGGCTCCTGCTGGCCGAGCGCACGCCCGCCGATATCGTGCTGCTCGACATCCAGATGCCTGGGATGAGCGGGTGGGATGTCGCGGCCCATCTGCGCGCGACGCACGGCGCGGCGTTGCGGATCGTAATGGTGTCTGCCGACGTGCATGAACTGCACATCGGGGGTGAGAGCCGCAGCAACCATAATGCGTTCGTGACTAAGCCGGTCGAACTTGACGCGCTGATCTCGCTGATCGGCACGCAGCTCGATTTGCGCTGGGACGAGGCAGCGGTGCTCGACATACCCGAGACGCCCGCGGCATTGCGCCCCTTGCCGGCGGCCGCCCTGCCCTTCCTCGATCGCCTGCGCGACCTCGCGAGGATCGGTCACCTCCGCGGGTTGGAAAACGCGGTCGATATGTTCGAGCAGACGATACCGACCGCCGCCCCCTTTGTTGCCGTACTAAGGCGCCAGTTGACCGACCTCGATCTCGCCTCGCTCCAGAAGACGCTCGACGATGCGCGTTGAACCCGCAGAGGCGGCACGGCCGGTCATCCTGGTCGTCGACGACACGCCCGAGGCGTTGCGGTTCCTCACCACGACGATCGAGAGCGCCGGGATGACCGTCCTGATCGCGATCGACGGTCTCGCCGCGCTCGCGCTGTTGAAGAATATTACGCCCGACCTGATCCTGATGGACGCGGTGATGCCCAATCTCGACGGGTTCGAGACGACTCTGCGGATCAAGGCCATCCCGGCGTTCCAGCATCTGCCGATCATCTTCATGACCGGGCTGACCGAGACCGAGCATGTCGTCCGCGGGCTCTACGCCGGCGGGATCGACTTCGTCAGCAAGCCGATCGTGATCGAGGAGCTGCTGGCCCGCATCCGGGTGCACTTGGCCACCGCACGCGTCGCGCATGGCAGCCAGCTCGCACTCGACATGAGCGGCCGGCCAGCCCTCGCGGTCGATGGCGCCGGGGAGCCGCAATGGCTGACCCCGGCCGCGAGCGCGATGCTCGAACGGCTGTTCCCCGGCTGGTCCTGCGCATCCGGCGGGCTGCCGATGCCTTTCCTGGCGGCGCTGCGCGTTTTGCAAGCCAGTCCGCCGATGCCGGGAGCACGCGTCACCGTGGCAGCCGGTGATCGCACGCTGGAAGCCGGCCTGCTGCGCAACACCGCCGCGGATCAATGGGTGTTCCGCCTGACCGAACGCCACGAAGGCGAGGAGCAGGCGATGCTCGCCGCCCAGCACGGGCTCACCTCGCGCGAGGCCGAAGTCCTGCTCTGGATCAGCCGCGGCAAGCAGAACCGCGAGGTCAGCGAAATCCTCGAGATCAGTCCGCGCACCGTGAACAAGCATCTCGAGCAGATCTTCGAGAAGATGGGCGTGGAGAACCGCGCGTCGGCGACCGCGATCGCCGTCACCACGCTGACGCGCTAAGTCGAGGGCGCATGGATCGAACCGCAGACACGGCCACCCGCGCCTCCGCTATCCGAGCGGCGCTCGCACGTGGCGACAACGAGGGCGCGCTTGCCGCCGCGACCCGATGGCGCACGGAAGCGCCGGATGCAGCCGAGGCGCATTTCCTCGCCGGGATCGGCGCTGCCGCGCTCGGCAAGGTGCGCAACGCGATCGAGCTGATCGAAACCGCCGTCACGCTTGACGGGCACGGCGAATATCACGCCCAACTCGCACGCCTCTACACGCTCGTCCGGCGCGATGCGGACGCCGCATCGTCGCTCGCCGCCGCCGAGCTGTCACCGCCGACCGACGCGCTCGGGCGCGACACGATGGGCTGCGTGTACGCACGGCTGGGCGATCACGCCGCCTCGCTTCCCCACTTCGCCGAAGCCGTGCGACGAGCGCCTGCCAACACCGCGTTCCGCTACAACCAAGCCGCCGCGCTGAGCTTCCTCGGGCGGCAGGACGAAGCGGAACAGGCGCTGGAAGGCCTGCTCGCCTTGGCCCCGGAGGACGCCCGCGCGCACCATCTGCTGGCCGGGTTGCGCCTTCAGACACCAGACCGCAACCATATAGACCGGCTCTCGACAGTACGAGAGGCTACGCGGACACCGCGGGACCGCCTGCTGCTCGGTTACGCGCTCGCCAAGGAGATCGACGACCTCGCCGATCCGCGTGCCGCGTTCGCCATCCTCGCCGAGACCAATGTCGAGCACCGCGCAACCCTGCCCTATCGCTTCGCCGACGATGCCGCCAATTTCGATGCGGTTGAGGCGTGCTGGCCGACGATCGCGAAGGCCCAGGTCGCGAACCCATCACCCGCATCGCCGATCTTCATCGTCGGCATGCCGCGCACGGGCACGACGCTGGTCGATCGCATCCTGTCGTCGCACCCCGACGTCGAGAGCGCCGGCGAACTCCAGGCGATGCCGCTCGCGGTAAAAGCCGCGGCGGGAACGCGCAGCCGGACCGTGCTCGATCCCGAGACGATCCACGCCGCCGCCAGCGTAGACCTTAGCAAGATCGGTCGTGACTATCTCGCGCGCGCCACGTCCCACGCCTCCGGGACGAAACCGCGTATCATCGACAAATTCCCGGGCAATTTCCTGTATGTCGGCATCATCGCCCGCGCCCTGCCCAACGCGACGATCGTCTGCCTCCGCCGCAACCCGATGGACACGATCATCGCCAACTTCCGCAACCTGTTCGCGATCGGATCGCGCTATTACGACTATAGCTACGACCTGCTCGACACCGCCGCCTATTACCAACGCTTCGACCGCATGATGGCGCTGTGGCGCGAGGCGCTGCCCGGCCGCGTGCTCGAACTCCAGTATGAAACGCTGGTCGACAACCAGCGCGAGCAGACCGCCCGCCTGCTCGCGCATTGCGGACTCGATTGGTCGGATTCCTGCCTCGATTTCCATACCAACGTCGCGCCGGTCTCGACACCTAGCGCAGCGCAGGTCCGCCGGCCGCTCTACCGGGACTCGATCGATCGCTGGCGTCTCCACGCCGACGCGCTGGGGCCCGCGCGCGACTTCCTGGAGCGTCACGGAATCACCATCGACTAGCCGCCGGCGTACGTCATTCGCACACCTGCGACGCGAGCCGTCCCATTCTATCGTCACGGCGCAGCGCGGTCGCATTCACCGCCGACCCAATCAGGTGCCTATGATGCAGAAACTGCTTCTGAGTTACGTGCAGCCCGTGATGGTCGTGGCCGTCCTGCTGTTCTGGGCGTTCGGCCCGGCGGACTGGATCGCCAACCCCTGGTCGATCGTGATCGCGACGCTGACAACGACAGCGCTGATCCAGGCGCTGGAATGGGTCAACGAGCGACATTCGAGCTGGCGTCTGACCAAGCGGGAGTTCTTCACCGACGTCTTCTACGTCGTGCTCAGCTACACCGTGATCGCCTGGGCGACGAAGACCTTCGCCGACGAGCCGATGATGGCTGCCAAACGCGCGCTCGGGATCGCGACGCCGTGGGCGATGCACCTGCCGTTCGTGGTGCAGATCGCGCTGGTCGTCGTCCTGATCGAGTTCGGGCAATATTGGCTGCACCGCCTGATGCACAACCAGTCGTTCTTCTGGTCGACGCATGCGCCGCATCATCACCTGACACAGCTCAATGCGATGAAGGGCGCGGTCGGCAATCCGCTGGAACTGTTCCTGATCAGCCTCAGCGTGATCGCGTTGCTCGACCTACCGCAGGCCGCAATCTTCTGTGCGCTCAACATCCTGGCCGTGGTCTCCACCTTCGCGCATGCCAACACGCGCTTCGATCCGCCACATTGGTACGCGTTCGTCTTCACCACGATCCAGAACCACAGCCTGCACCACTCGGTGGCCTATGACGATACGCGCTGCAATTACGGCAATTCGCTGATCCTGCTCGATCGAATCTTCGGCACGTACCGCAGCGGCGAAGCCGAGCTGGTGGGCCAGGACAAGCGCCGACGCCTGACGATCCCGGAGCAGTTCCTGTTTCCGGCACGCCCGCTGATCGACAGGATCAAGATGCGGCAGCCCGAGACTGACACAGAAGCGGCAGCGTAATCGGCACTATCGAACGAATTAGGGGGCGGCACGAATTGAAAAAGACAGTGGCAACGACATGGGCCGCCGCGATGTTCGGCATCGGCACGGCCTTCACGCCCGCATCAGCCGCCGAATCGCGCGAGCAGGTCATCGCCGTGCCCGGCTTCGCGGACTTCCTCGCGGTCGACGGCAAGACGGTATGGGCCACCAACAGCGGCCGCGTCGAGCGCTGGTCCCGCAAGGGCAAGCGCGCAGAAGTGCCGATGGCCCATCCGTGCGGCGCGATGACGATTGCGTTCAGGTCGCTATGGGTCGCAGACTGCAAGGACTTCACGCTGACCCGGATCGACCTGAAGACCGCAAAGATCACTGCCATCATCGCGACCGGGATCGCCAATCCGAAAGGCGAACTGAACGTCGTCGCCGGCGCCGGATCGATCTGGGTGGCGAGCGACGCCAAGGGTGTGATCGCGCGCGTCGATCCCTCCACGAACGCCGTCGTCGCATCCATCCCGACCAACCCCGACAGCTATTACCTGACCTTCGGCATGGGATCGATCTGGGCGGTCAGCGGCACGCAGCAAAGCCTGCAGAAGATCGACCCCGCCACCAATAGCGTCGTCGCAACGACACCGTTGGGGCGCGAGCCCGGCTTCCTGGCGGCAGGCGAAGGATCGGTATGGGTCCAGGAACAGGGGGACGGCACCGTCGCCCGGATCGATCCGACGACCGCCGCGGTCTCGGGCCGGGTCAAGGTGGACGAGACGCTGAAATACGGTGACATCGACACCGGCGGCGGCAAGGTGTGGCTGCGCACCACCGCGGGGCAGACGTTCGTGGTGATCGACCCCACGTCGCTCGCCATCACCGCACGCATGGGCGCCCCCGCCGGTAGCGGCGCGCTCCGCTACACCCGCGCTGGCGTGTGGACGACGGCTCACGACGCGCACACGATGTCGTGGTGGCGCAAACCCAAGACGATCGGCGACTAAGCCCGCGTGCCACCGCTTGAGAAGACGCAGGTCCCGGCAGTCAGGCCGGCTTGGGAGCGACCGGATAGACGATGAAGTCGGGGTGGCGATCAATCTCCGCCGGTGACTTCGCCTCGGCGGTAGCCTTCTCCAGTTCGTCGATCGCCGACGGCGGCAGCGCGAGGCCGTGCTCGGACGGATGGCCGGCTGCTTCCATCGGGTAATCCTTCCCGGGTGTCGTGGTCATCTCGATATGCGCGCCGAGCAGCGCACGCACCGGATGGGTTTTGGCAAAGCCCGCCAGCCGAACCGCGCTCGCACGAAACACGTCGAACCGATCGCGCGGGACGTAGAGCCTGCCGGGATACAGCATGTCTCCCGAGAAAATCAGCCGCGTACGCGCGTCATAGACCATGATGTGCGCGGGCTCGTGCCCCGGGGTCGGCACGATATCGAGCACGCGATGCCCCAGGTCGTAGCGGCCGATCGCGTTCGGCCAGTCGCGAATGCCAAAAAAAGCTGCAACCTGCTGTGGCTGAAGACCTACCACTTCGGTATTCGACCGCTCGCGAAACTCATCGTCGCCGGCATGATGATCGCCGTGCGAGTGCGCGACGATGAGTTGGATCGGGCGATTGCGGTGACGCGTCCGCCAATCGGCGATCACGCGGTCGACCGTCGGGCGGATCTTCAGCCCACCCGCGCCGCTGTCGATCAGCAGCGCGCGATCAGTACCAAACAACAGATAGAGGAAAGGTGCCTCGAAATTGGTTCGTACCGACTGGCGGATGACGAAACTATCGTCATCGATCCGCTGCACCTGAGTCTCGGGCTCGGTCGAAGTCGTACCATCGATCCAACGTGCGAAACGCGGTCCTACGCTGTTCGGCGTCGCGCCAACCGACAGCGCCATAACGACGACAAACGCAGCCACCCGCAAGACTGAGTTGCGGGTGCCACGCACTAGGATAGCTTGCTTCATGCCCGAACCGTAAGCGCCGGGCTCGTGGCAGCCATACGCTATTTAACGGAGCGACAACCGGGGCACAGATACCCCGGCGCGCCCCGCTTGATCGTTAGCGCGACGCCAACTGCGTCCCACGCGAGACATCCCGCGACGCTGTTGCCGTTGCAATGCGGCTCCGCATATCAGCAATCACGTCTGCACGGCAGCCACGCGCCTGTACGCCGAGCGCCAGATGAATCGAGCTCAGCCCTTGGCCACACACCGCGTTCGCAACGTTGTCCATCCGGATCGCGAGGCGCTGCTGTCCGTCGACGCTCGCGAGGTCGATCCCGCTGAGGTTCAAGACGGCGCTATCGGCCGAGAAGGGATTTCCGCCGGGTGCGGCAATGGCAGGTGTCGCCATCACGAGTGCGGCACATGCCGCCAGGCCAATCTTCATCATCATCTCCTGCGTTCGCGGGCCCATCGCTCTCCGGCGATCAGGTGACGATAATGTAGGGCCGACCGGGTGTGATCACAAGCGCGCGACGAAGGACGGGTTTGCCGGCGTCAGCGCGCGCTGACGATGAGCGAGGCGATTTGGGTGCGAGCGCCAAGCGACCCCGGCGGCAGCATGACCGTTTCAACCCTCTCCGTCCCCGCGTTGGGATCAACAAAGGCCACGCGCAGCGCGTAATTGCGGGCGATCGGCCACGCGCGCGCGATATCCAGCGGGACCGTCGCCTGCCATGCACGGTCGCCCTCGACCGAAAGGTCATGCTCTCCGATCCTGACGATCATGGCCGCCCGCGCCCGATATCCTGACAGCCGCAGGCAGCTGTTCTCGCCGCAGGATACCAGTCGAGCCCGCGTCTGCCGCTCCGCGTGCGCCGGGGCGATCATGGTCAGCGCGCAAACCAGGCTGAGCGCCATGCGTATCGCGCGCGAGGTGGCGTGACGAACCATGGCGACCAGATATCGCGCTGCGTCTCCGCCGGGCATGCGCCGTTTGACGTAGGTCGTTACAGCTCGCCGGTCCCGATGCGCGACCGGCTTACGTCAAACGCCCCATGTTGGTCCGCCGATAATATCCACACTCTGCTCATAAGCGATTGGCCCCGAGCGAGGCGCCGACGCCGACAGGAAGAACATGGAGAGGCGATAGCGTTTTACGTACCAAGGGGGCTTCAATGGCAGTACGATTCTCGCGCACCGGTTTATTGTGCGCGACGGCGCTGGTTAGCGTGACCGCAGCACCCGCGATGGCACAGGAACAGCAAAACGCTCCCGCAACGCCTGCCTCGGAAGCAGCTGTCGACTCCGGCTCCAATGAGATCATCGTGACCGGCAGCCGCCGTCGAACGACCCTGCAGGACGCGCCGATCAACATCAGTGCGGTGTCCGCCGAGGCGATCCAATCGCTGCGGCTCGACGATGTTCGTTCGCTTGCCGCCTTCGTCCCCGGCGTCACCGTCGCGGATACCGGGCCGGCATCGACCGGGGGCATCATCCTGCGCGGAATCGCGTCAGGTGATACCAGCGTGCTCGGTGCCAACGCCGGGAATTCGGTCGGGGTGTATCTCGGCGAAGTCCCGCTCTATCTCGATTTCAAGCTGATCGACGTCAACCGGGTCGAGGTCCTGCAAGGACCGCAGGGTACGCTCTACGGCCTCGGCACCCTCGCCGGCGCGGTGCGCTATATTCCCAATCGCCCGGAAACCGATCGCTTCTCGATCGACGTCCATGGCCGCGGCTATGCGCAGTCGCATTCGGACGAGTTCGGCGGGGTTGGCGACGTCGCGATCAATCTCCCGATCGTCCGGGACCACATCGCGTTCCGCACCTCGACCGGCTATTACGACAATGCCGGCTTCATGGATTACAACTACCTGCTGCAGCAGCCGGGCGTATCCAACCCGCAGCCGGGTCGCGCGACGGCCACCTCGACCGGCTCACTCGGCACCACCGCCGATTACGCCGCGAATTTCAAGCGCAAGGAGGATGTGAACTACGAGCACACCTTCACCACGCGCAACCAACTGCTGCTCGAGTACAACCCCAACATCAAGGCGTACCTGACCTACGCGCACCAGACGACCAAGACCGGCGGGCGCCAGGCGAATGGCGCCGGCGTTTTAGGCACGGGCAACTACGAAGCGCCGTTCCGCTATCTGGAGCCCGTCGATCGCAGCGCCGACCTGTTCTCCGCCGAGTTCAACATCAACCTGGGCAGCATCGCCCAGCTCGTCAGCACCACCGCCTACACCAAGCAGCACATTAGCAGTGTCGACGACAACACCGATCTGCTGCTCGATCTGGACTATGGCTACGAGGCGTTCCCCGCATTCTCGTCCTACGCCAACAACGAACGGAAGTATAAGCAGCTCAACCAGGAGGTGCGCCTCGTCTCCACGCATGGCGGACCGCTGAGCTGGGTGATCGGCGGCTTCTATAACCGTCTGAAATATGCGAGCGACCGGCATGAATACACGCCGAGCTTCTCAGACTTTGCCGGCGCCGGGCGGCCCGACGACCTGGAATATGTCTCGAAACTCAACAGCAAAAACGTCGAAAAGGCGGTCTATGGCGAGGCGTCGCTTCACCTGACCGACGCGTGGCAGGTGACGGGCGGCATCCGCTACTTCAAGTACGACGCGACGATCGTTGGCGGATCGGCGCTGCCGCTGATCGGCGTGGGCATCGGTGCGTTTCCGTCAACGACGATCAATGCGAACCGGTTCAAGCCTGGCGCGACCGGCAAGGACGGCATCGTCTGGAAGGCCAACACCTCGTACAAGTTCAGCGAGAACCTGCTGGCCTATGCCACCTATTCGACGGGCTACCGCGTCGGCGGCGTCAACCAGGTCATAGCTTGCACGCCCGAGGATCTGGCGAGGGCCGCCGCGGGTGGGCAGGTGCTGTGCGCGCTACCCAACGAGGTGGGCTACGGTCCCGATCGCACGCGCAACGCAGAACTGGGCGTCCGCGCCAGCCTGTTCGACAAGCGACTGTTGCTGACTCTCGACGGCTATCACGTCAAATGGTCGGGCGTGCAGGTGCCCAGCCAGACGCTCAACGGCGCGATCGGGATCACGGTCAACGGTGCCGAGGCGGTATCGCAGGGGTTCGATTTCCAAGGCACGGTCAAGATCACGCCGAACCTCGCGCTGACCGGCACCTATTCCTATGTCGACGCGCACTTGACGCAGGGTGTCGTTGGGCTGGTAGCCAGTCAGGGCGTTCGCGACGACGCCCTTTCGGGCGATCGGCTGCCGGGGTCTGCGAAGAACTCGGGCAGCGCACAGCTCCTCTTCAGCTATCCGCTCGGCGACGGCAGGAAGATCGAGGCGAACTGGGCAACGATCTACCGCGGCGAGATCTATTCGCGCGTAGGCCTGCGCGGCAACGGCGAGGCGATCCCGGGCTATGTGACGCACAGCGCCTCGCTGACTTACGTCACCAAGCCATTCGAAGTCGGGCTGTTCGCCGACAACATCTTCGACAAATACGCGGTAACGGCGATCAGCAACGACATATCGTCCTACAACCAGGTCCGCAGCGACGTGGTCGAACGCTATTATTCCCGCGGTGTCCTGACGCCCCGCCGGGTCGGCGTGGAGTTCAGGTTCCACTATTGATCACCACCGAGGCACGCCCCGTTTCGTGTGTCCTAGGGTTCGATCCAGCGACCGTTTGCGCATCGTCCGATAAGCGCGCGGTCGCTGAACTCCCTCGATTGGGCCACGAACGCTGGCCACGAACGTTTTTTCGACAACCGTATCTGTCCCGCTGGCTCCCGGCTCGCGGTGCAGTACGCTTACCCTTGGAATAAGACATGGCCGATCTGATTGTAACGACGCGTGAAGGACAGACCCGGACGTTGGCAGCCACCGCCGGACTATCCGTAATGGAAGTCATTCGCGAGGGCGGCATTGACGAACTGCTTGCGCTCTGCGGCGGCAGCTTGTCCTGTGGTACCTGTCACGTCATCGTCGATCCGGCACAGATAGGGCAATTGTCCCAGGCCACCGATGATGAAGAAACTCTTCTGGACGAGCTAGATGGTCGCACAGCAACCTCCCGATTGTCCTGCCAGATACCCTTCCGCGAAACACTGAACGGACTCCGTGTGACAATTCCAATCTGAAGGCAGGTGTATCGGACCGGCATCGTGTGGATCGGATCGACGCTGAACCTACCCGGTGATGTCTAGTTTTTGGAGATGTAATCGTAAGACGTGAGGCCACAGGGCGTCTTGGTCAACAGGCAAAATATGCTGCCACGAACTCTTTAAGGTACACCCTCAACTGCTCGTGGATCTCATAACGCAGCGTTTGACAGTCACCTCCTTACTGGTGCGGTTCATCCGCTCGACCTGAGCGTTGGTGGTCCACGAGGGGTTCGGCTTAGCAAGCCTGTGCTCGATGTCATTTGCCTCGTAGATCATGTTGAATCGCATCTATTGTTGGTCAGTATCTTGCGAATCCGGTAAGGCACCACTTCGAATAGGTATTCAAGAAAATCTGAACGCACCGTTCACCTGTCAGCTTTGCTGACGAGCCTTAGTCCAGAATTGGAGACTACAGGCGTTCGATCCTAATACGTAGTGTGAACGGGTTTCCACTTCGGTGGCCAACCGCCTTGACCCGACCAGTCCGCCCACCACCAGCGACATGAGTTTGAATTCACTGCTCCGCAGCATAGATAAGCCTCTACTTATCTGACATCGCAACTCGAAGCGGCCGCTCCGCAACCTAACAGGAATCAGTCGACTTGCTTTCTCCCTGATCATGTGAACGAACGGCAGTTTATCAAAGGTACCGGCCCAAAGCAGATGGGCCGCTATCCACCAGTTTTGCCGAAATGCAGACGGTCTGTATTTACCAATATGAGCAGCGGCAGACCGGCCAACGACCCGGTCTCGATGCGGCCTGGCAACCATGTGGGAAGGTCGGAGTCGGCGTGACGCCGCGCTACCCAACTGGCGTGGATGCCGTCGCAGCCCCCCTCCCCGCTACACGATCTCGCGCTGGACCTCGCGCGTCTGCTGGCGCGCGACCTGGCGCGGCAGCAGAGGTCCCAGAAGAACCAGGTCGCCCCGAAAACGGGTAGGCGACCATCATGAGGACCTTCGTTTCGAATGCAGGAAGCACGAATGGAGGAAAGATGAAGCGGTGTGCGATATATGCGCGGTATTCGACGGACAAACAGGACGTGCAGTCGATCGAGACGCAGCTGATGATGTGCCGGCGCGAGGTCATGCGCGAAGGCTGGCAGGAGGTGCTTTGCTTCACAGACGCAGCGGAATCGGCGGCTACGATGCACCGCCCCGGTATGAAGGCGCTGCTGGCGGCCGTTGCCGCAGGCCGCGTCGACATCGTCTACGCCGACGCAATGGACCGGCTGTCGCGCAGTCAGGCCGATATCGCGACATTGTTCGACCTTCTCAGGTTTCGCGGCATCCTCCTGGCGACGCGCAAGGAAGGCGTGGTCACGCCGCTGCACATCGGCATGATCGGTACGATCAACGCCGAGCAGCTGAGCGCCACCAGCGACAAGACGCGCGATGCGCTGGTGCGTCGTCACGCGATGGGAAAGAATCCCGGTGGCTCTGCGTACGGCTATGAGAAGCGCATCGAGCACGACGGTAACGGCGAACGCATCCGCGGCCTGCAGCAGATCGTGCCCACCGAGGCCGCGGTGGTGGTGCGGATCTTCGAGGACTATGCGGCCGGCCTGTCGCCCGTCGCCATCACGCGGCGCCTCAACGCCGACGGTGTGGCCTCCCCGCGTAGCGGCAAAGCCAGCAGACATCCGCTCGGCAAGGCCGCGGCCTGGACGCCGAACACGCTGACCGGCAATGCCGCACGCGGCACCGGCATCCTCAACAACCCGCTGTATGTGGGGCGACGGCCGTACGGCAAACAGACGTATCGCAAGAACCCGGAAACGGGAAAGCGCCACGCCTTCCTCAATCCGGAAGACAAACGATCCGATGAGGTCGAGTCCCCGGCGCTCGGCATCGTGCCCGTCGAACTGTGGGACCGGGTCAAATCCCGCCAAGCTACGCTCGCGCGCTCAGCGAAACCGCGTACCGAGACGACCAGTCTGCCCTTCTTCGCACAGCAACGCCCGCGGTATCTGCTGACCGGCAAGATGACCTGCGGCAGCTGCGGCGCGAGCTATGCCAAATCGGGCAAGACCCGGTTCGGCTGCCAGGGCGCCGCCAAAAAGGGCCCGACCTGGTGCGACAACCGGCTAACGATCCGCCAGGACGAACTCGACACGCGCGTGCTGGCGGGCTTGTCGAGCGAGATGCTGCGTGACGATGTCGTCGCAGCGTTCCTTCTGGAATATGAGGCCGAGACCCGACGCCTGACAGCTGAAACGGTCAGCGCCCGCCCCGAGCGGGAAGCCGAACTGGCCAATCTTGATCACCAGCTCGGGTGCGCCAAGGCGGCTATCCTCAAAGGCGTGGACGCGATGGTGTTCGTCGACGAGATGAAGATCTGGACCGAGCGACGCAAGGCCCTGCTCGCCGAACTGGAGCTTACCGAACAGGAAACCACAGAGACGGTTTCCCCGGAGTCCGAGCTGCTTACCCCGGACCTGAGCCGCGTGTACCGTGAGAAGGTCGAACAGCTCACCGCGGCCTTCGAGGACGAAGCGCTGGAGGCGCAGGCGTTCGACCGGTTGCGCGCGCTCATCGAGGCGGTGGTGCTGACGCCGGAAAACGGTGATCTCGCGATCGACCTGCGCGGGGAGCTGGCGTCAATGCTGTCGCTATGTGCCGGAGCGGAAACGCAAAAAGCCTCCGCGGTGGTGACCGAGGAGGCATTGCAAATCAAGATGGTTGCGGGGACAGGATTTGAACCTGTGACCTTCAGGTTATGAGCCTGACGAGCTACCGGGCTGCTCCACCCCGCGACACTTCGCTGTTGCGAA
>NZ_RAPZ01000004.1 GCF_003610375.1 Sphingomonas sp. PP-CC-1A-547
GCTGAGGCTCGGGATGCGGTGTCGGGCCGCATCGCTAGCCTCGCGTCTGCGCACGAACTGCTGCTCAAGGACGAGATCGAAGGCGCGGCAATCGGCGAGATTGTCGAGCGGGTGCTGGCGCCGTTCATGGACAGCAACGGTCGACGGTTTTCCGCTGTCGGACCGACGATACGGCTGACCCCGGAAGTGACACTTGCGTTGTCTATGGCACTGCATGAACTGGCGACCAATGCGATCAAATATGGTGCGCTTTCGGCACCGGAGGGCCAGGTGACCATACGCTGGGACCTGAACGGCAATGCAACCGAACGCCGGCTTACCTTCTCTTGGACGGAGCAGGATGGTCCTATCGTTGCAATGCCAACACGAATTGGATTTGGTACGCGAATGATTGAGCGCGTCTTGTCACGCCACATCCGCGGCAAGGCGGAAATCCAATATCTGCCGGAAGGTGTTCGCTTCGCAATCGAAGCGCCGATCTAAGCTTTCGACCTTGTCTGACATTTATTAACCCCGTGGCGGGCCCATTGCGTGACCACTTTGGTTAAGAGCTCAGTTTATCGGGATCTGGCATATGTGCCATGTGCTCGTCATCGAGGATGATTTCCTCATCGCCGATCACATCATCCAACTGATCGAACGGGCTGGCGGCACATCCTTCGATCAGGCTGCCTCGCAGGATGAGGCAATCGATGCCGCGAGGTTGCGGCCTCCCTCCATCATCATGTCCGACGTCAATCTCTCAGCCGGTACCGGGCCTGCTGCGGTTGAAGCCATCATCTTAGAGCATGGGCCGACGCCCGTGATCTTCGTGACCGGCACGCGCGAAGCATGCCATGTAAGTCGGCCATCGATGATTGTTCTCGACAAACCGATTAACGAACAGGCTCTTATCGCGGCGTTCCAAAGCCTAGCGCCCGCCTGAGCCAGCAATCGCCGACCGATAGTGAAGCGAAGCTCTGCCAGTGATCCGGCCCATCTGAGGGCCGACAAAAGTCTAGTATTTAGCCCGACTTGAGGGCCGAACCTGTCACTGCTGCGTTGTTATAAACGTGGCTGGCTTCGGCGATAATAAGCGACAGGAGGGGTAGTGCATGTCTCAATCGCCGTTTCTAAATGATCCTCATATTGAGATGTCGAAGCACATTGTTGCGGCGGTTTTGTCCCCGATCGAGGAAGTGAGGGCTATACACCTGCGAGCAGCTGAGCACCTGTCACAGCTTGCAAGGGACAGCGGCGTTATTCGACCGAAAGGTCACGGCTCTAAGCCGTGGTAACTTGGCAAGTATACGGCCCCGAGGGGATGAGGTTGCGCATTGAACGGGAGTTAATACTAGACACCTCCAAATACCCTCTCTTTTGCCCGACCAACAATATACACAGTCGGCATAGCCGAACACCCGAGGAGGCCTGACATGGGCGATGCTCGGGCATGGGGATTCTTCGATAGCGATGCGCCTTTCGATGAAGAAACGCGTGCTCGACTTCTCGCCGAAGGCATTGTCAGGGCAACCTGGGAAAGCGCGCCAGACGGCTTAATTGAAATCGACAGCCCTAGTTGGCGGTTTTACACCGGTCAGAGTTTCGACGATTGGAAAGGCTATGGATGGCTGACTGCAATCCACCCTGAAGATCGGATAGCGACGGTTACACAATGGCGTAATACCGTTCAGGATCAGCAAGCGGTAGACGCAGAATACCGCCTTAAAGGACAGGACGGAAACTACCGCTGGATGCACGTTCATGCCGTGCCGCTGCGCGACGAGAACGGAAAGATCATAAAATGGTTCGGCGTCAATATTGATATTCATGACAGTAAAGCTAAGGGTATCCGGCCCTAACCCTGCGGGGGAACTCAGCCCTAAAAGTTACCGGTTTGAGAGCATTGGTGCCCGAAAATAGACATTTCGTGAGATCGCGGTGACGCCATTCGCTTGTCCGTGCGTTGCGCCGTCATGAGCAATCCGAACCATGACCGCTATGAATACCGCCCCATCACAAACCGGCCGGACTACGACTGGCCGGGTGGACGTCGCCTCGCTATCTACGTCGGGGTAAATTACGAGGTCTTCGACTTCGGTGGCGGTTTGGGGCCAAAGCTAGCGCCGTCTCAGACCGAACCTGACGTGATGAACTACGCATGGCGCGACTATGGCAATCGCGTGGGAGCATGGCGGCTTTTCGATCTCTTTGATCGGTTGAAGCTGCGGACCACCGCACTGCTCAACGTCGACGTGCTCGATCGTTGCCCCGGCTTGGCAGAAGCATGCAGTGATCGTGGCGACGAGATTGCGGCGCACGGCAGCACCAATGCGAAGGCGCAGGGGAACATGTTCGGCCTGCGCGAGGATAGCTTGATCACAGACGTTACCGAGAGGTTAGCGACGCTCGGTATACGACCGTCTGGCTGGTTGGGGCCTTGGATTTCAGAAAGCAAACACACGCCGGATCTGCTTGCCAAGAACGGCTACCGTTACGTGCTCGATTGGGCGCACGACGATCAACCCACCCGACTCTCGACCAAATATGGCGGGCTTCTCTCCGTTCCTTACTCTCAGGAAATTAACGACCTCCCCGCAATCATCGAGCGCCACCAAGAGGCAGAGACGTTTGCGGCAATGATACGCGCAGGCGTGGAACAACTGTTGTCCGAATGCGACCGGCGGCCGCTCGTCCTTGGTATCGCGCTCCACCCCTTCATCATGGGGCAGGCACACCGCGTTCCGGCACTTGCCCGCGTCCTGACGGAGCTTCGGGAAGCGGACGATCCCCGTATCTGGTGGACGACCGCCGGCGACATCGCCGGCCATGTCGAGGCGCATGGCCTCGCGGTCTGACCGCCTGTATCACACTAGCTGACGGCACGTGCGTGGAGTGCTCGGACCTCGTCGGCAAAGTCGGGCACCGGGCCAGCCACGTCCGCATCCGGCACCACGTCGATGATGCGCAGCAGGGCGATCCCGAGCGAGGGCTTGCCCAGCTCCTGCATCCAGTGACTGAGCTGTGGCGTGGACGTCGCGTAGACAATACGGCCCAACCCGACGAGCCCATGCGCCGCTGCACACATCGCGCAATGTTCGCCGGAGGTGTAGACGACAGCATGTCGCCGCTCCTCGGGCGTCAGGTGTTCGGCCGACCAGCGCGCGATCGCGAACTCGGGATGACGCGTGGCGTCGCCACCGCCCGTCCGGTTTCGGTCCTCGAACAATACGGTTCCGTCTCGCGATACAAGGATCGAGCCGAACGGTTGATCTCCCGCGTCGACCGCTTCTGTCGCCAACTCAACGCACCGTTGCAGATGCCGTATGTCCACGTCGTTCATGAAATTTCCTTGAGAAAACGGCCGGCAACGGCGGGCGGTATACAGACGTGGGGATCAGCGTCGAAAGCGAGCCCCTGCTGCTAGCGAAGCAACTGACTGCAATCATTTGAAAAATGTCGGTCAGGGAAGGGTTCCGATCGGCGCCGATCTAGCCCCTACCATGTAGGTTTTCGAGGTAGTTCCAATAAATTAGCGATACTCTGCCATGGCAGAGCTTTCGACGCCGATCCACAACCGGCGTCATCGAATGATGGGAGCACAGATTTGGTCTTCGCTCGGTAAAACCGTGACGGAAATATCGGGGCCATGCATCTATGCTGTGGTCAGGAGTGAAATGAGGCACGTAACTACCGAACTCGTAAACTGGGTTGCCCGGCAGATTCTGCCGCATGAGCCCGAGTTGCGACGGTGGCTCCGGGCCGGATTTCCTGGTGTTGATGTAGATGATGTCGTCCAGGAAGCCTATTGCCGGTTGGCGGCGTTGGCAGATTTCAAGCGTGTAGAGGATCCGCGTCGTTATCTGTTTCAGACAGCACGCAACGTGGTTCTGACCGAGCTACGCAGAGCTCGAGTCGTGCGTATTGAGGCCGTTGGAACCATTGCCGATCTCGAACTTGCGCTAGCTGCCGACCATCTTTCACCTGAACGTATCGTCGCAGGGCGGGGACTATTAGCGAAAGTCGAACATCTTCTAGCCGCGCTTCCAGAGCGAAGCCGAACCATCTTTCGCATGCGAAAGGTCGAAGGACTGTCGCAGCGGCATATCGCAGAAGAATTGGGCGTGACTGAGATGATCGTTGAGAACGATCTGGCACGGGGATTAAAAATTATCCTTAGTGGCCTTTCAACAGATGACAGGGCAGACTTGCCATCGCGAAACGAAAGGAACCGCAATGCGCGACCATCCTGACGCTATCGACGTTGCTGCAGCGCGGTGGGTCGCGCGGCTGGATCGCGCACCAGACGATGCGAACTTGGCAGGCGAGATCGACCGTTGGTGTGCAGAACATCCGCGCCACGTTGGTGCCTTGCTGCGTGCCCGTGCTGTTTGGAGTGGGTTGGACGCGGCCGATGCCCGCATAGTAGCGAGACCGTTATTATCTCGTCGGCGAGTACTGACGGTCAGCGGGGGCTTAGCGGTTGCTGCCGCGGCCTTAGGCGTGGTCTGGCTAGAAACGCACGGCAGTGTGGGCATAGAAACAGCAGTCGGCGAACGCCGTCTAGCCAAGCTTGAAGACGGATCAACCATCGTTCTCAACACCGCCAGCCGGACTCGTGTGCGAATGACGCCGGAGCAGCGGTCGGTAGCGCTTGACGATGGCGAGGCCTGGTTCGCGGTAGCAACGGATCATGCTCGACCGTTTGTGGTCTCTGCGGGCGACGTGCGGGTTCGTGCGGTTGGAACGGCCTTCGCGGTTCGCCGTTATCTGGGCCGCGCTGAGGTGACGGTAACGGAAGGGCGTGTTCGAGTCTGGTCGGTTGCTGCTCCAGAACGCTTCGTCATGTTAAGCGCTGGCAAGCAAGCAAGCGTAGCAGATGTGTCCGGTACCGCCGAAACCGTCGTCGCAAATGCGAAGCCCGCCGAGTCATTAGCATGGCGACAGGGTGAAATCATACTCGATGGTATGACTTTTGGCGACGCTGCAGCCGAATTCAACCGGTACAATAGGCGACAATTATCCGTCGATACACAACTAGCCGACCGCAGGATCGTGGGTTGGTTTCGCACCGATGATCTGGACGGGTTCGCACGCGCGGCTGCGATAATGACGGGTGCGAAGATCGAGAGAGACGGCACTGATTTACGGATCGTAATATAAATCTCGAAAATCCTGACGGAAACAGTAGCGCGACGCATCTTCTCCTGCAGACGCGCTAAAGACGCAGTCGGCCGATCGTAAGGGGAGGATTATTATGCGTTCGCAGTTCTATATGGGCCTTATGTTGACCAGCGTCGCGGTTGCCGCATCGCCAGCAGTTGCTTTCGGACAGACCCGAAACTTTGATGTCGCCGCCCAGTCGGCATCGACCGGTATCGTCGCATTCGCACGCCAGGCGGGCATCCAGATCATTGCGCCTGAAGACGCTACGCGCGGTCGACGGATCGTCGCAATCAAGGGCAATCTTGCAGTCGCCGACGGCCTCCGCCAGATCGCTAACGCCTCTGGTCTCAAGATCGTGTCATTCAATGGCCGCACGGCTGTGCTCGCGAATGGGGTTATGGCGACACCCCGCTCGACAACTCAAGTATCAACCGCAGTTGCGCAGGATACAACCGCCCCAACTGCGGTGAGCGCATCTGACGAGAACGCGGACATCGTCGTCACGGGGCAAACAACCCGTAACCGAGCTCTAATAACATCGTCAGCTGATATTACGCTAGCGTCGCGCGCCGATATCGACCGCAAGGCTCCGCGATCGACCGCGGACATGCTCGAACTGATCCCCGGCATCTTCGTGGAGTCGACCGCGGGCGCCGTATCGAACAATTATTCGGTGCGCGGCCTGCAAGGCGGCGGCCAGCGCTTCATCCAGCTGGAAGAGGACGGCATGCCGATCCTGTACAGCGGCGGCGGTGCCGACTTCTTCTTCGACCAGGACCTGACGATCGATCGCCTCGAAGCGGTGAAGGGCGGCTCGTCGGGTGTATTGACCGTCAACGGTGCCGGCGCGACGATCAACTTCATTTCGAAGACGCCGAACTTCACGCGTACCGAAGCGATGGCGCGCGGTAGCTATTACAATTACGGCCAGAAGCGCGGCGAAGTGTATCTGTCGTCGCCTATCACCGACAAGCTGGCGTTCAACGTCGGCGGCTATTTCCAGTCGAGCCCTGGCGTGCGCGACAACCCGTTCGACTATCGCGGCTGGCGCATCAAGGGCGCGCTGGAATATCGCCCCGAGGCCGGTGGCTATATCCGCATCTCCGCCAAGGGCGGCGATATCGAGAATGCCTTTTATGCGGATCAGCCGTACCGCTTCATTGATGGCGAGCCGAGCGGAATCCCGAGCCTCAGCACGCAGTTCGGCAATGTCGGCGGTGATGCGTTCAAGAGCATCCAGGTCCCGGTCTCGACTTTCGCGCATCCAAGCGGCTTCCGCGAATTTCGCTATCAGGATGGCATCAAGGCGAAGACGGCGCAGTTCCGCATCGACATGGAAACGCCGGTCAGCGACAGCGTCAACCTGTTCCTACACAGTCGCTACCTGAAATACTCGTACGACTTCAACGGCCTGTTCCCCGGCTCGGGCACCGGGAACGCCGGTCTGACCAGCGCCGTCAACTATCTGACGCCCGGCGCCGGTTCGCCGATCAACGACCTGCTGACCGCGGGGCGAACGGCGTTTCCGACCGCGACGCGCTTCGGCATCCGCAACCTGCGGACCGGCACGGTGCTGGGCAGCAACCAGACCACGGACCTGAATGCGCTGAACGGCAACGGCTTCCTCCAGCGCACGACGCTCAATCACGATTACATCGACGGCAAGGATTTCGGTCTCAACGGCGGCGGCACGTGGGAATATGAGAGCGGCGGTTTCAAGAACTCGCTGACCGTCGGCGCGATGTATTACGACGTGACACGCGAGCAGGACCAGTCGGCGACGGCCAGCGTCGTGAACGACGTGCGGTCGAACAGCGACATCTACGACATCGTTGCGCTGAACGCGGCTAATGGCGTCGTCGGTACGCTGTCCGATAACGGCCTGGTTTCGTATGGCGACTGGGGCGCTGGCATCCGCACGCGCAAGGACTCCACCGTCTCGTTTTATGCCAATGACGAGTTGTCGATCGGCGACCTGCATCTCGACGGCGGCATCCGCTGGGAGCGCGACTCTGCGACGTTCCTGGACGGTCAGGCAGCGGCGGTGAACCAGCCGGTGCAGCCAAACGTGCCCGGCCTCATCCGCACGGTCGGATCGACCTTCGACGGGACCTTTGCACGGACGCAGCGGACGCAGTCGAAGGCAGCGTACACCGCCGGCGCGAACTATCAGTTTACGCCGAACCTCGCGATCTACGCGCGCTATGCGAACGGTTTCCAGACCAACAACACCGATCCTATCACGACGATCGAGCTGTACGAGGCTGGTGTCCGCTATCAATACCAACGCTTCATCAGCGGCTCGGCGACGATTTTCCAGACGAACTTCAAGAATCAGAACTACAATTTCGCCAACCCAACCAACCCATCGCAACAGCAGAACATCAACGCCGACCTGCGCACGCGCGGAGTCGAAGTGGATGTGAACGTCCGTCCGATCACGTGGTTCTCGGTGGATTTCCAGGGCGTGTTCCAGCAACCCAAGCTGCTCAACCTCGAGATCGACGGCGTCAGCCAGGGTGCGCAGTACGAAGGCAACCGCCCCGAACGCACGCCCGCCAAGCTGTTCACGATCACGCCAGTGATCAAGCTGCCGAATGGCTTGGGCGAAGTGTACGGTCGCTACAAATATGTCGGGCGCATTTTCGCCGATGCCGGCAACGGGGTCGCGCTCCCCAGCTACGGCGTGACCAGCGCGGGGATCACGATCAACGTCAACGACCGGATCCAGGCGAACTTCAACGCCGACAACATCTTCAACGTCGTTGGCCTGACCGAGGGCAATCCGCGCCAAGGCCAGACACAGGCGGTAACCGATGGCTATTTCTATGCCCGCGGCATTGTCGGCACGACCTATGGCGGATCGGTCACGCTGAAATTCTGATCGAACGACGATGTGAGGGTTCAAACGGGGCGGCGAGCAGACAACTGTTCTGCCGCCCCTTTTTGCGGAGTGACAATCATGAAGACGATAGCGCGCATGGCGATGGCGGGTGGCCTCGCTCTCCTCACCTGTGCCGCGGCGCCGGTTACGGCTCGACCGGAGCTTGCGTATCAGCTGACCGAAGGAAAAAACCTCAACGCCTTCGTCCGCGACAAGGCGGTGGCGGCGCATGTCCTGCTGCGCAACGGTGACGATCCGCGCATCCTGGTAGCGTTTCCTGCGGGCAACAGCGGCGTCGGCCTGTGGTTCGCGAACACCCCACGCCCCGTGACCTGGCGGCTGGACCAAGCACCGCTACCGCTGAACCGCGGGAGCCTACACGGCATCGTCGCGGTAGCGACCACCGATGCGGCGCGGTTGGTTCCACAGCAGGCGGTGTTGTCCAACATCCGCTTCCTGCGTGACTATCAGGCGGTCGGTACGTTTCCCAAGGAGCTCGCCGCGACGTCTGTAATCGCCGGGGACACGATCACGTGGCGCCGCAAGCGCCTCGACGGCGCAGCAGGCTATGAACTGACGCTGCGGGTTGTCGAGGGGCGGATCGACCAAGGCGCGATCATCGCCGGCGCGAACGGGCAGATCCGGTTGGAGATCACGGCGCTGACCGGCGACGGACCGCTGACCCCGATCCCGGCGGCGGAGTTGCTCAATGCGACAGCGGCCGCTGATCCCGCCGCGCGCAACGCGCTTGCGTTTCTCAGCTACCGGGAGAAGTTCTTGGCGGGTTCCTGGCGCTTCGATACCTATTTCGGACGCGACACGCTGATGTCGTTGCGGCTGCTAATGCCGGCGCTCAAACCCATCGCGATTGAGTCGGGCCTCAACGCGGTCATCGCGCGATTGTCGCCCGGCGGCGAAGTCGCGCATGAAGAAGGGATCGGTGAATTTGCGATCCTCGCCAATCGCAAGGCGGGCCGCAGCGGTGATGCCGCCGAACTCGACTATGGCATGGTCGACGACGATTACATGCTCGGGCCGGTCGCCGCCGACTATCTGCTCGGGGCGGGCAAGCAGCGCGCGTCCGCCTATCTGGCCGCGCCGCTCGCGAGCGAGAGCCAGCCGGGGCACCGCGAGCCGGTCGGTGCGGCGCTGGTCCGCAATCTCCGCTTCGTGCTGGCGCAGGCGAGTGCGTTCGCCGCAGCCCCATCGGCCCGCAACCTCGTCACGATCAAGCCCGGGCGGATGACCGGCGAGTGGCGAGACAGCGAGGAAGGCCTTGGCCGCGGCATTTACGCGTATGACGTGAACGCCGCCCTAGTCCCCGCGGCGATCGAAGCGGCAGATCGCCTCGCGCAGGCCGGACTGCTCGACAGATATCTGTCGGCGGGCGATCGCGCGGCGTTTGGGCGGGCCGGCACGATGGCCGAAGTCTGGCGGACAAAGGCACCCGCGCTGTTCCGCGTCGAAATTCCTGCTGCAACGGCCGCGGCGGACGTGCGGCGCTATGCAGCGACCCTTGGCGTGCCCGCAGCACCGGTGCTGGCGGCACTGGGCAAGGCCCCGGTCGTATTTCATGCGCTATCTTTGGGCGCCGATGGCGCGCCGGTTAAGATCGTCAATTCGGACGAGGGTTTTGCGCTGTTGTTCGGGCGACCGTCCTCAAACGATCTCGATACCTTTGTGGGCGGGATCATGCAGCCCTTCCCGGCGGGTCTGATGACCGACATCGGCTTGCTGGTAGCTAATCCGGCGTTCGCCGATAGGGCGGCACAGGCGCGCTTTACGCCCGCGGCATATCACGGCGCAGTCGTCTGGTCGTGGCAGCAGGCGTTGCTGGCGGCGGGGCTTGAACGCCAGTTGCAGCGGACTGACCTGCCCGCGGCGACCCGGACGCGGCTCAGGACGGCACAGGCGGCGTTGTGGCGCGCGATAGCGGCAGGCAGGACGATCCGCGGATCGGAACTCTGGTCGTGGACGTACAAAGACGGCGGCTACCGCATCGTCGCCTTCGGTGCAGGCAAGGCCGATGTCGACGAATCAAACGCGGCGCAATTGTGGAGCACGGTCTATCTCGCCGTGCAGCCGCCGGAGGCTCGCTAACCGGCGAAGAAGCCAGTGATCGTCAGGCGTCCGGTTTGCGGGTCGGACGCCAGCGACGTGCCGTCCGCGATCTCACCCGAATGCAGCAGGCTGCTGCGATACAGCAGCGCCCGATTGTACACGCCGTCGATGCGCGCGATCCGTTCGAACAGCGGCGTGTCGCCGGCGATATAGGACTCGGGTGCGCCGTGCTTCGCCAGATCCCGGTTGAGCGCGGCGAAATAAGGATCGCGGCGACTGGCGTCGATCGTCTCGAACCCGGTCGAACGATGCCGGTAGAACGCGGTACCGCCGGTTTCGTCGGGCACGAGATAATGGATCAGCGCCAGCCGTCCGGGCTCCACCGCATCAACGTGCGGCAGGCGTTGCTCGATCGACAGCGCGGACGGCGCCATCGTCACGATCGAGAAGCGCGCCTCCAGCAGCGACAGCCCGGCCGACATCCCAAAAACCTGCTTCGCGATCGTCGCGATGAGCGCCCCTTGATCACGCATATAGCTATCGGGAAGCGACGCGGCGATTCCGGGGTAATGTCGTCCTGCCGGGCCATAATCCTGCGTCGCGGCAAAAACTCGCAGCGCGTGGGGATCGGGGACGAAGTGGTCGATGACGACCACCGGCTCCCCTTCCGTACCGATACGGCGCGCCCGCACGTCGGGCGTCGTCATCTCCCGGCGACCTGCGGGGCAACGAGCGCTGCGATGGCCGCGTCATGCAAGGGCAGCGTGGGCGTCGCGCGCGCGATGACCGTCTCGATCTGGTTGAGCTGGCGGCGGTTTGTCGCCGCATCGAGGGTATCGGCCAACGGCGCATGGCCCAAGGCGCCCACCCCCTGCCCCTCCAGCACCGCGAGCCAGCTTGCCTCGCGGAACAGTTCGTCGGCACTCAACATCAGACGTCCGGCGCGCGTATATTGCGCGATCTTGTCGACCAGCGTGGGAGGCGGCGTCATATGGCGAGTGTGTTGCCAGAGCGGCGCGTCATGGCCCTGCGTGGCGTGATAGTGCAGGATCAGAAAGTCGCGGATGCCGTCCATGTCACGTGCGAACAGCGTGTTGAACTGACGCGCCAGTACGGGGTCGCAATCGGCATCCGGGAACAGCGTGATAAGCTTCGCGATACCGCTCTGGATCAGGTGGATACTGGTCGACTCGAGCGGCTCGAGGAACCCCGATGACAGCCCGATCGCGACAACATTGCCGCGCCATGCCTCGCGCCGGAACCCTGCGGTAAAGCGCAGCATTCGTGGATCTGCCAGCGCTTCGCCGTCTAGGTTGGAGAGCAGGGTCGCCACCGCCTCGTCGTCCGACACGAAACTGCTTGCATAGACATAGCCGTTGCCGGTGCGGTGCTGGAGCGGGATCCGCCACTGCCAGCCGGCGGGGCGCAGCGTCGACCGCGTGAACGGTGTCGTTGCGGCGATGCGCGCGCACGGCACGGCGACTGCACGATCGCAGGGCAGCCAATGCGACCAGTCCTCGAACCGAGCGCCCATCGTCTCGCCGATAAGCAGCGCACGAAACCCCGAGCAGTCGATGAAGAGATCGCCCTCCAGCCGCTCGCCCCGGTCGCTCGTCAAGGCGGTGACGAAGCCGGTTTTGGGATCACGCTCGATATCGCGCAGCAGGCCCTCGTGCCGGACGACGCCGCGTTTCTCGGCAAGTTGGCGCAGGTGGCGGGCGTAGAGGCCGGCGTCGAAATGATAGGCATAGCCGAGCGTCGACAGGATCGACCGCGGATCGTCCACGGGCTTCGCGAAGCGGCCGGCGGCGGCAAGCTGCGCGGCGAGTGAATAGGTTGAAAGCGGCCGATCAAGCCCATCCCCCTTGGCCCGCAACCAGTGCTGATGGAACGGTACTGGTCCAAGATCGACGCCGTAACGACCAAACGGGTGGAAATACCGCGTGCCGGGTCGCGCCCAATCGACGAATTCGATGCCGAGCTTGAAACTCGCTTTCGTCGCCGCGACGAACGCCTCCTCGTCCAGTCCGATCAACTGGTTGAACCATTGGATCGTCGGGATAGTCGCTTCGCCGACACCGATGGTGCCGATTGCGTCAGATTCGAGGATGCTGATGTTGACCAGGTCGCCGAACGTGGCGCTCATGGCCGCGGCGGTCATCCACCCCGCGGTTCCTCCGCCAAGGATGACAAGACGTTGCACGCGCTTCATGCCACGCAGTCCTGCGCAATTTCTCTTGGATAGCAAGCTGCTTCCTTACTCATGCCGGCGCGACGGTTAGCGTCGATAGATACCCATTGGCCTGCAGTCCCGGTTGGCCAGCGGCGTTTTACCGGCGCGTGATCGATCACTCGCGTAGACTGGCAGCGCGCACGCAGCGGGCCAGTGGTTCGGGCCCGTGAAGGGACCCATAAGTCGCCATTCGAGTGCCCTTCCCGGCTCCCTATCTTCCGCCATTCGTTCAGCTTGAGACGGTGTCGGTTTCAACACCTGTCCTGTCTCCTTCCCGCGATCAGGATGTCTCGTCTCTCAGCGCGAATTGCGTGGTCGACCTGACGGTTCAAAGCCCTACAAGGACGGTGTCGACGCTCTGAGGTTTTGATGTCCGATCGCCTGCCGGTCCTACTCCAATACATCCTGCCTAAGCAGCGCCTCACCGCGCTGGCAGGCCGGGTCGCCAGAGCGCATGGGGGTGCGATGACAACCTGGCTTATCCGCTGGTTTGTTGGTAAATATTCCGTCGATATGAACGAAGCCGCGGATGCGGACATTCGGAGCTACAAGAGCTTCAACGAGTTCTTCACCCGCCCCCTCAAAGCGGGGTTACGTCCAATCGCGGCTGCCGACTTTGTATGTCCAGTCGACGGCGCAATTAGCCAGTTCGGCTCGATTGATGACCATCACATGCTACAAGCAAAAGGGCATCGGTTCACCACGACGCAGCTTGTTGGCGGCGACGCCACACTGGCCAATCAGTTTCGCCACGGCAGCTTCGCAAACCTGTACCTGTCCCCCAAAGACTACCACCGCCTTCACATGCCATGCGATGGCAAGCTTACGCGCATGATTTACGTGCCGGGTAAGCTCTTTTCAGTAAACCCTGTCACAGCACGCGGTGTACCGAACCTGTTTGCGCGCAACGAGCGAATAGTTTGCGTCTTTGAATCGGTAGAGCATGGCCTATTCGTCATGGTGCTGGTTGGCGCCACCATAGTTGGAAGCATGGCGACTGTGTGGCACGGTGTAGTCAATCCAAAGCGCACTAACAGGTCGTCGGAGTGGGCATATGCCGACCAGGACATCGTGCTAAAAAAGGGTGAGGAAATGGGCCGCTTCCTCCTTGGCTCAACGATCGTGATGTTGTGGAAGCGGGGCGCGATTGCGTTCAACGAAGACTGGGTGCCGGAACGGAATGTGCGCCTGGGCGAACTGATGGGCAGCGCGCAACCTGAGCTTCTTGCGCCGTTGGCCTAGAGCGAAAGACCCACTTCCGGACATTCCGGTGCCCATTTTCGCTTTCCAACTTCGGACGCTCGTTCATCTTGAGAGAGGGTGCGGCGCCGCCTTTTGAAACGGGAGCGCGGATGGCTGATAGAAATCAGTGGCCTGTGGATATGGACACTTTTTCTGGAGAACACCTTCTCCTCACATTAGAGTATTCCCCTCATGTGAGATATCCGTCCAAACAAGCGGCTACGTAATGCATCAGCCGTCAGCCGGGCAATACCGGGCTAGGAAGTCGCAATGTCGCGGTAGCAGCCGCACCGTACTTGCTATTCCTCTGGAAAGGTCTTCGAAGGAGGTTCGCAACTCCTGTCCCTTGATGATGCTGGCGATGCGATGATGCGCGCGGGGTACGACGCCTTGCCCGAGCATGACTGAGACCCAGGAATCGATCCTGAACAGGTCGTCCTGTCCCTGCCAGGCGCCAGCGGTCTTCGTGAAAAGTGCGATCCGCTCAGCAAGGCTGTCAGGAATGGTCATGCGCGCGCAGTCCCGCCAGAACGCCGAATCGTCGCGTTGGGTGACGTGGTAATGGAGGACGATGAAGTCGCGCACATGCTCCCACTCGTGTCGCGATTGCGCGTTAAAGCGCGAGGCCAGTGCACCGTGATCGTCGCCACGGAATGGGAACAGCTGGATCAGGCGAATCACCGCATTCATGATCAGATGGATGCTGGTCGACTCAAGGGGCTCGATGAAGCCCGCTGCCAGGCCCAGCGCGATACAATTCCGGTTCCAAGCCAGCCGTCGCATTCCCGAACGGAAGCGCAGCGGTCGCGGCTCGAACAGCGGGCGGCCATCCAAAGCACCTATCAACGTTTCGTGCGCCTCGTCGTCACTCATGTGCGCGCTGGAATAGACGAGACCGTTGCCCGTCCGCGTCTGCAGCGGGATCTGCCAGCGCCAGCCGGCACCGTGTGCGATCGCACGCGTGTACGGCACGGGGGGCCCGACCGTCTCCGTCTGCACGGCGAGCGCCCGGTCGGTCGTGAGCCATTCCGACCAGTCCTCGAATCCAGTCTCAAGCGTGCCTTCGGTCAGCAGTGCGCGGAAGCCGGTGCAATCGACGAACAGGTCGCCAGCGATCCGCTCGCCTGAGGCGAGGACGAGCGCGGCAATATCGCTCCCCTCGCCGTCACGCTCGACCCGCTCGATGCATCCCTCGACGCGGCGGACGCCCCAGGGTTCGGCCAGCGTGCGCAGGAACCGCGCATAGGCGGTCGCGTCGAGGTGATAGGCATAGGCCAGCGAATGCTGCTCGTCGTGACCGAAGAGGCCAGCGCCGGCTGCCTGCTGTTCGAGCGAATAGTCGCCGTACGCCCCACCGAACCCGCGTGCGCGTGCCTCCAGCCAGAAATGCTGGAAGTCGGCGATCGCCACCGACCTGCCGATGCTGCCGAACGGATGGAAATATCGGTCTCCGACCTGGCGCCAATTTTCGAATGCGATGCCCAGCTTGAAGGTCGCCTGCGTGGCACGCATGAACGCCGCTTCGTCGATGCCGAGAAAGGCGTGAAAGCTGCGCGCTGTCGGAATGGTGGACTCGCCGACGCCGACGGTGCCGATCTCGTCCGATTCGACGAGTGTCACATCGACTAGCGATCCCAGTTGCCGCACGATCGCTGCGGCGGCGATCCATCCGGCCGTGCCACCGCCGGCGACCACGACGCGGGTACGTGGAGGTTCAGACGTATCATTCATCGGTTCAGCCTGTGCAGCAGGTAAGCGCGCAACTGGCGTGCAGCATGCTCGTCGAGCGGCGCAAGCGGTCCGCGTGCCGGTGGCGGCAGATGCGCCGCGACCGCCTCCGCATCGCCGAACACGTAATGATCGAACATCACGCGCCACGCGCGCTTCTCCTGCGCTGGCCGGTCACGCAGGCTGAGCAGCGCGTGCAGTAGCGTATCCATCGGCGTGTCCATGAAGGCGGGCGCCGCGTTCCACCAATAGTTCACCAGCACGTTGAAGTCGTCGAGCGCCTCAACATGGTGCCACCACAAAGCCGGGTAGACGAGGACGTCGCCGGCCTCCAGATCCGCCACCGATCCGGCGGCGACAGCGGCAGCAAAGCGTGGATAGGCATCGAGATCCGGCGCGGCGAAATCGACCATGCTCACCACCTGCCCCCCGGGAGTCGGCGAGAGCGGGCCGGGATAGAGGTTGGCGACCTGATCCGGTGGGAACAGCGTGAAGCGTCGCCGTCCGACTGCGCAGATAGCCGCGTTGTTCGACATGTCGTGGTGTGCGGACGCGACCGTGCGGTTGCCAATCCAGATGCTGGCGAGCGGCGGGTGGCGATCGAAGACGTCACCGTGCGGCACCAGATCGTTCTCGGCGCGGAAGCCGGGGAGATAGGTGTCGAGATCGGTGGAGCCGATATAATAAGCGGGTGCCCCGGCGTCGCCGAGATGACCGAGCACATGATTGAGGAATTCGCCCAGAGCGATCCGCTTTGCGGCGAAGTTCATCGCAGTCGCAGTCTCGTCATAATGGAAGCGTCCCCTGATCGCGGGATCGCCGACATAGCCGGTGACGGGACGGCCAGCGTCGAACCGGCGCAGATAGGCGGCAGCCTCTTGCGGCGACCTGCGTCCGGCCTGGACCAGCGGCCAGTCGGCGGCGAGCCCGCGCAGGATCACCGGCTCTTCTGTCGCTATCAACGCGTCCAAATCGAGGACACCGGAGTGATCGATCTCGCGGACGGGTCGCGATACCCGCAAGCTCTCAGTCATGAAGCTCTTTCCGCAGCTTCCGATCGATCAGGTGGCGAAGATTGCCGAGCGATGAGGCAATCCAGAACGCAGGACGCAAGAAGTCGTCGCGGTGGAGCCGTGCCAGGATATCGCCGTCCAGCGCAGCCAGCTTCCCCGCATCGACAGTGAAGCGATCGGGAATGTCATAACGACGCCCGTCGGCGAGATCGAGTTGCAGCGTGGCGGGTTCGAGCAGGCCGGCGGCGGCGAACGCGTCGAACATCGCCTTCTCGGTCTCCAGACCGACATAGATCCGCTGCAGCATCGCTGAGACGTGATCGAGCAACGGCGCGTTACCGCCGAGCTCGCGGAACACCGGCTCGCCGTTATCGACGATGCGCGGATGGTCCGGATCGACGTGGATCATAGGTTCGCCATCGGCACCCGAACCGATCGAGAAGGGACCGCGGGCCCGTGCCGCAGGAACGTACCGCGCGTCCCACTTCTCGCCGTCCAAGAACAGATTCTCATCCGGATCGAGCCCCAACAGGACGGTCGAGAATAGGACGCCGTGCTCGTCGCGACGCAGCAGGATCGCATAGTCGCGCTGCAGTTCCTCGAACTCGGCCGGGAAGACGCGCGTCTGGTTGATTGCATCGCCGTAGCGCGCGTGATGACCGACCGCGACACGCAGGTCGCGGTGGTCGATGTTGTTAAGAAGTACCGAGGCCATGAGATGATCCTAGACGAGGAAGGCCGCTGTCGTCAGCGGCCTTCTCGCCGCTTGGTCAGAAGCGGTATCGCGCTCCGACCAGATACCGTGCGGACCCTTCCGACAGGTACCAGATGTTGCTCTTGTCGCGGCCGTAGGAGCGCACGCCCTCCTCGGTGATGTTGATCGCTTCGAACCCTAGCGCAAAACGCGAGGTGAGGTCGAAGTTCACCGACAGGTCGAGCTGACCATAGGGCGCGGTGAACACCGGATTGCGATCGCCGCCGCGGTTTATGCCACTGAGGAACTTGTCGCGCCAATTGTACGACATGCGTGCCGAGATACCGTTCTTGTCGTATATCAGCGTGGCGTTGGCGGTATCCGACAGACCGACCAGCGCGAACGTGTTCACGCTCGGATCGGCCGCGATGTCGATGCCGATGTTGCCGCGGACCAGCGTATAGCTCGCTGCCACGCCGAAACCTGTATCCCCAAGGAAATACTGCCCGGCGAGTTCGACGCCGTAGATGTGCGCGTCCTGGTTGTTGATCGGCGTATTGACCGCAAAGTTGAATAGCGGATCCTGCCCGTTGGCGGTGATATCGTACTGGCCGAGGATCTGATCGACGAACCCCTGGTTCAACGCGCGGCTCTGCGTGTTGTAGTTTGCCGCGAACTGGGCGTTCGTCGTCGCGACGTTGCCCGCATTCTGCTGCAGCAGCGCCGTGTAGGTGAACAGGTTCACGTCGGTGATGTCAGCGTTGAACGTACCGGCGAGCTGCTCCCGCGCGGTACCCGAACGCGTCCCGGCGGTGCCCGAGGTGGGATCGCGCAGACCGAACAGATTGCGGTTGACCACCGTCTGGCCGATGAAGTTATGGACCTTCTTGTTGAAGAAGCCCGCCGACAGGAACACGTCCTTGCGCGGGTACCATTCGAGCGAGACGTCGATGTTGTCCGACGACAACGGATCGAGATCGGTGTTGTGCGCAGTGCCGGTCGCTATGCCACCGATCGCCGTCGGGCGGCCCGGACCGGCGACGTTGGTCGAGGCGAACAGGTCGCCGTAACCGGCACGCGAGATCGTCTTGCTGTACGAGGCGCGGGCGAAGAGGTTGTCGACGACCTCGAACTTGGCATCCACCGACGGCAGCCAGTTGCTGTAACCGCCACGCGACGACAGCGTCTGCCGATCGGCGGTGTTCAACACGAAGAAGTCGTTGTCCGCAGTCCACACGACCGCGGTCGGCACCGGCTGGAGCGAAACCGCACGCACTTTGGTGTTCTCGTAACGTACGCCGGCAACCAACTGCGCGTTGTGATCGAACAGTTTGCCGTTCCAGGATCCCTGGACATAGCCCGACCAGATGTTCTCGCGAACGCGGTTGTCGTCGTTCGCGTCGATGTTGTCGGCATGGTTCACGCCGTCATTCGTCGCGCCGAGATAATAGTCGTGCAGCGTATTGTAGAGCTTCGTCGCATCCTGCGTACGGAATGCCACAAGCGTATTGGCGTCCGGATTTCCGTCGTTGTGCTCGAACTTGCACACGTTGCAGAATTGGAACACCTGACCGGGCGCAAGGCGCGCGATGTCGGGCGGCAGCGAGTTGCCCCAGTCACCCAAGACCTGGCGCGTGTTGTACTGCGTCTGACGTGTGTTCGTGGTGCGATAATCAGCACCTGCGTCGAGGCGGAGCTGATCGTTCAGTGCCCATCCGGCGTCGGCGCGCAATTCCTTGACCCGCTGCGTCTGATTGGACGCGAACTGACGCTGGACCGCGCTCGACAAATCGCCGAGATCGATCACGCCGTTGCCGTTGCCCTTGATGAAGGACTGGCCGTTGGGCGTGGTGCTGACCGAACCGTCGTTGATCGCGATCGTCTGCTGCGGGAAGCCATCCTTGCCCAGCGTCAGCGAATGCGCGGCGACGACCGGAGCGTTGAAGGCGACGGTGGTCGAGGTCTGGCCATTGGGATTGTCAGGCGAGCTGTCCGCCCGACCGATGTGACCGTCGATCGCCAGCGAGAAGCGATCGGTCGGCTTCCATTCGATATTGCCGCCGAAGTCGTACAGCTTGTTCTTTTGCGCGCGATACGCCTGTTCGAAGGCCTCGTCCTTCACGCCGTTGATCGTTTCCGACAGGAAGCTCGTCGTCGCGATGCCGTTGCTTGCGTCGTCGAACGTTACCACGCCGAACGGGCGGTTGAACCAGTTGGACTGGGTCGAGCGACGTTCCGACTGGCGCAACTGCGCATAGAGGCCGTCTGCAGTGAAGGTCAGCGTGTCGGTCGGACGGAATTGAATGACGCCCGACACGTTGATGCGCTCGCGGCTCGCCTCGGAGAAGTGATAGCGCGAGTCGTTCGGCACGGAGACCAGGACGTTGCCGTTGGTCGGACGGTTGTTGATTACCGTCTGACCGTTGACGAAGCCGTTGCCGGGATTGAGGAAGTCGGTCAGCGACCGGATGTTCCAGTTGTCCGGCGCGACGCTGGAGAAGCTGAAGTTGCGCTTCTGGTAGCTGCCGAACAGCGACACGCCGAAGCGCTGGTTGGGATCGCTCCAGCTGGCGGTGCCAGACACCTCTGGCGTTACCCGCGCGCCGCAGTCGAAACAGTCAGACGAGCTGTTGTCGTAGCTGCCCTTGACGCCGAGCGAGCCGAGCAGACCCGTGTCCTTCGAGTCGAGCGGACGACGGCTGACAACGTTCACGGCCGCGCCGATGCCACCCGAGGGGATCGCAGCGCGGCCGGTCTTGTAGACCTCCAGCGTCTTCACGCCTTCGGAAGCGAGGTTGGAGAAGTCGAACGAACGGCCGAAGCCGCCGGCACCGTCGCCGCCCTGGTCACCGCCCACCGCGACGATGTTCGACGTGGCGAGCTGGCGGCCGTTGAGCGTGACGAGATTGTACTGCGCGCCGAAGCCGCGAACCGTGACTGTCGAGCCTTCGCCGTTGCGGCGATCGATCGACACGCCGGTGATGCGCTGCAGGGATTCCGCAAGATTAGTGTTGGCGAACTTGCCGATGTCCTCGGCGCTGATTGCATCAACGACGCCGAACGAGTCCCGCTTGATCGCGATCGACCGCTCGAGCGAGGCGCGAACGCCGGTCACGACGATCTCGTCGCCTGGGGCCTGATCGGGCATCGCGTTGGTCGCAGTCGCGCCGGTCTCAACCTGCGGAGCGCCTGGCGACGTATCGGCTTGTGGTGTGCCCTGTTGGGCCTGAACGGTCGGAGTCGGATCTGGAGCGGCCTGCGCATTCGCGAAGCCGGGCATCGTCAGCCCCGCCACCAACGCGAATACCGACGTCGAGCGCGCGAACGCTGACGGAATAGAACCCCTCATACTCATCCTCCCTGACCGGCATGTCCCTACCGGTGTATGATTTTGGCGGTGTAACCCCGCGTTGCTCAACCGTGCTTCCGTCCGACATCGATGTCAATCGGCGCGTGACATCGACGTCATACATGGGCGGATTTGTTTCAAGGTGTGTCAAAAGCAGCACGGCCAGACGCAAGGCGCCGGTCAGTCAGAATGACCGTCCCTGCGCCGATCGTCGTCTGTGCGTCCGTTGCGAGTTTGAGCGCATACGCGCCGCCCTTCACGCGCCAGCCGGCGGCTTCCCACCGCGCCAACGCTCGTGGGTCAGCGGTGATCGTCACGTTTCTGGTCTCGCCAGCCGCCAGTGTCTGACGTGACCAGCCGACCAACCGAGGCGCTCCGCCGTCCGGCGACGTTGCGTACAGTTGAGGTACGGCGGTGCCGGTACGTGCAGTCTGATTGGTGACGGTGAACGTCACACTGGCATTGGTCCCGCCCGAAAACCGTGGGTTGCCGATCTTCGTGCTCGCATAGCTCAGTCCGAAGCCGAACGGGAACAGCGGCGTGTCCTTGCGGGTGGCATACCATCGATAGCCGACGTTCGCCCCCTCCTGATAGGTGACGGGATAGGCCGGAAGCAGGCTGGCATCTCCGGCACCGGCATTGGCCGAGGCATCGTTGCTGGTCGCGCCAGTCGGCGAAGTCACCGGCCGAGGACGGGGGAGCTGCTCGATCGTCCGGGGGAAGCTGATCGGCAGACGGCCCGATGCATCGACCTCGCCGAACAACACGCGCGCGATCGCCTCACCGCCACGCTGCCCAGGATACCAGGCTTCGACGATAGCCGGTACCCGCGCGGCCCACGGCATTAGCACCGGTCCACCGGTCTCCAGCACGACGATCGTGCGTCGGTTGGCGGCGGCGACCGCGTCGATCATCGCATCCTGATTATCAGGAAGCGACAGGGATGGCGCATCCTGCGCTTCGGTCTGCCAATGCGTTGCAAACACGATTGCGAGGTCGGCGGTGCGGGCCGCCTTGGCGGCGGCGGCCGGGTCGGTGCCGTCGACGAACGTCACCTGCGCGTTCGGCGCCAGGGCCTTGATGGCGCGCAGCGGCGATGACGAATGATAGGTAACCCGTGCGAAAGACGCTGCCGCGCCGGTCTTGAGCGGGATCTCGATCGGCACGCCGCCGACCGAGCGAACCTGGGACGAGCCGCCCCCGGACAGCACGCCGACGTCGGCATGGCCGCCGATGACCACGATCGACCGTACCGTCTTTGCCAGCGGCAAAAGACCGTTCTCATTCCTGAGCAGGACGATCCCGGCCTCGGCGGCACGCTGTGCAATCTCTGCGTTCGCGGCATAGTCGATCGGCTGTGCGGAAGTGGGCGTGGGATTGTCATAGAGGCCGCTGGCGATGACCCCGGTCAGGATGCTGCGTACCATGTCGTCGAGCCGTGCCGTCGAGACCTGCCCGGCAGCGATGGCATCCGCAAGCGGCGTGCCGAAGTAAACTTTGGCATCCAGTTCCTGGCCTGACTCCTGATCGAGCCCGGCGTTGGCTGCCTTCTCCGTTGAGTGTACGGCACCCCAGTCGGACATGACGAACCCTGGATATTTCCAGTCCCTGCGCAGGACGTCGGTCAACAGAAACTTGTTCTCGCAAGCATAGTCACCGTCGATGCGATTATACGCGCACATCACTGATCCCGGCTTCCCATCCGCGATCGCGATCTCAAACGCCAGCAGGTCGCTTTCTCGTAATGCCGTCGGATCGATCCGCGCGTCGAGAACCGCTCGCCCGGTCTCTTGGCTGTTCAGGACGAAATGCTTGATCGTCGAGACGATATGGTTTGACTGGACGCCTTGGATCGACGCCGCGCCCATGACGCCTGTGAGCAGCGGATCTTCGCCAAGATACTCGAAGTTTCGCCCGTTCCACGCATCACGCGTCAGGTTTACGCCGCCCGCAAGCAATACGTTGAATGTCTTCGCCCGCGCTTCGCTGCCGATCATCGCGCCCCCGGCATAGGCGATGGCGGGATCGAAACTCGCGGCGGTGGCAAGGCTCGCGGGAAGCGCAGTGGCCACATCTCCCTTGCGCTGCTCGACCTGATTGGCAACGCCCAGCGACGCATCGCTTTCGCGCAACGTAGGTATGCCCAGACGAGGGACTCCGGGCACGTAACCGGCGGACGGAATCATGTCGGACGTCATCGGCTTTGCCATCGGCGGAAATATGCCGTGAACATACCGCAGCTTTTCAGCCTTGGTCATCGCCTTCACGAGAGCGTCGGCTCGAACCGCCGCGGTCCTCGTCGTATCCCGCCAGATCTCGGACGTGCGTGTACCTGTTCCGCCGCCCGCCTTCGACGCCGACGTCTGCGCAGGCGCCACTCCCGGCAGAGTCTGCGCCGACAGCGCCATCGGCGCGACGCTCAGCAGCGCGCATGCGATGCGCGGAAATCCCGTGCTCATCGTAGATATCCTCCCATGCCGCATTTTCCCGAGCGGCTTGGCAGCGTGATCGCCAACTCCGACATCGATGTCAATGCGAAGCATGATGCCGTCGTCATACATTGCGCAGCAGCGCCGCCTTGCTAGGATGAGGCGTGAACACGAACAGCATGCCCCTTGCGCCCGCTACCGGCGAACAGCGCGCAACTCTGCTGTTCCAGCTTTGTATAGGCGTCTATTTTCTCGGCGGATTCCTTAACTCGCTTGTCGGATTGCTGGTGCCCCGGTTGCGGATGATCGAAGGGCTGAACCACACGCGCTCGCTGCTGGTGCAGTTCGCGTTCCATTCGAGCTATCTCCTCTTCGCCGTACCGATCACCGTGCTGGTGGTGAAGTTCGGCTACATGCGAAGCATCGCGGCGGGGCTAGCCGTCATCGCGCTCGGTTGCGGCCTGCTGGCCGCATCGCTCGGGTCGCTTGGATACACGACGGTTCTACTCGCGCTCCTAGCCGTCGCCGGTGGTGTCACCTTCCTGCAGATCGCCGCCAACATAGTCGTCCCGGTTGTCGAACCAGCACGCCGCGCCGTTTCGCGATTGACCTTGCTGCAGGGCTTCAACTCGCTTGGTACCGTGCTCGCGTCTTTGGCAGGATCCACACTGCTTCTCGGGACGGGTCGGCAACGATCCGGCGATCTGGCAGACCACATACGGGTTGTTCTGCCGTTCCTTGCGGTTGCGCTGGTTGCACTTGTGCTTGCCGCAGCCTTTATCAGCCGACGCGACCTGTTGCGCGCGTCCTCAACGCCGCGTCGCGTGCCGCTCTCCGGCATCGTCGGCGTGCTGTCGAATCGACGGTTGCTGGCAGGTGGCGGCGCGATGTTCGCCTATGTCGGCGCCGAGGTCACGATCGGCACACTGCTCGTGGAATACCTGTCCATGCACGACATCCTGGACGTCTCGCCGGTCGCGGCGGGGCAACTCGTAGGTCTGTACTGGACAGGTGCGTTGGTCGGTCGACTGGTAGGCGCGCGCTACCTCACCCGCTATCGTGCGCCGACGATTCTGCTCGGTTGCGCGATCGTCGCCGTCGGGCTCGTTGCGGTGGCGATCGGTTTGCAGGGGCCGGTGGCCGCCGCGGCGCTGCTCGCAGTCGGGCTGTTCAACGCTATCATGTATCCAACGATCTTCGCGCTTTCGCTGCCCGATGATCATTCCACCGCCACCTATGCCTCGATGCTTTTGTGCATGGTCGTCGTCGGCGGCGCCATCATCCCGTTGCTGACCGGCGTCCTCGCGGACGCGGCCGGCTTGACGATGTCATTCATGCTCCCAGGCGCCTGCTACATCGTCATCGCGGCGTTCGCGTGGTGGCGGCATCGAACATGGGATTTATAGCACGATGATGCCGCCGGTCACCATCAAGGATGTCGCGCGCGCTGCAGGCGTGTCACCGAAGACTGTTTCTCGGGTGATGAACGCGGAGGCGCATGTTCGGCCAGCGGTGCGGGACCATGTCCTGCGGGTCGTCGCGGAACTGGGTTATCGCCCGAACGCCTACGCCCGCAGCCTGTCTAGTTCGCGGTCCTACCTCATCGGATTGTTCTTCGACGATCCGGCATCGGGGTACGCCGCGGAGGTACAGCTGGGCGCGATGGCCCGCTGCCGCCATCACGGCTATCATCTTGTGGTCGAACGGATCGACCGCGACGGGCTCGAGCCGCTCGACGAGGTATCGAGAACGTTGCAGGCATTGCAGCTCGCCGGGGTCATTCTAACGCCGCCGATTTGCGACTGGTCCGATCTCACCGACCTGCTCGATCAACGCGGCATCCCTGTCGTGAAACTGAATTCATCACGAACCGGCTCGTCGGCCGCGGTGATTCATATCGACGACTATCAGGCTGCCCGCGATATGACCGATCACCTCATCACGCTGGGGCATCGCGACATTGCGTTCGTTCAGGGAATCGTATCGCACGATGCGGCTGGCAAACGACTAGCGGGCTTTTGCGACGCGATGAGTTGCGCGGGGATCGGCATCAGGGAAGCTTGGGTTCAAGCCGGCGACTTCAGCTTCAGGTCGGGTATGGCGGCCGGCGACGCGATTCTGTCGACCAACGATCGTCCCAGCGCCGTGTTCGCCGCCAACGACGAGATGGCTCTGGGTGTTCTGGTCAGCGCCGCGCGCAGGAACATTGCCGTACCCGGGGCCCTGTCCGTCGTGGGCTTCGACGATGCGCCTATTTCTCGCATGGCGTGGCCTCAACTGACGACCATTCGTCAACCCAATGCCCTTCTTGCAAGTGTGGCCATCGATATCCTGGCCGACCCCTTGTATCAACAGGTCGGCGACCGGCCCGCACGATCGATTCAGGTACCATATACTTTTATCGGGCGTTCAAGTTCGGGACCGGCTTAACGTACGAAACCAGGCTAGCCGAAAGCAGCTCCAATATTTAGGTGCTTGGCATCGGCGACCAACCTTATGGTTACAGTGTGTCGCTCATGAGCCATGATCTGAAGCATCAAGACCCACAAGATGGTGTATCGCGGCGGCTGCATTTCGACAGCAGATGAGATTTGCAGCCCCTTCACGTACGATGCCTGGATCGGGGTCGACCTGACCTCGTGCATCGAGGGAAGGAGTGAGAGCGATGACGCATTTCGTGGGTCTGGACGTCT
>NZ_RAPZ01000005.1 GCF_003610375.1 Sphingomonas sp. PP-CC-1A-547
TCCAGCCATTCCGCTTCCGCCCATGTGTGGACACCCGGGCATGCGATCCAAGCTCTCGATAACGGCCACTCGTTCAGCGCATCTTTCTCGGTTTCGAGTTGCCAATATGCCCAAACTGCTGCCCTAACTGCCGCTGTCCCGTGGAAGTCGGCGTGAAAGTTAACTTAAATCAAGTCCTATTCGGCAACCTTTGGTATAAATCATAAATTGCTAACCGATCGCGGCCCTTGGCAACTGAGAGACGCAATGCTCCCGCCGATGTTACCGGAGCCTTGTTTTGATCTCGGAAATTGACCCTCACGGTCTGATTGCAAAAAGTCTATCGGCGCATTCGCGGATACAGGATTTTGACAGCGAAGCTGTGGGCCGTTTGAAAGCTCGAACAAGAACGTTTGAGTCAGGAAGCTACGTATTTAGGGAAGGCATGTCATTTTCAGACTATGTGTTCCTAATATCGGGTTATTTATTTTGCCAAAAGCAGACATCGGACGGTTATCGGCAAATTGTATCGTTGATAATTCCCGGAGATATAGTTAATCCAGAAAACAGATTTGTGAATAATCTGGACTATAACGTGGTTTGTGCAGAAAAATCTAGCATCATCTATGTTCAAAGATCCGAGTTTGAAACGTTAATAGATTCCCACCCATCCATTCGGTTGGCTTTGGACCTAAGAACAACTGCGGAGTCGCGACAATTACGCGAGTGGTTGTTGAATATAGGTGGGCGTTCCGCACGGACTCGTGTAGCTCATTTTTTGAACGAATTTGCCGCCAGGACCAGGTTACGGGGCTTAAGTGATGGGTTGCACTTTTCCTTACCTATGTCGCAGGAGCAGATTGGGGATAGCGTCGGAATCACACCTGTTCACGTGAATAGGTCTATCAGGTCGCTGGTCGAAGGTGGCTTGATCAATCACGCCAACAGAAAATACGAAATTATCGATCTCGACGGCTTCAGGCAAGCTGGTCAATTCTCGGAAAGGTTTCTTTTGGTCAATGATTTGCCTCATTAATTTGCCATGTCGTGGATACCATGATGGCCGACGTTCGGCGAAAAACGCCAGTAATGTGTCAACTGCGTTCGGCCGGTCCCTGGACCCATCGAAGAGGGCGCCATAGTCAGCCTGACCTGCTCCCCGTTTTCAGGCCGCTGATAACTTAGCTTCGGTGTCCATATGCCCCTGGCGGGGGCGGTTCGTAAACTCGGCGGGAGCCATCCCGCCAAGACTGCTGTGCGGACGCACGGTGTTGTAGTCCGTCCGCCATGCCTCGATGATCCGTCTCGCCGCAGCCAGCGAGGGGAACAGGTGTTCGTTCAGACACTCGTCGCGCAAGCGACCATTGAACGATTCCACAAAGCCATTCTGCTGCGGCTTCCCCGGGGCGATGTAGTGCCACCCGACCCCGGTGTCCTGACACCAGGCGAGGACGGTATGACTGGTCAGCTCGGTGCCGTTGTCGCTGACCACCATGCATGGCAGCCCGCGACGCTCGGCGATGGCGCTCAGCTCGCGAACGACCCGCCGACCCGACAGCGAGGTGTCGACAATGCATCCCAGGCATTCCCGGCTGTAGTCGTCGATGACGTTGAGCATGCGGAACCGCCGGCCGCAGGCCAACGAGTCCGATACGAAGTCGAGCGACCAGCGCTGGTTGGGTTCCTGCGGGATCGCCATCGGTGCCCGCGTGCCCAGCGCGCGCTTGCGACCGCCACGCTTGCGCACCGTCAGTCGCTCCTCGCGATACAGCCGATACACCTTCTTCAGGTTCATGCCCTTGCCCTCCCGCTTGAGCAGGATCGCCAGCCGTCGATAGCCGAAGCGACGACGTTCGTTCGCGATCTCGCGCATCCGCTCGCGGACAGCATCGTCCTTTCCGCGAAGCGGCTCATATTGCCACGCCGACCGGTTGACCCCGATCAGGCTGCAGGCGCGACGCTCGGAGAAGCTGTGGTCGGCCATCAGCTTCTCCACCGCAGCGTAGCGATCTCCAGACCGGGTCAGTTTTGTCCCAGCAGATCCTTCAGCGCCGACACGTCGAGCATCGACTCCGCCAGCAGCTTCTTCAGCCGGCGGTTCTCGTCCTCGAGCGCCCGCAACCGCGCCGCCTCCGACACGGTCATCCCGCCGTACTTCGCCTTCCAGTTGTAGAACGTCGCGTCACTGATCCCATGCTTCCGGCACAAGTCGGCGGTCTTCACGCCGGCCTCATGCTCGCGCAGCACGCCAATGATCTGATCCTCGGTAAATCGGCCTCGCCGCATCACTCGTCTCCATCTGACGAGCTAACTTACCAATGGCATGATTTCTGGGGAGCAGGTCACCGAGTATGGACGCGAACCCGAACAGGATCGTCATGAGCATTTCAGTTCCCCCGGTGCGAGCTAAACCAAATAGGTCTGCTATGCTATCACGCCTCCGGCAAGGAGATAGGCCGCTTTCCTCTCCATTCCAGCCGTTCCACTTCGCCCAATGACGGACATTCCGCGCTGTTTACGACCTGCCCATAACCGGTAGTTCATTCAATTTTGGGTAACGGCTTGTAGCGTGTCGGTGGATAGGTTGCAGGGATAGTTCTGTGTCGGCAAAACCCGAAAATGACGAGATGGAATATGTGCCTGCTTGGGCTGTAGCTAAAATACTGACGCTGGCTGTTTTCATCATTGCGAACCTTGAATGGTGGGTTGGACGCTCACCGCTAATGCTAGCCGTCGACCTACTCCTCATCGGGCTGTGGCTTGCAATTCGCCGCTTGAGGCCGGCGCATTATGATCCTGCCTGGCCGCGCAAAATGAAGAATGACCTATTGTAGAGCCGTTGCTCAAACTTCAACTGCGCTGGCTGGAAGCGGTCGGGCCGCTATCCTGCCCATCCCGGACATTCCCGAAATCGATTGTGAAACGGGAATTGCAGGCGAGGGCGGATGCCTTGCCGTTTAACGCATGGCTCGCTCTCGCCATTGGCCGCTACATGCAATAATTCCCGTATCGAAGGCGATTTGGGATCAGTGTTTATGGCGCGTCTAAGTGTGAACCTGAACAAGGTCGCCCTACTGCGAAACTCCCGGCGAACAGGCGTGCCCGATCTACTCGCCTTCGCCCGCATTGCTCATGAAGCTGGCGCGGACGGGATTACAGTGCATCCGCGCCCCGACCAACGCCATATCCGTGATGATGACGTATCGGCACTCGCGGAGTGGATGAAGCCTCTCAGACCGACCTTTGAACTAAATATCGAGGGCTATCCCGACGATCGACTATTCCGCATCGTGTCTGCTGTGCAGCCTGAGCAATGCACACTCGTTCCTGATCCTCCCTCCGCGTTCACATCGGAGGAAGGCTGGAAGTTTGACGATCGAGATGCGGCAATACAGATTTATAATGATGTCGCCCGCTTCCAGGCGGTCAGCGGACGCGTAATCCTGTTTATTGATCCGGACCCGACGGCAGTACGCGGCCTTATCGAAAGCGGCGCTGATGGCGCAGAAATATACACCGGCTCCTATGCGGCCGAGCATCGCGCCAATGGTCCCAGTCGTATTCTCGCGGCCGCAGCGGAGGCGGCGCGAGCACTGCATATTGCCGGCCTGAGGGTGAACGTCGGTCATGACCTCAACCTTGCCAACCTATCCGATTTGATCGACGCTATGCCTCCGATCGCCGAAGCGTCCATAGGCCACGAGTTGACGGCAGACGCGTTAGTGATGGGGTTCGGGCCAGCAGTTGCGGCCTACAAGGCGGCTCTAGGCTAGTCGTCTTCCAATTCTCGATTTGGATCGAATTTTGGGAACGTCCGGTTTGGTGGAATGCCGGCCTGCTGGTGATTACCGCGACGGAGTATCGAGGTCGCAAGGTTAGTCATGGTCGTTGGCATTGTAATACCGTCGGTTAAACGGATATGATCGGGCATGCCAATTTCACGCTACGTCCACCTCGTTCTTTTTGGCTTCTCCTCGACCACGGTGGTCGCGTCAGCGGCTTCTCGCGAGGTCGATACCCATTCATCTGTTGTGTTGATGTCGTCGGTCGAACGTATTTCTTCTTCTTCTGCACCCTTATCGCTTACAGGCATAGTGCAGAGCTTGGCCGAGATCGACTCGGCTAATCCAACTATCGATGGCTCCTCTTCGCAGACACTTAGTATATTTGGTCGCGAGGATCTGATAGCTTCAGGAGTGCGGGACTTCCTCCCAACCGAATGCACTGCACTGATTGGTTCGGACGATCCCTTAGATGAAATTGCGCGTCGCGCGGGCAGCACTTCAATCGTAATCGTCAATGAAAGCCATTCGCGATCTCGGCATCGTGGCTTTATTGAGCGAGTCGCAATGCGGCTACGATCTCTCGGATACGATACCTTGGCCGATGAAACGCTGTCCAATCCGCTGTCGGACGCGCCAGCAGGATCATTGCCGCCCTTTATTACGCAGCCTACATTACCATATTTTTCCGATGCAGACGGTTATTATCTGCGCGAAGCATCATTTGGACGGATCGGACGACGGGTTAAATATCTCGGCTATACTTTGTTACCTTATGATTTCATTCCACAGGCGCACGGCATGAACACTCTAAACGGCGAACAGATAATTGCCGCTCGTGAAGAAGGCGAAGCGGAAGCACTTGCAAGTTATCTGCGAAAGCATCCGGGTGGAAAGATTCTGATACACGTGGGATACGCACATGCAGCAGAAGTTCCGCAGTCTGATGGGCTACGGCTAATGGCTCTGCGACTGAAGGAAAAAACTGGTATTGATCCGCTTACAATTTCGCAGACGACATGCCGGGGCGGCGGCTTAACCGAACACTTAGCCGTCCTGCCATCAAAGCTGCCAAGAGGGATGTTCGATTTGGTGGTCGATCATCCCACCGAAAAGTTCGTGCGCGGTCGCCCCGCGTGGCGGATTAATGCTGGCGACATTGCCACTACCATACCACCTGACTTGCAGCCGATAAGTGGGTGGCGGATCATAGAGGCGCGGCCGATCGGCGAGCCTGCGACGTCCGTTCCATTGGATCGCGTAGCGATCCGGCGAGACGAGGACGTGGCTTTAATGTTGCCGCCCGGTCGCTATCAAATTCGAGCCATAGACGTACCCTCTCCATCGAAAACCGCCAGGCTAGGAAGTTAGGCTCGCAATAGCCGGGGGTCTCAGCGGCTTGCACAAGGGACGAGATCATATCGCGGCAGGGCTGACGGTTCGCGAAGCGGCAATGCCCCTTAGGCGCGACGACCGGACGCCGATCGCTAAAAACTCTCCGTTCTCGCGCTGCATTCAGCCCGGCGTTGGTGCGCTCCCAGATCAGGTCGGTCTCGAACTGGGCGAGCGTGCCGAAGATGTTGCCCGCAATATTGCACGTCGGGCTGGGAGCATCGTGCTCTGACGGGCGACTACAGCTGGAAGCGAGACGGCCGGGCCGCATTGGATCGGCTCAGGCCGCTACGCATCTCGCCGTCGCTCTTGGCAGCTTAGCCCTTTGCAGACCGGATATGCCCCACGTTACGTCGCTCTAGCATGGCTCTGTGCTTTCCGATTGCAGAGCGTCCTTCAGCTGGGCACCATGTCGAAATGAGCCTCACGGGGGCCATCGTTTCGCGCTCGCTACAGACGATGTCAGTGCAGTTGCCGTCCGGGAGTGAGGCGAGAGCAAGACGCATCTTATTTGGTTCGAGATTAGTGAGCGCTGCCGCGATTTGAAATAGATATGGGGTTTGCTAATGATCCGTTGTAAAATTACCTATCGACATACGAGATTTTCCAAGGCCGCGCGGACGGTTGCCCTGGTTATGCTGGTGGGTTGCACTGGTACCGCGACCGCAACACCTGACTACCCTTTCAGCGGCCGCTGGCGGATAGATACTACGTCAGTTACCGGAAATACCAGGCCTACGGTCTTTCAAGTGAGCGACAGGCGTTTTAAGCGAGACGATAATCCGAGCATCATTGCAGATGGTCGCCCTCATCCTGTTGCTGACGACTATGTCGATGAGCAAACTATCTCGGTTATTAGTGATCATATCATTAGGGAGGTCGACAAAATTCGAGGTAAACTAGCTTACACGGTTGATTATAGTGTCTCTCCCGATGGCAATATCCTAACATGCCACGTCGCCAGCTACACAAGCCCGGACGGTAACGCCAATCGCAGCACGACTGTGCAGCGTCGTGTCGGCCCAGCAAAAAAAGGCGCGCATCTTCTCACGGGAACTTGGAAGCGCGTTAGCGTGGAGGCGGATGCCAGGAACGACTGGATTTTAAGACTCGAGGGCAATCGCTTTAGCCAGCGTACGGATGGCGGCTCGGGATATGACGCCATCATCGGGGGGCCACCGGTACGGCTCGAAGGGGACAATTCCGGCGTCCGAGCGCAAATTACGCGACCAAGACCCGACCTAATCGTGGAAACTGATTTGTCGGCAAAGGGGACAGTAGACGACACCTTTTCGATGCAACTGATGCCCGACGGAAGAACCATTCGCGTCACAGGCACCTATGGCCCTGACAAAAAGCCGACGGCCTTCACTATGACCAGACAGGCAGATTGACCGATCGTCAGGCAACGCTCCACTCGAATGTCCCAACTTCCCACGTAAAGGCAACTTTGTGCGTAGCCTTACCAGTTCAAAGCTCTTTAGAAGGCGGTTCACGACGCTCGACGGCCGGAAAGCGGCTGGACGGCTACCCACTAATCCGTGGCGCTCAGTGTTTCTTAAAATCGGATGGTCGAATGAGAACTTAAAACTGTTCCCGAAACCCGTTGTTTGCGAAGCACCGGGAAGATTGGTGCAGTCAATGGATAGCGGGAAGCGGAGGAAAGCGGATGTCGCGGGGCTAGCGACCCGCTTGGCCGAACACTGCATCAACTCGCGCGCTGATTTCTCGCCAAAAGCTGGGCGAACGGCCAGCGTTATTCTTATGGGCCGGGTCCGCACCTGCTTTAAGCAGATAGGCGATAATTAATTGCTGGTCCGGCCGCGCAGCATCTTTTGCCCCCTCATAGCAAGCAGTCCAAAGGGGACCATTCCCGTGGCGGTCTGTGGTATTCGCGTCCGCACCCGCATCCAACAAAACTTTCATGACTTCACAATGGCCATTCTGCGCGGCCACATGGAGTGAGGAATATCCGTCCTTATCGGCAGCGGTTGGATCGAGCCCCGCCGCAAGATCGAGACTTAATGCAGCTTCGTCGCCGCGAGCGGCGTGATACCACACAGTGCTTCGACCATACTCATCCGCGCCTGGATGTGCCTGTTGCGAAGGCCATTGGGGCATACTTCTTCCTTACCTATCGAGCGCCTGAATGCGACGCTAGCGCCTGAGAGAATGTCTGCAAGTCGGCGTTCTGGTACGATCCGGCTTTCTCGCGAGGGATCGCATTTCGGGAAACGCGCGGCGCGGCACTGGTTCGGCCTCCAAGCCGCCAGGCTAGGCAGATATTCACATCCATCGGCTAATCAAACGCTGCCAATACCGGCGATATGGATAGAAGATGATGATTTGTAGGTGGGTCGTTGCGTTCGCTGCTTTGGCGCTCACAGCGTGCGGGAGCGATCTTCCAGACTACCGCTACAAGATGACGGTTCACGTCGCGACGCCGGGAGGGGATCGCGCCTATTCATCGGTGCGCGGCATCCATTCGGAATACGTCTCGTCGATAATGAGTTCGTCGGGGCGCACGATCAAAGACACGCTCCAAGGCGAGGCCGTCATTATGGACCTGCCCGATGGGCGGACGGTCTATGCTCTGCTCTCGCGACCCGATAACCTCGACTATGCCACTTATGTCACCGGCCCCGCACTCGGGCGTCATATCCCACGCGCCAAAAGTGGAGACATAACCCTTGCCAGTGCAAAGGGCGCGTTCCTCGACGAGATCGTCTCACGTCGCGAAGCGATGCTGGCATTGAAAGGTCCCTATGATCTTCCCCGGACCGTCACCCACAACCCGTCACATCGTACCGATTACCAGCCCGAGCAGATGTGGCCAATGTTTGTGATGTTCAGCGACCCGGCAAACCCTAAAACGGTGATCGAGTTGTCCCCGGAGGCCATCGGGGTATCGAATATCTCGATTGCGTTGACCGAAGACGAAATCAGTTCGTCAGTTCTTTCAAAACTGCCGTGGCTTCCAAATCAACATGGAGCCCTCGTACCGACGCCGGTAGGCGGTTCGATGTTTGATAAGAAGCCGGCCCAACGCGTCACAGCAGGTGCGTTTAGAATTGGTTTCCCATAAGCAGCCTCCGTATTGCCTTCGACGAACTTTCTCGCAACGGATCGAGTTTCGAGAATGACCGGATTTGGTGGGAAGCAGTCGTTCAGATCGAAGGCTCTGTCCCGTCGCCAAGGTGAAGATTGCCGTCCCGCACGGTAAACCAGCGGGGAGCACCACCCCGCCTATCTACCAGATGCCATTGAGGCTGCCCGTCTGTCGTGGAGAACGACAAGAAGCGCACGCCTGACTCGGTTGTTAGTGCGACCTCGGGCAACACGCCGAACAGCTCGCATCGATCGATCCGCGCATCTCGGAGCATTGAAAGAGACGGTTCCCAACGATCTTCCTCGCTCCAGCTTCCACAGAGGATCGCGGTCGAATCTTCTACGCGCCAACTCCACTTGACGCCGAGACACACTTCGCCTTCCGGGTTGCCCGTCGAGCCGTCTCGTTTGCGGCGTGGAGATAGCTTGCCGATCTCGATGAAAAGGGCAGAACCATAGCCACGCCAAACGTGGCTGATTGGCTGCCCCGCCAATGTGGCGGCGAACGACGCGAATGCTTCGGATGGGCTCATAGTCGCCGTCATAGTGCTAATCTGAAACGACGGCTATTAGGTGCTTTCTGCCGATCCCGCCTTCCCGAAAAGGAACGGCAACGGCCAGCGAGGCGGCCCAGGCATTCCCGGAATCGATCGAATTTCGGGAATATCGGGTTAAGTGTAGAACAGTCCTAAGCCTCCGAGTCGGGTTTCGGACTCCATGGCATCAGCCCATATACTGCTCGGGAAAAGTCGATGTCGGTGGTCGGCCCGCCAGCGTTACAGTAGCCTTCGATCATCGAAAGGCGGCCGTCTTTCAGAAACACGATGAAGCCCATACCATGTTCGATCCCCAGCACGCTCCCATAAGCACCGCTTAACGGCGAGTTTTCGAGCAATACAGGAGCATCATCAGCGACCGCGAGGTCGGAAAAGAAGCCTGCTCCGCTGTTCTCAAAGCTAGTAACTTGTGTGGTATCGATCTGGCGGCGCATGGCCTCGGCAGAGCCCGAATACTCCGCTGCCGTAATTTCAAGAACTTCCCGTTCGATAGGCCAAAGCGGACGCATCAAAGGTCTGTAGCTGATCCTGCGTATAACCGGAACTGAGCGATCCCGGCTAACCAGCTTTTACCAACAGAATCGGATTTTGGGAATGGGAGGGATCGGTGGAAGTGGATGTTGCGCTTCTCGGTTAGTCGCTCCGGCCATTGATCTCGTTACGCATTTCGCGCCAGCGGCGAATTATCTCGTAAGGAGTGAGCACCAAACCTGACCATAGAGGCAGGGCAATGGTCAAAAGCAAAGGAAAATACGTTGCGTAGAAGGCCGCATTATAGTCGCTTTGCAGGATCAAGGCAGCCATTACACAAACCGCTAATATCACTGGCGCAAGACACCAACTCCAGATGAGCACGCTTCGAAATCGAGAACGGGGAAACCCAGCTAAGCCAGCGCCAACCGCAACTGCCACGACATTGATCGTCCATAAATTACCTGCAATTGCGTCATCGGACATAGCTCAACCTTAGACCGATCTGCCTAATATCTGTAATTGGGTGTTCTTGCCGATTCCGGCGTTCTCGTGAGGGATCGAATTTCGGAAATTTTCGGATTATGAAGGTTGGTTGCCACTCGGGCCAACGATAACCACAACGGCATCTTTGGTATCGTTAGTGAGGCGATAGCGTTTGCCGCATCGACTTCCAGTCCTGATCCTTTCATCCGGAACGCCCAAATTAACTAATTTCAGCCGAACTGAATGCTGACGCGAGCGCGCTAATATTGATGAAGGCGTAGTTGCGCAAAGGAAAGCTGTTACAGCCATAGGGCTTAGTTGCTTATAAGATTGAGCGGCAAAACCCATCACATTATCTCGATCATCGGCGTTTGTCGCCTCATCAAAGCGTACGTAGAAAGGGCCGAAATTGTACGCGTCAGCGAACACTGGGATCGGCAATGCCAAAATCAGCGCAAACGCGATCGTACCTAATGTTTTACATGCCATGAGCTGAAATAGATTACTATCCTACCCCGCGCAATGTCTGCATTTGGGCAGTCTTGCCCGATCCGAGGTTCCCGTGAGGGGATCGAATTTTGAGAATGTCCGGGTTTCGTGGATAGTCAACATTGCGGCCTCCCCCACCAGTTGCTGACAATCATTTATGATCGAGAAGATGCCAAAGCCACCGCTGAAAATTAGCTCAAAATTCATTACTGAAGCAGTCCTTCTTGTGAGAATTGACCAAAAGAAGGAGTTCTGTGAGGCTATATTCCTCCGTAGTCCTGATGATGTAATGGAGGTTCGGGCATTTTTAGATACCTATCGTGATGTCGATCATTTCAATTTGTCGGCAGGTTGTATTAGTGATTATGAGTTTGACGCAAGAACTGGCGATTTAGGCCTAGGTGTATTTGTAGAGAGGCTGGCGGAATTCGAAGGAATGACCATAGAAATTGGTGAGTTCTATGGAGAACACAGCAATTTGGTTGAAATAGCATCAGTGACTATTCGAGCACACAGCGGGCGAACGATAGTTTTAAAGCCCGATCCTGATAGGTGGATTGCGGATCAGTTTATGATCGTGCGTTAGAGGTTGGTCGAGTAGGCGGGAGTTGCGTCCGCTGATGGTCCGGTAGCGCCCGATCCGACATTCTCGACTTGAATCGGATTTCGGGAATGTCCGGG
>NZ_RAPZ01000006.1 GCF_003610375.1 Sphingomonas sp. PP-CC-1A-547
TGTATTTTCGTCGCCTACCAATTCCTCAAACCGGCGCACTCGCGGCGGCGGAGAGTGGTCTGCGCCTGTTGACTCAGGCCGCGATAGAGAAGCGGCCGCTCATTCAGCTAGTCGCTGATTGCCTACGGAGTGCTCCGGCGCAGGTTGGGAACGAACACAACCGGCCGGGTGTGGATAGTGTATATCGCGCTACCGTTTGAATCGATCGAGAACGGGTCTGCCCGGCGAAGCATCTCTGCATAACGAAGCTGAATCCGATCAAGTTTGACTTGTAACTGAGCGTGATGTTCGGGGGTTAGGGTTCCTCCGTCAATAGCTTGCATCTCGAGCGCTTCGGTACGAAGTGCCGCTAGGCGGGTACTGTGCGTCGTGTCCGCTGAAACAGTGAGCGGCGTTGGCATGTAAAGAATGCCAATCGCTGGATTGGGAGGACGTGCATCCCTATCCCGATTTGGTAAGACGGTGGGCGCGTTTGACGCAGCAGCGGCGGCAAGCAAAATGGGAAGCATGGGGTCCTCCGGTTATCATCAATCGTTGAACACGAGCGACATCACTCTTGCACAACGCGCCGGAGTGTCAAATTGCTGCCAGCGCCGGCGCTTGTCGGGCAATTTTTGTTAAGTGGCCCTCTACTCTCCGCACTCGGATCGAAGCGGCAAACGCCCCGGACGCTGTGTATAGTACGCGGTTGCTCACAAGTCGGTAATCCACAACGTCCGCTTTTCAGTGTATTGGCCCGAAACCCGCCCGTCCGCTTTCCTTCCCTATTCCGGCCATTCCTCTTGCTCCCGTAACTCGACATTAAGCGGCGCCCTTCACAAGAAGCGAATTGACTGAGGAGCGTCCAGTGACCCTTTTGGTAAGAAGTCTTGCGCTCGCGGCCGCTTTCGCGCTTTTGCCAAGCTGCTCACCCAAATGGCCCTCGAATTATTTTCCCGCTGGCTTGGAGGTAAAGCGAACGCTGTTCGCAGGCGGCGGTGGCGGATTTCGAGAAAGCTGCGATGCCATGGTCGTTGAGATCACTGACGCAGCTGCCAGACGCACGTTCCCCCCACACAGGTCGAAGAATGGGTTCGAGGTGGAGTTACCCGCTGGCTGGAAGAGCACGCCTATCGCCTCAGGTGACAAAGGAAGGTTCTACACGGGGGCGTTTGGCGGGTGCGATGATAGCGGTGGCGAACCTCTCGGCGATCTACCGGGCTCGCTGATGCGTCCCGGTGCCTTCTACAGGGTAATCAACCATGGCGAGGGCATCGCGATTATCGTTCCCCAAAGCAAACTAGCAGGCTTCTACTACTTCGGCTGACGAGGTTTCGGCTTACGTCCACTCATCCTCGCATCCCGGACATTCCCAAAATTGGATCGACAAATGGGAATCGATACAATGGCCGCGTATGGTCATCTGCTTGCCGCCTATAGCGAAAGCACTAAAACGCAGGCAGGATAGGAGGATGTCGATATGAAAAAAGCGAAAAGCATCTGGATTGGTGCTGCGGTAGTTTTAGCCATGCCCGCTTACGGCGCCGACAAACTGGATCGTCATTCGGGCGAGACGTTAGCTCGACAGGCTCCAATCGGGTTCAAGTCTGTGTTTTCCGGCGATCGCAATGGTGCGTCTGTTCAGGAGTTTGCCCCTAAAGCACAAAACTTAAAAACTTGGACCTCAATGGTTACCATACAAGTATTTAAGGCAAAACCTGATTTGAGACCGGGTAAGTTTCTAGTTGAGTTTGGAGAGAATTACGCGGCGGTATGCCCCGCGCTTTCTCATACGAATGTCTTAAACGGATCTGCAAACGGATACGACGTATCGTTGCTAGCCATTCAATGCCCTCGAAACCCGACAACAGGCAGGCCAGAAAATCTCTATATTCGTGCGATCAAAGGTGAGGATAGCTTCTATTCGGTACAATACGCCTATGACCACGCGCTCACCACCGACGAAAAGGTCTCGCTAGGGAAATACCTAGAATCCGTGATTGTCTGCGATACTCGGAAATCGGGGCATCCTTGCCCTGCAAAGTGACGCGACTAACGGAGGTCGACGGGGGGCGGTTCAAGACTGCCCGAGCGTTCCCAAAACCGAACGGCGATCGAGAAGGCATCGAAGTTATCGGAATCGATCGATTCCGAGAACTTCGCAGGGTGTCGAGGACGTTCTAAGTTGGGATCGTAAAGCGGAAACACCTATGGCTTACCGACACTAACGCCTGCAAGATGTCTGTATGTCGGCGCTATATCACGGATGGGGGGACCCCCTTTCCACGACCATCTGGTTCGCCAAAAGATCGGCTTGCTGTTCGATTTCCGCTTTACTCGGCCATCTTGGCGGTAAGGACGAAGCCATTTCTGCATGAACCGTAAAATTGGCAACTGACCATTTATCGATGCAGTCAAATTGCGCCTGTGTTAACGCGCCGCGACGAGCCACCAACCATATACGTCGCTGATCAACGCCACGATCACTAGTTAAAGCGAGATTACCTTCAGAGACATTGCATGCCCGTGCCGCGTTTCTTGCCGCCAGGTCATACTCCTGCGCCGAAGCGCATGCCGTAGATGATAAAGCAACAAGAAGCGTACTCACCATGTAAAGTCGCGGGATCAGCGGGTTAGCATTGGCCATGACGCTAAAATTGAACCTCATTGCCATGAGGAGTCAATGCGCGGTTTGCGACCAGCGTTGCCGCTAGGCCCCGGCAAAGGTGCAGATATCAGCGATACATGTCAGTCGCGAAGCGGAATGAGGCGGGCATTCCTGAAACTCGATCCTTTGTGGGAAACCGTGTGGGTCAGGCGGGGTCTTCTAGAGTAAACTGATCCTCGTCATCGTCGAACGCGAATAGCTCGGCATAGCGGCCCCATTCCGTGACAGCGCGCAGCGTGGTCGCTGCGAAATCGGGAGACATGTGGTCTTCCAGTTCGTCGCGGAACCGTCTGGCAGGGGCTTGGTGCGAACGGCGCTCATCCAGCACCTTGCGAATATGACTGGCTAGCCGGACATGCGTTTCGAGCGTGCGACGGAAGTTGGCTTTGCGCTGGTCGACCGTTTCCTGAGCGAAGGCTGCCCCCCGTTTGGTTAGTACGGCGTCGCCATCGTTCACATCGATGAACTGCAAGAGTTGCAACGTTTCGATGATCGGGAACAGGTCGTCGATTTCAAGCTGCAACGTATCCGCCAAAGCCGACAGCGGTGCCCGGCCAGAGAAGGGTGCCGCCTCGACCTCCTCGATGAGCCCGGCCAAGCTGTTCACCGACACGTCGGGCAATGGCCGGTCCATCCCGTGCTCAACCAGGGATTCCGGGTTCGTCACGGAGGCAGGCGCGCGCTGGGTCATCCGGGCATAGATCTGTTCGACCAGGTCACGGAAATGCGGATCGAGACGGTCGCGCGGCTGTGGCAGATCGACGCGGAACTCAGCCGCGATCCGCCCTGGATTAGAGGACAGGACGAGGATGCGGTCGCACATCAGCACGGCCTCTTCAATATTATGCGTCACGATCAGGATCGAGGCGATGCCGAGCTTGTCCTCTCCCCACAGATCGAGCAGATCGGTGCGCAGCGTTTCCGCCGTCAGCACGTCCAGCGCCGAGAACGGTTCGTCCATCAGCAGCAGTGACGGCTCCACCACCAGCGCTCGCGCCAGGCCGACGCGCTGGCGCATTCCGCCTGACAGCTCCTTGGGAAAGGCGTTCTCAAACCCGTCCAGACCGATCAGGTCGATGGCGGCGATAGCGCGCCGACGGCGCTCCTCCGCCGGCACACGCTGCGCCTCGAGGCCAAGCTCCACGTTCTGCAGGACTGTCAGCCACGGCATCAGCGCGAACGACTGGAACACCATCGACACCGATCGCGGCTTGCCGTTGGCATCCGGCACGAATGTCAGTTCGCCCTCACTCGGCTCGACCAGCCCCGCGATCGAGCGCAGCAGCGTGGACTTGCCCGAACCGGATCGACCGAGAAGCCCGACGACCTCGCCTTCGCGCACGTCGAGCGCCACATCCTGGAGGATCGGAGGGCCACCTTCGGCACCGCCATAGCTGTGGCTCAGCCGTTCGATGGTGACGACGATTGGTTTGTTGGTGATGATCATGGCCGATGGTTCCCTCATGACAGCCGCAGGCGGCGTTCGGAAATCTTGTAAAGTGGGCGGAACAGCAGGCGGTTGATGGCGATGACAAACACCGACATGACCATGATCCCCAACAGGACTTTCGGCCCGTCCCCGGCCGCGGTCGCGTCCGCGATATAGCTGCCGAGCCCCCGCGCACGTAGATGCGTACTGCCCCAGGACACGGCCTCGGCGACGATGCTGGCGTTCCACGATCCACCCGAAGCGGTCAGCGCGCCGGTGATGTAATACGGGAATATGCCCGGCAGGATCAGGCGTCGCCACCACAGCCATCCGCGGACGCCGAACATGGAATGCGCCTCGCGTAGATCATTGGGAATCGCGCTGGCACCCGCGATGACGTTGAACAGGATGTACCACTGCGTACCGAGCACCATCAGCGGTGATAGCCAGATATCGGGGTTGGCGTGGAAGTGGACGATTGCGACGACAGCGATCGGAAACAGGACGTTGGCGGGGAACGCCGCCAGGAATTGTGCGACCGGCTGGACGCGGGCGGTCCAGACAGGGCGCAGGCCGATCCAGACTCCGATCGGCACCCAGATCAAGCTTGCGACCGCGATAAGGACGATGACCCGAAACAACGTCAGCAAGCCGAAACGCAACGCTGTCCAGGCGTCGTCCAGCGTCAGCGTAGCCCCGAGAAACCGTACGGCATAGGCTGCCGCAGCCAGCGCCGCGATCACCACCAGGATCGTCCAGATGCGGAGTGTAACCGAACGCTCTGCGCCGACCGTTGGCGCAAATTGTCGGCGCTGGATCATTGGACGGGGTGCTGGTTCGACTACGTAGACAAGCGCTGCCGCAGCGCGCAGCGGTGCCGTCAACGATGGCAGTAGCCGGGCGCGTCGAAACAGATCGAACACCCAGGATTTCGGCGGATTGCTACTAGCCGTCTGCTCGACACGGAACCGATCGGCCCAGGCAATGACCGGACGGAAAACGAGCTGATCGTATAACAGGATCACTACAGCCATCGCCGCTACCGCCATAGCGACGGCGCCGAGATCGCGACGATCGATCGCGACCGCCAACCAAGAACCGATGCCCGGCAGCATGATTTGCGTGTGTCCGACGCTGATAGCTTCGGAGGCAACGACAAAGAACCAGCCGCCCGACATCGACATCATCGCGTTCCAGATGAGTCCGGGCGCTGCGAAGGGCAGCTCGACGCGCAGTAGTTTGCGCAGCGGCGATAGTCCGAAGCCTCGTGCCACCTCGTCGAGATCACCGGGCACCTGCCGCAGCGATTGGTAGAGGCTGAACGCCATGTTCCAGGCCTGGCTGGTGAAGATCGCGAAGATCGCTGCACATTCAACACCTACCCGGCTTCCAGGAAACAAGCCCATGAAGGCGGTGACAGTGAAGGTCATGAATCCCAGTACCGGGACCGACTGGAGTATATCGAGTGCTGGGATAATGACGAGTTCAGCGCGCCGGCTTTTGGCCGCGGCGGTCGCTGCTACGATCGTGAAAACGAACGATGCCGCCAGTGCCGCGAACAGCCGCAACGTCGTCAGCAGTGCGTATTGCGGAAGTGCCCAAGGGTCGAGCACGATCGGCTCGACACGCAGACGAGCGAGCGGCTCGACGGCGTCGCGCACTCCCGACACTGCGCCAACCGCAACAGCGAGGAGGATCGCGAACACGGCCAGATCGGACCAGCCCATGCCGACCTTGAGGCGGCGCGGCGAGAACCCAAGGAATGCGAGCCGGTCCATCTCAATCAGCTCCAGGCAGGAGCATTGCGAGCACATTCGCGGGGCCACGATCATGCTGAGCGCAGTTGGTTACATCGATCCTGTGACGGACAGGCGCGGCAATCAGGGTGCAGCCAAAGGCCGCAGCAATTAGTGCAATCGTCATGTGGTATATCCCGAAACGTCCGTGATCGAGCCGCTACGCGGTCGCGTAGTCGGCGGATGGGCTGCATCGTTTCGAGGGACAGGCTAGTGCAAATGAGCGGATCACGCGCCCGCTTTGAAGTGGGAACGCGCCGACAACTTCGTTCAGTCGTTCGGCACGCTCAAAGGCGCACGGCATTGGTGCGGTCATAAGACCTCCATCGGGTATGTGTACGAGCCCGATGGAGGTCGCGTCAGGTCAGCGTCGTTGCTGCCGATAGCGACCCAATCGGACCCAGGCTTGACGATTGAAGACGCAGAAAGCCGAAGCTTCTACTGTCTGCGTCGCCGGTTGAGGGACTAGATCGAGGCATTCTCATCCTGTTTTCGGAGTCGGTCCGGGTTTCTGGCCGACCTTGTCGCCCATACACCTGGATCGGTTGTGCTCAAGCGCGAACGTCTCTCAACTGCGTTGCCACGGGCGACTTTTTCAGCATTCGCGCGATTAGCCCGAACACGACGTCGACGGGACTTGGGATCAAGCCATCCGACCAGGAGGGCGGGTGTCAGTCCAGTCACTGTCAGCATTAGGATCCCGAGGGCGTGCATGGATCAGGCAATCGCCATCGCGCCATGCTTGCGCTTGGCCTCAGGCTCGACGTGAATCGAGATGATGCTGTCGGGATGACCGGCCTTCAGGGCCGCCTCGATGCGGTCGCAGATAGCGTGCGAGGTATCGACGGTCATGGTGCCCTCGACCACCAGGTGGAAGTCGATGAACGTCATCCGGCCAGCGTGGCGCGAACGCAGATCATGCGCTTCAAGTGCGCCTCCCATGTTCGCGTTGATCGTCGCCTGAACCGCGGCAAGTTCCTCTGTCGGAAGGGCCGTGTCCATCAGGCCGCCGACGCTTTCCTTGATAAGGCTCCATCCCGACCAGAGGATATTGAGCGCGACGAGTGCGGCTAGGATCGGATCGAGAATCTCCCAGCCGGTTAGCGCGACCAGCAGGACGCCGACGATCACACCGCCGGACGTGACGACGTCAGTCAACAAATGCTTGCCGTCCGCGATCAGCGCTGGCGAACGGCGCTTGCGCCCCGTGGTGATCAGGAGCCAGCTCCATGCCCCGTTCAACACTGTCGCCACAGCGCTAACGGCAAGGCCGAGCGCTGGAGCCTGAAGGGCATGCGGATTGAGGATTGCGCCATACGCCTCGCGCAGAATGGCAAGCGAGGCGACGAGGATCAGCACGCCTTCGAGGACGGTCGAGAAATACTCAGCCTTGGAATGCCCATAGGGATGATCGGCATCCGCCGGACGCAGGCTGATCCGGATCGCGAAGAACGCCGCAATGGCGGTCACGACATTGATGATGCTCTCGATCGCATCCGAATAAAGCGCGACGCTCCCCGTGAGGGCATAGGCAAGATATTTGAGGCCGAGGACCACCAGGCTGACGGCGATGCTGCCCGCCGCCAGCTTGAGAATGTTGGTCGGTTTCGCGGTCTGTTCGCTCACCGTGTTTTCCTTACGCCGAAGGGCGGCATCCGGCCGGCTATGCGGCTGCGATCGATAAACTGATGCTTGAGCGCCGCGCCGACGTGCAGGATCAACAAGGCATAGGTCAGCCATACCAGCACAATGTGCGCCTGCTCAAAACTGCCATGCGCCGCGCGGGGAAGGCCAGGAATGAAGGGCCATGCGAGGCCACCGATGAGCGGCGTGGTCGCGCTGGTCAGGGACGGCTTGCCGGTCGAGAGATACATCCACCCGGTGAGCGGCAGGCCGATCAGGATCACATAGAACAAAATGTGGTTGATCCGCGCCAGCACCACTTCCCACCGCGGCGTTTCAGCAGGCAGAGGTGGCGGAGGATTGGCGATGCGCCACCCTAGACGACCAATGCTCAGCAACAGGATCGCGAAGCCGAGGGTCTTATGCCAGTTGAACCATTCGGTCCGCAGATCGCCGCGTTCCATATCGGCGAAGGTCCAGCCGACATAGATCTGCGCAACAACCAGTGCGGCGATGATCCAGTGGAACGCGATAGCGCCATTGTTGTAGCGCGTAATGCCGTTGTGCGTGTCGGTCATGGCAGCACTCCCGATCATGTGTGGTTAGGCAGTCAGATGCTGGAACAGGATCGAGCCGCCAATCACAATTAACGCTACGCCACCAAGTATCTCGGCGTAGCGGCCGATATAGCTGCCAGCGTGCCTGCCAAGCATGACACCCAGAGTGGCGACAACGGTCGTGACGCCGCCAATGACCAGACAGGCCGTGAGGATGTTGACCTGCATGACGGCCAGGCTGACACCAACCGCAGTGGCATCGATGCTAGTCGCCAGCGCCGTGACGATTAGCCGCACGAGGCTGTTCGCGTCCGCACGCGGCGCGGCGCTGGCGTCTCCCTCGGAAACCTTCGTCGCCGCGTGGATCATATGACCTCCGACGCCCAACAGCAGGAAAAAAGCGATCCAGTGATCGACGGCTGCGATCCAGGTGCTGAGGGCTAGGCCGATCGCCCAGCCGATTGCCGGAGTAACCGCTTCGAAAAATCCAAAGATTGCGCCGACGCGCAGGGCATCTCTCCAGCGATTGCGTTGGCTGGCAGCACCCTTGCCCACCGCCGCAGCAAAGGCATCCACGGACAAGCTGGCACCGAGGGCGCCAAGTGTAAGCAGACCAGTCATGAAATCGTCCTAGGGCCGTCGACCGAACGATGCGATTCACCTCTGGCCACGGGAGAGGCGGTGCATCGTTGGTCTCGCTGGGCAGATCATTCGACCTGCTGCCATCGCCACGGATTGCTCACGCGAGCGATCCAAGGATGTTGACGATGGCCCCGCATACAGCGGGTAGCTACTCCCCAAGAGTGAGGCCCCAATATCTGGGAGGTCGGGTGCAGGCAATACTCTAAATGCGATCGATTTGGTCGCATTGATCGATCGGGTCACTTTGTGGCTGGAGCCACGGAGACTCCGCCTGAAATGCTGCCCTCGCCTTCCGCGAAATCGCCTCAGTCCGCATTCTCGTTTTTCGGCGAAAGATGGCATTCGAGAACGTATCGCTATTCCCGAAACACCATCCCTCGCGAGAATGCGGGATCGTACCAGAACGCCCACACCCGGACGCTCGGGTTAGTAATTCGGAGTCCCGGTAGTAGTCATTCGTTCAGTGGGATTATGGGGAACTTTCCAGACATGAGT
>NZ_RAPZ01000007.1 GCF_003610375.1 Sphingomonas sp. PP-CC-1A-547
TGGTTGCGGGGACAGGATTTGAACCTGTGACCTTCAGGTTATGAGCCTGACGAGCTACCGGGCTGCTCCACCCCGCGACACTTCGCTGTTGCGAAGGGGGTATGGGACGTTGTGAATGGGTTTTGATATGGTGCGTGTTGCATGTTGCACGGGCTTCAATGCCTGGCGACGACCTACTCTTCCATCGCTTGAGCGATAGTACCATTGGCGCAGTCGGGTTTCACGGCCGAGTTCGGAATGGGATCGGGTGGGACACCGACGCTATAGCCACCAGGCAATGGAGCCGGTGCGACATGCGTTTGCGTTCATATCTGGGTCCCTCGGGCTTCGCATTGCTGCGAAGCCTGAGGGTTTAAAATCGATACCGTGCAAGGTTTGTAGTGGTATTCGACCAATCCCTCGACGGCGAGGGGATTGGCAATCTGGCGTCGTCTTAATCATCCGCACGCATCGTTTGTCGCTACTGGTTTCCCAGTGTTGTCATTGATGGTGTGAGACTCTCAAGCGCGAATAGAGCAATTAGTATCGGTTAGCTCCATGCGTTACCGCACTTCTACATCCGATCTATCAACGTCGTGGTCTCCGACGGCTCTATGAAATCTTATCTCGAGGGAGGCTTCCCGCTTAGATGCTTTCAGCGGTTATCCCGTCCATACATAGCTACCCAGCTGCGCTCCTGGCGGAACGACTGGTACACCAGAGGTATGTTCAACCCGGTCCTCTCGTACTAGGGTCAACTCCTCTCAAATTTCGACGCCCACGGCAGATAGGGACCAAACTGTCTCGCGACGTTCTGAACCCAGCTCACGTACCACTTTAATTGGCGAACAGCCAAACCCTTGGGACCTGCTCCAGCCCCAGGATGTGATGAGCCGACATCGAGGTGCCAAACAACCCCGTCGATATGAGCTCTTGGGGGTTATCAGCCTGTTATCCCCGGCGTACCTTTTATCCGTTGAGCGATGGCCCTTCCACGAGGGACCACCGGATCACTATGACCGACTTTCGTCTCTGCTCGACTTGTCAGTCTCGCAGTCAGGCGGGCTTATGCCATTGCACTCTAACAGACGGTTTCCGACCGTCCTGAGCCCACCATTGCGCGCCTCCGTTACTCTTTAGGAGGCGACCGCCCCAGTCAAACTACCCGCCACAGAGGGTCCCTGTTCCGGCTTACGGAACGAGGTTAGACATCAGAAACAAACAGGGTGGTATTTCACCTATGGCTCCACATCAGCTGGCGCCGATGCTTCAAAGCCTCCCACCTATGCTACACAGTTTCTTCCTAATGCCACTCTGAAGCTGCAGTAAAGGTGCACGGGGTCTTTCCGTCTAACCGCGGGTACTCCGCATCTTCACGGAGAATTCAATTTCGCTGAGCATGTCCTGGAGACAGTGGGGAAGTCGTTACGCCATTCGTGCAGGTCGGAACTTACCCGACAAGGAATTTCGCTACCTTAGGACCGTTATAGTTACGGCCGCCGTTTACCTGGGCTTCATTTCAGAGCTTGCACCCCTCCACTTAACCTTCAGGCACCGGGCAGGCGTCAGGCCCTATACGTCGTCTTGAAGCCGACTTAGCAGAGCCCTGTGTTTTTGCTAAACAGTCGCTACCCCCTGGCCTGTGCCCCCTCAAAGTGCTTGCGCATAGTGAGGGCCTCCTTCTTCCGAAGGTACGGAGGCAATTTGCCGAGTTCCTTCAGGACACTTCTCTCAAGCGCCTTGGTATACTCTACCTGACCACCTGTGTCGGTTTCGGGTACGGTCTATACGGTGGGGCTATTTCCTGGAACCATTTCGAAGCCATCCCAATCCGATAAGGGATGACAACACACATGATCCGTCACACACCACCAGGCCCACGAATATTAACGTGGTTCCCATCGACTACCCCCTTCGGGCTCGTCTTAGGGGCCGGCTCACCCTGCGCGGATTAGCCTTGCGCAGGAACCCTTGGTCTTTCGGCGAGAGGGCATCTCACCCTCTTTATCGCTACTCATGTCTGCATTCGCACTTCCGATACCTCCACGACCCATTACCAGATCGCTTCACAGGCTTACGGAACGCTCCGCTACCGCGTACCACATAAGTGGCACACCCTAAGCTTCGGCACGTATCTTGAGCCCCGTTACATCTTCGCCGCAGGACCTCTTGTTTAGACCAGTGAGCTGTTACGCTTTCTTTAAAGGATGGCTGCTTCTAAGCCAACCTCCTGGTTGTTTTGGAAGTCCCACATGCTTTCCCACTTAGATACGATTTGGGGGCCTTAGCTGTAGGTCAGGGCTGTTTCCCTTTTGACGACGGACCTTAGCACCCGCCGTCTGTCTCCCGCATATCACTCTTAGGTATTCGGAGTTTGGTTAGGTTTGGTAGATCTCGCGACCCCCTAGCCCATCCAGTGCTCTACCCCCTAAGGTGTTCGTGCGAGGCACTACCTCAATAGTTTTCGCGGAGAACCAGCTATTTCCCGGCTTGATTGGCCTTTCACCCCTAAACACAACTCATCCGGTAACTTTTCAACGTTAATCGGTTCGGACCTCCAGTGCATGTTACTGCACCTTCATCCTGGTCATGCCTAGATCGCCGGGTTTCGGGTCTAATACATCAAACTCTGGCGCCCTATTCAGACTCGCTTTCGCTGCGCCTACACCTATCGGCTTAAGCTTGCTTGATACATTAAGTCACAGACCCATTATGCAAGAGGTACGCTGTCAGGCCATAAAAGCCCTCCAACTGCTTGTAGGCAATCCGTTTCAGGTACTGTTTCACTCCCCTCATCGGGGTGCTTTTCACCTTTCCCTCACGGTACTAGTTCGCTATCGGTCACATACGAGTATTTAGGCTTGGAGGGTGGTCCCCCCATGTTCAGACAGAATTTCACGTGTTCCGCCCTACTCGAGTCCTGAATTCTCACTTTCGCATACGGGGCTGTCACCCGCTATGGCCGAACTTTCCAGATCGTTCTGCTAGTTGAAATTCAGGCACTGGCCTGGTCCGCGTTCGCTCGCCACTACTAACGGAATCTCGGTTGATGTCTTTTCCTCCAGCTACTGAGATGTTTCAGTTCGCCGGGTTCGCTTCACGAAGCCTATGTATTCAGCTAAGTGATACCTAACCTAATTAACTCGACCTGTGCGTTACCGCGCAGGTAGAATTAATCGGGATAGGTGGGTTTCCCCATTCGGAAATCGTCGGGTCAAAGCTTGCTCACAGCTCACCGACGCTTATCGCAGCGTGCCACGTCCTTCATCGCCTGTATGTGCCAAGGCATCCACGAATTGCCCTTACCTCACGCTTGAGAGTCCACACCACCAACGACATCACTGGGTGTCCTTTCGGATCACCAACTCGGCAGAGCAGTGCGCGTTGGCCTTTGTCAGGTGCGGATGATTATAATCTCAGCCAGATTATTAGTTATGATGATGTCGATATCTGGAGCCTCGAACCGCTCGCCCAATTCGCGCTGCACAGAAGTGCCTCACGAACCGCCGAAGCAATCCTCGTCTCCAAAATCGAGCACCTCACGGCATCGATTTTAAAAAACCCATTCACAATGTCAAATACGACGGGCGTACCCGTCAATCACCGCACTCTCGTGCGGCGAACCGTTTCTCTTCATCTCTAGGTTGTGGCTGATGGTGCGTTGCCCGCGAGCCCGTCAGTCGCAGCGAAGCTGCGCCTTATGGGCGCGCTCCGTAGCGCTGGCCGTTCTTGGTGACGTGCGCAGCAGCTTTGCTGCTTCGTCTCGTCTCCTGCGAAATGGTGGAGCCTATCGGGATCGAACCGATGACCTGATGCTTGCAAAGCAACCGCTCTCCCAGCTGAGCTAAGGCCCCAAACGCACTTGTGTGTGGTGGGCCTAGGTGGATTCGAACCACCGACCTCACCCTTATCAGGGGTGCGCTCTAACCAACTGAGCTACAGGCCCACACCCGCTGCGCCCGTCAGACGCAGCCAAGCTGCGCCCAAGAGGCGCGCTTCGCGCGCTGGCCGAGCTTGCCCACGTGCCAAATAGCAAAGCTATTCGTCTCGTGGACTAACCTAGTGATGAAGGGACATGAGGACGGCGGCTAATGTTCTTTGGAATGGAAGAAGCTCTTCCGACAGGGTGGCACCATAAGATGCGGGCCTATCAGCGCTTTCTGCCGATATCCTTAGAAAGGAGGTGATCCAGCCGCAGGTTCCCCTACGGCTACCTTGTTACGACTTCACCCCAGTCGCTAAACCCACCGTGGTCGCCTGCCTCTCTTACGAGTTAGCGCAACGCCTTCGGGTGAATCCAACTCCCATGGTGTGACGGGCGGTGTGTACAAGGCCTGGGAACGTATTCACCGCGGCATGCTGATCCGCGATTACTAGCGATTCCGCCTTCATGCTCTCGAGTTGCAGAGAACAATCCGAACTGAGACGGCTTTTGGAGATTAGCTCACACTCGCGTGCTTGCTGCCCACTGTCACCGCCATTGTAGCACGTGTGTAGCCCAGCGCGTAAGGGCCATGAGGACTTGACGTCATCCCCACCTTCCTCCGGCTTATCACCGGCGGTTCCTTTAAAGTGCCCAACTAAATGATGGCAACTAAAGGCGAGGGTTGCGCTCGTTGCGGGACTTAACCCAACATCTCACGACACGAGCTGACGACAGCCATGCAGCACCTGTGTGCAGGTCCCCGAAGGGAAGAAATCCATCTCTGGAAGTCGTCCTGCCATGTCAAACGCTGGTAAGGTTCTGCGCGTTGCTTCGAATTAAACCACATGCTCCACCGCTTGTGCAGGCCCCCGTCAATTCATTTGAGTTTTAACCTTGCGGCCGTACTCCCCAGGCGGATAACTTAATGCGTTAGCTGCGCCACCCAAACACCAAGTGTCCGGACAGCTAGTTATCATCGTTTACGGCGTGGACTACCAGGGTATCTAATCCTGTTTGCTCCCCACGCTTTCGCACCTCAGCGTCAATACATGTCCAGTCAGCCGCCTTCGCCACTGGTGTTCTTCCGAATATCTACGAATTTCACCTCTACACTCGGAATTCCACTGACCTCTCCATGATTCAAGCGATGCAGTCTAAAAGGCAATTCCAGAGTTGAGCTCTGGGCTTTCACCTCTTACTTACAAAGCCGCCTACGTGCGCTTTACGCCCAGTAATTCCGAATAACGCTAGCTCCCTCCGTATTACCGCGGCTGCTGGCACGGAGTTAGCCGGAGCTTATTCTCCCGGTACTGTCATTATCATCCCGGGTAAAAGAGCTTTACAACCCTAAGGCCTTCATCACTCACGCGGCATTGCTGGATCAGGCTTTCGCCCATTGTCCAATATTCCCCACTGCTGCCTCCCGTAGGAGTCTGGGCCGTGTCTCAGTCCCAGTGTGGCTGATCATCCTCTCAGACCAGCTAAGGATCGTCGGCTTGGTGCGCCTTTACCACACCAACTACCTAATCCTACGCGGGCTCATCCCTCGGCGATAAATCTTTGGACTTACGTCATCATCCGGTATTAGCAGTCGTTTCCAACTGTTATTCCGAACCAAGGGGCAGATTCCCACGCGTTACGCACCCGTGCGCCACTAAGGCCGAAGCCTTCGTTCGACTTGCATGTGTTAGGCATGCCGCCAGCGTTCATTCTGAGCCATGATCAAACTCTCAAGTTTATGTCACCAGCCAATCGCAGTGGAATTCCACGATCAACCAGCCCATCTCAAGGAGCCGCTCTGCACAATATCATTCAGACGACCGCCTCGGTGCAAACACCAAAACGACCGTCCATTACATATGGAATATGTGAAGGACATATGAGAACGACTTAGCTTTAAACGATTACCCGAAGCCTTGAGGACCCCGGAAACCGCAAGCCGCCGCCCACATGTCCCTTCATCTTTACCTACAATGTCAAAGAGCCGACAAAAATACCGACACTCGCATAACCC
>NZ_RAPZ01000008.1 GCF_003610375.1 Sphingomonas sp. PP-CC-1A-547
CCCTTCACGTACGATGCCTGGATCGGGGTCGACCTGACCTCGTGCATCGAGGGAAGGAGTGAGAGCGATGACGCATTTCGTGGGTCTGGACGTCTCGGTGAAGGAGACGTCGGTGTGCGTGGTAGACGATGCGGGCAAGGTGGTGTGCGAGCGCAAGGTACCGACCGAACCCGATGACATTGCCGTGCTGTTGACGTCGGTCGGTGGCGATTATGTTCGGGTCGGGATCGAGGCCGGGCCGCTGTCGCAGTGGTTGGTCAATGGCCTTAGCGAGGCGGGGCTGCCGGTTATCTGCGTCGAGACCCGCCACATGAAGGCGCTGTTGCAGGCGCAGCAGATCAACAAATCCGATCGCAACGATGCCCGCGGGATCGCCCAGATGATGCGGGTCGGCCTGTTCAAGCCGGTGCACGTGAAGACGCTGGCCGCGCAGGAACAGCGGATGCTGCTGACCAGCCGCAAGCTGGTGCAGCGCAAGCTGATCGACATCGAGTCCGACATGCGCGGCACGTTGCGCAACTTCGGCCTCAAGGTCGGTGTCGTCAGTACGATCGGTTACGAGGCCCGGATTCGTCAGCTGGTCGAGAGCTTTCCGAGACTGGCGGTGATCGTCGAGCCGTTGCTGACGGTGCGGCGGGTGATGCGCCAGCAACTGGCCACCCTCCACAAGATGCTGCTCGACACGGTCCGGCATGATCCGGTCTGCAAACGGTTGATGACCGCGCCCGGCGTCGGCCCGGTGGTGGCTCTCACCTACCGTGCCTCGATCGACCAACCTCAGCGCTTCGTTCATTCCAGAGCGGTCGGCGCCCATCTCGGGTTGACGCCCCGGCGACATCAGTCGGGCGAGGTCGACTATGACGGCGGCATCTCCAAGTCCGGCGACACCATGCTGCGAACGATGCTGTACGAAGCGGCGCAGATTCTGATGACCCAGAGCCGGCATTGGTCGTGGCTTAAGGCCTGGGGGATGAAGGTCGCCCAGCGCCGGGGTATGCGGCGCGCCATTGTTGCCGTTGCGCGCCGCCTGGCCGTCGTCCTCCACCGCATGTGGACGGACGGCACCGACTTCCGCTGGGGAAGCGAACCCGGCACCGCGATCGCGGTCGCCTGATACGATCTCAGAAAGGAGCTTTCACGGTTCTGCCTCGGCAGGAAGAGGTCCTCACGGGGACGAAGGTGGTGTGAGATCGTAGCGTCCGCAGCCCTGTCGCCAGCGACAAGGGCGTCCAAAAGATTGATCCACACCGCTTTCTCTTACCCCATCATGGGGCGGCTACGTGCCGACCCCGGAGAGAAGCACGAACCCCGTGTGGCGATCTCAAGCCCGGTAGAAAAACAGTATTTGTATTTTCGTCGCCTACCAATTCCTCAAACCGGCGCACTCGCGGCGGCGGAGAGTGGTCTGCGCCTGTTGACTCAGGCCGCGATAGAGAAGC
>NZ_RAPZ01000009.1 GCF_003610375.1 Sphingomonas sp. PP-CC-1A-547
ATCGGCGACGTCGTTGGTGCCAGCCGACGCGACGACATCAAGCTGGTTTCGAACATTTCGCAAATAGAGGTGCCGTCCAGTAAGGCGGCATCGCTTGGGTTAATCCTCAACGAGATAGCGACCAACGCCATCAAGCATGCATTTGCCAACGGGCGAGCCGGTACGATTTCTGTCCGCACCGCCCTGGAAGGCAATAATGCCCTGATCGAAATCACCGATGATGGCCATGGGCTAGCCAGCAATGACGTTCAGCCGGACGGCATTGGCAAGATGCTTATCTCCCGCCTCGCCAAGCAAGTCAGGGCCGACGTCATGTGGTCCGACGCCGCCCCCGGGGTTCGTGTATCTCTCTCATTCCCGGTGGACGATTAATGAGTGTACGTGCCCAACCGCCGTTGAATGTGCTGATCGTCGAGGACGAAGCTCTTTTGGCCATGGATATCGAAGCGATGATCGAAGACGCCGGTCACCGTGTCGTCGGCGAGGCCGCGTCTCTCTACGAAGTTGAAGACCTGGCAAGCGATCTCCATCCGGACCTGGCTTTTGTCGACATACAGCTTGCGAAAGGCACCAGCGGCCTGGATGTCTGTGCACTAATCCGGAAGCGATGGGCGGACGCGATAGTCGTCTTCGTCACTGCAAACCCACTTAAGATCCCAGCCGACTTTGCCGGTGGCCATGGCGTCATACCCAAGCCCTTCTCCCGGAATGGTCTGATGTCTGCAATGCGCTACATCGAAGAGGGTGTCTGCGATCCGCCGCCCGTATCCCCGCAGCCGGCGAGCTTCATTGCAGCACCCGCGTTTGCCGCAGAGTGGTCCCAGACTAGCCGCTGATTTCCGGGTGATAACCGACAATCGCATGGCCTCACGAGGTGGGACGACAGATGACAAAAGTTCTACAAAATTCCGATTACGTTGATCCATCAACGTCTTACCGCTAGGACGTTCCTGCTTTGGACCGTCAGCCATTCCCGCCTTCGCCTATTCGACCGCACGATGCCTCAGATGTCGTACGCGAGGCTGTCGACGCATTTGCGTCCCGCCTCAACGAGCATGACCCCTTCGTTGCGGCGTTCGATCACTGCATTACGCCGATGGTCGTCAGCGATCCAACGCTACCGGATAACCCGCTGGTTTACGTCAATCGTGCGTTCGAGGCTTTGACGGGGTTCTCGGCGGTCGAGGTCGTCGGCCGGAACTGCCGCTTCATGCAGGGACCGTTGACCGATCAGGCCGACGTCCAGCGCATGAAGGATGCGGTCGCTAGCCGCGAGCCGATTGATATCGACCTCCTGAATCACCGTCGTGATGGCACGCCGTTCTGGAACCGCCTCATGGTCGCGCCCGTGCATGACGCGACCGGCAGCCTACGCTACTTCGTGGCATCTCAGCTCGATGTCACGCTCGAGCGGCACGGGCTGTTGCAGTTGGAACG